>CAWBBY010000011.1:0-353966 GCA_963787145.1 uncultured Acidobacteriaceae bacterium
CGGCTGGTCTCTGGCCGGGATCACGCGCTTCTCCAGCGGCTTCCCGGTAACTATGGTTAACAATGGAGACAATTCACTGATTGGGACCAATCCAAACGGGATCAACAACAGCAGCATCGATGAGCCGGATTACACGGGCGGTCCGCTTCACTTAAGCGGGAATCCCCGAAAAAACGGGAACAATTATTTCGATACCTCGGCCTTCGCTATGAATGCGCTCGGGACGCCAGGTAATGCCAAGAGGCGATTCTTCTACGGTCCGGGCGCGGACAATTTCGATATGGCCGTCGCCAAGTTGTTGTCTGTCACAGAATCAAAATCCCTGCTCTTCCGAGTGGAGGCCTTTAACGTCTTCAACCACACGCAGTTTAACGGCCCTACCGCGATCGACGGTGACATTGGTAGCTCGACGTTTGGCAACGCCATCAACGCGGCGGCGCCGCGTATTTTGCAGGGAGCGCTGAAGTTCACCTTTTAATTAGAGCCGCGCCATCTTTATCTATGAAGGGTACGAGCTTCAGTGTCTCTCTCAAATTGAGTCCCGGAGGGACGGCTGAAAGTTACCCAGGACATAGTCCCATAAGCGCTAACTCGTTTAGGATGTTTTTCGTCAAACTCCCACAAAATCGTCATCCTGAGCGGAGCGCCTCACAGATTGATCGCGTGACACAGCGCTTGTGGCGCGCAGTCGAAGGACCCCGGCGGTGCTTATCTTACCCATGCTGTTCGGAGCTTCTCAACCACCGAGCCGCACCGGGCGGGCCCGCTACGGGTTTTCCCTAGGGCCGAAAATCGTGAACTTGCTAGCACCTGGGGATGGAAGATGATTACAGTGCAGAAAAGATGTACCCGTGACCATCAAGTGCGTATTGCAGCATATCCTGTTGTCGGGCTTCAGTGGTCGAAAAGCTCCGAACAGCATGGGTAAAATAAGCATCGCCGAGGTCCTTCGACTCCGCGCCACAAGCGCTGTGTCACGCGATCAATCTGTGAGGCGCTCCGCTCAGGATGACGATTTTTGTGGAGTTTGACGAAAAAAACATCCTAAACGAGTTAGCGCTTATGGGACATAGTCCTGAATTGGCTGCTCCGAATCGCGAATAGTCCGTTTCGGAGGTAGAAGTACCCCAGCATTGCATCCTGGGTAATTTTCAACCGTCCCTGCGGGACTGGTTCCTCTCCCGAATCTCTCCCAGGACTCACCCCGGATTTCCTGCCCGCTGCTGTAGGCAGGTCTGCGTATGCGACTTTCTTCAGGGAATGCCGCACGAGGCTCCTCGATTCCAACAAGCTACACAAGAAATCCAGGTCCGTCCTGGGCTACTCTCAGCCGTCCCTACGGGACTCAATTTGGAGAGAGTTCTCACGCAGACGCTGAAGCCCCGCCCAAGACCGGATATGACTCCCGTAGTCAGGCACATGCCGCCGCTGCGATACTGTAGCCGATGCGCAATATCTCCCGGGCCTCCGCTCTTCTCCTGAGCTTCCTGCTTGTCTGCCATCCCGCGGGGGCTTACTCGCTGCTGACCCACGAGCAGTTGATCGACCTGACATGGCAGAGCTCCATCGCGCCACTGTTGCGCAGCCGCTATCCCAACATCACTGCCGAGGAGCTTGAACGGGCTCGCTCGTACGCCTACGCAGGCTGCGTCATTCAGGACATTGGCTACTATCCCTTCGGCGACCCCTTCTTCTCCGACCTCACCCATTACGTGCGCTCCGGCGACTTCGTCGTCCACCTCTTCCAAGACGCCAAGGATGCCAACCAGCTTGCCTTTGCCATTGGGGCGCTTTCCCATTACATCGGCGACAACATCGGCCACTCCCAGGCCATCAACCGGGCCGTGCCCGTGGAATTTCCCAAGCTGGCCGCGAAATATGGCCCCGTCGTCAGCTTCGGCGAAGGGCAACATCCGCACATCCAGACAGAGTTCGCCTTCGACATTAACGAGATCACCCATCGCCGCTTAGCGCCCGTTCACTACCTTCGCCACGTCGGTCTCAATGTGCCTACCGAGCAGCTCGCCACCGCTTTCTATGAAACCTATGGTCTCAGTCAGCACTTCTCCAAAGCCCGATTCCAGCGCGTCAACGTCGGGGGCTTTCGCTTCGCCGTCCGCAGCTTTATTCCCCGCATCGCCTACGCGCTCACTCTTTTGCATCGCAGCCGCATGCCGGCAGACTCGATGAGTCCCGACCTCCAGAAACTGACAGACGAGGTGGCGCAGGTAGCGGCCGATAATAACTGGGACCACTACCGTAAAAAGGCCGGCATCGGAACCTATTCGCTCGCCGGGTTCATCTATGTTCTGCCTAAGATCGGTCCCCTGAAAATGCTGGCAATCAAGGGGCCTACTGATACCACCGAAGAGGAATACGTGCGCAGCGTCAATCAATCGACGGATGCTCTAAGCGCCGCGCTGGGCCGGTTTGGCAAGCCGCCTCAGACGCTTCCCAACCGCGACCTGGATACCGGCGCGCCGGTTCAACCGGGAGCTTATCGCCTCACGGATGACACCTATGCCAAGCTCCTTCACCGGCTGGTTGCCGATCCCCGCCATACCGTTCCGCCCGGCCTCAAATCCGATATTGTGAACTATTACGCCGACCCAAACGCACCCATTCACACCAAGAAGAATCCGGAAAAATGGGCCCGGGTTCAGTCCGAGTTGCAGACTCTCCGGAGCATGCCGGTCAGCAAACAGCCCATCGCCACAGAAACCGAGTGAATATTGGATTACATGTCGAGGAAGCCACGCTTCAACGCGATCATGACCGCGTGCGTACGATCGGCGGCGCCGAGTTTCGAGAGGATGCTCTTGAGGTGGCCTTTGACGGTGTGCTCCGAGATGCCAAGCTGCTCGGCGATTATCTTATTCGAACTGCCACTGGCGACCCCACGGAGCGTTTCGAGCTCCCGGCTGGTGAGTGAATCGTCAGCGACGTGTTCGGCCATCTCGACGGCAATTTCCTGGGGGATGCGGCGGTGGCCTGCGTGCACCAGACGAATGGTATCGATCAACTCCGTCCGCAGCATGCTTTTTAAAAGATATCCGGAAGCTCCTGCCTTGAATGCCCGCAAAGCCTGTACGTCTCCTCCGTAGGTAGTCAGGACAATGATGCGAGCATTGGGCCACTCCTTGCGAATCGCTGCGATCGCATCGATACCGTTGGCCTTGGGCATGCGGAGATCCATGAGCGTGATGTCTGGCCGGTGCACGCGAAACAACGCAATCGCCTCGTCCCCATCGGTCGCCTCAGCCACCACGGTCATGTCGGGCTGGGCCATAATTGCACCCGAAATCCCGCCCCTCAGAAGCGGATGATCGTCGACCGTAAGCACTCGAATCGGCTGTTGGTTACTCATGATGTCTCACCTTCTCCACGCGGAACGAGCTCCTGGCGCCGGCGGAGAACCCGTTCGCGGGCTCTCAACGCCACCGCGGCAGGATGGGCAATTCTAGCTCTGAGCCGGCACTCGGGCGAATCGCTTTTGAGCTGACCTGGAATATTTCTCTGGTAACCTCCGGTACCCCCCTCAAAAGGGTCGCTTCTTGGGCACCCTTTTCGCGTTTGTCCAACCTGGAAGAGGTGGTTAGAGTCATGTTGCAATGCAAAGACTCTTCTCCATGTTTCCCACGGGCCCGGCAGGCATTGCGCTCGCTTTGCTAAGGTTATCGGCGGCGGCAATGCTGCTGATGATCGCGTTCCCGCGCGGAGATGTCATCTCGTCACAATGGGCCTTTGGCGGTCTCGCCGTGCTTGCAGCCTTTTTCTTTCTGGGAGCATTTACCCCTATCCTGTGTACGCTCTGTGTCTGCATCGAGATTGCAGCGATATTCGGCTTGCGAGGAGTCGATGCAGTGCACATGGCCTTCTCCATTGTTGATACTGCTGCTTTAGGGTTGCTCGGGCCGGGAGGCTACTCGCTGGACGCTCGTATGTTTGGGCGGCGGCGCGTGATCTTGTCCACCGATGACGGCGACGTGAATTAACGGAATGTTCGTTGAGGCACGGATGATGCTCTAAGGCATCATTTCCTCGAAACAAACCTTGCTACTTCCTCGTTGAGCCCACCGTCTGGCCACACCGATCCCTCGCCGGAGGAAATTTTTCTTGCCGATGCAACGGGCTTGGCGACGGTCACCTGATAAGAATCGTATTCGATGGTCAGAGTCGCCACCCCTCCCAGCCGGACACTGGTCACTGTCTTATTCTCTTTGGGCAGATAGAATCCGTTGTCCACCTTCTGATAGGTGTGATGGATCACAGACTTCGTCGTCCAGAACGATGGATTCCGGGCCGGCTGCGCCTCGATGCGCGTTACCGCGAAGTCGCGTGCGTCTACCCAGATTTTGCCTCGATACAGGAACCGGCTGTCCTCCTTCGGCTCCACATTCAACACATAGTTTGTCCCCTCGGTCCCGGCAAGGGAGAAGGTGTAGTTGTCCGGACCAAGTTCAGTGTGCTGTCGATTACTCGAGTCGCCAGCCTGCTCTTCGCTCTCCAACAGCCGGTGAAAGACGCGACTCTGGATCAGCTTCGACCCGGTAGCGTTGACGATGGTGAATCGCTTGGAAGCAGGTGCGTCGAAATTCACCTCCACTTCCATCGCCGCATCCGCGGAGGCGGGAAAGCCACGATATTCCAGACGATAGATACGTCTCCCTATGTAGTGCTGCAGAGTGGCCGCACGTTCCTTGTTCTTCTCCATCAGACGCTGCACCACCTGGTCGGCGCCGAGCGTGGGCAACGCTGGCTGGCCTTGCGGCCAAGCTGCAGGTGCGCACGCCAGAAACAGCACCATCGGAAGCCACGAGCGCGAACCTATCCCAGACACCGACGCATAGTTATGCATCTGTCTATCCCGCCAGCCGGTTGTTTGCATGGATGCCCCCCGCGGTTACGCGATTGCTAAAGACCTATGCGAAACGCCGTTCCGTGGTCTTCTTGCACGGAAAACCACTCCTCACGTTCTTTTCGGGGGCAGCGTAATTGTGAGACCGCATTTAGTCTGCCCTTGTTGGATGCAAAATGTCCTCTGCATCTCTTCCCCCGGCGGTTACGGATGGCACCTTTTGTGTGTAACGCGGAGGTAAATTTTCCCGGATGTTCAATTTGGCTGCTCAAGCGCGCCAAGCGACGCCTCTGTCCGGAGTATCGGCGGCACAGGCCCTCGACCGCATTAAAAGTTGCCTAATAGAAGCACCAGGGTTCCAAGTTGGCAATGCTACGCATCCTCCGGTATACAGCTACAGCAGGGAGGATTTATGTCGAAGCTGCAGTATCAATCGGGGTTTGGCAACGAATTTGCGACGGAAGCGGTTCCAGGTGCTTTGCCCAAAGGTCAGAATGCACCCCAAAAGTCGGCCCTCGGACTTTACACCGAACAGTTCAGCGGCACTCCCTTCACCGCTCCACGAGCCACCAACCGGCGTGCATGGCTCTATCGCATCCGTCCCTCGGTCACCCACAGACCCTTCGTCGAACTCCCGGAGAATGACCTGCGCAGCGGGCCTTTTACTGAAATTTCTGCCACTCCCAACCAGCTCCGATGGGATCCGCTGCCCATTCCCACCGAGCCCTGCGACTTCCTCGACGGCATCATCACCATGGCAGGCAACGGCGCTCCGGCAGGCCAAACGGGGTGCGCGGTGCACATCTATGCCGCCAACCAAAGCATGTCTGGCCGTTTTTTTTCCAATGCCGACGGGGAGATGTTGGTCGTGCCCCAGCTGGGTAAGCTGCGCTTCTTCACCGAGTTGGGCATTCTGGAGGTGGCGCCTGGTGAGATCTGCGTTCTTCCCCGCGGCCTGAAGATGCGTGTGGAGCTACTCGATGAATCTGCCCGCGGTTATATCTGCGAGAACTATGGCCTTCCCTTCCGTTTGCCTGACCTGGGTCCGATTGGCGCCAACGGGCTGGCCAACCCTCGTGATTTTCTTTCTCCCGTCGCCGCCTTTGAGGATGTGGACGACAGGTTTCAGAGCCTGTGCAAGTTTCAGGGCAAGCTGTGGTCCGCGGGGATCGATCACTCTCCGCTCGATGTGGTCGGCTGGCATGGCAACTACGCGCCCTACAAGTACGACATGGCAAACTTCAATTGCATCAACACCGTCAGCTTCGATCATCCCGACCCCTCGATATATACCGTGCTCACCGCGCCCACCGCGGTGCCGGGCACAGCGAACGTCGATTTCGCCATCTTCCCTCCGCGCTGGATGGTGGCCGAGCACACCTTTCGCCCGCCCTGGTTCCACCGCAACGCGATGAACGAATTCATGGGACTGATCTTCGGCCAATACGATGCCAAGGCCGAAGGCTTCATTCCCGGCTCTGCCAGCCTGCATAGCTGCATGCAGGCCCATGGGCCCGATGCGGAAACCTTCGAGCGGGCGGAGAAGGCCGAACTCAAGCCCCACTACCTCGCGGACACCCTGGCCTTCATGTTCGAGACCCAGTTGGTGCTTCACCCGACCCGCTTCGCGCTGGAGACGGAATACCTGCAGCGCGATTACTTCGAAGTGTGGCAGGCGCTCAAAAAACATTTCACCGGGAGCCCCATTCCCTAAATGCAACCATGAATGCTACACATGATCCGCAGCGGCGAAGCTGGGTAGCCTCGGCCAATCGTCCCGGTTGCGCATTCCCTATTCAGAACCTGCCCTTTGGCGTATTCCAAAGGGCAGTGCAACCCGCCGTCGGCGTAGCCATTGGGGACCAGATACTGGACCTCCGCGCCTGCTGGCAAGCCGGCCTGCTAGCATCGCTCCCGGCGGACACCCGGGAAGCCTGTGCCGCCGGCACGCTGAACCCACTCATGGCGTGCGGCCCAGAGCGCTGGTCGCCGCTGCGCGCCCGGCTCAGCGACCTCCTCCGCGCCGACCATCCCCAGGCTCCCGATCATCAACGGTCCGTGGCGCCCCATCTCTTCCCAATGGCGGACGCCACCATGCTCAAGCCGGCATGGATCGGCAACTACACCGACTTCTATGCCTCTATCGATCACGCCAGGAATGTTGGCAGGCTATTCCGGCCGGAGAATCCCCTCCTGCCTAACTACAAATATGTGCCCATCGGCTATCACGGCCGGGCATCGTCAATTGTTATGAGCGGCGCAACCGTGAAACGCCCTTCCGGCCAGATTTTGCCCGCCGCCGGCGCACCGCCTCACTTCGCGCCCACCCAGGCGCTTGATTACGAGATCGAAGCCGGGTTCTTTGTCGGACCGGGAAACAACCTGGGCGAAGCCATCGCCATCGATCGCGCTCCCTTACACCTATTTGGCGTGTGCCTGTTGAATGACTGGACGGCGCGCGACACCCAGGCCTGGGAATACCAGCCCCTGGGGCCATTCCTGTCCAAGAGCTTTGCCACCACCATCTCACCCTGGGTTGTCACCATGGAGGCGCTTGCCCCCTTTCGCACCCCGGCCTATGCCCGTTCCCCTGAGGACCCACGCCCCCTTCCCTACCTGGACTCGGAGGAGGATCGTCAGCAGGGCGGAATCGACCTTATTGTTGAGGTGTACCTTCGTTCCGCTCGCATGCGCACAACAGGCTGCGATGCAGTACGGCTTAGCCGCGGCAACCTGGGTGAACTCTACTGGACCGTCGCTCAGTTGCTGACTCATCACACCAGCAACGGGTGCAATCTTCAGCCGGGGGATTTGCTGGGCAGCGGCACTGTCTCCGGACCGAGGGACGAGTCCCGTGGATGCCTGCTTGAACTCACGCGGCGCGGTGTCGAGCCCATCACTCTACCCACCGGGGAGCAGCGCGGTTTTCTTGCGGACGGCGATGAGATCACTTTTCGCGGATATTGTGAGCGGTCGGGATTTGTGAGTATCGGGCTGGGCGAATGCTCCGGAACCATCACGGAAAACGCTTCAGCTGGCTAATTAGGTAGGCGTCATGCATTGTTTGCGCGACAAATCTCTCGCTTGCTCACAAGCCTTGGTGGGAACCCCGCAAAGCGGAGGGCGAAATGACAACCAAACCCCGAAACGGGGGTTCATCTCTTCTCGAATAGAAATAGCACGCGGCCGTTGCTCAATGGCTCCCGAGCCACGATCGTGAAATGGCGAGTGAATTGTTCGACAAAGAGATCTTCATCCAGGTGCTGATAGAGGTCGTCGCGCCCGCGGCAAAGGTCGATATAGCGCACATCGGTCTTAGGAACCCACTCCACGATGCTGGAATGGCGTGTGAGCGATGCCAAAAGCGCGGCCACATCCTCCATGGGAATCTGGTCTGCAAGCAGCAGATGATGCAGGATGCCCAGCATCATGACGCAATCGAAGCGGTCGCGCGCCCGTTCGAGCAGGGTGAGAGATTCGTTGTTGCACCATCCCACCGCAGGAGTCGGCCTGGCCACATCAGCGACCAGCGGCAGTATGGGCAGTCCAGCGGTCCTGGCTTCTCTCCAGTTGCGGTCCGAAGAGGTAACGTCGGTGTCCCAAGCGACGACGCGCGCGCCCACGCTGGCAGCAATCCGCGAATATTGACCGGTGTTGCCGCCGATATCGAGCACCGAGCCCGGGCGCAGCAATTGCATGGCTCGGTCGACAAATTCCTGCTTATGCTGCCGCTCCTGGTCCGTATAGTGATCCGCGGCTGTCTGGTACTCACTCCACCGCGAATCGCGTCCCTTTGGTTCCAGCGCATGCAGCGCTCGAGCAAAGCCTCTGAAGTTTCGTTCCAGAACCGCGCCCGCGATTTCCGGCTCCTGATTGAGCCTGGGCGGTGCCCCGCCTCTCCCCTTTCGTTTCTCGAACAGGTAAGGAAGGGTAACCAAGGAACGAAGCGGCGCGCTCCAGCGTTCGAGACTAGAGAGATACGGATACAGGTCGACGGGCTCATAACCGTCACGGCGATTCAGGGTTGCGGCCAAGGGCCAGCCGAGGTGCTTGTACGCCGCCAGAGGAAGTAGGAAGGTGCGGGCAAATTGCCCGTAGGCAAGCCACAAGGGGCTGCGCGGGTCGCGACGCTCGATCGACAGCAAATCGACAAAAACCGGGCGCGAGCCCTCAAAGAGAATGTTCAGCGGGGTCGCATCCTTAAGGATCCAGCCTTCGTGGAGCAACTGGCCGCATAGTTCGAGCGTCAGTTCCCCAGCCGCGACCCACTGCCCAGGCGTCCATTCCCAAGGATAGGAAGGAAAGAAGACCCGCGGATGCTCCAGCAGGAGCGGCTGATCTGCTTCCGAAGACAGCACTTGGCTCGCGACCAGATGGCCTTGGTCTGTCCAGCGCCGGGCTAAGTCAGACTGCAGGAAGCGTAGGGATTCCGCTGCATAGTGAGGGTGAATCGTTCGCAGGACCTGTTCGCCATGAATGCGCAGCGACCCGGCTGGATCGCGAAACGTCGCAATGTTTTGCGACGTGCCCTGGGTCATGGCTGGTTCTCTGCGACCTCTGTCTGGGTGCCGGCTGGCGAAGAAATTGGGGATGATTTGCGCATCGCATTAAGGATCCGCTTCAAGCGATGGCGCATATAGTAAACCGCGCCGGCGAACATGGAACCGGCAACCTGGAGGAAGACGAAGCCAGATCCCGGATCGACGTAGGCTTGTGCCGACCGTTCAAA
Organism: uncultured Acidobacteriaceae bacterium; assembly: GCA_963787145.1. GTDB lineage: Bacteria > Acidobacteriota > Terriglobia > Terriglobales > Acidobacteriaceae > PALSA-350. The sequence continues at coordinate 9,588 of CAWBBY010000011.1, forward strand.
CGCGACAAGTAGCGCTGCGATCTGCACAGCGCCGAGCAAAAGGAACAAGGAGCCTAGGACGCGGGGGGAGCGGCACAATCTCTTCACGAATCTCCTCGAGGCGGGTTTACCTATAGTCTCTTAACGTTTAACACTACTGGAAAGTTGCGGCGGTTTCACCTTTATTGTAATCGCCTATTCATCCATACTTGATAGACGCGATTAATCTTGCCGGGATTACGGCGATTTAGCATTGTCCTATGCTTCCCGCGGGCGACAACCAACTGGTGCAAATACTCGACGCGGCACTGGCCGACACCGCCCGGCGCAGCGGAGAGTGGCTGGTCTGCAAGCCGGGTTGCACACAATGCTGCGTTGGCGTCTTCGCCATAAATCAGCTCGACGCGGCCCGTCTGCAGCAGGGACTTGAGGAGCTTACCGGCAGCGAACCGGAGCGCGCCCAATCTATTCGCGGGCGGGCGCGGAAATCGGTGGAGCGCCTCAGCCATGGCTTTCCCGGTGATCCTGTAACCGGCCTGCTGGACCCCTCGGAAGAGGCGGAAGCCCGTTTTGAGGACTTTGGCAACGACGAGCCCTGCGCCGCGCTCGATCCCGCTACCGGCCTCTGTGATCTGTATCTCTCCCGCCCCATGACCTGCCGCGTCTTTGGACCACCGGTACGCTCGGAGCAGGGCCTCGGCGTCTGCGAACTCTGTTATCACGGGGCCACCGAAGAGCAGATTGAAGCCTGCGAAATGCCCGTCGATCCGGAGGGGCGCGAAGCGGAGTTGCTGCAGGAGTTTGAGCAATCCTCGGGCAAGCATGGCCGCACCCTGGTTGCGTTCGCGCTGACCCGGTAGGGACGGCCGATGTGGTCCGATGCAACGCTGGAGCGGCCCCGTGCCGGTACAATCAATTAGACCTGCGCAGGAAAGTAGAACCATGCCCACCAAACCAGCCCTGAACTCCGCCCTCGGCATCGCCGCCGCCAACGCCGGCTTGACCGTCCTCTCCTCCGAGGAGGGAATCGATTTCAATGGCCGCCCCACCACTATCTTCCGCATCGGGCTATCCAAAGATGCTCCCGCCGAGCGCACGCTGCGGCTGGAGCTGAGCGAAGACTTCGACTTTAATCGTCCTGAGCTCTTGCCGGAGATGACCGCGCACTTGCGCGACGAGGCCAAACGACTGCGCAACCCACGTCCGGATGCCTACGTGACCATAGCCGGTATGCCGATCATTTTCAGCGACTTCCGTTGGCCCTTCCACCGCTCTGTCTCGGGCGCGGATACTTACATCGTCCATGGAGTGGTCCACGTGGCCGACGGCACCGATTCACTTCTGCACGCCAAGATTTCCGCCAGCATGACCGTGACCTTCGCGGAGATCGTCCCGGCACCGGAACAGCCCTATGCGGAGACCTTCATCTACAGCGCGATTCGCAAGACGCTGGATCAGGGGCAACTCGAACTGCTCAAGAGCGGCAACCGCCAGCCCGTTCCGGTGACCACGCGCTATTACAGCCGCTGGCAAAAAAAGTTCTTCTTCACAGACACCGCTGACGAAAGCCGCCAGCAGTTTTTGCTGGTGAAGGCCTTCTGGCTCTCAGGCGTGCTGGGCAACTCGCAGCCGGTGTGGATCGCAGACCCGCGGGACGCGCAATACCTCAACACCACCCCGGAGGAGCTGGTCCGTATGGCGGCCGCACTGGCCGCCGCCGGGCTGGTGACCTTGAGCGCGGAGAAAGACGGTGGCCCGGAGTTTGCCGCCGCTACCCCGGCGCTGATGGCGCGTGAAGCCGAATTCCGCGCCCGCCTGCAGCAGGCTCTTGCCATCACCAAGCCGACATTCAATGAAGAGATGCGCGCCGGTCATACGAATATGTAGGAGAGCGCGTGGAAAGTTTGCGCCCTAAGCTCCCTAAGCGCCTTAAGTCTCCCTCCGGCCATGTCCGGGGGCGATCTGCGGACGAATATGTCCCTGATTTCACAATATGCGGCCCTAGCAGCAGATGGGCTGTAACTCTCCCGCCTGGGCGTGCGTCTTACGCGCAGCTGGTGGATCCATGTACAAACGACTTTTCGCGGGAATGGCCATTGCTCTGACGGTGACCCTCCAGGCACAGACGGCGGTGGACGGGCCGGCTCCGAAGGTGGTGCTGATAGAGCTGTTTACGTCCGAAGGGTGCTCAAGCTGCCCTCCGGCGGACGCGTTGCTGCGGCAGGTGAACGGAAGCCGGACCAGCGGGAACCAGTTGGTGGTGGGCATCAGCGAGCATGTCACCTACTGGAACGGGCTCGGATGGTCTGATCCCTTTTCCTCACCGGCCTACACCGAACGGCAAAATGCCTATAGTGAGCGATTCCACCTGGAGGGCGTGTACACACCGCAGATGGTCATCAACGGCGCAGAGCAAATTGTGGGCAGCGACCGCGCAGCGTTGCTGCGCGCGGTGCAGGCTGAGGAAGCGCTGCCTCCCCGGGTCTCTCTCCGCATTCTTTCGTTGAACGTGGTGGGAAAGACCTTGACGGTGAATTTTTCCGTCAGCGGCGATGTGCCAGCCCATGGTGCGGATCTCATGGCGGTCCTTACCGACGACTCCGATCGCTCCAGCGTCCTTCGCGGCGAAAACTCCGGCCAGACACTGGCACACGTCGCTGTAGCAAGATCGATCTCCCGTGTGGCCAAGCTGCGGAACGCGGGGGAACAGACAGCGCAGATGCAGATTCCAGCCACCTTTGAGTCTGCGCAGAAACATCATCTAATCCTCTTCGCGCAAACGCCGGGCAACGGACGTGTGCTTGGTGCGGATACCAAACCGCTGTAAAGAGATTGCATGGCGGGAAGCACCGAAGTACGGGATGAAGCACAGATGATCGCTAAGATCCTGGCCGGCGACTCTCAGCTCTTCCACGAGCTGATTCGTCCCTATGAACGCAGGGTGTACGTCATGGCTCTGTCCTTTCTTCGCAATGAAGCCGATGCAGAGGACGCCGCCCAGGAGGCTTTTCTCAAAGCCTTCCGCAACCTGTCCAGCTTTCGTGGGGAAGCCAAATTCGGAACCTGGCTGGTGAGCATCACACTGAACGAGGCACGGAGCCGTATCCGTAGCCGGGATACGATCAAGATGGAGTCGCTGGATGAGCCCCCGGACGAGGAGGGACATACGTCGCCGGCGCTCTTACGAGATTGGAAGGAGATACCATCCGAGGCACTGGAGCGCAAGGAGATCAGGCTCCTATTGCAAAGAGCCATCACCGCTCTGCCGCTGATTTACCGTGAGGTCTTCCAACTGAGAGACATTGAGCAACTGAGTGTCAAGGAGGCCGCTGCGGCGCTCGGCATCAGCATAGCCGCGGTGAAAGTCCGCTTGCATCGCGCGCGCATGATGTTGCAAAAGAAACTGGCGCCCGAGTTGAAGCAGGTAGCTCCCAAAAGGAGGTGGTGGGCGTGGTCATAGACTGCAAACACGTGTGGCCGCACATCTCCGGCTACCTGGACGCGACGCTTCCGCCGGATGTGCTGGAACAGGTCCAAAAGCATCTGGAGCATTGCGAGATCTGCTCGGCGATCCTGGATTCAACGCGCAACATTTTGATCCTGACCGCGGACGAGCGCGTCTTTGAGCTACCTCTTGGGTTTAGTGAGCGGCTGCACGCCCGGCTGCATGAGGAGATACGCGGCCTGGAGCCTGAACGCCGGGAATGATTCGGCGAGCTGCACCAACAGGAGAGGTGCGAGCATCCAAGGTGACATGACCAAACGAAAATTGGGAAGTCAGGGTCTACAGGTGTCTGCTATTGGGCTGGGATGCATGGGCATGAGCCAGTCCTATGGCCCAGCAGACGAAAGCGAGTCAGTTGCCACCATTCACCGCGCGCTCGAGTTGGGACTCGATTTCTTTGACACAGCCGAGGTCTACGGCCCATTCATCAATGAAGAGTTGGTGGGGCGGGCGCTCAAGGGGCGGCGGGAGCAAGCCGTCATCGCTACGAAGTTTGGATTCCGCATAGAGAATGGCAAGATTACCGGGACCGATAGCCGTCCAGAACATATCCGCGAAGTGGTAGACGCTTCCCTGCGACGCCTGCAGGTTGAATATATTGATCTGCTCTACCAACACCGCGTTGATCCTGAGGTTCCTATCGAGGACGTTGCGGGAACGGTGGGGGAGTTGGTGCGAGCCGGGAAAGTACACTATTTCGGCCTTTCGGAGGCGGGAGAGAAGACGATCCGGCGTGCTCACGCGACGCATCCGGTGACGGCGCTACAAAGCGAATACTCTCTTTGGGAGCGCAACCTGGAGCCGCAGATCATCCCGCTGCTGCGCGAACTCGGTATTGGTCTTGTGCCCTTCAGCCCATTGGGCCGCGGTTTTCTGACGGGCACAGCCAAACGCGCGGAAGATTATCCCGAGGGGGATTACCGCTGCGGCGATCCGCGGTTTCAGGGCGCAAACTACGATGCGAACATGCACGCCGCTTCCCTGGTGAAGGAGATCGCCGAACGGAAGAACTCCAAGCCTGGCCAGATCGCTTTGGCGTGGCTATTGCAAAAGGGCGAAGACGTGGTGCCGATTCCGGGGACGAAACGGCGGAGCTACCTCGAAGAGAACGTCGCTGCCGCAGCCCTGAGGCTCGAACCGGAGGAGGTGGCTGAACTCGATCATGCGTCTGTCCCCCGAAGTCATTTCCGGGCCGCGTTATAACGAGCGCATGATGGGGCTTGTTGACCGATAAAGCTGCGTGTCCCACTCAAGCCCATCTAAAACAGAGGGCTATGAATGGGGCACCCAACGTCACCCGCCCAGTTATGCGTTGCCCGTTTAAAAGGGCATTTGCTCGGGCACGGCTTCTCCGTCGGCTCGAGGGTCGGTGGCGCCGTAGTGAACCGGCGACGCGTCGTTGGCCTCAATCGCGTTGCCCCGGCCCATGCCCTGGAAATAGCGCGGCCATACTTTTACGTCGTGGCCCTGGCTTCGTAACCCCGCGATCACGTCCGGAGCTACCCCATTTTCGACCCACACGCCACAACCACCAAAGTCGCGCTTGGTGAAGCGCGCTGCTTCCAGGGCGGCCTGAATGTTCATGCCAAAGTCGACGACGTTGGAAACAAACTGCGCGTGAGCCTGGGCCTGGTTGAAGCCGCCCATGATGCCGAAGGCGATCCGCTGATCACCGCTCTGCATAAACGCGGGGATGATGGTGTGAAGCGGACGCGTTCGCGGACGAAGCGTGTTCGGCCGGCCCGGCTCGAGGGTGAATCCACCACCGCGATTCTGCAGCGGGAAGCCGGTGCCGGGGGCAACCAACCCACCACCGAAGGCTCCGGCATTGCTCTGGATCAGAGAGACTTCATTCCCATCACGGTCAACTACGGCAAGATATGTCGTGTCGCTCGACAGATGAGAAAGGCCCTGCTGCACATTGGAAGGCAATACATTGCACGCAGCCTTATCCGCAATCAGCTTCGCCCGCTCTTTTGCCAGATCTTTGGAGATAAGCGCTGCGGTAGGGATGTGGGTAGCACGAGGATCGCCCACATACTGCTGAAGATCGGCATAGGCGAGTTTCTTGGCTTCGATCTCCAGGTGCAGGGATTTCTGGCTGTTGTGCCCCCACTCCTTAATAGGAAATTGTTCCATGATGTTCAGCATCTCCAGCGCCGCAATTCCCTGCCCATTGGGGGGCATCTCGTAGACGGTCCAGCCATGATAGGTGGTGCTGACGGGGTCAACCCATTCGGGTTGGAATTCGGACAAATCCTCGGCTTCCATAAAACCGCCAAGATCACGCTCCAGCTTCAGGATCGCAGCCGCCGTTTCTCCCTCGTAAAACCCCTCGCGGCCATGTTCCGCAATGCGCTGGAGCGTTCGCGCCAATTCCGGATTGCGAAATAACTGCCCTGCGACAGGCGCTTTGCCACCAGGAAGAAAGACGCGGGCAAATTCAGGATCATTGCGGAAAGGCATTCCGTAGGTATTCCAGTTGTCTGCATCCGTCTCGGGTACGGCAATGCCTTTGTCCGCCAGGACGATGGCGGGCGCCAGATCCTCGGCCAGCGAGAGCTTTCCCCAGCGTTGATGCAAAGCTTCCCAGCCGGCGACGGCTCCCGGTACTGTGACCTCATCGATGGTGCGCAGTTCGGTGAAGCCCTTGGCCTTCAGAGCTTCGGGGGTTAGATTTTTCGGGGCCCACCCGCTGGCGTTGAGACCATAGAGATGCTTCGCTTTCGTATCGTAGACAACGGCGAAGAGATCACCGCCGACTCCGTTCATCATGGGCTCAATCACCGACAAGGCGGCGTTGGCCGCGATGGCTGCGTCCACTGCGCTGCCACCCCGGGCCAGAATTGCCGCGCCTGCCTGAGAGGCTACAGCCTGCAGGGTTGCCACAACGCCGTACTGCGTCATGACCATGGAACGAGACTGCTCACGCGCAGGGTCTTGCGCTGCCTCAATGGCCGGTGCAGCTAATAGGGAAAGAACAGCGATGGATACAGCTTTGTCTAGGCGGCCGCGCATGGTCCTCAAGAGACCCTCCATCTGCGATACTTTTTCGGACCCTCTCGTATTCTAAGCATGACCGCAAAGTGTGGTTGTGTAAGCAATCGTTCGTCTGTATCCATCGACTACCGCGATGGACTGATGAAGTTCGCCTACGACGCCAATCGCGGATACCGATTCTCGCAGTAGGGTGGGGATGTTTCAATCTAATTTCCAGGTTCCGCACCGAGGATGTTGCGAGGGGGTTGCGCGAAGACCGAGGGATTCCGCGACTCTGCCGAGAGGCGCGTCGATGGTCCAGATTTGCGTGCCGTGCGTGGTGATGCACGAGGCAATGAGTTGAGCATCGATGAGGCCGATGCCTTTGGAAAACAAGCCGCGACTCTCGATCATGTATCGCACGTCCGCCGTGCGTATGGTTGGTAGTGCGCTGAGTTTGTCGAGTTCAAGGAGTGTTTGCTGCCGGTCTGGGAGATAGCCGCAGGCTAGTTCCGCGACTACGAATGGATGGGTGCAGAGCTGGTCATTCCCAATTAACGTTTCCAGCTGTGCTTTGAATCTTCCCCTCCGGAACATCTCAACCCAGATGGAAGTGTCGACGAGGATCATGGTTCATCCGCCCGCCGTCTGCGCACATCTTTGATATTCGGAGCAGTGCCGGCCAGAGCCAGAAGCCTGCGTCCGGCCTCCCGTGCAATGATCGACTTCAGGGCTTCGCGAAGCAGTTCCGCCCTCTCCGTCACCCCGGTGTACTCGTGCGCCGTCTTCAGCAGATCGTCATCGAGCGTTACGGATGCTCTCATCTCTTTTCCTTTTACACCAATTATAGCACCACTATGCACCGGATTCTGGTGCCTCTGTGGCTTTCGTTTAGGCCTCAAGTGGAACTGCAGGTCCCTCCCCTGCGGTCGGGATGACAAAGGGGAGGGCAGTGACCTTTATTGAGAATCGTCAGATGGGATGGGAAGAGAAAAAATAAAGGAGGGGCTTCCCCCCCGGATTTCCTGTGCAGATTGTGGCTTCGACGCCATACATTGAAACAGCCGGAGTGATCACCAGGCGACCCGTCTCTGAACGGAAATGGATGGTGATTACTACGGCTGTCCCTTCAATGCCAAGTCTCAAATTTCCAGGGAGTACAGACGCTGGATCTGTTTCTCGGTTACTCGTTTCGGGATATGCCTCAAAGCGGCATTGCGGAGCCTGCGTGCAAGCGGGTTACCGAGATGACACATTCTGCCGATAGACCAAGAGGTTGCTACCGTCCAGTCAACCTTCCTGCGACGAAGATGTTCGAACTGCTCGAATGCAGCTCCATGCATGCCGACTTTGCCGAAGGAATCTGCCAAAGCGAGCGCATCCTCTACGGCCATAGCTCCTCCTTGCCCGAGATTTGGGGTCGTGGCATGCGCGGCGTCCCCAATCAGCCCAACACGTCCAGACGACCAGCGCGATAGAGGCTTGAGGTCGGATAGATCCGTTCTCAAGATTTCTTCCGGATGAGTCTGCTGCAGAAGCCCCATCCACTGTGGAAAGTGCAAGCGAAATAATAACTCCGCGTGCGACCTCATCTCTTCGGTCGAGGATGACTCGCCAACAGGCGCATCGAAAGTCATGTACCAGTAGTAGTCGTTGCCATTGACCTTCGAAAAGCCGACTCGACATCCCTTGGCCCATACCTCGTAGGCGTCGTGAGCCCTTTTTGCCGGCAGGATGTCTGCGCTCCGGGCGATAGCTCGATATGAGGACGACCCGGAATAGCGCTTCTCTCCGCCAAGTCCTACCTGTTTTCGGATTTGAGAGTTGACCCCATCTGCTCCAACAAGCACACTGGCCTGGCAACAAGAACCGTCTGCGAGTACTACAGAGACGGAGTCTCCGCGACTGGCGAGGGATTGAACCTCGCAGCCAAGGGAAACAGAGCCAGGCAGAAGTTGCTCGAAGAGAACCCGCTGCAAAGCCGCGCGGTGAAGGGCGACCGTCTCAAAGCCAAACTGCTTCGCGATCGCCGACAAATCCGTCGAATGAATTTCGCCGCTCTTCGAGTCCTGCAGGTGTATGAACTTGACGATCCATCCCGCATCCATGATCTTCCCTGCTAACCCAAGGCGTTCGAATACCTGCATTGGATTCGCCGCCATCCAAATACCTGCGCCCACTTCCGACAGACTTGCCGATCGCTCAAGGATCCTCACTACATACCCACGCTGTTGTAGGGCGATAGCCAGCGTAAGGCCTGCGATCCCCGCCCCTTGAATCAAAACGTCATATCGAGTGCTCATTTGCTCTTGAAGGGTTCTGTCACCGGTTTGGGTCCCGGTATCAGAACTTCTCCAGGCGAATATGCAACAATTCCGGTTGCTGGTGGAAACATAAGCCGCGATCCGTCTCGTCGCCGTTCCACAGGCGAAGAGGTTTCCACACGCCGTTTTCATAGGCGCCCTGCTCCGCGCTAACCAGCTCACTGCGGATCCAGGGAAGCTTGCCCGGCAGATGAAAATTGACGCTCGCGTCGACGCCGGTCACGAGGAACTCGTTGGGGCCAAGGCGGGCTACGAGCGCGGATGCATGGGCGTCTTTGGTGCCCGGGGCCCTGCGCCCGTCCGGCTGGGGAAAGCCGAAGGCCACGGTTGCCTGCCAGTCACCAAAATCGATCTCCTTTGTGGTGACGCCCGGCTCTTCGACCGCGGTTTGCACTTTGCCATCGAATTCCAGTTGCGCGATCTCGCGGCTCATGGGTCCGACGAGCGCGAAGTTGTTGGCGTGCACTTTGAAGGGCTGGTCGCCAAGGATATTCCAGCCGCTGCGATCCACCCCGAAGGGAGAAAAGCCGATTGCGCCATCACCCAGCACGTAGAAGAAGAATTTGGCGAAGCTGTCATCCCTGCCCGTCTCCGGAATGAACAGGGGATTATCCGGCCGGTGATAGGCGCGTAGTGTCTCCAGATAGAACGCGGAGTCATCGGAATACATATCCGGTCCAATCAGGTCGATCGCCGGAGCCAGCGCTCGCCAGACGCCGACGAACTTCTGCACGGGGCCGCCGCTCGGATAGCCGATACCCGGCAAATCCATTTGCCGCTGCGGCAGTTGTGCGGCGGGGTAGTCAATCCAGACGTTGATATACATGGGGATTTTGAATTCGGCTTTTCCCGCCGCTGCAATCTCGTTGACGTACTTCGCCTGGTAGTACATCTGGAACGTCTCATCCGCTTCCGCGCCGAACACCTGGCTCCAAGTCCCGGGCTGTTTGTGAGTAATGGCGAGTAAGTCGGCGGGCACGGGGCCGTTGAACAGGTTGTTGGCCTGGGGCGAGTTGTCGCGAACGCTGCCGATATTGCCGGTTTCGTTTTCCACCTGCACCATCAGCACCGTGTGCTGCTCGCCATCCATCTCTTTGAGGTGGCGCATGAGCGCAACAAAGGCGGCCTTATCGGCCTGCAATGTGGCTTGCGAAAGGGGCGAAAGTACGTCGATCGGCTGTCCACCGGGGCGCACGACACGGGGGAAGCGGGTGGAATCGCCCTTCACCCATGCCGGCGCGTAGTGCATGTTGCCATTTTTCCAGGTGCCGAACCACGTCAGAACCACATGCAGATGGTGAGCGCGCGCTCCCGACACGATCTGATCCACATTGGTGTAGTCGAACGTGCCCGGCTGGCGCTCGAACTGCTCCCAGTAGACGGGCGCCTCGAGGGTATTGGCATGCAAAGTTTCCATCGACTCCCATATCTGCGGCAATTCGCTGGGCCAGGCGCTCGAGTTGTGAATCTGGCCACCGAGAATCAAAAACGGACGGCCCTCCACCAGCAAAGCGTACCGGCCCTCTTTCTGCTCGATCCGCGGCGCTTCTACGGCTTGTGAAAAGGCATGCAGCGAAAGCAGCATGTTGGTCATGAGGCCCACAACAAATAGCTGAGAACGAGTAAAAGGATGCATGTTTGTTCTTGCTCCGCGACAAGGGTAGCATTTCGGGGTCAGCTGGACAGATAAAGCAACGGGGAGTGAAGGAAGTCTTCCGGGAGTTTTGCAGGACGGGGAAGTTGACAAAAGATGGTCGATGTCGGGATGGGGGGTTAGTCCGTCTTTCCCTTCAATGGTCCAGAATTGCTGCGATAGGTATGCTGCCCCTTCATCTCTCAGGAGACTTTCGAGAAAGCATTAAGCAAACAGAAAGCCGGCGCGGTTCATTGACGTTCGGCTCCAGCCGCTCAAGGCGCTGCCGGTCGAGGTCGTCATGCGTCGATCCATATACTTCTATGATATAGTCGTGAACAAATGCCGTCTATATTGATCCAGCTCGACGAACCGCTTTTGCGATCGCTGAATAAGGTCGCGCCAGCCGCCAAGCGGCAGCGCGCTGAATTCATCCGGCAAGCCGTAAGAGACGCCATTCGGAAACGCGAATACGAAGCCATTCGCGAAGCATATCTGCGGCAGCCCGATTCGGCGGATGATGCCGATGACTGGTCCAACGCGGACGAGTGGAAGCCATGAAGCAGTACGAAATTTGGTGGGCGGACCTGCCGAAACCGGCTGGGCGCCGGCCGGTGCTTCTGCTGAGCCGTGATGACGCTTATCCGGTTCTCAACAAGTTTGTTGCGGCTGAAATCACGGCGACCGTTCGCCATATTCCGATCGAAGTTCCTCTCGGCTCGATCGAGGGAATGCCCAAGCCCTGCGTCGTTAACTGCGACAACTTGCGAACGATTTCGAAAGTTCACCTGGTGAAGAAGATTGCAAAACTCTCGCAAAAGCGGGTCCACGAGGTGAAGCGCGCGGTTGGCTACGCCTTGGCGTGGGAGGAACTGATCGCTGCCGGAGAGTAGCGGGCCACAACGCCGAGCAGCCATTTTTAAAATTAGATATTTTTAGGTCCTTTTTAGCATGAATAGCCCCGAGCCGTTTTCGCGACCCCATCGATGTTGCATCCGAAACCTACCGGGGGCCGTTCGGGTTTCCGGCAGCCTCTTGAGTTATTTTTAAAATTAGATATTTTTAGGTCCTTTTTGGCATTAGTAGCTCAACCGGGGGTGGGCAGGGCGTCTAGAGGATGGGTGGCAAAATGAGTGTGCGCTAAAAGCGCCATAAGCGCTAAAAGCCCCTGAGGAATGGAGAGCGAAGCCTACCTCGGGCCTGAAGGCAGGTGGTCCCAGGGGATGAATGTCCGGGCGAGTAGCCCGGACCTGCGCAGCGTCCGCGGGCTCTGGCCTGGGACGGGTTCAGGCGATGTCCAGTGGTGCTTTCCAGGTTGTCAATACTGCTCAATGAAGGGGGCGCACTGGGCGCACCCTGTTTACGCACTCATCTCTACTTTCCGCGGGCGCAGGAATGCCGCGGACAGACTTGATCCTTCGCTTCTGATCTCAGATTTCTGTTTGCTTCACCCAAAGCCATCGCGCATACAAGCGCTGATGCTTTCCCGGTGGTTGGCGGCAGTTGCACGGGTAGAGCGCACCGGTGCAAGGCCAAGCAGTGCCCTCGCGTTGAGAGGACACCGACGTGTGGATTATTGCCTCCACAGTAGTACGGATTTTGGGATGTGTCCAGAGCTGAGCTGCGCGGGAGAAGAATTCTTTGGTAACCATGGCAGTGATCTTTTACTTGCCGTCCGGCACGGAAGTGATCGCCGAAGTGGCCGGTCTATTCTCCTTCGATTTTGGTGTGCGGAACTAGCTGAGCCGCTCCTGGTAGCTCCGGGGTTATTTCGTGTGTCCCGAAAGTTCGGATAGAATGGGCCGGTTCTAAACGCGAGTCAGTCTTGGTGGCGAAAGGGAGACTAATGTCTACAAAAGGAACAATTGGGCGGCGTAGGTTTCTGGGCATGGGCGCGGCAGCCGCGGGGCTTGGCCTCTGGGCCGACCTGGAAGCGTATCCCCAGAATGTCAACCGGAATTCGATTGCGTCGGACTTGAAGATCACGGACATGCGCATCGCCGTTCTGAGAGGGCCAGGAGGCCAGGCAGTCCGGGAGGGCAATGGCGGTCCGAGCAGCGTGGGCGGCTCCGGCGGCGTGGGCGGCCCCGGCAGTGGCGGCCCCCCCAGGGGACAGATGCCTCCTGCGACTCCCGGAGCGGGAGCGGCCTCTGGCGGCACGATCGTCGTCCGGATCGATACCAATCAGGGAATTTCGGGTTACGGCCAGACGATCGGGGACGGCCCCCAGCCGAACTACGTGCTGATGCATAAGGCCCGACTACTCGGCGAGAATCCCTGCAACGTCGACAGAATCTTCCGCAAGATGAAGATGCATGGCGGATATAACCGTCAGGGGAGCGGCGTGAACGCGATTGAGAACGCACTGTGGGATCTGGCCGGCCAGGCTTATGGCGTGCCGATCTACCAGATGCTTGGCGGGAAATTTCGCGACAAGATCCGCATGTACAGCGAGGGTGACCCGAAATCGAACTCCATCGCAGACATCGCCGCCGATTATAAGGAGAGAGTCGCCTCGGGGTTTACGATGCTCAAATACGACCTGCCCGTAGTTCCCATCCTCCGAGGCAAGGCGGGCACGATCTATGCTCCGAATGGCTATTACGGGGAACCGGGGGGTGTCCCCCCCGAGAACTACTATGAGGGATTAGAGATCAGCGACAAGGGATGTGAACTCGTAGCCGACCACGTCGCTGCGATTAAGGAAGCCATGGGCGAGGCTGGAGACGTTCCCATGGGTCACGACCATTTCGGGCACCTCACCGTGAAAAGTTGCATCAAGCTGGCGAATGCGCTGGAGAGGGTCAATCCCTCGACTTTGGAAGACATGGTCCCGTGGTTCCGGGTGGAGGAGTGGAAACTCATCACCGATTCGGTCAAGGTGTCCACCTTGACCGGCGAAGACGCCTACCTGGTGGAATCGCTCGAGGCGCTTTGCCAGGCGCGTGCAGTCGACTACATCCACCCGGATCACCTTGTGATCGGCGGCTGTCTGGAATTGAAGAAGACCTCCGACATGGCGGCCAAGTATTCGGTGGGGATGATGGTCCACAGCAACGCTACGCCGATCGGCTACGCGTGCGCCGCGCAGGCGATAGCCGCCTGCGAAAACTTCCTCGCCATGGAATGGCACCAGCCGCAGCCAGCCTGGCACAAAGACTTATGCGACAAAGGGGACCTCGTGGTTAAGGGTTTCATCCCCGTTCTGAATGGGCCGGGCCTGGGCATCAAAGTCAATGAAGAAGCGATGCGCAACCTCTGCAGGCAGGGTGAGTTCTTCACCGATCCTACGACGTATTGGGATTCGCAGGTCGGCGGAGAGAAGGCGTACACGTAAAGGGAGGGTGATTCGGCGATGATCCGGCCAAGCGGGCGCGGTGGCGGGTGTTCGTCCCCGTCAAAGTAGCAGTCCCGCCTGACGAGTAATCTCCAGAGTTGCTGCGATAGGTATGTCCCTTCATCTGCCTATATTTGTCTCCACCGTTAGAATGATCCCAGCCGAAACCAACGAACACAGGTGGTCCTTTTGGTAGGCAAGTGCAGCAGCAGCGAGGGGCCCTGTTGAGAGTCGCGACGTTCAACATCAACAACATCAATAAACGGCTTGATAATCTCCTTTCCTGGTTAGCTAAAACTGAGCCGGACGTGGTGAGTCTCCAAGAACTCAAGGCGGAGCAGGGAGAGTTTCCCGAGAAAGCCCTTCGGACTGCGGGGTACGAAGCAGTTTGGCAAGGGCAGCGGTCCTGGAACGGCGTAGCTATTCTTGCGCGAGACCACGCTCCCGTGCTGACTCGCACGAGCTTGCCGGGAAATCCTGGGGATCAACAAGCCCGCTACGTCGAAGCGGCTGTTCAGGGAGTCCTGATCACTTCTATCTACCTTCCCAATGGCAACCCTCACCCTGGACCTAAATTCGATTACAAATTGGCCTGGTTTGAACGCCTGATTGCCCATGCTGCTGAACTCATGGCGAGCGGCGCTCCCATTGTGTTGGCCGGTGACTACAACGTCGTGCCGACGCCGCAAGACATCTATCCGACACGATCGTTGGATAACAACGCATTGATCCAACCCGAAAGCAGGCAGGCCTTCACGCGTCTGCTGTCTCAAGGCTGGACGGATGCGATGCGAAGACTACATCCGAATGGGCCGCTCTGGACATTCTGGGATTACAAATTTGATCGGTGGCCGAAGGACAAAGGCATGCGGCTCGATCACTTTCTGCTCTCGCCCAATTTGGCAGAGCGACTAGTGGACGGTGGTGTCGACCGATGGGCACGTGGACAAGCAAATGCCAGCGACCATGCGCCAACATGGATAGCGCTCGATCTTTAGTCGAATTCCGCCGCGCTACTATTGTCGATGTTGGGATGGGGGTTAGTCTGTCCCGGAAATGCCTCACGCGTCACGATTGGAAACGAGGTGCCCGTCCCCGAGTTACCAAAATAGTTTCATCGCATCAGTCCCATTGCTGTATGTTTTTCTCAACGCCAAGGGGAAAACTATTGCACGTCCATACGACCGCATCCTGGCCCGCGCGTGAGGATCGCCGGGCTGCGCTCGTCTGGCTGACCATCTTTTGGATTTTCGTAGGCGTCGGCTTCGGCTTCGATCTGCATAACTACCTTCATGAGCAGCCGGCCGTACCCATGATCGTCCACGTGCACGCGATCGCCACCACACTCTGGCTACTCACTGCAACCGCGCTTGTGCTCATGGTCGAAACCGGCAATGTCCGCCTCCATCGCAGCTTCGGTTGGTTCGCGGCCGGTTACGCCGCTCTCGTCCTTGGGATCGCCCCCTGGTCCGAACTCAGTTGGCAAGCCTTGAACCTTCCCACTCCCGGCGCTCTGCCTCCTCAATTTCTTTCCATCGCCTTCAGCGGAGTCATTTGCATGGCAATCCTGCTACCGTGTGGAATTCTCATGCGCCGCAATTCCGCCGCCCATCGGCGCGTGCTCATTCTGGCCACTATCTGCATCAGCGATGCGGGTTTTTCCCGGTTTGTGGGCCTCTTTCTGCCTCCGCCAACTACCTTTCTCGGCACCTACCTGTTCTACGAAGGCGGTAATCTGCTGATCGTCCTTCTCATGTTTTTCTGGGATTGGAAACGCAATCGGATAATGAAACAGTTCTTATGGGGAGCCTTCCTCGTTATCGCTATGGGACTCGCGGCCACGGGTCTCTACTTCAACGAGACATGGAAATCGATCACGCGCTCGTGGCTGGAGGCGTGGGCGCGGCACATGCTGTAAAGCCGCGCGTCCTGATGCGGATGTACGCTCGTGCACGACCGGCGCGCGACGCACCACTCCTTTAGCGACGGACCACTCCTTGCAACAGCCCTCTCCTCTTTTTCATCCCGAGCGAAGCCGAATTTCCTGCTTCGCGAAGTTTCGTGGACGGAGCTGCCACTTTCACGGAAGCTTCGTCGGCAAGCGTTTCTGAAAGTGTCAGGTCCGTCTGTTCCACGAAACCCCTGTCCACGAAACCTTCGTGAAGTCTGGTCTGGTTCCTCTGGCAGCGTAACGCTTAGGGCTTCAGGGTACTGGCTAAGTCGTTTGTTTCACGAAGATGATCAAATTTTTATTCTTCCCGCCCCCATAGGACGCTTAGGGGACCGGTATTTGCGGGCTGCCGGCACCAGGGTGTTTTTCTTCTTGTACAAAAATGTGCGAGGAAAGCGAACTAAGCGGAGTAAGTCCCCGGTGACGCGAGCGATTTGGCAAGGTTGCCAAATAAGTCCTTTGTTTCACGAAGACGATCAAGATGACCAAGTTAATTCATTTGATCATCTTGCCCCGAGGCCGTCATTTTTCTGGCTGCGGGAGAGGGCCGGCCTGGAGACAGAGCGTTTCGGAAACCATCGCAGGGATGGTCGTGGAGTGTTTCCCAAATTGTCAAGACTGCTCGGTCAAGAGAACGCGCTGAGCGCCCCCTGTGCACGCCGCGATTCTTGCTCCCCGCAGACAGAGGTGTGGTTTTCCTTGAGAGAAAACCACGAAAAGTCCGATCGCTTCGGTTCACACCAATTGCGAAAACTGCCGTAGCGCTTCGGTTCACCGAGTCATCAAGCTGGCAAGCGCTGATGCTTTTCCGGCGGTTGGCGGCGGATGCGCGGGCACAGAGCGCCGATGCAAGGCCAAGCAGTGCCGTCATAAAGGACGGCGCCGACGTGTGGATACTTGCTGAGACAGTAGCACGGCCTTTGGGTACGCGCCAGAGAGTCTTTAGTAACCATGACTGCGCGCCCGACTTGGCAGAGGGTTCGGCAATGATCCGGGCACGCGGGCTCGGCAACCCTGAAGACCTCTCCTCGCCCATTGTGCTCACTTACGATTACACTCGGCCTGCGTACGGCGATTGGGACAATCGCCGCATCGTGCCTTGTTATCCTGCGCTCGAATTCAGCCCCCTGGCCAGCGACCACAACGCACCGCGGGCGGACATTCAACTCGGGGCCCCACGAACCCTGACCGCCATTAGCCGTATTCGGTTGCCCGAAGGCTACCGCACGGATCTGCCTGATCCGGTCCACGTAAAGACCGATTTCACGACTTTTGATAAGACCTACCGTTACGACGGAAAGGATGTAGTGATCGAGCGCACCATCGTGGTGCTGGCCAAAAAGCTGCCGAAAACGGACTGGAAGCGCTACCAGGCATTCAGCAAAGGCATTGGTCTCGAGAGCGAGCCGTTTATTCAGTTAATAAGGTCGCAATCGCCGGAACCCATCGATCGTCCAACCATCGCTCGAGGAAAGCAGAAGGCCGAGAAGCCGGCCGAAACGGCCAAAGTCGTGACTCCGCCAGGAGGGACTCAGGTAACGGGATTACCAAAGCTGGATAGCGGCCACGCAAGTACTCCCGAGCCGGCGGAAGGCGCCTCAGCAAGAGACTTGATGCGCTCGGCCTACGAGAAAATGCAAGCCGGCGACTGGAATGGCGGGAAAGCCACGCTGGATCAAGCCAAAGCAAAAGACCCCGAGGCGCAGGGTTTGTATTCGCTCTATGCATTGGAAGCAGTCTTTCGCAGGAACTATACAGAGGCCGCCGCCGACTTCAAGAAAGAGTTAGCCATTCATCCTGATATGCCTGATGTGGTTATGGCCCTGGCCGGGGTGGAGGCTAAGAGCGGAGATACCACGGAGGCTCAGCACACCCTCCAGAGCTACGTCGAGAAACACCCAGGCGACCTAAAGTCATCGCTGTACTTGGCTCAGCTGCAAAACAGTGCGCAAGACTACCTGGGCGAGCGGAAGACGCTTGAGGCCGCGGCCCACGAGAACCCCGAAGATCGAACGGTCCGTGTGCGGCTGAGCAACACGCTACTGCTGCTCAATCGCAAGGACGAAGCGGCGGCTGTGGCAAAAAGCGCCCTGGACGGCACCGACGATGTGGGGATACTGAATGACGCCGGCTACGTGCTGGCGGAAACCGGTCTCGACCTGTCGTACGCGGAAGAAGTCTCGCGAAAAAGTATCACCGTGTTGGAAGCAAAGACGGCAGCCATTACTCCTGCTGAGGTAAACAGTAATGCCTTTGCGCAGTCCAGGCTGCTGATTGCCTCGTGGGACACGCTGGGTTGGATCCTGTTTCGCGAGGGCAAGGTGGAACAAGCCGAGCCGCTCATCGTTGCCGGCTGGCGAAATGCGCTCCTGCCTGAGTCTGGGGATCATCTTGGCCAGGTGTATGAGGCCATGGGAAGAAAGGAGGAGGCGCTTTCCGCCTATCGCCTGGCTGCGGCCTCGATCGAGGGTGAGAATGCGAGCCCCGATGTACGCGAGCACATTACGACGAGTATCGCGCGGCTCAAAGGCACGAGCGCCGCTGGACCGCGATTCGACGGTACAGCGGCGCTTCAGCAGTCGCGCTCTTACAAGATTGCCAAGCCAGATGGAGTAAGCGGGTGGGGCACTTTTCGGCTGCAGATCAATACCGAAGGGGTTATCGCTTCACAGCAGGTCTCCGGGGATGAGAAGCTGGCCGCGCTCACGACCAGGATCCATGCAATGAAGTTCCCGGAACTTGTGCCGCCCGGATCTGCGGCGCACTTACTGCGAAGCGCTGTGGTGAGCTGTTCCATGGGGAGTGATTGCGATGTTGTTCTGGTGCCGAATGGCAGCTTGCAGGCCGAGCAGTAACGTGCATCCGGGAGAGCCGCACACGTAGTCGTTGGTGGGACTGCCGGGGGATGCGACTTTTCTGTCGCGGATCCCCCGGCTTACCCCCACGAAACCTCCACGAAACCTCAAATCTTTAGCTATTGCGACTGTCCGCCCTTAGCGCATCCACAACAACCTCACGCATGCGCGGAAGCTCATCCTTGACGGTGTTCCAGATTATTTGGTCGTCAATTCGGTGATAAGCGTGTCGCAGGAGGTTCCCCATCCCGCGGAAGCCTTCCCAATCCGGCCCGGGAGCGATCCGTTCGGCATCCTCGCCAAGACGAATCGCTGCCTCAGTCATAATTTGCATTTGGCGTTCGACTGCTGATTTGGTTTTCAGATCGGTCTGATAGGACTCAAAGGTCATGTCACGAAGAAACAACTCGATAAGATCGATCGCTTCGAGAATGTCGCGCAGATGTCTGGTGTTATCCCTAAAAAGCAATCACGGCCTCACGGAGCGCCTTAGACTTGACCGGTTCGCGCATCCACTCGGTGGAAGACAAATCGACACGAGCACCAAGCATAGCGCTGAGGCGGCTTTGCAGGCTTCCCACTTTAACCAGTGTCATTCGCTTTGACTTGTCAAAATCAGCCAGGAGGTCGACATCGGAAACCGTAGTCGCTTCATTTCTTGCCACGGATCCGAACACGCGTATGTGAAGAATTCCGGCAGCTTTAAGCTCCGGCTCGTGGTGGCGCAGCTTTTCGATAACAAGACGCTGATCCATGCCGTTATTTTGCGCTAACAGCCAGGGTTTCTCAAGAAGATTAGGGAAACACAGGACCAGAGTCGAAACCGACCCTATTCGGAGACGGACTTGACACTGAAGGGATGAAACGTGACCTCATAATAAAACGGGAACGAACTCCAAAAGGATGGGGTACTTTTCGTCCGTCCCTCATCGTCTGCCGTATTCGCTCTATGCATTGGAAGCAGTCTTTCGCAGGAACTATACAGAGGCCGCCGCCGACTTCAAGAAAGAGTTAGCCATTCATCCTGATATGCCTGATGTGGTTATGGCCCTGGCCGGGGTGGAGGCTAAGAGCGGAGGTACCACGGAGGCTCAGCACACCCTCCAGAGCTACGTCGAGAAACACCCAGGCGACCTAAAGTCATCGCTGTACTTGGCTCAGCTGCAAAACAGTGCGCAAGACTACCAGGGCGAGCGGAAGACGCTTGAGGCCGCGGCCCACGAGAACCCCGAAGATCGAACGGTCCGTGTGCGGCTGAGCAACACGCTACTGCTGCTCAATCGCAAGGACGAAGCGGCGGCTGTGGCAAAAAGCGCCCTGGACGGCACCGACGATGTGGGGATACTGAATGACGCCGGCTACGTGCTGGCGGAAACCGGTCTCGACCTGTCCTACGCGGAAGAAGTCTCGCGAAAAAGTATCACCGTGTTGGAAGCAAAGACGGCAGCCATTACTCCTGCTGAGGTAAACAGTAATGCCTTTGCGCAGTCCAGGCTGCTGATTGCCTCGTGGGACACGCTGGGTTGGATCCTGTTTCGCGAGGGCAAAGTGGAACAAGCCGAGCCGCTCATCGTTGCCGGCTGGCGAAATGCGCTCCTGCCTGAGTCTGGGGATCATCTTGGCCAGGTGTATGAGGCCATGGGAAGAAAGGAGGAGGCGCTTTCCGCCTATCGCCTGGCTGCGGCCTCGATCGAGGGTGAGAATGCGAGCCCCGATGTACGCGAGCACATTACGACGAGCATCGCGCGGCTCAAAGGCACGAGCGCCGCTGGACCGCGATTCGACGGTACAGCGGCGCTTCAGCAGTCGCGCTCTTACAAGATTGCCAAGCCGGATGGAGTGAGCGGGTGGGGCACTTTTCGGCTGCAGATCAATCCCGAGGGGGTCATCGCTTCGCAGCAGATCTCCGGGGATGAGAAGCTGGCCGCGCTTACGACCAGGATCCATGCAATGAAATTCCCGGAACTTGTGCCGCCCGGATCTGCGGCGCACTTGCTGCGAAGCGCTGTGGTGAGCTGTTCCATGGGGAGTGATTGCGATGTTGTTCTGGTGCCGAATGGCAGTTTGCAGGCCGAGCAGTAACGTGCATCCGGGAGAGCCGCACACGTAGTCGTTGGTGGGACTGCCCCTTCAATGGTCTAGGAAGCTCTGCGACTCGGGTGAATCCGACAGAGTTTCGTGGACGGGGAGCATCGCGGACATCTTTACGCACGAGTGGACCTTGATTCACCGCTAGATCAGGAGATAAACAGCATTTGGTTGAGCTATCTGTGCTCGAAACCCCTGCAAACGGATCGCGATCTTCTTCGTCGGCGCGGGTCAGGTGATCCAGGCGACGGAAGCCGTCCAACTTGTGCGTGTCTCCCAAAACGATCACCAACAACTGTGCGCAACTTACGTCGCGACCTCTGACGCTGCTACGCCTACTGAAGGCAGATGTGCCGAATTGTGAGCGCCACATCGACGAGAGCGGCGCCCTTTGCGCGAGGTCTTTGGGCACACCGCGGCGGCTCAAATCCCTACATGCTAACTCCTAGGCGGCTTTTTTCGGCGCCTGTTCACCCGTGGAACTGCTACGACGATCTGACTCTCGTTTCAGGAATGCACCAAGTCGTGTCTTGAGCTTTGCGAAAGCCGAGGTGGCATCTTCACTTCCCTTAAGCTGCTTCTTTAGGTTCGAGATTTCGTCCTTCAACGCCGGATATTCCGGATCTTGCCCCGCGTATCCAAGTGCCATCGCCCGATTAAGCTCGAACTCTGCTGTTTCCACAATCTTCTGCGCTGCATTCTTATCCTTTTGGGCGGAAGTGTGGGCTTGATTGATAGCCTCCTGCGCAACCAGTAACGGTAAAGGCGTAATCTGATCGACTGTCACCAGAGTATTGAGTGCCGCGAGCAACGCGATGCTGGCGGCCTGGCTGTCCTTATCAAGCAGGCGCGCTGCTTCCTGCAAAGCAGTCGGATATATGCCCAACGGCAGGTTGTAGGTGCGGACGCGGACTTCGCTCCTCAGAGCACCGAGCAGCGCACGGGCAGTCGGAAGATCGTCCCCCAAGATTGCCGTGTCCGCAGCATCTGCGAGTTTCTCGATGTCATCAAGGTCCCGCGGTGCTGTATCGATGATCAGGGCTTCGACGCTCACCGGGATAAGCGCGAGCTCCGGATTGCGAGCCAGCACAATGTCGACCTTTCCTGTTGCCTCCTCGATGCCCTTCAGGGCGTCGGCCGTTTTGCCCGCCGCGATCGAGTCGATAGCCTGCACAGTTTGTTCGATGGCCGCGATAGCGTCCTTATCCAACGTTTTCAGTGCTTGCTGCTCAGCTTCGTTCCGCCATTTCTCAAGATCGGGGCGGGCTTGTTGTTCAGCACGATTCCGTTGTATTTCGAGAGTGGGCTTCGCCTGCGTGTCTGTCATGGGTACTCCTATCTGGTAGGCGGTCTCCAAGACAGCCGACCCCAACTGATTGCGCTCTGTCGTCGCGGCTTCCGGTTGAGCTCTCGCCGCATCCAGCCGATGGAAGCCGGCTGCGACAGAGTCTGCATGTAGGAAATGCTAATGTCCGAACCAGAGAAAAACAATTGATCGTCAGCGGGAGATGAACGTCGGAGATGAGACGTAATACCATATGCGCGCTGCGTCGGAGAAGCTACTAAGACTTTGGTTGTAGGCAGCAGGAGGTGATCGGCCTCGGTCGATTCGATCCACGAGCAAGGTTGTCGCCGTAGCGATTCCCGCCGCAATGATGTTAGTGAAATGATTTTGTTTTTGCCCAGTCTGGGACATGTATCCCAACTGCTGCGGGGCGGGCTGGGTTATTCCTGTACTGGCTTGAGGGGCGGGGAGGGGCGAAACCTACCCCATCAAGAGGGGCCGTTCCTTAGTGCAGGCTGATTTAATTCGTTGGGGTACTTTTCGTCCCCGGTCAGTTCTCAGCGCCAGTGAAGACGAGCGGCAGAACGATCAAATAGAAAAGACTCAACACCTTCATTCGTAGGCTCACATCTCGCCGCTCATTCTACATCCCAAGTCGCGGTTTGATTTCTGGGAGATCCTGTTCTGGATCTCCCTGTCCTGGATCTCCCTCCTCGTTCGGCCTATTGCAGCAATCCTGGGCCATAGGTGCAGTGCACTTGGCCGATCGTGACCACAATTGGGGACAAGGGGAGCGAAAGGCCAAGCGTCAACCGAAATCGGTCAAGCGCCTGCAAACACTTTATGGAACCTTCATTGTGAAGAGCGAAGCAGAGGGAGTATGATTCGGGCGCTGTCGGTCCTTGTCACGCACGACCGGCAAATTGGGCCCCACGAAGCAACACGGCCCTACATTGTCCCCCTCCAGAGAACGGGACTTTGCAGACTCCATCAATACTGGCTCGCTCCCCGCGGCTAGACCTTCACAAGGAGGAAATTTCCATGCTTGTCAATCGCTTGAGTCTGTTGACCATCCCCTGTTGCGTTGTTCTGTACCTGTCCCTCGCCCAAACCCTCGTGGCTGCTACTCTCTGCGTCAATCCTCATCAGTCCGGCTGTTGGGCGACCATCCAGTCGGCCGTCGATCATGCTTCCGCGTATGACGTCGTTCAAGTTGCCGCTGGTACCTATAACGAGTACGTGACCATTGGCATTCCCATTTCCATCTTCGGTGCCGGCGCCGAATCAACGATCGTGAATGCCGCTAATCTGCCGCATGGCTTCTTCGTAGACGGATTTGACCATCCCGATCTAGCCTGGGTGAGCATCGCCGGCTTCACCGTCGAGAATGCACTCTTCGAAGGAATTCTGGTGGTGAGTGCTTCGCACGTGACGATTCGCAAAAATCAGATCAACGACAATGACACTAGTCCGGGCCTGCTTTTCACCGCCGCAACCACGGGGTGCCCGGACCAACCGGGGACCGGCACATACGAAAACGATGAAACGGGTGACTGCGGCGGCGCTCTTCACCTGGTAGGAACAAGCCATTCGATTGTGTCTGACAATTTGATGACCGGCAATGCGGATGGCGTCCTGATCAGCGACGAAACTGCAGAAAGCCACGACAATCTGCTCATTCACAACACGATCAAGGATAATCCTTTAGAGTGCGGCATCGTTTTTGGCTCTCATCCGCCCAACGGACATGCCTCTGCCCCATATGCTCCTCACTTCGGCATTAACAACAATACCGTGGCCGAGAACGTTTCCTCAGGGAACGGGGTCAAGGTTGGAGGTTCGGGTGTAGGCCTGTTTTCGGATGGCAATGGCGCTGGGTCGGTGTCTGGCAATTTGATTATTCGCAATACGCTGATCGGGAATGGCCTTGGCGGGGTTGCGCTACACAGCCACGTGGGTCCGGCTTTCGGCCTGTCTGCGGATAACTTTTATGGCAATGTGATTATCGGCAACTATATTGCGAAAAACCTCGCCGACCAGGCCGACACCGCCACCCCGGGCAATGTGGGAATTAACATCAATAGCGGCGCCGGCGGCACTCCCGTGCTCGGCACCGTCATCTCGTACAACGTGATCCGCGAAGAGGACGTGGACATTGCGGTAAACACTCCTGCCGAAGTGGATATCCATCTCAATGACCTGGGTGGGGACAAGATTGGTGTCGCCGATGTGTGCACCTTCGACAAGGCCACCGTATGTACCGGCAGCATCAATGCAACCCTGAACTATTGGGGCTGCAAGGATGGCCCGGGCGCTGCAGGGTGCACCACGGTCAGCGGATCCGATATCAGTTTTGCCCCTTGGCTTCGCGCAGCCATCCGTAAGGACGAAAATGGGCACGACGATTAGGGCGGGCAGCAAGCGTCGGGTGGCCCATTCAGGCCCTTCTTTGGATTGAGTGGGCTCCTGGGCGTGCTGCGTTGAATTTTCTAGACCGGAGCCGTCATGGTCCATGGGCCCACCCAAGGGGATGAAAAAGCGGAAGCTCTGTCCATCCTCGGTAACGGCTGCTGAGGTAGAAACAGACAGGACGATTCTTACCTATTCATGGTTCGAAGGTGATCGTCCTGTCTGTCACCTGTTTTTACCGACGACTAGTAAACACTCCCGGTTTGCATGGTCAAAAAGCCGCGTGAGCAACGACGAAGGATGAGCATCTTCCTCCACTCACAGCGACGCTCACTTTCGTCAACGATGAATAGGATCTCGACGCGATATTGAGCCAAATGAGGAGCTGCTCCGAAGCCATCAAAAATCTGCGCGGCTGGGACGAAGAGGCGCAGTTTCGTTCCGGCGCGATGGAGCGGACGGCGCCCAGCCGGGGTGGCCAGCCGCGAGACCTGGTCCGGTAGGGGCCTTGAGAGGCGCGTTTAGATGAGAAAGACCTGTCTGTCCGCCCCTTGGGGCGTGCCAGGGGCGGCGGCCCTGGGTTGGGGTTTGGGGTTCAGGAATGCGATGTTCCCGTCCTTGTTTCAGTCGTGGTGGCGGCTAAGTCCTTTGTTTTCCCAAGATGATCAAATTTATTTTTTCCCGCCCCCATAAGTTATTTAGGGGACTGATCAGTCAGCTGATTCGTTTTCCGGCAGTTCCCAAACCAGGCGCCGGGGATGCTTTCCCTGGTGCGCCCTTGCGGGACCGCAGGAATGCTGCGGAAAGGCGTAATCCGTTTCACTGTCACATTAGCCTTTGCTACACCTAAGTCATCGCGCCGGCAGGCGCTGACGATTCCCGGTGGTTGGCGGCGGCTACACGGGCAGAGCGCGCCGGTGCAAGGCCAGGCAGGGCCGTCGTGAAGACGGCGCTGGATATCGATTCTTGGTTGCACAATAGCACGGTTTTAGGGGCGCGTCGAGAAATCAAGAAAAGCTCTTTGGTAACCATTACTGCGCTTTGTCTCTTCACCATCGCGTAAGGGAGTGGCTACCGAGGTGGTTCCGAGGTCCGCCGTGATCGAGCTGCCCGACATCCCCTATCTGTCCAGGGTAACTTGTGATCGTAGCTGCTCTGCGAGTGGTGATCTTGTGGTCCCCGGGTTTCCTGTTCCGGGTTTCCCCGAATTGTTTCATGACCTAGGAGGCCCTTAGAAACGTGCGCAGTGAGTCGTTGTACTTCTGAGGACCTTCCCAGAACATCGCGTGGCCCCCACCTTCGTCAGCCTCAAAAACGACGAAGGAAGAGCCCGGAACGGCCTCGTGGAATCCCTTGCGCGATTTTCACTGGTACTTTCGACACGCGTCCACCAATGACCAGTGTGTTCGCGAAATTACTGCGCCTTGAGCCGCTCGATCAATTTAAGGGGATGGATTGGTTTCGCAATCAGTTCAAACTCGAAGCCCTGCCTATGACCAGCCAGCAGTATCTCTGAAATTCCCGCCTGTCCAGAAAAGAGCAGGATTTTGGCGTTTGGATACATCTTCCGCAATGCAATCGCAAGGTCAACCCCATTCATTCGCGGCATGAGCACGTCGGAGAGCAGGTAGTCGGGATGAAACCGGGCTGCCGCCTCCAGAGCATCCCATCCGTCATAAGCGGTGGCCACCTGAAACCCGGACATTTCGAGAATTTCGGTTAACGTGTCGGCGATGCGCTTTTCATCATCGACAACAAGGATCTTTGGCAGACTTCGCTGCGGCTGTTTAGAGCCCGCTTCGTCCGAAGGAAGCATGCCTTCGTTCCGTGAGAACCGATCTATTAGAAAAATGCTATCTGACGGCATTTCGAACATATTGGTCTCTGAACTTCATCATCTTATTCCAGTTATTCCAGCTCGGCGAGAAGGCGCGCGGCAGGAATGACAAGAGGGATTAAGATGGTGATCGTGGTGCCGCTTTTTCCCGGTTCGGTGCTGCTTGCGACCGAGATCTGGCCCCCGCGTCGTTCAACGAGTTGCTTGGCGACCCAGAGCCCGATGCCCGTCCCTAGATTCCCCTTTGTGGTGAAGAATGGCTCGAAGATTTTTTCCAGGTGTTCCTGCTGGATGCCCGTTCCATTGTCTCGGATCACGGTTTGAATTCCATCTCCTGTAGGCCCCGTGAGTTTTCGGGTAGAAATCTTCAGTGCTCCCCCATGTTGCATCGCGTCAACGGCATTCGCGATGACGTTCGAGAAGACCTGAAGCATCTCTCCCTTACTGACAACAATCCTCTGCAGGTCGTTGAACCTGAGATCCACCGAGATACCGAGTGTGGTCAGCCTGGGATTGTAGACTGCCAACACGTTTTCGATGAGACTGTGGAGCGTGACCTCGGCGGGGGATCCGGTATCTTTGTAGTACCCCAACGTCTGCCGAGCGATGTGAGAGACGCGCTCCAACTCCTCTTCTGCGGTAAGCAGATATTGATGGGCTTTTCCAGATTCTGCGCTGTGTTGGCGTGCCAGAAAGATGAGATTTATCACGGATTCCAGAGGATTGTTGATTTCATGAGCGATCGTGGCGGCCATACGGCCTGTAGCTGCCAGCTTCTCTGACTGAATCAACATTCGCTCTATCTTTTTGCGGTCTGAGATATCGCGGGCGATCTTTGATGCGCCCGTCACATGGCCTGCTCCATCACGAATCGGTGAAATGGTCACCGATACGTCGATGCTTTCACCATTTTTCTTTCTGCGGGTTGTCTCATAATGTTCGATGCGCTCACCGGCCCTTAGCTTTTTCAGAATCTCTTCCTCTTCATACTGCAATTCTTCCGGGATGAGACGCCGAATTGATTGGCCAATCATCTCCTCCGCTGTGAAACCGAACATTCGTTGCGCGCCCCGATTCCAGCTAGTGACAATCCCGTTCAAATCTTTGCTAACGATCGCGTCATCAGCGGAGTCGACAATGGCCGCCAGCCTGAAGCTGCTATCGTCACCTCGCCTCCGCTGCGAAATATCGCAGGCAATCTTCGAGGCCCCGATCACATTTCCAGTTTCGCTCCTGACGGGGTAGACGATTACAGAGACTGTTACGTTTGTACCATCCTTCCGAACCCAAGTGGTTTCGTACGGATCAATGGATTCGTCGGCTCTCAGCTTCCGTTGAAGCTCATTCTCTTCATGATGGAAGTCGGGGGGAACCAGCCGCAAGATCGATTGGCCGAGAATCTCCTCTTCCTCGTAGCCGAATACTCGGACCGCAGCACGGTTCCAGCTGAGGATTCTCCCTGTCAGATCTTTGCTGATGATGGGCTGCTGGGAGGAGTTTATCAGTGCGGCAAAGTGCAAATGGGTGTCGACAACTAATTTGCCGGCCTTATCCGGCGGATCGGGCAAAGGATTGTCGGTTTCGGACGGCAAGGCTGTCACTCCACTAAGGTCTACCGGGCCGAGCATGGTCTCACCCGTACGATGCAAATCAGCCGTCCGGAGTTTTGCCTTTATTGAACCCAGGCAGTCTGGGCACTTTCACGCTCTCCAGTACCCCAAGTTGGCGGTGGCGGGGGTGCGCGCGGGGCGGGGGTGCCGGCCGACGGTGCGGGAGGTGCGGAGACTGGCGGAGCCACCTCAATTGCGCAACTTCGGATGATGTTGCAAATCCTCTAAAACTTTGGCCGCCCAGTCAAGGTAATGGCGCTGCTGAGCGGAATGGGTTTCGGTGCGACTGGCTAAGTAAATGAGATTAGCGAGTACTTCGAGTCCGATCCAAAGTGGCTGGACTGGCGTTGAAGTTTCAGAGGAATCCATGCAGTGGTTTCGATGCGGGTTGTTGTGCATCGCACCATAAAGGTATGAGCGTCATTTTGTGCCAGAAAGGGGGTCACGACGGCCGCCTTAGCGCCCGATACTGCTCTGGCGTCAGCCTCAGGTAGCATCCACCCCGACCGACCTCAATTCCGTATTCCAACAACTGCCGGCTCTCCGAGTCGCGCCAGGCCTCCCCGCGGCGCGCCAGCTCCCGGATCTTCTCCGGGTCTTTGAACGTGAACTGCCGGGGCAACGGCGTCTTCGCGTCAGCCTCAAGGAACTGAACCTGCCAAGCTGACCGGTAGAAGAACGTCATGTAGACCTTGTGGCTTGGTCGGTCGTAGCGGCTCATCTAGGAAGTATAGGCGAACATAAGGCGAAGATATCTACAGCATGAGGGCATATGGACGCTACGAAGCCAGGAGTCGCCGGGTTGCGCTGAGTCGCATTAAACTGCAAGAACCACGCAGACCAACATGAACCAGAACATGCACCACACCGTGCGGGGGGCTGGAGCAGGCTTGCTAAGGTCCACCCGGAACTGGAAGTTGCTTTTGACTGTGGGTGCGGTCTTCAGTGATTTCTTTTCGAGACGCATGACGCTTCTCCTTGTGGAAGGCGTCTCACCAGCCGCCCTCACTCACTAAGGCGCAATCGCCCAGCAAAAAGGGCCATGAAAAGGTTGAGGTTCGGAAGCGACCTGAGGTAGCGCACGCGTTTCCGGCCGAGCCTCGGATGTCCTGCCGCGGGACTGTCACTTTTGCCGGTCGCCCGGCGCGCGCGCTGCGTCTACATTGGAGGCCATGGACCTCGACGCCATTGCGCAGAGCATCGACACAGCGATTCGACGCCTGGAGAAGGTGCGGGCGCTGCTGACTGGGGACACGGCTCCATTGAAGCGCGGAATGCCGTCCAGCGAGCGCGCGAAGGGGCAGGCAAGGATCGCGGCAGCACAGAAGAAGGCTAAGCGGAGGGCATCTGGATGATGACGCCGAGTGAGCAATATTGCTCAGATTTGAGAGCAAGGGCTCTTTACCGTGCTCTGATGGACAAAAACTTCTCCGACTCCCTTGAAGAGATTTCCAATCTCCTCTATCTCATCAGGATGACACTGCACGATCCCGCTACGGCTACCGCCTATGTCGATCGTGCCGAACAGCGAGTGAGAACTATCGAACTCGAGATGAGATTAAGCGCCGTGCTGACTCGTTCATCGGCAAACACGGTAAGCGCTAACCACTAGGATTGGCGGCGCTCTCTTAGTCGCCCGTGGGTTCAAGCGGGACAAGTCGAACTCGGTCGCCCAACATTTGGTGCAGAGCCTCCAGTACATGACGCGGTGCAGAGTCGGTTATCCTGGACGGATAAATGCTTTGCTCCATACTTGGTGAGTTTTCGATCTTCAATATGAGTAGGTCGGGATATTTTTCACGCACCCGCTGGTCAATTTGTTTCCGAGTCCAGAGAGACCTTCTGCCCAGCAGAACCCGGTCGTACTGCTCATTTTCCAGCATTGCCATTGCATCATTGTCGGTTGCCACCGATTTGACGATATATCCTTCGCCCTGCAAAAGACGGACGCGAGTTTCTCTCAATGGGCGGTCATGAGCGACCACCAAGATGGATTTTGGCACAGCCGCTAACTCCCGTCGTTAATGGCTCTCAGCGTGCGGATGCTTAGATTGAAGGCTAGTGATGCGGCATAATGTCGTCTGGAGCGGTGCGTGTTGCAGGTATCACTCTGATCGCCACTGATTCCGCCCGCCGGCCTTAGTATTGCGTACTCGCCCCACGTTTGGTTTGTCGTTCGGTTGAGCTTCTTTACTAACGCTTCAGCCTGTTTTGCGTTTTAGGTTCTGCGCAGCTTGGGAGGCGCCGAGCGATTCATGCGAACGCTCAAAGAGGAGGAAGTACACGGAGCCAACTATCGGGATCTAGAAGACGCACGCAGTCGAATTGGTGAGTTTCTGGACCAGGTGTATAACCGGCAAAGACTGCATTCCGCGTTACGATACCTGACACCGGAAGAGTTCGAGCAGGCCAGCCAAGCCCCCGGAAGTGACGGCGCTGATGGAAGCGGTGGAAAACCAAAAGCAGGTTTCCCACCGCTCCCACAGGCCTTGGAAATCCCTCCGGGATTCCCACACTCCCGCGGTCCGGCTACTGCTGATTGATAACGAAATACAAAACCGGCCGAAGTGTCACCGAATTCTTCGGCTCCCAGCGTGTCTCAGATCAGGGGTGCAGTCCATGTCTGTCACCTGTTTTCCTGTCCCTTCTCGAAGCCCCGGTAGTTCAGGAACGCTGCATTGGCCATTACGTAGCGGTATTCCCGGTCCACTACAATGATCCTATCCCCTAGCACTTCGACGACTTTTTCAAACTCCCGTAGTCTCTCCTCCGCCCGCTTTCGCTCGGTGATGTCGATACAGGAGCCTATGTAGCCAGCAAAAGAACCGTCCCGGTTGAATCTTGGAACACCTGTGTCGAACACCCAGCGATATTCTCGGTCATGGCGCCGCAGCCGATAGTCCATCTTGAAAGATTCGCGGCCATCGAAAGTTTTTGTGTAAGTATCCAAGCACCGCTCCAAATCTTCAGGATGGACCCCCTCCGCCCAACCGTTTCCTAGCTCCAGCTCAATCGGCCTGCCGGTAAACTCGAGCCAGGGCTGATTGAAGTAGTTGCATAGCTTGTCGGGACCAGACATCCAGATCAGCACAGGAGCGGCATCGGCGACCAGTCGGAAGCGCTCCTCACCTTCCCGCATTGCGCTGGTTAACAATTTCAAGTCTGTCTGCAACACGTCGCGGCATTGCAGCAGGAACTTGCGGTATGGCTCGCTGTAGGCGTTTCTCTTGTCATCGAGAACGCAAATGGTCCCGAATATATGGCCATCAGGCCAAGCGATCGGGAGGCCCAGGTACGAGATCATTCCCAGTTTGACGTCGGGATTCGACTTCCATTCTTCATCCTGTAAAGCATCCGGGACGAGGAGTTGTTGCTGAGACTTGATCACTCTCTCGCAATACAGCCCGGGATCGAAACACGCCACCTCGTCCTTTTCGTAAGGATTCCCACTCGACTCGCTCGACACGAACACGTTAATGTTCGGAGGTTCGAGCTTCATGACCAAAGCGGCGGGAACGTGAATGATTTCGGCTAGTAGGTTGACGATCTCTTGCCACTTCTGGACGATCTCACTAGGCACTTCTATGCGTGGGGGCGGCATGCGGAGTACCCTATGGCGAAGCTGCCAACCGCTTACTCTACGCCAGAACTCGGTAAAGTGGCAAACCGCATCAAAAGCAGGAGCCATCTGCCCGAGATTGCTGCATGCAGAACCACATGCAAAGCGTTGTGAACAGCCCGACTACACAAATGAATCCCGTGGTCGTTAGGGACTAGAGTTTCGTGGACAGACCGGAGAGTGTGTCGGAGATAAATAGGCAATCAGCGAAAACCTGTCTGGGCGCGGGCAGGAAGTTCGTATGATTTCCTTATGAACAAACGGTTTCGAGCTTGTAGCCTTGATCAAGAATTTTTGTTGCCTCCTTCGCTACAAGACTGGCTACCGGAAGACCACTTGGCGCGGTTCATTGCGGATGTAGTCAATGAACTTGATATGTCAGCCATCTATGCTGAGTACGAGCGGAAGGACGGGCGCGGGCTGTCGGCTTATCATCCGCTGATGATGACTCGGTTATTGCTATATGGATACTGCGTTGGAATCACCAGCTCTAGGAAAATCGAGAAGGCGACCTACGATAACTTAGCATTCCGCTATCTCTCGGCCGACCAGCATCCCGACCATGATACCTTGGCCGCGTTTCGTCAGGAGCATCTAGAGGCACTGGCTGGCTTGTTCGTACAGGCCTTGAGATTATGTCAGAAAGCCGGTTTGGTGAAGTTGGGCAACGTAGCCATCGACGGCAGCAAGATAAAGGCTAACGCCAGCACCCACCGATCAGTGGACTACCAAAAGATAAGCGAACGCGAGCAACATTGGCGCTCCGAAGTGGAACGATTACTGAGCCAAGCGCAGCAAACAGATCAAGAAGAAGACCAACGTTTTGGCGCCGGCCAATCAGCCGATCCAATGCCCGACGACTTAGCGAATGCGCAAAAGCGCCTGCAGCGGCTCCAGCAGGCTAAGACGGAACTAGAACAGGAGGCAAAAGAGCAGCTGCAAGCCGTTGGCGCCCTTCCCCTGCGTAAACGCGGTCGCCCCAGCAAAGAGGAGCAAACCGGCCAACCGCCAAGGGATCGGAAGCAGCGCGAGAAGGAAAAAAAGCAGCGCCAACGCGCTAGAAAGAATGCCGCTGCACCGGGCCGTCAGTATAACTTCGTCGATCCCGACTCGCGGGTGATGAGAGACAACGGGCAGAAATGCTTTGTGCAGGCTTACAATGTCCAGATCGCAGTGGACGCAGACGCTCAAGTCATCGTGGCCGCCGAGTTAACCCAACAAACCATCGATCGGCAGCAGCTGTTGCCGCTTGTAAAAAGTGTGTGCAGCACCACCCAGGCCATTCCAGCGACCATCACGGCGGATGCGGGTTATTGGGACACGGCCAGCCTTCTGGATCCGTCGTTGAAGGGAATTGAAATCCTGGTTTCGCCTGACTCCAATCCACAATCACCTGGAGCGCCGCTGCCTCCCAGTGCACCTCGCAACGAAGAAGCCATCCGCATGAGAGAGGCCCTAGCCAGCCAAGAAGGAAAGGCTCGCTACGCCCTTCGAAAATCCACGGTCGAACCAGTCTTTGGACAGATCAAAGAAGCTCGCGGCATCCGTAGATTTCGCCTACGAGGCCTGTCCAAGGTGACCTCGGAATGGAAACTCATCTGCGCTACCCACAATCTCCTAAAACTATTCCGCTTCCGTGCTGCCATCGCCTGTGCATGAGCGATTCACGACAATGTTCTGCCTCTGCATGCCTCTTGCCGTTCCGTCTCCTCTTGGTAAGAAAAAGACCCCCGGTTGCGGTTCCAAGACAATACGCGGCACCGCATTACTTATCTCTCCTACTTTTAGACCGATTGTCTGGACTTCTCTCCGACACACTCCCGGAGTTGCCACTTTCACAGAAGCTTCGTCCACAAGCTTTTCTGAAAGTGTCAGGTCCGTCGGTCCACGAAACCTCCGCGAGGTGTTTTCCATGAATCAGAATGTCGTTCACGATGCCAACCAGGCGCGTGCCGCGACGACCAGAGCCTTCACACCTGTTTCCAAAGTGGGATGGATCACTGGTGCAAACCGCGGATTGTGGTTGGTCGGAAGCTCGTTGAGTGTGCCATCCTTCTTCGCCTTCTCATAGACCGCAGGATCGTCGCCCCCAAAGAACCAGAACACCGATGGGGCGTGCCACTCTGCTCCAAAGCATCCGAAGTCCTCGCTCGCCATGCTCGGCTTCGTCTGCTCCACAGAGCCATCAGAGAAGTCTTGACGAAACGCGTCAACGACCTTGTTGGTTGCATCGACATCGTTCGTCACCAAGGAGTAGCGGTCCAGGGGCGTGATCTCGGGTGGTTTCGGCGCACCTGCTGCAGTTGCCTCGGCATTCACAATTCGTTCGATCGCTGAGAGAACGTGTTTACGTACCCCCTCATCGAAGGTACGCACATTCAGCTTAATGAGTGCCTCGTCCGGAATAACGTTCTCCTTTGTTCCTGCCTGCAGCACCCCAATTGTCACCACGGCAGAATCCGTGGGCGCGACTTCACGGGAAACGATCGTTTGCAGTCTCATCACGGTAGAGGCAGCCATGACGACAGGATCAATGCTGGCCTCCGGCATGGAGCCATGCGCACCACGCCCGAACATTCGGATCTGCAGGCTGTCGGCAGCAGAGGTGACAACTCCAGTACGCCAATCGAGTTGCCCGGATGGCAAGCTCATGACATGCTGGCCAAGCACAACATCTGGTTTTGCGAATCGTTTGAAGAGGTTGTCGTCAATCATGGCCTGCGCGCCCTGCGCCGTCTCCTCCCCTGGCTGAAAGACTGCCATGAGCGTTCCATGCCAGCTATCGCGGCTTTGAGCAAACAACGATGTAGCCCCGATCAAGCAGGCCACGTGCATGTCGTGCCCACAGGAGTGAGCCACCGGCGTGGTCTTACCATCTGGACCTGTCGCCGTAACGGTACTGGCATAGGGCAGACCGGTCGCTTCCTTAATGGGCAACGCATCCATGTCAGCCCGCAGCATTATGGTTGGGCCGTCTCCGTTGCGCAATATACCGACGACTCCCGTCTTGCCGATACCAGCGGTGACCTCAAAGCCGTTGGCCTTGAGATGACTCGCCGCAATCCCCGCAGTGCGTGTCTCCTGCATTGACAACTCGGGGTGCGCGTGTATGTCTTTGTAGACTGCTTCCAGTTCCGGAAGCATTGCGTCAAGATTTAGAAGGATTTCCGTTGGCTGTTTCCTTTGCGTCATGTGAGCCTCCTGCATGCACCTAGGCATCTCACTATATGAGAATACGCGGAGGATAAAGAAGTAAGCGCCTTTGTATGGCGTACGGTGAAACGCAGGATCAGCGATTGTCGAGGAAGTCGTTCATGGCGCGGAGGACCTCGGCTTCGTTGGAATTGAACACATAGTGATCGGCGTTCGGTAGACGGACCACTTGAGCTGAGGGGACACCTGCTGCGAAGGCGTTGGACAGGTTGGTGGTTCTCTCGAGGTCGGCTGCTACCGCTGCGGCGTGGTGGGCGGGGTCCGTGGGGAGGATGGCGTTTGAGTTTGGGTCGTGCGGCACAGCGAAGATGGCGAGGCAGGGGGCCTTGATCTCGGTGTATTTGTGCTGGCCGTTGAAGATGGCGACGGCGGCGCTTGCGGAGGGCGGCGGCGGTGATGCCGGCAGTGGGGAATTTGTTGTGGGCGGCGAGATGGCTTGCAGCGTCTTCAACTGATTCTGGAGATCCTTTTCCAGTTGAGGGAGGGTTTCGAGCAGGGCTTCGATGGGTTGTTTCTGGCCGGTTGGGTCGAAGGGAAGGAGTTGCTCGATCCTGTTGCGGGTGTCGAGCATGTCGAGTTGCGGGTCGCCGTGGACGCGGTCGTAGAAGGCGTAGGGGAAGCCGGCGTCGAGGTAGATGAGGCCACTGACCTTCTCGGGATGGCGGCTGCCGATAGAACTAAGCTCTTCGCCAGCGATAGAGTGTCCGACGAGGACGGGCTTTTGCAGCTTGAGGGCGTCGATGACGGCAAGAACATCGTCGCCGAGACGGTCAGAGGAGTAATTGTTGTCGTTTGGCGTGGGGGCGCTGGAGTCGCCGAACCCGCGGCGGGTGATGCCGTAGACGTGGCACTTGCCGGTGAATTTCGGCGCAAACTTTTCGAAGACATGCGCGGTGTTGCCCAGACCGGCGAGGAAGACGAGTGGGCGTCCGGTGCCCCCCCAGTCGAGGACTTCAAGCTTGACGCCGGGCTCGACGGTAACGAACTGCACGGTGCGTGGTGAGGCATCGGTGCGCCAGGCGGTCGCTTTGGTGGCCTTCTGGAAGTTGAGCGGAAGCCGCGAGCCTTGTATCCATGTGCCGGTGATGGAATTGCCGTCGGCGCTGAGCTTGCCTTCGTAGGAGGCTTGAACGAACCTGAGCACAAACTTTACGGTGGGGTCTTGCATGGTGATGGAGTCAGCCCGGTATCCCTCGGGGCCCTGATCGATGCTGTAGAACGTCGCCTTCCGGGCGCCGCCTTTATCGCGTGTGAATTGGAGGACGATTCGCAGCGGTCTGCCCTGGGGAATGATGAGTGTTCCCTGCCAGTTGCCGGTGATGTCCTGTACGTGGTGGCAGCCTCCAAAGAGGATTGCGAACACATACACCCATAGCGTCTTCCGATTCAGCTTTAGTCCCAGCTTCATGAACAGCTCCTTGGAAATCCCCTGAAACGGTGTGACTTCGAGATTTCAAGGACCCAGTATAGAACACTACATAGGGTGGTATCTTGTTAGGTAGAAAAAACAGCGCTGCGGATGATCGATGAGATTGGATAGGTGAGGATCGATCGCTGGAATGGGAGAAAAATGGTCCTTGTCACGATGTGCGAGTTGGATGGGGATGTTTCAAGAGCGGTTTTGTTGCGGCCTCAAGTGGAACTGCAGGTCCCTCCCCTGCGCTACGCTCCGGTCGGGATGACAAAGGAGAGGGCAGTGACTTTTATCGAGAACCGCTAGATGGGATGGGAAGAGAAAAGACAAAGGAGGGCTACGGCCCATCGTCTTCAACCCACGTACGCGGGAGTCGCGAACGTGGGGCACCCGTCCATTCACTC
The DNA here is from genome assembly GCA_963787145.1 of uncultured Acidobacteriaceae bacterium. Lineage (GTDB taxonomy): Bacteria > Acidobacteriota > Terriglobia > Terriglobales > Acidobacteriaceae > PALSA-350. The sequence goes on from CAWBBY010000011.1 coordinate 46,030, forward strand.
GGTGTACCGATGCGTTTCTCGCGCAATTGGCGAGGGATATTGAGGTCCGCGTATCCCACATCTCGGGACGATGAGGGACGAAAAGTACCCCATCCGCCAAAATCTCTGTAATTACTTGAGGCGACGGACGCCGGGCCTGCGACTGAAGGCTTTGTCGAAGGTAATAATCTCGCCAACTCCCGACTCCAAAGAAATTTCAGCAATAAGGTGATCGGCAAATCCAGCCGTGCTTTTGCGGGAAGCCTCCAGGGCTCTCCAGGCAATGGATGGAGATTCGATCGTCACGCCACGGGTCTGAAGAAGGGCTTCCATTGCATTGAGAACTCGCTCCCTCTCCCACTTGCTGCGAAGAACCCAGGACAGCTCCGCCAGGACAAGAAGCGGAACAAAGACCCCCGTCGCCGAACGGGCCTCTGCAAGGGCAGAGCGAGCTCTCCGGGCTTGGGACGCATCATCATTGAGATAGGCTCGAGCCCATACATTGGTGTCAGCTGCCAGCACTACCACTGACTCCTGGCCTTGGCTGCATCCATCTCCTCAAACGTCATCACGTTGCTGGGCTTGCCACCCTGATCGGCCATTCTCCAGAGATCCTCGAGATCGTACAGCACAGGCTCGATCTTGATAGAACCAGTGGCGGGTATGCTGAACCGAATACGGCTTCCCCGTTGGACTCCAAGGCGCTTTCGCAGCTCCTTGGGCAACGTGACCTGACCTTTGGAAGTCACCGTCGCTTCCACAGTGGTCGTGTTTTTTCGGGTTGCCGGCGCCATCATTCTATCCTCCTTACATTATAGTCTGTTTCTCCTTACCTGGTGGGAAGATGACTTCATCGAGGGTAAGAGGGGAAGTAACCGGCTTCTCGGAGAGCTGCCCATCTCGATCGCCGTATTCGGCTGCTGGTGTGCACCAAACAATCAAACCCCAGCAGCACAAGACAAAGGCCGCGATTGCTCGCGGCCTTTGTGGTTTGACGGATGTTGCCGAGTTACTCGGCTGCCATTTCTTCGGCTTCGCCTTCCTGCCGCATCAACTCCAACTCGCGCTCGGCTTCCTCGAAAGCGGCCGTCACTTCTTGCTGCACGCGGGCAGCGGCTTCTTCGAGTTCCTGCGATAGCTGAATGTTGCGGTAGTACTCCATGCCCGTTCCTGCCGGGATGAGGCGACCGACGATGACGTTCTCCTTGAGGCCGCGCAGGCTGTCCACCGAGCCGTTGATGCTGGCTTCGGTAAGAACACGCGTGGTCTCCTGGAAGGATGCCGCGGAGATGAACGAATCCGTCGAGAGCGATGCCTTCGTAATGCCCAGCAGCAGCGGACGGCCAATCGCCGGCCTGCCACCCTTGGCAATCACGCGCTCGTTCTCTTCGCGGAAGCGGAACTTGTCGATCTGCTGTTCCAGCAGGAACGACGTGTCGCCCACTTCCTCGATCTTCACCCAGCGCAGCATCTGGCGCACGATGGTCTCAATATGCTTATCTGAGATCGCCACGCCCTGCAAGCGGTAGACTTCCTGGATTTCGTTGACGAGATATCCCTGCAGCTCCTTCTCGCCTAGTACGGCCAGGATGTCATGCGGATTCAGCGGCCCGTCCATCAACGGTTCGCCGGCCCGCAGGCGCTCGCCTTCCTGCACATTGACGTGCACGCCGCGCTGCACCGAGTATTCTTTCTCCTCGCCGTTGTCCGCGGTCACGTAGATCTTGCGCTGACCCTTGGCCACTTCACCGAACTTCACCACACCATCGATCTCGCTGATGATTGCGGTTTCACGCGGCTTGCGGGCTTCGAACAGCTCAACCACGCGCGGCAGACCACCGGTGATGTCCTTGGTACGGGTCGTCTCACGGGGGATCTTGGCCAGCACATCGCCAGGAAAGACCTCGTCACCATCCTGAATCATGAGGTGAGCACGGCTGGGCATCAGATACCGCTTGTTGCCCTTGGCGCCCTTGATGACGATGGCCGGTTGACGCTTTTCATCGGCTGCTTCCGCAACCACGAGACGCGATAGGCCTGTCACTTCATCCACTTCTTCGTTCAAGGTGATGCCTTCCTGCAGGTCCTTGAACTGAATGGTCCCGCCGATTTCGGTCAGGATGGCAAACGTGTAAGGATCCCACTCGACCAGAGTCTGCCCGAGTTGCACCTGCTGGCCATCTTCGACCTTGAGCTTGGCGCCGTAGACGACCTGGTAGTGCTCCTTCTCGCGGCCACGCTCATCGAGAACCGCGATGGCGCCCGACCGGTTCATGGCCACCAGGTCGCCCGACTTGGCGCGAACGGTGAGCATGTTCAAGAAGCGAACGGTTCCATGATTCTTCGCATCGAGTGAAGACTGCTGGGAAACACGGGATGCGGTACCACCGATGTGGAAGGTACGCATGGTCAGCTGTGTTCCCGGCTCGCCAATCGACTGCGCCGCGATCACACCGACTGCCTCACCCAGCTCCACCATGCGGCCGGAAGCAAGGTTGCGTCCGTAGCACAGAATGCAGACACCGCGTTTGGATTCGCAGGTCAGCACGGAACGGATTTTCACCTTCTCGATACCAGCTCCCTGGATCGCGTTGGCGAACTCCTCGGTGATTTCCTGGTTCACATCGACGATCACCTGGCCTTCGAAGTCCTTGATCTTCTCGAGCGAGACACGGCCGATAATACGGTCGCGCAGCGGTTCGATGATCTCGCCGGATTCGACGATGGGACCTACGTAGATGCCTTCGACCGTACCGCAATTCTGCTCGCTGACAATGACGTCCTGAGCCACGTCGACGAGGCGGCGGGTAAGGTAGCCCGAGTCTGCCGTCTTCAATGCCGTATCCGCGAGACCCTTACGAGCGCCGTGGGTGGAGATGAAGTACTGCAGCACGGTGAGACCTTCACGGAAGTTAGCGGTGATCGGTGTTTCAATGATTTCGCCGGAAGGCTTGGCCATCAGGCCGCGCATGCCGGAGAGCTGCCGGATCTGCTGTTTGGAACCGCGAGCGCCGGAGTCGGCCATGATGTAAATCGGGTTCATGGCCCCTTCCTTGTCGGCGTTCTTCATGTTGTCGAACATCTCATCAGCAACCTTCTCGGTTACCGCTGACCAGATCTGGATCACCTTGTTGTTACGCTCGCCATTGGTGATGGCGCCGTCCAGGTACTGCTGCTGCACGGCGATGACCTGCTTCTCCGCGTCGCGCACCACGGTGTACTTGGTTTCGGGAATGACCATGTCATCCAGACCGACAGACAAGCCACTGCGGGTGGCGTAGGCGAAGCCGAGATCCTTGATGCGGTCGAGCATCTTGACCGTCACTTCCAGACCCAGGTTCAGGTAGCAGTAGTTCACCAGCTGGCCAATGCCCTTCTTCTTCAGCAGGCCGTTGACATAAGGCATGCCGTCGGAGAGCGCATCGTTCAGAATGGCGCGGCCCACCGTGGTCGAGATGTACTGCTTGTCGTACATCACCGGCTCGGTGTGGGTCAGGTCCTGATCGTCGTAGGCGGTGGTCATGTCGAGCACCGGCCCGGTGAAGCGCAGACGGATCGGGGTCAGTGTCTCGACCTCTTTGGCCTCGAGGGCCATCAGCACTTCTTCGGTGTTGGCGAAGACGCGGCCCTCACCCTTGCCACCCTTCTTGGCCTTGGTCAGATAGTAGAGACCGAGAACCATGTCCTGTGTGGGCACGGTGATCGGCTGGCCCGAGGCAGGCGACAGGATGTTGTGCGAGGCAAGCATCAGCACGCTGGCCTCAACCTGGGCTTCCGGCGACAGCGGAATGTGCACGGCCATCTGATCGCCATCGAAGTCTGCGTTGAACGCGGTGCAGACCAGAGGGTGGATCTTGATTGCCTTGCCTTCTACCAGCACCGGCTCAAAGGCCTGGATACCAAGACGATGGAGCGTAGGCGCACGGTTGAGCAGTACCGGATGGTCCTTGATGACCTCTTCCAGAATGTCCCAAACGATGGGCTCCTGCATTTCGACCATTTCCTTGGCTTGCTTGATGGTCGTGCAATGCCCGGTCTGCTCCAGCCGGTGATAGATAAAGGGCTTGAACAGTTCGAGCGCCATCTTCTTGGGCAGACCGCACTGGTGCAGCTTGAGCTCCGGACCGACCACGATAACGGAACGGCCGGAGTAGTCGACGCGCTTACCTAATAGATTTTGACGGAAGCGGCCCTGCTTGCCCTTGAGGGTATCGGAGAGCGACTTCAACGGGCGATTGTTGGCGCCGCGCAAGACGCGTCCACGACGGCCGTTATCAAAGAGCGCGTCGACCGCTTCTTGAAGCATGCGCTTCTCATTGCGCACGATGACTTCGGGCGCATGCAGATCCATCAGCTTCTTGAGGCGGTTGTTGCGGTTGATGACGCGGCGGTAGAGATCGTTCAGATCCGAGGTCGCGAAACGTCCGCCATCCAGCGGCACCAGTGGACGCAGTTCCGGCGGAATGACCGGAATCACGTCAAGAATCATCCACTGTGGCTTATTGCCGGACTTGCGGAAAGCCTCGACCACCTTGAGGCGCTTGGCATACTTCAAGCGCTTCTGCAGCGAGGTCTCGGTCTTCATGCGCTCGCGGAGCTCGATCGCCAGCTCGTCCACTACGACGCGCTTAAGCAGCTCCTTGATGGCTTCCGCGCCCATCATGCCCTTGAAACCGGTGGGACGATATTGGGTATCGAGCTCGCGGAAACGGGCCTCGTCTTTGATGATCTCGCGTTCCTTCACCGGTGCATCGCCGGGATCGACCACTACGTAGCTCTCGAAGTAGAGAACACTTTCGAGGTCACGCAGGGAGATATCGAGCAGATGGCCGATGCGGGATGGCAATCCTTTGAAGAACCACACGTGGGAGCAAGGGGACGCCAGTTCGATGTGGCCCAGACGCTCACGCCGGACCTTGGAGAGAGTGACTTCTACACCGCACTTGTCGCAGATCACTCCGCGATGCTTCATGCGCTTGTATTTGCCGCACAGGCATTCCCAATCAGTCACAGGGCCAAAGATGCGGGCGCAGAACAGTCCATCGCGCTCCGGCTTGAAGGTGCGGTAGTTAATAGTTTCCGGCTTGGTCACCTCGCCATGCGACCAGCTGCGGATTTTTTCCGGTGAGGCGAGTGAGATGCGAATGGCATCAAAGTCCGTAATAGGGCTGGTCAGTTCAAATGGGCTGGAACGGTACAAGACGACCCTCCTTGGCACCTTGCTTCAGTTTGATAACTCCGAAGCGTGCCACGCTACGATCCCGGGATGAATCTGCTCGGCCTGTCGCTCCCCGGGAGCGATTCCTTGTGAGGACAGGCCTTGGTTTTAATAAACCTGGGATAAAACCCAGGGGCTAAAGCCCTCTAACTTTGGGCTTTTACGGCCCGACTAAAGTCGTGCCCTGATACAAAACCCAGTTTCTCCGCAACCTTGAAAGCAATTGAGGTTGCAGGATCATCTGTGCTTCTCCCTTAGTCCGCCGCTGCGACAGCCGGCGCCGGAAGTCTCTTTTCCGGTTGCTTGATCAATTCCACATCGAGACAGAGGGACTGCAGCTCACGAATCAGCACGTTGAACGACTCTGGAACGCCAGGCTCGATGGCCGCCTCGCCCTTGACGATGGCCTCGTAGATCTTGGTGCGGCCATAGACGTCATCGGACTTGGCAGTCAGCAGCTCCTGCAGGATGTAGGCAGCGCCGTAGGCTTCGAGCGCCCACACTTCCATCTCGCCGAAACGCTGTCCACCGAATTGCGCCTTGCCACCCAGCGGCTGCTGGGTAATGAGCGAATACGGTCCGATCGAACGAGCGTGAATCTTGTCGTCGACCAGGTGGGAGAGCTTCAGCATGTAGATGTAGCCCACGGTTGCCGGCTGCTCGAACTCCACGCCCGTCATGCCGTCATAGAGCGGCGTCTTGCCCGAGCTGGGCAGTTCGGCTGCGGCCAGCAGCGCTTTCAGCTCTGCTTCCTTGGCTCCGTCGAAAACGGCGGTGCCGAACCAGATGCCGCGCTTCATGCCGGCTGCGACCCGCAATAGCATCTCGTCATCGAGTTCCAGCAGTTGCCGCAGCGTCGCCGTGTTGGCAAAGCGCTCCGTCACCATAGCCCGAACCTCGTTGGCGTCGCGATTGCGTTCCACCACCTCAGCAATCTTCTCGCCTAGCTGATGTGCGGCCCAGCCCAGATGCGTCTCCAGGATCTGACCCACGTTCATACGCGAAGGAACACCGAGCGGGTTGAGAACAATCTCCACCGGCGTTCCGTTGGGCAGATAGGGCATGTCCTCCTCGGGAAGAATGCGGGCAATGACGCCCTTGTTCCCGTGGCGGCCGGCCATCTTGTCGCCTACCGACAGCTTGCGCTTCATGGCGATGTAGACCTTAACCAGCTTGATCACGCCTGGCGCCAGCTCATCACCCTTCTGCAGCTTGCCGATCTTTTCGTTGGTGATCTTGCGCAGCACATCGATCTGACGTGAGGTCATCTCCTCGATCTCGTCGATCTGCTCATTGACCCGCGGATCCTTGTCGGCGTAGCGAATACGCTTCAGGTTGCGGGTGGAAATGCGCTCGATCGTGTCGCGATCGATGATCTGTTCCTTCACGATCAGGCGCTTGTTGGTGCGCTCGTCGTGCAGGTCAGCCAGCACTTCCTTGCCGCCCAGAATCGATTCCAACCGCTTCAACCGCTCGTCGGTGAGAATGCGGATTTCGTCAGCCAGGTTCTTTTCGAGCTTGGCAATCTGCTCGCCTTCGATCAGCTTGGCGCGCTCGTCCTTCTCCTGACCCTTGCGGGAGAAGATGCGCACATCGACCACGGTGCCTTCGATACCCGGAGGGCAGGTCAACGACGCATCGCGAACATCGCCGGCTTTTTCGCCGAAGATGGCGCGCAGCAGCTTCTCTTCTGGAGTCAGCTGGGTTTCGCCCTTAGGCGTTACCTTGCCTACCAGAATGTCGTTGTGCTTGACCTTGGCGCCGATGCGGATGACTCCGCTTTCGTCCAGGTCGCGCAATGCCGACTCAGAGACGTTGGGAATATCGCGCGTGATCTCTTCCGGTCCCAGCTTGGTGTCGCGGGCTTCGATTTCAAACTCCTCGATATGCACCGAGGTGTAGTAATCGTCGCGGACGAGCTTTTCTGAGATCAGAATCGCATCCTCGAAGTTGTAACCGCGCCACGGCATGAAGGCCACCAGGACGTTACGGCCCAGTGCCAACTCGCCCTGCTCGGTGCAGGGACCATCGGCGATTACCTGGCCCTTGAGGACCCGGTCACCCTGGCGGACGATCGGCTTCTGATTGATGCAAGTGTTCTGGTTGGAACGCTTGAACTTGATCAGCTGATAGATATCCGAACCGACCTCGCGGGACAGCTGGGTGGGATGATGCTCACCCTCCACGCGGACGATAATGCGCTCGGAGTCGACCGAATCGACGATGCCATTGCGCTTAGCCAGAATTACGGCTCCGGAGTCGCGCGCCGTCACGCCTTCCATCCCGGTACCCACCAGCGGCGCTTCCGCCACCAGCAGAGGAACCGACTGGCGTTGCATGTTGGCGCCCATCAAAGCGCGGTTGGCGTCGTCGTGCTCGAGGAACGGCACCAGCGAAGCAGCGACCGAGACCAATTGCTTGGGGCTCACGTCGATGTAATCCACTTCTGCGCGGTTCACCAGCACGAAGTTGCCTTGCCGGCGGGCGTTGACCAGATCGTCGACAATGTGACCTTCAGCATCCAGTTCGATGTTGGCCTGGGCAATGGTGTGACGGTCCTCTTCCCACGCTGACAGATAGAAGGAGAAGGGATCGAATTCAATGACGCGCTTGTGCTCGCCGGCCAACTTCTCGTTGAGCCGCAGCGCTTCCTTCTTTTCCAGCGGATCGCCTACACGAAGCCCGCTCTCGCCGGCATTCGTTACCTGCACGTAATCGAGAATGTTGCCGTCACGCACGCGGCGATACGGCGACTCGATAAAGCCGTATTCGTTGATACGCGCAAAGCACGACAACGAGCTGATGAGGCCGATGTTCGGACCTTCCGGCGTCTCAATGGGGCAGATACGGCCGTAGTGCGTAGGATGTACGTCGCGCACTTCAAAGCCCGCACGCTCTCGACTCAAACCGCCCGGCCCAAGGGCGGAAAGCCGCCGCTTGTGGGTGATCTCAGAGAGAGGGTTGGTCTGATCCATGAACTGCGACAGCTGCGAGGAACCGAAGAATTCGCGGATCGCGGCCATCACGGGCTTGGCGTTGATCAGGTCGTGCGGCATCGCTGTCGACATCTCCTGATACACGCTCATCTTTTCCTTGATGGCGCGCTCCATGCGCACCAGGCCGATGCGGAACTGGTTCTCCATCAGCTCGCCGACAGCGCGCACGCGGCGGTTGCCGAGGTGATCGATGTCGTCCACTACGCCGATGTTCTTGCGCAGCTTAAGCAGATAGCGGATCGTTCCGTAAAAGTCTTCCGGCGTCAGGGTGCGCTTGTCCAACTGGGTCGCGTCCTGCGATTCGTAGAGCTTGATGTTGAACTTCAAGCGGCCTACGCGCGAAAAGTCGTACTTGCGCGGATCGAAGAACATGCCCTCGAACAACGCGGTGGCGGTATCGAGCGTTGGCGGATCACCCGGACGCAGCTTGCGGTAGATCTCAATCAGCGCTTCTTCAGGCTTGCGTACCGAGTCGCGGCGAAGAGTATTGGTGATGATGTTGCCTACATCGTCGCGGTCGGGAAAGAAGACCTGGAACGAAGTGACGCCGCTCTCGGTGATCTTGTGGATTTTGTCTGCCGTCAGCTCGTGATTTGCCTCGAGCAGGACTTCGCCGGTAGACGTATCGACCACATCGGCCAACGTCATCGCCCCATCCAGCTCCGCAGTTTCGATCTCTACCGAGGTGACCTTGTGATTGCGCAGCGCCTTGAGAATGCTGGGCGTAATTTTTCGCCCGGAATGGGCAATCTCTTCGCCCTTGACCACGACTGCGTGCGCCGGCTTGGCGCCCAGGAGGTGGGTTCCCTTCTCCGCATCCTCGTTGATATGCCAGGAAAGCTTGCCGTCCTTTACGTTGATGGTGTCGGCCAGATAGAAGGTCTTGAGAATGTCTTCATCCGAGCGCAGACCCAGGGCGCGCAGAAAGATGGTGCCCAGGAACTTGCGCTTGCGGTCGATACGCACGTAGAGGGTGTTCTTCTGGTCGTACTCGAACTCCACCCATGAACCGCGATAAGGGATGATCTTGCCCAGGAAGTAGGTGCGGTTGCTGGCCGTCTCAAAGAAGACGCCGGGCGAGCGGTGCAACTGGCTAACAATGACACGCTCCGTCCCGTTGACGATGAAGGTGCCATTCTGCGTCATCAGCGGAATGTCGCCGAAGAAGACCTCTTGTTCCTTGATGTCACGAATGGATTTCGCGCCCGTTTCCGGGTCTTTGTCATAGATGGTGAGGCGAACGGTCACCTTAAGCGGCGCCGAGTAGGTCATGCCGCGCTCTTCGCACTCCGCCTGGTCGTATTTCAACTGCAGACCGACTGGATCACCGCACTTGTTGCAAAAATCCGGCGTGTTCTTGTTGTAAGTACCGCACTTCTGGCAAAGAACCTCTCCCGGATGGAAGGGGTCGGTGATCACCATGGCGCCGCAGTTAACGCAGGCGGTACGCAGGTGATGCAGCCCCTTGAGGTGACCGCACTTGCACTCCCAGTTACCAATGGAGAAATCCACAAAGTCCAGTTGTGAGATATTGCGGAAATCGGTGATGGGGAAAACCGAGACAAATACGGACTGCAACCCGTTGTCTTCCCGCTCCGAGGGCAGTTTATCCATCTGCAGAAAGCGCTCATAGGAGCGGCGCTGCACTTCGATCAGGTTCGGGATCTGAATAGCGGTTGGAATCTTGGAAAAATCGAGACGGCTACGAATGGCGCGGTGCTCGTTCGGCATGCTTCACTCCTGAGACTCGTGGGACGCGAGGTTGATGCAAATTGGGGTACCGGCCGAGTCTCGCGGTTCCCCAGATGTTTTTGCTGCGCGATGACGTGTGTTCGCCGCCTCGTGTCGGCAAACACACTGCGCTTTTATTTGCTAGGCAACGTTGACTGACAAGCGAACGTCAGATTTAATTGCCGGTGGCCCTTGGACGGCAGGTGAGGGCCTTAAAGCGATCGACCTCAGCGGAGGTATGTCAGGCAGGCAAGAGCGCAGCGCGGTGAGACGCAAACTGCTCGCGGGCACGGTACTACCCACGAGCGTCACAACCGAATTGTGCACTTGACAAGATGAGAATTTTCGAATCCCGCTGATACCAATACGCCGCGTGTGCGCCGCCCTACAGCAGATCGTTCACCACACCACGAAGTCCGCCGCCCATTTCGCAGGTGTGTGCCGGCGCAGAATGCACCGGAATAGTAGATCGCATACGAGTGATTGCCATCTCTAACTGAGAATCGCATGCAAAGAACCGCTCGGTCAGGTAACAAGCCTATGCCTGGCAGAGACGCGCTAAAAATAATCATAGCGCGTCCTGCTTTGGCACGCAACTTGCTAATCGAACAAAATCGACTTTTTACTTGACTTCGACGGTAGCCACGCCCTCGAACTTCTTACGGACAGTCTCGGCTTCTTCCTTGCTTACATTCTCCTTCAACGCCTTAGGAGCGCCATCGACCAGGTCTTTGGCTTCCTTCAGGCCGAGGGAGGTCACTTCCCGCACTGCCTTGATGGTATTGATCTTGTTGGCACCTGCATCCTTGAGGATGACGGTGAACTCGGTCTTTTCTTCAACCGGCGCGGCGACGGCAGCGCCGCCTCCACCACCAGCTACGGCCACCGGGGCTGCGGCTGCCGCCGAGACACCGAGCCGCTCTTCAAGCTTCTTCACCAGGGCCGCCGCGTCCAACAGGCTTAAGCCCACGATCTGATCTTCTAACTGCTGCAAATCCGCCATTTTTCTCTCCACTGAACAAAACTTTGGTAACGCTCGCCTATACCCTCTTGCTACTAGCAGAAACCGTTATCAGGCCCCGCCTCTACACCCTGCGAAGGTTTCCGATATGCCCAGACCAAGCATCCCTTCGCAGCCCTATAATCAACAACTTATCCCTCGACAGGCGGCTCTGTGGCCGCGGCTGCCGTTTGCGAATCTTCGCCCGTGCCGGCGGCCTCTGCCTCGGCTGCCACGGTTTCAGCCACCGGAGCTGCTGCTACCGGAGCTGTTTCGGCCGGCGCGGCTGCTTCAGGCGCTGCTTCGGCCGGGGCTGTCTCTGCGGCCGGCGCTGCCTTCGCGACCGGCGCCGATTCTGCCACGGCCGGCTTGCTGGGCGCCGCAGCGGCGGTGAACTTTCCTTGCTCGACGGCTTGGTTGATCACCACCGCGATATCGCGGCCGGTTGCGTTGATGACGGTCGCCAGACGCTGGGCCGGAGCATTGATGAGGAACAACAGCTTGGAGAAGATCGCCTCTTTGGACGGCATCGTCGCCAGCCGCTTCACTTCTTCGACGGTGATGAGCTGCCCGTCGACAATGCCCAGCTTGAAGGTGAACTCAGCGTTCTCCTGCATCCAGGTGGAGAGCGCCTTGGCCAGAACCACTGGATCGCCGCTGGTATAGGCCACCGACGAAACACCCTTCAGCCCTTGCAGCGCCTGCTCTACCTTGGTTCCCTTGGACGCCCGGGCTGCCAGCTTGTTCTTGAGCACCCGGTAACGGCCGCCTGCGCTCCGAACCACCTTGCGCAGCTCGTAGTCCTGGGAGACGGTGAGCTTGGCAAAGGTGCCCACAATGGCGCTGGTCGAGCCTTCCAGCTCGTGCGCGAGATGATCGATCTGTACTGCCTTTTTCGCCTTCGTAAGTGCCATAAAACCAGCCTTTTATCCCACTTCGCCGTGGCGGCGGTCGGGTTTGCGCGGCATGCCGGCGCAGGTAAAATTAAAAACTCGTACTCAGGGTTTAGCGGCCGCCTCAGCGACTTCGCTGTTGAGCGGTATCCCGGGCCCCATGGTCGAGCTCAGCGTAATGCCCCGGATGTACTTACCCTTAGCCGCTGACGGCTTGGCCCGGACTACGCTGTTGATGACCGTGGTCGCATTGTCAATCAGCTTTTGCGGCGGGAAGGAGAGCTTGCCCACCGGAACATGCACCAGGGCTGTCTTATCGGTCCGAAACTCGACCTTACCGGCCTTGATCTCGCGGATCGCCGCGGCCACGTCGTTGGTGACGGTGCCGGTCTTGGGATTGGGCATCAAGCCACGGGGGCCAAGCACCTTACCCAGCCGCCCGACGGACTTCATCATGTCCGGAGTGGCGATCAGGGCGTCGAAATCCGTCCAGCTTTCTTTTTGGATCTTCTCTACCATGTCTTCGCCGCCGACGATGTCGGCGCCTGCTGCTTCTGCCTCGCGAATGCGGTCGCCGGAGGCGATCACGGCTACTTTCTTGGTCTTGCCCAAACCATGCGGCAACACAACGGTTCCGCGCACCATCTGGTCGGCGTGCTTAGGGTCTACGCCGAGACGCAGAGTGAGATCGACGGTCTCGTCGAACTTGGCATATTGGACTTTTTTGAGTAGGGGAACTGCGTCCTGCAGCGAGTACGGCCGGTCTTCCACCTGGGCGCGCACCTTCGCCATGTTTTTGCTGATTTTCTTTGCCATGCTTCCTCTGTCTTCCACCGCCCTGGACTATGCTGCTGTCCCGCCGTGGTGTGGGCCGCTAATTGCTGCTTGCGCGGCCGTTGACCTGCGTCTGCCTGCTGCTCAAGACGCATTTTTGATTATCTCACAATTTTCTTTCCCGGCAAATTTGCTAGTGGGAAAGCGGAACTGCAGGTCCCTCCCCTGCGCTTCGCTCCGGTCGGGATGACAAAGTGTAGGTAGCGCTTCCATCGGGCGTCTGATGCCTTGGATGGGGAGGTTTAATAGACCTTGCGGTCCAAATCTAGGCGGTGACTTCGATCCCCATGGACCTTGCTGTGCCCTTGATGCTCTTTACCGCTGATTCGACGGAAACGGTGTTCAGGTCGGGCATCTTCTGCTTGGCAATCTCCAGCACCTGTTTCTCGCTCACCGTGCCTACTTTGTCCTTGTTCGGGGTGCCTGAGCCCTTGGCCAGATTCGCGGCTTTCTTCAGCAGGACCGCCGCCGGAGGCGTCTTGGTAACAAAGGTGAAGGTGCGGTCTACGTAAACCGTGATCACCACGGGAATGATCAGACCCGCCATCTCCTTGTTCTGGGTACGCGCATTGAATTGCTTGCAGAACTCCATGATATTGACCTGGGCCTGGCCTAACGCCGGGCCGACCGGGGGCGCCGGAGTCGCCTTGCCCGCTTCAATCTGCAACTTTACCTGGGTCTGTACTTTCTTGACTGGAGGCATCTCTTAATAACCTTTCACTAAACCACTTTTTCGACTTTGCCAAACTCGAGTTCGACGGGCGTCGACCGCCCAAAGATCGTAACCATCACCTTCAGCGTTTCGCGGTCCTCGTTAACCTCGTCGACCACGCCGTTGAAATTGGCGAAGGGACCATCGGTGATGCGGACCGATTCGTTCTTCTCGAACTTGATCTTCATCCGCGGCTTGTCTTTGGAAACATCGGTGCGGAAGAGGATCGAACTGACCTCCTGCTCGCTTAACGCGACCGGCTTGTCTCCCGTGCCCAGAAAGCCCGTCACCCGCGGCGTGTTCTTCATCACGTGCCACAGGTCGTTATCCAGATCCATCTCCACCAGCACGTAACCCGGCAGAAAGACCCGCTCGACGGTGCGCTTTTTGCCGTTGAAAACCTCGGTGACCGGTTCGGTCGGGATCATTACCCGGCCAATCCTGTTTTGCAGGCCGAAGGCCTGTACCCGGCCCTCGATGGACTCTTTCACCTTGCGCTCAAAGCCGGAATAGGCGTGAATGATGTACCACTTGAAACGGTCGTTGGCCGACGGGGAGAGCCCTTCCTCAGGGTTGAGGTGCGGGGTCTCGGGGTTGGTCTCTTCCGTCATCGATTTCTCTAGCTTCTCTTTCAGCACTTACTGTACCCCGCCCAACCAGTGAAGCAACGATTGAATCACACGGCTTAATACCGCATCCACGACATAGAAATAGGCAGCGAAGGCAAACACGGTCACAATCACCACCGTCGTCGTGGTCCGTACCTCTTCACGCGACGGCGTGGTCACCTTGCGCATCTCGCTGCGCACATCCCTCAGAAAATCCGCAGTCCTGGTGAACATCCCAGTGAGCTGGTTGCCCTGCCCAGGACTTTCTTGCCCTCGTTCCGCCAACTTGTCCGCAACTTTTGCCTTGGTCACAGCCTTCTCCGGCTGTGGGCTCTGCTTATCATCGCGAACTACGGTGGTTGACTTCGCCATAACGCTTCCTTCTTCCCCAGGCTCACACTCGCCTAGCCACATGGGGTAACCACAAACGCTCACGAACTGGCAGGGGCGGAGGGATTCGAACCCCCAAGTTCGGTTTTGGAGACCGACAGTTTAACCGTTGAGCTTACGCCCCTCAAATCATAATGTTGCATCACTGCCAATGCCAGAACAGCAACGCTCCGCCAGAGGTTCATGAGCTTCTCGTGGGCTCTCTCGAGCCACCAGGCGGCTTCAGACAATAGTACTGTCGTGAAGGGGTCCTGACCGATGTCGTATCACAGCGAGTCGTACCAAGGAGCCAGAGGCAGTAAAAAAAAATCAGCCGATGCTTCCAACAAACGCCGAGCTATTTCGTTTCTTTGTGCGGGGTATGCTTGCGGCAGCGATTGCAAAACTTCGAGAACTCAAGCCGGCCCGTGGTCGTCTTCTTGTTCTTCGTAGTCGAGTAATTGCGCTCTTTGCATTCCGGACACTGTAGGGTAATTATTTCACGCATTAGTCTATCCTATCCGATTCCGGGGCGATGCACGCCCCTGAAATTACCTGTCTGCAAAACTGCCCAGGGCTTTCCGGGGAAACCCCCGGGAAAGCCGCCCTGCTGCCCAACCCACTCAAAAGAGGACTTGAGCCACCCTTACTTGAGGATCTCGCTGATGGTGCCGGCGCCTACCGTGCGGCCACCCTCGCGGATGGCAAAACGCAGACCCTTTTCCATCGCCACCGGGGTATGCAACTCAATCTCCAGCTGCACATTGTCTCCCGGCATCACCATCTCCGTGCCTTCCGGCAGCTTCGCCGTGCCCGTTACGTCCGTGGTGCGGAAGTAAAATTGCGGCCGGTAGCCATTGAAGAACGGCGTGTGACGGCCACCCTCTTCCTTGCTCAGCACGTAAATCTCACCCTTGAACTTGGTGTGCGGCGTGATCGAGCCGGGCTTGGCCAGGACCATCCCGCGCTCCACGTCTTCCTTGGCTATGCCGCGCAGCAGCAGACCCGCGTTGTCCCCCGCAAGTCCTTCATCCAGCTGCTTTTTGAACATTTCGACCCCGGTCACTACCGTCTTGCGGGTTTCCCGGAAGCCGACAATCTCCGCTTCCTCGCCCACCTTGATCTTGCCCCGCTCGATCCTGCCCGTCACCACCGTGCCACGGCCGGAAATGGAGAAAATGTCCTCAATCGGCATCAGGAAGGGCTGGTCAACGGCGCGCGCCGGCAAGGGTACATTCTTGTCCACGGCATCCATCAACTCGTCGATCTTGGCTTCCCATTGCGCCTCGCCGTTCAACCCACCCAAGGCCGAGCCGCGAATCACCGGCACATCGTCCCCGGGGAAGTTGTACTTCGACAACAGCTCCCGAACTTCCATTTCCACCAGGTCCGTCAGCTCCTCGTCTTCCACCGCATCGCACTTGTTCAGAAACACCACAATGTACGGCACGCCTACCTGGCGGGCCAGCAGCACGTGTTCCTTGGTTTGCGGCATGGGCCCGTCGGTCGCCGCCACTACCAGGATCGCTCCGTCCATCTGCGCTGCGCCGGTGATCATGTTCTTGATGTAGTCGGCGTGTCCCGGGCAGTCCACGTGGGCGTAGTGACGGTTGGCCGTCTCATACTCCACGTGCGCGGTCGCAATTGTGATGCCGCGCTCCCGCTCCTCAGGCGCATTGTCAATCGAATCAAACGAACGAAACTGTATCTTCGGATTGTGCTTCGACAATACCTTGGTGATCGCTGCCGTCAGCGTCGTCTTGCCGTGATCAATGTGCCCAATCGTCCCCACGTTCACGTGCGGCTTGGACCGGTCAAACTTTTCCTTCGCCATCTCGTCCCTCTCTCCTGCTCAAATCAAAACTTCTACCGAGGGGATTGTTCCCTCAGGGGAACCCATCCGGGTTGTACGGGCTAAAGCCCGTACCTACCAGCCCTCATTAACTCATCCTGTTACGGCCCGACTAAAGTCGTGCCCTGATACAAAACATGAGTTTTTCCGCAGTCTGTAGGGCCCTCATCAACGCAGCCCGATGCGGCCCGGCGGAAGCCATACCCTTCGTGCCCTTTGGTGCTTACTCGCTCGCCCGACTCCCGTTACGCCTCGCCGGGAAAGCCGCCAATCCGCCGCTCCCACACTGTCAGACCGCTAAACCGCCGGTCCAGAACGTCGTATGCGGTCGCGTTGTTGGCCAGAAACAGCTCCAAAGCTGAGGCCGAACTCCAGTGATCGAGGGTGAAGTACCGGGCGGAATTGCCTACACTGCCCAGTAGTTCTACTCCCAGAAACTCCGGGGAGCGGCGGAAGAGACGGGCCCAATCCCCGTCCGGTCCGTAGGCCGCCACAAACTCCGCCTCGCATCCCTCCTTGACCTGAAACTCCCAGACCACGATATACGTGCTTTCCCGTGTCACCGGGATCGCCAGCTCAGTAGTAGGCATATACCTTCAAAAACCTGCGGCGCAGATCCGGCGCAACCTTCTCCACCAGTGAAAGGTAGAGCTCACGCGCCTGGCCGCGGTCGGAATCACCCAGTGCCTGGTAAGCCTCGGCAGTAGCCGCACCCAGCAGTCCACGCTGCAGCAAGCCCTCGAAATCCCGCACCCGCAGCTTGGATCGCTGCACCCGTTTCAAATATCCGGCAACATTGCCGGAAGCGAACAAGGGCTCAAGCGACGCCTTGACGGCGGCGAAGTGCGCCTCATCCTCAACCGGTAAGACTGTCTGCACAAACATTCGGAGGCACTCACGCAAAAAAAAGTTTGGAGCGGGAGACGGGAATCGAACCCGCGACCAACAGCTTGGAAGGCTGTGACTCTACCACTGAGTTACTCCCGCGAATCCGGGTCTCCCCAAAGGAACACACCCACAACAAATTCTGGAGCTGATGCTTATTGTTCCTGTTGCAGATAAGCTCCCGCTCTTCCCAACAACATACCCACAACAAATCCTGGAGCTGATGACCGGGATTGAACCGGTGACCTCTCCCTTACCAAGGGAGTGCTCTACCGACTGAGCTACATCAGCCCTTAACCCTAACCCATGCTATCGCGAAGCGGCCGCGGCGAGCACAATCCGCAATGCGAAAAAACCCAGCAACAGTAATACCACCGAGCGCACCTTGCCCGGATCGATCGTCTTCACCGCCAAACATGCGAGGGCTACCAGCAACCCCAGCGCAATCCACTTACGCCCCGGTGACCGCGGCCCGGTTTCCAATATCCACCCCAGCGTTCCAACCCATGGTGCACAGGGGAGGATTCGAACCTCCGTAGCTCCAAGGAGCGGCAGATTTACAGTCTGCTGCCATTAACCACTCGGCCACCTGTGCACAATCGCAGACCGGGACGAACACGCTCCCGATCTGACAAAAAAAATCACCGCGAAGCCGGAGATCATCCACACGACCCCATTCCGCAGACGCTTTCCCGCGCAGCCAGCTCAAAGGAAAAATACCGTCAGTGTGGAATGATTGCGGCGGGAGTACCCTTACCGGCGAAACGAAACTCTGGAGCTGGCGAAGGGACTTGAACCCCCGACCGTCTGATTACAAATCAGATGCTCTACCAGCTGAGCTACGCCAGCCCGAACAGCCGTGTTTCCCGCCCTAAAAACAAGACCTTGGAACCGGTCTCGCAGCAGGTTCACAATTGCCAAGGTTACCACAGGGCGGAACGGCTCCGCAATTTTGGGAATCCGGGTTCACCCAGGGGCCGGATGCTATCATTCCTCGACCGATGAGGGTGGTAAACCGTACCTCGCATGCCCAGGCGCACCAAGGCGACCATCATCATTGTTTTGCTTCTTCTCCTGCTGGTGGCGCTGGCTGCATACTTGCGGCGCAAGGCCCCACCCGAAGCCGCGAGGCTGCTTCCGGAATCTGACTGTATTCTCTACTTCAACCTGCGGCCGCTGCGCGCCTACACCCACTTCGACCAGCACCAGGTGCCCCACGACCCCCAGTATCAATCGTTTATCGACGCCACCGGCTTCGAATTCGAGCGCGACCTGGACGAGGTGGCTTTCGCCCTCCATCGCATGCCTAACCCCCTGGGCCCGAATGGGGCGGTGGCGTACTCTGAGGTCTTTCTCGGTCACCTCGATGGTAAGCGCCTCAGTGCTTACCTGGGATCGATCGCCACGCAGACCGAACAATATGCCGGACATACCATCTACGACATCCCAAGCCATGGCCGAACGGTGCGCGTAGCGCTGCTCGGCTATGACATGGTCGCCGCCTCGAACACGCCCACGCCAGAGCAGATTCACTCCATGCTCGACCGCTATCGCACTTCGGCGCTGCCCTTTTCCGGCTCTTCCCTGCTCACCGATCATTACGCCGAGGTGCCTTTGCTTTCTGTCGCCTGGGGGATTGGAAAGATCAGCGTGCCGCTCAAGAGCGATGGCATCAGCCTCATGGGCTTTCATTTTCCCGTGGCGCTCAACACCACGTTCATCGGCTCCCTGCGTTGGGGGGGTGCTTTGCACCTCAGGATCGAAGAAATTGCCCCTACGGAATTGGCCGCCACGGTCTCATCCGACGCCTTGAATACCATAGTCGCCATCGGCCGCGCGGCGGAGAACAACCTGCCCTCGGCGATGACCAATGCCGATATACGCGACCTGCTCAATTCCACCAACATCGAGCACAAGAACGACCGCGCGGTGGTTACGGCTACGCTGCCTGTCGCCCTGTTGCAAAAACTGGTGACCGCGCCCAACTCCCTGCGCTCCTTGCCCCAGCCGGCCCCGCAACCCAACCGGGCGACGCCGCCAGCCCAATAATGAGATCCCCGGTAACGAGATCTCTGAACCGGGAGCATAGGGCGACGGGCAGACTTGCCCATGGCTGGAGCTTTGCACAGACTTGGGGATGGAAGATGATTACAGCGCATGAAAAGATGTACCCGTGACCATCGAGTGCGTATCGCAGCAGATCCTGTTGTGGGGCTCAGTGGTCGAATAGCTCCGAGCAGCATGGGTAAAATAAGCACCGCCGAGGTTCCTTCGGCTACGCTCAGGACAGGCTCTTCGACTCCACGCCTCAAGCCCTGCGTCACGCGATCAATCTGTGAGGCGCTCCGCTCAGGATGACGATTTTGTGGGAGTTTGACGAAAAAACACCCTAAACAAGTTAGCGCTTATATGGACGTACACCTCACCCCCGACCAAAAGGCTTTCGCCCGCCGCGCCATTGAAAGCGGACGGCTGCACTCGGAACAAGACGCCGTGCAGGAGGCGCTTGCCTTGTGGGAAGAACGCGAGCGCCAACGAACGGAATTTCTTCTCACGCTCGATGACGCCAGGGCTTCCCTTGCTCGTGGAGAAGGGCGCGCTATCACGCAGCAATCGATGCAGCAGCTCGCCCAGGAAGTGAAGGAACGAGGACGCGCCCGCCTCCTGGCCGAACTGAACACCACGCCTCGCTAAATGGCGCATCGTGTATCACCACGCGATAGTCACAACCGCAGCAACCTTCCAAAAATCAAACGGAAGTAGCCTTCGGCATCGATACTCCGTAACACCTGGGCGTTCGCGGGCTTTCCACTCACACTCCACCAATCCACGACGCTGGCGCCCAAAGTCAGAGGGCTTAGGCATTCGATATCCACGTGAACGCGGCGGCCAGCGAACAATTCCGGCGCCAGAAGATATGCCGTGACGGTCGCGTCGTGCAGCGGACCGCCGGCCCATCCATACTTGGCACGGTCGAAGCGCTTGTTCCACTCCAGCAGTTGATAGAAGGCCGTGCCCACCGGCGTTGCCGCGGCGCGTAGCATTTCCAGGTGCTCATCGGTGATCAGCGCCTGGTGAGTACAGTCCAGCGGAATCATGGTAATCGCCGCGCCGCTCGCGAACACCCGCGCCGCAGCCTCGGGATCGACATAGAAATTGAACTCCGCGGCCGCAGTGATATTGCCTCCCTCAGACATGGCGCCGCCCATCAGCACAATGCCCGCCAGATGCGTGGCCAAGCGCGGCTCGCGCGCCATGGCCAGCGCCACGTTGGTTAGGGGCGCCAGGCAACAAAGCGTCACGTCGTGCGCCGGCCGCGACATGACCAGCTCGACGATCACCTCGGGCGCAAACCCGTCGCGCAGCGGTGTTTCCGGTTCGGGCAAGTCATATCCATCGAAACCCGTGCGCCCGTGGACATGCTCCGCTGTGACCAGTGGCCGCACCAGCGGCGCTGCCGCCCCGGCATAGACTGGGATGTCACTTCGCTTCGCCAGCTCGAGCGCCTTGCGCGCGTTCTTCGATGTGAGCTCGAGCGGAACGTTGCCGGCTACGGTCGTGACCGCCAGTACCCGCAGGTCTTCGGGAGAGGCAAGAGCGGCCAGGAACGCCACCGCGTCGTCGGGCGACGGGTCGGTGTCGAAGATGACGTTCATCACCATCTCAACAGAGAGCCCGGCGCAGGGCCCGCTTCCATCCGGGGATGTCCATTTCCCAGACGACTGTGTGCTTGGCCGCGACCCCGTTCCAGGCGGCGCGGTTCCTGGCGTCTTTCGCCACACCTAGCCGATCGACCACGCTCATCCCACGGGTGATGCCGCTATCCACCTGCACATCCATGTAATGGTCCGAGCATACCAACGCCAATGCCGGGTCGAGCAGAATTGCCATGGCTACGGGATCGGGAAGGGCGACGCCTTCCTCGCCGGTCTGCGTTTTGTAGGCAGTGGCGGCGGTACTGTTCGACTGGATGGCGAAGTGCGCGAAGCTCGTCCCGAGCGCGAGGATCCCTTCCATTTCCGCGGCATTCACTACTGCAGCGCCGCGGGAGAGCTGCCAGCCAACCAGCTCGATCGGAAGCTGCGAGCGAAGCACCACCCGCGCCGCCTCGGGGTCTACCCAGAAATTGAATTCGGCCGCCGGGGTCACGTTGCCCTCGCAACACGGCGCCCCGCCCATGACCACGCACCGGCTGACATTAGCGGCCAGTTGCGGCCTTTGCCGCAGCGCCAGAGCCAGGTTGGTCAATGGCCCCAGGGTGATGATCTCTATGCCTGGATTGCCGGCAACCGTGCGCACGATGGCGTCTACGGCAAAGCCCGCGGCGGCAGTGCGCACCGCCGGTTTGTACCCATGATCGCCGAGTCCGTCGCGCCCGTGGAACCAGACGGCATCTTCGAGGGGGCGGGTCAAGGGCGCAGCAGCCCCGCTAAAGACTGGAACGGTGGAACCGCAAAGCTCGACGGTGTAGAGGGCGTTCTGTGTTGCCTGCTCAACGGGGACGTTACCGGCAACGACGGTGATGGCGAGCACGCTTACTTCCGGCGAGCGGAGCGCCATGAGGAGCGCAACCGCGTCATCCGATGCAGTGTCCGTATCGATAAGGATCTTTCGCGGCTTGTCGGAGTTCATTGCATTTGAGGCTAAGGCATTTTCTCGCCAGGCCCAACTGGGATTTCCTCGCCAGGATTGGAGTTATCATCGTGGAGAGTCATTCAACGCACTTGCGAGAGGACACGCTCATGGCTACGATCGCCACCACAGAACCGAAGACGGATGCTACGCAGTCATTAGAGAGCGTTCCCCACTGGATCGGAGGCAAGACCGTTGGCGGTCAGTCGAAAGCCTTTGCCGACGTCTTCAACCCTGCCACCGGCGAGGTGAAGCGCCGCGTTCCGCTGGATGGGACCGTGGAGCTGGAGCAAGCCATCGCTGCGGCCACGGCGGCATTTCCTGAATGGTCGAACCTGCCGCCGCTGCGCCGCGCACGCGTGCTCTTTCGTTTTCGCGATTTACTGGAGAAAAACGCCGACCGCCTGGCCGCTGTTATCACCTCCGAGCACGGCAAGGTGATGGACGACGCTCGCGGGGAGGTAACGCGCGGCCTCGAAGTAGTGGAATTTGCCACCGGCATTCCTCATTTGCTCAAGGGTGAGTTCACCGAGCAAGTCGGCACCGGCATCGATAGCTGGTCTTTCCGGCAACCATTGGGTGTGGTCGCCGGCATCACACCTTTCAACTTTCCAGCGATGGTCCCGCTGTGGATGCTGCCCATCGCCATCGCCACCGGCAACTGTTTCATTCTCAAGCCGAGTGAGCGCGATCCTTCAGCCTCTCTCGTGCTCGCCGAGCTGCTCAAGGAAGCCGGGTTGCCCGATGGTGTGTTTAACGTGGTGCACGGCGACAAGCGCGTAGTGGATGCCATCCTCGACCATCCTGGCATTCAAGCGGTGAGCTTTGTCGGTTCCACTCCGGTGGCGGAGTACGTCTACCGCCGCGGCACCCAAGCCGGCAAACGTGTGCAGGCCCTGGGCGGAGCGAAAAACCACATGGTCGTGATGGCCGATGCCGATATGGATCAAGCCGCCGACGCGCTCACCGGCGCGGCTTTCGGTTCCGCAGGCGAACGCTGCATGGCCATCTCGGTCGCTATTGCGGTGGGAGACGGCACCGCCGAAGCTCTGCTCACGCGCATGCGAGCGCGCATCGCCAAGCTCAAGGTTGCCGATGGCACCGAGGCAGGCGCCGAGATGGGGCCTCTCATCACCGGTGTGCACCGCGACAAGGTCGCCGGCTACATCGAGCTGGGAGTGAAAGAAGGTGCGGAACTCTTCGTCGATGCGCACACCAAGGAGACGCTGCCGAAAGGCAATGGCTTCTTCGTCGCGCCTTGCCTCTTCGACAACGTCACATCAGAGATGCGCATCTACCGCGAAGAGATCTTCGGTCCCGTCCTCTCCGTTCTGCGGGTTCCGAGCTTTCAGCAAGCTCTGGACCTGGTGAACGATCACGAATACGGCAACGGCACTTGCATCTTTACCCGCGACGGAGACACCGCGCGCGCCTTTGCCAACCAGGTGAAGGTGGGCATGGTTGGCATCAACGTTCCTATCCCGGTACCGATGGCCTTCCATAGCTTTGGCGGCTGGAAGCGCTCGCTCTTTGGCGACCATAACGTGCATGGAATGGAAGGTGTCCGCTTTTACACCCACGTCAAGACAGTGACCGGCCGTTGGCCCACTGGTATTCGCGCCGGGGTGAGCACGTCCATGCCGACCCATGGCTGAGGCCATCAGCGACATATGTTTTCTGGTCGAGGACCTCGACCGCGCCATCCAGTTCTATCGCGACCGGGTCGGTTTCAAGCTGCGCCGTATGGCCCCTGGTTTCGCTGACTTCTTCACCGCGGGAGTCACGCTGGCCCTGTGGCAGGTGGATCATATGCAGAGCCACTTGCGCCTGCCGCGGGGGCTGGCCTCGAAAGGCGGCTGGCGCACCATGGCGGCCGTTCAAGTGGAAAACAGCGACAGGGTGCAAGCGATGCATCAAGAGCTCTCGGCCCGCGGTGTTCCGTTTTTACTCGAACCACAAGCGTATCCGTGGAACGCTTATGCCTGCTATTTCACCGACCCGGAGGACAATTTGTGGGAAATATATACCTGGCAGGAAGGCGGCCATGCGAATCTGATCTACAGCGGTGAATCCGAAACCGGCCGATGACCATCCTCGTCGATGACCATCCTCGTCGATGACCATCCGTTTTGATACAGAATGGAGCGACGCAGAATGGAATCTACTGAAGCCATCGCTACTTCTCCCCACTCGGGCGCCATCGAGGCCTACGGCATCGAGCCGATTCCTGAGGCGCTCAAGACGGTTCGCTGGCCAGACCTGTTCCTGCTGGTCAGTAATTTCCTGGTCAATCCTGGGACGATTCTGATCGGCGGCCTAGCCGTGGCTTCCGGCCTTTCTTTCTGGGCCACGATTCTTACCAGTACGCTCGGCATACTCATCGCTTTTTCGGCGTATATCGTCATGGCCACAGTCGGAGTGGACTATGGCATCACGGGGCAGGTCGCATGCCGCATGGTCTTCGGCATCCGGGGCGCGAAATGGCTGCCCTCCATCATGCGCACGATCGCCTCGGGGTACTGGTTCGCCATGCAAACCATTGTGGGCGCGACGGTGTTCGTCGCCATCGCGCACCAGTGGACCGGCGGCCGTTATTCGGTCGTGCGCGCCGGCCTTATCCTGGCTAGCGTGCAGGTGGTTTTGGCCCTGGTTGGTTATCAATGGTTGAAGCTGATCTCCCGCTTCACTCTTCCGGTCAAAGTAGTCGGCATCGTCTATCTCTTCTTTATCTTGGCCCACGGCCCGGGCGCGAATTATCGGCCTGCAGCGGTGTTCCATTTTCATGCGCAGTACGGCTGGGCCTACCTGGTGGCTGCCGTTTGGCTAAACAGCATGACCGCGTCCTGGCTCACTATGATTACCGATGCGGCCGATTTCTGCCGCTACACGCGCAGCCGCAAAGACATGTGGTGGGGCACCATGCTGGCTGGCGGCCTAGCCACGGCATTGTCAGTGTCGCTCGGCGCCTATGGGGCCGCCGCCTCACTGGGGCGGCAACCAAACCCTTTTTCGCTCGCCGCGGTGGTGGACCCACATTGGGTCACGATGGTTGTTTTGTTGGTTGTCATCGCGCTCGACGAAAGCACGATCAATGTCATGAACCTATACACTGGCGGTCTTTCCCTCTCCAACATGTTCGAGGGCCCGGGCCGCTTTTGGAACACGCTCTTTGTGGGCGTCGTTAGTACCGGGCTATCCGCGTTGCCTGTGCTTCTGGAGCGGCTCGTTCCGTTGACTACCGCGCTGGGCAACTTGTTCGCACCGGTCGCGGGTGTGCTGCTCTTCCACTATCTGTTTGTGGAGCGGATGCGCATCAACGTCGCCGCGCTCTTTGACCCCAAAGGCATTTATCACTACTGGCATGGCGTGAACGTAACCGCGGTTGTGTGGTGCTTCCTGGGGGGAGGAGTCTATTACCTCCTGCCGACTGCTGCTCTCCCAGCAGTGATCGTGCCCTTGATTACCGGCGCCGGCTATTTGTTGACGATGCGGCTTTTGGCGCGGCTCCAGCCCGGTTCGGGGGAAGGCCACGAAGACTATGAGCTCCAGGCTTCATCGGGAAAATAAGCCGCCGCCTACAACCAGCCGGCCCGCCTCAGTTTTGGGGATTATAGCCATCTGCGAGCCTTTAGCATGGCCAGCGCTAAAGCGCGTCAGCAGAGTCGAGACTTTTTCACAGAGCGCTAAAGCGCTCCTTCCCCCGCATAAATGCGGGGGCTCCCACCACTACTTTAGACAAGTCTGTCCTTCACACCTCTGCGTGAGGTCACCAAATCGCGGCGCCAAGCCTTTGCTTCGCTGTCCGCCAGGTTGGTCTTGGCCAAAAGCACCGCAAGATCACGCCCCTTGCAGACCTTGTTTACGTTCGGCGCGATCTGGGCAATCGGGACGCCATTCTTGAGCAGCACGAAGGTGACATGCTGGTGGTGTGCACGGTTGACGCAGTCGGCGAAATTTCGAGAGGCTTCCGTGACGTTGATGAATATCTTTTTCATAAAATCAGATTGAGGTAACAGCATAACTCGCTTTTTGGGTTCGTCCGGCTTAAGAGAGCGCCGAATGTGGGGCACCTATGGCAATCGCGCGTACAGCTCGCAGATAAGGTCGTAGTAGCCATCAGAATTTCCGTCTCGAATGTAAGTAACGTTGCGCGGCCGATCCGTGATCTGCCACCAATCGGCCACGGATGCCCCGGCCGTCAACCCGCCTCCACATTGCACGGTGACATTGATCTTCCTGCCGGAAAACAGATGCGGCCGCAAGATATAAGCGGGCACGCACGGACCGTGCAAGGGGGCGCCGCTCCATCCATATTTCTTCAGGTCGAATGCCTCTGAGAAAGTCAGCATATCGGCTATGGCGATCGCGCACTTCGTGCCCACAGCGCGCATGCGGTTTAGCCTTTCCCGCGTGCTCAGCATCTTGTGCGTCACGTCGAGCGGCAGCATAGTGATCGGCGCACCGCACTGGAGCACGATGTCCGCCGCCTCGGGGTCGACATACACATTGAACTCCGCGGAGGGAGTGATATTGCCGCACTCGAAATACGCACCCGCCATCATCACGATGCCGCCGATCCGCGCCGCGATGTCGGGCGCTTGCACCAGGGCCAGCGCGAGATTGGTCGTCGGTGACAGCGAAACGATATGCACCTCGCCCGCCTGCGCGGAGCGAAGCGTCTGCACGATGAAATCCACTCCATGTTGCTTCTGTACCTTGGTCTTGGGCGCGGGTAGGTTATGACCATCCAGACCGGTAGGCCCGTGGACATGGTCGGCAATGACCAGCTCTTTCAAAATCGGTCGTGGGCAGCCGGCGAAGACGGGAATATCCGCGCGCCCCGCAAGCTCCAGAATCTTGAGCGTGTTGATGACGGTATGATCGAGTCCGATGTTGCCTGCGGTGGCCACAAAGCCGAGAATCTCGAAGGACTCGGGCGCGGCCAGCATCATCATGATGGCCGCCGCCTCATCCTGCCCGGGGTCGGTGGTGACGATAACCTTGGTTGGCATAAAAGAAGCCTCCAAATGAGCTAGGTGGAAAAGTCACGATGACGTAGGCTTGCAACAGTACTTGATGCAGCCGTGAGATGGAGTTTCATCGAGAAATGATCGCACGTTATGCACTCCGCCAAATACGCAGGAAGCCTGGATTCTCGCTCACCGTCATCGTTACATTAGCTCTCGGCGTCGGCGCAAACCTTGCTGTATTCCAGCTTCTGCAAGCGGTGCTTTTCACTCCCCTTCCCATCGCAAGCCCATCGCAACTCTATGCTCTGCACTCGGTAAAGTCTCCCTTTGATGGGCAGTGGTTCTACTCCTATCCGGCGTATCAGCGCCTGCGGCAGGCCGCGGGGCAAGGGACACCCGTGATTGCCCATTCAGGGATAGGCAGCGGTGTTATTCAGGCGAAGAACGGCTTCTCAGAGGAAGCCAGCTTGCAGCTCGTCTCGCCTGACTTCTTTGCGGTTCTAGGACTATCGCCTGCTGCCGGCAGGTTCTTTGCATCTGCTGACGACGCCTCTGGGCAAAGCGAGCTGCCGGTCATCCTGCGCTACGATTTTGCCCGCAACAAATTCGGTTCAGTGCGTTCGGTGATCGGGATGAAGGCCACTCTCAATCGAGTGCCGATCGTAGTGATTGGCGTCGGTCCGGCGCGCTTCTCCGGTGTGGTGCAAGGGTCTGCCCCCGATATATGGCTGCCTCTCGTGGCCCAATCTTCGGGACGCTTTGAGACGTGGTTCGACTCTCTCGGGCCCGGATACGATGTCAACCTCGCAGCGCCGTATAGAAATCAGGATCAAGTTTTCTGGCTCTGGGTCCTGGCACGCATTCCCGAGGCGGAAAAGCCCACCGCGGCAGTCCGCTGGACGCACGCGCTCCAGCCGGATCTGCAGATGATCGGCAACGCGACCAAAGATGCAACTGAGCGCGAGCACGTTCTTCACGCGCAGATGCAGCTGGTGTCCGCAGCAAGCGGCGAAGGATCGCTCGGCACAGAATACCTTCGGCCCTTGTCGCTCCTGATGGGCATGTCGGCCATGTTCTTTCTGGTTGGATGTCTCAACCTGGGGAGCCTTCAACTGGCTCGTCTCTCCGGGCGTAAAAGGGAAATAGGGGTTCGCCTCGCGTTAGGAGCGAGCCGCTGGCGGGTACTTCACCAGTTGGTGGTCGAGGACCTTCTATTGCTCGCGATAGGAGGGATGCTGGCCATAGCCACCTGCCGGGCCGTCAGTGGGCTTTTACTCCACTGGGCCTCTCCCCGGGAACGGCTCATCCCCATCGATCTTCATTTTGGATGGCGATATTTCATTGCCGGCATCGTCCTGCTATTGGTTGCTCAGATTGGGTTCAGCGTCTTGCCCGCCTGGCAGATTACGCGCGGTTATCCTCTCTCCACGATGCGATCGAGCATTGGCAACATCGGTGGATCGGCGAGGCGTGATTTGCGCTGGTCCACGCTGCTGCTCACCGGGCAGGTCAGTTTGTCCCTCCTGCTGCTTTCTATGGCGGCGCTCTTTGCCCAGACGCTGCTCAACCTGGGCACAATCGACGCCGGACTCGATCGGCAGCATCTCCTTTCGGTCCATTTGGATCTGGTGAGCGGCGGTCTGGCGAAGCAAGACCTTACCGGCCTGAATCAACGCATTCTGGATCGTCTGAGGTCATTGCCCTCCGTCCGCGATGCCGCCATGCAAATGTGCCGCGTGCCTGACTGCGTATGGAATACGGCCATCCACGTTTCCGGGCGGCCCGACCTTTCGCCGGCGCAGATGCACGGGGAAGAAAACCACGTCAGTAGCCATTACTTCCATACCATGGGCATTCCGCTTCTGCGCGGACGAGCAATCAGCGACGCCGATCGGCGGAATACGCAGCCTGTAGCCGTCCTCAACCAGGCATTTGCAGAGCGGCTCTTCGGCAAAGAAGATCCGATCGGGCATTTCGTCGGCTACCAGGCGGCTCCGGGGGATCATGCATTTCAAGTGATTGGGGAAGTGGGCGATGCGCAGGTCGATGGACTGCGTCGTCCCGCGCCGCCGGTGGCCTACTTCTCTCTGGAACAGGGCGCCGATTCAGCAGGCACGATCGAGGTGAGTGCTCTGGGATCTCCGGCCAACATCGCGGCGGAAATTCGCCGCAGCCTGCAAGCGATCGATCCCGATCTGCCCATTTCTGAGATCGTCCCACTCAGCACCGAGTTTAATGATGGGTTGTCTACGGAAAAATTGCTGGCGCGGCTGACTGCGGCCTTTGCCGGCATGACGCTGGCCCTGGCGGCGATCGGGTTCTATGGGCTGCTCTCCTTTCAAGTGGTACGCCGTTCTTCAGAAATTGGCATACGGATCGCGATGGGGGCCACGCGGGGCCAGGTGATCAGGCTGTTCCTGCTGCAGACGGCCACAATTCTGCTCAGCGGAATCCTTCCCGGAATTGTTCTCACGATGTTGGTTGGACGAAGTGCGCGAACCCTCCTCTATGGCGTGCGAGAGACGGATCCCTGGGCCTTCGTGATCGCGAGCTGCGTGTTGATCGCCGGCGGAATACTGGCGACGATCATCCCAGCGCGCAGGGCGTCGGCTCTCGATCCCATCCAGACTTTGCGGGCGGAATAAAATCCGCTCTAAACTGGAAGAGGCTCTGGAGGATTCACCCATGAAGTTGCCCCATTTCTCCGCTCCCCTCGGTTCCTTTTGCGTAACGACGGGTGCGCTGCTAACTGCCATCACGCTTTCCACGCTTCCCGCTGTAGCCCAGACACTGACCGGCCAGGCGGCCTTTACCGACTACACCAAGGAACATCCTGGCGTCCGGCGCAAGGTCACGGTCGCTGACCTTCCTCAACCGTATGCCACGCCGTCGGCCAATAACGGACCCGCGATCTTTCCTCGCCCGGACGGCGTGTGGCCCCAGGCCCCGGCTGGTTTCAAGGTGGAGCAATTTGCCACCGGCCTGGATAACCCACGCCTGATGCGCATGGCGCCCAACGGCGACATCTTCCTGGCCGAGAGCAACGCGGGAAAGATCCTGGTGTTCCGCGGCATCGGCGCCGACGGCAAAGCCGGCCAGATGGAGGTGTTCGCCTCGGGCCTCAAACAACCGTTCGGTATCAACTTCTACCCCAGCGGCCCCAACCCACAATGGGTGTACGTAGGCAACACCGAATCCGTCGTCCGCTTTCCGTATAAGAGTGGCGACCTGAAGGCTAGCGGCCCGCCGCAAACCCTGGCGTCGCTGCCCGGAGCCGGTGGCCACCGCACCCGCGACATCGTGTTCACCCCCGACGGAAAGCACATGCTGGTCTCAGTGGGCTCCCATTCCAATGACGACGATTCGGACACCACTCCAGCGGAGTTTCATCGCGCCGATGTGCTCGAGTTCACGCCCGAAGGTAAGTTCGAGAAGGTCTACGCCTGGGGAATCCGCAACTGCGTGGGAGAAACCATCCACCCCACCACTGGCCAGTTGTGGTGCTCCACCAACGAACGGGACGCGCTGGGCAACAACCTGGTTCCCGACTACATTACCCACGTGCAGGAGGACGGTTTCTACGGTTGGCCCTGGTATTACATGGGCTCAATTCAGGACCCGCGGCAGGCGGGGAAACGCCCGGATCTGAAGGGCAAAGTCATCGTCCCCGATGTGCTGCTCAACCCCCACTTCGCCTCGCTCGAGATGCAGTTCTATGAGGCCTCTGAATTCCCTTCCACTTACCATGGCCGGGCTTTCGCTGCCGAGCATGGTTCCTGGAACCGGGATCCGCGCGGCGGCTATGAAGTCATCACCGTCCCCATGGACGGCGGCAAGGCCACGGGAGAATATGAAGACTTCCTCACCGGCTTCGTGCTGCCCGATGGCAAAGTGTGGGGCCGGCCGGTCGGCATCGCCGTAGCGAAGGATGGATCGCTGCTGGTCTCCGACGACGGTTCGAACACCATCTGGCGCGTGAGCTATACGGGAGGAAAAACAGCGGCGTCCGGCCAATAGAGGATGCGCACTTCGGAATGGATCCAGATCGGATTCGCGATCATCCTGGCGGCCGCGGCCTGGATCCAACCGTGGGTTTCTCATCCCTTGCCCGTGCGCCGGCGCTGGACGATCACGCTGCTGGCGCTCGTCCCTTGGGCAGTGGTGTCGCTGGCGCGTGCGAGCGCGGGTTTCCTGCCCCCGCTTTATGTCTCTACGCTGCGCAACTGGCTTACGGCAGGCCTCTTCCTGGTGCCGTACTGGCAGACCGGCCAATTTTTTCAGGCTCCGAACCACCGCATCGAGCAGCGTCTGATGGCGTTTGACCGCTGGCTGATGCCGCGAGCGGCGGAAACCTCAGGCACATCCCGCACCGGCTTTGGCATGGTGTTGGAAGTCGCCTATCTCTTCTGCTATCCGCTGGTCCCGCTTGGACTGCTCGCCCTGTATGCCGTGGGCCAAAGCAACCATGCTGCCGGCTTCTGGCTTGTGGTCCTGGTCTCGACTTATCTGTGTTACGCAATTACCCCGTTTGTGCCCGCCTACCCGCCCCGGGACCTTGCCGGCGGCCAACCAGCCCCGGCGCAAACGGGCAAGGCGAGGATCTTCAACCGCTGGATTCTCAAGCATGGAAGCATCCATGCCATTTCGTTTCCCAGCGCCCATGTTGCCTCTACCTTCGCAACCTCGCTGGTGCTGCTACATTACGCGCCCATCATGGGATTGATCTTCCTGTTCATCTCTGTATGGATCTCGCTGGGCGCGGTGGTAGGCCGTTACCACTATGCTCTGGACGTGCTCGCGGGCGCAGCGACTGCGGTGGGTGTCTTTGTGGCGTGCTATTCGTATCTTTGACTGAGTAGATTTGCTGACTAGGGAAAGTGAAACAGCAGGTCCCTCCACTACGCTTCGCTCCGGTCGAAAAACACTTCCAGGAGGAGTCGTGGGGGGAAGAACTGCAGATCCCTCGGCTTCGCTCGGGATGACAAAGGGGAGGGCACCGCTCACCTCAGCAGCAGCCGTTACCGAGGGATGGACGGAGCGGTCCCTTCCGCATTTTTCGTCGCCTTGGGTGGGCCCAAGGCCCACGACTCCTCCGGTCGGGATGACAAATTTGTTCACAAGTTGGATTTGTTATCCCGACCAGGGCGTACCCGGATTTGCTGCTACGCGGCACTAACCAGCAAACTCTTCTGCTGGGCCTCACTTGACGCCGAAGATTTTCATTGCGGCGCCGGCGACCATTTTCCGCGCCGGGCTTTGCGGTTCACCAATGGCCGGCGGCAGGAAGACCGCGGTGAGCACCTGGATTCCAGCCGGCAGCTGCGCCGGGCCGCCGGGCGTTGCCGGCGGGAAGAAGCGCGTCAACGCTTCGCGCGGCTGGTTACGCACCAGGTCGAGCATCGCAACCCGGTGCACGCAAGAAACGGTGCAGAACGGCGCACAGGGCTTTTTGGTCGAGTATTCGCGGTCGAGGTCGATTTGGGTGTACTTTTCCAGCGGAATCGCCGGATATCCCCGTTGCTGCGAGCAATAGTGCACCAGCCCCTGCTCGCAGATGTACAGGTAGCGGCTTCCGGCGCGACACTGCCAATCATTCGGCTGCCCCACCGCCAGGTTTTTGTGGAAGAGGTTGTCGTAGGCAAAGGTAAATAACGCCGGCTTTCGTTCCTTGAGGATCTGGTCGTAGACGGCGCGCTCGTTCTCCTTTAACGGATCCAGTTGACCGTCGTGGTCGTGGATGATGCCCACGCTCGTCTCAAATCCCAGCTCCAGGGCCCGGCGGGTAATCGTCAGGGCATCTTCCGGATGCGCCATGCCGCCGCCCAACACGGAATTGATGTTGATATCGAATGCCGCGTGTTGCCGCAGCCACTCCAGCTTGCGGTCGAGCACCTTCAGGCTCTTCTTCGAGACCTCGTCCGGCATCACGTTGTCGATCGAGATCTGCAGATGTTCGAGCCCGGCACGGTTCAGCCGCTGGATACGCTCCGGGGTCAGCAGGTAGCCGTTGGTGATAATGGTGGCGATCGCCCCATGACGCCGAATGCCGCGAATGATCTCATCCAGATCCGGGTGCAGAAGCGGCTCCCCGCCGCTGATGGTGATAATCCCTGTGCCCATGGCAGCCAGGATTTCAATCCGCCGCAGCATCTCCGCGGTGGGCACCGGATCAGAAACCTTGTCGTACTCATTGCAGTAGGCGCAGGAGAGATTGCAGCGCCGCATGGGAACGATATGCGCCAGAATTGGATGATGTTTGGACTTGATCGCCCGGGCTACCATGCGCGCCTGGCGAATGCGCCGCTGGTAGGAGCGAAACCTGCGCACAAGTGGAGTGAATGTCATCGCCATGGGCATCCCGCTGAGCTTGAGTTTACTCCTCCATATCACGCCTGTATCTTTGCCACACGTACCTGCCGTGGAGGACACATGAAGATTTTCCTGCTTCGTCGCTTAGCAGCCGCCGCCCTGTTGTTGGGCGCTTTTGCGGTCATGCATTCGGAAACCAGCCCAACCCAGACGCAGCGATTCCCGCAATTCGACAATGAAGACGTGAAGGTGTGGAAGTCAGTGGTGATGCCAAACGCGCCGCTGACGATGCACCGCCATGAGCATCCGCGCGTCATCATTGCCTTGAGCGGCGGCACTATGAAGATCGTGGACCAGCAGGGAAAGTCCGAAGAACACGTGTGGGAGACCGGCAAGGCCTATTGGCTCCCTACCAACCCGCCCAACACCATGCATGCCGACGTAAACGCCGGCGACAAGCCAATCGAAGTGATGGTGGTGGAATTGGAAAAGGAAAGCAATTAACGGTACGCAGCGGCCTGGATGCTGTACAGCTCCGCGTACTGGCCGCTCTTAGCCATCAGCTCATCGTGCGTGCCCACCTCCACCAGCCGGGCTCCATCAAGCACCACGATGAGATCGGCCATGCGCACGGTCGAGAAGCGATGCGAGACCAGGATCGTGACCAGGCCGCTGGTGCTGGTGCCGGTGCCTCGCGCTGCGGCGGCATAGCGCTCGAACAGCGCGTGTTCCGTCTCGGCATCGAGCGCAGCGGTGGGCTCGTCGAGGATCAGCAACAGTGGCTGATCGCGCATGAAGCCGCGGGCCAAGGCCAGCTTCTGCCACTGGCCGAACGATAGATCCACTCCCTCCGGCCACGTGGGACCGAGTTGGGTGTCGAGCCCTGACCGCAGCCTTTCCACCACGTCGCCGGCGCCGGCGCGGTCGACCGCCGCGGCCACTGCCGGCCGGTCGTCCATCCGCGGAACATCACCCAATCCGACGGTATGCCCAGCGCGGAATTCAAAGCGAAAGAAATCCTGGAATGCGCCCGCGAGGCGCGCCCGCCACTCTTCGGCCGGAAGGCGCGCCAGCGGCACGTCGTCGACCAGGATCGAACCCGAGGAGGGCTCGTACATCTTGGCCAGCAGCTTGACCAGCGTGGTCTTGCCGGCGCCGTTCTCGCCCACGATCGCCACCACCGCGCCCGCCGGCAGCAATACCGATACATCCTCCAGCACCACCCGCGAGGTGCCCGGGTAAGTGAAGGAGACGTGATCGAGCCGCACCCCCTGATGCAACACGGAGGGGACCGGCAGATCGCCCGCAGCCGCGATGGAGGCGGCGTAGTCCTCGAGCCATGCCAGCCGCCGCGAACCATCCATCCAGAATCCGCGCAGGAAACCAATCTCGCCTACGGTGGCGCCAATGTAGCCCGACAGCCGCGCACCCGCGGCCAGCACCAGCAGCACTGCGCTGGCCGGCGCTCGGAGGTAGGAGGAGACAAAGATCACCGCGCCCACGTATGCCAGGCCGAAGATGGCCCATCCCAGAGCATGCCAGAATGCGGAGCCCCAACGGGCCGCCGCCACCGGCCCGTACCAGCGCTCCCACGCCGCCCGGCGGTCGGTGACCAGACGCTCGCCAATGCCGGTGACGCGCACTTCCTTGCCCGGCGGCGCGGTGGTGGCGATGGTGAACAGGTGGCGCGCCAGGCGGCCGGTCTGTGCCCCGCGCTCCTGCGCGGATCGCTCCACGTCCGGCCGCCACGTCGAGGTCAAGATGGTCGGGATGGCGAATAACGCGAGCAACAAGAGGGCGGGATGAATCGATGCCAATAGCGCCATGGTCACGCCCAACCGCAGGATCCAACCCAGGGTGGAAAACACCGACATGTACATGTGATCGAGCACGAAGACCTGGTTGCGCAGCATGGACAGGCGATCCAGATACTCGGGACGCTCGTGGTGTGCGACCGTGGCCACCGTCGCCTGCAGCCGCGCCACGTGGGACTCGAGCGCGATGGTCACCCTATCGCGGAAGCGCCGTTGCACCCGGGTGCTGACCGTCTTCAGAAACCAGGTCGCGGCGGTGGACACGCCGAGGCCAATCGCCGCCCCTTCCATCAGCCCTGTTCGGTGCTCGAGGTAACCTTTGCCCAGCAGCGCCAGCCACAAGGCGAGCAGCGCATCGGGGAGCGCTGCCAGCTGGGACAACAGGAACGAAACCACCATCAGGCGCGGCTCGTGGCGATAGCCCAGCTTGCACAGCCGCCACATGGACGACAGCGCCGGCGGTAGCGGCTCCAGTTCAGGCGAGGGACTCATATGTGGTGCCCTCCTCTTCGGCAAGATGGAAGCGCTGCGCCTGCAGGTCGAACATGGTCCGGTAGCGGCCGCCCAACGCCATCAGCTGGTCGTGCGAACCCAGCTCGATGACGTGGCCGTGCTCCAGCACGCAGATACGGTCGGCATGGCGGACGGTGGAGAAGCGATGCGAGATCAGGATGGTGGTCGACTGCCGGGTCGCGGCCAGCAGGCGATCGAAGATCTCCGCTTCCCCGCGGACGTCAAGTTGTGCCGTCGGCTCATCGAGCAGCACCACGCCGGCGCCGAGGGTGACAGCGGCCAGCGCCCGGGCGAGCGCGACGCGCTGCCACTGGCCGCCGGAGAGGTCCGTGCCCCCGCTGTATCCCCGGGCCAGCACGGTATCGAGTGCGGCCAGGTTAGCCGCTCCCGCCGACTCGAGCGCGGCGCGCACCACCTCATCGGGCGCCCCTGCCGGGGCCACGTTGTCGCGCAATGGCAACTCCAAGCGGAGAAAGTCCTGGAAGACAGCGGTCACGCGGGTGCGCCAAGATGCCAGGTCGAACTCGCGCAGGTCGACGCCATCGATGGTGATGGCGCCGGACTGGGGGTCGTATAAGCGGCACAGCAGCTTGGCGATGGTGGTCTTGCCGGCGCCATTCTGGCCCACGATGGCCAGCGACGAGCCGGCGGGGATGGTGAGATCGAAGTGCTCCAGCACCGGCGCGCCGCCAGGGTAGGCGAAGCTGACATCGCACAGACGAATCTCCGGCGCCGCTGCCGTCGCGCGACGCTCGCCGGAGGGTAGAGCACCGGCGGGACGCATCGCCGGCTCCAGTCGCAGCACCGCGGCAACCGGCGCGGCGGATCCATCGAGTGCCCAGCTGAATCCACCGAAGGCGATCATCGATACCCCGATCGCGCTCTGCACGTAGACCACCGCTTCCCCGAGCGAGATGCGGCCGTGGGCGGCGGCGCTGGCCAGCAGCCAGAACACCACCACATTGGCCGAGGTCACCAGCAGCAGGCTCCAGAGGACGGGACGCTCACGCATACGGGTGGCGGCGTACTGCAGCTCGTGCAGGCGTGTGCGCCGGGCGATGAAGCGGTCGATGGTCCAGCCGGCGAGGCCGAAGAGGCGCAATTCCTTGCTGGCCGGCGGATCGACCGCCAAGCGGTAGGCGTAGTCAGCGTCGCGCTGCGCGGCGCGCACCTCCTCGGTTTGGCGGTCGTGCCAGATGGCGCTATCCCGCAGCAGCCAATGGGTCGCGAGCCAAGCGCCCGCAAGCAGCAGCGGCGCCCACCAGGCGTAGCGCGCCAGGATCACGGCCGATGCCACCCCGCCGGTCATCTCGACCAAGCCGGCGGCGATAAAGTCCATGGAGACCGAAAGCGGCGGCCCGGTCATCCCCAGGTCGAAGTCGCGGGCCACGGTCAGGTCGCTGGTCAGCGCGGGATCTTCCAGATGCCCAATGCCCGGCGGACGCACGCAGGCTTCGGTGAGCCGGTCGTACAGCCAGGCGGCGGTGCGGTCCCCCAGGTTGGCGCTGAGTGCCTGATGAATGGGGCTGAGCACCTGCAGGAGCACAAAGATCGCGCCCGCAAAGGCCAGCGGCCCGGCGAGCGGATGACTGTGTTGCACGGCTCCCACCAGCACGCCCATGGCAATGGCGAACGCCGCCGGCAGAATGCCGCGCAGCAGCAGCACCGTCCACCAGGCCGCTGCCAGCCCAGGATCCGCTTTGGGCAGCACGGCGAAGAACTTCCATTCCTTGCGCGCCGTCAAAGATTGCAGCATGACCGCATTCTCCGTGAAGACGGGGCCCAGAAAGCTCACCCTATAATACGGAATCTCGCCCACGGCGGTTGAGCATGAGAGATGTTCTGGAACGGCAGATCGATCAGGCAATGGGCCGGCAGCCCGCGGACCTGGTGGTGCGCAATGCCCGCATCCTGAACCTGGTCACCGGCGAATTGCAGTCCGGCGACATCGCCGTGTGCGGCAGCCTCATTGTGGGCACCTTCGACAGCTACCGCGGGGTGGAGGAGATCGATGCCCAGGGCCGCTTTGCAGTGCCCGGCTTTATCGATAGCCACGTGCACTGCGAGAGCACACTGGTGACTCCGCTTGAGTTCGACCGCTGTGTGCTTCCCCATGGCGTCACTACCGCGATTTGTGACCCGCACGAAATCTCGAATGTTCTGGGCCTGGTGGGCTTGCAATATTTCCTCGATGCCGCCGAGCACACCGCGCTCGATCTGCGGGTGCAGCTCTCCTCCTGTGTGCCCGCAACCAACCTGGAAACTTCCGGCGCCCGGCTCAGTGCCGCCGACCTGGTCCCTCATCGCCACCACCCCAAGGTCATTGGCTTGGCCGAGTTCATGAACGTACCCGGCGTACTCAATAAAGATCCCGAGTGCATGGAGAAGCTGGCCGCGTTTGCCGGCCAGCACATCGACGGCCACGCTCCCTTGCTCTCCGGCCGCTCCTTGAATGCTTATTTATCCTGCGGCATTCGTAACTGTCACGAGACCACAAACCTGGCCGAGGGGCGGGAAAAGCTGGCCAAGGGTATGCAGGTGCTGATCCGGCAGGGATCGGTTTCAAAAGATCTGACGGCGCTGGCTCCGCTCATTAACGAATTCGCCTCTCCCTTTCTCGGCTTTTGCACCGACGACCGCAACCCGTTGGACATCCGGGAAGAAGGCCACCTGGACTACCTGGTGCGCCGCGCCATCGCGCTGGGCGCGCCGCTGGCCGCGGTTTATCGAACCGCCAGCTGGTCGGCGGCCCGGGGCTTTGGACTGGTGGACCGGGGACTGATCGCGCCCGGATTTCTGGCTGACTTCCTGCTGCTCGACGATCTTGAGAATTGCGCCATCCATAGCGTCTTCCGCCGCGGCCGCAGAGTGACTCCCGATACCTTCGCCGGACGGGAGCAGCCGGCGCCGCCCGGGGGAAATACCATGTACCTTCAGCCGGTCACGGCGGAGGCCTTTCGCACCCCTGCGGCTGGCCCGGCGACCCCGGTGATCGGGATCATTCCGGGCAAGATCCTGACCGAGCGGTTGGAGGCCAACCTGCCCTATCGAGAGGGTCAGCGGCACGCCGATCCCGAGCACGATCTGCTCAAGATCTGTGTGCTCGAACGCCATGGCCGAAATGGCAATATCGGCCGCGGTTTCGTCAAGGGCTTTGGCTTTCGGCAGGGGGCGCTCGCTTCCTCGGTGGGCCACGACAGCCACAACATCTGCGTGGTGGGTGCCGGAGACGAGGATATGGCGATGGCCGTCAACCGCCTGCTTGTGCTGGGCGGTGGATTCGTGGCCGTGCAGGGCGGCCGGGTACTGGCCGAGCTCGCCTTGCCCTTCGCCGGCCTCATGAGCCTGAACTCCTTTGAGACCGTGGGCCAGAATCTGTATGCCCTGCGCGCCGCCGTCGAGGCTATGGGCTGCCGGCTGGCTGAGCCATTCCTGCATTTGGCCTTTCTACCCCTTCCCGTCATTCCCCACTTGAAGATCACCGACTTTGGACTGGTGGACGTAGACCGCTTTGCGCTGCTTACGCCGTAGAGCCGGCTGCAGAAAACTCTGCACTCGCCAGGAAGCAATAGCTCAGGGGCGTTCGTGTCTGCGCGAGGACCATAGTCCCTGCTCGCGTGTGAGTGCTGAGGCCCAGGACTAACGTCCTGGGACATTCTCAACCGTCCCTGCGGGACTGGTCATGCTCGACGCGTACACCCAGCACTTTCGTGCTGGGCTATTTTCAGCCGTCCCTGCGGGACTCAATTTGGAGAGGATGGTTCTCACGCGGACTCTTTAGCCGTCATAGCCGTGGCTTTTTACGGCACGACTAAAAGTCGCGCCCTGATACAGAGACCGGAGTTTTCCGCAACGTCTCTACCTCCTTACGGTGATTACGTTTGGGGTGACTTCCGCGTGGTTCTGAGCGAATAGCGGCTTCCATGACGTTTGCCTGACCAGGACGTGTTACCCGCGACTACCCCAAGACACCGCAGTGGGCCGCTTTCGTAAGGGCCGGGGTGCGATGTTTGCTTGCCAGGGGCCATGCGCCACTGCGATCCTTTGCATGCTGCTTCAAGAGGCCGCCTTTTTGAGGGCTCGCGCAGCTACAGTCATGGTTGCTTTTGCCCGAATACGGGGGGTGTATGAAGATCTGCCAGGTGGTTCTCCTGCTGACGCTCGGCGCGGGAGCGGTGCTGAAGGCTCAGACGCTGCCTGCGGGCACGCTGCCTGCGGGCACGCTGCCTGCCGATACCGTGATGGTGGCCAGCGAAACCATGCCTGGAGGAGTTGAGCTTTTCCCCCAGCTGCTGGCATCCAGCCATCAGGCACTACTTAAAGGGCTGCCCATAACCCCATCCATCAGCCAAGGCCTTCCGGCTACGCCCGTAACCACCGAGACGGAACCTAAGCCGCTGACCGGCAAGGACCGGCTGACCCTGTTCTGGAACGAATCCTATGCCTCGCCGGGAGCGTTCGTGGGGGTTTCCGCCGGCGCACTGGTGGATCAGCTCCGGCATACCCCGGCGAAGTGGGATGGGGACGGAAGTGCCTACACCCGGCGTTTCGCCAGCGAATACGGCCAGCTGGCCACGCGCAATGTCATTCACGATGGCTTGGCCGGCATGACCGGGCTCGACCCGCGTTACGTCGCATGCAAATGTCAGGGCACGCTTAAGCGGAGTGGCCACGCCCTCAAGATGACCTTCATCACGTATCGCAAAGATGGACAGCTTTCGCTCGATGTACCGCAGCTGGCCAGCGCCTACGGCTCGGGCATGATCTCCACGTATTGGTATCCCCACAACCAATTCAGTCCCCTGGTCCAGGGAGTCCAGTTCGGCCACGAGCAGATGGGCGAAATCCTGATCGGCAACATGGTGCACGAATTCGGCCCGGACATGGAACGCCACCTGCATCTACACGCCCTGACAGCCCGCCGTCATCCCCGGCCCGACGACGACGACTAAAGCATTTTCACATCGACTCTGCGCCATCAATCGAAGTGCGGCTTTTTAGCAAAAGCCACGATCTCTATACACCAGAAGTGCCCAGGTGAGCCATCGGGTAAACGCACTATTCCTGATCTGGTACGCGCTCCCCACGCGGCCTTCAATCCACACTCACGAAACAGAAGAAGTGCTCTAATGACATCAACAGCGCTGCGCCTCCGGGCGGTGAGCGGAGGCGCAACTTGACTGTGCTCTTCCGCTCTGGAATCACCCCCAAGGCAGAGCAAAGGAGATCCCCCATGCGATCAGGACGATGGTTATTAGCCACGGTCTGGCTGTTTCTCTCGCTGGCCGCCGCCGGCACGGCGGCAGCACAAAACCCTTTTGTCGGTACCTGGAAGCTCAATCAGGAAAAGAGCCAGCTCACCGGCGACACCCTGAAGTTTGGTCCGGCGGCGGGCGAGGCGATCGAGCTTAAGGCCGGGGGAATCACCTACTCCTTCCGCGCGGACGGCAACCCCTACGCGCTTCCCAGTGGCAACGTAGCCATCTGGAGACAGACCAGCCCCGATGTCTGGACCACGGAGTATCGCAAGACCGACGGCAAGCTGATGAGCAGCGACAACTGGAAGATTTCCTCCGATCAAAAAAACCTCACCGTCACCACCAGCGGGGTGAAGGCCAACGGGGATCTGTACACCGACACGGCAGAGTATGAGCGCACCGCGGGGACCAGTGGGTTGATGGGCGCCTGGAAGAGCACTTCGGTCAAGCTCAGCTCGCCCAATGAATTGACAATCCAGGAATCCGGCCTCGATGGCCTTATCCTCAAAATTGCTGCGCTCAAAGCCACCGCAGTCACCAATTTCGATGGCAAGGAAGTGGCCGTCGAGGGGCCCGACGTTCCCACCGGGCTGCGCCTGGCCCTCACCCGAACCGGGCCGTACAAGTTTCGCATCGTGCAGAAACTCAATGGCAGCCTGGTGGATTCGTCCGAGTACACCGTCTCCACCGACGGGCAAACCATGACTAAGGTGGGCGGGGCGCCCGGCGACCCTCCCTCCACCACGGTTTGGGAGAAGCAACCGGCCGCACCAGCCGGCCCGGCGGATCGGCCCCCCGCCTCGCCCGTGATCCCGTCGCCAGGAGTACACTAGTAATAGTGCACCTGTCTTCGACCTCGCCTATAGCCTGATGTTTTCGCTCCGGACGAGCCCACATTTACCGTAACGGCACACGATGGAGCCCCAATGAGTTTGATCAAGTCAGTGGATGTACCCAAGCATATGGCCGACCGGCTGCGGTCTCGCCGCATTGCTGCGCGCCTCTCGGGCAGCGCCTCCAAGCAACCCACCCTGCCCGCAACCAAGGCCGTAGACGCTCCCCCCGTCGCGCCGGATGAGACGCCCTAACTTCTTGGTCCCACCCTCCTGTAGAGCACTTCCGCTCGAGCCCGGTGCGGCTTTTTCTTCCACCCCAGCAAGCAAGCTTGCCGGGGACCCCGGTCATGTGGGAAAGCCGCGGCCCGCCCCGGATTTCCTGTCAAACTTGTTGCGTGCCGAAAGCTCATGCGGTTTTCTCTAAGGAAAACCGCACACGTGGCTCCTGTTGAACGCCGCGCGGCAGGAAATCCGGGTTCGCCTGCGGCCCTTATCCATCCAAAGGTTGAGCACAAATCCGTACCCTGGGTCCAAGACAGTGCTTTGGCCCGGAACCTATGGTGTGTGAGTACATCGTTCACACTGATTCTCCAAGCGCTCTGACTGGATTTCCTGTCAAGCTCGGTGACGTTGGCGAAACTCATGCAAACGTGGCTGGCGTAGCTAGGCAGGAAACCCAGGCCCAGGGCGCCTTTTTTTGCTCCCGGCAATATTTCCGCCGGGTTCATACTGAAGCTCGGTGTTGCATGGCAAGGGGAAATCCGATGAGTGGCAGCAGGAAATGATGCGGGCTGCCTGGCGACAGCGGGGTCTGTGGGCTGTGCTGCTGGTGTTCAGTCATGCAGCGCTGGGGCTCGATCCCGGGCGCTCACTCGACCACTATGGCCACCAGGTCTGGCGAACCGATTCCGGCCTGCCGCAGAACACCGTCCACTCCATCCTGCAAACCCGCGACGGTTATCTGTGGCTGGGCACCGATGGGGGCTTGGTCCGCTTCGACGGCATCGACTTTGTCACCTTCGACGCCGAGAACACTCCCCAATTCAAGAGTGACACCGTCTCCGACCTGCTTCAGGATGGATCCGGCACCCTATGGATCAGCACCGCCGCCGGCCTGCTGAGCTACCGCGGCGGGGCCTTTCGGGCGTTCACCACCGTACAGGGCTTGCCCGCCGATACGGTTTGGTTCAGCTATGAGGACAGCCGCCACCGGATCTGGGCCATCACCTCGGCCGGCCCGGCCTTTTTCGACGGCAAGAGCTTTGCGCCCATCGCTCAA
This sequence comes from uncultured Acidobacteriaceae bacterium, assembly GCA_963787145.1. Taxonomy (GTDB): domain Bacteria; phylum Acidobacteriota; class Terriglobia; order Terriglobales; family Acidobacteriaceae; genus PALSA-350. The sequence continues at coordinate 88,718 of CAWBBY010000011.1, forward strand.
ACCCAGCCCGCGGGCCCGCTGAACCGCGACGCTCTGGCCGAGGATGCGCAAGGGATGCTCTGGCTGGGAGGCAGCAGCGGGGTCTTCGCCCTGGATACACGGCCCGCCACCCCGCGCCTGGCCTTGCATCTGCTCAGCGGCACGGAGGTGGAAACGGTCCAGTTCGACCGTGAACATAATCTCTTAATCGGCGGCAGCGAGGGCCTGGAACGCTATGCCGGCGGTACGCTTACTCCGCTCCCGATCTCCCATCGGCCGGGCAAGACCGAGGTGACCGCCCTCGAACCCGACGCGGACGGCAGCATGTGGGTAGGCACGGCCGCCGGCATGGTGCATCTAGCCAGGGACGGCGCTACCCTCCCTATCCAAGATAGCGGCGATAGCGGCAGCGAACGCGTGGATCGCCTCTTTCGCGATCGCCAGGGGGTGCTTTGGGTAGCCACCGAACGCGGAGTCTTCCGCCTTCAGGACAACCGCCTGCAGTCCTTTGCCTCCGGTTCCCGGTTAGCCGTGAACCGTATCCTGTCGCTCTACGAGGACCGTGAAGGCGATCTGTGGGTGGGTACCGACTCGGGCGGCCTCAACCTGCTCCGGGATCAGAAATTCACCACCTACACCACCAGCGACGGGCTCTCCGGCAACCTGGTGCGCTGTGTCTTTGAGAGCGCCCAGGGAGAGCTGTGGATCGGCACCGACGGGGCGGGGTTGAACCGCCGCACCAGCACCGGCTTTGCCCACCTGACCACCGCGGACGGGCTCTCCAGCAACGTCATCCTGTCGCTCACCGGCGGGGCGGGCGGGGACTTGTGGATCGGCACGCCCAACGGGCTGAATCTGCTTCACCGGCGAAGCGGACACATAGAAAGATTCACTTCTGCCGACGGCCTGCCCGACGACTTCATCCGCTCCCTCTACTCTGACCGCGACGGCAGTTTGTGGATCGGCACCCGGCACGGGCTGGCCCATCTGACAGCAGGCAAGTTCAGCAGCTACTCCGGCATGGACGGTCTAGGCAGCGACTTCATCGGCGCCATCTTTCGCTCCACCCAGGGTGACCCTGGGCGCGCCCATGAGGGCGACCTTTGGATCGGGACTTCGGGCGGCCTGAGCCGCCTGCACGACGGGGCTTTCAGCAACTCCACCGTCGAGCAGGGGCTCTCCAACAATACCGTCACCGCCATCGCGCAGGATGCCCAGGGGACGCTTTGGCTGGGAACCAACGGCGGCGGCCTGAACCGCCTGCGCCGGGCTGCAGCCGAGCACCCGAGCCAGCCCACGATTCAGGCATTTCCCTGGAATTCGAAGGCGCTCCCGGGCACCATCTACGGCATCCTCGAAGACGCCGGCGGTCATCTCTGGCTGAGCTCGCAAAGCGGTATCTACCGGGTTTCACTGGCCCAGCTGAACGAGTACCGTCCGCCGCAATCGATCGCCGTGGACGCCTACGGCACGGCCGACGGCATGAATATTCGCGAGTGCAGCGGCAGCGGCCACCCGGCGGCCTGGAAGCTGGCCGACGGAAGCCTGTGGTTCGCCACCCTGGACGGGATCAGTTTCATCGATCCCGCACATGCGCCGGAAAATCGCGTGCCCCCTCCAGTGGTCATTGAAAAAGTTCTGGTGGATGACCAGGTTCGGGGCCTCGATCAGGAACTAATCGTTAGGCCGGGGGCCAACCGGCTCGAATTCCAATACGCGGGCCTCAGCTTCGTTGCCCCGCAGAAGGTGCAGTACCGCTACCAACTGCAGGGCTTCGATCACGGCTGGATCGAGGCCGGTAGGCGGCGCGCGGCGTTTTACACCAACCTGCCCCCGGGCAGTTACCGCTTTCTCGTGATGGCGGCCAACAACGACGGGGTCTGGAATACCGCCGGGGCCTCCTTCGCCCTGCGCCTGCTGCCGCATTTCTACCAGACCTGGTGGTTTTATTCCGCGCTCGCCTTGGCTGGGCTTCTGCTGGGATACCTGGTGTATCGCTGGCGCGTGCTCCAGGTGGAGGCGCAGTGGGGCGCGGTGCTGGCCGAACGGGGACGGCTGGCGCGAGAGATTCACGACACCCTGGCCCAGGGCTTTGTCGGCATCTCGGTGCAGTTGGAGCTGGTGGCTCGTCTGCTTGCCGGCTCCCGGGACGCGGCCTTGCAGCAACTGGATCAGGCGCGCGCGCTGGTCCGCGCCAGCCTGGACGAGGCGCGGACGTCGATCTGGGATCTGCGTTCGGAAAACGCGGGCGCCGAGGACCTGCCCGCGCGGCTACGGCAGAGCTGCAACCGGATTGCCAGCGGCTCTCCGTCCAAGGTGTACCTTCAGGTGAAGGGGACCTACCGGCCGGTGACGCCGAAGACAGAAGAGGAACTGCTGCGCATAGGCCAGGAGGCGGTGGCCAACGCCGTCCGCCACGCTGGGGCCACGCGCATCGACGTGCAACTGATCTACGAGGCGGCGCGGGTTTCGCTGAAGGTGGCCGACGACGGCCGCGGGTTCTCGCCTTCGCCCGACCGGGCCGGGCCGGAGGGCCACTACGGTATCAAGGGTATGCATGAGCGGGCGGAGGAGATCGACGCCGCGCTGGTGCTCGAAAGCACTCCCGGCGGGGGTACGCGGGTCTCGGTCGAAGCGCCGCTGGCAGGAAAGTAGAGAAAAGTGGGCAGTATGAGCGATCTCATCCGGATCATGATTGTCGAGGACCACGCCGTGGTGCGCCAGGGGCTGGCGGCGCTGCTGCGCACGGTGGCTGATTTTTCCATCGTCGCCGAAGCCTCCGATGGGCGTAAGGCGATTGAGCTCTTTCGCCTCCACCAACCGGACGTTACGTTGATGGACCTGCGTCTGCCGCAGATGAATGGGGTGGAAGCGATTGGCCGCATCCGCATTGACTTTCCCCAGGCGCGCATCATCGTGCTCACCACCTTCGATGGCGATGAAGACATTTACCGCGCCCTGCAGGCGGGGGCCCGCGGCTACCTGCTCAAAGGCATGACCGGCGAAGAATTGATGGATGCCATCCGCACCGTTTATGCGGGTAAATCCCGTATTCCGGCTCCGGTCGCCGAACGCCTGGCAGAGCGCATGAGCGCCCCCACCCTGACCACCCGCGAAACCGAGGTTTTGCAATTGATCGTGGGGGGAAACAGCAACAAAGAGATTGCCGCCGCGCTCAGCATCTCTGAGGCCACGGTTAAGACCCATATCAACAGCCTGCTCAGCAAGCTGGGCGTGACCGATCGCACCCAGGCGGCGACCACCGCGCTGCAGAGGGGAATCGTTCACCTTGATTAGAACCAAGCGATTCTGGGTCCTGCCATGGCTGGTGGCCTTCGCCCTGTGCGGCCAAGCGGCTCAGGCTGCCCAGTGGCACAGCGCCAACGAAGAAGAGCTGAAGGCTTTGATCCCCGCCCGCGCGCCGGTGATCAGCGAACGCATCGAAACCGAGTTTCGCACCGCATCGGGCATCACCGATGGCAAAGGTCACGGCATCGCCGGGGTGGTGCTGATCACCGCCGGATACTCCGCTGACGGCAAGTACTCTCACTATTTCGTCTCCCAGGTGCCGCTCAAGGTGGGCGACTTCCTGCTTCCGCCGGGGCAGTACCTGCTCGGCTGGGTGCGGGGCCAGGACTCACTTAAGGTGACGTTTTACCTGGCGCAGAGCGGGAAACCGGTAGGGCAGGTGGAAGCCACGCGCAATCCATCCATCACCCGGGTGGAGTCGTTTCGCATTTGGCCGCCGGGCGACAAGCAGCTTATCCAGCTTGGCCGGTTCACTTTCAGTTACGCGCTCGCGCCCAACTGACGGGCTTCACGGAAAAAGCCGCTGTTGGGCCGCCGGTTCCCTAACAAAGCTTGTTGGAGTGGAGTTGTGGCATGCTAGGGAAGTAGCCACACAAGTAAGAATGTCGTCATCCGCAAGATCGATCGCCATCGCCGCCGCCGTGCTCCTGCTGGCCGCCGGGTCGGGCTGCCGCCAGACTCCGGAGGCCACGCCCGTTGCCGAGGAGCTGGGCCACGCCGTTATTTATCCCGATGGCGCCCAGGCGGAGGCGGATATTACGGCTGCGCTCGCCAAGGCCACGCGGGAAAAGAAGCGCGTGCTGCTCGATTTCGGCGGCAACTGGTGCGGCGATTGCCAGGTGCTCGAGATCTACTTCCACGCTCCTGCCAACCGCAACCTGCTCGAGAGCAACTACGTGCTGGTTCCCGTCAACATCGGCCGCTACGATGAGAATCTCGCCATCGCCGCCCGCTACGGCGTTCCCGTCACCAAGGGTGTGCCCGCGCTGGCCGTGCTCGATTCCAGCGGCCAGGTGGTTTATAGCCAACGCAACGGCGAGTTCGAGTCCATGGGCAAACTGGATCCGACCGCGGTGACCGCCTTCCTGCTGCAGTGGAAGAGCTAGAGCATTTTCACCACCCGTCTTGGCCCCGGGCTGGCGTTCATGTACCTTCGATGGCATGGGTCGTGGGCTTGAAAAATTCCGCCTCGCCTTGTTGACTTCGCTCTCGCACGGCGTGTTCGGCACGGCGAAAGGCGCCGCTTACTCCGCGATTCTCTGTCTCTTTCCCACCATCCTCGTGCTCACCACCCTGCTGGCCCTTACCCCGGAATCGGATACGCTGCGCGGCGAGATGCGCGCCGCCTTCGCCGATGTGCTCCCGGCAGACACCATGACCCTGCTGCAAGCCTACTTCACCAATCAGAGGCTGCGCGGCGAACAGGTGGTCTTTTCCGCCATCGTGGTCAGCCTGGTGGCGGCCATGGGCATGATGAATTCACTGATGGAGGGCTTTCGCCGGGCCTATGAGCTGCCCCACCGGGAATGGAACTTCTGGATGGAGCGCCTGATTTCGCTCGCCCTAGTTCCCCTCTGCCTGGTGCCCATGGCTTTTGCTACAGTTACGGTTGCTTTTGGCCACCAGATTGAAGAATGGGTCATCAGCAACAGCTATCACGTGCTCGGCCCCTACGTGCTTTTCATCTGGCGCATCGTGCGCTGGGCGATCGGCCTGTTCACCACCATCATGGTGCTGGCCGTGATCTACCAGTTCGGCACGCCCCGGCGTCGGGCGTGGAAATATGTTTTGCCCGGAGCCTCCGGCGCCGCCATCATCTGGTTTTTGGCCACCCTGGGCTTTGGCTTTTACCTGACCCGCTTCGCCGACTACTCCGTGGTCTATGGCCCCTTGGGAGCGGTGGTCGCCACCCTGGTCTGGCTCTACATCTCGACCGTGAGCGTTCTCATCGGCGCCGAGTTCAACGCCCATATCTTTCCCAAGCTGCAGCGCGTGCCCAATGCGCCGCTGGCAGAGGACAAGGCTCCGCCAGGAAAGGAAACCATGGTGGCTGCCAGAGAGGCGCACGGAGGCTAAAGCAGTACCTCCGCGGGTTCGGATCTGCGCTGTTCACAGGCCCTAAACCTTCACCGCCCGAGTACGCGTAGAATTGAGCATGCTGGAAGCCCTTATAGCGGTTTCACCGATCGTGATCTCGCTATATCGTCTCCGGGAACGCAGTATGGGGGACGAATGAGTTTTACCCTGATGGAACCGAGCTATTCCCTGCCCACGGACCAACGCCGCCGAGCCAAGATTGTCGCTACGCTTGGCCCCTCCTGTAACCACGAACCGGTCTTCCGTGAACTGGTCCGCGCCGGCCTCGATGTCGCACGGCTTAACTTCTCCCACGGCACCCAGGCGGAAAAGCTCAAGCTGATCGAGATGGTGCGTAAGGTCTCGACCGAAGAAGGCAAGCCGATCTGTATCCTGGGCGATCTGCAGGGACCCAAGATCCGCACCGGCCGGCTGAAGAACCGCATCCCGGTGCAGCTTAAGGCGGGACAGCGGCTCACCATTACTCCCCGCGATATCGCCGGCACCAATACTCTCATCGCCACCACCTTTCCCACGCTGGCGGAAAATCTGGAGCCGGGGGCGCGCATTCTGCTCTCCGACGGACTGATTGAGCTGCACGTGCTGGCCATTCACGGGCAGGACACGGAGTGCGAGGTCATCAACGGCGGCATGCTGGGCGAGCACAAAGGCATCAATCTGCCCGGTATCCCGGTGCGCGTGCCGTCGCTGACCGTCAAGGACGAAGAGGACCTGGAGTTCGCAGTGAACAATGGCGTGGACGCCATCGCCGTCTCCTTCGTGCGCACCGCGGAAGACATCCGCTTGGTCCGCCAGCGCGTAGCGTCCATGGGCGCCGAGACCTGGATCATCGCCAAGCTCGAAAAGCCACAGGCCATTCAGCATCTGGAAAGCATCCTCGAGGCAGCCGACGGGGTCATGGTGGCGCGCGGAGACCTGGGGGTCGAAATGCCGCCGGAGAAGGTGCCGGCCATTCAGAAGCATGTGATCCGCCGCGCCGGCGATTATCGCAAGCCGGTCATTACCGCCACCCAGATGCTGGAGTCGATGATTGAAAATCCCCGCCCCACGCGGGCCGAGGCCAGCGATGTGGCCAACGCCATCTATGACGGAACCGACGCCGTGATGCTGTCGGCGGAAACCGCCGCCGGCAAATATCCCGTCGAGGCGGTCAAGATGATGGCCAAGATCGTGCTCGAAACCGAAGGCCAGGATCTTCCCCGAGCCAGCGAACGGGGCCAGCCGGGGCACGTCCGCCTGTCGGTCGCCGAAACTATTTGCGAATCGATGGCCCATGCCGCCGAGGACCTGGACATCAGCGCCATCGCGGTCTTCACCGAGACCGGGACCACGGCTCGCCAACTCTCCAAGTACCGCCCCAAATCGCCCATCTTCGGGCTGAGCAGCGTGGAGAGCGTGATCCATCGCATGACCCTGCTCTGGGGTGTCCACCCCATCCTGTGCAACAAGCTGGCGACCGCGGAACAGATGGTCGAGACCGCCGAGCGCCTGCTCGAAGCGGGAGGCCACGTGCAGCCACGGCAGATTCTGGGCATCGTCGCCGGCACCCGGACCAAGTCGGGCTCGACCAATTTTCTCCGCCTGCACGTGCTGGGCGACTCGCTCACCGAGGCTACCTCGGCGCGCGAGGATGCGGTGGCGCGTCCCCGCAGTAAACGCCTGGCCAAGAGCAAACGGCCCAACCAGGCATTGCCCCGGCGGGTGCGCTCCGGCCGCTGAGTCCCAATTGCCCGGAAGCCCCTCGCGACCAGGCTTCCGGGCGCGCTTCTTTCGCGCGCCAGTTTGGGAATGTGTTCACCCCGGCCCTCCCGATCTTCTCTTCTTTCTCGGGTGCCGTGTGCCGTGGCTGCCCCCCCGCCCCGGGTCCCTGCTAAGTTAACTAAAGGTACCGATTCCATGGGCCGCATCCACATACTGGCCGACCAGGTGGCCAACCAGATCGCTGCCGGCGAGGTCGTCGACCGGCCGGCTTCGGTGGTCAAGGAGCTGCTGGAGAATTCGCTCGACGCCGGGGCCACGCGCATCGTCATCGCGGTCGAGGGCGGGGGTCGCAAGCTCATCCGCATCGCCGACGACGGCAGCGGCATGGTGCGCGACGACGCCCTGCTGGCTTTTGAACGCCACGCCACCTCCAAGCTGCGCTCGAGCGATGACCTGCTCTCGATCGCGACCCTGGGCTTTCGCGGCGAAGCGCTGCCCTCGATCGCCTCCATCGCCCGGGTGGAGATGGTGACCCGCGCCGCCGGGGAGAGCTCCGGGACGCGCATGGAAATTGCCGGGGGCAAGCTGCTGTTGTGCGAAGACGCGGGCGCGCCTGCGGGCACCACGCTGGCTGTGCGCGACCTGTTCTTCAATACCCCGGCGCGGCGCAAATTTCTCAAGTCCGAAACCACCGAGCTGGCGCACGTAACCGCGCTGGTTACGCATTACGCCCTGGCCCACCCCGACAAGCACTTCGAACTGCACTCCGCGACCCATGCCCTGCTGGTCGCGCCCCCGGTGCGCCAGGCGGCGGAGCGCATCTTCCAGATTTTCGGCCAGGACACGCTCGATCAGCTGCTTCCCGTGGCCGCCGAGATCGAGCTCGAGCGCGCCGGGCTGCCCGAACCTCCGCCCTGGAGACGGCCGGCGGACTACCAGGCGGCGGAGCCGGGATGGCTGCGCATCACCGGGTTCACCTCCAAGCCCGAGCTCGAGAAACTCAATCGCAACTCCATCTACTGCTTCGTCAATCGCCGCCTGGTGCGCGACCGCTTGCTCATGCACGCGGTGAGCGAGGCCTACCGCAATATTCTTGCCCCCACGTCGTTTCCCGTGGTGCTCCTGTTTGTGGAGATGCCGCCCGAGGAGGTGGATGTCAACGTCCACCCGGCCAAGACGGAGGTCCGTTTCCGCCAGGCTGCCTGGCTGCACGATTTTGTGCGCGACACCCTGCGCAACCAACTGACCCTGGGCCGGCCGGCGGCGGGGTTTCTGCAGGCGCTCACCGCCCATCCCAGCGCCGCGCCGGCGCTGGTCTCCCCGTCGAGCCCATCGTCACCCGATTTTGGGCCCAGCTTTGCCCAGTGGGATACGCCCAGCCCCGGCGGGTGGACACCGGGTCACCTTCAGGGTCCAGCCCCGGAACTTGCCCAACCCGAGGGAGATGGCTTCCGCCTGACCGGCCCGGCCGTCCCCTCGTCTCCCGGCGTGCTGCCCTTCGCCGCGGCGGCAATCGTGCCCGCCGCGCAACCAAGTTCCGGAATGCAGCCAAGCAACCTGGCTGCGGCGAACGGCGTACGCTCCTCCGGTTGTTCTTCGGCGATCGCGCAAGAGGAAGAAGGGGAAGCCGGGGCGAGCCCCTCGCTGCATGGCTTGGCATCCCTGCGCCCGCTGGGCCAGTTGCGCGACTCCTTCATCCTGGCGGTGAACCAGGAAGGGCTCTGGATCATCGATCAGCACGTTGCCCATGAGCGCGTGCTGTTCGAGCGCGTGCTGCGCCAGCGCCAGGTGCAGCAGGTGGAGCGCCAGCGCCTGCTCATGCCCATGCTGATCGATCTGCTGCCGGCGCAGATGGTCACCTTCGCCGCCATCGCCCGCGAGCTCGAAGCCAATGGTTTTGAGGCGGAGCTCTTCGGTCCGCGAACAATCGCCATCAAGGCGGCCCCGGCCGGACTCGAAGGCGCGGCCCTTGAACGCATGGTGGTCGAGGTGCTGGAGCAGGCGGGCTCGCTCGAACAAGCAGAAAATCTGGAAGCCGCGCGCACCCGGATCGCAGCCTCGATCGCCTGCCACGCGGCCATCAAAGTGAACACCCCGCTCGATCCCGCGCGCATGGAGTGGCTGCTGGCTGAACTGGCCGCAACCGAGCACCCCACCAGCTGCCCGCATGGCCGTCCCATCGTCCTGCGGTATGCTTGGAAAGATATCCAGCGAGCATTTCACAGGATTTAGAACCATTCTCCGATAGCTTTTGCACCCCTTGATTGAGCCGGCACCGTGGTGCGGTCCGGTCGCCATGACCACGCGCGAAAAGAGATTTTCTTGATAGCAGAGCAACTCCAGGCAGCACGGGCGGCGCACTGGCGCCAGAAGCAAAGCCCCATCCTTACCCTCGAAGACGCAGAGAGCTGGCTCCAGCAGCATCCCCTGTGCCTTTATCTGCCTCGGCAGGCGCAGTTGCCGGCGCCCGCGCCCTCGTTCGTCGAAGCCTGCATAGGGACCCGGCAGGCCATGCCCGGGGCGGCCGCGATCGAACAGGCGCACGGGCTGCTGACGCGTCTGATCGCCTCCGGCACAGTGGTGCCGCTCAACCTGCTGGGCACAGTGAGCGAGCAGCCGGATTTTCTCGCCCACAGCGAGGCGCTGCCCTTTGTTCTCGCCCTCCGCGCTGATCCGGATTGGAAGCATGCCCCGCAGAAATCCTCCGGTCACAAGGTGTCGCCCCTGGTGCTGGAGTTGTGGAAGGTCCTGGACAAAGAGGGCGCGCTCACCGCTGCCGAGGCGCGGGAGACCCTGGGCCGCGAGCTCACCGAAGCCGCGGTGCTGCGCGCCCTGTGCGAGCTTTGGCAGGCCCTGCGCATCAGCCCGGTGTTGGCGGAAGCGGGCCAGCCGGCGCGATGGGAGATGCTTCGCGTGCGCCACCGCAAGGCGCTCGAAACCGGCAGCACCACCTCCCAGGTAACCGCTCTCTCGCTCCTGGTCTCCATGTACTTGCAGTCGGTGTACGCGGCATCCAGCGAAGAGATCGAGATCTTTCTCTCCCCCGTGGCCTCTCGCTCGCGGGTGAGGGAAGCGGTGCGCGGCTTGTCGGCCACGCGCCAGATCCATACCCTCTCCATGGACGCGCAGACCTACTACTTCCTGGAAAACGGCTTGCCGGAGTTCGCCGAGCTGGCTGCCCAGTCCACTCCTGCGGAGACGGAAGCTTCCCGCCCGTCCCTGGCGCAGAGACCCAGGCCGAGAAAGATCCAGGCAACGGCTCGCCCGGATTTGCCTGCCGCTCCCCCTTCCGCCTCCGCTCCTATCTTCCGCCGGACCAAGCCAGATCGTCAGCCCGCACCAGTGCCGCCGCCGAAGCCTGCAGCCGCCCAGCCCGCAGCCCGAGCAGGATGGAAAACACCAACCCGACCCGGCTCCCCGGGCCGGCCTGGGTGGAAGCCAGCAGCCAGTCCGCCGGCCCGTGGAGCGCGTTGGGCCCAAAAAGATAAGGGCACGCGTGGTGGAACGCGGCCCTGTGCCAGACCGGCCGCAGCCCTGCCGGAGACTCGCCCCGCGACGAGGCCCAAAACCCCCGAAACCAGGCCGGATACTCGCGGCGGAACCCGGCCGAATAGACCCGGCGCCTGGAGCGGAGCCGGGAAACGAGAACGGACGGCACCCTGGGCTCTGCCCGGGAGGAAGCGCAGCTCCGCTTCCCGTCCTCCGCGCGCCGGCGGCCGTGGTGACTCGCCCTTCCGCGCCGCGCAGAAGCAGCGGCCCGGGACAGCTCCGGCCAATGCGGGTACCGCGCCGTTCCCGCCGCGCGCGGCACGAGGCGAGCGCGGGCCCGGCGACCCGAGCCGGGCGCGATTGACCCCCGGCCGTCCGCAAGATCGTGCTCCGGGTGGTACGCGAAGACCTCCGTCGGCTTATGGCGCCAATCGTTCGCCGGTTCCTTATCGCTCGAACCAAGCGCGCAGCGGACAAGCACGCAGTGGACAGGGGCGCAGTGGACCTCCGCTGGGTGGCCGGCCCGGAGGATCCGGGCCAGCCAGATTTGACGCTCCCAGGTCCGCCCGCACGGAACGATCGTTCCCGCGAGCGGCGGGACCCAGGCCGGCCTCCCAGGGGGGTACTGGCCGTGATGCCCATCCGAAACCAAATGCCAGGGGAACCAATAACGACCGGACGCGTCCTGCCGGCTATGCCCGGCCGGGGGCAAAGCCTGGGCCCGGCGGAGGCGGAAAAGGCCGCAGCGACCGCGGCCCGCGGCCGCCCTTTGTCCCCGGGTCTAAACCCTGGCCACGGGCCAGCGGGTCTTCAGCAAAACCAGGGAAAGCAAAACCAGGGAAAGCAAAACCAAGGAACGTAGAACCAGGGAAGCCGCCCGCCAGCTTCCGCGGGCGCAAGCCGGATAGGAAAAAACCGGGAGCATGACAGACAGCCACAGTTCACCCCTGGTGGTGGCCATCGACGGCCCGGCAGGCGCCGGCAAGAGTACGGTCGCGGCGCGCATCGCCGCCCGCTTCGGGTTGTTGAACCTGGAGACCGGCGCCATGTATCGCGCCTTCGCGCTCAAGGCCATCCAGACCGATAGCGACCTCGATGATCGCGAGGAGCTGGGCCGGTTGGCCTTGAAGACCCGCATCCGGCTGCTGCCGGCGGCGCTGGGCAACCGCGTTTTCCTGGACGATGTCGAGGTCACCAAGCGCATCCGCGAACCCGACGTAACCGCCGCCGCCTCGCGCGCGAGCGTACACCCCAACATTCGCCAATGGATGGTTTCCATGCAGCGCCAGCTGGGCGCCGACAGCGGAGTGGTCATGGAGGGGAGAGATATCGGCACCAAGGTCTTCCCCGACGCCGAGGTCAAGATTTTTCTCGACGCGGCCGCCGAAGTGCGCGGCCAGCGCCGCTATCAGCAGAATGGCCCCCACGCACCCGTGGCGGCTGAATCCGTACTGCAGGAGCTGCGCGAGCGCGACCGCCGCGACCGCACCCGGGCCGAATCACCGCTCGAGGCTGCGGCCGACGCGGTGATTATCGATTCCACTGATCTCTCGCTCGACGAGGTGGTGGAACGGGTCGAAGCCATCATTACTGAACGGCTAGCTGCCCGCCACTGATCGGCTGGCCTGAATTTCTCACAGACCTGGTGCGCAACGAATGACGGTGCCCCATATCCCGTATTTCCTGTGGAGCTGGTTGGCTTCCAGGAGATCAAGACCTGTTGCCAGTGGAGAGTGACCGGTGGACAGCCGCGGAATCCCACATCTGCCAAAACCGGGCAGATACCCGTCATTCGTTACGGATTGAGATCTCACTACCGACCATCGCTTTCCCCGGGGAGATCTATGAGAAATACGGGCAGGCTGCCGGCTACTGAACAACTGGCTGCCCGCTCGTCTCCCCAACCCCAGTAGCGCTCTTCGAGGGGCGCAGGTGGCGCAAGGACTTGCTCCCAGGCGGGGGCGGCCCCGGTGGTGTGGGTGGCATGGGCGGTGTAGGGGGCTCCGGCGGAACCGGCTCCATCCCGGTGATCTCGATGTCCCCGTGATCGGCCACCAGCTCGATCCTGGGACCGCCCGCGCCCACCTTGCCGTTAATGCTCTGGCCCTCGCCGGCGCTGATGACGGGCAGGTCCAGCTTGGAATCGATGTTGCCGTTCCTGGCCGTAGCCTGCAGCTGAAGACCCGCGTCCTGGGGTATGGTCAGATGGATAGCGCCATTGCGGTTGTGAATCTGCAGCTCCCCTAGCGGCGCAATCGCGCCCACCGAGATATCCCCGTCGCCATCTTCGACATGCAGGTCGCCGGCAATCCCGGTGCACTCCACATCCTTGGCGCTGGTCGAAATGCGCGCCGGGCCGGTGGCATTGTTCAGCTGCAGATCCCCGCTGTCGATGGACAGGTCTCCTGGAATGCTGGCCACTTCAAGATCGGTGCGGCTGGAGTGAAAATGGACCGGCGCGGCAATGTGCGCCAGATCGGTATCCCCGAAGAAGTCGCCATCCAACGCCACCCTCCCCTGCACATCGGAGATGGAGACATCGTCCAGCCGACCCTGAAGCGACAATTCTCCTTGGATGGCGTGGGCGGTAAACTCCCCTTTGCTCATGTGCACATGGACACCCCCGCCCAGGTTGTCGACTTTGACGTCCCCTCGTTCCGCGGCCACATTCGCATCCCCGGCAAGGCCCTCAATGGTCACGTCCCCATGCCCAGCGGTGACCGTGGGCACGGCTCCGTTGGGAATCTCGATGGTCAGGTCGGCACGGCCGTCGCTCGAGTCAGCCGCCCGCAAGGTCACGTTCTTGCCATTGACGGTCAACTGCGGAGCCAGCGCATCCAGGTTGCGCCGGGCGTCGCGGTCGTTCGACGCATACACCACCTGGTGCGCCTGCACGTGTATCTGATCGTCGCCCGACGGGGTGACGGTCACGTCCCCATGAGGCACCTGAATGTCCACCAACGCTCCCGCCGGGATTTCCCGGTTCAGGTTGCGGTCGGCATCGTGCTGCTGGCCGAACAAGTGGGAAAAGACATCGTCCTCCTCCACCCCATGCCCGAACAAGTGCATGCCGTGAAAGTGGTTGCTGCGGCTAACCATGTAGCCCAGGACGGCCAGGCAGACAATCAACGCCACCAGGCCGCCGTGGGAGCGGCGGCCTATGTTGCCGCGGCGGCCATCCAGCCACCACTCACCGAGCGAGAGCAAGCCCACGCCGATCAGCAGCAGGGGCCACCAGCGGATGTACCAGTCCCACAGGTGAACGGCATTCAGCTGGTTGGTCTCGACCAGCAGCGCGATCACCCCCACGACAATCAGCACCACCGGGCCGAGCATCGATGGACGGCGGAGAGAGCGGCGGTAGTAGCGCTGCGCACGGGCCGCGTCGCGCTGCGAGTAGGGAGGGGGTAGGGTCGCCATCACGCCCTCCTGTTGGGGTCGGCGAGCGGGTCAGCCGCGGGCAGGCCGGAACCACTTCCCGAACCCGCATACGCGCCGGGGTAGAGCGGCGGCGGTAATGCCGGCGGGGCCGCGGCTATGGCGGCCCGTTCTGCCAGCCCCAGTACCCCGGCCAGGATCAGGTAGAGCGGCCAGCTGCGGCTGAAGCGGAGCACGCCCCACTGGTTGAGCAGGGCGGTGATACCAACCATGATAAGGAAAGCGGGCCCGCGCAGGCGGCGGATGAGCAGCCAGGCATTCATTACGCACCTCCTCGTGGAGTATCCCGCGTTCTCCGGTAGAGCAGCCAGGCGCCGACACCGATAATCACCACCGGCCAGACGCGGCCGACCCACTGCTCCTCAAACACACCCAGGGTCTGCAGCAGCAGCACAATCCCAATGATGATCAGCACCACGGCGCCCACCGGATGTTTGTGTTCCGCAGGTTCGATGGGGCCCGGCGCGCCATACACGGGCGGAATATAAGCGCCGGGAACAGACGAACCCATGGAACCCGGCGGAGGAGGAGGCGGGGGCACTCCGTAGGACGCGCTATAGGGAGGCGGCTCAACAAAACTCTGACTGGGGCCTGATGGGGGATAGGAACCTGTCCCTGGTGGGGAATAGGGGTCAGGAGTAGCCGCCGGCCCGCCGGGCGCCGCGCTGGGGGAAAAGCCGGCCACGTACGGCGCGTGCCCGGGCGTAGGAGCCATACCCAGCCGGCTGCCCAGATCGTTGAGACCGAAGGGATTGGGCAGGGGCAATCCGTCGCGCCGCGCCTTCGCCGTCTGGGCAGCGTCAAAGACCTGATAGAAAATCCAGGCGGCGAGCAGCATGCCGAAGACAAAGCTCTTGTCAGAAAGGCTTACGAACACCGCGAAAATCAGCACGTGGGCCAGGGCTTTGATGTATTGGCCGTTGTACATGGCGCCCACCCCGGGAATGAAACCCAGCAGGCCGGCCAGTACGGGATGGGCATGGAGGCCGGTCAAGCTGGCATCAGGATAAGCAGTGCCGCCCGGGGGCGGAGAGGAGAGGCGAGCCGCGAGGCAGGGTTCGCAGTAGATCACGCCTCCTACCGAGCGCATGCACGCGGTGCATAGTGGCTTTCCACAGTTCTGACAATAGGCAGCAGCCGCAACATCAGGATGGTTGACGCAGTTCATACCAAGCTCCTCTCCGCTTGGTCTTCAGTTGTTGACCGCAAAGCCCTGAAAACCTCTCTCTTCACTTTTTCTCTTTTCCCACTACGGTCAAAACTGGCCGGCACTTGCTGTGCGTCTGCGCCGGCCGGCCGCGCGGCGAAGCGCTGCGGCTGGGCATGCACCATCATCGCCGGCAGCGCGGTGTCGTTTTCCAAGGGCGTGCGCCTGCCTTGAGGTACGGGGAGCGTCTGTCCTCCGCTGGGGGCAGTCGAGCTGGGGCTGCCGGTGCCGTCGCGCGGGGTCTGCTTGGGCGTCTGATTGGGCGACGGACGGGGCGAGGGTTCAGCCTCCGTGGAGCGCCGCAATTCCCGCACCCGGGCCTCCATCTCATAGACCAGCCGCAGATTCTCGTAATACTTCATGACCTGTTCATTGGTGGAGTAGAACTGCCGGGTAACCGTGGCGCGTAACCGCGAAGGGCGCAGATCGCCGGCCCGTACTTCGGTCAGCTTGATCCCGGTCAGGTTCAGGGTCAGGGCGATGGAGAAAAAGGCCATGGCCGCGGTCATCATCAACCTGGGCTCAAAAGCCTGGCGGGCCACCTGGCGGACCAGGGGCAGCACGCGATGCCAGGCCGGGCGGGCGGGCACGGCGCGTACCGGCAGTGGGGCGCCGGGCGCCACTCCCGCTTCCTCCCCGGACACCGAGCGCCCGCTGGTGCGGGCCAGGATTTTCTGGAGCAGATCCACCGGGACCTCCGGCTCCACTGCCAGGTACTCGATCCAGGCCTTGCCCTGCTGCGTCTCTTTGAGCATCTGGGCACAGAGCGCGCATTCGCCCTGATGGCGGGCGAATGCTGCGGCGTCGGCCGCAGACAGGGTCCCGTCCAGCGCATCGGCGATCAGGTTTTCCCATTCGTCGCACCGTAAAACCCGGCCCAGCTGGCCGGACGGCTTGTTTTGCTCGCGCTCAGACATTTACATCACCTGCCCTTTAGTACGTTCCAGCAACCGCGCTAGTTCCGCCCGGCCGCGGCTGATACGAGACTTGACGGTTCCCTGGGGAATTGCCAATACCTCTGCAATCTCTTTGTAATCCATATCCTGCAGGTCGCGCAGGATTACTGCTTCGCGCAACTCCGGCGACACCTTGGCCAGGGCGTGCTGCACCATCTGCTCCAGCTGGTTGCGCACTGCCTGCTGAAAGGGCGTGGTTCGCTGGTCGACGATCGGTTCCACGTGGGAAGCGTCGTTGCCCAGTTCCCAGCCGGCGTCCATCGAGTCCGTGACCCGCTGCTGGCGCGAGCGGCGGAAATGATCGACCAGCAAGTTCCGCGTAAGGGTCGTGACCCAGGTCTGGAAGCTGCCTTTGGCGGGGTCGAAGCTGGCCAAGTTGCCGTACAGCTTGATGAAGACATCCTGGGTCAGATCTTCTGCGTCGTGCGACGAAGCGGTGAAGCGGTAGCACAGCGCGTAGACCCGGCGCTGCTGGGCCGCCACCAACTCCGTCCATGCTCCGGAATCGCCGTCGAGGCAGCGCCTGACCAGTGCGGGCCAATCGATCTCCGGCACCTCGGGCCGCCGCGCAGCAGCCCCCTGCCGGCGCGAATCGCTCTCCGGCGGCGTGTTCGAAGGGAGAATCACCGCGGAGGTTCCTCGGCTTGTAGGATATGGCCTCCCGGAGTTGACCTGGTAACGCTCACTGCGCGCTCCTGTTTGCGCGATGTTCATCGAGAACGTGCCGGCCAGACTCATGCATGCTGATACGCGCCGCTCCCGGCTTCGGTTCCATCCCCTTAGATTCCATCCCCTTAGAGGGGCGCACCCCGGCGGTAGCCGCAGAAAATCGTGCACGGTGGTCTTCCCCGACGGCATGCTCACCCGTTTGCTGGTCGGGAAGCCTGATTTCTCCGCTCAGCGCCACAGGCGATGGTAGCGCTCGACCAGCCAAGCGAGAAAAAAAAGCAGGGCCATGATTCCGCTTCCCCACCAGAAAATCATCATAGGCAAGGAACCGGCCACGCTGCCGTCGTCCCGCACTGTCCCCTGCCCGGCCCTTCTCTCCCCGGCGCGAAAGATGTATCCGCTTACCAGGGAAACGGTAGCGGCCAGCAACAACATGCGCAGGGCGGGGAGCAATTGTTCTTCGAGATGACCCCCGGGCTCCAGAAAGGCAGTATGAAAAACCGCATCGAGCAGAAGAATGCTAACCAGCAAAGAAGCGAATTTGGCGAGTTCCAGAAACACTGCCAGCTCTCATTGCCACCGCGAACCAATCCCGAAATCAATCCGAAACCAATCCAGGGTCAAGGTGACACCCAATGAATTTTATGCCGCTCCAGCCACCAGCATGGCGCCTCCGACCGATGGGGAAAGAGCGCGGGCACGCACGGTTCGGCGGTTGTCCCCATATAGTCGAATTCCTCTTTCTGGCCCTTCAGCGGCGTGCGCAAAAACTGCTCCACTTGCACGGTGTTGGATCCTCGAGCGCCGGCTCTGACCTGCAGAGTGATCCAGTCCCCGAGGTAAAGGACGATCAGAATGGCCAGCAAACCCTGGAGGATCCGTCCCCACAGACGCTTCATATTGACAGCCATCCTACTCTGAAACCGGGGAGCTTGGGCAGCCTGACTTCGCCGTGTTGGGTAGGTTCGGGCTATGGAGTCTGCGTGAGCACTGCTCTCTCCAAATTGAGTCCCGGAGGGACGGCTGAGAGTAGCCGATTTGCGGGAACTCAGCAAATGTGATCGTCGGGCTTCACCCCATAAGCGCTCACTTGTCTCGGATGTTTTTCGTCAATACGCCCACAAATTCGTCATCCTGAGCGGAGCGCCTCACATTGATCGCGTGGCAGAGCGCTTGTGGCGCGGAGTCGAAGGACCCCGGCGATGCTTATCTACACATGCTGCGCGGAGCTTTTCGACCACCGAAGCCCGACAACCGAAGGGGCCTGATGGTCACGGGTACATCTTTTCACGTAATCATCATTCCATCCCCAGGTCTGTGCAAGGTCTTTGAATTCGGGATTGATCGTTCGAATGCTTCTTTGTGCGCCGCCAGCCTTTGAGTTGTTTTTCCTGGCGCGGGAATGTAGATGTAGGCGCCCGACATAGCAAGATGCTAGCAAGTTCTTGGTTCTCGGCCCCAGGGCAAACCGGAACGGGGCTCGGTGGTTGAAAAGCTCCGAACAGCATGGGTAGATAAGCACCGCCGGGGTTCCCTCGGCTACTCTCGGGACAGGCTCTTCGACTCCGCGCCACAAGCGCTCTGTCACGCGATCAATGTGAGGCGCTCCGCTCAGGATGACGAATTTGTGGGCGTATTGACGAAAAACACCCTAAACAAGTTAGCTTATGGGGCTACGCCCCATCGTTTTCGGCCCAGGCACGCTTCGGCGACACCCGTCCTATTCCTTCTGAACTTGCTATGACACAGACTCCTTCGGGACTCAATTTGGAGAGAGTAGTGCTCACGCAAACTCTGTATCCGGGACCTGCCCAACAGCGACTCTTTTCGCAACCTGTAAAACAACTGAGGGGTGATTCCCGGGCGAAGCAGTAATTTTGCTGCACAGCCAATGCCAGATCCCGCTGCACGCAACAACACGTGTTACAGATCTTCTAGGAGGAATGAGAATGATCGCCACCAGTCCCGAACACGCAGTGGAATTATTGGATCGCGCTTTCGCCCAAGGCGACCTTCACGCAGTCCTCAGCTTCTACGAGGATGCAGCAGTCGTCATCACGGAGCCGGGGAAAGCGGCCAGGGGAAGGGAGGAGCTAAGAAGTTTTTTTGCCCGGGCGATGCAATCTGGTGCTTCCGCAAAGCAGCTCAAGACGCAAGTCATCGAAGCCGACGGCGTGGCACTTTTCTTGTCTCGCTGGACTCTCCATGTCAAGGGCGCTGGTGCTACGGAGAGGATTTTCACCGCAACCACAGTATTTCGCAAGCAACCGGACGGAGGATGGAAGGCTCTGATCGACAATCCTTTCGGTCCGTTGATCTTGGGACCGGAATAGCGGCTGTCAGTTGTTCATTCCGAAATAGGAACAGCGGCGCAGGGATGCCATGCCACGCCCAAAGAATGTAGCGTTATCTTGTCCCCTTCGGTGATAGTTACGGGGTCTACGGCGAGCAGGAAGGCGTACTCTATGTCCTTGTTGACAATGACGCACCAAGGCTCGTGTTGCACCACACCATTACATATCGTGCAGCAGGCCGCAGCGTTGTACTTGTTTGAGACGCGCCAAACTTCCTGTAACTGTTTTAGCGACCCATTCAGCTCATCGGCGCCGGGGTTCATAAGTCATCACCCGCTGCATGGCGTTCATCCACCACGCGGTTGCGGCGCCCGACTCTTGTGCAGGCGGGCAGCCAAGTAATTTGCCTAAGCCCTCAACCGAGCGTGGAGCGGGTCGTGGGCATGATTGCCGATCGACGGACGCCTGAACAACCGTCTAACCGTCTTTCACGTGCGCCTGAATTTGATGAGGATAGCCACTTACCGGAACCGACTATCCGCGTTCTCTCTTTGCCATACCTTACAAGAGATATCGCCGACAACCCAATAGTGCTTCAGTGTGAGGAGCCAAACTTGACAACGCCCGCGAAGAAATTTTTTCCCAATTCATAAGTTCTCAGCGTTGCTCGTGCATATCTCGCTGACTTACTAACCGCGGCGCGCGTTCCACGCCCCGAAAGATGATGTTGCGCGCCAGGAGGATGGCGTTGTCCATATCGTCCAAGTGCTTGAAAAACGCGTCTTCCGTAAGGTCGTTGATCGCTAGCTGGGAAAAAAGCGAGACGTCGCTGAGCCGCGTTCGAACGGCAAGCACCATCTTAGCCAGGAAGACCTTGAGGACTACCTCTTGCGCCAGCTTCTCGAAATACGTGCCTGGCATCGCTTTGAGAATTGCCTGATGCTCTGGAGATATGGCTAGATTCGCCTGAAAGGTGATAAAGCGGCGATGCTCTTTCATCTGCACGATGTAAATCGACTCGCCGTCGGGCAAGGTGCTGACTAGTCCAAAATCCCACGCCGGATCGGCGGCGGTTTTCGTGCTAAGACCAGAATCTTCGAGCCATCGTCGAAGAGCCGGCTCCAGATGGCCGCTGGCTTCCTCGAGCTGCTTGAAACGAAGTGCCCGGATGCCCCAAAAGCCGACAACAATCGCCGACAGCAATGCATACCCAATCATTACGTATAGAACCGTGCTCAACCAGGACAACTCTTCCTCCCGCATTTCCAAAATTGGCGGGAGTCTCTTTAGCACAAGCGAATCCCGGAGTAGCTCCGGTCGCCAAGCGAAGAGCTGCAATGAAGCAGATATAACATCGGGAAGATGGAAGTTCGTTGCGCCAGCGCAAGCATGATTGCGCGGAGATGATTTGGACCCTAGGTCATTGACTTGCGTAGAGCCGCTCTGGCTCGCGCCAGCCGGGACTTAGTGGCGGGAACCGAAATGCCCATACGGTCGGCGATCTGCTTGGTCGAATGCCCCTTCATCTGTCCCTGCTCGATCACCGAGCGGAGCGAGCTTGGCAGCTGGCAGATCGCCCGCCTCAGATGCCTGGACCGCTCGCGTACTACGTAATGTTTCTCCGGGTCCGTGGATTGCTCGGAGATTTGCCAGTGCCTCCAGGACTCTTCTTCAGCGGTTACGTCCATCGATGTTTCCGGCCGCACACGCTTCTTGCGCAGGATCATGAGCGCGGAATTGATGCCGATCCGGGTGAACCAGGTGGCAAAGCTGGACCTGCCGTCAAATTGCCGCAAATGCTCAAAGGCGCGCAGTATGGAATCCTGCAGCGCATCCTCCGCGTCCTCACGATTCCTGGTCACGCTGTAGATGCTGCTGAAGGCGCGTTTCGAGCTACGGGTGCATAGTTCGACGAAGGCCCACTCCTGGCCGGATTGCGCCGCAACAATCAGGCCTTCGTCGCTCATGCGGTGAAGGTTGAGGTCGATTCCGGGCTGCGATACGTCGCAGGAATTCATCAAGACGCCTCCGGGAGAGAATGATGTGATTCTAGGATTTTCTCGAGGCAATTCTTTAGAGATCACTGTCAGCTAACAGTTGCTGGTCGGCCCTGTTCACCGAGATTCGTCAGGCGGTAGAGTGGATACGTCGGGCCACGGTCCTATCGTCGGAACCAGGCTGCGCCAGAAATAATATTCAAAGGAAACGATGAGACGCTCGCCTGACTCCATTCGCCCCGGTTCCCTGTCCGTTTTTTCCCCAAGCAACCGTCGCCAGTTCTTGTTGGGCGCGGCTGCGACCGCTTTAGCGGCCGCCCGCGCCAGCGCTCTGGCCGCGGCCTTTGCTCCGGCCAGCGATCACGCCGGCGGTCCGTTGACGATAGAAGCGGTGGAGCTGATCGAGCTGCATGGCAGCTACACCGAGGAGGCAGGCGTCAACGGGCAGCCGCAAGTGAATCCGCTGGACGTCTATGACGATCTTCGCCCCGCACCCTACACTGACAAACCGTCGGGCACGAAAGAGGTCCACACCAGCGCGATCTATGTTCGCGTGCACACTGCCGGCGGTATCGAAGGTCTCTATGGCCCCATCGAGAAGAGCGCGGCAATTGTGGTCCAACAGGAGCTGCGCCCCTTTCTCCTGGGCAAGGACGGGCTCGCCGGGGAAGCGCTGTGGGACGAGATGTATCGCTCCAACCGCCACTCGCGCGATGGATTCTTCATGATGGCGATCAGCGCGGTCGACAACACGTTGTGGGACGTGCGCGGCCGTTACTACGGCGTACCGGTGTATCGGCTGCTGGGCGGTCCCACGCGCTCATCAGTCGAGATGTACGCCAGCTGCCTCGGTTTTTCGCTGGAGCCGGAGGCGGTGCGCACCCGCGCTCTGGCTATCAAGCAGCAGGGCTTCCGCTACCAGAAGTGGTTCATGGGCTACGGCCCCGGCTCCGGGCCCGAGGGCATGCAGAAGAATGTCGAGCTGGTCCGCATTCTGCGCGAAACCCTGGGCGACGACAGCGAGATCATGTTCGACGCCTACAGCGGATGGGACCAGGACTACACCCTGGAATGGGCCCACCAGGTGGAAAAATATCGTCCTCACTGGATTGAAGAAGCCACTCACCCGGAGAAGATCGAGAGCTTTGCCGCGATGCGCCGCAGCACCACGATCCCGATCGCGTCCGGCGAGCACTTCTACGGCAGGTGGGAGGTGGAGCGCTACCTGCAGGCGGGCGCGCTTTCCGTAGTACAGGCCGATCCGGAGTGGTGCGGCGGTACCTCGGAGCTGTTGCGTATAGGCACCGTCGCTTCTCTGCATGATGTGCCCGTGATCCCGCACGGCCATAGCCTGCGGGCCGCCGTGCACACCATCTGCAGCCAGTCGCCCATGACCTTTCCCCTGGGCGAGTACCTGGTAAACAAGATGCGGCACTACTACCACTTTGAAAGCAATCCCCTGGTTCCGGTCAACGCCCGCATCGCACTGCCCACCGGCCCTGGTTTCAACGTTCAGCTCGATCCCGCCAAAATCGAGTCGCAAACCATACTCAAGTCCGAGTAAAAATATGCCCGACTGACCCGCTACTTCGTAGGGATGGGTCCACCCACAACAGACGATCCAGTTCCGCTGCACCCGGTGCTGCCGTAGCGGAGAAACCTCTGTATCCGCTTTCCGGTGTCGACTTCCCCGGTATAGATGTTGCCCTTGCTGTCCAGGCTCACCTGGTGTAACCAGTGGAAGTCTCCCGGCATCCGGCCACTGCGGCCGAGCCGGCCCAACTCCTGCAGATTGCTTCGGTTCAGCACATAGATGGTCATGTTGGCGTTGTCTCCGATATAGAGGCAACTCTGCGCGTCGTCCTTCGAGAAGTTCAGGGAAACGGCAGTGCCGATGATGTTGGTGTGCTCGCTGACAAATTGCTCGGCAACGAAACCGCATTTGCCGGACACGCCCGCCGGATTGCTGCAGGGCTTGCCCAGCGCGGGATCGTGAATGTCAAACACTTGAATACGATCGTTGCCCCGGTCACAAACATAGAGCTTGCCGTCATGGGCAATCTTCACGCAGTGCACCGGGTTGCGGAAGAAGGCGGGCTTCTTGTTGCCCCTGGAGTAGTCCTCGATCCACGTCCCGGCGGCAGCGGCGGCTGCGTCATCGACGGGATTGTTTCCATAGGCGCCGAAGTGGCCGATGTATTTGCCGGTATCGGCGTCCACGATCAGGACGCGGCGATCTCCGTAGCCGTCCGCGATGTAGAGGCGGTTGGTTGCGGGATCGACCACCATGTCCGCTGCCTGGTAGAGCAGCGGCGTGCCATTCACCCCGCCATGCGTATCGTTGCTGTCCGGTTTGGTTGGAGTTCCCCCGATTCTTAATTTGAAATTGCCGTCCATGTCGAACTTCTGTACGAAGCCGTCGCCGCCTTGCTTGTTCGTCGCCCAGGGCGAGCCTCCGCGGTCGGCCAGAGCGGAATTTCCCGAGAGCCAGACGTTGTCGTTCTGATCGATATAAATTCCGTGCTCGCTGCTGGGCCAGATGCAGCCTGCCTCTGCCTTGCACTTGCCGCCGATAAAGCCCGGGTCGGCGGGACCACCCCAGGCACGCAGCAGCTTGCCCGCGGTATCAAACTCCAGCACCGAAGGAGCGGCTTTGCAGCAGTCTGCGATGGTGCCATAGGTGCGCACCTGGCCCAGGCCGTTGACCGGCTGCCCCTGGGCATTGACGGCGCCGGGCACGGGCCCTTCCAGGCCGGCCTCTTCATTGGTCATGGTGCGCGGCCGGTTGTAGACCCAGATATGGTCATGCGGGTCGACATACAGGCCGCCTATCTGGCCCAGCAGCCAATTGTTGGGCAGCGGTTGCGGCCATGCGGGGTCGACCACGAAACCCGGTGTCTTGCCCGTGCTCGAGGCGTTGTACACGCCGGCCTGCTTGAAGAGCCGGTCAAGAGAGCCATCGTTCTTGAGCAGATTGTTATCGGTATCGGCGGCCATGACCAGTCCGGCCGTCAATGACGCTAGGGTCCATAACACGATGGGTAGCGCAGCCGTCAGTTTGCCGTGGATCATCATTCTCAACCTGGGCAGCAGATGAATCATTTCCATCTGCTGCCGTGCCCCAGGATGAGAGCATATTATTCCCGCCCCAACAAGTGCTCCGCGTAGCGCGCCTGGTCAAGCGCTACTGTTGTGGTGGAGGTCCGCCACCACCTGGCCCACCGCGTTGCATCCGCTGCTGCTCCATGCGCTCTTGATCTGCTTCAAACTGCTTCTTCTGGTCATCGTTCAAGACGGCTTCAATCTTTGTCTTGGTGTCGGCGTGGATGCTCTGCATCTTGGCCATGCGGTCTTCACGCGATAGCGAGGAATCCCCGCGCAACGCCTGCATTTGCTGCTGCTGGGATGCCAGAATGGGCTTGAGTTGGGTTTGCTGATCGGCGGATAGGTTGTAGCGCTTGGTCATCCCCTCCAATTGCTGCGCCGGATCCATCATCCCGCGATGGGGGGGTGGCGCAGGGGTTTCGGGAGCTGCACCGGGCTCCTGGGCAAAGACGTGAGCGCCACCCACGAGGCATACGGCCAGGACGGCGCTCTGTAAACGAAAACTGAATGGCTTCTTCATCGGAATCATTCCTCCTTGGCTTGCGGTGTACGAACGCTTGACCTCTGTATAAACGAGACGCGCAGGTATTCGATGTCAGTCGACTCCGTATGACTATCGCTCAACGTTCACTAGCATGAATAGATCGGGAGACGCGCTACAGGCTCCCGGTGAAGAGGTGCGCCAAGTAGAGCCGTCGGCGTAGGTAATCTCGTTCACGTCCACGGCGGTGATCGCAGTGAAGTGGCTTAACGAAAGGTTGCGGGAAGCCTGGCCATTTCCTTTCACGTCCAATGCAACGTCAACCGTCGTTGCCAGGTCAGGATCCGCTCCCGATAAGGGGACGTATCTCCACTTGTTACTAAATCCGTGAACCACGACTTGCGCGCTCACGATGGACTGCGGTGAAAGGTTGGTCAAGATCAGATCGATTCCAAGATTCTGAACCGACAGCTGGACCTGACCATAGGGAATTGCGTTTCCGTTGATGGTGGGGCCCTCGGCGCTTATTGCAGTGGGGAGGCCGGTTGCATGTTTTACCTCCAGGCCGACGGGACAATTGGTGCGGTCCATGTGCAAGGGGGGCGTTGCCAAGGCGAGCTTTGCGTCGGAACGTATGACGGTCTGTTGGCTAAATGCACACGTGGTTGTAAGCAGGATGGCGAGCGAGAGGATGCTGGCGCATTTCATATCTGGCCCCCGGGCTCATACGTACAATGCAAACACGGTACTCCTCCCGGTTTTTGAGAGCAAGGGCCCAAGATACTCCATCGCTGAGCCGTTGAAACTTCACCGCCAGAACCGAGCGGGTGCCCTTTAAGGACGCATGGACACGGGCTGGATATTTCTGACCGCACCGCAAAACGGGATTGGGCGATGGCGCGAGCCTGGTTATATCGCCAGCTGAGCAAGCAGCCGGATGCCTGAGCCCAGGCATCCGTCCTTGGCGAGTCGAGGGATAACGATGGACCGGCCAACCAGCCCGATGACCGCGGAAAGGTGGATGCAGCTAAAGAAGATCTTTGAAGCTGTGCAGGGCAAACCGCCGGCCGAGCAAGCTGAGATGGTCTGCGCGCTGACCCAGGGAGATGAGGAATTAGCGTCGGCCGCCAGAGATCTACTCGCAGCTGACGAAAGTGCCGGCAGTTTTCTGCAAACCCCCGCGGCCGATCTGCATCGCGCGCTCCTGTCGCCAGGCACACGACTCGGTCCGTATCAGATTCTTGGCTTGCTGGGCGAGGGCGGTATGGGCAAGGTCTACCGGGGCCTGGATACGCGCTTAAGCCGCGCCGTCGCCATTAAGATTTCCGCAGAGCAGTTCGGCAAACGATTCGAGCTAGAAGCGCGGGCGATATCGGCGCTGAACCATCCCAATATCTGTACCCTCTACGACGTCGGCCCCAACTACCTGGTAACTGAACTGGTGGAAGGCGAAACTTTGCGCGATTGGCTCCAACACACACCGGCTCTGGAGCGCCGCCTGGAGATCATGCGGCAAGTGCTGGAGGCGCTTCGCGCAGCGCATTGCGCCGGCATTGTGCATCGCGACCTCAAACCGCAAAACATCATGGTTCGGTTCGATGGCTATGTGAAGGTTCTGGACTTCGGTCTTGCCAAGCAGTTGCCGACCGCACGTTCGGCGCCAAGGGAAACCATCGCATCATCCGACGCAAGTGTTCCCGGCCAGATCGTGGGAACCGTCGCCTACATGTCTCCGGAGCAGATCCAGGGACACCCCGTCGATCAGCGCAGCGACTTATTCGCGGTCGGGATCATTCTCTTCGAGATGTTGACCGGGCAACACCCCTGGCCTCACGCATCGATCGTGGACACACTCCATGCCATCCTTCACGACGACCCACCGCCACTACACGCCACGACCCCCTCGGGTGCGCAGCTGGACCCCATCGTGCGCAAGCTGCTGTGCAAGAATCCCGCGGAGCGGTATTCGCTCGCCGAAGGGGTTCTGGATGCGTTCAACAGCTGCGTAGTGCCGCAAGTGCCTTCGGCCGGAATCCCCGCCCCAACGGAACGCGTGGCCGGACGGACGCGCAGTCCTGGGCTAAAGTACGGGATCGCTGCCGTTGCCGTCCTCGTTTTGGCGGCCGGCGCGCTCTTCTTCTGGCAGCGGCACACGCAAGCCAAGCCGCTTACGGACAAGGATGTGCTGGTGCTGGCCAACTTCGCCAACACCACCGGCGACCCGGTTTTCGACGGCACGCTGCGCCAGGCGGTCGCCATCCAGCTGGAGCAGTCCCCTTTCCTGAAAATCATGGACGACGAGCAGGTGCAACAGAACCTGCGGCTGATGAGCCTGCCGCCGGGAGCGCGCATCACCGACCAGATCGCGCATGACATCTGCGTGCGCGACGGAGCCGCGGGTACGATCGAGGGCTCCATCGCCAGTCTGGGTAAGAGCTACGTCGTCACCCTCCAGGCGATCACTTGCCCGGGTGGCGCGACACTCGCCCGGGAGCAGACGCAGGCGGACGACAAGGAGCACGTGTTGAACGCAGTGGGAACCGCCGCGACGGCCATGCGCGCCAAGCTCGGGGAATCGCGCAGCTCGATCCAGAAGTTGAATCGCCCGCTGGAAGAGGCGACTACGGGTTCGCTCGAAGCTCTGCAGAACTACACGGAAGGCAGGGTCTTGCTGGACCAGGGCCGGTTTCTGGCTGCTCGCCCGTTGTTCGAGCGCGCGATCGCGCTCGATCCCAATTTCGCCACGGCTTACTTCTACGTCGCGGTCGCTTTCAACAATGCTGGGGACACAGCGCGCGAGGCCGAATACTACAGGAAGGCTTTTGCTTTGATCGACCGCGTCTCCGAGTATGAGCGGGTCTCCATTGCGGGCGGCTACTACGGTTCGACCGGCGAGTTGGACAAAGAAATGGACGGCTATCGACTGGGTACCGAGAACTATCCCCGGGCATGGGGTTTTCCCAACAACTTGAGCCAAAGCTACATAAACCTGGGGGAATTCGAAGAGGGGCTCAAGCAAGGCCAGACAGCAAATCAGTTGCAGCCGAATGCTGAACCGCCCTATCGGCGGCTATTGGACGCCTACCTATGCCTGGGTCGGCTCGACGAGGCCAGGAAGGTCGCGGAGCGAGCGCGCATGCAGGGTATCAACGGCGCTAGGATCCACCAGCGCTTCCTCGAAATGGCCTACGTCGAGGACGATCAGGCTGCCGTCTCCAGGGAAATTCAATGGTACGCAGGCAAGCCGGAGGAGTACCTCAGCCTTGGCTTGCAGGCGGCCTATCTGAACGTTCTTGGCCGGCGTCGCGAGTCCAGCGGATTGTACAAGCGAGCCGCGGAGACGGCGCTGCGCTCGGGGTTCGGGAGCGTCGCGGCGGATTTCGAAGAAGCGGATGCGCGTGCCGACGCGCTCGCGGGAAACTGCGATCCCGTGCGTCGCTTGGGACGTCCGGCGCTGGCGCTGGCGCTGTGCGGAGATGCGGCCAAAGCAGAAAAGCTCGCCGCGGAGACTTCGCAGCGTTTTCCCAATGGAATTCTCTGGAACACAGTGCAACTACCCGCGATTCGCGCTGCTATCGAGCTCCATCGCGGTCAGCCTGCCAGAGCGGTGGAACTACTGACATCCGCCTCGCCTTACGAGCGGGCTTACCCAGAGGCGGTGTACCTGCGGGGCTTGGCGTACCTACGCTTGCGTAAGGGCGTGGAGGCCGCAGCCGAGTTCCAGAAGATCGTGGATCATAAAGGCGCCAGTTGGGCGAGCACGTGGCAATATCCGAATTGGGGGCTGCACTATTCGATTTCCTACCTGGGGTTGGCGCGCGCCTACGAACTCGCGGGTGACACGGTGAAAGCCAGGAAAGCCTTTCAAGACTTCTTCGCCCTTTGGAAGGACGCCGACCAGGATCTGCCTATCCTCAAACAAGCCCAGGCAGAATATGCCAGGCTCAAAGAATAGGGCACGCTACTTCTGGAAGAGTAGCGGAGCAAAATGGATGAGATTGTCGCGCCACACAGGCCATTGGTGGTGACCTGGGGTTTCGATAGCAGTCACCGGAAGGCCTTCGGCTTTGAGCGCGGCGATCACGGTCTGGTTCGGCTTGAGCAACCCATCGTCTACACCGCAGGCCATCCACAGCAGACGAAGGTTTGCCTTCTGCACGTTGGTCTGCGGAAGATCCGCGATGGCTTTAGCATTGAGGCCGGCGGAAAACGTACCGATCCAGGCGAACAGCTCCGGGTGCGTAAGACCGACGAACAGGCTCTCATGGCCGCCCATGGATAGACCGGCGATAGCGCGATCCTCGCGCTTCTTCGATACGTGATAGTTAGCTTCAATCTGCGGGATCACTTCGGTGACGAGTGCTTTTTGATAGAGGTCGTAATTCTGCTCATTGAGATCCGGAGTGCGCCCGGGCTTGAGCACCGCCATGTTGCCATAGCCCAGCGTCATCACCACAATCATCGGCTTTGCTTTACCCGAGGCGATGAGGCTGTCGAGGATAAAGTTCGCCTTCCCCACCTGGGTCCAACCGTCGGCTGCATCGCTGTAGCCGTGCAGAAGATAGAGAACGGGATAGCTCTCCCGGGACTTCGCGTTATAACCGGGCGGCGTGTAGACGTAGTAGTCGCTTTGATTGTTGGGCAGGCCGAGAACCACCTGCGAAGTGTAGAAGTGGTGTTCCACGATGCCGTGCGGAATGGACTGCAGCTCCCACGGTTCGGGGGGCGTGCCGGGAATGGTGAGATTGCTCCAAAGGGTCAGCATGTTGTCGCGCACATCGGTGTTCCTGGGATCCAGCAGCGGCGTGCCATCGACCATAAAGCGATAACCATAGATTTCGGGTGCCAGGACCGGGGTGGTCGCGGTCCACAGACCGTCTGCATCCTGCTGCATAGGCGTGACGGCGCCTTCAAGCACGAGGTCGACTTTCTGTGCCTTGGGGGCGCGTAGGCGCAGGGTCACAGTGCCGTCCGGGTGGATCTCGGGCGAAAGGTAGGGCGGGAACGCAGGCGCGTTGGCCGGGGGCGGGGTCACCGGGGCGGTCGGGGTCTGGGCAACAGCGAAGAGGGATAGGCAGGCAGCGAAAAGTAATGCCTTGAAGGCTGGACGGACGGGTCGTTGTTTCATCGCGAAAGTCTATCAAACCAGTCACATGGACGGCTCTTATTACTAAAGGTTGGAAAAGGTCACCGGAACTGTAGCCGAATCCCTGCCGGCCTTCATATAAGTAATGGAGCAGGAGGAGGAACGATGCCTATTGAACAGTGCAAGCAGTGCGGTGAGATGATGACCGAGCAACCGGCTGCCTATGAGACGGTAAACCTCGCCGGTGTCCCTAAGCATTCCGATCGGTTTTACGAGCAGTGGTTCGTCTGCCGGAATGGCCATCGCAAGGGATACATCTCCGGGCACGGGTCTGGTCCCGGAGCTGTTATGGTTGTAAGCCAAACTAATGTAGTCAGCGTTCGCTCCTAAAAAACTTTACAGCGCCAGATCTGCACAGAAATGCCTTTGGGCTTCAGTCCGGGGCATTTTTCTGTTTCCAGTTCGAACCGGCCGCGGCTGCGAACGAAGGGCACGGCTTTACCGGCTGCGGAAAAGTCTGAACTCGGCAGGAAAGCAATACCAGAGGGGCTAAAGAGTCTGCGTGAGAACTGCGGGCCCAGAAGTAAGTCCGAAGAGCCTGCCCTGAGCTTGTCGAAGGGGACGGCTGAGAGTAGCGCAGCACGCGAGTGCTGGGTGTACGTGCCCAGCAAGAACCAGTCCCGCCAGGGACGGCTGAGAATCATCCAGGACGTAGTCCTGGGTATCCCTATTCTGCAAAGTCCAGCAAAACCCAGGACTGGCGTCCTGGGAAATCATCAGCCGTCCCTCCGGGACTGGACGTAATTCCCATACCCACCACCCAGCACTCACGTGCTGGGCTACTTTCAGCCGTCCCCTTCGACAAGCTCAGGGCAGGCTCTTCGGGACTCAACTTGCCCCGGTGCAGAGTTTTTTCCGCAGCCTCTGAAGCCGTGCCCTTCGTCCAGTGACTTTTTCCGCGATCTGTCCAGCCCTTGAAGCAAGGCACACTCCCCCCCGGGGCCAACGAGACTTCCCACCGGTTACAGCGGTGCTGGGTTTACGCTGACTCAGGTGCTGCGGGATGAGGCCTGGATGAATCGTGCTCAAAAGATAGCTGCGGCGGTGTCGCTGGCGGTGCTGGTTGTGTGTTTGCTGGCAAGCTTCATGACCCGGGGCATAATGGAGAATCTGCCCTTCCTGCATGGCCAAAAGGCAGGTTGGAACGCGGTCCCTCGCCCCTACGGAATCGTGGACCAACGGCCTTGGCAGACCGCGAAAACGCTGGCGGCGTTGGCCGTATCCGCAGAGGAATTGCAGCTTGCGCGCGAAGCGGAGCGCCTGGCTGACCACGAGGTAGACCAGAATTTCGCTCAATCTCTACGCCAGGCGACTGCAGAGACCAGGCAGCTGACCGGCGACGCATTGCCTTTGCAGAAGCGGGTCTCCGACCTGCAGCAGACAGTCAAAGAGGACCAGGATCGGGTCGCAGCATTGACGGCGAAGGCCGGTCCCGCCGCGGGAGCGGCCGGCGCCGTCAGCCCGGCGACAGACGATCTGGATGTCGCCAAGGCGCAGCTGAGTCTTGACCAGGATGAGTTGTCGGATTCGATGGAGGATCTGGCACGAGCGAGTGGAGATCTTCGAGGTGATATTCAGCGGGAGTTATCCGCACGCCAAGCGGAGATGAAGAAGTACAACGTGCAGGCAGGGGGAGAGGGACAAACCGCAGTGGTTTCCGCCGGCCAGTACACCACGCTGGCGGGGCAGATCGCGGAGTGGTGGGCGCAGCGGAGCAGGAAACAACTGATCGAGCAGGCGGAGGGGTTGGCACGCGCCGACGTCGCCGCGCTCACGGCGGACCATATCCAGCTACAGCAGGAGGCCCAGACGGCCGAAGCGAGTGCCGCCGCCGCCCAAACAGCCGGGGAGTCGAATTCCACCCGGGTCAAGCAACTGCAAGGCCTCGCCAGCCAGCGGACTATCTTGAGCATCCTCGACGACCGCCTGGGCGCGCAGCAGCAGTTGGTTACGCTCTACGTCCGCTGGGGCAATCAAGTAGAGCTGCAGCACAAGATCATGCTCCACCTGATGCTGTGGTCGCTCACCTGGATCGCGACCATTGTTCTGCTGACCATCCTCGCTGGCTGGGCCCTCCAGGTGGCCTTCGACCATATGTCGCACGACCGGCGGCAGAGGCAGACGCTGCGCATCATTCTCAACCTGGGGACACAGGCCATCGGCTTGCTGCTGGTGCTGCTGGTTATCTTCGGCACTCCGCGGCAAATGCCCACGATCCTCGGGCTGGCTACGGCGGGTTTGACCGTGGTCTTCCAAGACTTCATCCTGGCCTTTTGTGGTTGGTTTGTGCTGATGGGGAAGAATGGGATACGGGTGGGCGACTGGGTGGAGATTGACGGCGTTGGCGGCGAGGCGGTGGAGATCGGGCTCTTCCGCACCTGGTTGCTGGAGACAGGAAACTGGACGGCCAATGGTCACCCGACGGGGCGGCGGGTCTCCTTTCTGAACGGGTATGCGATTCGCGGGAAGTACTTCAATTTCTCCACCGCCGGGCAGTGGATGTGGGATGAGATCAAGGTCAGTATCCCGCCCGGAGCAAAGGCTTCTCCGTTGATCGACCAGATCCGCGATGCGGCCGTAAAGGCCACCGAGTCGGACGCGAAGATGGCGGAAGAGGAGTGGAAGCGCGTGACCCACGAGCAGGGTCTACCACAGTTCAGTGCGATCCCTTCCGTCGATATGCGCCCGGCGGATGCGGGTGAGGGCGTGGACATCGTAGTACGCTATGTAACCCGTGCAGGAGTCCGGCTGGAGACCCGGAACCGTCTCTTCGGAAAGGTGGTCGAGCTGATGCAGGGTGCTCGGGAGGTGAACCAGAAGTAAGCGACCGGCGAGGGCTTTTTTTGTTTCCACGTGGCGCCCCCACGTTCCCCATTAGCCGTCCTGTTCCTTGAGCCGTAGGATTTCTGTTGGAATTTGCTCTGATACAGCTAAACTAATCCACATTCCCCTTCGAAACTCCTCCAGATCACAGGCAATATTGGGTTTACGCTGAGTCAAGTGCGGCGGAAGAGGGCTGGATGAATCGTGCTCACAAGATAGCTGTCGGGGTGGCGCTGGCGGTGCTGGTTTTGTGTTTGCTGGGAAGCTTTATGACCCGGGGAGTGATAGAGAATCTGCCCTTCCTGCATGGGCAAAAGGCAGGTTGGAACGCCATCCCGCTCCCCTACGGGATCGTGGACCAGCGGCCTTGGTCGACCGCGAAGACGCTGACCGCATTGGCGGCATCGGCGAAGGAACTGCAGCTTGCGCGAGAAGCGGAGCAGCTGGCCGACCACGAGGTAGACCAGAATTTCGCTCAATCTCTGCGCCAGGCGAGTCCAGAGGCCCGGGAGCTGACCGGGGAGGCATTGACTTTGCAGCAGCGGGTCACCGGACTGCAGCAGAAAGTCCAAGAGGAGCAGGAACGGATCGTGGCTTTGAGGGCAGAGGCCGCCGGCCCCGTTGAAGACGGGGCCCCTGCTTCAGCCGGTGCAGTTGGGCGGGTGCGAGTCGACCTGGATGCTGCCAAGGCCCAACTGAGCCTTGACCAGGATGAATTATCGGATTCCATGGGCGAATTGGCACGGGCGAGTGGAGATCCTCGAGAGGAAATTCAGCGGGAGTTATCGGCACGCGAAGCGGAGATGAAGAAGTACGACCTGCAGGCAACAGGGGGTGAAAAACAGGCCGCCGTATTCTCGGCTGGCCGGCACACTACGCTGGCGGGGCAGATTTTGGCGTGGTGGGCACAGCGCAGCAGGAAGCAACTGATCGAGCAGGCCGAGCAGCTGGCGCGCGCGGATGTTGCTGCGCTCACCGCGGACCATGCCAGGCTAAAACAGCAGGCCCAGACGAGCGAAGCCAATACTGCCGCCGAAACGGCCGGGGAGTCGAGTTGGGCCCAGGTTAAGGAACTGCAAAGCCTGGCGACGCGACGAACTATTTTGAGTATCGCCGACGACCGCTTATCGGCGCAGCAGCAGCTTGCGGCGCTCTACGTTCGCTGGGCGAACCAGGTAGAGCTGCAACAGAGGATCATGCTGCGCCTGATGCTGCGGTCGCTGGCCTTGATCGCGATCATTGTTCTGCTGACTATCCTGGCTGGCCGGGCTTTGCAGATGGCATTCGACCGCATGTCGCGAGACCATCGGCAGTGGCAGACGCTGCGCATCCTTCTCAACCGGGGCACAGAAGTGATTGGCTTGCTGCTGGTGCTGGTCGTCATCTTCGGCCCTCCGCAGGAGATGCCGACCATCCTGGGGGTGGCTACGGCGGGGTTGATCCTGGTCTTCCAGGACTTCATCCTGGCGTTCTGTGGTTGGTTGGTGCTCAGGGGGCGGAACGGGATACGGGTGGGCGACAGGGTGGAGATTAACGGGGTCGGAGGTGAGGCAGTGGAGATCGGGCTCTTCCGCACCTGGCTACTAGAGACGGGAAACTGGACCGGGAATGGCCATGCGGCGGAACGGCGGGTCTCCTTTCTAAACGGATATGCGGTTCGTGGGAAGTACTTCAATTTCTCCACCGCCGGGCAATGGATGTGGGACGAGATCAAGGTGAGGATCCCGTTCGGAGTCAGGACTTATCCTTTGGTCGACGAGATCCGCGAAGCAGTCGAAAGGGCCACCGAGTCGGACGCGAGGATGGCGGAGGAGGCGTGGAGACGCGCGACCCAGGAAAAGGGTTTGCGCCTGCTCAGTGCAACCCCTTCCATCGATATTCATCCGGTGGGTGTGGGCGCGGACATCGTAGTGCGCTACGTAACCCGGGCAGCGGAACGGCTGGAGACGAGTAACCGACTTTTCGAAACAGTGGTTGAGGTGATGCAGGGGGCGCCGGAGCTAAGCGGAAGGTAGGCGGGGACCCGGATTTCCTGTACGCTGCACTGGACGCGACCGCGTGTGCGGCTTTCAGCGAGGAAAGCCGCATAAGATTCGACAACGCCACCAAGCTTCACAGGAAATGCGGGGATACACGATGGAAAAATATCACTCCCGAATGAGCCCGCGGGCCTCGAACGGTCTTGCGTAGACAAGGGTTCGAAGCCGTAGCTACGACTGTTGCATAAAGTCCGGCGAAACCGGATTTTCGTAGAGGGAATAATCGCGCGTGACCACCGTCAACCCGCTCTGCGTGACGAAGTAATTGCGCCGGTCCTCTTCGCGGTCGTAGCCGATCACCGTGCCTTCTGGCAGGTGCACGTCGCGGTCGATGATCGCCCGCCGGATGCGGCAGTGCCGCCCGATGTCGACGTGGGTGAAGATGATGCTCGACTCCACCTCGGCGTAGGAATTCACACGCACGTCCTGGGAGAGCACGCTATTGCGCACCACCGCGCCGGAGACGATACAGCCGGCCGAGATTACCGAGTTGATGGCCATGCCGGTGCGTCCCGGTTCGCCAAAGACGAACTTCGCCGGCGGATACTGCCGCTGCCGCGTACGCATGGGCCATGCCTTGTCGTACAAATTGAAAATCGGAGAAACCGACGCCACATCCATGTTGGCGTCGAAATATGCCTCCAGCGTTCCCACATCGCGCCAGTAGAGCGCGTTCTGCTTGTTCTCATCCACGAAGTTGTAAGCGGAGATCTTATAGCGCCCCAAAATGCCCGGCAGGATGTTGTGCCCGAAGTCATGCTTGGAGTTCGGATCCTCGGCGTCTTTCATCAGGGCAGGCAGCAACACGTCGGTGTTGAATAGATAAATGCCCATGGAGGCATCTACCTTGGTCGGATTAAACGGCGAGCGCAGGTTGGTGGTCTTTGGCTTCTCCTGGAAGCCGATCACCTCGCCCGTCCGGCTCACCTCCACCACCCCGAAACGCGCCACGTCCGAGGGCTCGATGGGGAGCGTGGCCAAGGTTACGTCTGCGTTGGCTGCCATGTGGTGATCCAGCATCAGACCGTAATTCATCTTGTAGATGTGATCGCCGGAAAGAATGAGCACATGCTTCGGCTGCTCGGCGCCAATCGAGTAAATGTTCTGGTAAACGGCGTCGGCCGTGCCCATGTACCAGTTCGCGCTGACCCGCTGCATCGGGGGCAGAATCTCGATGAACTCGCCCAGCTCCTGGGCGACAATGCCGGTCCAGCCTTCGCGGATGTGGCGGTTGAGCGAGAGAGCCTTGTATTGGGTAAGGATGTAGACCCGGCGAAGGTCTGAGTTGATGCAGTTTGATAGCGTGATATCGATAATGCGGTAGTTGCCGCCAAAAGGAACCGCTGGCTTAGCCCGATCGCGCGTAAGGGGGAAAAGCCGCTCACCCGCTCCCCCTGCTAGCAATACTCCGAGAGTGTCTTTCATCGCGTCCCTGCGGTACCCGTGCGCGCTACCGCGGCCCTCAGGCCGCGTGAAGCGTCGTTGCCTACTCTATACCTGAGGTGTGATGCTCGAAAGTCCCTGGCGTTTCAGCCCTCCTCGACCGAGATACGCAGGGAGCGCAGAAAGTGTACATCCTGCGCGTTAAAAGTCTCATCTCCCTGGGAATTTTCGTTCACAGGAGCTTCCAGCTCGGAGGCCGGCTGCTGTTCTACCTCGTTCAATCCAATCGTCGCTTCCAGCATTAGCAGCACATCAAAGCCCTGCTTGCGGATGTCCTGCACGACCTCAGAGATCTGCTCGGACTCGGAAACCGATTCATGGATGGCCTCCCCCAGCTGCTGGATTAGACGACGAAGTCGTTGATTCAAAGAAGTACCCCCACTCGCCCCATTTCGGGCGCGGTTTTACCTACCTTACTTGTGATGGCGAAGCGGAGCAATCTGAATCAACCGACTGGTAAACTTTTACTATGGAGCCAAAGAAAGTAGGCCGTACGCTCGGCATCGGCGTCCGCGTGGCCTCGAACATGCTCCGCGAACGGGTGGAACGGGCTGCCGCGTCGTCGCCCGCCGCTTCTACGGCTGGAAACCGTCCTCCCATGCCGGCCTCACCCTCAGTCCGCTCCGTCCCGATGAGTAGACGGGTAGCAACCGCCAAGCGGGGTGCAAAGGCCTTTGGCCAGGCTCTCTTAGGCCCGTTTACCCACGCCGGCGGCGTGCTGTGGCTGGAGATCACCGGCCTGTTTTTCGCCCTGTTTGCACTATTCTTTGTGCAAAGTGTATACCGCGTGCGCACCGCCTGGCGGCAGGGTCCGGAACACACCCACCTGCTGCTCTACTGCGCCTTGGCCTTCGTGTTCGCCTGGTTTTCGGTCAGCTCCTTCGCCCGCGCCTACCGTAAGAGCAAGCGGGGACCCAAGTTGGGCAACAGCGGGCGACCCTAAGGAATGCCTCGCCCTCTCTACCGGGCAGAAGACGTCGCCGGCTTCGACCCCGATAGCGAGTTGGGCTACCCCGGCCAATACCCCTTCACCCGTGGCATCCGGCCTACCATGTACCGGGGCCGCCTCTGGACCATGCGCCTGTATTCGGGGATGGGGGATGCGGAGCAATCCAACCAGCGCTACAAATTTCTGCTAACCCAGGGCACCGACGGCCTTTCTGTGGCCTTCGATCTGCCCACCCAGATTGGCTACGACTCCGACTCCCCTTGGGCGGCGGGCGAGGTGGGCAAGGCCGGGGTGGCGATCGATTCCATCGAAGACATGGAGCGTCTTTTTGCCGGCATACGGCTGGATACGGTTTCGACCTCCATGACCATCAATGCCACGGCCAATATCCTCCTCGCCCTGTATGTCGTGGCCGCCCGGCGGTCTGGGGCGGAGTTAGCCCAGCTCTCGGGCACGGTGCAGAATGACATCCTGAAGGAGTACATCACCCGCGGGACTTATATCTATCCCCTAGTCTCCGGCATGCGCCTGGTGGCCGATCTGTTCACCTGGACCGGCCAACACCTGCCTAAGTGGAATCCCATCTCCATCTCCGGCTACCACATGCGCGAGGCCGGGGCCACCGCGGTGCAGGAGGTGGCCTTCTCCCTGGCCAACGGACTCGCGTACCTGGAGGCTTTGCGTGAGGCCGGCCTCGGCATCGAGCAGTCGGCATCGCGGTTCTCTTTCTTCTTTGCCGCCCACAATGACTTCTTCGAGGAGGTGGCCAAGTTCCGTGCCGCCCGCCGCCTCTGGGCTCGCCGCTTGCGGGAGCAATTCGGCCTGGGCTCGGGAGCGCTGCGCTTTCATGCCCAGACAGCCGGCTCGACTCTGACCGCGCAGCAGCCGGAGAACAACCTGGCCCGCACCGCCTTGCAGGCGCTCTCCGCCATCCTCGGCGGCGCCCAGTCGCTGCACGTCAACGGCTACGATGAGGCGCTTGGGCTCCCCACCGAGAAGGCAGCCCGCCTGGCACTGCGTACGCAGCAGATTCTTGCCCAGGAATCCGGGGTTGCACAGACAGTTGATCCGCTCGCCGGTTCCTACTACCTCGAATCGCTGACCACGTCCATCGAGCAGGAGGCGTGCAGCTATCTGGAGCGCATTGATGCGCTGGGCGGCATGGTGGCGGCCATCGAACGAGGCTGGGTGCAGCGGGAGATGGAAGAGGCTGCTTATCGCCACCAGCGGGCCGTCGATGCCGAAGAAACCATCGTAGTCGGCGTCAACCGCTTCATCGGCCCCGGGGAAGACTCCCCTTGCCTGCCTGATCAAGGTGTCGACGAATCGGCCGAACGGCGCCAAGTCGAGCGCGTACGCGCGCTGCGCGCTCGCCGTGATCCCCTTCGCTGTCAGGCTGCCCTCGACCGGGTGACGGAGCAGGCCCGCTCCACCGGCAACCTGATGCCGGTGGTCCTGGAGGCGGTGGAGAGCTGCGCCACCGTAGGCGAGATTGCCGGGAGTCTGCGGCAGGTCTTCGGCGAATACCAGCCGCGCTGAGGAAAGACGCCTACAGTATGTTCACCGCGCGCGCAGCCAGCAGGGCCACGGTGGCGAAGGAGACGGTCGATTGCACCATCATGGCTACCTTGGCCCAACGGGAGAGTACCGGCGAATCGGTGGGCGAGAATGCAGTGCTGGTGTTGAAAGCAAGAAAGAGGTAATCCACAAAACCGGGAGACCAGTTTTCCTCGAGCGGCTTTTCTGTCCTGGGCGACAGGGTCATTTGCGGAAAGAGAAAATCTCCTTCGGTGTGGTTGCCGCGCAGATGGCGTGCATGGGGTCCCCCCGCGTCGAGACGCCAATACCACGTCGCGAAGACCAGGAAATTAGTGGCCCAGAGAGCGACAGCGGAGCGCAGCAGCTCGTCCGGATTGATGCGATGGAGAATGAGAGAGCGGATGAGCATGAACAGCGACCAGAGCATGGCCGCGGTGACGATGCCCAGCACGATGTACCCGAGGACCTGGTTGAGCGTAAAAGAGCCGCGGATCTTGGCGATGACCGCTGGGACCATGAGCGCGAAAACTACCGCCAGCAGGAGCCAGGAGGGTCCGAAGGTGAGCGATTCGGGCAGGCACAGATAGAGGCCACACATCGCCAGAACGGCGAGCACAGCGGGCCACCAGGGCTGGCTTGGGTTCAGTTGCTTGGCAGGGGCTTTGGTCATGTTCGCCTCTAGCTTATCTCGCCGCCCCCGGCAAGGCCCTTCGCGGATATAATTCTCACGCCATGAATAAACCCCTATCCGTGTTCCTTATGCTTTGCGCGTTCTGCCTGCTCCTGCCGTTGACCCTATTTATGACCTATGTCTCCGCCAATACCGCAACCCCGGTAAAGCCGCTTCTCGTAGCCACCAACCAGGGTGACCGCGACCTTAGCATCATCGACCCGGTCGCCGCCAAGCAGCTTGCCACGGTGCCCGAGGGAGGCATCACCGGCCATGAGGTAGCCACCTCGCCGGATGGCCGCACCGCCTACGTACCCATCTACGGCAGCTCCGGTGTCGGTAAGCCGGGAACCGACGGCCATGAAATGGTTGTGATTGACATCCCCAGCCGTAAAGTCGTGGATCGCGTCGACTTTGGCCATGGCGTGCGCCCCCACTGCCCGGTTTACGACCGGGCCAACGGCTTGCTCTACGTGACCACGGAACTCGACCAGACGGTGACCATCATCGATCCGAAGACACTGAAGATCGTGGGCACTGTCCCCACCGGGCAAAAGGAATCGCACATGCTGGTTATCTCCCGCGATGGCAAGCGAGGCTACACCTCGAATGTGGGTGCGGGTTCGGTCTCGGTACTGGACATGGCCGGGCGCAAGACGATCGCCATCATACCGATCTCGGCCGAATCCCAGCGCATTGCCATCTCCAACGACGACAAAATGGTCTTCACTTCGGACCAGACCAAGCCGCAGATGGCAGTCATCGACACTGCCACCAACAAGATCAAGACGTGGGTTCCCTTGCCGGCTGTCGGTTATGGAACGTCTCCCACCCCGGACGGCCGCTTTCTGCTGATCGCGCTTCCCAAAGCCAACCAGTTAGCGGTGCTGGACCTCGCCACACTTAAGGTCGTGCGCACGGTCGATGTCGCCGAGGATCCGGTCAAGGTGCTTGCCAGCCCCGAGGGCAAGGTCGCGTATGTCTCCTGCTCCAAAGCGAAACAGATTGCTGTGGTTAATTTGTCGGAGTGGAAAGTAGATTCACTGATCGATGCCGGCGCGGGCGTAGATGGCTTGGCCTGGGCGGGACCGGCACCCCTTGGCGGACTGCACAATCAACACCGCGTTGCCCCGGGCCTGCACACCGGCGAGTAATGGCCTAACAGACTGCGGAACATGCCCTGGTCTTTGAAGGGTACGGGTTTAGTGTCCGCGTGAGAACTACTCTCTCCAAATTGAGTCCCGGAGGGACGGCTGAGAGTAGCCCAGCATGCCGGTGGGAGCCCCCTGCTTCAGCAGGGGGAAGCGACGCTTC
This sequence comes from uncultured Acidobacteriaceae bacterium, assembly GCA_963787145.1. Taxonomy (GTDB): domain Bacteria; phylum Acidobacteriota; class Terriglobia; order Terriglobales; family Acidobacteriaceae; genus PALSA-350. The sequence continues at coordinate 129,363 of CAWBBY010000011.1, forward strand.
AGCGTCGCGGAAAAAGTCCCACTTCCATCAATCGGGCTTTAGCCCCGCCTTCCCGTCGCCGAACCCCCCGCGGCTAAAGCCGGAGGAGAATAGTCCTACGCGAGCCGCTCGGCTTCAAAGCCGAGCTCCCCCGCATGAATGCGGGGGCTCCCACCACCGAATTGGATAACCATTCGGAATCGGCAGGCCCCATCCCCTCCGCGAAATCCTCCGCCTGTCCGTGCTACCGTGGAATGTCAGTCACTTCTTACCAAGGAATTCACCGTGTCCTCTCCCGTCGCTCCCGCCCTGCGCAAGACCGCATTGAATGGTCTCCACCGGCAACTCCGCGCCAAAATGGTCGATTTCGGAGGCTGGGATATGCCGGTCGAATACTCTGGCATTACCGCCGAGCACATGGCGGTCCGCACCGCTGTAGGGTTGTTTGACGTCAGCCACATGGGCGACATCCAGTTCCGCGGCCCGGGCTCGCTGTCTGCCATCCAGGCCCTTTCCATGAACGATGCGTCGAAACTCGCCGTCGGCCAGGCGCAGTACTCAGCCATGCTCTATCCCCAAGGTACGTTTGTCGATGACATCCTGGTGCACAAGTTCAGCGACAACGACTATCTGCTGGTCATCAACGCCGGCACCCGAGAGAAAGACTACCAATGGATTCGCTCCCAGGTCGGATCCTTCGCCGGCGTCCACATCAGCGACTACAGCGACCACTACACGCAGCTCGCCATCCAGGGACCGCGCGCGCAGGATACGCTGGCCAAACTGACCAAGGTGAATCTGAGCGCGATCAAAAACTATTGGTTCACTTGGGGCACGGTCTGTGGCCTTCCCAACGTGCTCATCGCGCGCACTGGCTACACCGGCGAGGACGGCTTTGAAATCTATCTGCCCTCCGACGAGGCCACCAGCACGCGGGTATGGGAGGAAGTGACGGCGGCAGGTAAGGAGTTCGGCCTGCTGGCCTGCGGCCTGGGAGCGCGCAATACCCTTCGCCTGGAAGCCGCAATGGCCCTCTACGGCCATGAAATCTCGGAAGAGATCAACCTGCTCGAAGCCGGCCTGGAGCGCTTCTCGAAGCTCGGCAAAAGCGACTTTCTCGGCTCGCAGGCACTCTTGCAACTGAAGCAGAGTGGTGCTCCCAAACGCAAGCTGGTAGGGCTGGAGATGATCGATCGCGGCATCGCGCGCGATGGCTACAAAGTCTGCAGCCTCCAAGGCGAAGCCATCGGATACGTAACCAGCGGCTCTCCCTCTCCGTATTTGAAAAAGAACATCGCGCTCGCCTACGTGCCGGTAGACCACACAGCGCCGGGAACGGAAGTGGCAGTCGAGGTGCGCGGAAACCTGGTCAAGGCCAAGGTGGTGCCAACCCCCTTCTACCGCCGGGCCAAAAAGCCGGTTCAGGGGAAGCCCGCTTAAACTGTAGACGGACCAGCAAATTTGCGGTGGCCTCAAACACTCCCCCTGCGGAGGCACGCGAGACCCGGTGCGGATTGCACGATCCCGTAGAATAACGAAGGAGAGCAAGACGGATGGCCTATCCAGCAACCTACCGCTACACGCGGGAGCACGAGTGGATTGAGGTAGAAGGCAAGACCGGTAAAGTGGGCATAACCGATTATGCCCAGAACAACCTGGGAGACATTGTTTTCGTCGAGATGCCCAAGCCAGGCTCCAAAGTGGAGCGGGGCAAAGTCTTCGGCAGCGTCGAGTCAGTCAAGGCAGTTTCCGATCTCTATTCCCCGGTGACCGGCACCGTGATCGCGGTCAATGAGGAGTTGGCAACGGCTCCGGAGAAGATCAACGCCGACGCCCACGGGGCGTGGATCCTCAAGGTAGAAATCGCCGACCCCGCCGAAGTGGGTCAGCTGCTCGATGCAGCGGACTACGAGAAGTTCGTCAAGGAGGAAACCCACTGAAGCCCAACATTGCTAAGCCGGCCGCCGCCCAAGCCGTAGTACAGGAATAGAGAGACCACGATGCGCTACTTGCCAAAATCCCCCGGCGAACGGCTCGAAATGCTGAAGCAAATCGGCGCCGGCTCCATCGATGATCTGTTTTCCACCATCCCCCAGGAATACCGGCTGGAACGGGACCTTGATGTTCCCCGGCAGATGGGCGAATCGGAGATTGTCGAATACTTCCGCAATGCAGCGCAGAAGAGCGCGGCCGGCTATACCAGTTTCCTCGGCGCCGGCGCCTACCGCCACTACCGGCCCGTCATTATTGATTCGCTGGTGCAGCGGGGCGAGTTCCTCACCTCTTACACCCCCTACCAGGCGGAGATTACCCAGGGCACACTGCAGGCCATCTTCGAGTTCCAGACCATGATCTGCGAGCTCACCGGCATGGAGATCGCCAACGCCTCCATGTACGACGGATCGACGGGGGCTGCCGAATCAGTAACCATGGCTGTGCGCATTACCCATCGCAGCGGAGTTCTGGTCGCCAGAACCGTGCATCCCGAGTATCGCGAGGTGATGCAGACCTATGCCCAGCACCAGGGGCTTGGCGCCCAGGCGCTCCCCTTCGGCATCGATGGGCGGCTCGATCTGGCGGTGCTGGAACAAAGCGTCAGCGAAGAAACTGCGTGCGTGCTGGTACAGTCACCGAACTTTTTTGGGGTGGTTGAAGATATTCCCGCCATCGCCGAGATAGTGCACAAGAAAGGCGCGCTGCTCATTGTCTCTATCGCTGAGGCCATTTCGCTGGGCGTGGTGCGGCCTCCTTCAGAAGCCGATATCGTCTCCATGGAAGCGCAATCCTTCGGCGTTGCGCTGAGCTATGGAGGCCCCTATTGCGGGGTGATCGCCGCCAAGGAGAAATACCTCCGGCAAATGCCGGGCCGACTGGTCGGCGAAACCGTGGATACGGAAGGCCACCGCGGCTTCGTGCTCACGCTCTCTACCCGGGAGCAGCACATTCGCCGCGAGAAGGCCACCTCCAACATCTGCACCAACCAGGCCCTGGTCGCGCTGATGGCCACCATCTTCCTCACCGTCTATGGCAAAGAGGGCATCCATGAGTTGGCCTTGCATAACCTGGCTAAGGCCAATTATGCCGCGGAACAGTTTGCTACGGTCGGCGGAGCCCGGCTGCTCTTCGCTGCGTCGCCGCGCTTCCATGAGTTTGTGCTGCAAACCTCCGAGTCTCCGGAGCAACTAAACGCGCAACTGCTGAAGCAGAAGGTGATCGGGGGCCTGCCCCTGGGTCGCTGGTACCCCGAACTGGGCAACGCCAGCCTGTGGTGCACCACCGAACTCAACACCCGGGAGCAGATCGACCACGCCGCCTCGCTGCTGCAGCATGACTCTGAAGCGGCCTTCACCCGGGCTTGAAAGGCTAGCTAACCCTATGGCAACCACCACCAGCAAGGAAACAGGCAAGACGGCCAACCGGCCCTTTGAAGGCACACGCCGCAAGGTGCGTGCGCACCTTACTCAGAATGAGGCCCTGGTATTTGAAAAATCTTCTCCGGGCAAGAAGGCCTACAAGATGCCGCCGCTCGATGTGCCTGAAGTGGATCCCGTAAGTTTGCTGGGCGAAGCCGCCCGCGCCGATCTGGGACTGATGCCCGAGTTGAGCGAGATCGAGATCATTCGCCACTTCACCCGCCTCTCCACCTGGAACTATGCCATCGATCTGGGCATGTACCCGCTGGGCAGCTGCACCATGAAGTACAACCCGCGGGTCAACGAATTTGTCGCGCGCCTCGAAGGCATCGCCGAAGCCCATCCCTACCAGCCCGAATCGCTCTCCCAGGGAGCGCTCGAAGTCATTCGCCTGCTGCAGTCCTGCCTGCTCGATATCACCGGCATGGATGCGATCACGCTGCAGCCGGCGGCCGGCGCGCATGGAGAGTTCACCGGCATCCTGCTGGTCCGCGCCTACCATCAATCCAAGGGGAATCCCCGGACCAAGGTCATCATCCCCGACTCTGCTCACGGAACCAACCCCGCCACCGCGGCCATCTGCGGTTACCAGGTGCAGAACTTGCGCTCCAATTCACTGGGCATGGTCGACGTTGCCCAACTGGAGCAGATCGTCACCGAAGACACGGCTGCGCTGATGCTGACCAACCCCAGCACCATCGGCGTCTTCGAGAGCGAGATTCATAAGATTGCCGACATACTTCACGCCAAAGGCGCCCTGCTCTACATGGACGGCGCCAACATGAACGCCCTGGTGGGCAAGACCCGTCCGGGGGACTTCGGCGTGGATGTGATGCACCTGAATCTGCACAAGACCTTCTCTACCCCGCATGGCGGCGGGGGTCCTGGCTCCGGCCCGGTGGCGACAAAACGAATACTGGAACCGTTCTTGCCCACGCCTGTGGTGGTCGAGGGCGCACCCGATCAGGACGGCCGCCGGACACTGCGCCTGAACTACGATCGTCCCCAGTCCGTGGGGCGGGTGCGGATGTTCTACGGCAACTTCGGCATGTTTGTTCGCGCCTTGGCTTACATCATGGCCAACGGCCCGGATGGCCTGCGGCAGACCACCGAAGACGCGGTGCTGAACGCTAACTACATCCGCAAGCACCTTGAGGATGTGTACGAGCTGCCTTACCGCACACCCACCTTGCATGAGGTGGTCTTCAGCGATCGCCGGCAGACGCAAAAGGGTGTCAAGACCGGTGACATCGCCAAGCGGCTGATCGACTATGGCTTCCATCCATACACCACCTCTTTTCCGCTGATCGTGCCTGGGGCCCTGATGATCGAGCCGACGGAAAGCGAATCGAAGGAAGAGCTCGATCTGTTTATCGACGCCATGCGGCAGATTGCCCGCGAGGCGGAGGAGAACCCCGAACTGGTGCTCAATGCGCCCCATGCCACGCGCATCTCGCGTCTCGACGAGGTGTTGGCGGCACGCAAACCAGTGCTGCGCTACACTCGCCCAGCTTCTGAGAAATCTTGAAAGCAGGAACGATGCAGGCACCTCAATCCGCGATTGCGCAACGCAGTGACGATCTGGAGCGGTTCGAGTTCATGATGGGAGCCGAGCGGGGTCGCCTTGCCGTGACCCTCGATATGCTTACCGATGCTTTGATCCTCATCGGCCAGCACGGCGTCTACTGTACTTCCACGCGCAATCCATCCAAGCCCGCGCTCGATCTGGAAGCTGTGTTGAGCGAAATCGGCGGCGCCAAAGAGCTGATTCAGTCGGTTATGGAGCAACTCCGGCTGAAGAGCGAGAGTCAGACGCAGCCATAGGCACCGAAGCTGCCTCTCCTGTTGTATCCTGTTATCTGCGCGCCCGTAGCTCAGCTGGATAGAGCGAACGCCTCCGGAGCGTTAGGTCGGGAGTTCGAATCTCTCCGGGCGCACCACTCTTCTGCTTTCCAACCAAGTGAACCAAAACGATCCGGCGCACAAACGCCCTTATGCCGTCTGCTCCAGTTTAGTGGAGAAGAAAGAAGCGTTCTGCACTCCCGCGTCTGCTTCCCTTGAAAACGAAATCATGTGGTGCGCGACCAGGCTTACGTGAATCACCGTCTCGATATCCCCGCTCTTCAACGCCGGCCACGCCATTCGCCAGAAGATCGCACGATAGTCGCTGCTTATGCCCACCACCACCATCAGCTTGGCCAGGGTGCTGATTCCCTTCCACACATTGCGGAGACTCAATTTTCCAGTTGGCGGAATTTCGATCCTATGTGGGTAGGTGTGCTTCTGGTTGTAGGCGAACCGCCGGTAGATGGCTTCGGGTGCAAAGGCCGCGTGAAAGGTTCGCTTCCACATAGCGACGACGTCGTCGTACGGGAGCTTGAAGTCAACATTCGACTCCCGTCCCTCTTGTTCAATTAATCTTCCCTCGGCCTGCAGCCGCCGGTGCAGAGGCGTGCGCGGCAAAGCCTGCAACAAATTTATCGTCAGCACGGGAATGTTCGAGGCTTCCACAAATTCCAGGATTCGATTGGGGGTGTCATACGTGTCCGTGTCCAGTCCCATGATCATTCCGGACACTACCTCCATGCCGTAGCTATTCAAAGTCTGCACCGCTTCGAGGATCGGCATCTGATTGTTATGGTCTTTATCCATCGCCTTCAGGGCCACGGGGTCCGGGGTCTCGATTCCACAAAAGACGGTCCAGAATGACGCCTCCCGCATCATCTCCAGCAGGTCAGGGGACTTGATGATATTCAAGGTAGCTTCGCACGCGAATTCCACCGGATAATGCTTGCGCTTCTGCCATTCGATTAAGTAGGGCAGCAATTCCTTCGCGGCTTTGCGATTGCCCACAAAATTGTCGTCGACGAAGTAAACGGCGCCCACGCAGCCGCTCTCCACGATTGCGTCCAATTCAATCAGCAGTTGCTGCGGTGTCTTCAAGCGCGGATTCTGCCCGTAAAGTTCCGGGATATCGCAGAACTCGCAGCGGTACGGACATCCGCTCGAAAACTGCACGTTGGCCAAAAAGTATTGCGACATCCCCGCCAATTTGTATGCTGGCGTTGGAAATCGGGCCATCGGCAATCGTTCCCCGGTGGTTAATCGTATTTGCGCGGGTGGCCTTTCCCGGCTCTGAGCGAGTGCTGTCAACAGCGCGTCTGTCGCGTCTCCCAGTTCGCCCAAATGAAGGTAGTCGAAATCGGGATAATATTCCGGGCAGCCCGATACAGAAGGGCCGCCCAGCACCGTCACCTTTCCCAATGCGTGCGCTCGCCGGTTGATGTCATTGATCTGTTTGCGCTGAACGTGCATTCCGCTGACTAGCACCGCGTCCGCCCAGCGGAAATCGCGTTCTTTCGCCGGCTGCACGTTCTCATCGATGAACTTTACATCCCAGTGCTTTGGGATATACGCGGCAATCAACAGCAGCCCCTGCGGAGGCATAAACGCCTTCACTCCCAGCAGCGGATAAGCGTTATCAAAAGTGCCAAACGACTTGGTGTAGCGCGGAAAGACGCACAGAATTCGGCGCGAGACCGAATGAACAAACGAATCGACTGGTCGCTCTCCCGCTTGAGCATTGCTGATTTGCTCCAGCTTTGCGATGGGCTGCATCGTTAAACCCCTGTCTCTCCCGCAGTATACCTAGCCTCCTAAATCTTGATTCGAACCCTCGGGCCAAGTTCCCAAGGTTGCACCTGTTTTCACTTGGATGGAACGCCCGTAAAGTCGCCGTCGACCCCAAACTGTTCCACGCTGACAGAGCCCGCGAGCTTAGTCGCAGCCGAATCTATGGTTCCGCTGAACTTCACCGTGAGCGGACTGCCCTCGTACTCGGAGTCGTAGGACCAAGCGATCTTTTGTCCATCGACTTTGCCGGCGAGCGGCCTGTCTCCATTTTCTGTAGCGCAGCTGCCACCAAGGTCGTTGTCCTTCTGAGTAAATCCGCATACGGCGTCGCTTTCATTGCCCTGCACATTGATGTGGATCTTCCACTTGCCACTGAGGGATACGTTGTCAGCCCGGGCTGCCAATGCAGACGCGGACGCCAGAAGAATGGATAGGAACAGTGTTCTCATGTCCTCACCTTTTTTAGAGATATGGCACTGAGTGCCATGTGCTGCAGTATAAACGGCACCCAGTGCCACAGTAAACACCAAATGCTAAATATTTGCGCCTACGGCGAGTTTTTCCTCGGCGAGTAGGCTCTTCTATCGTTGTCACACAGTGCTATCTATGGCACTCTAAGAGGGGATACTGCATGGGAGCAACCGTGACCGAAGACACCCTTCAAGTCCGTAAACAACAACTGGTACGCAACGCAATCTATGACGCCGCCATAGACTTGTTCGCCAAGGAGGGGTTTGACGAGACCACGGTCGAAGAGGTCGCCCAGGCCGCAGGAGTATCCAGGCGTTCTTTCTTCCGCTACTTTGCCAGTAAAGATGATCTATTGGCGCAAAACGTAGTGCATTTCGGATCTGTACTTTCCGCAACCATCACGGCATGTCCGCCCGCACTCACTCCTCTCGAAACTGTACGAGAGACCGTCCTGGCTGTAGTTAGACAAACAGCTGCGCACCCGCGTACGCGTCAGATCATTGAGATCTCTCAGCGCAGTGCCTCGGCCAGGCAAGCTCACCACTCACGCATGATGGAGGTTGAAGATACTGTGGCAGCGGCATTTGCCGCACGTCTCAAGAGCGCGTCAAAGGATGATCTTAAGCCGCGCCTGCTTGCTAGCCTCACCTTGTCGATCATGAATCTCGCCATTTTCTCGTGGTTCAGAGACGAGTATCAGGATCTCTCCACGGCAGCAAGGCAGGTGTTCACCAATCTCACGCGCATATTTTGTGACCAGGCGGGTTTAGGCGAATTCAGAGAGGATATTTCGACTACGCGGAGGGTCGCCCGTCCGGTCCGTCGCCGAAAATCTAGTCAGGTGAAGCACTAAGGCCCTTTTCAGGCTGCAACGAGCTCAGAGACCCATTTAGCTTACGTTCTTCGCTGTTGCCGCCTTCCTCAGAGCGGCCTCGCCTTGTGCCCAGACCTCATCAACATTTTTTACAGGTTTTCCGGCTAGGAGCTGATTATAAGACTCCCGCAGGCGCTCCAGCGCCGTCGCCAAGTCATCGTTGCTCTGCGCAAGTTCCTGAATCCGGGCCTCAATCTGTCCTTGAATGACCCACTGTGGAACAGCGGGTGGTGCCACGTTGCCAGAACTTACAAGTGTCGGTCCTAACAGCGATTTCTCTGTAACGATAACTGCGTGCTCAACCAGATCTTCCAGGGTCTGGGTGGTAACGTGTTCGTGACGCACGCCATTGATAGCGATGGACCAGTCTCCAGGCTCTTCATTCCGCCAGATTTGAAGATTTAGTTCCTTCATCTGGAGGAAACGTTAGCCCGCGAAGATCACAGTAAAAAGGGAAAAGGCCGCATCAAATAACACTCCGGTAATTAGCCGCAAGTGACTCCAGGGCAGCAGCTTTCGTAATGTTACTTATGGCACTTAGCCAACGTTAGCTATCCTTGCGATATAGAAGGTCGCGCATCGCTTGCCTGCGGGCTTCGTTCGCTTCCATCACGGTTTTGCGTTCGACGGCGTCCATGCGCCCCTTGGTTGCCGGGTCCTCTTGTTCAGCGGTGCTGCACGCCGGGCAGCGATTGGCGAAACCGGGTTTATCCGGCTTCAGTTCAAACTCCTCTGAACACACCACACAAACTTTAATCGGAAAAGCCATAACTCCTCTAGAATAACAACTGAGGAGAATGATGCATCGGGCCCCGGGTCTACTCTTTTGCCTACTGGCGGCGGCAGCGGCAGCAACAAACGCCCACGCCTCGGTCGCACTCCTGATGGAAGAGCCTTACGGCGATTTTGGCGCCGTGAACCCCACCGGCCACGCGGCCGTTTATTTCAACCACATCTGTGCCGATTCGCCCACCTCGCTTCGCCCCTGCCACGACGGTGAGTTTGGCGTCGTCATCAGCCGCTATCACAAGATCGACGGCTATGACTGGCTTGCTATCCCGCTGGTCCCCTATCTCTACGCCGTCGATTCGCCCAACGACGTTCCCCAGACGGTGGACAAAGAACAGGTGGAAGCTCTCCGCGATGCCTACCGCAAGCAGCACTTGCTCGATCTGGCGCCCGACAACCGGCATGGCCGGAGTCCCAAGGGCGAGTGGACCGAACTGATCGGCTCCTCCTACGACCGCACCATTCACGGCTTCCAGATCGACAGCACGCCGGCACAAGACCAGCGTTTCATCACCACCTTTAACGACCGCCGCAACGTCGGCCACTTCAATCTGCTCTTCCACAACTGCGCCGACTTCTCCCGCGTCGTCCTCGACATCTACATGCCCCACGCGATCCACCGCAACTTCATCGCCGACGTGGGCCTGATGACCCCCAAACAGGTCGCCCGCTCGTTGGTCAGTTACGGTAATAAGCACCCCGAACTCAACATGAGCGCCTTCGTCATTCCGCAGGTTCCGGGCAGCATCCCCCGTAGCCACCCGGTCGACGGTGTGGCAGAATCGCTGGTCAAGAGTAAGAAGTATCTCCTTCCCCTGGTGATTTTTGCGCCCGAGGTCACCGGCGGGGTCGCCGTGGCTTACCTGGTCGACGGCCGCCTGAAATTGCCCAAGGGCACGCCGGTCTTCGAGATGGGCGACGAGGAAACGACCACCGCGCCCACCCTGCCGCCAGACACCCGCAAAGTACTTCCCGTGCCGCCTCCTCCCGCGGATCAGCCCTAGCCTCTGTGTCCAGAGTCGAACAGCGATTTGTGATTTCGAACACCAGTTTATGATTCGGGAGAGTCGGTCCGGCCTAAATCCCCGTGCCCGCCTGCATCGGCGTTTGGCGCATGAATTGCAACCATGGGCACCAAATCATAGTCGTGTCATCTAAGGAGGGTATGCATGGCGCACTTTGAGCGGATAAGAGATGTGGTTTCCGGACCCTTTAGTCCATCCATCATGCAGCAGCGTATGGCCGCCGGATGGCAATTAGTATCCATCGAGTGGCGGCGCGAGCTACCTGGGGATGAAGCGCCCAGTGAAGGCGCCTTCCACGAAGAAATCCCCTACGGCTTGCGCATTTCCGACGATTGCCAGCGGCTGGAGTTCGATCCTCGTGAACGCCGGGTGCTTACCCAGATGATGGATCTGGTAGTTCAGGATTTCCCTTTCTCCAGCATAGCCAGCGATCTGAACGAAAAAGGATTTCGCACCCGCGACGGGAAGTTATGGAACCAGGTCTCGGTCTTCAAGATGCTGCCGCGGCTGATCGAAATAGGACCCGGTCTTTTCTCGACCGCCGAGTGGGCCGCACGGCGGGAGAAATTGTCAAAGACGATTTAAAGCATTTTTCGCAATACTATGAACTTTCTGACGGCTATTACGAGCAGCTTTCTTTGGCGGAAAGCTGCGCAAACTTCTGTGGATTCGGTCTACACCTTTGCGAAAAATGCTATAGCGAAATAGGAACTGCAGTCCCGTGTTTCGCGGCGCGGTTTACCATCCATCCTCGTCAATTAAGATGTTACGTTCTCGCGATGGGCCGGTTGACGGAGATGCGCATGAAATCCCTACTATGCTTACTCATGCTTTGTTTTATTTTGCTGCCTCCCGCGCGCGGCGCCCAACCGCCACTTCCGGCCGCGGCTGACCGAGCGGCCCTGGCCGAGGGCGGCAATGCCTTCGCCGTCCAACTCTACGGCCAATTGCGCGAGCAAAGCGGCAACCTCTTCTTCTCGCCCGGGAGTATTTCTACCGCGCTGGCCATGGCCTATGCCGGGGCACGCGGCGACACCGCCTCCTCAATGGCGAAAACCCTGCACTTCACCCTCCCGCCGGACCGGCTGGACCCAGCGATGGGTGCGCTGCTTCGCGGTCTCAACGCCGTACATGATGGATACCAGCTGAGCGTCGCCAATGCTCTCTGGGCGCAGCGCGGCTACGCCTTCCTCAATAGCTTCCTCAACATCATGAACAACGATTACGGCGCGGGCTTGAACCAGGTGGATTTCAAAGGCTCGACCGAAGCAGCGCGGTTGACCATCAACCAGTGGGTCGAGCAGAAAACGGCAAATAAGATCAAAGACCTGCTCCCATCCGGTGCGCTCAAACCGACCACACGGTTAGTGCTGACCAACGCCATCTATTTCAAGGGTGATTGGCAGACGCAATTCGACAAGGCGCAAACCAAAGATGAGGACTTCCATCTGTCCCCGGCACAGACAAAGAAAGTCCCCCTGATGCACCGCGTGGGCGGTTTCAACTATTTCAACGGCGGAACGTTTCAGGTGTTGGAGATTCCCTACAAGAGCAATGAACTGTCGATGGTCATCTTCCTTCCCAAAGATCCAGGCGGACTGGCTGCCCTGGAACAATCGCTGACTTCGTCCAACACGCAGCAATGGCTCGGCCAGCTAAGTCCGGTTCCCAAAGTCATCGTGACTATTCCTAAGTTCAAGACCACGCAGCAATTCGAACTTGCAGGCACGCTTGCCGCGATGGGGATGCCGCAGGCGTTTACAGCGAGCGCGGATTTTTCAGGAATGACCGGGAAGAAGGATCTCGCTATTTCAGCGGTGATCCATAAGGCTTATATCGACGTCAATGAGGAAGGAACCGAAGCCGCGGCGGCCACCGGCGGGATCATGATGACCATGGCGGCTCGCGCGCCCAACCCGGCGCCGCCACCCATTTTCCGTGCCGACCACCCCTTCGTCTTCCTGATTCGCGACCATCGCTCCAACAGCATCCTGTTTATGGGCCGTACGGCCGATCCGGCGAATTAGGAAGCCGGTTCGCAGCAGATGCGAGCCGAAGAGTCTGCGTGAGCACTACTCTCTCCAAATTGAGTCCCGGAGGGACGGCTGAAAGTCAGAGCTGTCCAAATTAGCGAGCAAATCGGGTTTGGTGTGCAGGTAATCCTTGATTGTATGGAACCGCCTGGGTGTGAAGGAGAATCGGGTTGGTTTTGAGGATGGCCTCAGCATTCACTGCGGTCCAGGTTCACCCAGGACTGACATCCCGGGTCATTCTCAGCCGTCCCTGCGGGACTGGTCTGGAGGGAATTGCGCACCCAGGACTAACGTCCTGGGCTATTCTCAGCCGTCCCTGCGGGACTAATCGCAATACACCTCGAGAGCTGATTTGTCTTCAGCGAGTGCTGCACAAATCGGACCGATCGAAAAGCTAATTTGGACAAGACTGGCTGAAAGTAGCCCAGGACGGACCCGGATTTCCTGTGTAGCTTGGTGGAATCAATGAGCCTCGCGCGGCTTTCCGTGAAGAAAGCCGCATACGCAGACCTGTCCAGAGCAGCGTGCAGGAAATCCGGGGTGAGTCCTGGGGATAGTTTGAGAGAGGAACCAGTCCCGCAAGGACGGCTGAAAATCACCCAGGATGCAATCCTGGGTACTCTACCGTCGAAATGGACCATTCGCGATTCGGGGCACTCAACCCAGGACCATGTCCTGGGTAACTTTCAGCCGTCCCTGCGGGACTGCTCGCTGGCACACCCTAACCCAGGACTAAACGTCCTGGGCTATTCTCAGCCGTCCCTCCGGGACTCAATTTGGAGAGGGTAGTTCTCACGCAGACTTTGAGGCGGCGTACTACTCCTTAGATTGCGATCTTCTGAGCATAGCCACGATGCCAAGCACCACTAAGCCGGCAGCACAAATCGCTTCGATCACCAGCGAGGTTGCGATCAAAAGCTGGGCCGCCCTGTAGTTGCCGCCGCCGTCGATGCTGATGCCACTTACGCTGCACAGCCCGAACGCGAGACTGAAGGTGAGGGCAAAAACGGTGGCAAACTTGGCCAGGTTTGTGGATTTGTGTGCGTGCCGTACCGGCATCGGGGGTGTGCTCATTCGGTGCTCCTGATCGCGGTTGGCTGGATAAAGCAGAGTCTCATAAGATCGGGCACTAATGCCAGTATTCCTGCTACGCAGGCCCACTGGATCAAATTAAGGCCAAAAATCAGGGGTTGGGGCTTGAGGAAGTCGATGAGCAGCCGCCAGGTGAGATAGGCAGCCAGAAAGATGCGGAAGGTCGCTCCGTCGGGGTGAGGTTTTTCGTTATATCGATGGAGGGCGAAGCCGAGAGCGCTGAGGAAGAGGATCTCGTAAAGCTGGGTGGGGTGGCGGAAGACACCATCGCCAAAATTGACCCCCCAGGGCAAGCTGGTCGCAGCCCCATAGGTGCCGTCCGCGGGGCCGGCCAGAAAACAGCCGATGCGGCCGATGGCGATGCCCAGGCACAGTGGCACGGCAAAAAGGTCACCCGTCCGAGCGCGGATGCCACGCAGGCGCTTGATCAGGCCCACGGCAATCCAGCCGCCAAGTAGACCGCCCACGGTGGTCCTACCCCCCGGCAACAGGAAGGTGCTCCACGTGATGTGGAGTCGGAACACTTGCTCCAGCAGGCCAAGGATGCGGCTGCCAAGCAGCGCGCCGATGGCAGCAACGGCGAGGATAAGCCACTGCTGCTCGTCCTCGAGTATGTCACCGGCGGTGGCGCGGCTTCGCCGGTAAACGGCGTAAGCGAGCGCATAGCCGAGCGTCTCGAAGATCGGGTGCAGCAGTGGATGAGGGCTGAGAGTCACGCCCGGCCAGTGTACCGGTCCCGGCCACGAACTGACAGGCCAAGCTTTCTTGGCTGCATCAGGACTGATACAGCTGCCACTTGGTGCGGGTGTACGCAATGCGAAAGTCTTTGCGTTCGGCATTGCGCTGCGATTGGCTGCCCGCCTCCGTCACCATCATGGCCAGGTCGTAGCCATGTTCGAAGGCATAACGCATCCGGGCTTCGAGCAGGGCTGCCTGCAGTCCTCGCCGGCGCATCTCCGGGATAGTCGTTGCCCCGGCAAACAGAGCGACCCCGTCATGGAGACTGAGAGCGCCTGCTGCCGCGGGTTGGCCGTCCAGCTCGGCGACAAAGTTCACCGTGTGCTCACGGGCAAATGCTACTGGACCGAATTCACCGAAAAAATCCAGCAGCTCCGGATGTTCGTGTCCCCATCCCCGCGCGTTAATCTGCGCGCATAATGCCGCGTCCTCAACCCCGGCCACAAGCACCGTCACCCCGTTAGAATGGATTTTCGTGGCCGGCCGTTCCACCGGCCGGTGGAGCACGCTGCTCAGTTCGATCGGCCGATAACCGCGAGTGCACAGTAAGTCAAGGGTCCCGATGCCCGCCAGGGGGCTAACTTCATGAACAACAGCGGCCCCGCGATCCAGGAAAAAAGCCTCAATCCTGTCCAGTGAAGCCGGACTTAACGGCTCAAAGAGTCCCAACCCGAAGCTCTGCGTGACCGGAGAGCTCACTCCGTCGAAGACGGCGTAGGCGCCCGCGCACTCGATCCAGGTGGCCCCGCTCTGCGGATGGAGCCGCTCGCGCGCCTCAGCAAATTCCAGGCAGGACCGCCCTTCGGCTCGTTCCAATCGTCGGGAGAGATCGAGATCCGCAAATGCCATTGCTGGTAACGGTATCTAGCTTGTACTCTGCAGCACAAGACCGTCGTCAATATAATCAGTTGCGAATCCGAGGGCCCCCGATGCCGAAAACGCTCCTGCGCCGCGCAAGCAAATGGATTCTGGCATCGGTTGCGCTGCTCTTTGCGATCCAGCCGCTGCACGCCACGAATCCCCAAAAACACCGCAAGATCGTCCTGATTGCGGGTTCCAAGTCCAAGGGACCGGGCATACACGAGTACCTGAAGTCAGCCCGCCTCCTGAAAGTCATGCTCGACCGTGCCGGTCTCAAGGACGTCGAAACCGAGGTCGTCTACGACGGCTGGCCTACGAATCTCTCCGATCTTGACACCGCGGACACGATTGTCTTTATCTCGGACGGCATGCAGTGGTCCCCCTGGACGTTTACTCCGGAGCGCATTGCCGCCATACAGAAGCAAATAGACCGTGGATGCGGCTTCATGATCTTCCATTTCGCAACTTACATACCCTTCCAATTCCATCATGAGGGCATTACCTGGGCCGGAGGCTATGTCGAATACGACGGGCCCAGGCACCCACAGATGTATTTCACGCAAAAGACGCTGACCACCGACGTTATATTCCCCACACCCGACCATCCCGTCATGAAAGGTGTGAAGCCTTTCCACATCACGGACGAGTTCTATTACAAAGCCAGGTTCGTCGGTGGGTGTATCGGCATCACCCCGCTACTCCGCGTCCCGGAGCTTCCCGCAGACCCTAAGGCGGTCTTACCCGGACCACTTGCCGGTCCCAAGGACCAGGTCACCATGTGGGCATACGACCGTCCCCCCACACCCACAAGCAAGATACCCGGCCGCAGCATAGGAGCGACCTTCGGCCATTTTTACAACAACTGGCAGAACGACGACTACCGCAAGCTGGTTCTCAACGCCATCGTGTGGAGCGCTCATATCGACGTTCCCAAAGATGGCATACAGTCCGCTTGGGTAGACGATGCCGAGGTCGACCGGGTACTCGGCCCCACGCCCGCGCCGGTGAAATCTCCTCTCGAACCCCCGAAGGAGCTAAAGTAAGAAAATCGTGACGGGTCGCGGGGACAGTGAGGGCGCTAAGCAAATGGGCGGCAGAGAACAAATTGCTCGCCTCAGGCGCTCCACTCTTTCGTGCCTTACATAAAGCTCTTTCCCGCCCTTTCTCAACAGCCAGAACAACCCATCAGGTTCGCAGTGTCTAGGATTTCTACCAGACCTAAGGTGCGCCACAGCCACAGGAGAACGACATCGCCATAGCCACCGGTGGCATAGCTGCTTGTCGAGGAGTAAAACCAGGCTACGCGCTTCTGGCAAGCAAAGGTCATCGGCAAAGGGGACCATTTGACATAACATCCTAGTGAACCGATACCTTCGCACTCTTGCCTGGGTCGTTTCTCTTGAGCAGAAATGAGGCGACAAACATAATCAGCGAGCCCATTGCCAGCAGCCAGTACACATCGATGTAAGAGAGAACCGCAGCTTGGGCTTGAACCACAGCGTAGAGGCGGCCCAGGGCCTGTTGTTGAGCGGCATGCGCGCTCAAGCCGGAGCGCGTCAGCCGTATTGCAAGGACTGTGATAGAGCTGTGAAACCGGCCAGAAGCTGTGTATTCGGCCAAGACGGATTGATGATACTGACTGCGTCGAGCAATCAAGGTCGTAACAGCGGACGTCCCAACGCTCTGCCCCATGTTGCGAAAGAAATTCATCAGCCCGGCGGCAGCGTTGGTTTTTTCAGGCGCCAGGCCGACATATCCGGCAAGCGTGAGGGGGACAAATAGAAAGGCCACGGGAATGTACTGCCACACACGTAAAAGAGTGGCCGAGCGGAAACTCATAAGGAGATCGATCTGTTTGCTCGATATGTACATGGCTGCTGCCAGACCTATCCAACCACAGGCGATGATATGACGCGCTTGAAATCGGGTGGTAAGTTTGCCTACCATCGGGAGCACAACCAGCACCACCAGGGCGCCGGCGGAAAGCACCATCCCTGCCTTTTGAGCTGTATATCCCATAAGAGTCTGCAGGAGTTGCGGCATGAGTACCGTGGAACTGAATAAAGCCGCTCCCAGCATGAGGAACATCAGATTGGTGGTCGCAACGTTGAAATTCTTGAACAAACGCACATCCACGATGGGCTCTTTCTGAAGCCATTCCCAAACCACCAGAGAAACGAGGCCCACGACGGCGATCACAACCAAGGTGGTAATGAAATGAGATCCGAACCAGTCGTCTTCTTGTCCCTTGTCGAGGACGATCTGCAATGCGCCGACGCCTAGAGTCAGCAGAGAAAATCCGATGAAGTCGAAACCGGAGAGCCGGGCCCTCAGGCGGGTTATGTACGGTGGATCTTCGACGAGCTGATAGACCAGGAGGAGTGCCAGAATGCCAACCGGAACGTTGATGTAGAAAATCCAGCGCCAAGAGTAGTTGTCTGTGATCCATCCTCCCAGCGTCGGACCAATGGCAGGAGCGCAGATGGTCGTAATTCCATACAGCGAAAAGGCCAGCCCTCGCTTCTCGGGAGCAAAGCTATCGCCCAGGATTGACTGCGCCATCGGCTGCAAACCTCCTCCAAACGCGCCTTGCATAACTCGAAACAGGAGCAGAAACCCAAGGCTGGGTGCGATGCCACAGAGAAAGGAACTCGCCGTAAAAAACGTAATGCAGATCAAAAAGAAGCGCTTCCGCCCCAGCGACGCGACCAGCCATCCACTTAGAGGTAGAACGATTGCATTGGAGACCAAATAACTGGTCAGCACCCACGTGCTCTCGTCATTGCTGGCCGCCAAACCGCCGGCGATATGTGGCAGGGCTACATTGGCGATGCTGGTGTCGAGCACCTCCATAAACGCCGCCAGGGAGACCGAAGCCGCGATGATCCAAGGGTTGACTTTGGGCTGCCAGAGAGCCTCTCCGGCGGCTCCAGATCCGGCAGTGCTCATCGCACCCTCACCTCGGGTTCAACGGACAAGCCCGGCTTCAGTAGCCCTTCCGCGTTGAAGTCTGATCCAGAGCGATCAAAATCGAGACGCACTGGTACCCGCTGCACAACCTTAACGTAGTTTCCAGTGGCGTTCTCGGGAGGTAACAGGCTGAACACCGAGCCTGCGCCGGCGCCCATGTTGGTTACATGTGCTTGCCATGCGCGGCCGTAGGCGTCCACCTTGATTTCGACGGGTTGCCCCGGCCGCATATGGGCCAGTTGCGTCTCCTTAAAGTTAGCCGTAACCCAGACATCGTTGAGCGGCACTACTTCTACTAGTTCCTGCCCGATGCCAACGTTCTGGCCTACTTCGACTGTTTTCTTACCGATAATTCCTGTGACTGGAGAACGAACGACTGTATAGCTGAGGTTGAGGTCTGCTTGATCGAGTTCCGCCTTGCGTTCTCGCGCCTGGGCATCGGCTGCGTCTGCCTTGGCGAGGGTCATCGAAATCTGTTGCGGTGCGGTCTGAGCGCTGCGTAAATCGGCCCTCGCCTGCAAGAGCTTTCCTTGTGCCTGGCGCACTGCTTGTTCAGCCGCCTGTACATTCGCGGTGCCTGACGCGACGCCGGATCGATTTGCTTTGGCCGCGGCGACTGCTTGATCGTACTGCTGATGTGAAATATCTTCCTTTGCGACTAGTTGTTCATAGCGCACCAGGTCCGCGTCGCTCTTCGCCGCATTGGCCTCGGCTTGTTCCAAAACGGCTTTCGCAGACTCGAGATTCTGCTCGGCAGCCTTAAATCCCGCCTCTGCGTTTTCCACCGCGGTACTTGCTGAATCGACGTTGCTTTGCGTGGTAACGGAGGTGATCGGTATGTTAAAGCGAGAACTTGCGGCACTGGCCTGCGCGTCCTCGAACGTCGCCCGGGCCTGTTCCAAAGCGATCTTATAGTCCTTAGGATCGATAGTCACGAGCACATCACCAGCATGTACAAGCTGTCCCTCGATCACTGGAACTTCGAGCACGTATCCATTGATCCGCGCGCTCAACGGCATGATGTGACCATCCACTTGCGCGTCGTCAGTCGACTCCCACGCCAGGCCATTCCATAAGAAGAGCCCTCCACCTACGACCACAATCGCGAGTAGCAGCAACGCCGCGGCCCGAGAGCCCATTGGATGTTCGTTAAAAATCCGGCGGATGCCCTGCTTCTTTTGGTTGCCGTGGGACAGTTCTGGTTTTGCCGTCGCCATCGGGGTGGAATTTGTTTCCTTGAACTCAGTCTGTTGTGCAGACACTTAGCGTCCTCCGAGATATTGGCTAAAACTGCCTCGTGCAATACCGAGGGCACGAGCGAGCGCCAGCTTTGCGAGATTGTGGCTATAGAGGCTGGTGATGTATTGGTCGTTGGCGCTGGCCAGGGACTGCTCGGACTGCACCACTTCGACGCTGTCTGTAACGCCTGCCGCAAAGCGATCCTTGGAACGAGCGACGTTCTCGTTGGCCAAGCTCACATTCTGATGAGCGACGTCGACCTGCTCCCTGGCGGCATTCAGATTGAGAAATGCAGTGCGAACGTCGTAATCAATTTGCCCACGGATGTTTTCCGCTTCTGCCTTCCTCTGGCGCAGAGTTGCTTCCGCTTGGGTTATGTCGCCCTTGATCCGGCCACCGGTGTAGACCGGTACATTGATCCCCGCCTGGAAACCGAAGACTCCGTGGGACTGACCGAACGTTGGTCCCTGGTCGCCATAATCGCCATTTACAGCCGCGACGGGATAACGTTCGCCCTTGGCGGCAGACAGCGCATGCTCGGCTGATTTCGCCGAATCGAGAGCCGAGCGGAAGTCACTCCGCGAGCTGTAAGCCGTCGTGAGGGCGTCTTCGACCGTAGGTGGATGGATGTCTGCATACGGAAGTTGATCCGCAAGCTCGAAGGTTTGGCCAAGAGGTAATCCAATGGCACGGCCGAGAGTGAGTTTCGCGACTGCGAAGTTGTTGCGTGCAACGCTCAGGCTGTACTCCTCGGTATGAAGCTGGACTTCTGTCCGAGTCACGTCGATCCGTGGTCTTGTACCGGCCTGGAATTCGTCTACCGCCTGATCGTAGAGAGCCTTTGCATTCTGCACTTGCGCCTCTTCGGCCTCAATCCGGGAGCCAGCTTCGATAACTTGCAGATAAGCGTTGCCCACGGTAAGCGTAATTACGTCGAGCGTGTCTTTGTAGCTGAGCTGGGCGGCCTGCTCGGAGGTGCGGGCAGTAAGGAAGCGCTGGATCGATTCGTAGCTAAACAGGGTTTGGCTAAGACTTGCACTCGCCGTGCTGTAGCTGAACGGGCCAACAACAGCAGGGACGCCGGGTATCTTGATTGCGCCGAGGCCCAAGGCTGTGAGATTCACTTGGTCCACGTTCTCACTAATCCCTGCACTTAGCTGGGGAAGGAGGTGGCTTAACGCGAGCAGCCGTTGCCCTCGAGCTGCCCTGGTATTCTCGTCACTCTCGATTGCCCCCAGGTTATAGCGCACCGCCTGGTTGATGGCTTCACTTAACGTGAGGCGCAAAACTTCGTTGGTGGCGGGGCCGCTGGGAACACTTCCGGAATTCGGTGACGCCACCTGCCCCCGGGGTGCAGTCTCCGCGACCAGCAACAGGATTAAGCTGCACAATTTCGCGATGCCGAAGGCCCTTCCGCTTAAGGGGCGATTCCTCTCCGCGCGATCCCTCTTTACCATTCCGTCCGGTGCCTTGTTCTCATCTTTGTCTTGTTAATTCTGCGCACGTTTTCTCTCTTTCCACCTGTCGTGGGTTGTGTTTTCTGCGGGGGTGTAATCAAAGGCGAGAGACCGCCCCATCTTAATTCGGCGCTCCTTGCGCACCCGCACGCTCGTCATTCCAACGGACAGCCCGGCAATACGCAGCCACGACGATTCGTCGGGGCATATCCAACAGGAGCGCGCAATCAGTAATCGAGAAATGTTGTATTCCCCGCAGCACCAATGCGGAGCGGGCCAGTGGGTCAAGCGCCGCAACGATGTCTCGTGTATCGAGATGCCGAAGCGACGCGATCTGATCGTCGGAAAGCACATCATTATCAGAGTGCTCGCAGGAGGAATCGATATAGCGGCTCGCCGATGCAGAAATGAGGTCGCGAACTTCTCTTACCGCGGCGCGCACCGTTGCAGTATTCGTCCACCCCATGAGCCAGTCGCGGAAGACACTGCCATAGCTCGCGGACAGATCGCTCGCGTTTATAACTGCTCGGTCCGCGAGGGCGTGGTCTCCGGTAATGATCAGCGCTATCCAGTTCAAATGATCGCGTTGCTCGACGAAAGCCGAGCGGATCTCGTGGCTCGAAGCAAGACTGCCTTGGGGCCGTTCTTGTTTATCTAGTTCAGACGAATGAAACCATTCCATGGTGTACCTCTTACCTCGGAAAAATGCCACGGCTTTCCTCTGCGGACGGGCGCACCAGGCTGAAGCGGCAGTTACGCGTGAGTGAAAAGGAAAACGTATGCAACCATGGCTACGAGAGCAATCGCGACTAATGTGCAAGAGACGTACAGCAGATAGGAGACCGGATAGTCCTCAGCATCGTCTTTCATGTTTAGTTTCCCCCTAACCATTCACGCGCGGACGAACATTAAAAACGTCCGCGAACGCGTTACATCGCCCGGGAGAAGGCCCGGGCACGTTTCGGCGCCATCGGCAAGTGCAGGCGTTCGCAGACGTGGAGGGGATAGCAGTTGTCTGCAATAAACTGCCCTCCAATTCTAGCTAACCACGACAGCATCTCTTCACCGACCGCATCGACAAATGTCACCTCCGACAAGTTCACGACAAGTCGCAGCGGAATCTTTGAGCGCGTCAGCAAATCCCTTGTGTCCTTGGCGAATGGTCCAACGAACCGGCCTTCCAGTCGCATGGTAACGGTCTCCCCAACGTCCTCAAATTCGACACGCAACATTGGTGATCTCCAATCGACACACAACATCGTTCCATCTCTTTCGGCGGGTCTTCTCTATCCCGCCGCATAAGATACTGCATCTGACATGCCAACAGAAGGCGGTGTAAGTT
Source organism: uncultured Acidobacteriaceae bacterium (assembly GCA_963787145.1). Lineage (GTDB taxonomy): Bacteria > Acidobacteriota > Terriglobia > Terriglobales > Acidobacteriaceae > PALSA-350. Next base: position 151,279 of record CAWBBY010000011.1, read on the forward strand.
GCTGAAGTTGCGAGGGTCCGGATGTGACCGGTGTGTTTGCCATGCCCTATAGCGGGCTGTGCCCAAATGCGGGCAGACTGGATATCAGCCAACAGCAAGTGCGGCCCCGGACATTTCAGGCCGCCTTTACCCTTCAACCGAGTCCTCCGGGCTTGCGTCGGGAGAGAACTCTCCTCGGGAACATCGGCTCGAGAGGGCTATCGTCGAACTGAACGATGAAGGAGAACATCAGGTTGAGCAGGTCGCTGTTTTGAGTCGTGAAGTCGAAGCAAAGAACGTGACTGATCAGCGACAGATCTCTATGCGTCGCCGCGATAGGGCAGACATCGACATGAATATTCCCGCAAGCACACCTTAAACGTCACGCACTTGCAATCTATTTGTCATTGGATTGTCACGCTCGGAAAAACGAGAGTCAAAACAGAGATCTCGCAAGTCTTACGATCAGGCCGGTCGTAACGACTTGAGGCAGGTGGCATTCCCAGCTCGGTAGGATGTGTATGAATCGATTTCTGTCGCAGCGAGTTGATTTGGTTCTCGTTTTTGCCTTGTTCATTGTTGCGCTGGCAGCGCTCGTGTTCGTCCCGGGAGCTCTTCATGCGCAAACGAATATCTCCGGCGACATCGCCGGCACGGTAACGGACCCTTCGGGCGCAGCGGTCCCAGGCGCAACCGTAACCGTCACCGATACAGAAACGGGAGCCGTCAAGGTAGTCAAGACCGGCGACGCTGGAGCCTATCGCGTGTCACTGTTGCCACCCGGCAACTACACCATATCCGTCGCCGACGCAGGTTTTACGACCACGCGACTGAATGTTACCGTCCAGATTGGCCAGATAACGAGCGGAAATGTCAAACTCTCCATGGCCCAAGCCTCACAAAGCGTGGAGGTGGAGAGTTCGACCGTGCCCTTGCTGCAAACTGAGAACTCCGATCTATCGACCACCATTACCATGCAGCAAGTTCAAAACCTTCCCAACCCTGGAGGAGACATCACCTATCCCATCCAGACCTCTCAGGGCGTAGTGATGAACACTCAAGGCGGAAATGGCAACTCGTCCGTCTTCGGCCTGCCCGCTACGTCGAACAACTTTACACTCAATGGCGCGGAACAGAATGATCCCTTCCTGAACCTGAACAGCTCCGGTCCCAGCAACCTGCTTCTGGGCCTTAACGATGTCGAGGAAGTCAGCGTCGTGGCCAACGCCTTCGGCGCGCAATACGGAAGCTTGGGCGGCATTCAGGAAAACATCATCAGCCGCTCTGGGACCAATCGGTTTCATGGCAATGCGACCTATTACTGGACCAACAGCGACATGAACGCGAATGACTGGTTCAACGACCACTCAGCTGCGCCCCAGCCCTTCTCCAACGCTAACCAGTGGGGCGCTTCTATCGGCGGCCCAATCATCAAAGACAAGACATTTTTCTTCGTCAACTATGAAGGTCTGCGCTTCGTAACTGCCCCGGCAGATTTCGTGCTCATTCCCAGCGCCTCTTATGAATCCGCTGTTCTCGCCAACCTCGTCACCACCAACCCCGCGGAGATGCCCTTCTATCAAAAGATATTCAGCCTCTACAACAGCGCTCCGGGTGCGTCGCGGGCTACGCCGTTTGCTGGAACCACATACGCGAATTCTTTTGAGGCCAATCCGAAGAACTTCCTACCTGAGAGCCTGGTGACGGCGCGGCTGGATCACAAGCTGGGCGCGAACGACAACATGTTTATCCACTTCAAGTGGGACCATGGCGTCCAGCCAACCTACGTCGATCCCATCAATTCCGCATTCAATGCGGAAAGCGACCAGCCCGACTACGAAGGCCAACTGGAAGAAACGCACACCTTCTCGCCCAACGTCGTCAACCAGTTCATCTTCGCCGCCTCCTGGTATGCGGCACTCTTTACCAGTTCAAACCCCAGTCTGCTTGCCTCGACCTTCCCTTATTCGCTGAATTTTGGCGACGGATCCTTCAATGCTCTTGACTTTGACGGCTCCTCGTGGCCGGAAGGAAGAAAGGTAACCCAGTACCAATTCAACGATGACGTGAGTTGGACCAAGGGCAAGCACACTGCGAAATTTGGCTTCACGTTCCAGCGAAGCGACGTAACCGACGCCGATCTCGGCATCAATACCATTCCCGACGGCACCGAGCTCGGGCCGGCATCGAATGGTCCGTTGGCAGCTCAGGACTCCTTCGCAGCGGGTTATCTATTCGAAGCCACGCAGACCTTTCCCCAGCGCCTCTCGGAGCCGATCGCGCTCTACAACATGGGCTTTTACGCCCAGGATCAATGGAAACTGCTTCCCAATTTCCAGTTCACCGCCGGCGTTCGCGTGGAGCATAACTCCAACGCGGTCTGCCAGACCAACTGCTTCGCGCGCTTTGGAGATACCGTCTCCAACGTCACCGCCGGTCTCGATACTGCCTATAACAGTGTCATCGTCTCCGGTTTGCATCAGGCTTTTAATGGGCTGCAAGGCTACACGGTTGATCCGCGCCTCGGCTTTACCTGGTCACCGAAGGACCATTCCAACACGGTTGTGCGCGGCGGCTTCGGCATGTTCACGGATATCTTCCCTGCAACCTTCGCCGACGACCTGCTGACCAACCCACCGGTGAGCCCGGAGTTCACGGTCGTCAATGGGCTGGCGGATCCTGCCCAGCCTGGCAGCTATGCCGCTCTGCTTACCGGCACGAACCACTCTTTCACCACCGGCTTTGCCGCCGGGGGCAGCTACAATTCAATCCTTGCCGCAAACCCCAACTTCACCGCACCCTCTGTTTTCAACGCAGACAAGAATATTCACTACCCGACGTACGAAGAGTACAGCCTGCAAATCCAGCAACAGATCGGCAGATCGACAAGCTTCCAGATCGGATATGTGGGCAACCACGGCTATCACGAGCCGGTAGTCAACAATGGCGTGAATACGTTTGGATTCGGCGGAGCGCCGGCAGCCCCTGCGCTTCCGGCATTCGCCACAGTGACTGAAATTCAGAGCGCTGCCAGTTCCAACTACAACGGTTTGCTGCTGTCGGTCAAAAACCAGTCGAAGTACGTGACTTTGAACTTCAACTACACTTACAGCCATGCCCTCGACGAGGTCTCAAATGGCGGCTTCCTGGCCTTCGGCATCAACTCCCTGGGCGAAGAAAGCCCCGGCAATGCCATTGATCCTTTCAATCTGGCTTTGCAGAACTACGGCAACGCCGACTACGATATCCGGCACAGCCTGAACGGAAACTACCTGATCACCGTTCCTTACTTCGGGGGCCCGCGGCTACTGACCGACAACTGGCAAGTCGGGGGCACACTGTTCTGGCACAGCGGCTTCCCGTTCAGTGTGGTCGACGGCAACGTCACGGATGCTCTTGAACCGAACTATGGGAACCTGGCGACCACCTGGATGCTTGCCGACGTGGTCAATCCTGCAACTCCCAGCCACTGCGGTAAGGCGGCCACGACCACTCCCTGCTTCGGCGGTTCCGCAACCACCGATTTCGCGGACCCCACATCTTTCGGTGGACAGCGGAGAAACCAATTCACCGGCCCCGGATACTTCAACACGGATCTATCCGTGCTTAAGGGGTTCAAGGTTCCTGGTTTGGAAGCTGGGAAGTTCCAGGTTGGCGCTCAGGCTTACAACGTCCTGAACCACCCCAACTTCCAGAATCCCGACTTCAACGTTTCGTCTCCAACTTTTGGATCCATCGTCAGCACGGCCAGTACGCCAACCAGTGTTTTCGGTTCGTTCCTGGGTGGCGACGCATCTCCGCGTATTATCCAACTCAAAGCGGTCTTCCAGTTCTGAGGTAGGCGGAGAGGCTGTGCCGGCTATGCATGGGAGCGCATTCGGGCTTCAGTAATCGGCTTTCGTGATGTTGAGCCGCCGCATTTTGTTTTGCAGCGTTGTGCGCTTCAGCCCGAGGCGTTCCGCAGCCGCTCCCGGGCCAGAGATTCGTCCCGACGCCGCTTTCAATGCGTCGATGATCGCCTGCCTCTCCGCTTCCTCGAATGTCGATACGGGAGAGGCATACTGGACGGACGACTTCTTAAGTTCAGTGAGCGGGACATTTAACTCGTCTCCCTGCGTCAGAATGACGGCCCGCTCGATGAAGTTCTCCAACTCTCGAACATTGCCGGGCCATGCAGCATTGGTCAACGCTTCCATTGCGCGCTTCGGGATCGACTTGATGCGCTTCTGCATCCGCGCTGACAACCGCGAAACAAAATAGTGAACAAGGACCGGGATATCCTCCCGTCGCTCGCGAAGTGGTGGTATCTCAATCGGAAAAACATTGAGCCTGTAAAACAGATCCTCCCGGAATTGATGGTTGCGGATCATCAGCGACAGGTCTCTATGCGTCGCCGCGATAAGGCGAACGTCAACATGAATGGTCTTGTTGCTTCCCAGCCGCTCGAACTCTTGTTCCTGCAACGCGCGCAGCAACTTTGGCTGCAGCTCTAGACTAATGTCGCCAATTTCATCCAGGAACAACGTGCCGTGATCGGCAATTTCAAAACGGCCGCGTTTCTGCATCAAAGCGCCAGTGAACGCACCCTTCTCATGTCCGAACAGTTCGCTTTCGACAAGCCCGGATGGAATAGCAGCGCAATTGAGACGTACGAACGTTCGGTCTCGTCTTGGACTGAGGTTATGTACTGCGCGCGCAATCAGTTCCTTCCCGGTGCCCGTCTCGCCGTGCAGCAAGACAGTAGATCCGGTTGGGGCGACAATCTCGATCTGGTCAAGGACTTTACGCAGACCGGCGCTCTTGCCTACGAGATCCTCGAAGTTGTATTCCGCGCGGATTTCCGATTCGAGATACAGGCGCTCGTCTTCCAGGCGATTTTTTGATGCGCTGAGTCGTCCATACGCGAGCGCGTTGTCCAAAGCCAAGGAAATCTGCGCGCTAATCTGGGACAAAATGTCGAGATCTTCTTGTCCAAAGTTGTTAGATCGCTTGCTCCCCAACCCAAGAAACCCAAGCGGTCCGTTCGCGGTCCCTAGTGGGGCTACGGCTAAGGCGGCGATCGATTCGTCCTTCAGTGGTTGAAGCTTTTCGATATCCTGCTGCGACCAGATCTCAGGAGTCCGGGTACGCATCTTTTCAACTTCCTGATCGGTGACTTCACGGACGGGAATATCCGCAAGGAAGCCCTTGCCGCCGGGAAAATCGAGAACCGCGCATTCGAGCCGGTTAGAGTGTTTATCGATAAGCCAGAAACCGGTGAAGTCATTCGCAAAGTATTTGCGAATCGACGATGAAGCGGAACGGAAAAGCTCATTGATGCCCAACTGCGTCACAACCTGATTATTGATTTCGAGTAGCAGTCGAAGCCGATCGCGCTCGTGCGCTAATTGCCGTTGGTACAGTTCTGCGGCATCGCGGGCAACCGCGCCCTCTAGCGCTACGGCAACATGCGATGAGACGGAGATCATAAGTTCCATGTCGTCAGGGCTGAATTGCTCTCTCTGTGCAGTCGCAAATGCCAAAGCCCCGAGTTTCTTCCCGGATATCGAGATGGGAAATACGTATGAGCTATGCGGAGTCCGAAGTTTCGCTTGCGATGCCAGTTGTGGAATCCTTGAAAGCTCGGCCTGAAGGTCAGGAACGTATATGGGCTTTTGTTCGTCGATTGCTCTTCCAACAGCAGTCCCCAAATGCTGAACCTCAGTGCCAATCTCGACTTGATGAGCTTCTGGACTTCGGTCAAATGCTATGAGTCGGACCGAGTTCCCGTTGTCGGACAGCAGGGAAAGGCTGACCGAGTCGAAAGCTACAACGTTCGATAACAGACGGCGCAAACTCTGCAGGACAGCCTTCAAGTTGGGCTGGGATGCGATGGCACCGGACACTTCAAGCAAGGTCCGATACCTGCCGTCTGCTACGCTTCTTGATTCCATCACACCTACCGGGATGCTCCTAAGCTAGCACAGTGCTGGCAACAGCCGGGACGGGACCCAGCGTGCCTTGTCGAATCAGGACTCCAGTGAGGCGAACTAAAACCAGCTCACAATGGAAGTGCGCAAGGATGCAACTCGCCGAATCCGCGTGCTAGAGGGTGGAGTCACTGCGTCGAAAGCTTTGGCTTTGCCTACTAACGTTGCCGATCCTACATTGACCGGTGCATGCAGGATCCGCTGCGCTGTCGCGAGGCCGAGAGGTAATATCGAGATGAGATGACAGGTGATAAACAGAACCCACACCGCGGTGGCGGGGTGCTGGTAGACGTTCTCCTCTTCGGCGCGCATCCTGATGATGTCGAATGGGGGGCCGGCGGAACCATACTGACGTTAAGGGCAATGGGCACTTCATTCGGTGTTGTGGATCTAACCCGAGGCGAAATGGGATCCAGAGGCACGAGCGAGGAGCGCGACAAAGAGGCGCAGGACGCCGCATCCTGGATGGGTGCCCGGTTTCGTGAAAACCTCGGCCTGCCTGATTGCGGAGTCATTGATTCGGTAGAGAATCGGCAGCAGATTGCGAGCGTTATCCGACGATACCGTCCGAAGTTGGTACTGGCGCCCTATTGGAAAGACCGCCACCCCGACCATGCGGCGACGGGGCGCCTCATTCGAAATGCCGCCGTCCACTGCACATTGAGAAAGTCGAACGACCCGAATCCACCACACAAACCTTTGGCTTACTTGTATTACCTGTTGCACCACTTCAAGCATCCCAGCATGGTCATCGACATTTCCGACGTCTACCAGAGCAAACTCGAACTGCTTCGGATGCACGCTTCGCAGTTTGCAAAAACCGCTGAGGGCTTCGGGGTGTTGCCGCTTGGAATGAACGACTACTTATTCGGGCTTGAATCTCGCGACCGATTTTTCGGTTCGCTGATTAGCGTCCATCACGGGGAAGCTTTTATCAATGAGGTTCCGTTGAAACTTGGCAGTCTCAGCGATTTTCCATCGTTTCGCTAACCAGGCTAACTTCCAGCCCAGGAGGCAGACCAAGACCAGCGTGGCGAGCCTAGGCATGGCAGGCCTCGACGAGCGTTAGGGTGAGGACCGTGATGTCGTCTTCCTGGCCGAATTGTTTGACTGCTTCCACAATGGTGTGCGCGGGCTGGTTGCTGATGGCCTGGGTGCGGTCGAAGCCATAGAGTTCGCCAGTGGAGCTGGTGGCTTCGATCACGCCATCGGAGACAAACGTGATCCGGTCGCCAGGAGCAATCTGGTAACGTGTTTCGTCATAGGTGGCCGCTTCCAGCAGGCCCAACGGCAGGCCAGGTTGGACGGCCATTTCCTGCCCATTGCGATACGGAGCAGGATTGCCGGCGTTGGCCAGCGCCATCGTGCCATCGGCGGCGATGAGCGTGGCGCAACAGGTAACAAATCCACCCACTCGTCCATGAAGCACCCGGTTGAGGTGTTCCAGAACATTAGCCGGCCTGCTTGAGGAGTAGTCGTGCAGTGCACCCATGATCGCGCTCACGGTCATCGCGGCCTTTAGCCCTTTGCCGCTCACATCGCCCACCACAACAAGCACTCCGCCGTCTTCGCCGGGCAGGATGCGAAAGAAATCGCCGCCTACCTGCTTCGCCGGCGCATAGGCGCTTTCGATCCTGAACCCCGGAACATCCACGGCCGGAACAACCAGTTGCTGCTGGACTTCACGGGCGGCTTCGAATTCCACGCGCAGGGAGCTGCTCTCTTTCCATGCCTTCCACGCCCGCCGGAAGAGCATGGCGGCGATTGCCATACCCAAGAGCGTGAGGGTCAGCTGGAAGAGATCCAGCGGGAAGAGCCCGAGCGAGAGGTGAACGGAGTAGCCCAGGACCCCCAGCAAGATGATCACTTCCATGAGACTCTGCGCGGCGGCGATGGCGCGATTGCCGCCGGGGCGAAACATCTCGCGAATGCAAACCGGGAAGAGGATGCAGTCGAAGGCTGCAATGCCGGAGACGATGACGATTTGGCAGAGATGCTGGAAGGCCGGGAACTCCAGGAAGTATGCCTCGGCAATCTCAGCCAGAATGAAGGCAACCCATATGGCGTGCCAGAGAATGTGGATCCAGCGGGAACGCAGTTGAAAGAGCGTCCACATGAACTCGATCTCAGCCACCAGCCCCGCGCTGTAGACCCCGGCTATGGCCAGGGTCTGGGCGTGGAACGAGAGGCGCGCGGTGACCGGGCTCGAAGTCAGGATGGCAGTGGCCAGGGGGCTCAGGAGCATAATCGCGGCCCACAGGTATTCGCGGCCGCGGGAGGAGTGCCAGAAGACGAGCAGCGCGATGCCGGCGAGCGCCAGCAGAGCGCTGAGGGCATACTCCGGCCCGTTGGCAACCAGAGCTTCAGCAGCGCCAGCACGCACCGTCAGGTTCAGCACAGCGGCTTCATTGATGACGGCGGTTGGGTGGCTGGGAACGCGGGATTCCAAGAAGGCGGGGACGTGCCACTCGCGAAGAGCGACCAAAGCCGCGGATCCCGGCGGGGCGAGCGAAGAAGGCAGACTGATCACGGGAGAAACGGGAGGATTGGCGGGATTGGCCTGGGGCGGGAAAGTTCCCTGGCCTGCCAAGGGTTGGCCGTTAACGAAGACCTGCCATGTCATTGGCTGCACGCCAAGATCGGCGAGATGAAGGGCTAGTGGGCCGTTTAGGTTGGCGGGCACAGTGACGCGGATGCGCACCCAGAGGAAACGGTTCGTATCGCGGGCGCGGGAGGGGACAAGGCCATTCTGCGCCACGGGCCATGAGCTGTCGTCGAAGGCTGAATCAGCCCACTGCGAATTGTCACCGAATTGGTATCGAACGGTAGGCTGCGTTGATGCGGGGGTCTGGCCATGCGCGGCAAGGGTCAAGTAACAAAGGGCCAGCAGAGCGAGCTTACACATGAGCACTTCCGACTCCGGATGGCGTCAGTCCCGCAAATGAAGATTGGCATCGCCAGTATAGTCCCTGGTTTGGGATGGCATATAGAATCCGTGAACGCCAAATCGCCAATGCACGCATTGAGCATCGTGGCACGCGGATTCTCGGATTCCGGGTGCGTAACCGCCTAAGCGGAAGCAAATCCACTTTGACGAGGAACGGTTTCAAAGAGATTTCAACTGGCCGAGTTGCCGACTACTCGGCAATGTGCCAACTTCCGAGTTGGCAACAATCCGACCTGAACCCGCGATTTGACCTTCAACCCGTCTGGACGAGTGCGTTGCCCTGTTGGCAATAATTAGGACGAGACTTCTGGCTGCCTCTCAGCGGTCCCTAACCGCTGCTACGCCCCAATAATCTGTGCAGGGCGAACAAAATCAGTTCCGCATCCTTGCGCCTGTAGCCCGTCTGTCGCGAATTTCATTCGGCGTGGAGAACCGAAACCAGATCGGTTCGCGCAGCGTGCGATGCGGGAATCATGCTGGCGATCAGCGCGATCATCGTCATCAATACCCACGCGAGCGAGAAGGAGAGGGTGTCATGCGGTCTGATGCCGACCAGCATGCTGGCAAGCAGGCGGCTCAGAAGAAATGCTCCCGCGATTCCGAGTATGCCGCCTGCAGCGATGAGGCGTGCGGCCTGCGCAACGATCAGGCCGATCAGGCGCCGGCGGGATGCGCCAAGGGCAAGGCGGATACCCATCTCGTGCGTCCGCTGCGAAAGCGAGTAGGCAAACACACCGTACACACCGACAGCTGACAGGATGACAGCAAGCAGTGCAAAGCAAGCGACAAGCAGCATAAGCAGGCGGCGCTGCGCGACCTGGTTCGCGACTCGCTGATCCATGGTCTGGATGTCGAACAGAGGCTGTTCCGAGTCGACGGCAAGAACTGCTTTGCGCATCGCGTTGGCGAGAATCGCGGGGTCCGCGGCGCTGTGCAGGGCGATGTTGACTTCCCCTGAAGGAGCCTGCGCCTCCGGGATGTAGAACTCCGGCTCTACCTCTTGTTCCAGGCCGTTGTGGCGTAGATCCTGCGCGATTCCAACAATGGTGACAGGAGCAAACTGATTTGTCCCGACGAATCGATTGAATTTCTTGCCGAGTGCGTTGCCATCGAGGTACCGCTTTGCAAAGGCCTGATTAACGATGGCGACGAACGGCGACGTATCAGTGTCGTCGGGGGAGAATGCGCGACCCTGCACGATCGGATTGCCGAAAACCCGGAAATAATCAGGCGTCACATTCACGACGGTTGCATTTTGCCGCGCAGCCATAGGAGGAGGCGGCATGGGCGGACCGAAGGTGATGGCAGTCGATCCGGCAAACTGTAGCGGCATAGCGCTGGCAATGGAAGCGGCCTCGACGCCAGGCAGCGCGCGAAGACGCGTAAGCAGATCGTTGATGAAAATCTGTGTGCCCTGACCGGGCGCCGTATAGCGCGGACTATACAGTAGCGTCGTGGCGGTAAGGGTATTGGAAGGGTCGAAACCGGAGTCGTAACGCATGACGTTCACAAAGCTGCGGATGAGCAATCCGGAAGATGCGAGAAGAACGACAGCGAGGGCGACCTCAACTACGAGGAAGCTGTGGCGCAGGAAGCGCAGGTCCCGCCCCTGGCTTATACGCATGGCGGCCGACTGGAGAGCCGTCCGCAAATCCAGGCGGCTCCCCGTAATGGCAGGTGTCAGACCGAACAGCACGGTTGTAAGCAGTGCCAAGCCGATGGTGAAGGACAGGATCCAGGCGTTGATCTGAAAGCCGGCGCTCAGCTTGCCAAATGGGATCTGGAGCAGTTGTGCAAATCGTGATTCTGGTTTTGACGCATCAACCGCGCCGGAGTAGCGCACGAGAGATGTGAGAATCCAGGCGAGGGCAAGACCAAGCATCGCCGCCACTAAGGAGAGCACAAAGCTTTCGACGAGGAATTGTTTGACCAGCCGCAGGCGCGATGCACCGAGCGTGCCGCGTAGCGCTGTCTCGTGCCGGCGTGAAACGGCCCGGACCAGTTGCAGGTTGGCGACATTGGCGCAAGCAATCAGCAGAACGGCACTGACGCATGCCAAGAGGATGAGGAGGGCCTCGCGGTTGTTGCCTGCGATATGTTGCTGAAGCGGCGCAACCTCGGCCTGCCGGCCGGCAAGGAAGTGCGCGAAGATCGGGGGAGCGGCGTTAGCACGGGCGAGAAAGAATGTTTGAAGTTCTGCCTGTGCCTGTTGCCTTGAGACACCGCGGCGGAGCAGCCCGGTCGTGCTGATGCCCAAAGAGACCTTTGAGGCGGCAAGATCCGTCTCACGCGGAAGATCCAGAAGAACATACAAGTCCGGTTCGAGCGTGAGATCCGGAAAGGAGAAACGCTGCGGCACTACGCCGATAATGATTTGCTGCTTGCCGTCGAGGGTTAAAGTTTTCCCGATGACCTGCGGATCAGCGTTAAATTGCGTGCGCCACAAGCGGTCACTCAGGACGACATATGGCGGTCCATCGGGCCGCTCATCATTCGACGTGAATAGCCTGCCGAGGCTCGGCACCGCGCCCAGAATTGAAAAGAGATTGGCAGTTACGCCCGCCCGGGTTACACGTACCGGATCTCCTGCACCGGTGAGGTTTTGAATCATAAAATTGTATCCAGCGAGCTCCCGAAAGGATTTCAGCGTGGTTTGCGCCGCCACAAAATCCTGCGACAGCAGCAAGTCTGCTCTCATCACTGGGCTTTTCGCCGAGACATAAACAAGCCGCCCCGAGTCTGGATAGGGCAAAGGCTGCAGCAGCAATGCGTAAACAGCGGAGAAGATCGCGGTGGTTGCGCCGATGCCGAGCGCGAGCGTTAGCACCGCGGTAACGCAGAAGGCACGGTTGCGGGCAAGTTGACGCAGAGCATAGCGCACATCCTGCCAGAGGAGTTCGAAGGTAATGCCGGTGCGCCCGTCACGCACAGATTGCTTGATATGCTCGATGCCTCCGAGTTCAGCGAGTGTGCTGCGGCGAGCTTCTGAACGAGAGATTCCGGCGGCAACCTTTTCGTCCGCGAGCATTGCGGCATAGCTCTCCAGTTCTTCTTCAAGATCGGCATCGACCTCGCGCTTGCGGAGAAGATTGCGCATCAGGCTTTCGAGGCGGGAGCGGAACTGCATCGCGAACCTCCTAGGTTGCCTTCAGGGCGTGCGTCATGGCGGCGGCGATCCTCTGCCATTCTTCGGTTTCATGTCCCAGCTGTCGTTCGCCGGCTTTGGTGAGGCGGTAGAACCGGGCGCGGCGGTTGTTTTCCGACTCTCCCCAGAAGGAGGTTAGCCAGCCGGCTTCTTCCAGGCGGTGGAGCGCCGGAAACAGCGATCCAGGTTTCACCTGAAAGGTACCGCGGGTGATCTGGTCGATGCGGCGGGCGACACCGAGGCCGTGCAGTTCGCCGGGCTTCAGCGATTTGAGGATAAGCAAATCGAGGGTACCCTGGAGGAGATTAGTTTGACTAGAGCTCATGGAGCCTTGTCCTATCGACGTCCTATATGTAGGCTGCTCCTATCTCATATCGAATGTCAATAGGAAGCGGTGGACCGAATCCTGAATGAGTAGTAAATCGCCAATGCACTCACCCGCAATGGACGCGGGCCACATGCAGGAAGTCGGCTATCCGGACAGGTGCCCGTTACTGGCAACCTGGATCAGGTCCGGTTGGAGGACTTAGTTTATGCGAAGCCCTGAACCCAATAGCTGATCTTGTAGCCAAGACAATCGATCATGGCGGGCGTCTGGGTTGAAAATTATCTGGTAATGAGAGCCGGATTCATAAATCTTTAGTTGATTTCGCCCTACGGCATAGGGCGAGAACTCCCGCACATGCTCTTGCGAAATGATCTCATCCCCAGTGCCGAACTGAAAGAAGAGCCGTATGTTCGAGCAACGCCGCAGGTGCTCAATTGCGTCGAAGGGTCTTGAAGCTTCCACGAAGCGCTCCATGATGGCTGATGGCAATCCATCGCGGATACTAACCACATCCGGGTGTGTACTAGCTCTCCAAAACTCGCTCATACGAGGGACGCCCGCAATCAGAATAGCCCTTCTAAGGCGGCCATCTACTGCTGCAACGACGCTTCCGATCCAGGCACCAAAGCTAAACCCTACGATCGCTCCACGGTTTATATCAATATTGGAACGAAGAGCAAGGCAATCCACGCCACGCCTTACGGCGATGACAGTCTGAAAAAACGTGTTTTGGTCTTTATCGGGGCTTGAAAAATCCGGGAATGCTCGCGCCTGTGGGAGATCAATCAGAAGGGACGCAATTCCGAGATCTGCCAAAAGAAATGCTTCATTGAGAAAAGCTCCGCGACCCTGTCCTCCTCCGTGGAGGTAAACGACATAAGGTAGTGAATCCGACCGTGATGGGGCGACCATCCACGCGTGAGCACAATCTGAAGATTCAGTTACGCGATAGGACAGGTCATGCAAGTCACCCTCAACGTGCTCCTCTACAAGGGTCGAAACCGGTTGGAGCGGAGACGCGCATCATATTCAAACAAGGTTCGATCCTCCTCCTTGCATATTCTATCGGCCCACCCGCGCAAACGATGGCCAACCCCCCGTGGACCTAAGTGGGTCCTTACCGGACAGGGCTAACGGCTCTAATTGAGGTTTTCTATCATGCCGATGTTTTCCTGGAGCACCTGCTGCGACTGGAAGACGACGTGGCGGCCGTCGGGGGAGACATCGATCTGGTTGATTGCGAGCGAGTGGAGGTAGTTGAAATTGTAGAGAAGGGGGATAGTCTGGGCGGCACGGGACAGTCCTGAGCCGTCCCACTTCACCGTCCACAATTCTCCCTTCAAATCGGGTTTACCTTTCAGGAAGATGATGTCGCCTTGCGAGTCCAGGACCAGCCGTAAGGCCCAGCCGTGAAATACCTGCCGCGGAGCTGTCTTGAAGTCGGTTACCCAGAGACCAGCATCCGGATCATCTTTCCGGTGCGCCCCACACAGATAGGCGACGGATCGGCCGTCCGGTGACCAGAGCAAGTGCAATGCATTGGACGGCACGCTGCCCAGAACCAGATCTTTGCCATCGCGCGGGTCATAGGCCCGTACTTCTCCGGTGGCTGTTTGATGAAGCAGCCTGCCGTCTCGGCCGACATCAAAGCTGGAATTGGATACCCCTTGCAGCAGCGTTTGCGGAGGCCCGCCGGAAAGTGCAACGCTGCGATACTCACCGCCTCGCAAAATATCCGACGAATCCCCGGAGAGATACACGATGCGGTTTCCATCCGGGGACCAGCGGGGGAAAAGGTTTACGCGCGAGTCCCTCACGAGTTGCACAGCATTCGCGCCGTTCGCGTCCGCTACGCCGATACTCACGTTCTCGACGCCTTTAAGCTTATTTGCAAAGAAGGCAATATGGGTCCCGTCCGGCGAGTACGCTGGGCCAAACTCATTGAGCGCCGGATCGGTCGCGAGAACCGTTATATCTTCGTCGCCCGGCCTGGCCTGCCGGTCCAATTGAGAGAAGCCAATCTTCAGCCGCATCGTGCCAAAGACGAGGCGTTTGCCGTCGCTCGAAACATCGAGCTCGGCATCATCGCCCTCGCCGGCGGTAATTTGCCGCAGGCCCTCGCCGTCGACGCCGATCTTCCAGATGTTTAACGTGCCGCCGCGGCTGGAGGCGAAATAGATAGAGCGGCTGTCTGGCGTCCAGGCGGGCGAGAGCGCCAGCTCGCGGTCCCGCGTGAGTGCGCGGACCTTGCCGGTCTTGAGGTCGGCAACGCCAAGCTCGCCGTAAGGCGAGCCGCCCGGATAGCGGATCGCAATGGCAACCATACTGCTATCCGGGGACATGCGAATCTCCGTAGCAAATTGGCCGGCATCCATGCGGACTAGCAGGCGGGGATTTTCGCCCGAAACGCCGGACGTCCAGATCGCCCCATCGACGATGTTCGCGTACAGCAGGGAGCGGCCGTCTGGCGTCCAGGTAGGATCGTTCGCGTCCTGGAGGACCATTCGCGGTGAGCCGCCCAGAGCTGAAACCTCCCAGGCGTCCATGGTTCCGGAATCGTTCATTTGCGCGTAGGCGAGGGTGCTGCCGTCCGGCGACCAACTGGGGCGCGATTTCATGCTGGCGCCATGCGTGACCTGCACAAGTTCGCCGCCACGTACCAGGCCGACATACACGTTGTAGGAACCGTCACGATTGGAGATGAAGGCGACGGAGCGCCCGTCGGGCGAAAGCGCCGGTTGCGCCTGTACGCCGGCGAAACTGGTCACAGGGCTGAAGTGCATTTCCGGGTGCGCCGAAGCGTGTTGCACTGCCCACCAGGTAACCGCTGAAGCCAGTACCGCCCCGGCGAGGAATCCTCCGATGGCCCATGCGGCCGGGTGACGCCCCTTCTCGGGAACAGCCGAGACTGCTTCCACGCTCAGCGTCTGACTGGTGTCTGCCTGGTCTTTGCCTGCCTGCTGTTGGCCTGCGAGCAGTTCTTCAATCACGATGCGCGCTTCACCGATGGCCTGTAACCGCTGCTTCGGGTCTTTCTTCAGGCAACGCTGGAGGAGAGTGCGGACCGGCTTCGGTGTGTTGGCTGGAAGCAGCTTCCAATCGGGCTCCGTCTTGATGATTTCGGCGAGCGTGTCCGTCACGCTTTCGCCCCTGAACGGCATCCTTCCGGCCAACATCTCGAACAGGACGCACCCAAAACCCCAGATGTCGGCGCGGCGATCCACAGGCCGGCCCTTTGCCTGCTCGGGAGGCATGTACGCTGCCGTGCCCAGGATGACCCCGGCCTGCGTCGCCAGATTCGTAAGTGTCGGCGAGCTCAGAACGTCGGAGCTCGCGACCGGGCCCTCGAGCGCTTTGGCCAGGCCGAAATCGAGCAGCTTGACTGTTCCGTCGGCAGTAACTTTTATGTTCGCCGGCTTTACGTCGCGATGGATAATGCTGCGCTCGTGCGCGTATTCCAGGGCTTCGCAAATTTGTTTTGCGATAGGCAGCGCTTCGTCGACAGGCATCGGCCCTGCGCGAAGGCGATCGGCCAGCGTCTGACCCTCGACGAGCTCCATGACCAGCCCGGGCTTGTCGGAATCCTCGAAGCCATAAATGGATGCGATGTTTGGATGATTGAGTGACGCCAGAACCCGGGCTTCGCGCCGGAACCGATCCAGCATTTCGTGGTCATTCGCCACCTGCGACGGCAGGACTTTGATGGCGACCGAGCGGCCGAGATTCGAATCCCGTGCGCGATAGACTTCGCCCATGCCGCCGGCGCCGAGCTGGGAAACGATCTCGTATGGACCCAGCCGAGTTCCCGCGGAAAGGAGCATTCTTTGTCTTGCTAGAGGAGTCGGGTCATTGTAGCAAGTATGCTGACGATCTGGATTTAGACGTCCACTGAGCAGCAATCGATGGCGCTGTGTCGACAGATCACAGGTCTTTACAGCCGAGTGTGTGTGTTGATCTACACGGGTTCGACTGGTATTAGATTGTCGGCTTGTACTTTTCTGCGAGCTGCAAGCAGGCCGAGCCCAGCAATTTAGACGTAGCAAAGTGCAGGAACTAGAAAGGCCTGTTGCAAGCCAATGTGGTCCGCAAGTTTTCCCATGATGAGGGCATAACGGCTCCACCAACAATAGCTGCGATCATCAGGCTGGAAACCTTGCTGGTGAGCGGGCCAAGCCCCTGAATGCCCAAGGTGAAGATGGACGGGAACATGATGGAGTCGCAGATACCGACGGCGAGCAAAGCGTACATGGCCAAATGAACATGTTCCGGGTATAAATCCAATGGCTCCCGCTGAGATGATAAGCAAGCCGATGACCATAGCGCGCTTGTAACCGAGCCAGTCGACCACTTTGCCGCCGGGATAACTGAAGACAAAGTAGGACGAGAAAAAGGCGAACTGTACCAGCATGGCCTCGGCATAAGTCAACTCGAAGATGCTCTTCAGGTGTGGAATGATGACGTCGTTCAGGCAGGTAATAAAACCAACCATGAAGAACAACGCGGTGGCCACCGTCATCGCCCGGCGGTCGGTTTCGATTGGCGATTCGACAGCGAAGCTCGGTGTGCGCGTGCTGCTCGGAGCAGGTACCAATGTGTCTCTTCCTGTGAGTGGTTAATAGCTACGAGCCGGCGTGAGAACGGCTGCCCTGCTATGCAGGCCAGCCGTTTCAATCGGGCTCGGGCTAACTAGGCCGACGCAGATGCCAGACTACGCTGTTCACGGTCGGTTTTTTGAGGGAGACCGAGTTGCGACCTGCCGAGTGGCGTAAGGTCCGCCTCAGTGCCGCGTCCTTTGAAGTCCACCTCAAAGTCATCAGGGGCGAAGTCAGGCGGAGTCCTGCCGGAGAGGAAGGTGGGCGCCTGCCTTGCCAGGTATGCCGTGTTCTTCGCACAGGCGGGTGTCGAAGAGATGTACATGACGTTGCTGTAGCCACTTCCTTTATGCTCGTTCTCAACCGCATGCACCACATCGGAATGCCAGAAGACTGTATCTCCCGGCTCCATGAGTGGGATGGATGACAAAGCTTCAATCAGGAGACTGTGGTACTGCGAGTTGATGGAGAGCGCCCGGCCCGGCGCAGCTCCGCAAAGTTCATCTTCAGGCACGTCATCTTGCAGGGCGCGGAGTAACACGTACATCATCGATTTGGCGATCGGTATGAGCTGCAGTGTACCGTCGCCTTTGCCCTGGCGAGTCAAGGCCGTCCAACCCTGGAAAGTACGGAACATGGAGCACACCGCCGGAGAGGCAACTTCGCGAGCATCTGGGCGGTGGGCTGCGTCGAAGGCGTCGTATTCACGCCAATTACCCGAGAAGACGTGACGGTAGACCTTGCGGAAGTGGGCATCGAGCCAACGTTCCACCGAGCCTCCATCCACGTGCGGCGAAAGACCCAGCGAAGCAGACCCCGGCGGACGGCGACGGATGCGGTCCGCGTACGCAGGCGTCTCGTCTGGATTGAAATGGCGCTGGCCTTCGGACTCAGACTGCCAGAGTCTGTTAAGGAAGATGCGGACCCGCGTCAACGACTCCGCCTGCCGCGCTTGTACCTGCGGACGCGACCAGTAGATGCCGTAGATCTGCGGCTTCGCTGAGGCCAGCGTTCCAAAGTATTTGTCTTCGGCAGCATTTGCCAGCTTCGCGTCGAGACCGTTCTCCTCGACGTAGGTGGCGATCTCTTTGTCCCAGGCGTCGGCTTGGGCGGGGGCAAACGTCCTGCGGACAACGCAGGCGCCGCGATCTTTAATCTTTGCGATCAGTTCGGCCGGGACTGCTCCTGCCTCAACATCGGAGTATTGCACGATCGGGATAACCTCCTGCCCAGCCTCGCGCTCCTTCACAATGGTGTTAACTCGCTGGCGCATCTCCGCCTCAACCTGGCGGAAAATTTCAGCGTAATTGGGAAGAGCCTCGCGCAGAGCCTTCTTCGAGTTGCGAATCTCTTCCGGCAAATTCTCGATTACAAATG
Organism: uncultured Acidobacteriaceae bacterium; assembly: GCA_963787145.1. GTDB lineage: Bacteria > Acidobacteriota > Terriglobia > Terriglobales > Acidobacteriaceae > PALSA-350. The sequence continues at coordinate 169,616 of CAWBBY010000011.1, forward strand.
CCATGATTTCCACTCCTTATTCCTGATTGAGAAGGGTGAAAGCCCTCCCTATTTTTGCGATTCTCAGCGGTGAAGTCGCTAGATAAGTCTAGGAATTGCGTGAGCTCTTGAGTGATGCAGATAGGCCAACTACTGATACTATTCGGACAGCAAGCGTCGGGTAGATGTCTGAATAGGTACCCCCATGAAGCCCCAGTTCGAGCGTGTCACGTACCCTAACGGCTGCTCCCTCCGCGTTTACAACCGCCGCGTCTCAGAAATTCCCTTCGAATGGCACCACCATCCCGAGTACGAGCTCACGTTGACGCTGAATAGTCGCGGTTGGCGTTTTATCGGCGATCACATCGGGCAATATCAGGCGCCCGATCTGGTCCTGGTACCGCCCGACATGCCTCACACCTGGGCCTCCACGGAAACCCTCGAACAAGCAGAACCGCACACTGCGATCGTGATCTGGTTTTCGAGGAAGTGGGCATTTCAGCTTGCAGAGCTGTGTCCGGAATATTCGGCCGTGCGCAGGCTGCTGCAAAATGCTTCTACAGGTCTGGCATTCACGCCAGAGACAGCCGCCCACATGGCAGGGCGGCTTCCGCACCTGTTATCAGAAGTTCCGCAGATGCGCCTCCATGCAGCTCTCGACCTTCTTGTATCCATCGCCGGGGAGCCAGCAACCAACCTTTCTAAAAGCGCAATGACAGTTCCTGCTTCCATTGATGGTGAACCAACTCAACTGACGCGTATGCTCAATCATCTTCACAGGCGCTTTCAGGAGCCTGTCTCCATCCATACCCTGTGCAAGGTCGGGAATATCTCTGAGCGTTCCCTGCATCGTCTGTTTGTCAAGCACACCGGCGCAAGCGTAAGCGAGTACCTGTGCAAGCTCCGCATCGGACGCGCATGTATGCGCCTCGCGGAGACTGACCTTCCCGTAAGCATGATTGCTTTTGAAGTTGGTCTCTCGAATTTGGCCAACTTCAATCGCCAGTTCCGCCGCGTGCGTGGCCTCACTCCGTCGGCCTATCGCAGATCTTTCCAGCAGCGAGGGGAGCTACAGGAGATTCCCGCCACAGAAGGACTGCTCACTCGCCCCTATTCGCTCGATCGTCGACGGAAAAGATCTTTACAGCCGAGGGAGCCAGTGACTATTCGAACCTCAGCGATGTGATTGGATCAACCCGCGTGGCTCGTCGCGCCGGAATCCAAATGGCAAGCAGTGCGACCCCACTGAGAAGCAGCGGCGTCAGAATGAATGCCGTCGGGTCCAGGGCTTTCACCCCGAACAAAAAGCTGGCCAGGAAATGCGTCAGCCCAAACGCTCCGCAGATGCCGATGACCACACCGGCAAGCGTCAGGGCCATCCCCTGGCGGATAACCATGTTGCGCAGGGTGGAAGCCTGCGCTCCCAGCGCCATGCGGATCCCCAGTTCCTGCGTGCGCTGCTGCACCGAGTAAGCCATAAGGCCATACACTCCGATCGCCGCCATCAGCAGTGCAGAGGCGCCGAAGATACTCAACAGCAACATGTTCAGTCGTTGACGCGAGGTGTTGGTGACCACCAGGTCTTCCATGGTGTGAATGTGCGCGACAGGCAGGCCGCCGCTGGCTTCACGAAGGGCTGCGGACACCGGCTTGACCAGCGTATGAGGGTCTACATTGGCGCGAATTGCCCACCAAAGCGGAGCGACACGGGAATTGAGCGCAGTCGCTGCATCAGACATTTGGGCCGCCGGGATATACATCGTGGGAAAAGGATCGACATTGAGGGCGATATCGTGCGTGTCGCCGACGACGCCAATGATCTGGCGCGGCGGATCGGCGAATGCGGGCCCCATCCCCACCCCGGTCGTCAAGCGGTCCTGGAGCGGATTGCCCTTGGGCCAGTACTGCCTGGCCATCGCTTCGTTGATGATGACCACTCGGGGTGCAGAGCCATTATCCTGCTCGGTGAAACTGCGCCCGCGCCGAAGGGGAATCTTGAAGGTCTCGAAGTAGTTCCATGACACGGAGGAAGAGCCCGCCGCACCGGTAGAGGGGGAATCCCCTTTCGGGCGTCCAACGACGTCAAAGAGTACGCCAAAACTATTGTGCAGCGGCAAACAGCACGTGGCTGCTACACTCGTCACCCCGGGTACAGCTTTGAGTCTTTCCATACCGTCCCTAACGATCCGCGCCACGCCGGCAGTCTTCTGGAAGCGGTCGCCGCTGATCGCCATGGACATGGTGAGCATATGGTGGGTGTCGAAGCCGGGATCGACCGCCTGCAGCTTCATAAAGGTGCGTATCAGCAAGGCCGCTCCAATCACCAGAACAAGAGCAAGGGCCATTTCGCTGATGACCAGAAAAGAACGGACCTTACCGCTGCGAAAGCCCGCGCCAGAACGACTGTTGCTCTCATTGAGCGCGGCGACAAGGTTAGGCCGCGACGCACTGATCGCGGGAACAAGGCCAAAGAGGATGCCGGTAATAAACGAGAGGCCGAGAGTGAACAACAACACAGCCCCATCGAGCGTCACGGCAGACCCGTCTTCGCCAATCCGCGGAAGGCCCGCAGGGCTGATACTGAGCAGCACGCGTACCCCGCCAACCCCGAGCATCAAGCCAAGAAAGCCGCCGCTCAGCGAGAGCACCAGGCTCTCGCTGAGCAACTGTCTGACGATCTGCCAGCGGCCGGCGCCAAGCGCGGCGCGCGTGGCCAGCTCCCGCTTCCTGGCTGAGGCGCGAACGAGAAGAAGATTGGCAACGTTGGCACAGGCGATAAGCAGAACCAGTCCCACAGCCCCGAGCAGTACCAGCAACGACGAGCGTGTGTCGCCCACCATCGATTCCTGCAGAGACATAACTCCGAATCCATCTTGCGGCCCTAACTCTTCAGGGTAGGTCCGGCGATACTGATCGGCCGCAGGCATCATCTGCGCGTTGGCCTGTTGCAGCGTAGTGCCGGGTTTGAGGCGCGCCGCAACCGCGAAGTTGTGGGCCATGTCCGTGGAGGTGAAATCGAACTGAAAGGGCAACCAGAGGTCTCCCGCCGGATCAGTCACAAAGCCTCTACCGATCACCCCCACTACGAGGTACGGCTGGCCGTCAATCTGAATCGTTCGGCCAACGATATCGGGCTTACCGCCGAAGCGGCTCTGCCAGAGGCCGTAACTGAGCACCACGACCTGGCCGCCGTTAGGGCTATCCTCCGCGGTAGTGAAGGTGCGTCCAGCGGCCATTGGCGCCCCAAAGAGAGAGAAGTAATCAGCGGTGACATGAATCGCTTGTACCTGTTGAGGGTTGTCGCCGCCGGTGAGATTACTCCCGGCGCCGCCAAAATCATAGGCAGCGACTTGCTGGAAAATAGCGGTCTGCTGGCGCCAGACATTGAACTCGGGCACATCCGCAATCGGGCGTGACCCGCCCGGACCGGTGTTTGTCAGTTGCACGAGGGATTGAGGGTCAGGATAGGTAAGCGGCTTAAGCAGAACGGCGTTGATCACGGAGAAGACGGCAGTATTGACTCCGATGCCCACGGCCATCACCAGAATGGCGATGACCGTGAAGCCGGGAGTCTTGCCGAGCGAGCGTACCGCGAAACGCAGGTCGCGCCATGCATCTTCGACCCAGGGCACGGAGCGATAGCGCCACACCCGTTCGCGGGTGCTGTGCGGATTGCCGAATTTCACCTTGGCCTGACGATGAGCTTCTTCCGGGGAGAGACCTCGCGCGGAATTGGCATCCTGCTCGTGCGCGATATGGGCGGCGATTTCCTCAGCCAGGTCTTCATCTTTCAGTTTGCGATCTCTGAAACGTTGAAAGAAGCGTCCCAAATTCATATCTCTCCTCCTTGCTACTCCGCCGATTCGCCGAGAATCAGACCAATGGCACGGGTCATTTGCCGCCAGCGGCTGGTTGCGGCGGCAAGCTCCTTGCGCCCCTTCGCGGTAAGCCGGTAGAACTTTGCCTTGCGGTTGTTTTCGCTCACCCCCCACTCGGAGGAGAGCAGGCCGCGGTCTTGGAGGCGATGGAGGGCGGGATACAGCGAGCCCTGCTCAACGTCGAGCGCGTTTTCCGATGTGTGCTCGATCACCTGCGCGATCGTATGGCCGTGCGCGGGGCCCATGACCAGGGTGCGCAAGATGAGCATGTCCAGCGTTCCCTGCAGGATATCGCCGGCCGGAGGCGGCTTCTTCATTGTCATCATTCGTCGCTCCCCTCGGATGACTATGCAAGAACAACATACTCCACTCGGATGACTAGGTAAAGGGCCTGGATTATCAATGGCCTAAAATATCGGAATAATGTCTTTCGACATCGCTGAAAACGGACAAGGAGACCAATGCTCCAGCACCTTCCAATCAGCAGCGCCTTCGAAACCACCTTCATCACCTTGCAGGCCCTTGTTGTGGCCTTCCTCTTGTTTCACGACTGGATCCCCATCGGGCGTCTGAACAACCTCGCCGCGATCCGCGGCGAGGACACACTACCGCGCCGCGTCTTCGTGACCCTCCTGCCTGCCGTGCCCGCGGCCATTGGCCTGTTCTTCAGCGCGAGACATTTCGGGCGATCCTACCCGGACTGGCTTGAGATGTTGCTTTGGATCACTTATGGCGTTTTGGTTGTCGGCATCCTCCGTGCCTGGTGGATACCCTACCTGGTTCTGCCGGACGCAGAGCGAGCCGCCCGCTATCAAATTATCTTCGCCGGCACGCACTCGTTCTTGCCCCGTCGCAATGGCATGGCCCCGGACACCCTACATACCCTGTTTCATCTGGTCACGCTGGCAACGCTGGTCGCCCTTTTCATGAGGTATCGAATAGTGGGACATGGGTAGTGCGCAACAAATGGACCTCCGAACAAATGAACGAACAATGAAGACGATGAACATTGCGTTAAAACAAAGATCCGAAACTTTGTCGAGGATGCAGAATCCATAACGCGTTCAATCCAGCTGCACAAAATTCAGCACGACAGCCTGCCTGCGCGATGTCAGCCTGAATTGTTTACTGCAATCGATAGATAGCCCTCCTTACAACGAACGCGTTACCCCAGCACCAAGAGATAGAATGAATTGGCCTACGTCGCCTCGCTTGCACATTTCCAACCTATCCTGCGATATCTCTTCGGCGATCCAGATAACCTATCTCTCCGCCAATAGCGATCCGCGAGTATAGGACAGTTCGCGTCAAGGGAACTTTTGCACCGCTCCAAAGATAGGTTGCTGAGATACCTAAGATAGGCCGGACAAGACGCCGTCCTTGCATATCCTTAACCATGATAGCCGTCTGTTTAGAGCCCACTGCCAAAGTAGTTAGGCGCTTTCTTCGTGCATCTAGAAGCCAAACAGCAATCAATGGTTCATGCCTGTAGCAAACTCCTGTACCGTTCCACAGATTGTGGGGAAAAGACCAACCTATGAGAACGAGTAAGCGTTTTTTCACCACTGCCGGGTATCTCGCAGTGTGCCTTCTACCGGTCGCATGTGAAAAGAAGTTCAATCCCGCGGACGGCGCGGCGCCTCCTCCGAACGTCTCCGAGACCAGCAACACCGGCGTTGTCACTGTTGAGAAACCGGAACGTTTCTCATTGGTTACGGCAAACCGGGTCGACGCCCCTGCCCAGTTAAACGTCACCGGATCGGTGAACCCCGATATCAACCGGGAAGTTCCCGTCATCTCGCTGGCCAGCGGGCGGGTGGTGGATATCCGAACCCGCCTCGATGACAACGTGAAAAAGGGCCAGCTCCTTATCAAGGTGCAAAGTCCCGATATCACCAATGCATTCGATACCTATCTAAAGGCTCGTAACGACGAAATCCTGGCCAACAAGGCATACAACCGCACCAAAGATCTTTATGACCATGGCGCCGTTCCGCTCAGCGCACTTGAGCAGGCTGCGGATACCGAAGATGACGCCAAGGCAGATCTCGTCGCTGCCGAAGAGCAACTCAATACCCTTGGCGTTGACAAGGATCACCCCTCCAGCATCGTCAACGTATATGCGCCGATCTCCGGGGTCATCGTGGCGCAATACGTCACCAACGCCGCAGCGGCCGGTGTGAATTATTCCGGTTCCTCTACCGCCTTCACCATCGCCGATCTGTCGGTCGTCTGGATCATTTGTGATGTCTATGAAAATGACATTCCTAAGATCCACCTCGGCCAGGAAGCATTCATCCATGCCAACGCCTATCCCGATGGAACCCTGAGGGGCCACATCACTGACATCGGCCCGGTCCTCGACCCCAACATCCGCACCGCCAAGGTGCGTATCGAGATTCCCAATCCAGGAATCCTCAAGCTGGGCATGTTTGTCACCGCGACCTTTGAAAGCAGAAACAAGCAGGTCTTTGCGGTTGTGCCTTCTACCGCAATCTTGCATTTGCATGATCGTGACTGGGTCTTCATCCCCGTGGGCGGTAAACAATTCAAACGCGTTGAAGTGACTGCCGGCGACATATTGCCCGGGAACAACCAGCAGATTCTTTCCGGCATTGACCCTGGCCAGCAGGTGGTCTCAAAGGTCCTCGAACTGGAAGCCACGCTGGAGGCTCAATGATTCGCAGACTGGTCGACTTTGCCCTGGAGAACCGCTTTCTGGTACTGGCGGCCGCGATCCTTCTATTTGCCTGGGGCGTGGTTTCGTTCTATCGCCTTCCCGTGGAAGCGTATCCGGACGTGGCGAATAACTACGTCGACGTCATCGCCCAGTGGCCTGGAATCTCCGCGGAGCAGATCGAGCAACAGGTTACCGTCCCGCTGGAAATCGTCATGAACGGTGTTCCAGGAGTCGCCCACGTGCGTTCCTGGTCACTTTTCGGGCTCTCGACGGTGGAGCTGGTATTTGGCGAGGAGACGACGGATTTCGAGAATCGCGAACGTGTGCTTGAGCGGATATCGCAGGTAACCCTGCCTCCGGGTGTCGTTCCGCAGATAGGGACGGACTGGAGCCCGGTCGGTCAGATTTATTTCTACACGCTGCAAAGCACGAACCCCGAATATGACGTCATGAATGTGAAGTCGCTCGAAGATTGGGTGGTGGACAAGAACTTGAAGTCCGTCCCGGGTGTCGTGGACAACAGCCCGTTCGGCGGTCCCACGCGCGAATATCAGGTTCGCCTCGACCCCGACAAGCTCGTCTCCTATGGGCTGAGCATCGCCCAAGTGGAGCAGCAGCTCACGAATAACAATGCCAACGCAGGCGGCAGCTTTATCGAAGCCGGGCAGCAGCAGATCAACATTCGCGAAGTGGGTCAGGTCAGAAATATCCAGGACATCGAGAACACGGTCGTTATGACCAAGGGCGGTACGGCTCTCCGGATGAAAGATATTGCCGTTGTCAGCCAGGGCCCGAAGATCCGGCTTGGCCAGTTTGCCCGGGCATACCACCGCGAGGACGGGAAGATCATCGATAACGCCGATGTCGTTTCGGGTATCATAGCCCTGCAAAAGGGCGCCGATGCGCAGCCTGTGCTGGAAGGCATTAATAAGAAAGTACAGGAACTGAATGACCACATTCTGCCGGAGGGGGTGAAGCTTGTACCCTTCATCGACAGAAGCGACCTGCTGCACTTCACAACCCACACCGTGCTGCACAATCTGACCGAGGGAATCATCCTGGTGGTGATTATTCTCTTCCTGTTCCTCGGCAACGTTCGCGGCGCAGTCATCGTTGCACTGACCATCCCGTTTGCGTTATTGTTCGCGTCCATTTGCCTCGATCTGAAGCATGTTCCCGCCAACCTGCTTTCGCTCGGCGCGCTGGACTTTGGCATGGTCGTGGATGGCTCAGTAGTCATGATAGAAAACATCGTTCGCCACCTCAGTCATCAGCGCGATGAGGCGACTACGCCCGCAGAAAAGATCCGAGAGGCAGCGCACGAGGTGCAACGCCCGGTTTTCTATGCCATTGGAATCATCATTACGGCCTATTTGCCGATTTTCACCTTGCAAGCCGTGGAAGGCCGGCTGTTCAGGCCTATGGCATGGACTGTGGCCTTTGCTTTGCTGGGCGCCCTCATCTTTTCCATGATCGTTGCTCCGGTCCTAGCCAGTTTCCTGTTCCGCAAGGGGGCGAGGGAATGGACCAATCCGGTGATGACATTCCTTATCGTTCGCTATCGTAAGGCCGTCACCTGGGCTATCCATAAGCGATTTATCACGGTCGGCGTTGGCGTCGTCGGCCTCGTTCTCGCGATCTACCTCGCCTTCGGTGGCGTCATCGGCTCCGAATTCCTGCCGCATCTGGATGAAGGCGCGTTGTGGGTGCGCGGTACTCTTGCTCAAAGCGCAGGGCCAAGTGACGGCATCCAGGTCTCGAACGGGGCAAGAATCCTGCTTTGCTCCTTTCCCGAAGTGACCGAGTGCACCAGTCAAACCGGCCGCTCGGATGACGGGACCGACCACACCGGATTTTTCAATACGGAATACTTCGTGGGTCTGAAGCCGAAGGAGCAGTGGCGCCCGGTGTTTCACCAGAACAAAGACAACCTGATTGCCTCCATGACGGTGGTGCTGGAAAAGAACTTCCCGGGCGTGGTCTGGGGCTTTTCCCAGCCCATCGAAGACAACATGGAGGAGGCAGTCAGCGGAGTCAAAGGCGAGCTTGCCACCAAAGTCTATGGCAGCGATCTGCATTTGCTCGAGGATAAGGCTAACGAAATAGCCGGCATTATGAGCCACGTCAGGGGGATCGCAGACTTAGGTGTCTTCAATGTTACCGGTCAGCCTGACCTGAACGTCGTCGTGGATCGTGCAAAGGCCGCGCGCTGGCAGATCAACGTGGCAGATGTCCAGGATGCCATCCAGACTGCAGTCGGAGGCAATGCTCTCACCCAGGTTCTGATTGGGGAGCAGGTTTATGACCTCACCTTACGCTATCTTCCTCAATACCGGGAGACCAGGCATGCGATCGACAACATCCGCTTGTTATCGCCGTCGGGAGAACGAGTTTCCCTGGCTCAGCTCTGTAAGGTCCAGGAGCAGGATGAGGGCTCGGAAATCTATCGCGAAAACAACGAGCGTTACGTCGCGATCAAGTACAGCGTACGCGACCGCGCCCTTGGGGACACTGTGAGAGAGGCTATTGCAAAGGTCGAGGCTCAGGTAAAACTCCCCCGCGGGTACCATCTCGGGTGGGAGGGCGAATACCAGAGCGAAGTACGTGCGGAAGCACGGATGCTCATCATCGTGCCCTTAACCGTGCTGCTGATTTTCATCATCCTGTACGCCATGTACAAGTCGGTCAAGTGGGCCCTGGTGATCCTAGCCACCGTCGCCATGGCCCGTATCGGCGGATTGCTGGCGTTGCTGGTGACACACACCAACTTCAGCGTTTCCTCAAGCGTTGGCTTTCTGGCCCTCTTCGGGGTTTCCGTGCAGACCGGCGTGATCATGCTCGAGTACATCAATCAGCTGCGCGCGCGCGGCCATTCGATCGAAGAATCAGCGGTAGAAGGGGCGGTTCTCCGCTTGCGTCCCATCATGATGACCATGCTGGTGGCCACGCTGGGGCTGCTTCCTGCTGCTATGTCTCACGACATCGGATCGGATTCGCAGCGGCCTTTTGCCATCGTGATTGTCGGCGGCCTCATCGCTGATCTCGTCATGAGCATCTTTCTGCTGCCAACACTTTATGTCTGGTTCGCGGGACCCAACGACGTTCTCCCCGTCCCGGAAACGGAGTTTGAGAATTGAGACCTTATCTGCGTTTCTGGAACCTCTTAGGGGTCGCCTGCCTCTGCTGTGCGCAGCAGTGTGTCTACGGGCAGGCTCCTGCTCCCACCGCTCCCTTCACCATGCAACAGGCAGTTGATTATGCTTTGGCACATAATCCAAATCTGCTTTCAGCACAGCAGAACCTGTTCTCCATGAAGGGACAGGAAGTAGAGGCAGGGCTGCGCCAGAACCCGAACTTCACCGTATACGGGTCGGATCTCAGCAATCCGGCTACTTCCACTACACCCTACGCCTATAGTCTGCAACTGGCGCGGCTCTTTGAACGTGGGCAAAAGCGGCGGTGGCGCTTAGACAGCGCGCGGGCAACAACCGCTCAAACCGAAGGCCAGTTCCACGATCAGCAACGGGGAACGACCCTGGCCGTGAAGCAGGCCTTTACCACCATGCTGCTGGCCAAGGGAGCGTTGAAGGTCGCGCAGGATGAACTGCAGAATTACCACCAGCAGTTGGATATTTTCCGTGTCCGTTATAACGACGGAGATCTCGGCAAGATCGATTTTGAGCGGCTCGACCTGCAGTTGGCGCAGTTCGAAAGCGATGAAGCAACCGCACAGATGAATCTGGTCCAGACCAGCGACCAGCTGCAAACCCTCATGGGCTTTGAGCAGCCCAGAAGAGACTTTGACATCGTTGGCGATCTCGTCCCTCCTCCGGTAACCGGTGGCTTGGTAACCCTGGAACAGACAGCATTGGCCAACCGTCCCGACTACAAAGCAGCGCAGGCAGCCGTCAACGTTGCCGATGCGAACGTCAAACTAGCCTACGCCAACGGCACCACGGATCCAACCCTCGAAGGAGAGTACGACCATAGTGGCACCCTGAGCAGTTATGGCTTCTATGTGAGCGTCCCCGTCCGCATCTTCGACCGCAACCAGGGAAACAAAGACACCACCAAGTATCTGGCGCAAGGCAGCAGGTTTTCTGAGGTAGCGGCCCGCAATCAGGTTTACTCCGATGTCGACCAGGCTTGGATTGCTTACACCACGTCGAAGGTCCTGTCCGATCGCTACAACGGACACTACCTGGCAGAAGCGAAAGATATCCTGGCCATAGCACAGTATGCCTACCAGCACGGCGGCATCGCATTGATCGACTATCTGAATGCTCTTATGGATGATCGCAATACCACGTTGAACGCTCTCGATGCTTACGCGCAGACATGGATGGCGATCCACCAACTTAGCTACACCACCGCTTCCGAGGTTGTTCCGTAACGTGGAATCGCTGCACAGGGAGAACTCGATGAGAGCACAGGCCGGCGGACGGAGCATTCCCGGTGCCTCGAGGATCCGCGAGGCTAAGCTACTGCTCGTAGGCAGCGAAGACGACTTCAAGGGCGACGTTGCAGGCGAGATGATTGGAGGAAAGCGCTCGCACATTGCCGGAAGATCAACGACTCTTCTAGGTGCGCTCGCGCGGCTCGATTCTGAAGGGATCGATGTAGTTTTGTTGAGCTATAAATTCCGCGACGAGGAATTAGCCCTATTTACTGCCGATGCGCGGAGAGGCGGCTTTCGAGGTCTCATCCTGCGCGTTGCATCCGTGGACGCACACGCTCTTTTTAAAGATTCCTTGCCCAGCCCCCACGCCGGGGCCGGCGCACACCGGGAAAACGAACGAACGAGCGGCGGAATTTACTTTACTGACAAGCAACGAACTGTCCTGGCGCATGTGTCTCAGGGTTGGACCAACAAGCAGATCGCCGAGTACTTGAAATGTACGGAAGCAGCGATCAAGGCGGTCGTACAGGAACTCTTCCGCAAGCTTGAAGTCAGAAAGAGAGCACAGATCGTCCGCGTGGCCATTGAGAAGGGTCTGGTCAAAATCGAGGGAAAGCCGGCGGGGAGAGGCAAAGAAACAAGGCAAGCGGGCGTGGGATTCACCCTGGCGCCGGCCATGAAAGACCAGCAGCCTATCCAGGTCGGGGATTTCATCATTGACGTGGCTATGCATCAAACCTGGGTTCGCGGAGTGGAAACCCGCCTGACGCCGAGTGAATTCCAACTGCTTTGGATCCTTGCCACGCACTCGGGAAAGCTGGTAAAGAGTAGCACCCTGCGTGAGATGTTCTGGCGGAATCCGACAGCCAAGGTAGGCTCGCTCCGCGTGCTCGTGGGCACGCTGCGCTCCAAAATCGAAGCGACCAAGACCCCGCGTTATCTAATAACCGAGCGCTCCCTCGGTTATCGATTTATTCCGTCGCCATCCGTATCCGAAGCCAATCGCATATCGTCGTGAGTCTGACAAATCGGCTCAAGCGGCACTATTGGTTGCAAGAGAAAATGTGCTGGCCCAGCGTGGCGCGCCTGCTATCCAGTGTCTTTTCTTAAGAAGTTGCAACCGCTCTAAATTTCGATCACGCATCGCAGAAGCGATACCCGAAATGGGAATCCGTCAGAAGGTATTTAGGATTGGCGGGGTCGTCTTCGATCTTCTTGCGAATCTGATTGATAAAGGTACGCAGATATTCGTGTTCGCCGTGATATTCATCGCCCCACACAGATTTCAGCAGCCGCCCGTGCGGCACCGGGCTGCCCGAATGACACATGAGAAATCGCAGGAGATCGAATTGCTTTGGCGTCAGATGTACCGTTTGTCCCGCTTTGAAAACGAGACGTCGCGCGGGGTGAAGTTCGATCGCTCCGATTGCAATCACTGCGTCTGGCTTAATTGCCGGTAGCTGGGCACGGCGAATTGCAGCCCGCAACCGTGCGGTGAGTACTTTCATACTGAAGGGTTTCGTAACGTAATCGTCGGCTCCGGCATCCAGTGCCTCTACCGTGTCATCCTCAGAGCCGCGCACTGAAATAATGAGGATTGGAAGGCGAGCAGTAAGCTTTCGAATCCTCCTGCAGGTCTCGGTACCACCGATTCCTGGCATGTTCAAGTCAAGCAGAACACCATCGAACTGCGAGGTCCGCACCAGGGATAGCGCCTCCTCACCGCGTGCAGCCTCAAAGGTATGAAACCCCAGGCCGGTTAAAGTCGTGCGCAGTCCCCGGCGAATGGATGTCTCGTCGTCGACGATGAGAATTTTATAGTTGGCAGTGGTCAACAACCTCCTCCTTTGCACTAAAGACTGACAGAAAGAAAGTGGTCCCTTCTTCTTGGTTGCTGATGACCCACACGTGGCCATGATGGACTTCGGCCGCCTTTTTTGCGATCGACAGGCCAATACCGGTGCCTGGCACTTGATGTCTTGTCTCGGCACAGCGATAGTAGCGTTCAAAGATTCGTTCCCGGTCCTCTTGCCGGATCGGAGGACCTTCGTTGTGCACTGCTATCAAGACTTCTGTAGCACTCTCTTCAGCCGAGATTTCTATCCTCGAACCAGGGTAAGAGTACTTGACAGCGTTATCAACGAACTGGCGAACAATGGAGGCGAGCAGCTCCCGGTCACCTCGAGTGCCAAGAGACTTGTTGCTGATTGAAACTTGCAGTGAATGATCTCCTAGCTTACCTGACCTCTCGGCCGCAACCTCTTCAATAAGGTCAGCAATCGCAATCTCTTGCCTTTGGAGGCTGACTTCCTCCGCCTCAAGGCGAGCCGTCTGAAGAAGACGTGTCGCCAGGTCATTGAGCAAGATAGCCTGCTCATCAATCAGTGAGGCGAGTTCCGTGTGCGCAGGAGCCATGTGGCCAAGCTCGAGAAGCCCAGAGCTGGCCATACGTATCGCGGTGAGCGGCGTCTTGAACGCGTGCCCCAGTTGGTCGAGCACCGTGGACCGAAGCTGTTCGCTTCGACGTGCCGCCTCGGCCTTGGTCTCACTGGCAAGGGACCGGTATCGATCAAAAGTAATTGAGACGGTCGACGCCATAGCGTTGACCGTCAGAGGATCTAATTCGCCTCTCACCAGCAGAGCGCCGATCGGCGTCGTACCCAAACGCAGAACTCGTCGCGAAAGGCACGAATCGGGATCATCCTGGTCAATCTCGAAGTAGCACGTAATTCGTGCTATCTCCGTGAAATCCACCGGCAACTCACCATAGGTGTCAATGGTGTCGAGGTCCGCATCAAGGAGTGCAACCGCATCCAGTGCAAAGATTTCCTTAACCAGGAATAGAAGCTGTGGACCCGGTGGCTGGCGCAGGTCTAGAGACAGAGTTCGTTGACTCAGTTCATACAGCCTCTCCAGGTTGCTCCGTTGTTCCTCAGCTGCCCGGGCATGCGCCTGTTCCCTTGAGGACAGCCGGCTCACCACCAGCACACTGAACTCAAAGACGACGAGTGTGAGGTAGTTCCAGGGATCGTTGACATAAAGAGTGAACAGCGGTGGAACAAAAAAGTAGTCCTGGCACAGAACCGCAACGACTGAGACCACCGTTCCCTGCCAAAACCCGAAGTGGAGGGCAACCAGGACGACTGTCAAAAAATACAGAAGTTCCGTAGTGGAAGGATTCAGGCGTAGTAAGAAGGCGCTCCAGGTCAGCAATGCCACGGCGAAGATTCCGATCGCGCAGTGAACGCTGAATCGCAGGAGACGTGCGGTCGCTTTCCGGTTGAGTATTCCACGAAGGGGCATAGTCAACACGCAAACGCCGGCGGCAACGCGCCGTGCCTCTCAATTGAGGTATTTCATTGAATGACTCACGATAGCGAAAAACCTATAAGGAAAGCGTAAAGCCGGAATTTTTGTTTTCACCTACCCCCTAGAAGTCCATGCGCAAAGCCAACTGTCCGGTCCGGTTGCCGCCCTGGCCCTGGAGCAGCGCGGTATTCAGAACGCCAAAGCTGGAAGCTTCCCCGAAGTTCAGCGCCGGCGGGGCGTAATTCGTATGGTTAATGATGTTGGTAAACGAGGCTTCGAAACGAAGATGCACCCGCTCGCCGATATTGAAGCGTTTGGCCACACCCGCGTCCACGTCCACCATACCGGGCCCCTCCAGGATACCGACACCGCAGGTTCCGAAGCGTCCGGCATTCGTCGGCGGCAGAGCGAAGGCGCTAAGGTTGTAGTAGCTCTGTGCGGAGCGATGCTGAGGGATGGGATTGCCGACGCAGTCCGGACGTGCAATGGCCCCGCCGGTGCTTTGTTCGATCATATTGGTGTTCGATTGATCGTCGGACGCCGGAATAGTGGGCGTGAGCCACTGACCCGTCTGTGTTGTCGTCACCGTGCTCGCGGACCAGCCTCCGATGACTGGATTCAGGAATCCCGGTCCCGCGAAAGCTTGTCCCTTTCCAAACGGCAGTTGGTAGGTGCCTGTTAGCATGAAGCGTTGACGCGGCGTCGCCACCACGTTGCCGCGGTCGGCCTTTATGTTAAAACGGTCGGCAATTTCCGAGGCATAGGGCTCCTCGCTCGCGTACACCGTTGGCGCGTCGCTGTTTTGCGCATCGCTGAGATTTTTCGTGAAAGTGTAGTTGGCCTGGAAGGTGAGCCCATGCCCCGTTCTGTGGGTGACTTCCGCTATACCTGAGTTATAACTTTGAGTGCCGATGCTGACGCACTCCATCAACAGGAGCCAGTTCTGGAAGGGCGAACGAGGATCGACGACCGAGTATCCGTTGTTCGGAACGGTGTAGGGCGTGGTGCTCGCCGGAATTTGGTTGTCGTCTACTGTGATGGGCAGATGGTAAGCGCCTTGGCCCGTGTAGCTCAACCTGACCACCGTGTTGGATGTCAGCTCCCGTTCCACGGTCAAGTTCCATTGTGCCGACGAAGGATCCTTCCAGTGCGGATCGTTTGCCTCCTCGAAATCGCCGCCGCCTATAGCTGCCGCCGCGTTCGGGGGGGACGTGTACGGAAATTGGAACGTCGCAGCACCGTTCGTGACAGCATTGTTGTAGGTGAGCAGGTCCGAGAGGGCGATGATGCCACTGTTGAAAGACATGGGGCCTAGAGTCGTCATGGTATAGATGCCAAAGCCGGCGCGAATGACCGTCTTGCCGTTGTTGAACGGACGCCAGGCGATGCTGAGGCGCGGGTCAAAATCACGCCAATTCCAGTCCCGAAGGCCTTGAGGAAGCCCCGCCTGGCCCGCTGTTTCGACGTTCGAACACGGTAACGGGCTCCCAGTCGCAAGCGAACATGCGTTGAAGCCCTGAAGAAAGCCCGTGTTTATCTGCTGCAGGAGCGGACTGTTTGCGATGAATTTAGGGAACTTGTTCGGAACGACGACGGTCAGGTTGTTCCCCGATGTAAGAAAGGTAGCTATATCGCCATTGGTTTCCTGAAACGGCGGAAGCAATTCCCACCGCAGTCCGAAATTGGCCGTGAGATGCCTGTTGACCTGCCATGTGTCTTGACCGTAAACGCCCCAGTGGACACTGCGCGCATCCATTTGTGGGCCAATGACCGCGAAGTAAGACGGGGTTGGCATCCCGAGCAGAAAATCGCCAAAAGAGTAGCCGGTGAGGTTGCCGCTGAAGGTAAAGTTGCCAAAGTCGTCAGAGGGCGCAAAGTACATCACGGCATTGAAATGCAGTCTGCGAGCATCGAATCCAAATCGAAGCGTGTGGTTGCCGATGACCTTGGTGAGATTGTCGGTGAATTGGACGTTCCCCGAAATGGTTGTTCCAACCTTGTCCTGCCCGATGTTGGTTACGGAGCCGTCGGAGAAATTGAAGGTCGGGAAGGCATCGGCCGTGGGATGCGAGGCGATGCCTACGGGATGATCGAAGATCAGCCCGAGTTGAGAGATGGCCTGGGCCCCCTGGATCGGGAAAGTGTCATTCTCGTTGTAATTGGCGAACCCAAAACGAAATTCGTTCACCAGCTTGGGGGTGATCGCATAATTGTAGGAAGCCACGAGGCTGCGATTTTGATCGTGGGCCCCCACATTCGGCAGAAAATTACTGGCGGGGGCAACGACGCCCGCGCTGTTGAACTCGCTATAGAACGCGTTCTTGAAGCTGTAGCGCACGAAGACCTGCTGCTTCGAATTGAAATTGTGATCGACGCGGACATCGAAGCCGTTGGAGTTCGAGGGGTTCGGCACGAGGGCCAGATAGTTGTAAGACGGGCCTACGACGCCCAAGTTGGCGTTGGGCAAGGGATAGTAGCTCTTCAGAGCCAGAGCCACCGGATTGATGCAGGCCGCGCACGATCCGGTCGGGATGGTATTGTTCGGGAAAGCCGCGCCGGTGAACGGGTTGTTCACAGGTCCGGCTCCCAGGGACCCCACCAAGTCGTTCAGGTTGCCGGCCCAGTCCGCCGCCGACGGCACAAGAAGCTCCTCGGGATAAGACTGCGTCTTGCGATTTCCCTCGTAATCGGTGAAAAAGAACGTTTTGTCGCGCCCGTTGTACAGCTTGGGGATGGTCACGGGTCCTCCCAAACTGCCGCCGAAAGTGTTAAAGGTCCGGGGAGCCTTGACGGGGAAATGCAGAACGGTGGCATCCAGGGCGCTATTCTGAAAATACTCGAACGCACTGCCATGCAATGTACTGGTCCCACTCTTTGTGGTGAAGGTCACATCGCCCAACTGAGCGAACTCCGCATTGTTGTTGAACGATGTCACCTTCATCTCGTCGATGCTTTCGAGCGATGGATAGGTGTCTTGCAGCGCGCCGTTGTAACGTATGTTGGACGTGGAAATTCCATCCACCGAGAAGCCAGTCTGCGCCGCAGTCGCACCCCCGACCGCAAAATTCCCCTGCGAGTCCCTCGTTACCTCGGGAGCTACGGCCAGAGCCGCCAGAGGACTGCTCGACACTGCCCGGGAGTTGATCGGCAATTGACTAAGGTCTATGCTCGGAATCGTATTGTTGAGCGTTCCGTTTTCGGTATTCATCTGCGCCATATCGGCGCTCACTTCCACCGTCGTGGTCCCTGCCGTGACGGAAAGAGTAACCGGAAGGCGGAGTTCCTGGCGGGCTTCCAGCGTAGCCGAAGAAACCACGGAATCGGTAAATCCGGCTTTATGAACCGTGACTTTGTAATGCCCGGCCTTCAGATTCTCGAAGACAAACTCGCCGCCCGAGCCGGAAGTGGTGGTGCGCTCTTCGTTCTCGTCGAGCGAGTGCACCGTGATCAGCGCTCCGGGAATCACCGCGCCGCTAATGTCCTGCACCGTGCCGAGAATGGTGCCGAAGGTGGACTGCGCGAGAGCGGTCCATGTTGTTGCAGCCAGTAGTGCCATCAACAATCGCGCCAGAAGAGCCCCATGGGCTACGGAAAAATGTCTCGCTGCAAAGACTCGCGTGCGCGGCTTCGCACGCAGCAGCGGGTTTTCTGACGGCCATGCCGCACAGGAACTTACGGAAGAAGAACTAAGGGATGCTTTTGCTGAGGTGACCATTGGATTTTGCCTCCTGGGGGGCCCATGTCGACATCCAGCAACTAGAAATTCGGGAAGATGCTAAATCCACTTTTGTAAGGAACGAATATCGCCGTGCAACCAGGTTGGATGGAACAGACTACACACCCCTGGTTTAGAGCCTGCCAAGCAACTGATCTGAATGCCCCGATGCAATCAGGCCTTGCGCGCAATCGCAGCGCGGTTAAGCGTGGAGAAGATGAGCCAGTGTGGAAGCGCTGGTGTAAAGAAGGCATAAAGAATGAGAAATTTTTTTCTGATTAGTCAAGCTTGAGACACAAAATCTGGTGGACCACGCTGTCGGGATAGGGTCTCAGCCGCCAGCGGCTACTGGAAACCGGCCTTGAACGGACGGTCGCGGCGCAAACGGTGCGAACGCGGTTCAGACCAAAGTCAGAAGGCTCTATGTTGATGTGTTTCCTGGCCCGACCTGGCGCGGCCAGACTGCGCGCGTATGTCTTAGCGAGGCTGAGGGCAAGCGGGGGCGTGGAAGTCGTAGGTACTGCAGGGGAAGCCGATGCGGTGATAGAGGGAAACGGAGAAACCTGGGTAAAGGAATACCTGTTGAGCAGCACGCGTGGCACTGGAAGTGTGCGGCAGCCTGTGTTTGGCGGCTACTTGTCGCTTGAGCTGCGAGACAAAAACGGAGAAACGATGTGGTCGTACATGGTCACCCCGGTGATGAGACGTATCGGGTTTGATGGATCAGCCTCATCGACCGTTCAGAGAGTTCCCATGCCCAACCAATCCTCAGAGTGCTTCTCTAGAGTAACCCGAACGAGTTGACTCCGAGTACGTACACCCGTTTTGGCAAAGAGTTGGTGCAGTACAGCTTTCACACCGCTCTCCGATAACTCAAGCTTCATCCCTATTTCTTTATTGGAAAGACCTTCGAAGACTGCGCGCAGCACCGACCGTTCGCGGGGAGTCAGAGCGGGTTGGATGCGTCGTTCTTCGGCTCTGCGGCTCACACCTTCGATCAATGGTCTAACAGCGCGCCAATCCAGCCAGGGCTGGCCGGTCATGATCTTATGAATCGCCTCGACGAGTTCTGCAGGCGATGCTTGTTTTAATAGAATTCCTGATACTCCTCGCTCCAGCACCAGGAGAATGGTCGTACTGCGCATTCCGGCCGTCACCATCAGTATATGGCCCTTAAACCCAAGTGCTCTAGCCCCATCAAGAAAGAGCATTCCGTGCTCGCCGCCAAGATCGTAGTCCAGTAGAACTACGTCGAACACTTCGCTTTGAAGTAGGGACAAAGCCTCGTGGACATGGCCACAGGTCCGTACGGTACTAAAGCCGGGTTCGGCCAGTAGTAACCGGCTAATGCTCTCTCGAAAAAGAGCATGGTCATCTATAAGTAGAACTCGGATTTCCTGCTTCATAAAGCAATCTTGGATGGCCATACCTGGACTAAAGATCGCTTGTTTGGTTACGTCGCCGGCGACCTGCTTGGCAATCTAAAGGCCTGCCCACAAATCGCGTCGAAGTTGAATCTGCAGCCGCTATCAGAATGCCGTAGATTCCTTATCCGTGCTCATATCTTTTGGTTAGGCCAATTGATCGCGCCTTCCGCCTTTTCCCCGTGACCCTCTAAAAGTTGAACTTCGCCGCAATCTGACCAATACGCGGCGATGCGGCGCTGATGACCTGTCCGAAGGATGAACTGGTGAAGTTACCGTTCACTGAACTCGCCCCGTCGAATTGCGTGTGGTTGAATGTGTTGAACGTCTCCAGCCGCAACTCCAGTGATCTCGACTCCGTGAACGAAATGGTTTTCAAGAGAGCGAGATCCCAATTGTCAATTCCCGGTCCATAAAAGAAGCGGCGCTTCGCATCTCCGGGCGACCCTAAAGGTGCAATCTGAAACAGCGATGTGTTGAAGTACGATTTCCCGTTTCTGGGGTTGTGATTGATCTCAAGCGGGCCGGGCGTAACGTCCGGTAGGTCTACGCCCACCCCATTCACCCCATTGTTGCCCGCGCCAATCAGGCTATTATCGTTGAAGTCAAAGAGCGTGACCGGAACACCAGTGCTGAATCGCGTAATACCGGTAACCGACCATCCTTTGCTCAAGCGGTTCGCCTTGAATATCTCATCGAATGGCAGACCAAGCCGGTAGCTGGCGACAAAGCTGTGACGCAGATCGAAGGAACTGATGGAACGCCGAAGATTATAGTTATAGGGATAAAGCTGCTCCTGGAAGGTCGACGCATCGTCGATGGACTTTCCGTAAGTATATCCGCCAAGCAAGGTTCCCCGCTTGCCCGTGTAGTTCACGGTAACTTGCAGCGAGTTGTAGACAGAATTCCCATAATTATAAAAATATGCGCTGCTTCCAATGGCGTTGCCGAATGGTGCGCGCGTGCCGTTGATGACGGTGCCATCGCTCCGCGTATATATCTCATTTTCGCCAAAGGGACCACAGGTTGGCGATCCGGGAGCAACCTGGCTGGGTTGGCTCACACTCAGGCAGAGTGCAGGATTTCCCGGATTGGCGGATAACAGAGTGATGAGGTGATGTCCCTCGCTCCCTGTATAGTTGATCGTGAGCACCACATTCGAAGTTAATTGCCGCTGCAGAGCCAGGTAATAATTCTCGGAATAAGGAGTTCGATTCTTGTAATAATACGAATCGACGCCATTGATAGGCTCATACTGCGCCCAATTCACCTCGTATGGCTGTCTAGGGCTTGCGCTATACGGAACAGCAGCCACAGGAAAGGGCTGCGCATACCGCGTTCCGGTTTGGGCGCCTATGAAAGGCGATTCAAACAACGGCGGCTCGGTGCTCACATAGGTGAGCCCCCACGGAGAGTCGCCCGTAGCAAACGACAACGTAGCGCCTTCGATTGCGGTAAAGTAGCGTCCGAAGCCGGCGCGAATACTGGAGCTTCCCGGCCCACCAAGGAGCCTATGGAAGACCATACCGTCCGCGTTGGGGGAATATGCCACCCCGATGCGCGGCGAGAAATCATTCAGTGGAGTCGTTGCGACGGTTGAGGGAACTCCCGGATCACCCGGAAAGACCAGGCCTTGAGGAGCCCCAGGGAACTTTTCAGAATTTTCTCCAGGAATCAATGCCGCGGTTTGTCCATGCTGTTCCGACCATGGACGCATGTACTCCCAGCGCAACCCATAGTTAACGACGACATTGGGCCGGGCTTTCCAACTGTCTTGTGCGAACAGTCCAACGTAACTTGAGTCATCTCCAAAGGGGGGCGTATACCCTTGAACAAATTGACTGGGAACGCCGAGCAGGAAATCCGCGAAGTCATACCCGGTTTGATCGCCATAGAAATTGAATTGCCCGTTGGACTGCAGATTGACCACCTGCTTGACATGATCTTTGTGCGCGTCCACGCCCACCTTGATTGTATGGTTTCCCATCACACGAGAGAATGTGTCGGACGCTTCGTAAGTATTGTTGATCTGCAGAACCGTAAAGGGTGAGGCCCCAATCGTGTAGTTGTTGAAATTCACCGAGACGACGCCTTCTTGCGCGGGAAGCTGGGGAAGGAATCCCCCTTGAGAGACAGAGGCGAATCCCTGATCGGCTGTGCTGACGCCTAGCCCACCTTGCGGCTGGCCAAGATTATTTGCATTCCTTAGGTAGCTCAGATGCGCCTCATTGACCATCTTGTCGCCAATAGACTTGATGTCGCTCAAAGCAACAAGCTGTGCCAGGCCGTTGGAAAGAGTACCGAATCCCGGTACATTCGCTCCCCCTTAAGAAGTCGCGTAGGGGTTGTTGAGGTTATAGCCGTCGATGAAGTAGTAGGCCGAAAGATTGCCGTAATGCGTGTTAGCGTCCACGCGGACCGACCCTTTGTCGTCGTTCAGCCGCTCGTTATTCGCCGCAGTCTGAAAGTAGGGGCCGGCATTGTTCACGCCAGTGGGTTGTGGAATGTATTGCAAAAGGTATTTCGCGGGCGCTGACCAGGCGCTCTGGGGAATAACCCCGTTCGGGAATACGCATTGTATGGGTGAGGTGCAGCCACTCATGTAGTAGGGGTTGCCCACCGCGACGGGATATCCCAGCCGTTGGCTGAGCTGGCTCGCGAAGTAAGCATCACTCACGGTTCCGTTGAATGCGGTCACGTCAGAGAGATTCCCACTTCGATCTTGTGTGCTGGGCACCGGAATCTGTGCTGTCTCAATGCCCTGGACAGTTCGGTTGCCTTGATAATCAGTGAAAAAGAAAACCTTGTCATGTCGAACAGGACCGCCGAGCGTTCCACCGAACTGGTTCTGAATATATGTCGGCCGCTCGGAGTCGAAATATCCCTTGGCATCCAAGTCAGTGTTCCGCAGAAACTCGAACACGGAGCCGTGCAGTTGATTTGCACCCGACTTGGTAACCACATTCACCAGGCCGCCGCTGTAGTTACCGAATTCTGCATCCGAGTTGGTTGTTAAAATGCGAAACTCCGCAATTGAATCGAGGTTTGGTATGACGGCGGCCGCTGAAGCAATGCCCTCAACCACGCTTGCGCCGTTCAGAACAAAGCCGTTTGCGCTTTCCCGCTGACCGCTGATCGAAAACTGTCCCGGATCCAGACCGCCGGAAGGCGGGGTTGCCGTAGCAAAGCTGCCCCCCGAGGAACCACTTTGCGAAGCGCTGGTACTGATTGGAGTGACACCGGACTGCACGGAAAGAAGATCGGTATAGCTGCGGCCATTGAGCGGAACGGAGGTGATCTTCTCGCTTCCAAGCGTCTCCCCAAGTTCCGTCTCGGCCGTCTCAACCTGCGTTTCTGAGTCGTTCACTGTTACATCTGATCTCCTACCGCTAAGACGAGATCCTGTTCAACCACGCTGTGAATGTTGACCACCAGTCCTTCGTGTTCGACCGGGTTGAACCCAGCCGCGTGTACCGTCAGCGTATATGTGCCAACCGGAACCAGTGGGAAGGTGTAGGCGCCGGCCGAATCGCTCTTTGTGTTCTGGGCGACCCCTGTCGATTTGCTGGTGAGGTCGACTTCAGCATTCGGAAGGACGGCCCCGGTTTGATCCTTCACCGTCCCCATGACCTTTCCCCCGTCAGCTGCGTAGGCGGCGCTGGATAGGAACATTGATAAGACAAGAGAAAACCTAAGAAGGACGAAGAGTGGACGAGCCTTTGCGCTTGCATGAATAGAGTTGCTTCGAATGAATGCACCGATCATGGTGGGCCTCCGGGGGGGAGCGGCGGCGTGGCTATATACGGGAGCTCATAAGACCTGTTCCACACCAACTAGGGATTCACAGATCTCGCCGACGCGTAGGCACCCACGAAGAGCTTGGCGGCACAAACTCCTCTTGAGAAGCCGCTATTTCGGCCACAAGGCATGATCTTTATCCGCAACCAATGGTCCAACAACTGATTCATCAACCCTAGTGCGCTCATCCGTCGATCTAACGGAAGATTGACCGAACGGTAGGCTGGTGTGCATCTTTTGCTGCAGCGCCGGTCATGCAAAATGCGGTACAGTCATATCGAAGTCGGGTGAGAGGCAGTAACCATCCATGGACGTTTTTTCCATCTACACCCGCGTGGATCGACGGCTTTTAATTCTGGCCGCAACAGCACTGATAGCAGCGATCGCGTTCACGGACTGGTTCACACAACCGTATATCTCTATCGGTTTCCTGTACTTGTTCCCCATCATATTGATCAGTGGCATTCTCGGCCGCTGGCAGATCGTGTGCGTAGCTCTCGGTTGCGCCATTTTGCAGGAAGTATTTAGTAATCTGCCCTCGAGCGAAGCGATCGTGCGCCTGATCCTCTCGTCTGCAGGTTTTGTCGGAACTGGGTTATTTGTTTTCGAGTCAGCACGAAACCGTCGCATTGTCATGCAGCATCTGGACGAAGTGGAGGGTCAAATACTACTGCGGCAGGAGGCAGAGGAGCAACTCCGCGTGCTGGTAGAAAGCAGCCCGGCGGCAATTCTTACCGTTGATTCAAATGGTGAGATCCTGCTGGCAAATCAGGCAGCGCAAGAAATACTTGCTTCCGGTCAAGAAGAGCTAAAGTCCCAGGCGATTCAAAAGTACCTGCCGGCGTTGCTGATTGCTGCTCGCTCCAAGCAATCCCACCCATTTAGGACAACCATGCAATGTTGCGGGCAGAGGGCAGACGGCGAGACCTTCCTTGCCGGAATCTGGTTTGCGACGTACAGCACACATTCAGGAAACCGCCTGGCGGCGATCATTGTCGATCTCTCAGAGGAGCTTGTTCATCGCGAAGACCTAAGTCTAGATTATCTGTTAAAAAATGCTCGAATCCTGATGAGTGCTGTTTCTCATGAGATCAGGAACCTCTCCGGAGCGGCTCGGGTCATGTACAAGAATCTAGGCCGGGTGAGCGCCTTGATGGGAAACGCGGATTTTGAAGCATTAGGGACGCTCATTCAGGGAATGGAAAAACTGGCCGATCTCGATATCGTTCGCTCTGGCGATCAGGGAAGGCAAGCTGTCGAGTTAGGCTCCGTCTTAGACGAGGTGAAGATTCTGATTGAGTCTGCTTGCCGCGAGTCCGGCGTTAGGCTCTGTTGGAAGGCCGAGGACCCTCTGCCGACGGTCTGGGCGGATCGATACGGCCTGATTCAGGTCTTTCTCAACCTTGTCAAGAACAGCCTTCGGGCGATGGAAAATTGCAACGACGGGCTTCTATCCGTGGAGGCTTCCGGAAATGATGGGCTTTTCACCGTTCGCATTCGCGACACCGGACCCGGTATACCAGATTCGCAAGAGCTGTTCCGGCCATTTCAACAGGGCGCAGAAGCCTCTGGTCTTGGCTTGTATGTATCGCAGGCGATTATGAAGAACTTTGGCGGCGATCTGGTATTTGAACCCCGGGAACTGGGGTGCTGTTTTGCCGTCACATTGCAAATTGCTTGACCACTGCCACCACATCTAGATTCATCGATCCCATGCAGGCTTTGCGCGTGGGGTGAGTCATCATGGCCGGGCCCCCGAGCCTGCCCCTCGCAGAACAAAGATCCTGGGCAGCTGCCATTACTGCGCGGCGCTGTCTGCTGAATTTCTGATGGGGCCACATCTGGCAAATGACTTGCTCAACCTCAACGTGGAAGCGCCCATGCGGCAGGCCACCCGGGAGCTCGGCCTCGATCTGGACCGTATCATCGCGGAGGAAAGCGAGCCCGGGCTGGGAAACGGTGGGCTGGGGCGCCTCGCGGCATGCGAGGTTGGCTAGGATTCCTTCACCATCAACGGGTGCACGTTGGGCCACGGGGAGCCGGTGCGGGTGAAGCAAGGTGAGCGTGCTGTTTCACGTTCTGAATGGCAGTGCGGGCGAGATTCGCAGCCTGGCTCTGCCAGTGACCCATCGATATCCTTGACACATTCTCTTAAGGAGTTAAGACTATAGCAGAGGTTAAACCCCGTCTGAGGAGAGCATCGGCTGTTTGTGATTGAACTCCTTGGATGAATATGTCACTTCAACCACTTTCCCTCGCTTTGATATCAGCGCTGCTTCTGAGTCTTACCCTTTGCCCTGCGGCAATGGCGGGCGAACCGGCGGCGACGCCGATTGCCGACGGGTCAGGCGCGGGGTCGAGTGCCGGCACCTTGCCTGACGCTCCAGAACCCGCAAGCCTGCAGGAGCAGAGCACTTCTTCTCCATCTGGCGCCGGGAACACCATGCCGGCCACGAAGGATGCAAACGACGGAATGCAGACGAAACGTATTCTCTACATCATTCCAAACTTTCGTGCTGTCAGCGCCGACCAGCATCTTCCGCCGCAGACCGTCAAGGAGAAATTCAATACAGCGGCGCTCGATAGCGTCGACTACTCTTCGTTTATCTTTGTAGGCATACAATCCGGGGTCGCGCAGGCGCGCAATGCCACCCCGGAGTTTCAGGACGGCGCCGCGGCCTACGGAAGGTATTACTGGCACACCTATGCCGACTACGTGAACGAAAATATGTGGGTTGAGTTCATCTTGCCCGCAGCTCTGCACCAGGATTCCCGGTATTACACGCTCGGCCGGGGCAGCTTTGCCAAGCGGTTCGCCTATTCTGTCTCGCGCGTCGCGATCACTCGAAACGACAGCGGCCGTTCCGCCTTCAACGCCTCCGAAATATTAGGCGCGGGGGCAGCCTCAGGCCTCTCTTCCCTTTACTATCCAAGCCAGGAACGCACTTTTAGCAAGACCTTTGGTCTTTGGATGACAAATCTCGCCATCGATGGGGGATCGTCCCTCTTCAAAGAGTTCTGGCCCGATATCAACGACAAATTCTTCCACCAGAAAAACTGAGATCCCCGAACCAGCCCCACACCATGGCCCCCATCCTCCCCTCGGTATCAACTATTGACAATTGAGTCTTAAATGCTTAAGATTAGATTCGAAGCGGACCTTTTCCCCCTACGGTGAGAATCCTTGCCATTGCTCTCTCGAACGGCGTGAGCGCCATTTGACGCAGGTACGGGAGAGTATGCGTATTCGTTGGAGTTCTGGGTTCCCCGCAGCGTCCTACCGCTATCATCGTCTCTGGCTCAGCAGCCTTGTCTTGATCCTTTTGATCTGTGCTCTTACCAATATTGGACACACGCAACGGGCCGCTGGTCTGGTGTCTGTTCCCCCAGGCTCTGCCAGCATCTCCGGGACAGTTCTGGATGCCAATGGAGCCGCGCTTTCAGGCGCGCAGGTGGCGCTTGCTACCCCCAATGGCGCACGCGTACGTACACAACTCTCGGGCAGCAACGGAGAATTCGCATTTGACGAGCTCCCCGCGGGAAACTTTAAGCTGACCGTCACGTCGCCGGGGATGGAAACCTTTGTCTCCTCTGATATCGTTCTCCGTGCTGGTGAAAGGCGTGAGCTCTCGCAAATTTCTCTTGCCGTGACCGGCGCAACTACAGAAGTGGACGTTGTCGTAACCCAAACCGATCTGGCTCAGGAACAGATCAAAGCCGCGGAACATCAGCGCGTTTTGGGCATTCTGCCAAATTTCTACAGCAGCTATATCTGGGACGCTGCGCCTCTCAATGCAAAACAGAAGTTCAACCTGGCCCTTCACTCGATAACGGATCCGATGGAGTTTGTGGGAGCCGGTGTAGTCGCAGGCGCTGAGCAGGCGAACAACACCTTCTCAGGCTATGGGCAGGGCGCGCAAGGCTACGCGAAACGGTACGGCGCCGCCTATGCCGACGATGCGATTGGAAAAACCATCGGCAGCGCCATTCTACCGTCGTTGCTTCATCAAGATCCAAGATACTTCTACAAGGGATCAGGCAGCGTCCGCTCACGCATGTTCTATGCCATCTCGCGGGCCGTGGTTACCAGAGGCGACAACGGACACCAGGAGGCAAACTACTCGCGTGTTCTTGGCAGCTTCGCGGCGGGCGGTATCGCGAATCTCTACTATCCTGCGGGGGATCGTGGAGTGGGACTTACGCTGGGGAATGCGCTCGTCGGTACGGCCGGCAACGCGATCGATAATCTAATCCGCGAGTTCTTCCTGCGCAGACTCACGTCGAAAGTGCCTGCATACGAAAACGGTCAGCAGTAGGCGCGCGCTTTCAGGTCCGGCTGCTCAAATCTCAGCTGCGGCGGAGTGCGATGGGGAAGCCACGTCAACAGAGGCTAGGTTAAACCAAAGCAACTCCCGTCCCCGAAAGTGCTCTCCAGAAATATGCCGATGCCGTGTTTCTCGGTTATCCATTTCGCCAGCACCTCCCTTGCGACTGGAAAACCTTCGAACAGACCCTGACCAGGGCAATCGATCCGGCATTTGTAAAGTAGTGCTACTGGCGCAACACTCTTACTGAAGCTCACAAGGTATTCACCCTGTATTTACAGAGATTTCACAGATAGGTAACCCATTCGTACACGTCGGCGACTACTACTCGCGTGGAGGCTCTACATGAACGCGAGTGGGTTTGTACTGGCTGGTGCTGCGGTGGCTTTAATGCTGTCGTCAGCGAACTATGGAATAGCGGCAGACACGAACACGGTGGGATCGAAAAATGTAAAGCATGTGCTGCTGTTGAGCATCGACGGCATGCACGCGGTGGATTTCTACAACTGCTCGCATGGCATTGCAGGCGCCAACAGCGGAGATCCGTACTGCCCCAACCTGGCCGCATTAGCCAAGACGGGGATCAACTACGTGGCCACCTCGTCGTCAAAGCCATCGGACTCGGCTCCCGGACTGATGGCGCTGGTCACCGGTGGCACGCCGAGAACAACCGGCATTTACTACGATGTGGCGTTTGACCGGACGCTCGATGGCCCGCAAATCACCACCGGCACCGGCTTGGCTGCGGCTCCCTGCACTCCCGGCGCGGCGCCGACAGGAACAACAACAGACAACGATCAGGGCATCGACCTGGACGATACGATGCTGAACGGCGGCGGGGATAGCGGCGCGGGCTCGATCGACCCTAAAAAGCTTTCCCGCAACCCGGCGGCAGGTTGCGCAGCGGTCTACCCGTGGAACTTCCTCCGGACGAACACCATCTTCGGCGTAATCCATGCGGCGGGCGGATACACGGCGTGGATCGACAAGCACCCGTCGTATGCGATGGTGGCTGGGCCCGGCGGCACGGGCCTCGATGACTATTACGCGCCCGAGGTCGACTCGAATGTCGTGGCCCTGCCCGGCGTCAAGACCTCGCTAGGCACCTCGTGCGCCACCGTCCGCGATGCGACCGCGCCATCCTGGAACGCTAGCTTCGAAGACATCCAGTGCTATGACGCGCTCCGCGTGGATGCATTGCTGAACGAGATCGCCGGCAAGAGCCACAACGGCTCCGCAGCGACCACACCGGCGATCATGGGCATGAACTTCCAGGCAGTGTATACCGGAGTATCGGTCAGCGAGCCCGGCGTTGGTGTTGGCGGTTATCAAAACGCGGCTGCGTTGCCCAGCGCGGAACTGCTCCAGGAAATCGAGTCCGTGGACACCTCGATCGGCGACATCGTCAACGCTCTTAAGGACAAGGGCATTTATGACGACACGCTGATCATCATCACGGCCAAGCATGGCGGGTCGCCGATCGACCCCACCCGCTACGTAGCAGACGGCGCCAATACGCCCGCCACGCTCATGGGCACGCGCATTCCCTACTCTGAGTCACCGCTGAACCCCACCGGCATCGGCGCAACCGAAGATGATGTCTCTGTACTCTGGCTGAATAAAGGCGAGAGCGTGCCTTCGGCCGTAGAGTTGCTCGAGCAGAACGCAGCGGCCATTGGCTTGGGGCAGATCTATTACGGGCCGACGCTGGCGCTGAACTACGGTGTGGGTGGATGGGAACCGGGGCAGGATCCGCGGACGCCGGACATTATCGTGACTCCGAAAGTAGGCGTAACCTACTCGGGCAGCACAACGATGATTGCGGATCACGGCGGCTTCGCGCATGACGATACCAATGTCATGCTGCTGGTGTCGCTTCCGTGCTTCACACCCCAGACCGTCTTCGCCGAAACGGCAACCACGCAGGTGGCGCCGACCATCGTCAAGGCCCTGGGGTTGAACCCGTCAGCTCTGACTGCGGTAAAAGCGGAAGGCACGCCGGTACTTCCCGAGGTTTGGTCGCAGCTCCCCAAGTAGTTGTTCACAGTTAAGGGAGGGGCCGCGCCCTCGGATTTCCTGTTGAGGTTGGCCAGAAATCTGGGGCAAGCGGCCTTTTTTTCTTTTGCAACAGAGGATCGCCGGGGCCGTGGCGAAAATGCTGGGTAATGGACGCTGGTCAGCCCTAAAGTCTTAGCCCGTTAAGATTCATTTATCGAATTTTCACGCTCTACCAATGCGAACAGCATACAGGGTCTAGTAACCATTGTTCCCGGAGGTAGTAATGAAAAGAGCAGTCGCTGTAATTTCCCTCGTGGCGGTGTGTTTCGCAGTTTCTGCGATCGCGCAAGACAATGATTTCGCAAAAGGTCCCATTAAGCACGTTCTTCTCATCAGCGTCGACGGCATGCACGCAGTCGATCTGCTCAACTGCGTCAATGGCGTCAGCACCGTCAACAGTGGCGAACCCTACTGCCCCGCGCTTGCCGCACTAGGCAAGACTGGCGTCAACTACGTGGCCGCCAGCACCTCAAAGCCCTCTGATTCCTTCCCCGGCCTGATTTCGATTGTCACCGGTGGAAGTCCTGCTCTGACCGGCATCTACTATGACGTAGCGTACGCCCGGAATCTTGACGCCCCCGCTAAGACCACCGGCAACGGTCTCGCGGCCGGCCCCTGCACTCGTGGCGCGGCGCCCACCGGCACCACCAGCGAGTATGAAGAAGGCATCGACATCGACCAGACCAAGGTGAACGGCGGCGCACCCGGCGCGGCGCTCACCGACGGCGGCATTGCCTCTATCGACCCCCAGAAGCTTATCCGTGATCCGAACAAGGGCTGCACTCCTGTCTACCCGTGGAATTTTGTCCGCGCCAACACCATCTTCAGCGTCATTCACGGCGCTGGTGGATACGCGGCATGGTCTGACAAGCATCCCGCTTACTCGGCGGTCGCAGCCGGTCTCGGCCCCATCGCGCTCGACGACTTCTATGGGCCGGAAATCAATTCCAGCGTGATCGCCCTCCCGGGTGTTACCACACCCACCGGCGTATCCTGCTCGACGATCCAGGATCCAGGATCCGATCTGACTGCCTGGACCAACAGCTTCCAGAACATTCAGTGCTACGACACCTTGAAGGTCAACGCAATCCTCAACGAGATAAAGGGTAAGAACCACCTCGGCACCCAGACGACCAAAGTGCCCAACATCCTCGGCATGAATTTTCAGGCCGTGAGTGTGGGCCAGAAGCTGATTGAAAGCAGCAACGGCGTCACAGGTGGATATCTGGATGCCGCCGGCACGCCCACCGAGGCACTTTTGGGAGAGTTCAAGTTCGTCGACGCCTCCATCGGGGCATTCGTCAACGAACTGAAGTCAGAGGGCCTTTACGATTCGACTCTGATTGTGATCACCGCCAAACACGGCCAGTCCCCCATCGATCCTTCCCGCTACGTTTCGCAACTCATCAACGGCACGTCACCCGTTACCCTGCTCTCCAATGCCGGCTATATCCCATACTCCGAATCCACCAACAACCCCACCGGCATTGGACCGACGGAAGATGACGTCTCGCTGGTCTGGCTGAACAGCTCAACTAATACCGACGCCAGCGTCAAAATCCTCGAGAACAATGCCTCCGCCACGGGTATCGCGATGGGGCAGATCTACTACGGCCCCACGCTTGCTCTTAACTACCATGAGCCAACTGCGGATCCGCGCACGCCCGACATCATCGTAACCCCGAACGTCGGTGTCACTTACTCCGGCAGCAAAGCGAAACTGGCCGAGCACGGCGGCTTTGCTCATGACGACACCAATGTCATTATGCTGCTATCCAATCCCTCCTTCCAACCCAAGACAGTCTATGCCAGGGTTGGAACCGCACAGGTTGCTCCAACCATCCTGCAAGCGCTCGACCTGGATCCCAGGCAGTTGTATGCCGTTCGTGTTGAGGGGACTCCCGTCCTGCCCGACATCAAACTCTCCTGGTAAACTCGCGTGCACGATTTAACCGGCTGGTAACGGACGCCCCCATCGCGGGGGCGTCCGTTGTCTTCGAGACCTGCAAACAGCTGTATCAAATGCCCATTTTCCGGGACTTCAAGCGCGCTCAAGAATTATTTTAGAAATGTGAGCAAAAGAGAACAGACGACGCCTCAAAAGGAAACCTATTGTTGACGCGAGGGGCGCGTAAGTCCAATCTTTCGAGGCTAATACTACAGTGTGGGGTTCCCCATGACTGAGGGATGAGGTCGGGAATCAACCTGCAGCCATGCCCGTTGTTTCGATCTTTTTAGAGAGGCGTCCCATCGCGCCAGTATCCGGAAGGATGAATCAGATGGCTGAACGAAAGCAAGACGATTTTGACGCCACCGCCTTTCTCAACAAGGCGGGCCCAGGACGGCGAATCGTTCAATTGGAGCCTAAGGAAGCCTTCTTCTCCCAGGGCAATCGCGCTGACTCCATCTTCTATATTCACAAGGGCCGCGCAAAGCTTACCGTTGTCTCCATGAACGGCAAGGAGGCCACCATCACCATTCTTGCCGTCGGTGACTTTGTTGGAGAGGAATCTCTCGCCGCTATCGGCGCAGTGCGTATGGCGACGGCCACTGCCATCACCAACTGTACAGCGCTCAAGATAGACCGGCAAGAGATGGTCCGCGCCATACACGAGGAGCATTCGCTGTCCGATCTCTTCCTGAAATTCCTACTGTGCCGAAGCATGCGGTCCCAGGCCGATCTGATCGATCAACTCTTCAACTCAAGCGAAAAGCGATTGGCCAGGATCCTCCTTCTGATGGCTAAGTTTGGCAAGCCCGGAGAACCTGAACCCTTGCTTCCGCAGATCACCCAGGAAACCCTCGCGGAGATGATTGGCACCACGCGGTCGCGAGTCAGCTACTTCATGAACAGCTTTCGCAAGATGGGCTTCATCGAATACAACGGCCGCATCAGGGTTCACAAGTCGCTGCTCAACGTGGTTCTGCACGACCAATTGGCCCCAGAACAACGCAAGCAATATCCATATCTCCGATCGACTACAGGCTGAATGACCGCTGGCCGGCACTGCCCCAAAGGCCAGAGTTCACCCTCTTTTCGAGCGCGCGGCCTGCCTCTCCTCGCTTTTGCGGACCGACTCAGTCAACCGGGGTCTCTCCATCTCCTTTTTCACACTGGAGATGATCTTCCTCGCGAGATCTAGGCGATCTTGTTTCTTCTTCATCTCAACAATATGGAATGGAACGTGCGCAGAGTCTGTCCTTAACGGCTCACAATGTCATTTTCAGGGAATCGAGCCCGGCATAGCGGCCACGTAACGGTTGAGAAAACCGACGCCGCAGAGCTGCGCTTCGGTCATGCACTCTCCCCATGATCCCATGAGCAATAGTGTACAGACGACCGCTTTCTCTAAGCAGACACTCGAAATAGCTGCTGATCGATAGAAATCTGGTTTCGGTCGCGATCATGCTGATGCGCGCAACGCCGGCTACTTAATTGACTAGTTCGAGATGGGCAATTGGGTACAGTCCAGCTATACCTCGCCCGTATTAAATAGTTATAACCGTAGATACAAATACTGAAAGACAAAGGGTCACATATGCCATCCAAGATGAATGCCGCCGTAGTCGAGCAATTTGGCAAGCCCCTCGTATTGAGGGAATGGGAGATTCCTTCCCCGGGCCCACGCCAGATCGTGGTCAGGACCGAAGCATGTGGCGTGTGCCACACGGACCTCCACGCCGCACTCGGAGATTGGCCGGTGAAGCCGACGCTCCCGTTCATTCCAGGTCATGAAGCGATCGGGCTGGTCGTTGCACTCGGAGCAGAGGTAAGCCTCGTCAAAGAAGGTGACCGGGTAGGTATCCCATGGCTATATTCGGCATGCGGTCATTGCGAATATTGCCTGACGGCCCGTGAAACCGTCTGTCCGGAGGCGGAGTTCGGTGGCTACACCAGGAATGGTGGCTTTGCCGAATACGTTCTTGCAGATCCCACCTACGTCGCGCGCATTCCCGCAGGACTCACCCCAACCGAAGCCGCGCCTCTGATCTGCGCTGGCCTTACGACCTACAAAGGGATTAAAGAGTCGCAAGCGAAACCTGGGGAATGGATGGCGATCTCTGGGATTGGGGGATTGGGCCACCTGGCTGTTCAGTACGCGAAGGCAATGGGGCTGCTTGTATGTGCGATCGACATCGATGACGGCAAGCTGGCGCACGCCAAGCGCCTTGGTGCGGATCTCATCATCAATGCCAGGAACGTGGATCCCACGGCGACACTGAAGAAGGAGACGGGTGGGGGCGCTCACGGGGTTCTTATTACCGCTCCGTCACTCATCGCCTTCAAACAAGGCATAGGCATGACGCGTAAGTGCGGTACCTGCGTTCTAGTCGGGTTACCGCCCGGCGAGTTCCCGGTAGCTCTCTTTGATGTGGTGGCGAATTGCATTACAATCCGCGGTTCATTTGTAGGAACTCGCCAGGACATGGTGGAAGCCCTTAATTTCGCTGTGGGAGGCAGGGTCAAAGCTGATATTGAATTGGCAGCCCTTTCATCGATCAATAGTGTCTTCGAACGGCTCCAGCATGGCGACGTGGCGTCCCGCATTGTTCTTGACTTCACACCCAGTGGTGCCCGGCAGGAAGAGCATTCGTCCGGCTCGGAAGCCCTCATTCTCGAGACGGCCGGGAAATTTGCCTGAGTGATGACAATTGTAAGTACGGTGTATCAGAGAGCTCAATGTTCTGTCCGTCTGTCAACGAGAATAGGAACCAAAGTCCCAGGCACCAAAATCTCCTCACCTTCGAGGCGCCACATGTCCTCTCCCGAGCCGGTAGCTGTTCGATCAACTGCGGACAACTGCGTACGCATAAGAAGCTCGGCTACATCGCGGGCAAACACATGGATCTGTATGGCGAACACCTTGAGTTGGTTTCAGATCCATTTGAAGAGGGTGACTGCGTCGCCGTCCATGCGGTCAGCGAAAGTAATCCAACCGAACGGACAATCGAGCTTCCCGTATCTATTCTCGCGGGGTGGGAGGACCTGCTTCAAGAACCTGCAGATCCCGCTGAGTCGGAGCTCCCCACAAAGACTCAACCGGCAGAATTGTCTACTTAGATTTGAAAGAAGGGCCGCGTAACCCAATGTCCTCGACCGCGATTCTGTTCGAAGCTAAGCAACTTCATAACGTCGGTGAACGCCTGGACTTGCTGGCGGAAGTGCTTCCTGCCGTCTCGGAGGCACTTCTCGCGATCTCAGGAAACATTCGTCAGACGGCCGCTTTGCTGGAGGTGCTGGTTGCGACCAAGATGCGACCGGTCACTAGATCCGAATCGGAAAACTCCTGACTGGTTCGCCGGCTCAGTGGTCGTATCGAGTAGTGACAACCTTAAGTGGGCACCGCTTCGCGGGAGGGGACCATTTCCCGAAATATTAGCTCGCCCTGGCGCTAAATCGGCCCCTCCATCCACGGCAGAGGAGGAAAGGTATGCGCATGCTGGCTCAGGGCGTCGGCGCCCAATCCTGCTCGCGGGTTGCCCTCGACAAGAATCTTAATGAGCAAAAGCGCTCAGACATGGCCGCGTAAACAAGTCGACACTCAGAACAGAGTCTCGCAACAGCAGCGCCAGAGCGATTTCGTCCCGCCCTATCGATGGTAGCTGCTGAACAGACTTTTGAGGGGGAACTAAATGGTTATCGACGTCATCCACAGTACAGCAGCGCTTGCCGAAGAGAGCGCGACCCAGGCGCTCCTACACCTCATTCATGAGCGGCATTCCACGAGAGGGCCATTCAACCCGGATCGAGCGGTCACCACGCAGCAGGTGAAGCTGATCCTCGAGGCCGCACGCTGGGCTCCTACTCCGAACAATATGCAGAATTTTGAGATCGTTGTGGTCGATGACAAAGACCGTCTTGAGGCCATCGGCAAGATTCCTGCCGAGATGTCAGAGACCTATCTGCGCGAAAACTATGAGCAGGTCTCATTCAACGAAGCTGAATTACGAACCAGGAAGAGGGGCACACTGGCCAGCGTCTATCCCCGGGCATGGACAGATCCCGAGGCATGGGATCCCGGTTCAGATGCACGGTCGCAGCTAACGCAACTCGGCAAAGCTGTTTTGCAGCCACAGGTATTGCTGGTCGTTCTCTCTAACTCGTCCATGCGCGCCCCGGCCTCTAAAGGGGATGCCCTCGGCCACATGGGGCTTGGGTGCGTGATGGAAAACATGTGGCTCATGAGTGAAGCTCTGGGATTGGGAATGCACGTGCTCACCGTCTTCAGTGATGGTCCAGTCGAAAGAGAAGTAGAGCGTGTATTGGATATACCACCCTTGATGAAAATCGCTTTTGCCTGCAGCCTTGGCTATCCCGCCGACCCGGCGGCTCCTTATTTACGCGTGCGCAGGGATCTAGAAGACTTCGTCCACCATAATCAGTTCGGTCATAAGGATGTCTTGTGGAGCGTTACCCATCCCCAATGCTTTCCCGACCAGACATCCTGAACCCATTCTGATGAGCAGGGCAGTGGGCACGGCCCAGGTGGCGCCCACCATACTGCAAGCACTCGACCTGGATCCCAGGCAGTTGATGCCGTTCGTGTTGAGGGGACTCCAGTTCTTCCCAAAGTCAAACTTTCCTGGTAAGCCGTTCCGCACGGTTTGGCCAAGATCACAAAGGACGCCCCCTCGGGGCGTCCTTTGTCTTTTGAGCCTGAATAGGACTGTGACCGCCGTCACATCAACCGATAGCATCTGCTACTACGATTTAACTATTAGCAACTGTAGAGGGTGACCATGACAGGACTCCAGACTTCCGCCGAACACACGCAGGCAAGCCCACCCACCAACGCCACGCAGTGGCGCACTGGCTTTCCCTTCAACAAAATTGTCTATGTCGGAGACGTCTCAGGGGTAGATTCCTTCGCATTGCGCTACGCCCAAAAGCTGGCTCATGAACACCAGGCGGAACTGGTAGTGGTCCACTCGCTCGATCCCGTGGTCTACGCATTGCCGGACACTGCGCTGGGTGACCCTGCCGCCGAGGCCGAGTTAACGGCCATGGACCGAGACCCTCATCGCCATGGCGCCAACCATGATTCCTTTGTGCAGCGCGAGCAGATCTGCGCGGAGATTCTGGCCGAGGCCAGCCGCTACTCTGCGTCGCTGGTCATCCTAGGCACCCTGGGACGAACTGCTGCCGGCAGCGTGGCCTTAGCTACTGTGGCCCGTTTGCTAATGCCCGATGCACCCTGTGCTATCTTGACCGTCCCCACCCCGGCAGAGCCAACCGCCTTGCCCCGTTACCTGTGGGAAAAGGTGGTCGCGGCGACCGACTTTTCTGCGGCCGGCATCGCCGCTCTGGATCTTGCGCAACGCATCGCGCGCCGCACACTCGTGGCGCTGCATAGCACGCAATGCGGTAAAGAGCAGCAATGTCAGCATTGCATGGCACGACTTCGCCTTCTAGCTCCCTTCAACGAGTCGCACACGTTACCGGTCGAACATCTCGTCTCCTCGGGCGAAGTCACCGCGGCCATCACTTCTCTTTCGGAGAAAATGCATCCTGACCTGCTGGTCCTGGGAGCGCCCGCCATCGGGATTGAAAGCGGCCACCTGAACGACAGCACTGTCTACCACGTGATCGCTGAGTCCCGCTGCCCGGTGCTCCTGGTTCCAACTGGGGCCCAGGGCTGCGGCCAAACCATCGACAAATCGACCTACGCATGGATGGAAAAAGTGCGCTGCGTAGATGATCAAGTGCCGTAGCTCGAATCTCAACCAGACCTCGATCATGAAAAAGTATCCGCTGGCGGTGGCACGGGCAGACGACCTCATGCTGCCCGTGTTGTCCACCACAATCAGTTCGGCCATAAGGACGTCTTGTGGAGCGCAACCCACCCCCAATGCTTCCCCGAGCAGACATCCTGAAGACCCAGTCTGAGACGTTTGCGGATGCCCTGAAGGCTTTCCCCTTCGATCATCTTCTGTGCCATCAGCGTAGCTGGCGGAGATATGCGGCTAATGCTTCCAGGTCGTCCTGTTTCAGATCAACAGGTTGCATCCCGCCGTTGGTCATCTTACTGTCGGGCGCGTGAAGCAGCGTAACCAGTTGCGGGTCAGTATATTTCTGGCCAACGCCTGTCAGAGGGCCTGCGGCGGCTGTACCCATGCCTCCGTCTCCGTGACAGGAGCTGCAGGACTGAGCTTGGAAGAGAGCCTGTCCCTTCAGCACCTTTGGGTCAGCAGAAACCAGTGCAGCCGATACACTGCCGGCAGCCGCTTCCGGAACGAAGGGCTTCTGCATGAAGGCCTTTGCATCCGCGTCCTGTTGGCGCATCTGCGCCGCCACCCCAGGATCGCGATAGTCGTCCCGATAGCTCGCTACACCAAGAGACGTGTAGGCAATTAGGAAGAAAAGAAATGCGCCTACCGAAATTGGCCGGCGCCAGGGCCGGCGCTCGAGTCGTCGATCCAGAAACGGCGCCGCGGCAAAGATCAGCGCGAGCAAGGCCGGCAAAAGAATACCGCCGATCAGAGACCAACGGCCACTAAGATACTTAAGCCACTGAAAGGCCGGCCGATAATACCATTCTGGGCGAGGCAGAAAATGCGTATCCGCAGGGTTAGCCGCCGGTCCCAGATCCATCGGGATTGTCTTTGCGATGATAGCCAGGATCCCGATCAGCACGACGGCAAAGCACGCATCCATCACCACCTGTCGCGGGTAAAACGGAACAGATGGCAACTTGGGATGCACCGGATCTTCCTTGATCGGGCCTGCCGCGCCCGCCTTGCGAAAGAAAAAGACATGCGCCGCGATGAAGCCAATCAGCAGCGCCGGAAGCACGAATACATGCAGCACATAAAAGCGGGAGACGGTGAGGGTTCCCATCTGGTCGCCGCCCCGTACCAACTGCTGTAACGGCGGCCCAACCCATGGCACTTCGGCAATCAGATTTGTTCCCACCGCGCTGGCGAAATATGCCTTCTCATCCCAGGGCAGCAGATATCCAGTGAAAGCCATGCCGAGCATCAGCGCCAGCAGGATGCAGCCGGAGAGCCACAGCAATTCGCGGCGCCCCTTATAAGAGCCATAGAGGATGGTTTGCCCGATGTGAAGCAGAAGCAGGATGATGATGCCGCTTGACCCGTAAGCATGAATGCTGCGGACGAATGATCCCGAGGTCACCTCCTTCACGATGTAAGACACGACGGTATGCGCATGGTCCGCCGACGGCACGTAGTACAAAGCCAGGAAAACGCCCGTGATGACCTGCGAAACAAAGAGGAACAACAGCCCCGAGCCGAAGATATAAGCCCACTTGGCGCCACCTGGAATTGGCTCGTCGAGTGACTCATGCAGCAGCGAGTCGATGCCCGTACGCTGGTCCAGCCACCGGACGAACCGGGTACCGAGGTTGGAATGGACGGGTTGCTCAGGCGCAGTTTTGTTGGACATTGGCTTCCTCCACCTCAGGCCATTACTTCTTTGTTGGGAACTAATTGCCGGAAATATTGGTAGCGGACTTTCAATACGCCGTCCTCGACTTTGGATTCGAGTGCATCCATGGAGCGAGGCGGTGGTCCTGCAATGCGCTCTCCGTCTGCGGTAAACGATCCTGAATGGCACGGGCAGATGAATTTGTCTTCATCGCCCACCCAGCGGACCGAGCATCCCAGATGCGGACAGATAGGAGATAATATGCGGAATTGCCCAGCCTTGGATGGCAACACATAGACCGCCGTCTGGGATGAGGTGGTCTGCCACGCGTCGCGACGTTCCAATGTAATGGTTTTCGCGATGGGTGCGGTGAGCGAGGCAAAGTCCTGCACCGGGCCTACGTCTGACCAGGTGGTATCGCTTGCTCCTTTGCGTAGTGGATAGGTGACGAAGCGCACCAGGGGAATGGCCAACAGCGCACTCACCACTGCTCCGCTCACTCCAAATAAAGCAACTACAAAGGAACGCCGTCCCGGGGCGTCGACTTTGAGTACGTCATCCTTCTGGGGTGTAAGTTGCATTGATCCACTCCTTGGTTTGCGCCAGCTTTAGGCGAAGTCGTCCCATGTAACCGCGGCTATTTATTTTGTGAGTTCTGTCACTTCTTCTGCAACGTATGGAGATACCCCACGACGTCCGTGATTTGCGCATCGGTAAGCTTTCCGGAAAATGCAGGCATCTTGTTCTTACCGCCCTTGATGATCGTGGTCAGATCGGCATCCGATTCCTTCAGAACATCCGGCGAGTTGAATGGATGAGCATTCATGGCCTTACCGGCAGGTGTGTTGCCGAGCCCGTCAGCGCCATGGCACATCTGGCACTTCGCTTTGTAGGTATCCGCGCCGGTGGATTGCGCCAGGCTCGTGACGCTCGCGAGTAAGAAGACTAAGCTAATGGCAACCGCAGTAATGTATTTCAGCATAGGTAGTACTCCTTATTTAGTTTGAGGT
Organism: uncultured Acidobacteriaceae bacterium; assembly: GCA_963787145.1. Lineage (GTDB taxonomy): Bacteria > Acidobacteriota > Terriglobia > Terriglobales > Acidobacteriaceae > PALSA-350. The sequence goes on from CAWBBY010000011.1 coordinate 209,579, forward strand.
GACAGATGGCCCCGCATAGGAACTAGAAAGCATAGCGAACCCCCAGAGTGTAGACATTCCCACGGAAGCTGCGCGGAAGAGTAGGGCCGATCGGCGTACCTTCGCCGTAGCTGTAGTAGTCATAGTTCGCCTTCCAGGTCCAGTTCGGAGTGAGATCGTAGGCCAGTGTGCCGTATGGGGTTTGATACTGCGACTGTAGGGATCCTGGCACTTGGCGAATATTGATTGGCGGCGCTTGGCCGTCGGTGTCGGACATGCGGTAGCCGGCGACCGCATGAAACTTCTTAACCGGGGTAAATACAAATCCGATGGAGCCGTATTGCGTCGGCTGGTTGTAATAACCGTTGCTTTGGAGTGGCAGGCCCGCTTGCTGGCATACTGGCGGTCCCTGCGGGGTGCCCTCCACGACCGGTGTAGCGGTATAACACTCGAGCGTAGTTGAGAAAACGTCGTCGTACGAATAGCTCAGGTCGATGCTCCACTTTTCGCTGGGAACGATGACCGTTGAGAAGGAAAAGTCGCGGTTGTGGGCGAGGTGATTTACCGTCTGGATATTGTCGCGGTCCTCCAGGATGTTGATGGTCCCGGAAAACTTGAGCCAGGTCTTCGCCTTGTAGCTAGTTCGCAAAACATAGTGTTGCAACTGCCGCGGGCTGATGCGGGTGAATGAATTGTCGGCATACATCCAATCAAAATTAAAGTTGGCGCGCAACTGGGGCGTGGGCCTGAAGACTATGCCGAAGAGGGACCAGTTCTCATGGATCGGGATGAAGTCGCCGCCCGCATCGGTGATGATGCGGCTGCTATAGCGGTAACCCAGCGTGAGGCGGGCAAAAGGATTGACATCCCAATTGACGAAGAAAGTATTACGCTTCGTCTTCTGGTTGAGGGCCTGGTAGTCGGGCGTCGTGGTAGTCGTGGCGGCGCCGGGTGGCTGAAGCATCGAGGTTCCGGCGTAGTCCGTCTCGGTAAAGACGTTGGTCGCGGGCTGACGGAAATACCAAAAGTCGAAGATGTCATTGAACGCGATCTTGGGCGTCACCTGCCAGGTGGCGCCATAGTCGGCGTTCACGTTAATGCGGCGCGCGTTGGCGGAACCAGTAACATCCTCCACGCGATTCTTCACCCGGGCGTCGAGGCCGTTGAAGCTCTCATTGAAGTTTGTGAGGTGGCTGGTTGTACCCATGTAGAGCACGCGTCCATTCATCGTGAAGTGACGGATGGACGTGCTTTGGAAGTGAAACTGCTCGCTGGGAAAAAGCGTACGCGTGGGAGCGTACCGGGTGTACGACAGAAAGCCGTTGCACGTCGGGTTGACGGTTCCATTCGGATTGAAGGGAGCGGCGCACGGAGAAGCCCAGACCGAGGACAGGTCGATTCCCAGACTTACGGGGGTGCCGTTGGAGAGCTGGTAATCGAGCCCGGTGAGCGCCCAATGGGTGTTGCCCTTGAAGTGGGTGATGAATTCGTCGAAGCCGACGCTGGTACCGCGCAGCGGTTTCCAGGTAATACCGCCGTTCCAGACATCCGTGGAGACGCGCCAGTATTGGGTAAGCAGGGCCTCGGCGCCGACGTGAATCGTACTATTGGTTGGCCCTTGGTTGACATTCTGGAAGTAGCCGAAATGTGCGCTGACCACGGAAAGCGGCGCCACCGTCAGGCTCGTGTCGGTCATGCGGCGAACCGTGTTGTAAAGGTGGGGCGTGTCGAGAATCGGAACAAAGGGTGTGGATGTAGGCGGAATCAGCGGATTAGCCAGGAGATCATCGGCGAAGTACTGACGATTGCGCCGGAAGCTTGAATGGAAGTCATAGATGCGGCCCTTGGAAAAGTTCAGAAACGTGACGTTGTAGGGATCTCCGCCGTAACCGAAGCTGGTCGTCGAAAGGGTATCGAATAGGGGCGCGTGCGCCGGATCTACAGCGATCATCTCCATGGACTGGTCGAGAACACGAGGCCCGGACTGGAAATTGACCAGGGTGTCATACATGGCGTCGTTGCCGGAATAGCTCGCAATGTGGCCGCCGAGATCGATGGATTGATGGATCGCGTATCCATAGCGAATGTTGTCCCCGGGCGACGGTGGGGGCGGAGGATCCTGAGAGCTCTTTGGAGCACTGGTCTGAGCAATGGCTGGAGAACTAACGATGGCCGTGGTGATGGCGATGGCTGAGATAAGCAGAGCGGCGCGCCGGGGATTCTGCAGGAGCGAGATCAACGAAAATGCGCTCATCATTCTTGGCCATGCCTTACTTGAAGAAAATACTGCTGGCGTTGGATCCATGTATCTGCACGTGGCAGATGGTGCACGCCTGGTATTGATTTGCCTGGTTGTGAAACGACGGCGTGCCGGGCGCCGTGAAATTCATGGAAGGCGAGTGGCACTGCAAACAGAGGCTGTTCACGTTGTTGCGAGTCAGCAAGCGAGGATTCGTCGAGCCGTGCGGAAAATGGCACATGGTACAACCCTCAGTCTTGATGGGGGGATGTTCGTAAACCCATGGCCCGACCGTATCGATGTGACACTTGGTGCAGATCGCATCCTGCGTCGCACTCAGCTGCAGCATCTGAGGCTGAAACGTGCCATGAGGGTCGTGGCAGTCAGTGCACTTGATCAACCCTTCGTCGACCCGATGATGGAACGGCTCGGCAAACGCCGCCTTAATATCTGTATGGCATTGGTAGCAGAGGGTGGGCTGGCTCGCCTTGAGCAAGGCGGTCTGCGCTTCGGGCTTGTGGACACTGTGGCAACTGGTGCAGCCCACAAGGGCATCGCCATGGGCGGTCCGCTCAAAATTCGGGTGATCGCCGACATGGCAGGTCAAGCATCTCTCAGCAACTTGTTTCGGGGTTGCTGTTGTGAATCGAAAGATCTTGGTCGCATCCCCGCCGCTATCGACATGGGCCTTGCCCGGTCCGTGGCAGCCCTCGCATGTCACTCCCTTTCCGCCATGCTCAAGTGCCAGCTTGGCATGAGGATTTCCCTCGAAGCCCTTCACCTGGTCCTGATGGCAGGTGGCGCAGGTCTCGGCGCCGACGTAGTTCGACGTGGTGGCGGCCGCAGCCGCGCTCTGAGGGGCGTTGACTGCTTGTTGGCTTGTAGCGGCAGCATTCACTCGCCCGGTTTTCCAGAAACCGGGGAGCACCGCAATCAACGTGACACACAGCAGCGCGCGTCTCATCCAAGCCCCCCAATGCGAGGGTTTCACAGGCTTCTTGTCCTGAAGATTTGCTTATGCCCTTGAGCACTTTGCTCAATCTCACCTAAGGATTGAGCTATGACTGGGATTTGTATGTGACCGGCATCACACGCGCACTGGTTAAAGGTTGCTGACTGATTCTGCTCTATGGCCTGCGGGGTGACCTCGTAGGGCGTCTTCATGATCTTGTTCATCGGCCACATGACGTGGGTAATCAGTCCGTCCAGGTCAGCCAGTGCCCGCGGCGACAGATTGCAGAACCGGCCGGGCTTTCTTGCTTTGCGCAGCAGGCAGCTTTGGAGCATCTAACTGTCCCCGTTGGAGCTTCTTAGGTCAGTAATTTTTTAGGCCTTTCTTAGTTTCCTAAGACCTGTCGCATCTCGTCTGTTCAATTTTGCTCACCTTTGATCGCTCGTCTGGTTTTGGTACGCTTTGCAAGAACAGACGGCTTGCTGAGAGCAAGACCATGGAGGTGTTTGCGCATGAAACGGGCCGTTTGGCTCCGATTGCTCCAGCATACGGTTGTGACCCGGAGCGCCTCGTCTTCGTGAAGAGAGCTTTTTCCGGCATTTTCGTCCGCTAACCTCCACCGCAACCTGTTGCTGCTTTTGAAACAGACTTTAGAATGAACTAGAATTCCCCACTGCATGACCCAGCGGATCTCGGCTCCTAATACGCTTCTGTTTTCCTGGTGCGTTGCCGGAGTTCTGTTCGGCACATTGGCGACGCCCCCGCTGCAAGCGCAGACAGCGATGGCGCAGCTGACGACCCGGTTCGAACACCCACCGGATGAGTCCAGGCCCATGATGCGGTGGTGGTGGTTCGGCGTGGCCGTTGAGAAGCCCGAAATCCGCCGCGAACTGGAACAAATGAAGGCAGACGGCATCGGCGGAGCGGAGCTGGCCTTTGTCTATCCCCAGGTCGTCGACGACCCGGCGAAACACCTGGTCAATGAGCCATTCCTGAGTCCGGCGATGTTGGACAATGTGAGCTATGCCGCTAGCGAAGCCCGCAGACTCGGTCTTCGCCTGGACGTAACCCTGGGCAGCGGATGGCCATACGGAGGGCCGGCAACCACGCTGCAAGATGCAGCGGGATGCCTTCGCGTGGTAGAGCTTGCTGTTGCACCGGGGGCGACGAGCCTGCCGGCGTTCGCATTGGCGGAAGGCGAATCGGTGCTTTCCATTTCACTGGTCAAGGGAGAGCCCAAGCATTGGAAGGCGGCGCCGGCTCAGCTGCTGCCGCCGGGGCAAACGAAAGGTTTGCCCCAAAGCGATACCCCTCGCACCGCACTTGTCTTTATCGCCAGCCACACCAGGCAGCAGGTGAAACGTGCCGCCGCCGGCGCCGAAGGCTGGGTCTTGGATCCTTTCAGCCATCAGGCTGTGGCAACCCACCTCAATGCGGTCGGTGAGCCGTTGGTTAAGGCCTTTGGCGCGGCACCGCCCTATGCGGTCTTCTCCGATTCGCTCGAAGCCTATGGCGCGGACTGGACCCCGGACCTGGTTACCCAGTTCAGAAAGCGTCGAGGTTACGATTTGTTGCCCCGCCTGCCTGAGCTGGTTGCCGGCGGTACAGCTGAAGCAGAAAGAGTTCGCCATGACTGGGGTAAGACCCTGACCGAGCTGGTCAACGAAAATTACCTGGCCCAGATCAATGAGTGGGCGATCGCGCATCACACTAAATTCCGCTCTCAAACCTACGGCGAGCCGGCGGTGAGTTTATCCAGCCAGCGCCTGGTGGCACTGCCCGAAGGCGAAGGCCCACATTGGCGGGCTTTCTCGACTCTGCGCTGGGCTACCTCGGCTAACCATCTCCTGGGCAACAATGTAACTTCTGCTGAGACGTTTACCTGGCTTCACTCCCCGGCGTTTCGGGCAACGCCGCTGGATATGAAGGCGGAGGTGGATCTTCATTTTCTGATCGGCGTCAATCAGATTATCGGTCACGGCTGGCCGTATTCCCCGCCGCAGGTTGGCGAGCCCGGCTGGTCGCTTTACGCCGCTGCCGTCTTCAACGACCATAATCCCTGGCATCCGGTGATGCCGGATGTGACGCGCTACATTGAGCGCACGAGCTTCCTTCTCCGCCAAGGTCAGCCGGCAAACCAGGTCGCTCTGCTGCTGCCGACCGACGATGCCTGGGCGAGCTTTTCTCCCCGCAAAGTCAGCGTCACTGAAGAGATGGACCGCCTCATTACTCCGGCGCTCATGTCGTCGATCCTCTCCGCAGGCTATAACGTCGATTACCTTGATGCCGATGCCATCAACAGACTGGGTATCCACTACCCGGTGCTCGTCATTCCTCCGACCGACCGCATCCCGGTCGAGACGCTGCGCAAGATTCAGCAGTACGTCGCTGCTGGAGGAAGAGCCATCGCGGTGGGGCGCGCCCCTACACTCGACGCAAATGGACAAGCCGTGACAGAGATCGTGTCGCTTTCTCGCCAGCTCTTCGACAGTTCGAAATTGACCTTTGTGGCGAACGAATCGGCTCTCGGAGACGCGTTGCACAAAGCCGTTCAGCCCGACCTTCAAGTCGAAGGCGATAACGACGACATTGGCTTCATTCGCCGCAAGCTGCCCACTGCAGACATCTACTTCGTCGCCAATACGTCGAACCATCCCGTCAGTGCGCGGGCTACCTTCGCGACCGCGCACAAGTTCGGTCAGCGCTGGGATGCTGATACCGGGACTGCTGTTGCCGGGCCGGCCTACACCGGTACGGCCGCGATCCCGGTGAATTTGGCGCCTTACGAATCAGCCATTTTCGTCTTCAGCGACACTCCTTCAGGCGCACCCGCGATCGATCCACCTGATGCTCAAATCGCAGATCTGAGCGCAGACTGGAACGTCACCTTCACGGCGACAAACAGATCCACCTCCGAACATATTCTTGCCGGTTGGACGGATGATCCCGCCACCAGGTTCTACTCTGGAGAGGCGGTGTATGAGCGGGAATTTACGCTCAGCAAGATGCCGGTGGGCCCTACCTTTCTTGAGGTCGACGGGGGCACAGCTTTGACCATGCCAGCCGTCCGCGAGGGACCCGGCATGAGAGCCTGGTACGATCCTCCGGTGCGGGAAGCAGCCATTGTCTTCATGAATGGGCGCCGGGTTGGATCGCTGTGGCATCCGCCATACCGGCTGCCCGTGTCGGGCTTTCTCAAGCAGGGACAGAATCGTTTAGTCATCAAGGTCTACAACACCGCCATCAATGCGTGGGCAGCCTTGCCGCCGCACGACTACAAGCCTCTGATCGCAAAGTATGGGGACCGGTTTCAGATGCAGGATCTGGACCAGGTGAAGCCGGTCCCTTCGGGTTTGTCGGGAACCATCCGCCTGGTCGCTGGGCCATGAGTTAGGCTCACAATATAAGTCTTGGAGGTGTTTGCGCGTGAAACCGCGTACCTGGGTGTTTGTCTGCGTGTCCCTCATGCTTATTGGCTCCGCTGCGGTCGCGCAGAACCCCGACTGGCAGTCGCTGGGCAAGCAGTGGTGGTCCCACATTCAGTTTCTTGCCAGCGACAATCTCGAGGGCCGCGACACCGGCAGCCGCGGTTTCGAGAAAGCCGCCGACTACATGGCCGGGCAATTTCGCGCTGCAGGTTTAGAGCCAGCCGGCGTCGACGGTTATCGCCAGCCTATGGACTTGCACGTGGTGCGGATTGACGAAACCCACTGCGCGCTCGACTTGCTGCGCGAGGGCAAAGAGCAGCCGCTCAAGCTCGGTGACGATGCCGTGCTCGGGGTCAGTTCGCATGCGGCGGAAAATGTAGAAGCCGGCGCCGTCTTTGTCGGCTACGGTCTCACCGTCCCCGAGTTGCACTACGACGATCTGGCGGGCCAGGACGTGAGGGGAAAGATCGTGGTCTACCTGACCGGCGGCCCGGCAGACATGTCCGGCCCGATAAAAGCGCATTACCAATCGAGTGAGGAGCGCCGCAAGGCACTTCGAAAAGCCGGAGTCATCGGCACTATCTCCATACCGAATCCCAAGAGCGCCGAGGTGCCCTGGTCCCGGATGGCCGCGTCCCGGTTCCAGCCACGGATGGAATTGAGCGATCCCGGCCACGACGTCCCGCCTCCACTCGCGGTCGGCATCCTATTCAATCCAGCACGCGCTGAAATCCTCTTCACCGGAAGCGGGCACAGCTTCCAGGAGATCCTGTCGGACCTCAATGCAGGTAAGCCTCTGCCCCAGTTTCCCCTCGCGGTGACCATCCGTGCGCGCGTTGCCATGACGCGCTCGGAGGCGAAATCCGAGAACGTCGTCGGTCTTCTCCCTGGCAGTGACCCCAAGCTCAAGAAGGAGTATGTCGTCGTCAGTGCTCACCTTGACCATCTCGGCATCGGCGAGCCGGTCAACGGCGATCGCATCTACAACGGCGCGATGGATGATGCCTCAGGCGACGCATCGCTCATCGAAATCGCCCGGGCAATGAAAGATTCGGCCGCCAAGCCGAAGCGCTCAATTCTTTTCCTCTCCGTCACCGGCGAAGAAAAGGGAGAACTCGGCTCGGAATACTTTGCTGCGCATCCCACAGTCTCCGGTCCCCTGGTCGCCGACCTCAACATGGATATGTATCTGCCGCTCTTCCCGCTGAAATACCTCGAAGTCCAGGGTCTCGATGAATCCACCCTGGGCGACGACGTTCGCGCCGTTGCCTCACTCGCGGGCGTCCAGGTGCAAGCAGATAAGGAGCCGGAACACAATCGGTTCATCCGCAGCGACCAGTACAGTTTCATCAAGAAGGGTGTTCCGGCGCTGGCATTCAAGTTTGGTTGGCTGCCCGGCACACCGGAAGACAAAACCTTTAAAGCCTGGTACGCCGAGCGCTACCACGCGCCCTCAGACGATTTGAGCCAGCCTGTCGACCTCGCGGCCGCGGCCCAATTCGACGCCATCCTGGAAAAGCTGGCGTTGCTTGTCGCTGACACCGATAACCGCCCGCAGTGGAAGGCAACCAGTTTCTTCCGCCGCTTCGCCCAGTAGGGCGAAGCATTGGTTGCGGAAAAACACATTTTTTCTGTACGGCCTTCAGAGCCTGCCTGAGAACTACTCTCTCCAAATTGAGTCCCGTAGAGCCTGCCCTGAGCTTGTCGAAGGGGACGGCTGAGAGTAGCCCAGGCCACGGTCCCCATAAGCGCTGACTTGTCTAGGATGTGTTTCCGTCAATACTCCCACAAAATCGTCATCCTGAGCGGAGCGCGTCACAGATTTATCGCGTGATACAACGCTTGGTGGCGCGGAGTCGAAGGACCCCAGGGTGCTTATTTTACCCATGCTGCTGGGAGCTTTTCGACCACCGAGGCCGGCCGCTGGCTTTCCCTGGGGCCGGGAACCAAGAACTTGCTACAGTGCATGAAAAGATGTACCCATGACCATCAAGTGCGTATCGCAGCGGATCCTGTTGTCGGGCTTTGGTGGTCGAAAAGCTCCCAGCAGCACGGGGTAAAATAAGCACCCTGGGGTCCTTCGACTCCGCGCCACCAAGCGTTGTATCACGCGATAAATCTGTGACGCGCTCCGCTCAGGATGACGATTTTGTGGGAGTATTGACGGAAACACATCCTAGACAAGTTTGCGCTTATTGGCCACGGTCCTGGGTTAGCTGCCCCGAATGTTCCATTTTCAGAGGTAGAGGTATCCCAGGATTGCATCCTGGGTGATTTTCAACCGTCCCTGCGGGACTGGTTCGTTGGCACATGCTAACCCAGGACTCACGTCCTGGGCTACTCTCAGCCGTCCCCTTCGACAAGCTCAGGGCAGGCTCTACGGGACTTAATTTGGAGAGGATAGTTCTCCCCCAGACTTTAGCCACCTCCGCTTGTTTCTCGCCAAGCACTGTATGCTTGAGATTCCTTGGCTATCTAGGCGCGTACGAGTGCCACCGCCGTCAGGTCCTCATGGCTGCGCTTGCGCGCATGGAGCAAATCGTAGGCCCGCGCCCAGGGATGATTGCCGAAGTCATAGGCCTCTCGCAGCACAGTGTCGCAAATCTCAGCCGCGGACTCTCCATTAGACTGTTCCAGCAGGCGCTCGACGCGCTGCACCCCAAACTCGGCCGCTCCCTGGCGGCTCTCGGTGACTCCCTTGGTCACCAAAAGCAGCTTGTCTCCCCGTTCAAACGCCAGTACCGCCGGTTCATAGGTCACGTGAGTGAAGAGTCCCAGGGGTACCCCACCACGTTCCAGGACATGCGCGGTCTCCGCATCCCGAAACACAGCGAGCACTCGGCCCGCGTTGCAATACGTCAGAATGCCCAGTGTCAGGTTGAAACAACCTAGAAAGGTCGGGGCAAAGCGCACTCCCTTTGCCGCCTCGATCAGCGATCGATTGACATCATGCGCCAATGCGGCGATGGCTTCCGATTCATTTGCGTCGTCTGCGCTAAAGAGTTCCCGGGCAGTGTGCCGGAAGGCAACTTGCGCTTGGGCCGCGATCGCGTGGGCCTCCGACCGCGAGCCTGCAATGTCGGTCAACAGAAAAACCAGGCGGGTTCCTATCGCCAGTGCATCGAAAAAATCGCCCCCGCATCGGTCTGAGTGGTAGCGGGCGCTTAGGTCTAGTCCGTTCAGCTGCGTTAATTCAACCGGGCACGGCTCGGGCCCCGGAATGCCTAACGATGTTAGAGGTGAGGCCATCGTCTCCTTCCGCACGCTGCCGACAGTCCCCAACTCCCGCGTGCGATACTTCGCCTTAAATAACCCACGCTTTTGCTTGTTGCCAGGGACGTGCAAGGTACTACTCCAATTAGGCAGATCAAAGCAGCTCAGAACAATACACATACTGTGTGATTGTTCCGTGCCTAGGCCAAATGAAACCAACGGTATGCGAAAGGATAGCAGGTGTCAGACTCACTGCATGACAAAGAAGTGGGGCGGGATGTTCCAGCTTCGCGCCCAAAAACACGACCCCATCCTGGATGGAGAGCCAGGATGAGGGTCGGAGGGACAGGAGTCGGGCTCAAGCGCTATGCGACGCGGCTCTCGCTGGCTCTGGAGATTTCCTCGGCCCCGGTTTTCTCGAGAATGGCCTTGGCCCGAGCGATCCAGTCATGGTTGTCAGCATGCACCGACAGAAGTATTCCACCTTTTCTCAGCCGGGTCTCATAGCGCCTGGCTTCGAATTCCGGCACACCAATGCCGACTAAGGCGCCGGTTATCCCGCCCACGGCAGCACCGACGCCCACTCCCGCCAGGGCCGCCATAATTGGGCCGGCAGCAAGGAAAGGTCCCACACCCGGGATGGCGAGCGCACCAATGCCCACCAGCCAACCGAGCACTCCTCCAATTACGGCTCCGGAGGTGCCACCAGCGGTCGCACCTTCGGGCGCCTTGGTGGACTTGACTGTGCCTATATCGCGAATATCTCCCAGGTTCTCCGGGGCCAGGATCGAAATATCCGACCCTCGGAAATCCGCATCCCTAAGCGCCTGTACGGCTGCCTCCACACCCTGACGGCTGGTGTAGATTCCAAATATTGAATGACCTGCCATAGTTACTCTCCTGTCTGTATTGCTGTGCGCTACTGACTTGCGCTAGTGGTCAACTGATCGTCGACATTTCCAACTCCGGCGACATTGCTGGCCGCAGACTCCACCGTCTGCTTTTCGGCAGCCGATTGTACCCGGCCTTTCAGGGTCACCTTGCCTCCCTTCGTGGTGATGGTTACGTTGTGCGCTTCCACGGTAAGCGACTTATCCTTAATAAGTGCGCGGCGAATATCCCGCGTGATCGCGATATCACTCGATTGGTTGGATTGCTGAGCCGCGCCGGCAGTCGCGTTCTGTGACTGTGTTGCAGCGTTGACCGGCCGCGGAGCGGCGGCAGACAAAGACGCCGCCACCACTCCCATCGCCAGGATCCGCAATACCTTCGTTGACATTTCTCTCGTTCGACCCGTTGTTTTCATGAGCGCGGTTCCCTATCCATGACGGCGGAGATCATCTGGAAGCTCTTCGCCGGTTGCTGATCTCTTAGGTGCTTCCGGGTCAGGATCGACACGGAGTTCTTCGTGCTGCACATCGCCACTTACTCTCGTTACGTCTTGGACCTCGCGCTTACCAACGTTTACTTCTTCCCTCAGCACCGGCTGCTTCTCCAGTCGCACCTTCTCCTCAGTGAGAGGAACACGAATCTCCTGGCTGCCGCCAATACTGGCGGAAGGCGCCGGTGTGTTTCCGGAAACAGCTACGCGCTCCAACACCAGTTCCTCGCGCATGACTGGAACTTCAATCGTCTGATTTTCCGTGACCACGTCCTTGCGCACTCTGACCTCGCCGCGGTTGATCCGTTCCTTGTGAACGCGCAGGACTTCTCCAAAAAGCTGTACCCGCTCTACTGCACGATTCGCAGCATCTACCGGACGGCGATCCACGTATCCCGTGTCGGTAATCTCCCGGCCGGTCGAGTCCGCGGCATCGATCTCTGTCGCATCATCCCCCACAAACTCATCTTCCTCGGCCAGATTTCCCTCGACATCTTCATACCGAACCCGGGCGTTGTTAGCAGAAAGAATCTCTTCCGCCTCGGCGGCGCGATTCGCGTCATGCACGGTGACGATTGCGCCGCCTGGTTCCAGGCTGCGGGTTAAGTAGGCCGCGCGACGCGACGGAATCCCGGTCCCGGCAAGAGAGCCCTGAAAATCATCGTTCTCGAGATCGTACTCGTAGTCGCCCCCGGAATAGGTTTCAGGTACGAAGCTGTTATCGGCGGCCTCCGCGCGTGATTCTCTTCGCCGTTCGACGCTGTCATCAGAACGGAAAGCATCCTTCACCTTCTCCCACCAGTTTTCCCGTTCATGGTGAACCGTCCCGGCAGAGACAGCGCCGGCATCGCTGGGATCGAGAGACGAATCTAGCTCTCGGCCGCGAAAGGCTGCGCCGATCTGGCCGGAGTTGAAACCCTGTGCTCTAAGCTGTGTCACCGCTTGATGAGCGTCGTTTGCATTTTTGAAGAGACCTACGACTACCTGCGTGGCCGTCCCCACGCCGCCTGCGTTGCTCGTTGTTTCATACGCCATATGAAAATCCTTTGTGCTTCAGAGATGATGTTTGCATCGGGCACGTACGAGTACTAGGATGCAATCGGATTTAACGCGAAAGAGTAAAAAGAAAAGTTGGGAGAGACATTCAGCTAATCCAATTTTGGATCGTTCGTCTTCGCGCTTGCATCGTCGATCAACAGGCGTTCTCTGCGCACCGTGCCGGTGACTGATTCGTTCTGCATTATCTCGCGCTTCCCTACCTTGTACTCTTCACGCATGACGGTATCTTTATCTACGTGTACGCGCTCCTCACTCAGGGGAACGCGTATGGCATGCTCCGCATCTACGCTGCCGCGGGCGTCGGAGTGCTCCACCACCAGGTGTTCGCGAGTGACCGGCACCTGCACTGTTTCCATGTGCGTAACTGCTTCCTTGCGGACGTGCACGTCGCCACTCACCTTCTCCTTGCGCACCCGCAGCACTTCTCCGAAGAGCTGTATATGGTCCGGCGCCGCTTGCTGGGGCGGGTTGAATGGTGTGGAATGTACGATCGTTGCCGGCTCCGGCTCTGTGGCTGTCGGCGACTCACCGTCATGGCGGCCGTGCACGATATGTGCACCGCGTTGCTGCAGCAGCGTTCGCGCTTCCTGGATGCGGGCGCCGCCCTTAACGGTCACGATGGCCGCCCCGCGATCAAGATCACGATCGAGAAGGAGCGCGTCCTGCGGGGAGAGATCGATCTGCGCCAGCATGGCTTCGAATCCGGTTGTAGCGGCCTCGAACCCGGGCTGCCCAATTCCTCTACGGTTTACCCCGCGGTCGTCCCCCCGGTAGATTTCTCTTAACTGGGAAAACCACTGGTCACTCTCGCGCATCCGCGCCGATGCTCCTTCTGCCTCGGCCCGTGAACTGCGTGGCTCGCGGAATGCGACAACGATCTGGTCGGAAGTAAAGTGGTGCTCCTGGAGTGACTGCAAAGCCCAGCGCGCATCGCTCGCGTACGGGAAGAGGCCAATGACAACAGCCTCATCGAAGCCCTTCGTATCACTGCCCAATTGATTCCCGGCCATAGACCCTCCTTGAGGCACAACAATATGTCCTTCAAGTGAGATGGCGAATCCGGTGCCGCTGAAGGCTTGAGAATAGGAGGAATTGTTTAGCTGAAGTGCAAAACTTTTTGGGTGCCTTCGGGCAACCATTCACCCGCTCATATACGCTGCCGGGCCCAACGCCCCTGTCGAAAGAGCACAATACTGATCAGCACAATCACCGATTGCGCAACGACCACTGATACGAAAACGCCGTTGACTCGCATCGCGGTGTGCATTGCCAGCCACCAGGCAAGCGGAATCTCCAGAATCCAAAAGCCGAAGAGATTTACATAGGTGGGGGTGAGCGTGTCGCCGGCGCCATTGAACGCTTGCAGCATCACCATGCCGTAGGCGAAGGCAACGTTACCGCAACTGAAGATGCGCAGACAATGGATGGCCGTGCCGACCACGGCGGGATCCTGCGTGAACAGGTTGATGATCCAGGGTGCAAAGGCGATGAAGACGACCCCGACCGAGCCGAGAAAGAGCATGTTCCAGAGGCCGGTTCGATAGACCGCTTTGCGAGCGCGGTCAGGATGACCCGCACCAAGATTCTGGCCGACCAGGGTGGCGGCGGCATTGCTCAATCCCCAGGAAGGCAAGATCGCAAAGATGACGATGCGAATAGCGATGGTGTAAGCGGCCAGGGCGGGCGCACCGAACAGGCTGACGATGCGCACCAGCCCGATCCAGCTCGCCTGGCTGATCAGGAACTGCAGAATTCCGGTGATCGACACACGTACCAGGCGCCACAGAACCGCGCCCTGAAGACGCACATGGCGCGCCAGAATACGGATGCGTTCGGTTCCCTTGCCCAGACGGTAAAACTGGTAAAGAACGCCGATGCCGCGCCCGGAGAAGGTAGCGAGCGCCGCGCCAGTGACGCCGAGTTTGGGGAACGGCCCCAGGCCAAAGATCAGACAGGGATCGAAAATCAGGTTGAGGATGTTCGAGACCCATAGCAGACGCATGGCGATCGCCGCATCTCCGGCGCCGCGGAAGATGGCATTGTTTAGAAACAGCAGCAGAACCACGCCCGAGCCACCAAGAGCAATCCGGGTGTAGTTCGCGCCGCTGGCAATGATCGCAGGCGTTGCGCCCATCAAGCCCAGCAGCCGCGGCGCCAGGAAGAGGAATGGAATGCCAAGCACCACCGAAGCGATGAGCCCGAGGAAGACTGCCTGGACTGCGGAGATCGCTGCGCCGTCCGGGTCCTTCTCGCCCACGCGCCGCGCGACCATTGCGGTGGTAGACATGCCCAGACCGATGCCCACGGCGAACACCAGCGTGAGGACTGACTCAGTCAGGCCAACCGTGGCAATCGCGTCCGCACCGAGCCGGCTAACCCAAAAAACATCCACCACTGCGAACAGCGATTCCAGCACCATCTCCAGCACCATAGGGATGGCGAGCAGCAGGATCGACCGGTTCAGGCTGCCCTCGGTGTAATCCTGGTGGCTGCCCCGCAGGGCTTCCCGAACGGATTGCCAAAACGTTGGCGTGGATGCGGGCTTGGCCCCGGTTTGCATGCGAAAGCTATCCCTTCGTGTTTCGGGGCCCTTTGAAAGCAAGTTTAGACTGTATGGGTGATTGGTTCGTTGCCTCGTACTTTAGATATTCCCGTGGTAGAGACGGAGCGGCTCAGGCTACGCGGCCACACCATGGACGACTTTGCCCACACCAGGGCGCTTTGGTCGGATGCCGCCGTGGTGACATACATGGGAGGCAAGCCGCTCACATTAGAGGAATGCTGGACCCGCTTTCTACGTTATATCGGTCATTGGTCTGTTCTTGGCTTCGGATATTGGGTGGTGGAAGAGAAAGCAACAGGAGACTTTGTGGGTGAGGTCGGTTTTGGAAATTTCAAGCGCGACATGGAGCCGCCCCTCGGAGCGATCCCTGAACTGGGCTGGGTCCTTGCTCCTGCGAAACATGGAAAAGGATATGCAACTGAGGCCGCCGAGGCAGCATTGCAGTGGGGACGAAAGCATTTTGGCGCCAACGACTTCGCCTGCCTCATCCACCCCGACCATCGAGCCTCCATCAGGGTTGCCAGAAAGTGCGGCTTCGAAGAGCGGCTCGTGGGAACGTACAAGGGGAGACCGGCCATCATTTTCAAACTCGCGTGAGCGCGAAAACACAATTCATGACCAACCACCTCATCTGGGCCGCAGGGCTCCTCGGACATGTGCTTCTTCTCGCCGTGCTTTTCACGCGCAAGCGTGTCGCTCGGTTTCGCTGGTTCACGCTGCTCATCATCTTTTACTTCCTGCGCTCCGTCGGGCTCGCCGCCACGTTGCGTTTTTCCGGTCATCCTGCCCACCGCTTTGCCATCTTGATCATCGACCTCACCGACGTGCTGCTGGAGTGCGCGGTGCTGGCAGAACTCGCCTGGATCGCACTCCGGCCGCTCGCCGGCATCCGCCGCTTCACCCTGCCTCTTCTCCTGGTGGGGAGCGGCGTCCTCATGGTCATGCGCTTGGCGCCGGCAGGCTACACCTCACTGCGTATGGACCTGGTTCTGCTTCACTTTCTCCTATCCGTGCTCATGGTGGAGTGGGCCATCGTGCTCGCTTTTCTGCTGCGTCCTCTGCGGCTTTCCTGGCGCAGCCATGTTGCCGCGATCAGCTTCGGCTTCGGCGTCTATTCGACTGCCCTCCTGGCGGGCGGCGGTTATTTCACCATCGGTCGGGAAATGAGCGATTACGTTTTCTTCTCCTTCTTCCGCATCTCTGTCTATCTGCTGATCCTGTTGTGGTGGGCTGTCACGCTCTGGCTCCCGGAGCCGAATGTGGCTTAGATAGAACCGCAGGTCCCTCCACCTCTGCACCGGCATTTGCGTGCGGGAAGGCGCACAGCAGGCCCCTCCACTGCGCTTCGCTCCGGTCGGGATGACAAATTGGAGGGCGGCGCTTCCATGGGGCTTTGGCTGGTGGCTGACAGGATCGCAGGGCAAGATGACAAATTCTGGTCTCGTATAGGAATTGTCATCCCGACCGGAGCGCAGCAGAGTGCAGGACCTGCTGTTCTACCTGCAATCCTTTCAGCCACTAGCCAACACCCTATGGAAGCGCCGCCCTCAATTTGTCATCCCGACCGGAGCGAAGCGTAGTGGAGGGACCTGCTGTGCGCCCTTCCCGCACGCAAATGTCGGGCTCAGTCCCCTCCCGCCAAGGCACGCCCAGCGGCTGCACCCGAGGCCCAGGCCCACTGAAAATTGAAACCCCCAAGATGTCCGGTTACGTCAACTACTTCGCCAATGAAGTAAAGCCCCGGAACTTTGCGACTCTCCATCGTGCGAGCGCTCAACTCAGCTGTGTCCACTCCGCCTGCCGTCACTTCAGCTTTCTCATAGCCTTCAGTCCCGGAAGGAAATACAGTCCAGCGATGAAGCGCATTTTCCGCCTCTTCGAGTCCCTGGTTCGTCCACGAGGAAGGCGGGTTTGATGCCAGCCATCGGTCGGCCAGGCGATGAGGAAGAACGCCGCGGATCGCGCTTCGGGCGCTTGCGAGATCGCGCTGTGCCGGCTGGGTGCGAAGCTCGCCGGTCCACAACCGGTCCGGCGCAAGATCAACAACCACAGCCTGGCCCGGCTGCCAATAAGACGAAACCTGGAGCACGGCCGGCCCGCTGATGCCGCGGTGAGTGAAAAGCAATTTTTCCCGAAAGCGGCCGGATCCGGCCGAGGCGACGACTTCAGTGGAAACTCCCGTCAAATCGGCATAGCGCGTGAGGTCTTCTGGAACGAAGGTGAGCGGAACCAGCGCCGGCCGGCACGGCTGCAGCCGCAAGCCAAACTGCTGCGCGATCTGGTAGCCGAAGGGGGTGGCGCCTAATTTGGGGATCGATAACCCTCCGGTTGCGATAACCAGAGAGCGCCCACAGTAGATGCCTCGGTCAGTCTCAAGCCGGAAACCGTCATCGTGGACGACTTTGTGCACCCGCGTGCTCAGCAACACCGTTACACCAGCCGCGGCGCACTCCTGCTCCAGCATGGAAACAATATCGCTCGCTGCCCGATCGCAAAAGAGCTGTCCCAGCGTCTTTTCATGCCAGGGAATCTGGTGACGCTCGACCAGTTCCACAAAATCAGCCGGAGTGTATCGGGCAAGCGCGGACTTGGCAAAGTGTGGATTCGCGGAGAGGAAGTTTCCCGCGGTCGTATACAGGTTGGTGAAGTTGCAGCGCCCGCCGCCGGAGATGAGGATCTTCTTGCCGATCCGGCCGGCATGCTCAAGCAAGAGAACCCGTCGGCCGCCGCGGCCCCCGTGGATGGCGCAGAAAAGGCCCGCGGCGCCGGCGCCCACGATCAATACGTCGTAGGACGACTCGGCAGCGGCAGTGTTCATCAGATGGGGTCCGAGGCCATCTACGTGCGTCTGGCCCGCCCTCGGTTCAAGACCCGCTTGCGGGCAGGCCCCACGGCAGGCCGGGGCAGGCGCGGCAGTGTTGTAGGTCCCGACCTCGGGCGGCGCGCCCTCGGTTGTTCCAGAGGTGCAGCCTTCTTGCGCGCGGCTCGCTTCAGTTGGGTCACTTCGTCTTCATTCAGCTCGCGTGTTTCTCCCGGGGGTACATCGAGAACCAGCGGTCCAAAGCCAACCCGCCTGACTTTCTCGACAAAGTGGCCTATCTCTTCGAACATCTTGCGAATCTCGCGGTTCTTGCCCTCGATCAGCACCACTTCGAACCAGGGATTGTCGGTGTCGCGGATCAGGGTAATCTGGGCCGGTTGAGTCATGACTCGTCCCTCCCGCTCCCCGCGCCGGCCGCGTTCGATCATCACTCCATGCCGGAGTTGTTCCAGCGCTTCCTCGCGGGGTTTACCGCTCACCTTCACCAGGTAGGTCTTTTCCACGTGAGAAGCCGCACTGGTCAGCACGTTGGCCAGTTCGCCGTCATTGGTCATCAGCAGCAAGCCTTCGCTCTGGTAATCCAACCGGCCAACAGGGAAGAGCCGCGCTCCCGATCGACCGAAAAATTTCATCACCGTGGGTCGTCCCTCGGGGTCAGAAACCGTCGTGACCACGCCCTTCGGCTTGTTCAGCATGAAGTAACGGAACTGCTGTGGTTTCTTGAGCAGCTTGCCGTCGACCCGGATATGGTCCCGCTCCGGATCAGCCTTGGAGCCCAGCTCGGTCACCGTCTGGCCATTCACCTGGACCCGTCCGGAGGCAATCAGTTCTTCGGCTTTGCGCCGCGATGCGATGCCGGCGGCAGCCACAATCTTCTGCAAGCGCTGCGGATTTCGCTCGCTCTCTTCACTGCCGGTCATGACTCGGCTACCGCACTGGGCTCGCCTGCGCCGCCTGAGGGCGTTAATTCCTGCTCCTCCGCGCCCGCTTCTACGGAGGATTCTGCTTCAGGCCCCGGTGTCGGATCTTCAGAGCCCGGCTCTTCCGAAGAGCGCATGCTCGCATCCTGAACCTCGCCTTCCGCTTCGGACTCAGCCAATTCGCCCGCCATCTTTTCAAACTCTTCCATGCTGGGCAGATCGTTCACATCCTTCAGCCCGAAGCGCAGTAGAAACTCCTTGGTGGTCTTGTAGAGAATGGGCCGTCCGATCACCGGCTTTCTTCCCGCCGTGGTGATCAATTTGCGGCTGATCAGGCCACCCAGCACGCCGCCCGAGTCGACTCCCCGTATTTCGCTGACTTCGGGCGCGGTCACCGGCTGCTTGTAGGCAATCACCGCCAGCGTCTCCAGGGCCTGGAGAGAGAGCTTCATCGGCGGCTTCATGCTTTTCACAAAACCTCGCACCGCATCGTGATATTCCGGCTTGGTGGCCATGCGGTAGCCGCCGGCGATCTCCCTGATCTCCATGCCGCGCTCGCTGTTTGCGTAGTCCGCGATCAGCTCGTCGAGTACGCCCTGCAGCGCCTGCCGGACCCGGCGGTCGCGCTGCCGCGCAGACTTTTTTTCGTCGCCCTCGCCGGCAACCGGCTCGGCGGCTTCCGTGGTCTCTTCCGCAGGCGTCTCTTCGGGAGCGTCAGGAGACACCGCCAGGCCAATCTGCTCTGCCTCACCCGCCTCGCCTAACCGTGGGGGCTCCTGCGGTGCGGTCTCACTCAACCCCAGCAAAACTTCTTCGGCAAAAATAGCCGCAAGCTGAGCCAGGGTAACGGGCTCCTCGGCTGCGTAGATGACGGCTTCCAATTTGGCTTTCAGACTCATGACCACTCAATGCACCCGGAAAAAGAAAAGGCGCCTCGATTCATACTATCGAAGCACCCCTCTTTTCGCTCGCATTTGCCGGCTGACTTTGTTTAGCCTTTAGGGGCAAACTGCACAAAGATCCAGAAAAGTCCAGCCGACATCAGGCCCGCCACCGGCAAAGTAAAGACCCACGCCGCAGCAATGTTGCGGATGGTGGACCACTGCAATCCACTCTTGTTGGCCATCATGGTTCCCGCCACGCCGGAGGAGAGCACGTGGGTGGTACTGACCGGCAAGCCGTAACTATCCGCCGCCCAAATGGTAAACATGGCCACGATTTCGGCGGAAGCGCCCTGCCCATAGGTCAAATGGGTTTTCCCGATCTTCTCGCCTACGGTCACCACGATGCGCTTCCAGCCAACCATGGTGCCCAGCCCCAGCGCAATCGCCACCGCCACCTTGACCCAGGGGGGAATGAACTTGGTGGAAAGATCAAGTTTCTTCTTGTAGTTCACCATCACCGCAGCTTCCTCCGCGCTGAATTCCGGCTTCTTTGCCTTGGCAAAAAGACGGAGAGTCTCGCTCGAGATGTACATGTCGTTGCGCACGTTTGACTGCTGGCCGGACGGCACGCCCTTCAGCGTCTTGTATTGGTTCACCTCATGCTCGATCTCGAGGATCATCTGCCGTTCCGCCAAAATCGTGGTCGGAGTCTGCTTCTTGGTCTGAAGGTATTCGGTCAGGTCAGCACGCGGATCATCGATGACCGCGTTCGAATCAACATGTGCGCTCATCACCCTGGCCGCCTGTTCCGACACGGCGACAAAATCCTGGACCTGGCTGTAGCCGACCGCGTGATTCAGGGCATACGCGGTGGGCACGGTGCCGATCAGGATCAGCATGATGAGTCCCATGCCCTTTTGCCCGTCATTGGAGCCGTGGAAGAAGCTCACACCGGTGCAGGTCAGCACCAGAAGGCACCGAATCCAAAAAGGCGGCGGTGCGTCACCCTTGGGCGCCTCGAAGAGCCGCGGATCCTTGATCACGAACTTGAGCAAAAGCAACAAGACGGCGGAAAGGATGAAGCCGACGATAGGCGAAACCAGAAGCGACCGGAAGACGTTACCCACCTGCGACCAATCCACGCCCGAGGTGCCGTTAGCGCCCTGCATCAGCTGGTTGGCCACGCCGACGCCGATGATCGAACCGATGAGCGTGTGCGAGCTGGAAGCCGGCAGCCCATACCACCACGTGCTCAGGTTCCACAGGATGGCCGATACCAGCAGGGCGAAGACCATAGCGAAGCCAGCACCCGATCCTACCTTGAGGATGAGCTCGACCGGCAGCAGCGAAACCACCGCGAATGCCACCGCACCGGAGGACAACAAAACTCCGATCAGGTTCCACATGCCGGACCACATCACGGCAATATGAGGTTCAAGCGAGTGGGTATAGATGACCGTAGCCACCGCATTGGCGGTGTCGTGAAAGCCGTTGACGAACTCAAATCCGAGCGCGATCAGCAGGGCGACAGCCAACAGAAAATACGCCATCGCGGAGGCTGAGTGCTGCACCGCGAACAGGTCACCGAGCAGCTGTGAGGCCGCCCAGCCAATACCCCCGACTAGAACAAGCCCAAAGATGATCAATGGGATCTTGCCCTGCTTTTTGTTCATTTTTTGCTGGAGAAGAGAGGGCTTCCCAGGGGGGTTCAAAACCGCAGACGATCCTTCTTTCACGTGCGCACACTCCGGACTACAGGTGTTCGCACGGTACCAAAGTGGGTCGTTCGCTAGTATGAATTGTGGTACCCCGGAATGTTAAAGTTGGATGAATTCGGGCGGTGGGAGTGCCGGGCGCGGGCGGTTTGTACGAGCGTTTGCGAATTTTTGGGTAGTCAGCGCCCTTTATGCTTTGTATCAGGGCACGACTTTAGTCGGGCCGTAAAGGACTAAAAGAGAATTGGGCTTTAGCCCCTGCTACCGCGTGTCCCGCACGAAATGCTTGCCCAGAGAGATAATCTCGGCATGGCAGACGCAAAGAAAAAACCCAGGGGCTAAAGCCCTCATAGCTGTGTCTTCTTACGGCCCGACTAAAGTCGTGCCCTGATACAAAGCACTCCAGCCAGGAGAAGGTCCTGGGCAACTTTGCTTTACCGCCAGTCGTCCTTGGCCTGCATCAGGCCCTGGTTCAATACCGACTCGAACGATGGGTGCTTCTTGATATAAACCTCGCTGAAGTTACTGTCCTGGCGCAGCAGTATCGCCTGCAAACGAACCAGCTCGAGCAGCGCCAGAAACATGCAGATGAGCGCCCGCTCGGACCGCGTATTTCTAAGCAGGCTACTCAGTGACACTGGCCGCTCTTCCATGATTAAACGCCGGCGCACGTAGTCGAGCATCTGCGATACAGTCACCGCCTCCTCGTCCACGTCCAGCACTGGTCTCTGCCGAGCCCGGTCCAGAATCTCCCGGAAGACCCGCACCAGGTCGACGGTGTCGGCGGCAATCTCCTGCTCCGTTCCCTCTTCCGCACGGAACTGCCGTATAGCCGGATTGCTCCAAGTGGCGGCCTCGATCTGTTGCTTCTGCAGCAGCATCTGGGCTGCGTTCTTAAAGCGTTCGTGCTCCAGCAGGCGTTCCACCAACTCTCGCCGTGGATCTTCCTGCTCGCCGTCGCCCCCATCCGCCGAGGTGCGCGGGAGAAGCATGCGGCTCTTGATATGGATCAGCAGCGAAGCTACATAAATGAAGTCGGCCGCCGCATCCACTTCGGTCTGCTTCAAACCCTCCACATAGGCCAGAAACTGGGCCGTGATTCGGCCGATGGGGATGTCATAGATATCGATGTCCTGCTTGCGGATCAGGTCCAGCAGCAGGTCCAGCGGGCCGTCGTACACCTGACCCACAGAAACGCTGTAAGGAGATGCGCTCTCGGCAGCTTCCCGCTTCTGCGCCTGCTTCTCGGTTTCCTCGCGCTTTTCCCCACCCGTATCCTGGCTCATAGCGCGCGCTCTCCAAACTCCGGGGGCACCAGCTGCATGGCGTCCCTTACCTGCTCCATGGTCTGTTCTGCCCGGGCCCGCGCCAGGGCTGAGCCGCTATGCAGAATGTCGTGCACCAGGCGGGGCTGCTCCTCATATTGCCTGCGCCGCGCCTGCATGGGTTGCAACTCGGCCACGATGGCGTCCGCGGCCCAGCCCTTGCACTCGATGCAGCCGATGCCTGCAGACCGGCACCCCTCATAAACTCTAGCCAGCGTCGAAGAGGTCGAAAAGACCTTGTGCAAATCGCCCACCGGACAAACATCCGGATCGCCCGGATCGCTCCGCCGTACCCGCGCCGGATCAGTCACCATGGTCTTCAGCTTTTGCCGCACCACCGGCTCCGGGTCGGTGAGCAGGATGGTGTTGCCATAGCTTTTCGACATCTTTCGCCCATCCGTCCCCGGCAGCTTGGGAGAGGGAGTCAGCAGCACTTGTGGCTCGGGCAGAATCGCTTCTCCCGGCCCGGGATAAAAATGGTTGAATCGCCGAGCCACTTCGCGGGTCACTTCCACGTGCGCCACCTGGTCTTGCCCTACGGGCACAAAGTCCGCCTGATAGATCAGGATATCCGTTGCCATCAGCAGTGGATATCCGAGAAAGCCGTAGGTGGTCAGATCTTTGCCTCCCGCGGCGACATCGCCAATCTGCAATTGTTGCTCTTTGTAGGTCGGTACGCGCTCCAGCCAGCCGAGCGGCATGATCATCGACAGCAGCAGGTGCAACTCCGCATGCTGCGGCACCAGGGACTGCACAAAGAGGACACAGCGCTCCGGGTCCAACCCCGCCGCCAGCCAATCGAGCGCCACGTCCATCGTATTTTCCCGAATGTTGGAGGGGTCGGCGTAGTCAGTTGTCAGGGCGTGCCAGTCGGCGACAAAAAAGTAGCAGTTGTAGTCATGCTGCAGGCGCACCCAGTTGTAGAGGGCACCCATGTAGTTGCCGAGATGCAGTTTGCCGGTGGGCCGCATGCCGCTCAGCACGCGTTTGAGTTGGGGCGAGTGTTGATTCACTGGCTCGATTGTACGGAAAACCCGCTCAGATCGAGAGCAGCAAAACGCGGAAGAAGCCGAGTACCGGATTAATCATCGCCATGGTGACGCCGCCGCCAAAGAACAGCATGAGGAACAGGCTCAGGATCCCCAGGCGGTCATAGACCGGCAGCCAACGATGGGGCAGCATGTGGCGGAAGATGTGGCTTCCGTCAAGCGGTGGCAAGGGAAGAAGGTTGAAGGCGGCGAGAAACAGATTCAGCAGCATGCTGACATAAAAGAATATGGCCAGCGGGTACGCCACCGGGCTCACGGCCATAAGCTGCGGATCGAGCCGGCCAAACCCGCCGAGAGCTACGGCCCGCACGCAGGCCAAGCCGATCAGCGACGTTTTGGCGATGACGATCAACACCAGCAGCGAGACCACAGATCCGATCACGTTGCTTACCGGCCCAGCCACCGTAGTAAGGATGTCGTCACGCACAAGGTTCTTGAAGTTGCGCGTGTTCACCGGGGTCGGCTTTGCCCAGCCAATTACTGGGATGCGGGTCACCAACGCCACCAGGGGCAGCATGATCGTGCCTACCGGATCGATATGCTTGAGCGGGTTCAGCGTAATGCGCCCCAGCATGCGTGCCGTCTGGTCGCCCAGCCGCGAAGCCATCCATCCGTGTGCCGACTCATGCAGGCTGAGCGCGAACAACAACACCACAAATTGAAAGATCCCCAGGACGATTTCAGGAGTTCGCATCGGAAGCCTGATGGTAGCACGCCGACCCGCGGCTAAGTAGGTTTGCAATCTGCGCGCTGGGCCGGTCTTAGACTCGTCTCGGGCTATTCTTTTTGCTTGATCTCGCGCGCCGGGACGCCTCCCCAGATAGCGTGCGGAGGCACGTCATGGGTGGCCACGCCCATGGCGCCCAGCATGGCATCTTCGCCGATCTTCACCCCGGCCATCACCGCAGAGTGATAGGTAAGCCGTGTGCCCGGCCCGACCTCGGTGGTGCGATTCTCCACATCGAGATAATCAGTTGACTTGTGCCAGTGCGTGTACACCGCCGCGTAGTCGGAGATAGAGGTCCCCTTGCGGATGATGAGCTCGCCGCGGTCATCGAGCATCACGTACTTGTGAATGATGCAGTCGTCTTCCACCGTAAGGTTGTAACCGAAACTGAACTCCACCCCGTGGAAGATCTTTACGTTCTTCCCCACGTGCTTAAAGATGTGTTTGGCCAGCATCTTGCGGAAGCGAAAGCCGAGCCAGTGGTTCAACCCCAGCGGCGACCGGTCAAACATCTGCCAGAACCAGATCAACGGCTTGCGCTCGGCATATTTCTCCACGTCCACATCGCCGTAGTACTCCGGTTCGAGTGTCACGTTGGCCGGGTCGAAGGTCATCTGCAGAACATTGCCGGGCAGCTCGGAGATCAGGGTGGTGTTGAGCTTGCCCCCATGGGGGCGGCCAAGGTAGATCTGGTGCAGCGCGTCGCGCACCAATTCGCCTCGCAGCCGAGGCTCCTTGTGACGGGTAAATTCCTCATCCAGATGCGCTAGCCAACGCCGAAAGAGCTCTTCGCCCTCAGCCGTCGGGCGTAGCTCACGATACTCATATCTAGCCATGGGTGCCCTTTCCTTCCAGCATACGACACCCGCTATTGGATACTGAATACCGCGTAGACTGTGGCGGAAGTGGTAACCTTTTGCGCGCTGACGCTCAACGGCTCGACCTCTTTCTGCATTTGCGCGGGCGCCGCCATGGCCTGGGCCCGTATGAGCGGTTGGGGCCCGCGGGAAGGAGCCTCGTTGCTGGCGTACACCAAGGGCCCCAGGGTGGCGTTGAGGCCCGCGGCCATCTGTTGCGCAATCTGCCGGGCGCGATCCAGCGCCAGCTTTGCAGCCTTCGCCTGCAGGGCATCCTGATCAGCCACGCTCCAAGTCATCTGCCCGCTCTGGTTGGCGCCCGCCTTGACGGCCACATCCAAAACCCGGGCGCCATTTCCAGCCCCAGTCTTCACGTTCCAGCTCTGCTGCACTTGGAACTTGCGGTCTGCCCTCTCCTGCGGAGTCCACTCCTGACTGGTGAATTGCTGCACGGGGGAAATGCCTTGCGACTCACTCTGAATCGCGTCCTGCGGAATGCCGGCCGCCTTGAGCGCCGCCGCGATGGCATTCGAGATCTTGGAGCCAGTGGCGTAAGCCGAGTCCTGGTCTGCGCCGTAAGCCACGAAGCCGATCTGCACCGTCACCGTATCCGCATCCGCGTTGGCGTCGGCGCTGGTGGTGACGGCGATGGTGCGATTGTCTTTGCTGACCACAATCTGCTGGGCGTAGCTGGGGATAGCGGCCGCGGAGAGGATCAGTGCGGCGCAGCCGGCGACGATGCGATGCAGTTGGATGGGCATGGTGCAAACTCCCTTACGGCCGGGCCAGGCTTGCTGCTTTGCGCAACTGCGCCAGCAGCCGCAGTCCGGCACCTGAGTCTATCGCGTCGGCAGCGCAGCGGACACCGCCGGCAAAATCGTCTGCGCGGCCGGCGATGATCAGAGCCGCCGCC
Organism: uncultured Acidobacteriaceae bacterium; assembly: GCA_963787145.1. Classification (GTDB taxonomy): domain Bacteria; phylum Acidobacteriota; class Terriglobia; order Terriglobales; family Acidobacteriaceae; genus PALSA-350. The sequence continues at coordinate 235,604 of CAWBBY010000011.1, forward strand.
GCGTTCAGCAAAACCACGTCCCTCGGCGGCCCCGGCTCGCCCTCCAGGATCCGTTCAATCAGCAAGGCGTTCCCGCGTGCGTCACACCCCGCCAAAGCGCTGAGCGGGGCCGGCGCCAGACCCGCCTCGCGTGCTTCCACGGTAAAGTTGCGGACCGTATGCTCCCGCACTTCGGCCACATCGCTTACGCCATTCAGTGTGAGTTCATCCAGGCCATCTCGTCCGTGGACCACGAACGCATGCCTCACCCCCAGCCGGGCCAGAGTCTCGGCCACCAGGGGAACGGCGCCGGGCGCAAAGACGCCGACAACCTGCGCCCGCGCTCCCGCAGGATTAGTGAGCGGCCCGGCAAGATTGAACAGGGTACGAAAGCCTAGAGCCCGGCGGATCGGCTGCACTCTCTTCATAGCCGGGTGCAGTGCCGGAGCGTAGAGAAACATGAACCCGGTCTGGCGCAGGCACTCGACTGCCATCTCCGGCTCCAACTCAACCGGGATGCCCAGCGCCTCCAGCACATCGGCCGAGCCACACTTCGATGTGAGCCCCCGGTTGCCATGCTTCGCTATCTTGACCCCGGCCGCAGCGGCCACCAGGGCCGCGGCGGTTGAAATATTGAAGGTTCCCTGGCCATCGCTGCCGGTCCCGCAGGTGTCCACCAACTGCTCCCTTTCCGGTTCACTGAGGCCCACCGGCCGGCTCATGGTGCGCATCGCCTGCACGAAGCCGGATAGCTCTTCAGCCGTGGCTCCGCGGGTGGCGATCGCGGTCAAAAGCGAGGCGATCTCCACATCGTTCGCGTCCCCTTCGAGCATCTCCCGCAGCGCCGAGTATCCCTGCTGTTGCGTCAGGGTGCCATGCTCTTCGACCACATGTTTGAGCAGCGCTGGCAGCTGGGACATCGATGTTCCTTCCTCAAAACATCCTAACCGCAGAGGGGGAAAACTCATTGCTTCGCTCGCCAAGGACGGGTACCCCCCAAAGCGTACCTAGGCCGAAAACGATGGGGTTTAGGCCCATAAGCGCTCACTTGTTTAGGGTGTTTTTCGTCAAAACTCCCACAAAATCGTCATCCTGAGAATTTGTAACTTTATTGATTTTTGAAAAATCCAACGCTGAAATCACACGGGTTATCTTTAGAACTTGTCTAAAGTAGCCAAAAAAGTCACAGGCTCTGAGCGGAGCGCCTCACAGATTTGTCGCGTGACACAGCTCTTGTGGCGCGGAGTCGAAGAGCCTGTCCTGAGCGTAGCCAAAGGAACCTCGGCGGTGCCTATCTACCCATGCTGCTCGGAGCTTTTCGACCACTGAGGCCGGCACCGGACGGGGCCGCCACGGTTTTTCCCTGGGGCCGAAAACCAAGAACTTGCTAGCACCTGGGGATGGAAGATGATTACAGTGCATGAAAAGATGTACCCGTGACCATCAAGTCCATATCGCAGCAGATCCTGTTGTCGGGCCTCAGTGGTCGACAAGCTCCGAGCAGCATGGGCAAGATAAGCACCGCCGAGGTCCTTCGACTCCGCGCCACAAGAGCTGTGTCACGCGACAAATTGTGAGGCGCTCCGCTCAGGATGACGATCTTGTGGGAGTTTTGACGAAAAACATCCTAAACGAGTTAGCGCTTATGGGCGTAGCCCCACGACCGCATTTCTTGAATCCGCACAAATCGCGGTTTGGATAGCAAAAGCATTCAACCGGATCTATCTGCTCCTGCTATGACACACACTCCTACGGGACTCGATTGGGAGATAGTGTTTTCTCACCCGCGCTTTGCCCTCGAACGCCAATCCCTTTAGTATGGAAGTTCTGTCCGAAGACCAAACGAATGAAAATTCACGAGTATCAGGCAAAAGACATCCTGGAGCGGTACGGCGTAGCCGTCCCCAAGGGTGAGGTGGCCAATACGCTTGAAGAAGCGTTGGATGTGGCCAAACGGCTCTTTTCAAGTGGTGCCAAGGGCGTCGTAGTCAAGGCCCAGATTCACGCCGGCGGCCGGGGTAAGGGTGGGGGTGTCAAGCTCGCCAAAACCCTGGACGAGGCAGAGGAGTACACCAAGAAGATCCTCGGCATGCAGCTGGTGACCCACCAGACGGGCCCCCAGGGCCAGAAAGTGCAGCGGGTGCTCATTGAAGAGTTGTCACCCATCGCGCGCGAGCTCTACCTGGGCATCGTGCTCGATCGCGCTGCCGCCAAGCTGGTCTTCATGGCTTCCCAGGCCGGCGGCATGGAAATCGAGGAGGTCGCTGCCAAGGACCCCGACGCAATCTTCAAGGCCTACATCGATCCTGCGGTCGGCTTCCAGCCCTACCAGGCGCGTAAACTCGCGTTCGCGCTCGGCCTCAAGCCGGCGCAGATTAACGACGCGGTCAAGTTCATGACCGGCCTCTACAAAGTATTTCTCGAGACGGATGCTTCCCTGCTCGAGATCAATCCCTTCATCACCACCACCGACGACCGCCTGCTGGCGCTCGATTGCAAGATCAACTTCGACGACAATGCCATCTTCCGCCACAAGGAACTGAAGGAACTGCGCGACACCGCCGAAGAAGATCCATTGGAAGTGGAAGCCTCGAAGTACGCCCTCAATTACATCAAGCTCGACGGCAACATCGCCTGCATGGTCAACGGCGCCGGTCTGGCCATGGCGACCATGGACATCATCCAGTACGCCGGCGGCTCGCCGGCCAACTTCCTCGACGTGGGCGGGGGCGCCAACCAGCAGCAGATCGAGCACGCCTTTGAGATCCTGCTCTCCGATAAGAACGTGCAGGCCGTCTTCATCAACATCTTCGGTGGCATCCTGCGCGTCGACACTCTGGCGCAGGGCGTCGTCGAAGCGGCCAAAAAGACCAACGTAAAGGTGCCCGTGATTCTTCGCCTGGAGGGGACCAACGTGGAGCAGGGGCGAGAAATCCTGAAGCAGTCAGGGCTCAACTTCATCATTGGCGAGACCATGCAGGATGCAGCCGCCAAGGCAGTCGGGGCCGCCAAAGACTACGCTTCAAAAAAGTAAGGCACTCGAACAGGAATCCTGGAGCAATCTATGTCTGTGTTAGTGGACGAAAACACGCGGCTCATCGTGCAAGGCATTACCGGCAAGGAAGGCACCTTCCACGCCAAGGGCTGCGCCGAGTATGGGACCAAGGTAGTGGGCGGAGTGACGCCGGGCAAGGGAGGAACCGTGCATGAGGGCTGGCCGGTCTTCGACACCGTTGCCCAGGCCGTTGAGAAGACGGGCGCCAATGCCACCGTCATCTTCGTGCCCCCGCCGTTTGCCGCCGATGCCATTCTCGAAGCCGAAGACGCGGGATTGCCGCTGATTATCTGCATCACCGAGGGAATCCCCACCAACGACATGGTCAAGGTGTGGAGCGTGGTCAGCAAATCCAAATCGCGCCTGATCGGGCCCAACTGCCCGGGCGTTATTTCTCCAGGTAAGGCCAAAATCGGCATCATGCCGGGCCGTATCCATAAGCAGGGCAGCGTGGGCATTGTCTCCCGCTCCGGTACCCTCACCTACGAAGCCGTCTATCAGCTCACCCAGCGCGGGATCGGGCAGTCCACAGCGATCGGCATCGGCGGCGATCCCATCATCGGCACCACCCACGTCGACGCGCTCAAGCTGCTTAATGAGGATCCGGGGACGGAGTCCATCATCCTGATCGGCGAAATTGGAGGCACGGCCGAGGAGGCCGCGGCCGCCTATGTAAAGGCCCATGTCAAGAAGCCGGTCGTGGGCTTCATCGCCGGCCAGACCGCGCCTCCGGGGCGGCGCATGGGTCACGCTGGGGCCATCATCTCCGGCGGCCAGGGCACTGCCGCCGACAAGATGAAAGCGCTCACAGAAGCCGGCATTCACGTCGTGCAATCTCCCGCCGCAATCGGCGAAACACTGGCCAAAGTCATCGGAAAATAGGAGTATTCGTGCAACGCACCTTCAGCATCATCAAGCCCGACGCGGTCCGCAAGAGCTATTCGGCCGCGATTCTTGCCGAAATCGAGAAGGCGGGCTTCAAAATCGTCGCCATCAAGAAGATGTTTCTCTCCAAGTCGCAGGCCCAAGGCTTTTACGCCGTGCATTCCAAGCGGCCCTTCTTCGATTCGCTCGTCACCTTCATGTCTTCCGGCTCCATCATTGCCATGGTGCTGGAGAAGGAAAACGCCATTGCCGATCTGCGCAAGCTCATGGGCGCCACCAATCCGGCCGACGCGGCCGAGGGCACCATCCGCAAGCAGTTCGCGTCCAACATCGAAGAAAATGCCATTCACGGCTCCGACGCCGAGGACACTGCGGCCTTCGAGATCGGCTACTTCTTCGCCGGGTACGAGCTGATTTAGGGTGATTTCCTGGTCTCTAGAGGCATCCTCGCTGGCCACGCGCCGGGCTGCCTGCCTCGGAAGTGCCTTGACATGAGGCCGCTGGCCAAGCAAACTTGCGCAGATGGGGCTTAAGTTGCTAAAGCCCAGCGTGTCATACGAGGTCGGCATTGGGTGGATCACCGGCTAGCAAGGTTACCTACACACTTGAGTCCTCGCTTGACAGCGTCAACCGCGTGGAACAGACCGCTGAAGAGATGGCCAGGAAGGCCGGCCTGGAAGAAGAGGAGATCTACCGCGTCGCCATGGCAGTTCGTGAAGCAGCGGTCAATGCTGTGCTCCATGGCAACGCGTACGACCCCGAAAAGAGCATCACTGCCTCGTTCGAACATACGGCAGATTCACTGGTGATCCGCATCGCCGACCAGGGAAAAGGGCTGAACCCGGATACATTGCCCGACCCGCTGGCGCCTGAGAATCTGCTGCGCGGCTCAGGACGTGGTATCTTTCTCATCCGGTCCTTCATGGATGAGGTACACTTTCGTCAATTGCAGCCCGGCACTGAACTTACCCTCATCAAACATTTAGGAACCGCCCGTTCCGCAATTTAAGGAGGAGTTTTCGTGAGCATGAAAATCAAGACCCGTCAGGTGGACGGGATTAGCATTATGGATTGCAGCGGACGCATTACGCTGGGAGAAGGCAGTGTGCAGCTGCGCGACGCCGTACGGGATCTGCTCGCCAAAGGCTCAAAGCAGATCCTGCTCAATTTGGGTGACGTAACGTATATCGACAGTTCGGGCATCGGCGAACTGGTCAGCGCGTTCACTACCGTGCGCAACCAGGGCGGAGACCTTAAACTCCTCAATCTCACCAAAAAGGTCCACGACCTGCTGCAGATCACCAAGCTCTACACCGTTTTCGACGTCAAGGACGACGAAGCAAGCGCAGTCGCTTCCTTTGCTCGCGCCTAGATCTTTCTAGAACGGCTTCCTTTTACACCAACAGGGGTGCCTGCTTCGCAACACAGCGAAGAATGGCACCCTTGTTTTTGTTGCGCTGACCTTGATTCAAGTTAAGTGGAGTCCGGGTGTTTTCGGACTCCACTGAGGATTTGCTAGAAGCTGACCTTAGGCACGTTCTGAGCGCCGGGACTCGCCTGGAAATAGTCGTTGTTGCGTTGGAATCCGCCCATACTCGCCCAGATGCTGTTGGGAAACTGCCCTATGAATGTGTTGTAGTCCTGAATTTGCTGGTTGTAGCGCATTCTGGCCACGCTGATCCGGTTTTCCGTGCCCGCCAGTTCGTCGGAAAGGCGCTGAAAATTCTGATTCGACTTCAAGTCAGGATAATTCTCCGACAACGCGAGCAGCCGTCCCAGCGCGCCATCGAGCTGGCCGTTGGCCTGGATGCTGGCTTTCGGATCGCCATGCGCGTTCAGTAGACCGGCGCGTGCATTCGCGATATCGCCGAACACAGTCGTCTCCTGCTTGGCATACCCCTTCACCGTCTCCACCAGGTTCGGAATCAGATCGGCGCGACGCTGCAGCTGATTGTTGACCTCACCCCAGGAGGCGGTGACGGCCTCGCGCTTGGTCACCATCTGATTCTTCGCGCTTACATAGCTGCCGAAAACCAGCAGCACCGCCAGGAATATAACTACAAGCGCCGCGACCGCTACCCAAAGCCCGCGTCTCATTCGATCGTTCTCCTTCTCTTGCTCAGCATTTTCATTATCAGCCTACCAACTGCCTGAAGCCCCACCGCCGCCGGAGCTTCCCCCGCCGAACCCGCCAAATCCACCGCCATCGCCGCCGCCACCGCCAAAGCCGCCACCACCTCCCCGGCCACCCCAGCCGCCGCCTCCGCCGCCACCCAGGAACATGCCAATCAGGAAACCGAGCAGGCCGGAACCACCCAAACGCGCCAGGAGGAAAATCACCCCCAACAGGACAAGGCCCAGCACCACCACCTCGCCAAGAGTGAGGGGCTGCGCCTGGGGAGCAGGGGGTGGTCCCCGACGCGGCTGGGCAGTGAGCGTCACGCCGGCGTCGGCCGCAATCACCCCTGCAATCTGCTGGACCGCCAGGGTAACTGCCCCGTCAAAATTATTCTGTCGCAGATACGGCACCATCGCGCGACCGATATCCCCCACCCGGCCGTCGGGCAAAATCCCCTCGAGGCCATAGCCCACCTCGATGCGGTATTTCCGATCGGTGGTTGCGAAAATCAGGAGCAGGCCGCGGTCCGTGCCCTTCTTCCCTACCTTCCACTTGTCTTCGAGTGCGGTGGCGAAGTTCTCAATCGGTTCGCCGTCGAGCGACTTGATAGTGACCACGGCAATCTGCGCGTGGGCTTGGCGATCGACCTGCGCGCAGAGCGCGTTCAGAGAAGCCAGCGTTTCCGGGGACAATACGCCGGCAAAATCATTGACATAATTTGTGGGCTTGGGCAGGTCCTGCACCCGCTCTGCCGGCAGAAGACTGGAACAGGCGAGAAGAAGTGCAAAGACCGCGAGCAGACGTTCACGCATTGCCCCCATTGTACTCAGACACAGTGGTGCCCGCTGCCGGCCGCGAGAAGGGGGGTCGGCCCAGCGGGCACCGGAGTGAAGCGGGGTGTAAGTCTACTTACTGTCCGGCCTTAGCTACGTTCTGGTCTTTGGCCAACTGCTGGGCCATTTGTAAATGTTGAGCAATCACCTTGCTACCCTGCGTGGCCGCATCCTTGACGGTCTGGTCCTGTCCGGAAGAAGCTTCCATCTGGAAGTCGTTCAGATCCTGCTTGTGATCCTTGACCATGTCGTTAATGTAGGCCTGGTCGTATGCAGATCCAGAGAGCGCCTCAAGCTTGGCCATGGTTTTACGGTCATTCTTTGAAACCTGGTTGGGCACAGTCACTCCGACCTGCTGGGCGACCGGCTTCATCTGATCGTTCAGCTTGGTATGGTCATCGATCATCCTTTGAGCAAACTGTTTCACCTGCTCGTTATTGCTTTTCTGCAGAGTCAGCTGCCCTAGCTGTACCTCCGCCATACTTCCCTGCATCGCCTTGGTTACGAACATCCGGTCCACAGGCGAGGGCTGTCCCGTCTGCACACCATTCATTTGCGGATCCATGCTCGGATTCTGCCCCGGAGTTTGGCCCGGAGCTTGCCCCGTCTGGGGGGCGGAATCGTGCATTTGTGCGAATCCCATACTTCCGCACAGCAACATCGCACCCCCCAGAGCGAGAATTCTTTTTCCATAGATAGTCGAAACGTTCATGGTCTACTCCTCACCTATTGGATGCCCCATCGCCAACCGCGGTGACCTCCAGTGCCCGTTTTGACCGCACGCACAATCCCTGCCCCGGCCCAACAAGTTATCCTTGACGTATCTATGACCCCGACGCAACCAATTGTTGTTCAGCCACCTACCGCCCGCCGCCAAGAAACCGTCACCGCCCTCCACGGACACCGGTTGGCCGACGACTACGCGTGGCTTCGCGAGAAAGACAGCCCCGAAGTCGTCGCATTTCTGGAACAGGAGAATGCCTACACCCGCGCCGTCATGAAGCCCACGGAAGAGCTGCAGGCCAAGCTCTACGCCGAAATGATCAGTCACATCAAAGAGACCGATGTGTCGGTACCGTTCCGGTACAAGGATTATTTCTACTACTCGCGCACCGAGCAAGGCGCGCAGTATCCCATCTACTGCCGCAAGCACGGTTCCCTCGATGCCCTCGAAGAGGTCATGCTCGATATGAACCAAATGGCGGTCGGCGAAAGTTTCCTGGCGCTGGGCGCCGTCAGTGTCTCCGATGACGGCAACCTGCTGGCCTACACGACCGATACCACGGGATTCCGGCAATACACGCTCCACCTTAAAGATTTGAAAACAGGCGAAGTGCTGGCCGACCAGGCCGAGCGGGTCGGCTCCGTCGTCTGGACAACGGATAACCGCACCCTCTTCTACACGGTTGAGGATGAGGAGACCAAACGCCAGCACCAGCTCTTCCGCCATGTCCTGGGAAAACCGCAGGCCGAGGATGTCCTGGTTTATGAAGAAGCCGACGAGCGGTTCAATGTCGGCGCCGGCCGCACCCGCGATGGCAAGTACATCGTTCTCGAGAGCGCCAGCCACACGGCCAGCGAAGAACGCTTCCTGCCCGCCGATGATCCGCAAGGACACTGGACGCTGATCGAACCGCGGCGCGAGAACATCGAGTACTACACCGACCACCGCGATGGACTTTGGTACATTCGCGTAAACGACACCTCCAGAACCTTCCGCATCGTCACTGCCCCCGTGGCCACTCCAGGCCGCGAGCACTGGCGCGAGATCATCGCCCACCGTGAAGAGGTGATGCTGGAAGATCTGGAGCTCTTCCAATCCTTTGCCGTGCTCGTCGAGCGCGCCAACGGCCTGCCGCAAATGCGCGTTCTTTCCTTTGCTGATGAGGGGGTGTTTGCCCCATCTTCGCGCCAGATTGCATTTCCTGAGCCTACCTACAGCGCACATCCGCACGTCAACCGTGAATTTGTAACCGACAAATTTCGTTATGGGTATCAATCACTGGTTTCGCCCACTTCGGTCTATGAGTACGATGTGCAAACCAATCAATCGCAGTTGCTCAAAGAGCTGGAGGTGCCGGGCGGCTTCGATCGATCGCTCTACCGCTCCGAGCGTCTCTTCGCCACTGCTCCAGACGGAACAGCCATTCCGATTTCGATCGTCTACCGCAAAGACAAGAAGGGCGAGGGCACAAACCCTCTCTACATCTATGGCTATGGCTCTTACGGATATGCGCTGCCTATAGGTTTCAACTCCAACCGCCTCAGCTTGCTCGACCGCGGATTCGTCCTGGCTTACGCGCACATTCGAGGCGGCGGTGATATGGGCAAGCCCTGGCACGATGCCGGGCGGCTGATGCAAAAAATGAACACCTTCACGGATTTCATCGCTGTAACGGAATACCTCACCGCCCATGGCTATGGCGACCCTCGCCGCGTCGCCATGGAAGGCGGCAGCGCAGGCGGCCTGCTGACGGGCGCGGTCGCCAACATGCGCCCCGATCTCTATCGCGCCGTTCTTTCCCACGTGCCCTTCGTAGACGTGATGAACACCATGCTGGATCCCACGCTTCCGCTGACCATCGCCGAGTACGAAGAATGGGGCGACCCGAACCAGCCAGACGCATTTGCCTACATGCTGCAGTACTCGCCCTACGACAACCTGGAGCGCAAGGCTTATCCGGCGATGCTGGTGAAGACCTCCTTGTATGACAGCCAGGTGATGTACTGGGAACCTGCGAAGTATGTAGCCAAGCTGCGCACCTTAAAGACGGACGACCGCCTACTGCTGCTCGAGACCAACATGAGCGCAGGACACGGCGGCGCCTCCGGCCGCTATGACTATCTGAAGGAGATTGCCCTCGACTACGCCTTCCTGCTGCAGGAATTAGGACAGCAGTAGTTAGGGCGGCAGCAGCCTGTGGATCGCTCCGATGTTTTGTATCAGGGCACGACTTTAGCCTTCGGTTCAAAATTGATTCTGGGGAGGTGTGTGCCTTAACAGAACCCAAAAACAACGGCCCGCAGCTTTTGCTGCGGGCCGCTTCATTTGGGCCGAATAAGCTAACGCCGTTCGTGTTCCCCGCCCCCGTTGTTGGGGTGGGATTCGTTGTGTGGTTGGCTAGCATTCTGATGAGGCGCTTCGTTGTATTTCGGTTGATTGGCCGGGGCCTTATAGGCGTTGTTTGTGTTGTTGTTGTATGCCGGATGATTGGCATTGGGAGCGTTGTAGGCCGGCCGGGCTGCACTGTTGTTATAGGCCGTATGCGTGGCCGTGCTGGCGTTCGTCATCGGGTGGCTTACCGCCGCCATGGCAGGCCTTCCGCCATTGACAGACGCGAAGTTGGCCCGATTCGTGCTCGCGAAATGTTCATGGGACATCTGTTCCGACGTCGCCTGAACATGGGACTCGCGCATCGCCGCCTGCTCCTGGCCGTTGGGTCTGGCATTGATGCCGCCCGGTCCATTGAAGCTGGTGCGGTTGATCACGGTCGTATTGTGAATCACCGTGTTGTCGATGTAGGTGTTGTGGACGATGGTCGTGTTCACGTGCAGCACCGCGGTGTTATAGGCAAAGTGTCCGCCTTCCCAACGCCCGCCATAGAAGCCCACGCCGCCGTAGCCGAAGCCGTAATTAACCCCGCCATAAAAGCCGACGTGGGGACCCCAGTAACCGCCATGCCAGCCATAAAGGCCGCCAGCGAAGCCCCAGTAGCCGGGAGTCCAGAGAAATCCGGGCTGGGGAGCAAGCACCCAGGTTCCCGGTACCCAGAAATAGCCCGCTTCACCGTAGGCCCAATACCCAGGTGTCCACAAATAGCCGTCCCCGGGACAAACCGGCTGGACGTACACCGGTAGCGCTGGGGGAGCGACGGTGATGGAAAGGAATACGCCTGCGAATGAAGACGCGGGCACGATCGATACCAAAAGTGCGAGAAATAGGGTACGCATAGCGCGGATGGAACGCATTGGATTGCTCCTTGCTGGCTGAACCTTGCCGGCTGAGTACCGGTCCGTCCTGTATGAACGCGGTCCCCGGGATTATGTTGCTGGAGGTAACCAGGGACGGTATCCAACCGTGCTGAGACTATCGACGATGTATGTACGTGGCCATACCACGTTCGCAGCAACCCCCCTTGGGCAGGAGGCGGTAAGGCCAATCAGCGGCGGTTTGAACCGCCCAGCAGCGAACCCAGCACGCCGCGCACGATTTGCCGCCCTACCGTGCTGCCGAGAGTGCGGGCGGCGCTCTTGGCCATTGTCTCCACCAGGCTGTCCCCCCGTCGTCCGCCCGAGGAACCAGTGCCCAGCGAGGCTAGTTCGCCCAGCCAGGTAGTCGGTTTCGGCGCAGGTTGCTGAGCTGAAACGGTTTGCGCGGCGCGGGCCTGCAACAGCTCATAAGCCGATTCGCGATTGACCGGCTGCTCATATACCCCGGCCACCACGGAATCGCGGATGATCTGCTGCCGTTGCTCCGGCGTAATCGGGCCTATCTGGCTGCGTGGCGGGCAAATCAGGGCCCGTTCCACCACCCCCGGGGTTCCGTTTTCATCCAAAAAGGAGACCAGCGCTTCGCCCACCCCCAGTTCCAGAATGACCTGCTCGACGTTGATCTCAGGGTTGGCGCGAAAGGTCTGGGCCGCCGCCTTGACTGCCTTCTGGTCCTTCGGAGTAAATGCGCGCACCGCATGCTGGACCCGGTTGCCGAGCTGGCCCAGGATCCCGTCAGGGACGTCGATGGGATTTTGCGTCACGAAGAAAACCCCTATACCCTTGGAACGGACCAGGCGAACCACCTGGTGGACCTTGTCTTCAATCACTTTAGGCAGGTCAGAAAAAAGCAGGTGCGCTTCGTCGAAAAAGAAGACCAGCTTCGGCTTTTCCGCGTCGCCTACCTCGGGCAGCCGCTCAAAGAGTTCGCTCAGCAGCCACAACAGGAAGGTGGCATAAAGCTTGGGCGAGTTGATGAGCTTGTCCGCCGCCAGGATATTGACGACGCCATGACCCTGGGCGTCTGTCTGGATGAGGTCATCGAGATTGAGCGCCGGTTCGCCTAAAAACTTGTCTCCGCCTTGCTGCTCCAAAGCGAGCAGGCCGCGCTGCATCGCTCCGACGCTGGCCGCTGAAATGTTGCCAAACTGCGTCTGCAACTCCTTGGCATGCGTGGCTGCGTACTGCAGCATCGCCTGCAGGTCCTTCAGATCGAGCAGCAGCAGTCCCTGGTCATCCGCGATCTTGAAGACCGCCGTCAGCACCCCAGCCTGGGTTTCGTTCAGGTTCAGCAAGCGGCTGAAGAGCAGCGGCCCCATCTCCGACACCGTTGCTCGCACCGGATGTCCCTCTTCGCCGAAGACGTCCCAGAAAGTCACCGGGCAGCCGACAAAGGAGAAGTCGGTCAATTTGAGCTTCTTCACGCGATCGGCGATCTTGGGGTTCTCCACCCCCGGCTGGCTGATACCGGAAAGATCGCCCTTAACGTCGGCGGCGAATACCGGGACACCGATGCGGCTGAAGGCCTCGGCCATCACCTGCAGCGTGACCGTCTTGCCCGTGCCGGTTGCTCCGGCAATCAAGCCGTGACGATTCGACATGGCCGGCAGCAGGTAGAGTGGATCTTTGCTCTGAGCGATCAGCATCGGTTCGGACATAGTCGAGAATCTCCTGATGTCGGCAAGACGACGCAGCGCTACTGTGCCGAAGGAGTTCAATTCTATATTGTGTCCGGTAGCAGAGGCCCGGGGGTCCGAGGCTTGGTGTGGCGCAAATAGCAAGCGCCCGTGAGCTAGGCTCACGGGCGCGCTGAAGAGCAGCCCTCCCCCAGAACTGATCCTCGAAGAGAACAATAGCGGCCGCCTGCCCGGATTGGCTACATCACGCTGGTTACATGTATCGGTGACCCGGGGGTAGATTACTTTCCCCGCAGGCAGGCATGAGTGTTTGTGTGATACATCCTTGTGGTGCCCGCAGGCGCTCCGGCGCCGGCGGGCAAAGCTCGCAATCGACATGAAGCTTCTTCGCTGCCTATACGCGCTCACCATCTTCCTAAGTGCCTTTTTGCTCTTTGTCGTGGAGCCGATGGTGGCTAAGCAGCTGCTCCCCACTCTGGGAGGATCGTCCGCGGTATGGACCACATGCCTGGTCTTCTTCTCCATAGTGCTCTTGCTTGGTTACCTCTACGCGCATTGGGTTTCCTCCAGATTCACTCCCAGGCAGCAGGCAGTGATCCACATACTGCTGCTGACGGCGGCGCTGATGATGATGGGTGTTCCCGTCAACCCTGAGCCGGCGGCTGTTAGCTATCACCCTGCACTGACCGTCTTCCGCGTGCTGGCCACACTCATCGGTTTGCCTTACCTTGCGCTTTCGGCCACCACGCCATTGCTAAATTCCTGGTACGCCCGCACCTTCGAAGGCCAGTCGCCCTATCGGCTCTTCGCTCTTTCGAACTTCGCTTCCCTATTGGCCCTGGCCAGTTATCCGCTACTCATCGAGCCGCGCCTGACCATGAGCCGACAGACAACTTGGTGGAGTGGCGGCTTTCTGCTCTTCGCTGTAATCTGCGGAGCGATCGCCTGGCAAGGCCGCAGGCGACCGGTTTCGGCTGGCCCTGCGGAAGCAGTTGGGAACGTTCTGCCCGCCGCCCCGGAAGTCTTCTGGTTTGTGCTCGCCATGGGCGGCGGCATGTTGCTGACGGCTGTAACCCACCACATGAGCGAGAACATCGCCGCCATCCCGTTGTTGTGGCTGCCGCCCTTGGGCTTGTATCTGCTGACCTTCATTCTGGCCTTTCAGGGAGCTTGGCAGCCCATACGGCAGTCCATGTTGCGGCTGGTGCTGGTGGCGGTGGCATCCATGGCATACGTGTTGCGGGATATTCGCACCCAGCTGCCCATCATGGTGAGTGTGCCGCTGTTCCTGATCGGCCTGTTTGTGACCTGCTTCTTTCTCCATGGCGAGCTTTATGCACGGCGTCCCGATACTTCGGGTATGACCAGGTTTTATCTCGTCGCCGCGGCGGGAAGCGCTGCCGGAACCCTATTGGTAGGGGTGATCGCTCCGCTGGTTCTGCGCGCAAACTATGATCTCGCCTGCACCCTGGTAGCGGTGGCCCTGATTGCCTTGGCGGCGACCTGGCATGATGGTTGGGGGTTGCGGGTGCTTTGGGTGGTGGGCGCGACCGCCGCCATCGTGGTGCTGAGCACGCAAATACGGCAATACGACGACGATGCGGTCGCCCTGATGCGCAATTTTTATGGGACCCTGCGGGTCAGGGAAACGCACCTGCCGCCGCAATCCGATACCGACCGCCAGCTTTTGAACGGAACCATCGAGCACGGGGCGGAGTGGTTCGCGCCTCAGTTTCTTAACCAGCCCTTGACCTATTACGCCACTAACTCCGGCCTGGGGTTAGCCATGCGGCTGTGTTGTGGATCCGGCACCAAGCGCGTCGGCGTGATCGGGTTGGGAACGGGAACGGTCGCGGCCTATGGCAACGCCGGCGATATGATCCGGTTCTACGAGATCAATCCGCTCGTGGAACGGCTGGCGAGGGCCTGGTTTACGTTTCTCCATGACAGCGGTGCGCAGACCGACGTGGTGTTGGGCGACGCGCGCTTGTCCCTGGCCGCCGAGCCCCCGCAGCACTTCAATGTGATCGTCATCGATGCGTTTTCCGGGGATGCCATCCCAGTGCATCTGTTAACCCGGGAGGCGCTGGCGCTCTATCGCGAGAATCTGCAGCCCGATGGAATTCTCGTCTTCCACGTATCCAACCAGTATGTCGATCTGGAACCGGTAGTCGCCGCGATCGCCAAAGATGCCGGGCTCCACGCCATGTCGGTGCACTCCCACGGTGACGAGCAGAATGGCCTGTACTTCGCGGACTGGATTCTGGTGACCGCGAACCAGGCGTTCTTGAGTGAACCGGAGGTCTTCAATAACGCTTTCCCGACGCATTTGCGAACAGATGTGCGCCTGTGGACGGACAATTACAGCAGTCTGCTTCCCCTGCTCAAGTGGTACAGCAGATAAAGGTTGATGGCAGGTATCGTGGCGGCTTCGATCCCACCACCGAAATGATTTTCCCCGCCCGAGAGCCTCAATTTACCATTTAGATCTAGCAGTAATCAGCCGATTCAATCAGGAACTGCCTGCCTATGAACAATCGGTTCTGCCGAAGTTTCCTCGCGATGCATTCGATGGTCAATGGGGCTCTCTTCTTGGGGTTGGTTCTCTGCGCTCCGGCAAGTTTCGGCCAAGCAGCGGCTTCGCAACAGCAAGCCACTTCCGGCACGGTCACGGGTATCGTCGTCGATGCGACGGGAAATCCAATCGCAGGCGCGCAAATCACCAGTGGTTCGGGAGATCTTCTGGCTACAACCGACGCGGATGGCAAATTCACGCTTACCGCGGGCGCCGGAACGGTGGCCATCCAAGCCTCACATTTTGCTCCGGCCTCGGTGTCGATCGCAGGGCAGGCGACTCTGCGCATCCAGCTGGAACATCCCTTTGAAGACGTCACCGTCAGCGCCTACCGCTCGCCATTAAGCTCCCTCGACAGTCCGGCCAGCACCCGCATAATGACTGCCCGAGCGCTGCGCCAGGCCGCCGGAGTGCCGCTGGATGACAAGCTACGCACCATCCCCGGATTTGAGCTCTTTCGTAGATCGAGTTCGCTGGTCTCCAATCCCACCAGCCAGGGTGTCTCCTTGCGCGGTCTTGGTTCGACCTCAGCCAGCCGCTCGCTGGTAGTCTTCGACAACGTCCCGCTGAATGATCCCTACGGAGAGTGGATCCATTGGGAGGAGATTCCGCAACTGGACATTCAATCGGTCGAGGTGGTGCGTGGGGGCGCTTCGGACCTCTATGGTTCCAGCGCCATCGGTGGCGTGATCAGCCTCGAGCCGGTTCAGCCTAAGAACTCCACCTTGCAGTTCACTAGCAGCGGGGGATCGGAGAGCACGGTCGACGGAGCGCTGCTCGGCAGCTTGACTCTGGGTAAGTGGTCCGGCCTGGTGACCGGTGGAGCGGTTGCCACCGATGGCTACATCCTGACCGCGCCCGCATACCGCGGCCCCATCGACCAGCCATCGAACGTTCATGCCCAAAACGCCCTGGTGCAGTTCGACCGTGACCTGGGGAACAGCCAACGCATCTTCCTGCGCGGAAATGTGCTCGATGAAGCCCGTCACAACGGAACGCCCATACAAAACAATGGCACCCGCCTTTGGCGTTATGCCGCGGGGTCAGATCTGACCGACTTTATCTTCCGCGTCTACGGCACCGCCGAACACTATCGCCAGAGATTTTCCTCGGTCAACAGCGCACAAACCGCGGAGACGCTGAGTTCCAGCGCCGAAGAACCTTCGAATGAGCTGGGATTTGCCGGCCTCTGGCATCATCCGTTTGGTAAGGACTTGCTGCTGCTCGCCGGGGCGGATACCCACTACATCCGTGCGGCGAGCTACCAGACTCTTTACCTCGGCAGCGGAGGTGTGAACAACACCGCCGCCAAGCAGCGGCAAACCGGAGTCTATGGCGAGCTCCTGTTTACCCCCAAAAATTGGACCTTCAGCGGTTCGGCGCGGATCGATCACTTCTCCAACTACGACGTCAACCAGTTCATAACCGCAATCGGCACCACCCACCCGCCCTCGTTCAGCGAGACTCCTTTCGACCCCCGTTTGGGTGTGACCCGTCGCCTTACGCAATCATTGGCCTTGAGCGCCTCCGGCTTCCGCGCCTTTCGCTCCCCCAACGAAGATGAGCTCTACGCCAAAACCCAGGTGGGGCAGCAAGTCACTCTCCCCAACCCCTATCTGCGCTCCGAGCGCGCTACCGGCTGGGAGACCGGATTGCAAACTGACCTGCATAGGATTGGTTCCAGCGTACGCGTCAGCTATTTCTGGACCCAGGTCAATCGTCCTATTACTACTCTGAACGTCGCCTCAACCCCAACATCGCAGGTACTGATGCGCGCAAACCTGGGCCAGATTGAAAGCCGCGGCGTTTCGCTCGACTACTCCGCCCGGCCTGCTCGTTGGATCTCGGTGGATGGAGGCTACCAATATGCGAATGCGACGGTGACCAAGTTCCAGCAGCAGCCAAGCCTCGTAGGCAATTGGATTCCTGAGGTTGCCCGCAATATGGCAACGGCTCAAGTTGGGTTTACGCAGCGGCGTTTGGGGTTTATCAGCTTTCAGGGACGCGTCAGTGGACACCAGTTTGATGACACGGCGAATGACTATTACATCCCAGGCTACTTCCGGTTGGACGTATATGCAGCCCACGAGTTCCGCCACAATATCTCTCTCTTCGCCAGAGGAGAGAACCTCTTCGATCGGGCAATCATCGTGGGCAAAACGCCTTTGCCCACCCTCGGCACTCCCCGCGTGGCGCTGTTTGGGCTGCGTTACACCTTTGGCGGATAACCGCCGCGCGAAGCTATGGGCTATGCAGGCTGCGGAAAAGTCTGAACTCGGCAGGAAAGCAATACCTCAGGGGCAAAAGAGTCTGCGTGAGAACTGCGGGTCCAGAATAAGTCCCGAAGGGACGGCCGAGAGTAGCCCAGCACGCGAGTGCTGGGTGTACGTGCCCAGCAAGAACCAGTCCCGCCAGGGACGGCTGAGAATCAGAGCTGTCCAAATTAGCGGACGAACGGCCTTCTGAACGTCGCAACTTGCTGAATGGGTTGAAGAGAACGCGGGCAAACCGAAACCGGGTTGGTTGCTGTTGTGCTGGTTCTGTCCCTCCACCTCCACCACTGCCAAGGTGGGCCGCCACCCTCAAATTTGTCATCCCGACCGGAGCGAACCCGGATTTCCTGCTACGCTGCACTCTCCAATGCCCGCGTGTGCGGCTTTCAGTAAGGAAAGCCGCATGAGGTTTGCCAACGCCATCAACCTCGACAGGAAATCCGGGGTAGCGTAGCGGAGGGATCTGCAGTTTACGTTCATGGGGAAACGGCACCCGGAGGCGATTCGCCCACGGGGCTTTCCCTGTGCCCGAAAGTGAAACTGCAGGTCCCTCCGCTACGGTCGGGACGACAAATTTGAGGGTGGCGGCCCACCTTGGCAGTGGTGGAGGTGGATGGACAGATTCAAACAACGAGCTCCCCACACCTACCAAAAAGCTAATTTGGACAAGTATGGCTGAGAATCATCCAGGACGTAGGTTATCCCTATTCTGCAAAGTCCAGCAAAACCCAGGACTGGCGTCCTGGGAAATCATCAGCCGTCCCTCCGGGACTGGACGTAATTCCCATACCCACCACCCAGCACTCACGTGCTGGGCTACTCTCAGCCGTCCCTTCGGGACTCAACCTGCCCCTGTGCAGAGTTTTTCCGCAATTGCCGCTTAAGCCTTGGCCGCCGCGACACCTGCCTCCGCTACGCTATGGTCGTCCTTGCCTGAGCCTCCGCTCACGCCGATAGCGCCCACGACTTCTCCTCCACGCTTAATCGGAATGCCACCAGCGAAGATCATGATCTTCCCGTTGTTCGAAGCGTGGATCCCGAAGAACTGCTGGCCGGACTGCGAGTTCTCGCCCAGCGACTTGGTGTCCAAGTCAAAGGCACGTGCGGTAAAGGCCTTCTTTTGGGCGATGTCGATGCTGCCAATCCAGCCTCCGTCCATCCGTTCGAAGGCCACCAGGTTGCCGCCCGCGTCCACTACGGCGATGTTCATCATCACATTGATCTCGTTTGCCTTTTTGGTGGCGGCTGCAATGATGCGGCGCGCTTCTTCCAGGGTGATCCCAAGTGCTTTTCCCATTGCGTCTCCTCTTCGTGTTTGATCCGCCTGTGACTCTAACACAGCTTTTTCCTCCATCGCACCACAGCTCCGTTTAGATTGAATCTGGGGAGATTCGCTATGGCTCGCAAGCAAAGCCAACAGGACCGCCTCCGTGCGTTGACTGACATTTGTCTTGCCCTCCCCGAGGCTAGGCGTGAAGACAAGGCATCGCACGCCGCTTTTCTGGTGGGCAAGAAGACCTTCGCCTACTACCTCAACAATCATCACGGCGACAACATCATCAGCGTTTCTTGTAAGGTCTTGCCCGGGGAGAACCAGTTCCTGGTGCAATCGGCTCCCGAGCGGTTCTATCTGCCTGCATACATCGGATCACGAGGGTGGATTGCTCTGCGCATGGACTTGGCGACACTGAATTGGACAGAGGTGAAAGAATTGATTCATGGGAGCTACATCCAAACTGCGCCGAAGCGGCTTGTCTCGCTGCAGAAGCTCTGAAGTTTTGTATCAGGGCACGGACCGTTTGAAGCCCAACAAAAATCCGGCTTCAGAGTCTGCGTGAGAACTTCCCTCTCCAAATTGAGTCCCGCAGGGACGGCTGAGAGTAGCCCAGGACGTTAGTCCTGGGTACAGAACAGACACGACCAGTCCCGCAGGGACGGCTGAAAATCACCCAGGATGCAATCCTGGGTACGTCTACCTCTGAAATGGACATTCGCGATTCGGGGCAACCAACCCAGGACTACGTCCTGGGCCATTTTCAGCCGTCCCTGCGGGACTGGTCGTGTCTGTTCACGTACCCAGGACTAACGTCCTGGGCTACTCTCAGCCGTCCCTGCGGGACTGAAATCCAAAGCGGCAGCTTCTCACGCAACTTCTTTAGCCCCTTCGCTTTTTTCTTCGCCAGGAGAGATCTGCGCTTCGTGGAAGCCTACTTCAGCTCCTCAAACAGCTTTTCGCCTTCGCCCGGAGCGAGGAAGCGGTTGGCCTCGAGCCCATGCTGGCGGGTGTACAAGTCGTGGTAACGCCCTTCGAGCGCATAAAGGGTGGAGTGCGTGCCTCGCTCTAATATCAGCCCACCCTCGACCACCAGGATCTGATCGGCCCGGCGGATGGTCGACAGCCGGTGAGCAATCACAAACGTGGTGCGCCCCTGCATCAGGTAGCTAAGGCCATTCTGAATCATGGCCTCCGATTCGGAGTCGAGCGAAGAGGTCGCTTCATCAAGGATAAGAATGCGCGGATCGGCTAATATCGCACGCGCAATAGAAAGGCGCTGACGCTGGCCGCCGGAAAGCTTGACTCCGCGCTCGCCCACAATCGTGTCGTAACCCTCAGGAAAGCGCAGGGCGAATTCGTCCACGCGGGCAATGGAGCAGGCGGAGAGAAACTGCTCCTCCGTTGCATTGGGGCGAGAGAAGACCACGTTCTCCCGGATGGTGCCATCGAAGAGAAAGGATTCCTGCAGCACCACCCCAAGCTGGCTGCGATAGCTATTGAGGCGAACGGTGGAAAGGTCAATCCCGTCGACCAGCACCTGGCCGGAATCCGGCTTGTGGAAGGCGCAGATCAGGCTAATGATGGTGGACTTGCCCGACCCCGAAGAGCCCACCAGCGCGGTAACCGTACCAGGACTGGCCTGAAATGAAATGCCGTGCAGGACTGGCTTCTCGGGATCATAGGCGAAGCGAACATTCTCGAAGCGCACATCGCCTACAATCGGCCCCATGACGACAGTGCGCCCTGGCTCGTCGTCTTCTTCTTTTTCCGCGAGGATCTCGCTGGTGCGGTCGAGGCCCGCGATAGCCTCCGTCAGCTGCGTACCGACATTCACCACCTGGAAGACCGGGGCCACCATAAAGGCCAGGAACATAGTGTAGGTGAAGTAGTCGCCCAGGGTGATCTTGTGGGCCATTTCCTGGCGGGCGCCGAGCCACATCACGGTGGCGCCGACAATGCCCAGGATGGCGGTCGCCGCCAGCGAAAGCAACGAAGTCGCGGTCAGCGAGCGGACCACGTTCTGATAAAGCCGTTCCACGCCGCTGGCGAAAACTCCGGCTTCGCGATCTTCCGCGTGGTAGCCCTTGACCACACGCACTCCGCCCAGTGACTCGGTCAGCCGTCCCGTTACCTCGGCATTGATGCGGCCGCGCTCGCGGAAGATCGGACGGATCACTCCGAATGCCTTGCGTAGAATAAAGACAAAGGTAAGGACAAAGGCGAACGAGATAAGAGTGATCTTGGCGCTAATGCGCATCAGGATGAAGAAGGCGAGCACGGCGGTCAGCATGCCTCCTACAAAATCGACCAGGCCGGTGCCGATCAGGTTGCGCACGCCTTCCACGTCGGTCATGATGCGCGACACCAGCACACCCGTGCGGGTGGCATCGTAGAAGCTGACCGAGAGCCGCCCGATATGCTGTTGTACCTGCATGCGCAGGTCGGCGATCAGCCGTTGCGCCGCTTTCGAAAGTAGCTGGGTCAGGGAAAATGAAGTGATCGCCTGGATGGTGGTCGCCAGCAGAACAGCGCCCACGATCCAGGGCAGTTTCTCGGCTTGCTTTTTGACCAGGACATTGTCGACCAGGAACTTGGTCGACGCGGGCAGAACCAGGCCGGACACCCGGTTGATAACCATGAGCACAAACCCGAAAGCCAGCAGCCATCGGCGCGGCTTGATCAGGGTCCAGATCTCAGGCAGCACCTTACGCAGCGGTGGCCTTTTTTTCTTAGGCTCGACCGGGTCGCCCCTACTCGCTTGCACACGAGTGGTTCGCTCGGCACGGAGCGACATGCCCGCTCCGGCGCTGGATCGCATGCTCACTCGAAAAAACCCCTTGGACTACACTCTAGCTCGGCGCGCGGTGATAAATGAGCGCACACAGAGTAGTACATAGATGAGCATTAGGAGGGACATTGCTGCTTTTTCTTCGATTGCTGCCGGATAAGGGAAAAGCTTGCCCTTAAAGAGTTGCACCACGGAAACCAGTGCGGGAGCAGTGGCCAGGAATCCCAGCAGGCCGACCGTAACCGCTATATGCATGAACAGCATGCGGCGCTTTGCCACCGGGGTTTCCGCCATCCTGCCGAAGGTGATCAGAAGGATCCCGAAAGCTGCGGGAATGAGCGAGGTAGGAAATTTGTTGCCGGTGAGCACAAAGCTCGCCACGCCAAGAATGATCAGGACAATACCAAAGAGAACAGTGATTTTCGCCATTAAGAGCGGTTATCTCCGCGAAGCTTAGATCTCATAGCAGCGCCAAAGCTCGTCCAGATCGAGGGTGAAGCCTTCGACGGGGCCCCTTCCCTGGACCGCCTTGCCGGATACAGCAGCGGCCTCGCGGCCGGGCTCATAGACGTAGACTCTCTTCTTATACGGATCGATCAGCCAGCCCAGCGCAACCCCGTTCTCCACCCAGCGCTCCATCTTCTGCTGGGCCTTGGGCACGCTATCCGATACGGAAAGCAGCTCAATGATGAAATCCGGGCAAATATAGGGGAGGCCGGTCAGATCATCCTTGGTCAATCCCTTAAGCTTCTGTGGCAGGACATAAGCGGCATCCGGACTCAGCATCGAGCCGTCAGGAAGGAAGAATCCTCCGTTCGAATCGTACGTCGCACCCTGCCGGTGGGTCTTCCACCAGGTATGGAGCTGTGCGGTAATCTCGGCATTACCTCTGCTGGTAAATCCTCCACTGGGTGGGTGCATCAGGATCTCCCCTTCTCTGGTGCGCTCGTAGCGAAACCAGTCGTTGGCGAAGCAGAGCTCCTGGAACTGCGCATCGGTCAGGGGAGGATCCAGGACCAGGCTGCGCGGCGTCTCTGCGTCAACGGGAAGAAGTGTGTCCACGGCCTTGATTTTACTCTAGACAGTAGTTTTGCCTTCGACCGTCAGGATCTTGTCCAGGATCTCCTCCACGATCTTTCGCGGGGGACCTTCGGCGCAGACGCGCATCAGATCGGGCGTGACCTCGAGGGTGTCCAGTTGGCTCTGCAAGAGGTCCGGATTCATGTAGTGGTTCTTGCGCTCCTTGAGGCGCTCTTCGAGCACCTGGCGCGAGACCTCGAGCAGGATGAAGCGGATGTTGATCGCTGGAATTTGTGGGGTGAGCGCATCCCGGTAGTTTTGCTTCAAGGCGGAGCAGCCCAGGATGCCGCTGATCCCTGCTTCGTACCAACCCAGCAGTAATTGATGCAGTGTGGTCAGCCAGGGCTGGCGATCCTCGTCCGTCAGCGGGATGCCGGCATGCATCTTGGCGCGGTTGGCTTCGGAATGGAAGTCGTCGGCATCAGCGAACCGCCAGCCTGTTTCTGCAGCCAGCAGTTTGCCAATCGTGGTCTTGCCCGACCCGGTTACCCCCATGAGCACGAGAATCATAGCTTCCTTTTAATACCACGCGGGGAAGGAGCGCAATGGCTAAGAGGCCGCTTGATCAACCGCCTGCTTCACATCTTCCACCACGGCGGCGGGCGCCCAGTCATTGGTTGGATACCAGCGAAAGATCTTGCCGTCGGGCGCGATCACGGCGGTGGAAAGCGAGTGGGTCAGCGTGTGGTTGCTGCCGGGGCTCACGCCTACATCAAAAAACTGCTCTACCGCGTCCAGGTCCGCCGGTGCGGCGAAGTCCCAATGCGCAAACGCACCGCTGCCGGCGTATGCGTTGCCGTAGCTGTGCAGCACCTTCGGCGTGTCGTATGCAGGATCGAAGCTGATACTCAACAGATGAGTCTTGTTGTAGAGCTGGGGGTCGGTGGCGAGCTGATGTTGGATGTTGGCGAAGTTCTGGCTCAGTCGTATGCAGTAATCGGGCAAAGGACATCGCGTGTAAATAAAGGTGACCAGCAGCACTTTGCCGCGAAACTGGTCGATGGCAATGGTCTTGCCGCTTTGGTTGAGGAGCTTGAAATCAGGAACCGCCTCCCCTGGGGTGGGGACGTTATAAAACTTATTGGGCTTGTAGTCCGGCTTGGCTTGGGCGGTCACAACGATCTGATCAATCGCGCTTCCGGACTCTGCGACCTGCAGCCTGGCGGTAATGTGATCACCCGGGTGGAGCTCGCCGGCCACTCCAGGCTGGGCGAGCTTGTAGGGCATGGTCATTGCGCCCATAAGACCAGGAATGGCCTCGGAATCAACGGTGACTACCCCTTTTGCCGCATCCGAGGTCACCACGATGCCCCTCAGCTGGTAGGTCGCGACAACACTGGGGATGGCAGTGGACTGCTCGTCACCAGCACTATCCCCACTATGGCAGCCCTGCAGAAGCCCCAAGCCAAACAAGATGACAGAGGGCCAAACCAGCCCCCTCAAAAGTCCCTGCATTTTTCCCTCTTACCCCTATCCTAAAGCCGCCGGCCCCTGCGGTCTGGCAGCTCAAACTCATTTTGGCAACAAAATTGTCATCCCGCCTGCCCCGGCAAGCCGTTAGCTTGTACCGTGGAGATCCAGGCGGGATTGCAGTTGCCTCCGATGACGCCGGCTCATGCGCAGCCTGGTTCCGTTCTGGAGCAGCACGTCGTATTCCCCATTCTCGTTCAACTTGAGACCGCGAACGCAATCTAGCCGAACGATGGTAGAACGGTGAATCCGGCAGAACACCGACTGATCCAGCTCCTCGTCGAGTTCCGCCATGCTACGCCGCAGAAGATGCGACTTCGCGCCCACATGCAAGCAAGAGTAGTAATCTGCTGCCTCGATCCAGTCGATCTCGGATACTTTAAGGAACGTAAGCTCCCCGCCGCTCTTCACTGCGATATGTTCTCTTATTCGCGGGGAGTTCCTGGCTTGCGCCACTCGCTCCTTGGCGCGGTCGAGCGCTCGCTCGAATCGACCATTGTCGAAAGGCTTCAAAAGGTAGTCGAGCGCTCCAGCTTCAAAGGCGCGCAGCGCATATTTGTCGTAAGCCGTGACAAAGACAACCGCCGGAGGCAGATCACCGCCCAGCATTTCAAGCACATCGAACCCGTCGCACTCCGGCATCTCGACGTCGAGGAAGACCAGGTCGGGTCTCGCATGGCGAATGCCGGTGAGCGCCTCCATGCCCGATGCGCATTCACTGACGATCTCAATCTCGGGATGCAGGCGCAGCGACAAGACAACATTGCTTCGAGCGAGGGCCTCATCGTCCACAATTATGGCGCGAATCCTCTTGGACTGTTCTTCCGCGCTCATGCGTCAAGCCTTTCCAGCGGACGGGAGGACCACGAAGGGCAGAGAAACCAACACCTCCACGCCGCCCGTAATCCTATTCCGTAGGCGAATATCGCAGGCTTCTCCATAGAGCGTTTGCAGGCGGGTACGCACATTCGAGATGCCGATTCCGAGGCGCGTGGTGTCCCAGTTGGTGGGCAGGCTGGGACCGTCATTGCCCACACTGAGCGTCAGCATCCCGTTGCGGTGCGATGCCGCGATCAGAATCGTTCCTCCCTGCGCGCGCTTGGCGATACCGTGTTTGATCGCGTTCTCGACCATGGGCTGCAGAATCAGGCTGGGAACCTGGGCGAGGTCGAGTTCTCCTGGGATATCCACGCAGATTTGAAGGCGATCGGTAAATCGCACCTTCTGAATGTCGAGATACTTTCGCGCAAACTCCATCTCCTCCTGCAGAGGCACATGTTGCCGCCTGGAGTCATCGAGCATGCGGCGCAGCAGATCGCTCAACTCGGCGATCATGACGACGGCGGAGTCATTGTTTCCTTCCCGCACCAGGCCGGCGACGGAGTTGAGCGTGTTGAATAGGAAATGAGGCTCGATCTGCTGCCGCAAAGCATGGAGCTGTGCCATCACGAGCTGCTCGTTCAGGCGCGCGGTTTCAGCCTCGCGAAAGGCAAGGCGCGCGCGGGAGTCGAGGACATAGTTCAGCGCCAGGACGAGAGCGTACAGAACAGCGCAGGAGAGCAGCCCGTTGTAGAAATTGACGAACCAGCGATGCATATAGGGCTCTGGAACCGGATCGAGATATGGGTTGAAAAGAAACCACAAACAAGATGTCCAGGCGGAGGAAGCGAGCCCCGTAGCGGCGCAAGCGGCGAAATGCACGAGCCAGGTGCGGATGCGGACGGGCTTCGCGAGCGGGAACTTTCGGCTCAGACGCAAGATGAGAGGGGTGGCCAGGGCCCACGGCAGCCAGGAGAACATCACCGTAACGAAGAGAATCAGCCAGGCGTGATGCATGCCCTCAGAGTGCATCACGAAGACCGTGTCCAGCGCATCGACGAGCCCGAAGCCGAGCCAGATCGCCGTGGTCCATATCCACGGAATCGAGTTCGAGGGGATGGCTTGCTTACCCATTAATGAATCGTAGCCCAAGTCCGGGGCGCAATTGGCAAAATGCAGCCAATCGCCGTGAACCTGCAGGAAACGGCCTATCGCGAAAGACCCTTCGCAGGGAGACTGGATACACGCACGATGCTCCCCTCATCGGAATACCGTGCCGAGGCACGGAGTGAGCAGGCGAGGGCCGCAAGCATTACCCCTCACAACCGATAAAGAGGTCACGATGAATCGCAGGGATTTGATCAGGATCGCAGTAGGTCTCGGGATTGCCGCCACCATTCCGTCGCTGACGATGGAAGCGATCGCGAGCCCAGGCACGGAACAAGCTCAAACCGAAAAAACACAGCCGCAGGGGCAGGCTTCTCCGTCCGCCCCTTCGACGAATGACGACAAGAAGCTCTGTCCCGTGTGCGGGATGAAAGGTGATCCTGCGATCACATCGGTCTATAAGGGGAAGACTTACTACTTCTGCATGCAGGATCACAAGCTGACGTTCGACGATGATCCCGACGACTTCGTAAAAACTTCTTAGCAATGGGAGTCGATATGCATCAAGTCCCGCAACCGAGTTCCACGCATACTTCTTTCAAGGCGTATAACGCATTCATAGCATTCGGC
Source organism: uncultured Acidobacteriaceae bacterium (assembly GCA_963787145.1). GTDB lineage: Bacteria > Acidobacteriota > Terriglobia > Terriglobales > Acidobacteriaceae > PALSA-350. The sequence goes on from CAWBBY010000011.1 coordinate 262,120, forward strand.
TCTCAACAGATTGGAGATTCACTGCATGCTCACGGCCGCCAAGACACTCTTGCTGCTTTCCCTGGCAGCGCTCGCCGCAACCGGTGTCCAACAAGACAAGGACCTGCATGGTTTCCAACCGGAATATTCCAGTGACGCTCAACTCAAGTTTCCCGAACACTATCGGGAATGGGTGTATCTTACCTCGGGCCTCGATATGAGCTACACCGCCGCGGCAGCGGGGGATACGAACGACTCACACACATTCGACAATGTCTTTGTTAACCCCGACGCCTATCAAGCTTTTCTCAAGACAGGTACATGGCCAGACAAAACCATGCTTGTGCTCGAGAATCGCAAGGGGCAGCAGAAGGGTTCAATCAACCAGGCGGGCCACTTTCAGACCGCGCTTCTGGGAGTGGAGGTCCATGTCAAGGATGAAGCGCACTTTTCTGGGAAGTGGGCCTTCTTTGCATTTGGCGCTCACGACAAATCCAGCAGCATGATTCCGACCACCGCTGACTGTTATAGCTGCCACGCAGAACACGCGGCCGTGGATACCACATTTGTCCAGTTCTATCCGACCCTGCTGCCGGTTGCCAAAAGCAAGGGCACTCTGAGCGCCTTGTACCTGAAGGAGATTGATACCGAAACGCACGTGAAGGAATAACGATGCACGCCCGAACAACCGCGAAGCCTTCCCTCAACCCCACCTCTAATAGTTAAACCGGTAGCGAATCTCCCCGTAAATTTGCCGTGGATCATTCCAGTGAAAACCGCCGAACGTCAAACTGTTGTCCAGCTGAACGCGGCGGTTTGCCACATTGATCGCGTTCGCAGAAACCGTAAATTTTTCAGCGAACGTTTTACCGATGGAAAGATCGAAGGTTGTGTGGCTGGGGAGATATTGACCAGGATACTGAGCCTGCGGCGTCCCGTACAACCCATTGGTAAAGCCCGAGCCATAGTACACATTGGTTGAGGCGTAGGTCTGCCAGGGCAGAATGCTGTTGAAGCCCACGTTCAAGGTATTTCTTTGATCATGATCTACCGGAGCGAGCCCCGGTGGGATATCAAGCGGGCATGCCGAGGTGACCGGGACCGGGCAGATCAGGCCTCCGGTGATGGGTGAGGTCGCCTGCGCGATCTGGTTTGCATACGCCAGGTGAAACTGGCCATGATGGAAGACGTCAGGGGAACGCAAGGTGAGTGACCACCCCTGAATGAGCGCATAAGACCAGGTGATCGGCCAAAAAATATTCGATTCTCCAATGTTATTGTGATCCAGCCAGTTCTCCGCCCGGGTTTCATAGTTATTCGCGTTTAGTGTCCAGTTGCGGAACGGAATCGTGAGTGAGTACTGCCATTGGATGTCCCGCTCACCATGGAGGGGAGAAAAGGTAAGGTTCTGGCCGTTTGCCAGGTTGAGCAAAGGACCGGTGGCAGTGACAAGTGGCGGAGCCTGATAGTAATAGCCATAGAAACCGCTAACGATCCAGTTCAGGCGGGGAATCTTCAATGCCCCGCCCACGCGCGGATCGGTAGCGTTTTCTGAGATGGAAGCATTGAACTGCGAGAGGCGAAGGCCGCCGATTAAGGTAAACCAGGGAGTGATCTTGAATTTGTCATTGATGAACTCGTCAACTACTCCGCCATTGACCCCTATGGAAGAAGCGGGAACGTTAGGCGTGCCGTCGGTATATACATTGTTGAAGTAGTTGTATTGGTGTTGGAAGAATCCGTAGACGCCGGCTTGAAGATCATTTTTCCAGAAGTTATCGCTCAAGGCCGTCTGCATACCCAGGTAGCTGGCGTCCTGATTGACTGTGGAGATGACAGGATAGTCGTTGGGTCCGCCATTATAGTCGGCTCCGTTGTAGTGGTAGAACGGAGAGACCGTCAGGAGCTTATTGGGGTCGAAGGTGTGGACCCAAGAGAAAGTGGCATAGCCATCGGGCTCGATTTCGGCGTCGTGCAGGCCGCTCGACGGATATACCTGGTTTCCGATTGAGTTGGGGTCAGGGTCGATGGGAATCTGGTAATAGTCCCGGCGAAGTGAAGTCACCAAGCGATACTGGTTTTTCGGGTCGGGATTGAAGATGAACGTGGCGAACCCACCAAAGCCGTTCACCGCATCGTTCACCACCTGAGGAATGGGGGTTTGGAGTCCGTATTGGCTGCGATTCCCGTTCAAGCTGCCATAGTAGGCGAACCGCTGCGTGTGCCCTCCGCAACTGATCTGGTCATCGGTTTGGTAGAAATTCCCGACCGTGAGAACGAGATCGCATTCCTTTTCGCGTTCAAACCCGGTTCGCGGCACCACGTTGAAGACCCCGTAAGTACGATCACCATAGTCAGCGTCGTAGCTGCCGCTGTACACCTCGAGATAGTCGATGTCTCGGGGCAGAATCTGCGGGCCCAAATTGGTAGCGATGTTGGTGTTCGGAATCGGGACGCCATCAATTAGCCAGTTGACTTGATGCCCCCCCATCATGTGCAGCATGTCATGCGTCATATACGTGGCGGGAACATAATCGGTGATCATCTCCATGCCATTGGTGCGATCGGCTCCGGGAGTCTGCTGAATATTGGTGCGGCTCACCATTGTCGTCGGGGTGACACTATCTGTCGTTGCAGCCCCAACGGTTTCCGGCACCACGACGCTTTCGTTTACCCCTGCAACAGCCAATTGGAAATGCAGCACCGGAGTGGTGTCGGACTCAAGCATCACCTCCTGGCGCATCTCCTGGAATCCGTTCGAGGCGACCGTAATTGTGTAATTTCCGATGGGTACAGAACTGAAATCAAACTCTCCGTTACTGTTTGAGTCTGCTGACTGTGTAAAGTCCGAGTTTTGCGCTTTCAGGGTGACGTGCGCGCCTTGGATGGGACGATGCTGAGGATCATGAACGATGCCACGAACGGTACCAAAGATCGTGGCGAATGCCATCGCATCCAGGAGAAGAAAGACCCCTATCAAGCTACCTACTTGCCTCATAAAATGTTTCCTTGCTGCGAGTTTCGATCGCTTACGGATCAGGGGTGCCTCTCAAGCTCTCGTGTGCCCTGGAAATTCAAGGGTCGAGATTTGTGGAATCCCACATCTCGCGAAAAACGAGCGAGATATGGGGCACCCGGCAGTTATCGGAGCTAGACGGAGAAGGAAGAAGGAGGTCCGCGAGGAGCGGAGCGGCGGAGCATGCGCGTTGCGACAGCATCCGCGATGAACTGCCGGTCGATGTTGGCGACGGCAAGCGCGAAGCTGGTGCGGAAGTTGAAGTCCGCAGAGATGGTAACCGTGGTGATGGCACGAAGGCTCTGACCATACGGGCACGCTGCCTGGCGCAGCGTAGGCGCTGCGTCAGAGTCCACGTTGGCTATAGCACCCATGATGCAGGAATGAGCGCCATGAGCGCGGCAGCAGATGGGCAATAACTGCTGCGGTGCGGCGAGCGCGATCACCGTCGCCGATGGCAACAATGTTCCGAAAACGCACAGCAACAGGAGCGCCGCAATCCGCCGCATGCAGTGAGTGTACACGCACCCGCGGTCCCCGGCACAGCAGCAATCTTTGCGGTATAAAACAAAGATGCAACTCCCCCCGGTTATCGCCGCAGCCATCGACGCCGGCGACACCGTCATTGCATCAAGCGCGCGCGCCGCGCGCGCCTTGCGCCGTTCACACGGCGAGGTACAACGCAAGCAGGGATTGGAAGCCTGGCAATCCGCCGACATCCTGGACTGGGATAGCTGGTTGCACCGCTTGTGGCAGAAACAACTGCGTTCGGGCCACGAGACCCGCCTCTTACTCACAACACTGCAGGAAGAACAGCTCTGGGTACAGTTGGTCAAGCCCAGTATCGAGGGGCGGCGCCTGATCTCCGTGGCGGGCGTGGCGGAGCTCGCAGAGCAAGCCTACGCCCTGCTCTGTGCCTATGGCGCGCTCAACTTCCTGCACGGTGACCGGCTGGGCGGTCCGGATGTCGAGAGCTTTCGCGAGTGGGCGCGCGGCTTTGAGCGCACATGCCGCAAAGAAGAGTGGCTGAGCCGGAGCAAGTTGCCGCTGGTGTTGCAGGAAGCTGTCATCGCGGGTCAGGTGGAGGCAAACGCCCGTCTGGTGCTGACCGGCTTCGATCGCATCACTCCCGCGCAGCAAAAAGTGATCGAGGCCTTTCGCGAGCGCGGCCACGACGTCCAAATAGTCGAAGCCAGCGAAGTCTCCGCGGCCGAGACAACCTTGCTCGTAGAAGCTGTCGATAAACGGGACGAAATCGTAACCTGTGCCCTCTGGGTGAAGCACGAGCTCGAAACCGCCGCGGCAGCAGGGAGCACAGCGCGCATCGCCGTGGTGGTGCCCAGCGTCTCCGGCGTGCGCCCTGAGATCGAGAGGATTTTCCGCCAGATACTCGCGCCCGAGGCAGTTGCCATCGGAAAGCAAGACGCACCGCTCCCGTTCGAATTTTCTCTCGGCGTTCCCTTGGACGACGTGCCGATGGCGCGTAGTGCACTCTTGCTGTTGCGTTGGATGAGCGGCGCGCTCCAGCAGGACCAGGTAAGCTGGCTGCTGCTCTCCGCCTTTCTTCACGAGCAGCAGGACGACCTGTTGCCTATTGCAGAATTCGATGTCAAGTTTCGGCGCCAGTCGATGAGACAGCCGGAACAGGATCTGGAAACTTTCCTGCAATCTGCCAACCCACCCGAGAAGCTACGGCGTAGCCTGCAGGCTGGGCGGCGTCTGCTCCCCCAGAACGGCTCCTTGAATTTTGCCCAGTGGGTCGATGTGGTTGAGCGGATTCTGGATGCGGTCCATTGGCCCGGAGCCCACCCTCTGCAGAGTGACGATTTTCAGGTTCAGGCCCGGTGGGCGCAATTGCTCGACAGTGTGGCCGCGCTGGCCTTCGATGGACGCAAGGCCAGCTACTCTGAGTTTCTCGAAGTGCTCGAGCGGCAGGCTGCGCGGACGATCTTCGCGCCTGAGTCGCGGGATGCGGCGGTCCAGGTCCTGGGACCGTTCGAAGCGGCGGGTCTTACCTTCGATGCGCTGTGGTTTTTGGGCGCCGACGACGCCAGTTGGCCGGCCGTCGCACGGCCCCATCCTTTTCTTACCCGGTCACTGCAGCGCACACACAACATGCCGCATGCGGATAGCACCGCCGACTGGAAGCTTGCGCAGCAGGTGACCACTCGCCTCGAAAGGAGCACTGCGAAGTGCATCTTCAGCTACCCGTCGCAGAATGCCGACGGCGTCTGCCGCCCATCGACGCTAGTGAGCCCGGCCACGCGAAAGGTACAAGCGAAAGAGCTGCGGCTCGTGATCGCGGCCGATGAATACCTGGGGGCGGAAGCCCCTGCCCTGCTGACGGAAGAGGAGCGAGCGGCGATCCTTCCCTGGCCAATCGAGCAGAACGCCGGGGGCGCTGAGATCCTTCGCAGCCAGGCAGCCTGTCCGTTCCAGTCCTTCGCCACCAGGCGGCTGGACGCCAGGCCGATGGACGCGACCGACTGGGGATTGGAAGCGCGCGAGCGTGGCTCGGTGGTGCACAAGATCCTGGAGGACCTGTGGGCAGAGTTGAAAACACGCGATGCCCTCCTTCAAGCCCGCGCGGAAGCGCGGCTGCACGCCGTGGTTGAGCAACACGTTTCAGCCACATTGCAGAGATACCGTGGCCGTGCACTGAAGCACAGCTGGACCCAGGCGTATCTCGACGCGGAACAGAAGCGCATTGTCTCTCTCATCGAGGAGTGGCTGGACTACGAAGCCAAGCGGGCGGACTTTACTGTCGAAGCCGGGGAAGAGAAGCTCGCAGCCACGGTGGGCGATCTAAAACTGCAAGTGCGCGTGGATCGTATCGACGCAGTCGCGGGCGGCCGCGTCATCATTGACTACAAGACCGGCATGCTGAACGGAGTTTCCTGGGACGGTCCGCGGCCAGACGAGCCACAACTGCCCCTGTATGCCGGCTTCGGACAAATCGACCACCTGCAGGGCGTGCTGCTAGGACGGGTACGCGAGGACAAGGTGAAATTCATCGGCCGCGTAGAAGACGCCCGGACCGTGATGCCGGGCGAAACCAAGTTGGCCAGGCCGCCTTACAGTGCTGATATGCTGCGCGGCTGGCAGGAGGTTCTAGGCGACCTGGGACAACAGTTTCTCAGGGGCGAAGCGCAAGTCGACCCTAAGCAGTACCCCAAGACCTGCAAATTTTGCGACCTGCCCGGACTGTGCCGGATTGCAGAGAGCGACCGCGCTGATGCCGGCGACGATGCGGATGAAAGCGATGACTGAACTGCTGTTGCAGCCGGTCGACGAAAGCGCCCGCGCACAGACGCTCGAGACTCGCCAATCGTTTCTCGTCCAGGCTCCCGCTGGTTCCGGTAAGACCGAGCTGCTGACTCGCCGCCTGCTGAAGCTGCTTGCGGAAGTAGACGAGCCGGAACAGATTCTCGCCATCACCTTCACCCTTGCTGCGACTGCCGAGATGCGCGGGCGGGTGCTTGCCAGGCTGCACGAAGCCCGGGATACGGAGGAGACCAGTGACGAGCTTCCCGAGATCATGCTGGCACGCCGCGCACTGGAGAACGACGGCCGGCGCAAATGGAATCTTCTGCAACAACCAGAGCGGCTTAATATTCAGACCATCGACGCCGTTTGCCTGGCGATCGCGCATGAAACTCCCCTGCTTTCACGGCTGGGTGGATCGCTTTCCCCTACCGATAAACCGCAGCCGCTATATGCCCTGGCAGCTCGGCGCACCCTTTCCCATTTAGGTAGCGAGGAACCGCTATCGGGCGCCCTCGACGCCCTTTTGCAGCTGCGCGCAACCAGCCTTCCGGATTGCCAGAAATTGATCGCCGAGATGCTGGATAAGCGAGACCAGTGGGGACGCTACCTGCCTCTCGCCGCCCAGGAAGCGCTCGATTGGTCGAAAGTCCGCAGCAAACTGGAGGAGCCGCTTCGCCGCACACACCACGAAGCGATCAAAAAAGCACAATCACTGTTCACCCGCCATCCTGACCTCGCGCAGGAGTTGGTGCAAGTCCTGAGCCATGCCTGCAATCACGTAGATCCGGACTCCGATCTGATCGCGCTGAAGCATCTCACCCATATTGGCCACCTCACTGATCACGCGCATTGGAAATCGCTATGCGATTTCCTGCTCACCCAAAAAGACGAGTGGCGCGCCACCGTCCCCGCCGGAATAGGATTTCCCACGGGCCGAGCCGGGACCGCGCCCAGGCAGCGCTATAAGGACTTGCTCGCCTCCCTCGAAGCTAATCCCGAGTTCCTCGCCATGCTCTCCGAGGTGCGCGCCCTTCCGCCCCAGGCATACACAGAAGAAGAGTCGCAAATGCTGCAGCACATGCTCGTCATCCTGCGCTATGCCGTCGCCGAGCTGCGCCTGGTTTTCGCCGAGCTTGGCGTGGTGGACTTTGTCGAGCTAGGCCTCGCCGCGCGGCAGGTTTTGCGCGATGACGAGGGCGAGTTGAGCGAATTGGCCGCCGATGTTGCCGGACGATGGCCTCATCTGCTGGTCGATGAGTTTCAGGACACATCGCGCAGCCAGTACGAGCTCTTCACCCTAATCGCCGGCGGATGGGAGTCCGCCGGCCGGGGCACCTGCTTCCTGGTCGGCGATCCCATGCAATCGATCTACATGTTTCGCCAGGCCGAGGTAGAGCTCTTCGAACGCACGCGGCGCTACGGCCTGGGCGAAGGAACGGGGGCGGTGCAATTAGCACCTTTGCAGTTGCAAACCAATTTTCGTTCCCATGCCGGGCTGGTCGATCGTCTGAATGAAATCTTCGAGCAGATCTTCGGGCCGCCAACAGGCCGGGAATACCAGGTGACCTTCGCCCCCTCCACGGCCCATAGCCCCGCGCCACGGGGCAGCCTGGGCGTGAAAGTCTGGCCTTTTTTCATCCCCTCCAAAGCCACCCCTGAGCAAAAACGCGCAGCGGACGAGGCAGAGGCCCGGCAGGTGGTCAGCATCATCCAGGACCACAGGCCCGCGGTCGAAGCAGCAAAGCAAAGGGATGGCGAGTTTCGCATTGCCGTACTGGTTCGCGCCCGCGCCCACCTGAACTTGATTGCCCGCAGGCTTCGCAAGGCAGATATTTCCTTTCGGGCGGTGGAGATTGAGCAGCTGAACGAACGCCAGGAGGTGAAGGACCTCACCGCGCTCACCCGTGCGCTCCTCCATCCGATGGATCGCATCGCATGGCTCACCGTACTGCGTGCTCCGTGGTGCGGCCTTACCCTGAGGGATCTGCATACTCTCAGCGGTAGTGACATCAAAGACTATGCCCAACCCGCAATGCTCCGGCTGCTGCGCGAGCGCACACCGTTACTCAGTGAAGATGGGCAGCAAAGAGCAACTCGCGTCCTTGCGGTGCTCGAAGACGCGTTGCGGGGCAAGCATCGCCAGGTCTCCCTGGCCCGATGGGTCGAGCGTAGTTGGGTAACCCTCGGAGGGCGCGCGTGCGTAGACCGAGCGGGGTATGCCAATGCCCACGCCTTCTTCGCCATGCTCGAGCAGCTGGGCCCGGAGGCCGCCGGGCTGGAGGATCAGATAGCCGAGCTTTGCGCCCAGCCTGATCCGGCGGCGAGCGAACGCCACGGTGTTCAACTGATGACCATCCATAAGGCCAAGGGTCTGGGATTTGACGTCGTGATCGTGCCTGGCCTGGGCCGCGCGACCCGGACCGAATCGCAACCGCTGCTTCGCTGGCTGGAACAGACCAGGTTGGTTGGCCCGGAGGAAGAAGAGGAGCAGGAATTTGTGGTTGCTCCCATCGGGCGCAACGGAAAACAGGGTGGCATCTACGCCTGGGTTGGCGAGTTGCAAGGCCGGCGTGAAGATGATGAGGCCAAGCGCCTGCTCTACGTGGCGGCCACGCGTGCCCGCAAGGAGCTGCACCTGCTGGGTACCGCGGTCACGAAAGTCAATAACGAACTAAGCCCGGGAGAGCGGCGGAGCCTTCTGGGGATCGCTTGGCCGGCTCTCCAGGGCGACTTCGAACGAGCGCGCGGCCCGCAAGAGCCGGCACCAGATGCGACGCCGCCGCAAGCCGAATTTGCTTTCCCGCCAGCGTTCCCCTCTATCCAGTTGCGCCGCCTGCCCGCGGACTGGAAGCCGCCAACGTACTCGACGGCTGCCCAAGCCCAGGAGAGAAATCAGGAGATCATCGAACAGCCGCGCGGTTCGCTGGCTGCGCGCGCCTTCGGCACTGTGGTGCACGCGCTGCTGGAGGACCTGGCGAAGGTGGGCGGCATCGACGCCGCCGGAGTCTCGCAGGCGATGTTCGACGAGGTAGCCGGCTGGCGCGTACGCGCGTTGGCCATCCTGCGCTCCAGCGGGCTTCCTCGAGCGGAGGCTGAGCCGCTGTCAGCAGAGGTAGTGCGGGCCCTGCAAGCCGTGCTTCGCGATCCCACAGGGCGCTGGATTCTGGGAGCGCGCGCCGGGGCGAAGAACGAAATCTCCTGGTCAACCTGGGCCGGTGCAGTGGTGCAAACGCTGCGCGGCGATCGCATTTTTCACGCTGGAGCAACGCCCGGCTCAGTAGAAGAGACGCACCTATGGATCGTCGACTACAAGACAGCCCGCCATGGCTCCTCCGGGATTGACGCATTTCTCGCCACGGAGAAGGAGAAGTACGCGCGCCAACTGGAGTCTTATGCCGAAGTGATGCGCAAGGTGCAGGGAAATACTTTGCCCCTGCGCATGGCCCTTTACTTTCCCCTGTTGACCAGGTTGGTGTGGTGGTAGCGCTCCGTCTGTGCGAAAAGTTTGCGAATTAAGCGAACTATGCGAATTAAGCGATGGGGTGACCCCCTAAGTTGAGACAATTTTTATTGCGCGCCTTTGCTGTTTGATGTTTTTTGTGATGCCGAGAGCCGTGTCTTGAGTGACGCTGGGCTCGGCCGGTGAAGCGGAGTCGGGCTCTGCTGGAGAGCAACCCGCCAAGGAATAACCGGTTGGAGACTCATCGATAGGATGAGCAGGGGAGGCGGTTCGCGTCGCCTCCCTATCCCATCGATAGAAAAAACTTATGTCTCAGCCCAAAAGAACCTGCCGGTCCGGTAGTGAGTCCCGCAGGAGTCTGTGTCATAGCAAGCTCAGAAGGAATAGGACGGGTGCCCCTCACCAAAGCGTAACTGGGCCGAAAACGATGGGGCGTAGGCCCATGACCGCTAACTTGTTTAGGGTGTTTTTCGTTAAAACTACCACAGAATCGTCATCCTGAGCGGAGCGCCTCACAGATTTGTCGCGTGACACAGCTCTGGTAGCGCGGAGTCGAAGGACCCCGGCGGTGCTTATCTTACCTGTGCTGCTCGGAGCTTTTCAACCTCTGAGGTCCGACAACAGGATCTGCTGCGATATGCGCTTGATGGTCACGGTTACAGTTTTTCATGCACTGTAATCATCTCCCCAGGTGCTAGCAAGTTCTTGGTTTTCGGCCCCAGGGAAAACCGTAGCGGAGCCGCGCGGTGCGGGCTCTGTGGTCGAAAAGCCCCGAGCAGCATGGGTAAGACAAGCACCGCCGGGGTCCTTCGACTCCGCGCTACAAGAGCTGTATCACGCGATAAATCGGTGAGGCGCTCCGCTCAGGATGACGATTCTGTGGGAGAACTAACGGAACGGAGACCGTTGTGCGGGAGCCGGGGCGCACTGCAGGTCCCTTGGCTGCGCTCGGGATGACAAGTGGAGTGTGGTGACTTTTATTAGGGGCAGTTAGATCGGATGGACAGAAAGGAAACAGTTGCTCCACTTCGCTTCGGTCGGGATGACAATTTCGTTTAAAACTTGATGACTTAACGTGAAAATCAATAAAGTCACAGCCTCTCAGGATTGACGATTTTGTGGAGTTTTGACGAGAAACACCTTAAACAAGTTAGCGCTTATGGGCGTAGCCCCATGACCGCATTTCTTGAATCCGCGCAAATCGGGGCTTGGATAGCAAAAGCATTCAACCGGGTCTATCTGCTCCTGCTATGACACACACTCGCAGGGACGGCTGGGGAGTAGCCCAGGACGTAGAGTCCTGGGGAAAGATTCGAAAGACGAACTAGCCTCAATTCTCACGGCCTGCTCCGCAACGAATGACGGGTGGGTTGCTGTCGGTGGGAACCCCCTGCTTCAGCAGGGGGAGCGACGGTTTAGCGTCGCGGAAAAAGTCGCACTTCTATCGATCGGGCTTTAGCCCCAGCTTCGAAAACCCCACGGCTAAAGCCGGAGGAGAATAGTCCTACGCGATTTGGAGTCTGACTCTCAGTCGTCCCCATTCGACAAGCTCAGGGCAGGCTCTAAAGGACTAAGGTGAGCAAGTTGAGCTTTCAGGCAGACACTTATAGGTACTGCTGTTTATCAGTAGTAGAGGTACTTACGCCACTTGTGGTCGGAGTGGCCGATCATGCGCATGATGTGGCGGCTGGTGTGCAGCGAGAAGGGGCGAGGCTCACGCATCAGTTTGATGTCGCTGATCTCGCTCAGCAGATGATTACCTTTTCTGCGATTGCAGGAGTGGCAGCAGGCGACCAGGTTCTCCCAGGTGGAGAGACCGCCGCGCGAACGCGGCATAACGTGATCCAGCGTAAGTTCTCCTGCGGGCAGAACCACACCGCAGTATTGGCAGCTGTTGCGATCGCGCAGCAGGATGTTCTTGCGCGAGAGGGCGCGCGTCTGATGCGGAATGCGGCGATATTCCAGCAGGCGAATGACCGAAGGCATGGGAATGCGCAACAACGCGGCATGCAAAATGGCGCCCTGTTCCTCTTCCGTCTTGGCCACGCCCTTGAGCACGAGGATCAGCGCCCGGCGAGCACCACAGATATTGATCGGTTCGTACGATGCGTTCAGCACCAGCACCGGCTTTTGCATGGTGTAGGCAGAAGAAACCCGTTGACCCGGCCACCCTTCATGCGGCTCAACAGGTTCCTTAGGCAGCGCACGGCCCTGCGCGTTCGCTTTCGGCTTGCGTGCGTGGATCATGGCTTTTCCCAAAGACATCTTGATCCTCCGTTACGTACCTTCCAAACCCTGGCCGCTTGCAAAAACCCAGTTCGCAAAAAACTGGGATCCCAGGAAGCGACTCCCTCGCGCTGCGCACGGGCGACGGTTGCCACCCTGACCGAGGCAGCACCGGCATTCTTCAGTACCCGGCTGCAGGCCCGGGCCGTCGCCCCGGTGGTGTAAATATCATCGACCAACAAAACGTCTTGTCCAGCCAGTCTGGCGGGACTGGGCGCAAAAAAAGCGCCACGCAGATTCTGCCGGCGCTGGTGGCTTGTCAGGCCCGCCTGACTCACCGTAACGCGCACTCGTTTCAACAAGCTGGTTTCCAGATGCAATCCAAGTTGAGGATGCCGGCGGCGCATCTCCGCCATGGCCACCCGAGCCAACAGTACAGCATGATTGAAGCCACGCTGGCGCTGTTTGACCGGATGCATGGGCACGGGGATAACCAACATCTGCCGGGGCGCGTCTGCGGACGATGCAAAAGCTTCCAGGCTGTCTGCCAGGAGCCTACCCAGCCGCCCGGCAACCGGCTGCATACCCTCGTACTTGAGCAGATGAACCAGCGAGCGAAGCTCGCCATGGTAGCCGCCATAGGCCACCGCTTTCACAAAAGCAGGAGGGGCTAAGCGGCAGGGCTGGCAGAGGGGCTGGGAATCAGGATGGTCACTGCCCGGCACAGTGGAAAGGTTCGGAATGCCCAGATCCTCCCCACAACAAGCACAGAGGGTGCCGGTTTGCGGAGGGAGTTGCGTACAGCAGAAATCGCAGATAGGGACGCGGGTGAAACGCAGGAGGGAACGGCTACAAAGGACACAGGAGCAGGGAAACAATGCACAAGAAAGGCTGTCCGCGGGACTTCGCAGCACACGCACAACAGCCCGCCAAACCGAAGTTTGCGCCAGCGGGACGTCGAGAGTCAGGGAGATACTCTGACCAGGAAAGACGCACCTCACAGCCGGCCGGCGAGGCTCGCAGCTGCCCTGCCGCCGATGGCTAGAGTATACGGGCAAGTCAAGGCTGAACGCCAGCCTATGTTTACCCGGGTTTCCTGTTGAGGTTGGTGGCTTTGGCGAGCTTCACGCGGCTTTCTGCGCCGTTTCACGGGGCGCAACCCGTTTGCCGGCAATGGTGGAAGCCACGCCGGCCACCACCAGAGCGGCTCCCACGTACTGCAACGGTGTCGGCCGCTCCTGCGCCAGCCATGACCCTAACAACAAAGCAACCAGGGGGTTGACGTAGGCATAGCTGGCAACCCGTGTCACGGGATCCTGCTTGATGAGCCAGACATAGGCGCTGAAGGCAATGATGGACGCGAAGAGGATGAGATAACCCATGGAGAACGCCAGATGCCAATTCCATTGCTGGGAGAGACGCGGCAGCGTGCCCAGCTCCCCGGTTCCGGCGGAAATTAGAAAGAGGAAGGTCCCTCCCCAGAGCATCTGCAGCCCGGAGCTCATGCTGAGTTGCCGCGGCAGATCGAGGTGGCGGCTGGCTATCGTGCCCCCGGCCCAGAAGAAACACCCTAGCAGTAGGACCAGCGCCGAGGTACTGAATCTGCTGTGATGAAAGCCCGTGGGAATCATGAGCACAACGACCCCTGAAATGCCCAGCACGATACCGGCCAGCGCCTTTGCATTTGGCCGGTGCCCGCCGGAAAACCACCACTCCGCCAGCAGGACCCAGACCGGAATGGTGGCGGCGATCACCGCTGCCAAGCCCGAAGGCACTTCCTTCTCCGCCCAGAAAAGGCAACCGTAGTCAGCGGTAAACATGACCAGGCCGAGTACCGCGGTACCCATCCACTGCCGCCGGCTAGGCTGCGGCATCCCACGCCAGCGGCTGTAGCCATAAAGAATTGCGCCGGCGCACAGGAATCGAAAGCAAGCCGCAAAGAAGGGGGGAGTCACCGCAACTACCTGCCGAATGGCCAGGAACGACGCACCCCAAAACAAGTAGATGGCGGCGTAGGCGAGGAGCTTGCGGATGGCCATAGGTATAGATTAGAGCGGATTCGGCCAAGTCGAGATACAGTTGTTTTCACTAACACGGAGGAACATTAGTGCCAGCAACCTCACCAGGTTTTCAACCCTTCGTCCCCGCTACTGAGACCCGCCCTGAACTAACCACCCGCGCGCTGGTGCTGGGGTGCATCTTTGGACTGCTCTTTGGCGCGGTGACCGTCTATGTGGGCCTGCGCGCGGGTTTGACGGTAGGGGCGTCGATTCCCATCTCCGTGCTTTCGATCAGCGTGCTGCGTGCATTCGGCCGGGCCTCGATCCTGGAAAACAACATCGTTCAGACTACCGGCAATTCGGGCCAGTCGATTGCCTCCGGCGTGATCTTCACCTTACCGGCGCTCATCTTTCTCGGCTTCAACCTCCAGTACTCGCGCATATTTATCTTGGCGCTGCTGGGTGGCCTGCTAGGCGTGCTCTTTATGATCCCGTTACGGCGACAATTGATCGTCGAGGAGCACGGCCGGCTCACCTACCCTGAAGGCACGGCCTGCGCCGATGTCTTGCTAGCGGGTGAGCGCGGGGGCTCCTTCGCCGGGCGCGTCTTTCTGGGCCTCGGTTTAGGCGGAATCTACACCTTATTCCAGAATGAAAATCTCTTCGGCGTGTGGCCGGGCACGCCTGACTATCAGCCACAGTGGCTGAAAGGCTCCGCGATCCGCGCCGATGTCACTCCCGAATACCTCGGCGTGGGCTACATCATCGGGCCCAGAATCGCCGGGTTGCTTTTTTCCGGCGGCGTCTTTTCCTGGCTGGTCCTCATGCCCGCCATCTATTTTTTTGGCTCCCACTTCCCTGAAGGCATCTATCCCGGAACCAAGCCGATTGCTCAGATGTCTCCCAGCGATCTCTGGGCTTCCTACATCCGCCCCATGGGCGCCGGCGCGGTTGCAGCGTCGGGGCTGATCACACTGATCAAGACCATGCCGACGATCTTTGGCGCCCTGCGCGCTGCTGCCGGAAACCTTCGCCAGAGCGGTGGCGTGAAGAGCGCTCCGCTGCGCACGGAAGATGATCTGCCCTTCAGCGTGGTGGTCGGCGGATCGGTGGTTCTGGTGTTGATGATGTTTTTCTTTCTCACCTTCAAGCCAGTACCGGGAGCGCAGGTGAGCTGGCTCGCCAATCTCGCAGCCGCGGTGCTGGTGGCTATCTTCGGGTTTCTTTTCGTGACTGTCTCCTCTCGCATTGTGGGGTTGATTGGCAGCTCTTCGAATCCTGTCTCGGGCATGACGATCGCCACCCTGATGGCAACCTCCGCAATCTTTCTGGTGAATGGATGGACGGCCCCTGCCTTCGGCGCCTTGGCCATTACGATCGGAGGGGTGGTGTGCATCGCGGCCGCCAATGCGGGCGATACTTCGCAGGATCTGAAGACCGGCTACCTGATCGGCGCGACGCCGCGCAAGCAGCAGATCGCTTTGGTGATCGGCGCCTGCGTTTCCACACTGGCCATCGGGGCGACGCTGCAGTTGATGAATCAGGGTCTGGCGGAGTTCCGCCAGACCGCGAGGCCGTGGGATATGGCCGCCGCTCACAGCGGGGTGCAGATTGAAGAGCAGCATTTCCACCAGGCGCAGATCCGCGTCATCCAGGGCAATAAAACCGTCGAAACCCGTCCAGGCAGTGGCTATGTATTGCTGAACGCGCTCAATTCGCCCGAGTTGGCGGACGGCAAGTATCTCTACAATCCGCAAACGCAGCAAATCGAGGTGCAGTGGATACAGGGAATTGGGAGCGAGAAAGCCGCGGCGCCTCAAGCACGGCTGATGGCCACGGTGGTTAATGGAATCCTGGGCCGTAAGCTGCCCTGGGGCCTTGTGCTGCTGGGCGTCTTCCTGGTCATTGCGGTGGAGTTGCTGGGGATTCGTTCCTTGTCCTTCGCAGTGGGCGCGTATCTGTCCATCGCTACTACGCTCGCCATCTTCACCGGTGGCATCGTGCGGTGGATGATCGATCGGGCGGTGGATAAAGCGCGCGCGGATACGATCGAAACTGAGAGCGAGATCAGTCCGGGCTCGCTCTATGCCAGCGGGCTGATCGCGGCCGGCGGCATCGTGGGGCTGATGGGCGTCGCGCTGAAACTTTATGAAACCGCTGCGGGCAAAGAGGATGTGCTGTTGCTACCGGCCACTAATCCGCTGCATCACGACTGGGTGTCGGTGCTGATGTTTGCCCTGCTGGCAGGTTCGCTCTATTACTTCGCGCGCAAGCCGCTTAAGAGCGGGGAATAGAAACAGCAGGTCCCTCCACTAGTCCGATGTCGGCTGCGAAGTCGACATCGCGGACACTGCAGGTCCCTCGGCTTCCTCCGGATTTCCTGTCAGGCTTAGTGGCGTCGGTAAACTTCGTGCGGCTTTCCTTAAAGAAAGCCGCATACGTGGCCGTTGATTGGTGCAGCGAGGAGGAAATCCGGAGTTCGCTCGGGATGACAAAGTTTAAGGCAGCGCATCCATCTTGCGTTTGCAAAGATGGATGTTCAAAGTTTTTCTCTGCTCAGCGTGAAGGATTTTGGACGCCCGCAAGCAAACGCAAGATGGATGCGCTGCCTTAAACTTTGTCATCCCGAGGAGCTGACTTGCCTGGGGCAAGTTAAGGGAGCAATGAACGGGTGTTAGGGTGAGTGCGTTTAAGCTTGAGGGGACTGAGGCTGGAGGAAGTAGGCCGGCGTTCGATTGGAGCGTAGTAGCCCGATCCCGAGGATGGTCCCAGGCTGCGTGATGGAGAGATTGGTGAGGTTGCCTTTTTTAGGTAGCGATCCCGTTTAGGAGATTACTGATATCGGCCGCCTGGCCTTAGGCCCAGTCTGGGAGAGGGGATGAGAAGAGAGAAGGAGTTCCGGGAGCTGAGTTTGGAGTGTATTGAGCCCAACGCGGCTGGGATTGATGTAGGGGCGAGAGAGATTTACGTGGCTGTGGCGCGGGATCGAGACCCTGAGCCGGTACGTTGTTTTTCCACCTTTACGGAGGAGCTGCAAGCTATCGCGGCGTGGTTAAAGCAGTGCGGCGTGGCCAGCGTAGCGATGGAATCGACTGGGGTGTATTGGATACCGCTCTACGAGGTGCTGGAAGAGGCCGGGCTGCGGGTGTGTCTAGTCAACTCACGGCACGTGAAGCATGTACCGGGACGCAAGTCTGACGTAAGCGACTGTCAGTGGTTGCAGTACCTGCATTCGGTGGGTCTGCTGCGTGGCTCGTTCCGTCCTGAGGCAGCGATCTGCGCCCTGCGTGCGCTGAGCCGTCATCGGTCCAACCTGGTGGAAGCGGCTGCGGTGCATGTGCAGCACATGCAAAAAGCGCTGACGCAGATGAATCTGCAGATCCATCATGTGCTCAGCGACATCACTGGTAAGAGCGGTCTGTCGATCGTAGACGCCATTCTGGCGGGCAAACGAGATCCCGAACAGTTGGCCAGGTTGGCCGACGGCCGCATTCGTGCGGAAAGGGAAACAGTCATCAAATCGCTGGTGGGTAACTACCGTTCCGAGCATTTGTTCACGCTGCGTCAGTCTCTGGAAGCCTACCGGCATTATCAGAAGATGCTGCTGGACTGTGATCGGGAGATCGAGCAGCGCATGGGCCAATTGCCCAACCAACCCAACGGAGGCCAACCGTTGCAGGGCCATAAGCGGGGCAAACGGCGTAAGAACCAGTTCCACTTCGACATGGGCAAGGAACTGTATCGCGTGCTGGGCACCGACTTAACGGTCGTACCCGGGTTGAGTGCGCTGACGGTGCATACGCTGGTGACGGAGATCGGAACCGATTTCGGTCGTTTTCCCAATGTGGCGGCGTTCACCAGTTGGCTGACGCTGTGTCCCGGGAGCAAGAAGAGTGGGGGCAAGGTTCTCTCTTCAAAGACGCGCAAGTCCAACAGCCGTCTCGCCGCTGCCCTGCGACTGGCCGCGCAGACGCTACACAAGAGTCACTCCTACCTGGGCGCATATTATCGCCGCATGCGGGCGCGCCTGGGCGCGCCGCAAGCCATCACCGCTGCGGCCCATAAACTGGCCCGCATCGTATATCACCTGATCACCACCCGCACCGCTTACGACGAGAGCATCTTCGCCCTAGAAGAACAAAAATTAGCTCTTCGCAACCAACATCGCTTGCACAAACAAGCACGCGCCCTAGGCTTCCAGCTCGTCCCCCTACCTCAACCGGAGGTTGTTCATTAGGAGCGAAGCCGAGGGACCTGCAGTTTGCTATTCGGTGCGCAGGCGCTTCGATGCATCGCGCCTCGATCCACCACCGGCTCGCCGGGGAAGTCGCCGCGAAGCTCTAGCCCACGCGGTAGGCGCGCTGTTTCCAGGTGACTTGTTGGCCGGCAATCTTGCGCAGCAGGGCATACCACTGAATCGTGAGCAATACAGCGACGCCCAGCGGATGCAGGCAAGCGCTGATCAGGGGTTGGCGGTATTTCCAGACGGAAAGCAGGCGCGGCACAAAAGACGCTACGAGAGCGGCCATTATGAGCCATTGTCCGAGGCCGCTGTACAGCCCCGGAGCAATCCACAGCGAAAGGGCCAGGAGGAGGGGAAGGATCTGACCGCAGAAGAGCATGAAAGTAAAAGGCAGGATACGCGCCGGCGAAGCCATCCCTTCGGTGGCGTTTTTGGCCAAACCATGCCAAACCTCTGCCGCATTGTGGTACATGCGGCAGGTGGCAAGATGGGTCAGGTCGGCAATATCGGTGCGCAGACCGTGGCGGCGAAAGAGCTGCGGCAGCAGCAGCCCGTCATGCATCGTGGTGCGGATCTGGGCGTGGCCGCCAGTCTTGCGATAGGCATCGCGGCGCACCATGAGGAACTGGCCGCAGCCGGCCGCGAAGCCGGGCGCAGAGAAGGCCCGCATGCCGGCCAGCGGCAGATAAGAAAGCAGCACGAAGTGAATCAGCGGCAGCAAGAGCCACTCCAGGGGTGTTTCCGTCTCCTGACGGGGAAAGCCGCTGACCAGATCGGAGCCGGTGCGCGCCAGAAACGCGGACATACGGACGAGGGCTTCGGGAGCTAGACGCACATCTGCGTCAAGAAAACAGAGGACGTCGGAATTGGCCATGCCCGCGAGCGCGTGGCAGGCGTGTTGCTTGCCATTCCAGCCGCCCGGCAGCGGGGGCGAGGACTCGAGGCGCACGCGTGGATCGCGAGCGGCGAAGCTGAGTACAATTTCCGCCGTGCGATCGGTGGAGGCGTCATCAAGCACGATGATCTCGATCTGAACGCCGCGGGAGGCGAGCAGGCTGGTAAGCGATGCGGCGATGACGCGTTCTTCATTGCGGGCGGGGATGAGCACCGTGACGACATCCGGCAGAACGCAGTTGCCCATTTCCGCACAGCTGCCGGCTCCGGGCTCGCAATAAAGCAGCATGTTCCACACCCAGAGCACGGCGGGCACGACCGCGCAGCAAAAGGCGAGTCCAGTGAGCCATGTGGTGCTCATAAGCGGCGGATGCTCCCGTGGCTTCCTTGATACACGCGCCCGCTCAGCAAGGCAAGGAGTCTCTTCCATGCATCATAGACGGTGCCAATGCCTACCCTGCCGGAGAGGATGGTGGTAAAGAGCGCCGGATCCCGGAGCTTGGATAGGGCGGCGAGCTCGTCCTGAGTAGCGGCCAAGGCGGCGGCCAGCTGGCTGCTCCACTCCGCGGCGTTATGCAAATGCCCGTCGGGAATCTTGATCGCGTCGCCGCAGGAGATCAGGATCTCCGGCAGGCGCTCATCCCAAAAGGTGTACTCAATGGCTAGAGGCACCAGTGTGCATGCGCCGGTCCGAGCCACCAGCGCCGCCAGCCCCGGGCGGAAAACTGCCGGCCGGGTTCGCACGTCGGTGAAGCGCCCCTCAGGGGTGACCCAGAAGACGGAGTTTGGCGTGGAGAGAATCTCGCGGGCAGCGCGGAGGAATTGGGCGGCTCCGCGCGGGGTTCCAGTTTCAACAGGGAACAGGCCGAGCTTGCGGAACATTCCGTAGTGCTGCAAGGCGGCAGCGTCCATGGGGCCATAGTGACTGGCGCCGGGCAGAAGGTGGCGCGAAAGCACGATGCAAGAGAGCGGGTCCCACCAGGACGCATGATTGGCATAGATAATCAGCGGGCCGGTTGGATTGGGAAAGCGGCCGGCATTTGCCAGGCGCATGGCGTGAAAGTGTCGGCCTATATACCAGTGCAGATAACTGGAAAAGAATGCCAGCATGCGGCGCGACGGAGGAACCAGCGTGGGCCGGGAACGATTTGTTTCCGTTGCTTTCTCTGAACCACTCACCGGTACTGACCTCTTCAAAGCAATCGAGGGGCTGCGCCCCGTTATGCGTGGGCTAGAAGGTGCTCGGCTTGCTTGCGCGCGGAGACAGCAGCATCCGCTCCACGATAGCGCTGATCAAGCGCGTCGGCGGCGATCCAACCGCTCATCACCACCATCGGCATGCCCGGTCCGGGATGGGCCGCCCCGCCCGCCAGGTAGAGGCCCTCCAGGTCAGGACTGGCATTGGCTGGTTTGAAGGCTCCATTCCAACGGCCGTGGCTGGAGATGCCGTAAATCGCTCCGTTCAGCACTCGGTATCGCTCGTGAATATCGACGGGCGTGAGCGCGCTCTCAAAAACGATGCGTTCTTCAATGTCGACCAGACCGGCGGTGCGCTTGAGCTTGTTGAGAATCACCTGGCGATACGCGGGAAACATCTTTGACCAATCATGCTTAGGGCGCAAGAACGGAGTGTGTACCAGCACGTAAAGCGCATCGCCCCCGGCAGGCGCCGTGGTCGGGTCAGTGATCGAAGTGGAGGCGAGATAGCAGGTTGGGTCCGGCGCAGGATCCGCTAAGTCGTATATGTGGTGAAACTC
This sequence comes from uncultured Acidobacteriaceae bacterium, assembly GCA_963787145.1. GTDB lineage: Bacteria > Acidobacteriota > Terriglobia > Terriglobales > Acidobacteriaceae > PALSA-350. The sequence goes on from CAWBBY010000011.1 coordinate 282,962, forward strand.
CTCGCGCGGATCGCGGGAGAAAACAAAGTCGTGGTGCGCCAGATGCTCGTAGCGCTGCTTAAGGCCGAGATAAAGCACCACGCCGGAACATGCAGGCTCGTATTCCCGGCGTTTGTCAAAGCGATCGGCAACCGCACCCCCAAGCAGCTCGCGATGGGTGCGCACCGCATCTTCATTCGAGACCACGGCGTCAAAGCGACGCTGTTCCCCGTTGCTTGTCTCCAAACCGGTGATCGCGCCGTCCGCGGTGAGCAGGCGCTTAATCTCAATACCGGTGTGGTAGCGCACGCCCAGCTCCGTGCCCAGACGGACCAGCGCCTGGGGAACGGCGCGGGTTCCTCCCTTCGGGTACCAGATGCCCTGTTCCGCCTGCATATGACCGATGGAGCAAAGGATGGCAGGAGAGTTATCCGGCGACGAGCCGACGTATTGCACATAGTGATCGAGCATCTGGGCCAAGCGCGGATCCTTGATGAACTCGCGAATGGTTCCGGAGACGCTCTGTCCCAGGCGCATGCTCAGAACATCCTTCAATACCGAGAGCTGGAAGCTGCCTCCGATATCGAAGGTGTCGCGCATCGAGCCCACCGACTTCCAAAAGAAGAACTTGTCGGAGATGGTGTGCAATCTTTCGGAAAGCTCCATGAACGCGGTAAAGCGCGCACCCAACCCTGGTTCCCTGCCCTCGAGCGATGCGGCCATCTCGCGAACATCGTCTTTCAGATCCATAACCGTGCCGTCATCGAAGAAGCAGCGCCACTGCGGATCGAGACGGACCATGTCGAGATAGTCACTCATGTTGCGCCCTGCTTCGCAGAAGATACGCCGCAGCACCGAGGGCTGAATCAGGATCGTGGGGCCCATATCGAAGCGGAAACCTTGCTCCTCCAGCACCGCCGCCTTGCCGCCGAGCCATGGATTATTCTCGAAGACCTCGACCCCGTAGCCGCGCGCGGCCAGGGTACAAGCGGCGGACAGTCCTCCTAATCCTGAACCGATCACTGCGACACGCATGGTGGGTTTCTCCTCAATCGAGCTTGGATGCAGCACGTAAGAGCCGGCGCAGTCCATGCCAACGCGCGCGCCAGCTACCGCTGTGAACGGCCTCGAGGTAAGCGGCAAAGAACGGCTCATGATCCGGCGTCGTGGGGCGATAGGCGCGGAGATCGCGACTGTGCTGCGCGACAACCGTCTTGAGCGCTGTCATTTCGAGCAGACCTTCGCGGCCGCGGGTGACACCAAAGCCGCTCGCCTTGCGGCCGCCAAAGCTCACCCGCGGGTCGGCGGTGGCGACAATCAGGTTGTTGATCAGGACGGTGCCGACCGGGAGCCGCAAAGCCAGCGCGCCCGCCTCGGCCTCCGGCCCAAAGATAGCCGCGGTGAGCGCGTAAGGACAAGGCGCATGAGCCGCGATTGCAGCGTCCATGTCCGGCACATCGAAGATGGAAAGCACGGGCGCGAAGATGTCGCTCTGCGCGATGCGCATGTCAGGAGTTGCCCTGCTGATCACGGCGAAGCGAAGTTCTTCAACCGACCCATCCATCAGCAACGAGCCACCCCGACGCTGGGCGTCTTCGAGCAGGTCAGCGAGCTGGGCCTGCGTGCGCGCGGGCAGCGCGACGGCAGGGAGAGCCTTGAATGCATCCAGCATGGCCGGCACCAGGCCAGGATGGTCGCCCACCAGGAAAAGACGACGGGGCGCCATGCAGGTGGCGGAGCCGTTGAACCGTAGTCCGAAGGCCAGCGCCGCGGCCACACGGTCGACTGCGGCGCCTGGGAGCACGAAGACCGCATCGCAGCCGGAGAGCTCCATGACGGCGGGCGTGCGATGCGATGCCAATTGAGTAAGAACGGCGGTGCCGGTAGCAGCGGAGCCGGTGAGAAATACCTTGTCCACACCGGCAGCGACGGCATCGTCGGCCGCCTGGGGTGATTCGTCAAGCACTTGCAGCAAAGCGGGATCGAGGCCGCAGCCTACCAGGACATCGCGCAGTACCTCGGCTGGGGCCGTGTCGCCAACCGCCGGCTTCCACAGAACGGCATTGCCGGCGGCGAGCGCCTGCAATGCCTGCACCCCAGGCAGGAACAGGGGATAGTTCGCGGGAGCGATGATGAGCACCACGCCGAGCGGCTCGCGGCGCGTCTCCGCAGTGACCCGGCGAAGCCAGAAGGGGCGAGTGTGGGTGCTGAGCCGTTGACTCGCGAGAATCCAGCGTGCTTCTCTTTCTAAAAAGCGGCAGGCCTCGGCCAGAGGCAGCACCTCAGAAACTAACGTATCAGCCACGGTACGATAGAGCGCGCCGGGCTGGTCAATCGGCACAGTGCGCGCAATTTCGACTGCCGTTGCGGCGATGCGATGCCGCGCCCGGCGCAGAAGGGCCAGACGCGCTCGCAAGCCCGTCCGTGCCCACCCGAGCTGCGCTGCTCTCGCGCGGCCGAGCACAACAGACTGCGATGGCTGGTCAGAAACTGGGCTGCGCTGTATCTTCAGCGGCATACTGTTGATTGTGCACCCTGCCGCCATTTCACGACGCCGCTTCGTACATGGCAGTCTCGGCCAACGCCGGAGTGGCGTCCCACTGGGGCTCAACCTTCAGGTCTTCGAGCAACAGCCGGGCGGTAATACGGGCCGACTCGAAGATCACCGGCAAGCCGCTGCCGGGATGGGTGCCGCCGCCGACCAGGTAGACGCGGTCAAGGTCTTCAAACCGGTTGTGCGGCCGCAGGTGCAGCATCTGCCTTAGATTGTGCGCCATGCTGAAGGTAGAGCCTTTGTGCAACGCAAATTCCGAACGCCAATCGGCAGGCGTGACCACCTTCTCAAAGCGAATGCGCCGTTCCACGTCGTTAATGCCGATTTTTTCGAGCTGCCGCAGGGCCAGCGATCGAAAGCCCGCCTGTTGCGTGTCCCAGTTGACATTGCGATGCTCGTGCGTCACCGGCAGCAGGACGTAGAGCGTGCTCATTTTTTTCGGTGCCAGAGAAGGATCGGTGACACAGGCATTCTGCACGTAGAAGGATGGATCATCCGAGAGCTGGTGAAATTCTTCTATATCGCGCAGGTTCTGCCGGTAATCCTTGGCCAGGTAAATGGTGTGGTGGGATACGTCGTCATAACATCCTTCAATGCCCAGATAGAGCATGAAGGTGGAGCAGGAGAAGCGCTTCTTCTCGATCCTGCTGTCGGTCCAGCGGCGCCGGATACTGTTCGGCACGAGGTGCTGCATGGCCTGGGCGAAGTCCGCGTTAACCACCACGGCATCGGCCGGGAACATGCGGTTCGCGGTGCGGACCGCGGTACATTTGCGACCGGCAAAAATCATTTCTTCTACCGGCTCGTTGAGCAACACGCGAGCACCTAGTTCTTCGGCGATGCGAGCCATGGTGTTGGTGACGGCGCCGCAACCGCCCGCCGGATGAAAAACGCCATGCTCATACTCCAGGAAAGAGAGGATGCTGAACAAACTGGGACAGGTGAACGGAGACATTCCAAGATATTTGGATTGGAAGCTGAAGCCGAGACGAATGCGCTCGTCTTTGAAGTGGCGCCTCAGGTCGGTATCGAGCGAGCGCCAGGGACGCAACAGCGGGAGTAGCTTGAGCATGTCGAGCTTGGCCAGGTCTCTCCAGCTCTCGAAGGGCGACTCCAGAAAGGGCGTGAATTTCTGCAGCTTGTTGCGATTGTCACAGAAGAAGCGGTGGAAGCCGCGGGCATCGTCCGGGCTGAGCTGGGCGATCGCGCGCTCCATGCGCTCCAGGTCGGGCGTAGCCAGCAGCTCTCCGCCCGCGCCGAAGACCAGGCGGTAATGAGGATCCAGCCGGTACATAGGGACCTCTTCATCGAGGTCTCTACCGGCGACAGAAAAGATCTCGCGCAGCACCCTGGGGTAGAGAAAGAAGGTTGGCCCGGTATCGAATTTAAAACCGTTTCTCTCCATCGTAGAGGTGCGGCCGCCGACAACGTCTCGCCGTTCCACGACGGTAACATCGACACCCGACCTGGCCAACAAAATAGCGGCGGCCAAGCCACCTGGACCGGCCCCGACAATTACGATTTTCTGGTTTGGCCTAATCATGCTGGTCTTAATGGGGAGATGCAAGGCCGGTAAGGAATAGTTAGATTGTTACTTTACGCCAAGTCAGCAACACTGTCTTAATTTTTCACAACTAAGACCATCGTGCTACGGCGCCATGCCAATCGATTCCAGCAGGATGGAATCTGCGGGTTTCTTTTTGCTCCTGCCAAAGTTCATGATGAGATTGCGACGTTGAACGTCAGCTCGACAGCGCCGGGTGTGGTTGCCCCGCGAGCAGACGGGCCGTCGCCCGACCCTGACGGATAAGATCGGGCAATCCCACTCCGTGGTATGCGCTGCCCACCAGGTGAAGACCTGGCATTGCGCTCAGCAGCGATTCGAGCTCCGCCATGCGGTCCAGGTGGCCGACGGCGTATTGCGGCAGGGATTGTGGCCAGCGGCGTACTACCGTTTCTGAGGCTTCCGGCAAGGGGCCGAGGACGCGGCTCAGCTGCAACCTCGCGCGCTCAACGAGCTTATCGTCCGCTTCGCCCAGCAGCGCATCGCCGCTATCTCCGCCGAAGAAGGCCCGCAGCAGCACTGCCTCCGCCGGGGCGCGGCCGGGAAACTTTTGATGCACGAAGGTGCAGGCCAGTAGCTGGTGCGAGGGGCCGCTTTCGCCGCCGAAAGCCTGGGGAACCACAAAACCAAAACCGGGCGGGATGCGCAGGCGCGCCGCTTGGGCGGGTGCGAAGGCAAGCACCACCACGATGGCCGAGGTGGCCTGTTGGGGCAGCAAGCCGGCCATGCGGGCGCCATCGCTGAGAGGGCGCAGCAATGCTTGAGTGACGTGCAGTGGGGTGGTCAGGACGACCGCATCAAAATGATCCTCACCGCCGGCGGTCACCAGCCGCCAACTCCCGCGATCGGTCTCGATCCGCAGTACTGGCGTTCGTAAGCGTAAAGAAGCGGATGGCAACTTCGAAACCATGCGCTCGATCAGCTTCTCCAGCCCACTGGCGAGGGTGGTGAAGATGGCTTGAGGGGACTGCTGCGCTCGCCGCTGCACAGCCTGGATAAGGCTGCCCTCCTCCGCTTCCATGCGGACGAAGGCGGGCATGACAGCGCGCACACTGAGCTGCGCGATATCGCCTCCGAAGACGGCGGCCAACAGCGGACCGGCTATGGTGCGGGCAACTTCTTCTCCAAAGTGGCGGCGCACAAAGTCGGCCACGGATTCGTCATGATCCGGGGCAGATGCCTGGAGCTCGGCGGCGCGTTTGGGCTCCCGCTGATAGGCAAGCCTGGCCTGCTCACTGAACAGCGGCGACTCCAGCAGCGGGCCCCACTTGGCCGGGACCATCATGCGCATACCGTCTGGGATGGGCACTAGCTGAGCAAGGCCGTCACCGCCCTGCTGCACATAGGTGCGCCGCCAATGATCATTGGAGCCGATGATCTGGTCTTCGAGGCCCAGTTCCACTGCCAGCTCGCGGGCCCAGGGCTTTTCCGTCACCCAGGAATCGGGGCCGCACTCGATGACGAAACCGTCCTTGCGAACCGTCTCTACTATGCCGCCCAGGCGGTCTGAAGCTTCAAAAAGCGTGCACTCCACTCCATCGCAGGCTAGTTGATAAGCAGTCGCCAGTCCGCTGATTCCACCCCCCGCAATGGCAATGCGTTTGGCTGGAACTGCCCCACTGCTCATAACGCGGCGACGGGTGAGGAGAGAGGCTGTGCTGAGAGGCGAGCGAAGCCTTGCCGGGCCAGGTCCTCGAGCGCCGCCGTCAGGAGAGGAGAGTCGTTGAGCGACTGCGGGCGCACCACTTCAAGGCCAATGCCGGCCGCGAAGTCGCGGAAACTGATATCGATGTCGTAAAGGATCTCGACGTGGTCGCAGAGGAAGCCGATGGGCTGGATCACAACTGCCGAATGGCCTTCCTGGCGAAGCGCGGTGAGCGTGTCCTCTACCGTGGGACCGATCCAGTTAGCGCCCGACATGCCCTGGCTCTGGAAGGCGAAAAACCAATCGGCGCCGGTCAGGCCCAAGGGGGCGAGCAGGGCGGCCACATTGGCCGCGGTGAGCTTGGCTTCCGCCGGATACGGGTCGGGACCAGGATCGGGTCCGGCCGCCGGCTGCCCTGGGGCGGCTGGCGGCTGCACCTGGATGGTTCTGCAGGGGACGCTGTGTGCGGTAAAGAGCACCGGCGCCATGGCGCCGATGCGCGCAGAGAGACTTTGCCACACCGGCTGCAGGCGTTCGGCGAAGGCCTGCGCGAGTTGGGGATGGTCGGCCCAGCCGTCGATGAAGTCCATTTCGATGGCTCCTCCGGCCTCGGCAAAAGCGGCGCGGCGATAGAGTCCTACGCTGGTGCGGGAGTTTTGGGGCGCAAGACAGATCGCAACCGCAGAGGTAATGCCATCCTCACGCATCTGGCGCACCACGTCCGCGATGTATGGCTTCCAGTTGCGCATACCCACATAGACCGGGAGGTTGAGCGCGTCTGAGAGCAAGCGCCCTTGCTCCAGGGTGAGCTCAGTGAGCGGGCTTGAACCAATGGCACTGTAACGGTGACGAATCTCTTCGACCACGGATTCGGGCATGGGCCGCCCGCTGGTGACATTACGCAGGTATTCAGGAATCTGATCGAGCGACTGGGGCGTTCCATGGGCGAGCAACAGAACCGCGTGGCGCTGAGGTGCTGCATCAGGCATGGGAAGGCCCTCCATTCATGGGGCTGGGGACAGCGCTGAACTCGCGCACGTACTGCACCACGCGCTGCACATTTTCGACCGGGGTGCCGGGAACTATGCCATGCCCCAGATTGAAGATGTGCCCGGGACGGCCGCCGGCCTGGGCGAGTATCTGGCGCACGCGTTCGCGGAGCAGATCTTCACCGGCAAAGAGCGTAATGGGGTCGAGGTTGCCCTGCACGGCAACCGCGTGGCCGAGGGCGGACCAGCCCTGGTCCAGGGGCACCCGCCAATCGAGGCCGATCACGTCGGCGCCAGTCTCGCGCATGGCGGGCAGGAGGGTGGCGGTGTCCACGCCGAAGTAGATCACCGGCACTCCCAGCGCCTGCACTTTGCGCACTAACCGGGTGGTCACCGGTAGGACGAAATCGCGGTAATCGGCCGGGCTGAGGGCACCCGCCCAGCTATCGAAAATCTGGATGACGTCGGCTCCCGCTTCCACCTGCTGGGCCGCATACTCGCCCAGCACCGAAGCAAGCTTCTCGAGCAAGAGCTGCCAGACGGATGGCTCCCGGTACATAAGCGTCTTGGTGAAGATGTAATTGCGCGAGCCACCGCCCTCAATCATGTAGCTGGCAAGGGTGAAGGGGGCTGCGCAGAATCCGATGATTCCGATGCGATCGCGGAAGTGGGCCACGACCTTGCGTATGGCCTCCGCCACGTAGCCAAGCTCATGCGCACGATCAATGCGCAGGTTCTGCACATCGTCGGCGGTGCGCACCGGGTGGTGAATTACCGGACCTTCCCCGGCCAGGAATTCGAAATCGAGGCCCATGCCCTCCAGGGGTAATAGCAGGTCGGCAAAGATGATGGCGGCATCGACGTCAAGCTTCTCAGCAGCCGTGATGGTCACCTCGGCGGCAAGCTCTGGGTTCTTGCAGATTTGCAACAGCGAATGGTGGCGGCGTACGGCCTGGTACTCCGGCATATAGCGACCGGCCTGGCGCAGGAACCACACCGGCGTCCGGTCTACGGGCTGGCGTAGGCAGGCGCGCACAAAGCGGCTGCCGCTGGAAAGACCAGCGCCGGGTTCGGTGGAGTGTTGCTGTAGTAGGGTTTTTTCCGGCATGCTGGCCTTCAATACTTGAGGTTAGCATTTTGGGTGCCGGTGGGCGGAGGGTTGGATTCTCTGGGGTGAAAACACAGCCGGCCAACAGACCCTTGGCGAAGTCTGACAGGAACCGCAGGTCCCTCCACTCCGCTGCGCTCCGGTCGGGATGACAAATTGGTGTGAGTGCTGGGATGTTTGGTACCCAAACCAATTTGTCATCCCGACCGGAGCGCAGCGGAGTGGAGGGACCTGCGGTTTTCATTGCACCCGCACGGTCGCCGGACCGCCAAAGCGGGGCAATCAGGGGGCGGTGGAGAAGCCGAAGATTGTCACCTCATGGTAGGTTTCGCCCGGCTTTAGCTCGCTCGTCGGGAACTTGGGGTGGTTGGGCGAGTCGGGAAAATGTTGGGTTTCCAGGCAAAAGCCGGAGTGTTTGGCGTAAACGTGCCCGTGCTTCCCGTGGAGCGTTCCATCGAGAAAATTGCCGGAATAGAATTGGACTCCGGGTTGGGTCGTTTCCACGGTTAAGACCCGCCCAGTGGTGGGCTCGACCACGCGCGCCGCCTGCTGCAGAGTGCCGATCTTGCCGTTCAAGACGTAGTTGTGGTCATAGCCCCCGCCTAACTTCAGTTGCTCGTTATCGTCGTTGATCCGCGCCCCAATGGCCGTTGGGTGGTGGAAGTCCAGAGGCGTTCCCGCGACCGGGGCCAGCTCTCCAGTGGGGATGAGTCCGGAGTCGACGGGAGTGTAGCGGTCCGCGGGAATCATCATCAGGTGGTTGAGAATGTCTCCTTGCCCTTCGCCGGCAAGGTTGAAGTAGCTGTGATTGGTCAGGTTCAGAACCGTGTCTTTATCGGTGGTGGCAAAGTATTCTATCTTGAGCGCATGCGCCTCCAGCGTGTAGCGCACCCGCGAGGTCAAGGTGCCCGGAAAGCCCTGATCGCCATCCTTGCTGACCAGGGTGAGCTCGACCCCGTGGGGAATTTCTTTCCCTTGCCATACGAGCTTGTCGAAGCCTTTGATTCCCCCGTGCAGGGTGTTGACGCCGTCGTTGGCCGGAAGCTGATAGCGCTTGCCGTCCAGGGTAAAGGTGGCATGGGCGATGCGGTTGCCGTAACGCCCGACGATGGATCCGAAGTAGCTCTTGGGGTCGGCGGTGTAGCCGGCCAGGGATTCGTAACCAAGGACGATGTCGGCGACCTTGCCGTTGCGGTCAGGCACCTCGAGGGATACCAGCCGTGCGCCGTAGGTCATGACGCGCGCTTTAATTGCACCCTCTTCCAGGGTGTAGATCTCCACCTTGGTTCCATCCGGCATATTGCCGAATTCAGACTTGGTCACCTTCGCCTCCAGATGCGATGCCAACGGCACCAGTGTCAACCATAGACAAACACAGTTCAGTATCTTGATTTGTTTCGACGACTTGGCCATCCACAGACTCCTTACATCTCTTTCGCGCGCACAGCTCGACCAGGAGCCGCGTCTTCAAACCGTAATGGATACTAAAGCATTTCGCCGTTCGCTGTATCCGCCACAGGGATAGTCCGCTGAGAGCAACAGGAGAAGTGCGCTAAATCATTGATTTAATGCGATCAATCAGGGAAACGAGGGTTCAGGTATTACCACTCACGAGTACCTTTATGTCGGCCATTGTTACCCAATAGTTGTAGCCAGCAGCGCGCGAGCCGCTATGCTACGAAACAAGCGGTGGATCTGAACGACTGCTTGTTGATTCTTCGGGGGAGGGATTCAATTGAAGCTGCCGGCCACGAACCACCGCGAATACATATCCACTAACGTCGAGGTGACGCTTGACGACGCCCGGGCCACGGCGTTGGAGCGAATCGTCAGCCTCTCGATGGACTACCAGCGCGGCGTCGGCCTGGTGCAATTCCGCAATGGCGTGGACGCCGTGATTGCTTCCACGGGATACCGTCAACTGATCGAGAAACTGCTTGAAATACTCTAACGCCATCACCGAGCTAGGTTCGACCGCGCGACGCCGGCTGGCGGCCGCCGGTTACCACGAGCCAATTGTGTCCCTCTTGTGGACCAGGCCCGTCCAGCTCAGCTTGCACCTCGCCAAGCTTTCCTTCTGACCCCAAGCGGCTATACACCCTCTCTGCCTGAGTTATGATAAAGCGGCTGCGGAGCTGTCGTCATCGCCTGTCGCCTTCGCCCGGGAGCGCCGATCTCACGAGGACAGAAATCCATGGTCAATTATCTTGAACTGCCGGTGGGGGAAAAGAGCCCCGAGGTCATTCACGCGGTGATCGAGATTCCCGCCGAAGGCATCAACAAATACGAGTACGACAAGACGCTGCACGTCTTCCGCCTCGACCGCAACCTCTATTCGCCGGTGCATTATCCCGGCGACTATGGCTTCATTCCCTCCACGCTGAGCGAGGATGGCGATCCGCTGGATGTGCTGGTGCTAGTGGACGCGCCCAGCTTTCCCGGCTGCGTCATGCAGGTAAGGCCCATCGGCTTGCTCGAGATGCTCGATCAGGGGGTGCCGGACGAGAAGGTTCTGGCCGTGGGCAAGAACAACCCACGCTACGCCGACGTGTGGAACTACTCCGAGATTTATCCGCACATGCTCAAGGAAATGACGCACTTTTTCGCCATCTACAAGGACCTTGAAGGCAAGCGTGTGGAAGTCAAAGGGTGGCGCGACGCGGCTTACGCGCGCACCAAGGTAGTCGAAGCGGTGAATCGCTTCAAAGAGAACAAGGTCTCTTCTGAACTCGGTGGGAATCGCTAGGCCAGATTGTCCTTCTGTCCCGGATTTTCTGCTAGAGGCTCCAAAAAGAACCGCGTGTGCGGCTTTCTTTAAGGAAGGCCGCGTTGATTTCGCTGGCCTCAGCACGCTCCCCAGAAAATCCGGGAGGGCGGCTTCGGATATAATCCGTGCAGGGAAAGCACGGAGAGATGGCCGAGTGGCTGAAGGCGGCGGTTTGCTAAACCGTTGTAGGGGCTAACACCTCTACCGGGGGTTCGAATCCCCCTCTCTCCGCCAGCGTTTCTTTCCAAAAAGCTGCGTCCTCAGATAGAGCAGCCACTCCGCTTGTTCCATAGTCCACGCGTGAAGTCGGGAAACTTGACCGGCGCACTCCCTTGAGCCACAGAGACTTTGCTGAGTGGAGCCGGAGCCGACCAGGCCGCGCCGTCGTACACGTCCATATCGGGCGCCAGCCCCTCGCGGAAGCACTGCAGCAAGCGATAGATCATAATGAAGTCCATGCCGCCGTGGCCACCGGACATGCGCGCCATCTCGCCCTGCTCAGCCCACAAGGGACTCTCGTAGTCCTTCTTATATTGGTCGAGGGTTCCCCACGCTTCCCCACCCGCTTGACCGTCAAGGTAGATGCGCGGCGGATAGTCGACAAAGACGCCCTTGGTGCCGCTGATCATGTTGATACGGTCATAGGGCCGAGGATTGGAGGTATCGAATTTGAGCGTAACGGTCAGTCCGGATGCTGTCTTGATCAGGGAGACGTTCACGTCCCCGTTCACATACTTCTCTTTCCACTTGGGATCGCCCTGCGGCGTGTGCGCCTCACGATAAGCAGCCAAGCCGCGGGGCGGAGTGCTCATCGAGACCATGTAGTCGAAACGGTCGCCCCGGTTGATGTTCATGTAGTTGGCTACCGGCCCCAATCCATGCGTGGGGTATAGATTGCCATCGCTCTGGGTATGAAACTGGCGGCGCCATAGGCCTTCGCCTTTGTTAGAGAACATCTCCTCTCGCAGATCGTGGAGGTAGGCCGCCTCACCATTGAGCAGAGTACCCAACATCCCACGACGCACCATGTTGAGCACCAACGTCTCGGTATACCCGTAGCAACACTCCTCGAGCATGATGCAGTGCCGGCGTTTCTTCTCCGAGGTCTCCACCAGCTTCCACAGGTCTTCGAGGGTATAGGCCAGGGGCACCTCAACGGCCGCGTGCTTGCCATTCTCCATGGCAGAAAGGGCCATAGGCGTATGCCAATCCCACGGAGTGGCAATGACTACGAGATCAAGATCGTTTCTGGCCGTGAGCTCTTCGTAGTGATGGGGACCATTGGTATAAAGCTGGGGCGCCTTCTGTCCGGCCTTCTCCGTCAGCTGGCCGGCGTGCTCTGCCTTCTCCGGCACAACATCGCAGATGGCGACCACTTGCGCATTCTGGGCCAGGAACCACTCGAGCAGATTTGTGCCTCTGCCGCCAACTCCAATGAAGCCAATACGAGGATTTTTGGTGACCTCAAATGGGACACCAATCATTGATTGGCCAGGAGACGGATGCGCCGTATCCGCAAAGGCATAGTTGTCGAGCTTGAGGGCCGCGGTAACCATGGCGCCAAGCTGCAGAAACTGCCGCCGGTTGGGCGGAAGCAAAGGGTCGGATGAGTCGTCTTTCACGAGAGTTCCTTTGTTAGTGAATGCTCATATGCGGAGGAAAATCTTGCGCCGGTACATCCAGAAAAGAAAGAGCCAGTACATGAGCAGAATACTGGCTCCCAGCAGCAAGGGCTGCAGCCCTGGGCCGAATAGAAAGAACGGCTTTGGGCCCAGGTTTATAAGGAGACTGCTCTTGATGAACTCCTCCCACATGTGGGCGATGAGGTAGGCGGCAATGGAGTTTGTGCCTACTACGATGAGGGGAAATGCCCAGCCGCGCCGTTGCTTGACATCGATGATCCAGCTGAACGCGGATAGGACGAGGAAGCAAATGCCTCCGCTGAAGAGAGTCCAGCTTGGGGTCCAGATGCGCTTCACGATGGGGCAAATTCCCGTGAAGTGAAGAAAAACGCCGATCGCGAGCAGAATGACCCCGGTGGTGAGGAACCTGCGAATCGGTTGTTTGGGCGCGGAAGCCACAAACCATTGCCCGGCAAAAAGGCCAAGGATCATGGTGCCCAGAGTGGGGATGAAACTAAGAGTAAGGTAGCCGCCCTCGTTGAAGAGGAACGGGTGTGCCCGCGGGAATAGATTCAGGAACCACAGATCGAAGGCCTGGCCGAGATTGCTGTTCTTGTTCCAATGGGCGCGGAAACCGGTGTATAGATGATGCCAATCCGCGGGAACGCCGACCGCGGCGTAGTTGAAGTTCGGACCAGGAAGCGGATAAAGCGCCCAAGCCAGCCAGTAGCCAAAAAGGAGGGCGCCAAAAGCGATCCACTGATCGCGTGTGGGCCGGAAGGCGAGCAGGAAAAGAAAGGTATAGCCGAGGCCAATTTGCGTGAGCGTGTCTTCAAAGGTGAAGTAGGTCTGACTGCTGTTCATCGAGCGGAGAAAGATGCCGAGGGCGATCAGCAGCAGAGAGCGCCAGACAGTGTGGGCCAGCATCTTGGGGAATGCAGCGCCTTTCCGCTGCCGGCTCCTGATGGAATAGGGGAGGGCCACGCCTACCAGGAAGGAGAAGGAAGGCTGGATCATGTCATGCACGGAACAGCCGGACCATTCGGTATGGGTCTGGTTGAAGGCCAGAATCTTCCAGAAGAGACTGTGATTGAAGTATGCGTAGACTTTAGAAAACTGCAGCACTTCTCCCATCATCAGCAACATGACCAAGCCACGGTAGGCATCGACGGCCAAATTACGTACTGCAGTGACATTGTCGACGGGACGGAGTTTGGTAGTGACAACGGTGTCTACGCTTGCTACTGTGGCCTCTTGCGCGTGCAATACCTGATGCATAGTAGGCTCCGCGTAACATGCCTGACCCATGTTCTTACGCCATACGCCGATGCAGGCAGGCGGCGCAGGCGCCGGACAGAAGGAGACTCTGCGGAGGCGCATCGCATTGCGCCGTCGATATGAGTTATGATCCTATCGTTTAATTACGATTTGTCAATTATTTCTTTCACTTTGGGTAACTTTATCCTGCGTTTGTGACGAGGCCCGAATCACGGAGTGTGAGCTGCTGGGCGTGTGGGACTGAATTTGCAGTTCACTTTTGATTGTTGACGCTTGAGATAGACTGTCTGTGAATCGCAAGATAGCGAAAGGCACGTGAAAATCGAGCATGGCGAAGGGCCGGTCAGTATCGAATGCGCTTGAAGAAACCCTTCCCCACGGCTTAGCCACGGAGGACTCCGCGCCGCGTCCCCAGGATGGGATGATGGCCGAGGAACGGCGCACGCAGATCTTGCAGATTGTGCGCACGGAGGGCCGGGCGCGGGTCAATGAACTGGCCAACAGGTTCAGCAGTTCGGCGGTCACCATCCGCAACGACCTGAACGAACTGCACCAGCGCGGGCTGGTATTGCGATCCCACGGCGGCGCGGTCCTTCCAGACACAATTCTGCGCGAATCGCCGGTCCACGAGCGCCTGAAGACCCACGCGGAAGAGAAGCGACGTATCGGCGCGATTGCGGCGACCCTCATCAATGATGGCGAAACCATCATTCTTGACTCCGGCACGACCACCCTGGAGATTGCCCGGCAGATCAAGAATAAACAGGGTTTGCAGGTGATCACAAACGGAGTGAACATCGCCGCGGAGCTGCTGGATGCACGTGAAGTGCAGACATTTATTGTGGGTGGCACACTGCGCGTCGACTCGGCATCTATCGTTGGGCGCTCAACGGAGGAGATGTTCGAGCAATTCTCCGCCGACAAGCTGTTTCTCAGTGGCGCAGGGTGCGATCCGGACTTTGGGGTGAGCGGCGCGAACCTGGAAGAGACGATGGTGAACCGTGCCATGTTGCGCATCGCGCGGGAAATTATCCTGGTCGCCGACGCCAGCAAGTTCTCCAAACGCAGCATGGTGCGTATCGCGCCGTTTTCTGAGATCGACACGGTTATCAGCGACACCGGTCTGCGCGAGGAGATGCAAGAGAAGGTGCGCGGGCTGGGTTGCAACCTGATCTTGGCGTAGCGATGTCAGCGGGTGCCCGCCGAGGTCTCAAAAGCGAGAGCTGGCAGCCCGTCCCCTTTAAAGTTGCAAGGGGGAAAAGGATACTGCAGGTCCCTCCGCTCCCTCCGGATTTCCTGTCAGACTCAGTGGCGTCGGTAAACCTCGTGCGGCTTTCCTTAAAGCCGCATACGTGGCCGCTGATTGGTGCAGCGTAGCAGGAAACCCGGAGTCCGGTCGGGATGACAAGGTTAGGGTTGCTACATACTTTAATCTTGGTTATTCGGACGTGAAGATGCCTAAACTGGCTTTTCCGCAACCTATGAAACCCGTGCCGCAGCCTGCTGGGGGAGGCTCCATTGACTACGCGGCAGAACCAGCAGGGTTTGATTCAGATGGCACTGAGAATTCCCGCGTCAAGGAGGCGGGCGGCGACGCCGCGTAAGCTGGTTATGGAGACTGTTCCGACTTGCTTTTCGTAGCGGTCGTGAAGCATCAGAAAATTCGGTTCATCTTTCACCAATGAGAGCAGGGTAGGAACGCACACTTGCCCGCAGTATCGTATCCCCCGAGGCTCCTTGGCAGTCACGGCCACTTCCTGAAGCTCGATACGGTCGTCTTCCAATACAGGGCGCAGGATTAGACGGGTGTTGGCACTCACTCGAAAGCGCGTGCGATCGTCAAGGTTGAAACGGGTCGTTAGCCTTGGGGTCCCGTCGTCAGCATGGCTGGTCTCAGAATCTTGCTGGCGGCAAACGTTCGTCCGCCGCTTCCAAAAGGATTGATCGATCCAGCGCGTTTCGCGGCGGTAGAGCCTTGCTAATGAATCGATATGCAATCGGTACGTTGTTTCTTCACGTTCCTGATAGAACTCGATTGCCGGCTCCGTGTGGTCCGGCCGCGTAAGAATGGTCTGAATAACCACATTTGCTGCAACGGCCGATGTTATCGCCTTTTGTATCCCTTGCGACGAAAGAGGGTCCAGGGTTGACGCTGAATCCCCAATGAGCAACCAATTGGAACCAGCGACGCGCTCCACCATCGTGGGGTTGGCCGCAAAGATCCGGACGACTCCATTCCAAGCGGCTCCCTGCATCCGCTCACGAATGTACTGCGTTCGGGCCAAGGCGTCGCAATAGGCTTGCTTGGCGCAGGCGTGAAGATGTTCAGGCAATAAATCGCGATCGGTCATCAATCCCGTGACCCGTCTGCTATCCGCCAAGCCTGCGGTGTAGAACCAGCCGTCTGGAATTGACTCCACCAAAGTATTACTGTCGTCAGGGATGACAACCCCAGAGCCTTGGTTCCAGTAACCTATTAGTCCCAACAATCTGCCGTCGCTTCGTACTGCCAGGTTGAGACGGCGGGCGAGAAACCTTGAGCGGCCGGTGGCGTCACACAGAAATCTCGTATTGATCGACGCCGACGCCCCAGATTGAAACCGGACTTTCACACACCATCCCGCGGGCTCCGGATGAGCCTCTGTGGGCCAACAGGGTTGGAGCAACGACGCACCCGCACGTTGCGCGCTCACCATGAGCATGCTGTCGAATACTGCGCGCTCCACCTGAAATCCGCAGAAATTGTTTTTCGTCGAATGGGCGCTAAAGTAGAGATCACTCGATCCCCAGGCCGAAAGGTTCCCCGTCGTCTGCGGGAAGTCCAGCAACGCTGAATTGCCCAGGACTTGGGCCTGCTTAAGCAAGGATTCGACAGCGGGGGTAAGTGTTTCGCCAATCATATATCTGGGAAAGGCCTGGCGCTCCACTACGGCAACCTGAAAGCCCTTACTGGCCAGACGGTGGGCCAGCACCGAGCCGGCAGGGCCTGCACCGAGAATCAGCACCTCAAAGTTCATTACTGACTCTGCTGCTTTCGTCATCTTCCACATCCACTCTGCGCGTACATTCTCGAATCAGGACTTCTCGAACCGCCTTGACGTCTGATCGCGGATAGACCTCCACAATTCTCGCCACCAGGGCGGAGACGTGGGCCGCCGCCATGCTGTGACCGCGCAGGTTGCGGCCTTGCGGCGAGCCGGGCAGTGGCCGTGGCCAAGAGTGCGCTCGAAATTCAACTTCGCTGTTTTCCGTGTATGCATAGTCGTTCCAGCCGCAAAGCTCATCGCCACTCGCGCCTAGAACACATGAAAAGCTCGCCGGAAAGACGCGCTCCTCTGAACCTGCGGCGATAAGAATAATGTTCCTTCCTGCGGCAGCTTCACAAGCCTGCCGCAAAGCATCGATCCCGGAGAGCTGGCGCGTTCCCAGGCTCATGTTGATCACGCGAATATCGTTCGCGATAGAAGAGCGGATGGCCGCAGCCAGGACTCGAGATTCGGTCCGCAAACGATCTTGTAAGATCTTGACGCTGTACAGCGCAACACCGGGCGCTTTGGCTCGAATGATGCCGGCGACCGCTGTGCCATGCCCGTCGTAATCCCTGTAGTCGTCACTGAAGGCAATCTCTCCGCTCGCATCGCAGGTTATTTTGACCCCGCCAGACACTTGCCCGATGTGTGAGTGATGAGCATTAATTCCACTGTCGATCACCGCGACTTTAACGTTGCGTCCTGTGGCCTGTTGTAAGGCCTCGTCATGAAGGCGCAAATCTGAAGACATCATGTCGCCACCGGTACGGGGCTTGAGATCGTTCGGTGGCGTTGAGCTGCGAGGTGAAGCTGCTGATAAAGGCCTTCCATCCTCAACAGCTGACGATGGTCGCCAACCTGCGTGATGCGGCCCCCTTCCATAACAACAATTCGATCCATATCCACCACCGAAGAAAGTCTGTGGGTCACGATGATGGAGGTGTGTTCCCTGAGCCACCTGTCCATCCCTTCCCGAATGCGCGATTCAGTTAGGACGTCGAGGGTCGCAGTCGCTTCATCAAAAAGCCAGACCTTGGCTTTTCTCAAAATTGCACGAGCAATGGCAATCCTTTGTCGCTGTCCGGCGGAAAGCCCGACCCCTCTTTCTCCGAGGACTGTTTGATAGCCGTGCGGAAGAGACAGAATGAACTCGTGAACGTCGGCGGCCTGCGCAGCCGCATGGATGTCCTGAGCTGTCGCATGCGGGTTTCCATATCGGATATTCTCCTCAATCGTGCAATGGAAGAGACAGGGCTCGTGAGTGATGACCGCGATGTTTTCGCGCAGGGTTTTGAATTGGAGTTCGCGCAGATCGTGCCCATCCAGCAGAATCTGCCCCTGCTGTGGGTCGTAGAAACGCAGCAATAACTCCATAAGCGTAGTCTTTCCGGCACCCGTAGGACCAATGATCGCCAGCCGGCTGCCAGCGGGCACAAGAAGGTCGATATTGTGCAGGGTCTCCTGGCCAGGTTCGTAGTTGAAGGAAACGCCTCGAAGTTCCACTTCACCCCGAACGCATGACAACGAAATAGAATGAATTGCTTCCTTGACGTGCGGCTGATGGTCCAGGAGTTCAAACACACGCTCAAGGGAAACGCCCGCACGCTGAATGCCAAGATAGAGGCCCATAAGATTCTTAATCGGACTGATAAGTCTGCCCTGATAAGCCGAAAAAGCTACCAGAGCACCTAGCGTCATCTGCCCGTTGATCACCAAATGGCCGCCATAAAGCAGCAAGATCAAAGCGCCTAAAGAGAGGAAGAATGCCGGCACCGCCTGACCCGCGCTGGAAAGGACCTGAGACCGTAAGAGCGAGTCGACGTAGCGCTGATTGCAGCCAGCCAGTTTGGAGGCCTCCGCTTCTTCTGTCCCCATGGACTTGATGAATTTGATTGAGTTGAGGGATTCCAAGAGAGCGCTGGCGAAATCGGCATTTCGCTCTCGAACGGTTTTTGCCTGCCGCGTGATCGGCCCACGAGCGCGCCTTAGGCCTTCAACGCTAAAGGGAATGAAGAAGGAACAGAGAATAAATAACTTCCAGTTTAGCCAGACCAGGAGTCCGGCGGTGCCGACGAGCGTTAGGAGGCTCAGAGCCAAACTGAGCGCCGAATCTGTCGCTACTTTCTGAATTTCAGCCACGTCGCTGTTCAGGCGGGAAATGATATCGCCCATTCGCATGTTCTTGTAGAACTGAAGCGAAAGACTCTGGACATGACGGAATAGATAAAGGCGCATGTCCATAAGAATTTGCGCCGAAGTAGATATCGAGAGATAGCGCGCTAAGGCGCTGGATGCGAAGCTGACGACCAGAATTACGGTGAATGCGATGGTAGAAAGGATCAGCAGGTGAAAGTTCTTTCTCGCTAGAACCACATCAATGAGGAACTTGGCCAGCAGAGGATAGCCAAGGCCAACCGCCGCTGACAGTAGAGTCAAGAGGAAGATCAGGAAGAGCTTGGCCTTACGTGGAGCAATGAACGTGAGGAGAGTGCGGACGCGTGAGTACGTAAGGTTCAAGGTCACTGAGCCGGCCTTTCCGACCTCTATTCCTCTGCGCATTTAAACCCTTCCTGAGGCCTTATGAGCGGTCTATTGAGGATGAAAAACGCGAAGCGCGCAGTTCGCTGTCGTTTCCGGCAGAGCGATGGTCTTGACCGGATTCAACGTTCTGGTGTCGTAAATTAAAATAGAAGGACCCCCGTCTGAAAGATACAATTTGTTGCCGTCGCTCGAAATGTCTACGGACCCTTCTGTCATCGGGAGGTCTTTGATGGCGATAACCTTTCTTTGGACCATGTCGACAACAAAAAGTGCATTCCAGACGGCGTAGGCGCGTGCGCGATCTGGTGAGACGACCGCCGAATCCCACATCTCCGCGGGGCCCAGATCCATTTGATCCCAAGTACCGGTCCCGAGGTCAAAGTTGAGCAGGCCAACAAAGGCTCTTTTCGTAATAGGGTCGGTTTTTTGAGTCGGACAACTCAAAAGGTTGGTTTGAAGAAATTGTGGATAGCACGAAACGGATAGGGAACCTTCTCCGGGAACGGTGTTGGATTGGAAACGGATGGTTTTGACAATCTGGCGCGCCTGCACGTCGATCACATATAAATCCGCGCCGAACGCGTAAAGAAGCCGGTCGTCAGTGGGAGACGATATCAGCAAATACACTCCCATGGAGACTGGCAGGAGTTTCGTTACCTTGTGAGATGCCACGTCCAGAGCCCAGATTTGCGGCTCCTGAGGATGCACAGCGTCTCGGGCGTGGTCGACGCAGAGCACATTAACGAAAATTGTGTTGCCTTCCCGGTTGACTGCAAGCCCGAAGATCCTGACGGTTTGACCGGGAGAACTAAGATCAATGGTATCGACTACCTTCTTGCGGGCTACGTCGATCACCTCTACCAAGCGGCGCCCTTGCGTTATCACGAACAACGACCTGCCATCAGCGGAGGGAGTAATTTCTCTGGGCGCGATCCCATGCATGGGGATCTGCGCAAAAACCTCGTCAGTATCAGTCCGCTCCAAGACTACGGTCTTGCCGATGGTACCTATTGCAACAAGTTCACGAGGCAACGGCTCCTCCGCGAACGATGCATTCGGAAGACAGATCCCGGCTAAACAGAGACCGATGAGCGCGAGAATATACGTTCTCTTCAGGCGACAAAATATCAGTGGGTAAAATAGCGACCGAATCTTCATATAGCTCGGGTTCGTAGGACCTACTTGCCTTTATCTTCCGGAAATATAAGGTCCAATTTTCGCCAGTCGCTCCCCGCCGTTCCGTCCTTCTGAGTCCAGTCCAGAAAATTGGTGATCTGGTCGGGAACTTGAGCAGGCCATGAGCAGTTGTCATAGCAGCCGTAAAGGTCGGCCTCCATCGGATGGCACAAACCTGTTACCAGTCCGTTTGCGCCGGTTTCCCATCCCGGGTCGAAGCTGAGTGTACAGCCCAGAGGCAGCTGTTGCATGGCGCGAACATCACCTAACTGTTCCTGGCCGTTGGCAGGTTGCTTTAACGACTGTGCCTCAATGAGCTTGGCTTTCTGGTTCAAAGGTTTGAGATGGTCCATGGCTTTTATGCATACCCTTTATCAAGCCGTTCGAGAAATGCGGGACTCTTTTTCACGATTTCGACGTAGGCGCCCAGACCCATGTGGATCCAGGAGCGGATCCATTCGCAGTAGTGAGTATTGGCGTGCCCCAGAGTCCCGTAGCGTTTAAATCCTTCGTGGTGGCAACCCCCGGAGCAGATGTTGCGAACCCAACATATCTGGCAAGGCGGCTTGGCGCTGAGATGTGTGAGGGCCATGAATTCTGTCTGCTTTGCACGATCAACACCGGTGTCGAGCGTTCCAACCCGGTGCTCATCGGATTCCAGAAACCGGTGGCATAGATACAGATCTCCGGTACTGCCTACTCCGAGCAAACCCAGGCCGGCGCCGCATGGGTATGCTTTGACGACGCCTTGGTGTAAATCAGCGAGCAGGTTGGTAAGGTTCGAGAAACCAGGCCGCTGGCCGCTCGAGGCAGCATCCACATACTTTGCTGTCAACTCCCCAAATTCTTCCAGAACCCGCCAGAGCTCGTCTGGAGTAAGAGCATAATCGTCATCATCCGACGAGGTGACCGGGGCAAAACCTATTTCATCGAATCCCATTCCACTGAGATGTTCGAAAATCTCGTTAACTGCCGTGACACCGTGGGTCACGGTAACCCGGGCAGCGATAGGACGGGTCTTGTGCTCGCGGAGAAGAGCCATGACGCGAGGCTGGATCATGTCGTATGAGCCCAACCCGCTCTTATATGTCCGTCGCAGGTCGTGAAACTTCTTGGGGCCGTCGATGCTGACGGCTACCCCAATGCGGTGGTCTCTCAGAAAATGGATGATCTCGGGCGTCAGATAGGTGGCATTGGTGGTCATTGAGAAATCGACTCGCTTGCCCACCGCCTGTCCGGCTTTGGTCGCATACTGCACCGTCTCCGAAATCAGCCGAAAGTTCATGAGAGGTTCGCCCCCGAAGAACACCAGGGTGACCGTTTCGTGATCACCCGAATTTTGCAAAAGAAAGTCGACGCTTTTTCTTGCTGTCTCCTGACTCATGAAGCGCTTGGGAGCGCCGTAGTCACCCTGAGAAGCAAAACAGTAAGTGCAGCCGAGATTGCAATCATTGGCAATGTTGAGGACGAGGCTGCGCTGAGGGAAGGATCCCGAGGAAAGCTTCGGCGGTGGTGAAACGGTTTGCGCGAATAGAGATCCGTCTTCTGTGAGCAAGACTCCCATAGCCTGAAGTTCGGAAAGCCCTTGAACGATTGAATGAATCGCATATCGGGTTCGCAAGGCACCTACGATTGCAGGCGCCGCGAGGGATCGGCTCTCGCTAATCGCCACTGCATGCGCCGGCGCAATCACGGTTGAGCCATCGAGCATAAACAGACGGATAATCTCGAAGGCGAGTTCGCTGATCTCAAAAATCCCGGTCACAGGAACGACAAATACGTAATGCTTCCCGTGGAAACTAAAGGGCCGAATTTCCCCCAGGCGGACATCGCCCGGATTTGAGGGAGCCTTAAGGGGTCGGATTTCTTCCCGGCGAACCTCGGATCGGCTTGGAATTGAGGAGGCCTTCCTCGTGCTAATTTGCACCAATCCGTTGCTAATCGATGGATCGGTTCGCGTTGATGGCGCCATGAAGTTTCCTTTCCCGCAGCTCTTAAGGCATGTCGTGCTTTACATAAATAGGGGCGGCGACAAGCAGATAAGCTCGTCCTTGCAAGCTTTGCTTCGGGTCCGGTGGAAGATAACTGGCGACAACCCAGACGCTGCCTGCATTGTTGACCGTTTCCGGCCTTTTTTGATTGGAAGTCTCCAAAGAAGGGGTGAATAGTCCAGTCTGGTCGATCGTTCCTACGAACTGTTTGTCGTCAGCGAAGTAGGTGTAGTAATAGTTTCCGAGTTCCCACTTGGCTTGGATGGTGCCAATCGCAAAATCGTCTTCGGTCCCCGCTATGCCGTCCTGGCCATCGCTGTAAGCGACGGCCTCGAATTGTTGCAACTGTTTCGGGACATCGACGCCTCCCATTCTAGCCCCGCCGCGTTCTGGCAACACGCGGATATACCCATAAGTGTCGTACAAACCAAGAAGCTTCGGTCCCACGGCGCCTCGCAGGTGTACGTCCCGGACGCCCACGGCAGTGCCAGACAAAATGGAAACACGGGCCACGACTTGACTGCTTGTGTCTTTCAGAATGGAGACTACCTTTACGTTGTTGCCAAGATCCAGGTCGCTGGCTTGCAGATTAGTAGGCAGATTGATCCCCAGGATGGTTACGTTCGTCTCGGACGTTGGTATCTGCAGCGCCCTCGGTAGGATCCCGAGGATTCTTGTTGGACCCGCGTCAAGATAGCGCTCTTCCTGACCGCCGATTTCCGGATGCTGCTCCAGAAACCAGCGTCCCTTGATAATTTCTTTGTCGGGAGAAAGTTCAAACACTTCGCGGATTGTGCGGCCGTTGCTAGACCTTGCGCTACCTCGCCACGCGTACCCCCCGTACCAGACTCCTTCCCCCGTTCGTTCCTCTTTCTCTCCGTTAGCAAACTCCATGCTGGTAATGGTCTGATACATACCGTCAGCCCTGGGCGATATGCTCACATTGCCAAAGTAATCTCCACGTCCGGGCTCGTGCCCCCACACCAGCCAACTGCCCTTGGCCAGTGGCCGTTGACTCCTTTCGCGTTCCCACCCCGGCGTATCGAGCGGAAACTGCTCCGCAAGATAATTCAAGGCTTTGTCTGCGGAACCGGGCCAATCGGGGGAATTTAACTCCTCAGGGAAGCTGGCAAAGTGAAAGTCCTTCAACTTTAGCCACTCTTCGCGGGTTCGCCGCTCTCCGGCGATCCTGGCGTAACTATGACAGCGGGTGCAGAGAGTTTTTACGTCTTCATTCGGAACGTTTTCCTGAACATTTAGCTGCTTCTCCAACGCGTATGCAATGCCTTGGACCTCAGATGACGTGAGCCCCTGGGCGTCGGCCAGATATTTAATGATGTCTCGAGCCTGGGAGGCGGAAGAGGGTATACCGTTCATTCGGCCCATTCTTCTGACCGTGTCCTCCCATCCTTCGGGAGTCTTCCTTTGATACGAGATGCGGCTCATGCAAAGGTGCGAGTCAACCTCATGGCAGCCGCCGCACGTGCCTCGTACTAACTCGCTCGTCACCGGGATACATTGTGCTAAAGAATCTTGGCCGGCAACAAAAACTGTGCCAAGAAGCACAAATGGCAGGATAATTCTCCGCATCTTCATTCCACCATCACCGCCTAAGTTTAAGGGCTCCGCGTCCTTCCAACGTTCCGCCAGCGACTGATTTGTATTCTTATATCTGCAAATTCTCTACAGGGGAAGAAAATTTCTTGCGTTTCGAGATTGACCGGCTCTATGCTCGTCGTGAGCTTGCTCAGGCATACCACAAAGCTTGCGGTTGGCTGATCCTCCAGGTCGTATCCGTGAATACCATCCTGCGCACTCATCCTGATGCTACTGTCTATCTCGACGAAGAGTCTGCTGCGGAACTGAAGTCAGTGTTTGCCGCCGATTTCGCATAAACATCCGCTCGGCGCATGCCAGGCGCATTTGAGGATATACCGTGAAGAGACCAGACTCATACAGACACCTGAGCTTCGCAATCGCAATTATTGTCTGCATGTCGTCTACTTTATTTGGACAGTCCTCACGCACGATAGAGCTTCAGGATGGCTGGAGACTCATCTCGGCAAGCAAGCTGGCCGATTCGGGCGCGGCAATTTCTCAACCGACATATGCAACTGCCCAGTGGTACCCCGTCCCCCGCATGCCCGCGACGGTTCTTGATATTCTGGAAGCCAACGGCGTCTATCCGAATCTGTATTTCGGGATGAATCTGCTCAAAGAGGTGCCGCAGGACCTCTACAAGCAAGACTGGTGGTATCGCACCAGCTTTTCAGCCCCTTCTGAAGGAAGTACTGTCTGGATTGATTTCCCCGGGATTAATTATCGTGCACAGATCTGGTTGAATGGAAAGTTGATTGCCGACGACAAGCAAGTTGCCGGAATGTATGTCGATCATCAGCTTAATGTGACGCGCTTTGTCCATCTGGGTGCAACCAATACTCTCGCCGTCAAGGTTACCCCCGAACGACTCATACGAAACGTTACTGGCGTTGAACTCGCGGATAGTTGGTTCAATTGGATTAACTGGAAATATTTCGGATACAAAGGACCGCTGAATATTCATGATCTGCCTGCGCTTCCCGTGACTGCCAGCTACGTTGCGCCGGGATCCTCTGAAGTTGAAAGCTCCGCGGCTACGAAAGTGAACATCACCGCGGCTTCAACTGAAAGCGTGACCCTGGCGGCCACGGTTACATCGGGTGGAAGCCCGGTGAGATCAGGCACGGTGAGCTTTATGCGCAAGGATGCCCTTCTTGGTCGTGCCGCGGTGAATGCCGATAGCGTGGCCACGCTGACGATAGAGAAACCGGCTTATAGCCTTTTCGATCATGAAGGTGGGAATTCTTTTTTACCCGATCGGAATGCGGGAATCTGGAAGCCGGTGTCTATCCATGTTACTGGAGCAGTCAAGCTTTCGAACGCCTCTGTCAACACGGATCTACCCCTTCCACAAACCGATTCCGCGAGGCTCACCGTATATGCGGAAATAACAAATGGCTCGACCGGCTCGGTGCGGGGGAATCTTGAAGGAGAAATTACGCGCCCTGGCAAACCAAGCATCCACATTACACAACCCGTGTCCTTGTCTGCCGGGGAAACACGCGAAGTAAGCTTTTCACCAGATAACTTTTCTCAGCTGACGGTTCACAATCCAGACCTGTGGTGGCCGTACACCTTTGGAAGACCTGCGTTGTATCACCTTCGCCTCACGTTTGTGGAAAATAATAACCAGATCTCCGACACGGAGTCGCTTCGCTTTGGAATCCGCAAAGTTACCCAGCACCGCGACCGCGATGAACAATTCCCCGACGTAGGAAAGGGAGGAAATTTTTATCTTCAGATCAACGGAAAGGATTTTCTCATTCGGGGAGGCGCCTATACGCCCGACCTGCTCTACCACTACGATCCAAAGCGCGAGGCAACTGCGATTAGCTATGCGAAGGATATGGGCCTGAACATGCTTCGCTGGGAGTCGAAGATCGCTAGCACGCACATGCTTGAATTAGCAGATGAAGCTGGGATTCCCGTGATGTATGGTTGGATGTGCTGCGATCAGTGGGAACATTGGGACCAATGGAATGCTGAAGACCAGAAGGTAGCACGGGAAAGCCTTCGCTCGCAGATTCTTATGCTGCGGTCCCATGCGTCCGTATTTATATGGAGCAATGGTAGCGATGGCCGAGCGCCGAACCCACTACGTGATGACTATCACCGCATTCTGAGCGACTTGCATTGGCAGAATGCAATCGTCGACACGGTTTCTTCCTTCGCAGTAGATGCCAACGGGGATCGCCTATGGGATGGCATTCACATGCAAGGTCCCTATAGTTGGCGTCCTCCATCCTATTGGTTTTGTGGGCGGTATGCGCCCGCACGTGGTGCTTGTGCAGAACATGGAGACACCGAGATCGTTCCTCCGTACGAAAGCCTTAAGAAATTTATTCCTTCCGATAATTTATGGCCGATCAACGATTATTGGTTTTTTCATGCCGGAGCCAGCAACGGAGTGAATGAACTGTTGGGTACCCGGCTTGCTCTAGACAGTAGATACGGGCCGTCTAAGAATGCGGAAGAGTTTGCAGAGAAGGCGCAGCTCGGAGCTTACGAAAATACCCGCGCGCAATTTGAGGATTTTGCAGCGAATGGCTGGGCAAACCACAAGATGACGATCTATTGGATGTTCAACACTGCCTGGCCGTCATTTTATTCAGGTTTATACGACTTCTATCTGAAACCAGGAGGCGCCTATTACGGGGCCAAGAAGGGGCTGCCTCCGGTGTCTGTAGTCTTCGACTATTATGCCACCGGTGACCATAAAACTGCTTCGATTCGCGTCGTAAATCAAACCGTCAACGATCAACATGATTTACGTGTACGTACTCGTGTCTATGATCTGTTGGGTCATATCAAATATGACCAGGAAGTCAGCCATATCCAGGTGGGTTCGCAAGGTGTTGCATTAGCGCTCACCATGCCATCGATTGAGAATCTCACATCGACGTACTTCGTACGCTGCGAGCTGTTTGCCGGCTCTGGATCGAAGCTGGTCGACAATGTGTATTGGCAATCCACAACATTGGATGATCTTGGGAGCTCATCCAATGACAAGTCGCACGGGTTAAACCAGGCAAGTTGGGCAAACTTTACGGCGCTGAATACGATGCCCAAGGTCCAATTGCAAGTTGATGGAATAGGTCATGCATCTGCGGGTAAAAACAGCATTATTATTACTTTGCACAACCCATCAGACCATGTCGCATTTTTTGAACGAGTTGAAGTGACCAAGGGGAGGGACGGAGAAGAGATACTCCCGATCTTATATGATGATAACTATGTAACGGTGTTTCCTAACGAGACCGTCAAGATTACCAGCACATTCGATCAGGTTATCGGTAATGACAAAAGTCGACCGTGGTTAAAACTGGTCGGCTACAACACGTTAAAGGAGATAGCGCCGATTCACTAGCAGACTGTTCCTGTGAATGACTCGATGATCACGTAGTCTTGGCTCCTTGCATGATCTCGACAGACGTCTTAGCGGTCTGCGCGAGGAGATGCAAGAGAAGGTGCGCGGGCTGGGTTGCAACCCGATCTTGGCGTAGTGATGTCAGCGGGTGCCCGCGAAGGTCTCAAAAGCGAGAGCTGGCAGTCCGTCCCCTTTAAAGTTGCAAGGGGGAAAAGGATACTGCAGGTCCCTCCGCTCCCTCCGGATTTCCTGTCAGACTCAGTGGCGTAGGTAAACCTCGTGCGGCTTTCCTTGAAGCCGCATACGTGGCCGTTGATTGGTGCAGCGTAGCAGGAAACCCGGAGTCCGGTCGGGATGACAAGGTTAGGGTTGCTACATACTTTAATCTTGGTTATTCGGATGGGAAGATGCGCCAAACTGGCTTTTCCGCAACCTATGAAACCCGTGCAGCAGCCTGCTGGGGGGAGGCTGCAATTCCCTACTCTTTAAGCCCCGCGTGAATCGTGACCCCCTGAACCACACGGCTAATCACGCCATTTGGACTCGGGTTGTCCGGGTTCAGCCCTTGGCCCCGGCTCAAGTGGTATCCGAGGAGCTGGGGAATCAGGATTTCAAAGGGTGTCCGCATATCGTCTGGCGCCTCCGGGAGGACGGCAGGGATAACGTCGTCAAACAGGCCGCCGTGCTCGGCCGCGCCTGCAATGCCCACGGAATATCCGAGCCTCTTCGATCGAAGCTCCCGGATGAGGTCTATCTCGTAGAGCCGGCGCACGGGATCGCTCGAGAGTAGGCACAGGACAAGCGTATCGGCGCGGAGAAAAGACATGGGACCGTGGCGAAGACCGAGGTAGGTTTCGGTCACCACGGGGAAATGTCCCGCCGTCATTTCCAATATCTTGAGCCCGGCCTCACGCGCCCAGCCCAGCAAGGGAGACGAAGATAACACCACGATGCGGTCGCGGACCCGCGCGGCTATGCGATGGCATTCCTTATCGATGACAGGCAACAACGACTGGGCACGTTCACTGGCCAAATCGGCCGCCTGCGCCGCGGTATAGGGCTGCGCTAACGCGAGTCCGGCGAGGACAAGATTGGAAAATGAACCGGTCATCACCAGGCTGCGGTCGTTGGTGCGCGGATCGAGGACGATGAGCCCATCCAGCCCGGATTGCACCAAGGAACTCTCTTCGTTACAGGTGATGGCGAGCTGAAGAATTTTCGGACGAAGGGCGCGCACTCGCTCTACGACTGCGGCACTTTCCGGGCTGTTGCCGGATCGTGCGAGGGAGATAACGGCATCCACATCGCCCAGGTATCGCTCGGGATCGACGAGAAGGTCGGTGGTGGGAACGGCAACGGCCCGGGGCCACGCCGAAGCCACGCCCGACGCGGCGTAAGCCGAACTCCCGGCGCCGGTCAACAATACATGAGCCTTCTCGAAAGTTAGATTCAGCTGTCCGGAAGCGGCGCGAACGCGGGCCACGGTCGTGGGCCAGAGGAGGGGCTGCTGAAAAATCTCCTGCAATGTATATACGGGCTCGTTGTGGCGACCATCCGCTGCGGCCACTGATTGAGATTCTGGCATTGCCTGCGAACTCCATGACTATTCTGCTAAGAGGGCTTTCAGACGATAGTGATCCACACTGAGTTGCTGCGGAAGTATATCGTAAGCATCCGTAAATACCAAACCTTTACTTGATAACTATCGAAGATGGCGGTGCGGACGATCCTCTACGCTCCATCGCGATTCTATAGAGCAGTTTAATGGATCAAATCCGGGCCGCGTGGGGTCCCAAACGCACGCGGGCTGCCCAGCCTACCCCGATGACCGCGTTCATAGGCGGTTTCGATTGCTTGCCTCTGCTTGTTTCTGAAAAACTTCTTGACTTCCGATTACCAAGCGATCAATACTTCAACCCTACGAAACGGTGTATTTCGTAATCCACACGGCAGCATTCGTAAGGCCCCGCACCTACCCTAGCGCATCAAGCCCCGGGACTCGCAGTTCGATGTTTTGCACAACATCCATCAAGGGTTTCAGGAGAGCTCCATGTCACACCGTCCGATCAACTACAAAGTGGCTCGTCTTTTTACCCTCTTCTCGTTGAGTCTGATTTTGCCCGCAATAGCCCTCTCCCAGGTGGATGCGGGTTCGATATCCGGAACGGTGCGGGACACCAGTGGTTCCGTGGTACCGGGGGTCAAGGTAACCCTCATCAATCAAGGCACCGGGCAGTCGCTTTCGACCACGACCAAATCGGTTGGAGAGTATACCTTTTCACCGGTGAGGATCGGGCATTACTCGGTGGCGGCGGAAATGAGTGGTTTTGAAAAGGTACAACAGAACAATGTCACCGTAGACGTGCAACAAAAGGTAGAAGTCGACCTCTCGCTGACACTGGGAAAGGCCAACGAGACGGTGACCGTGGACGCGGCGCCCCCCGCGCTTCAAACGCAGGATGCTTCGGTGGGGCAGGTGATTGGGCAGCAAGCGATCAACGACCTGCCATTGAATGGGCGCAATTATACCTTTCTGGCCCAACTCGCAGCAGGCGTTAACCAAGGCCAGCAAGACACGCGGGGCTTGGGCAGCAGCGGAGCTTTCTCGGCGAACGGACTGCGTCCGGCGCAAAACAACTACTTGCTCGATGGGATTGACAACAATTCCAACCTCGTGGATTTCCTCAACGGGACGAATTATGCCATTAAGCCCCCGGTGGATGCGATTCAGGAATTCAAAGTCTCAACCAACGATTACAGCGCGGATACGGGTCGCTCCGCAGGCGCCGTTTTGAATGCCACCATCAAGTCAGGTACGAATCAATTTCATGGGGCGGCATGGGAGTTCTTTCGCAACGATGCCCTGGACGCCGCCAATTACTTTGAGAATCAGGGAGGGATTCCCAAAGGCAGGTTTCAGCAGAACCAGTTCGGGGCCACTCTGGGAGGCCCGATCATTCGCAACAAGACTTTCTTCTTCGTGGATTACGAAGGCACCCGTGCCCTTCAGGCCATCCCCTACACCAGCACTGTCCCTACCGCGCTGGAGCGCAGCAGCGGCTTCACAAACCTTTCCGAGCTGCTGAGTCAGGGAGGCACCGTCTCCGACGTACTGGGCCGGAGCTTTGCCCTGGGTCAGGTCTTCGACCCTTCCACTACGCGCGCTATCTCCTGCGGAGTGCAGGACCCGGTATCAGGAATTACCGCGCCGTGCCCTGCGGGTACGCCGACCGGATCGGCCCTAGGCTATGCCCGCGAAATATTCCCCGGCAATACACTCCCCGCGGGCCGGCTTGAGGCCAATTCAATCGCCCTGTTAAACCTCTATCCTGCCCCAAACAATTCGGGACTTTTCAATAACTACGCATCGAATCCGATTTCCAGTAATACCGTCGACCAGATGGATGCTCGCGTGGACCAGTCGTTCGGTGCTAAAGACAATATTTTCGGGCGCTTCAGTTATGTGGACAATCCCGAGCTCATTCCGGGGCCCTTCGGCGGCATCGCCGACGGGGGATCATTTTCTACCGGGGACCAACAAGCCACCACCTACAGTGCGGCGCTGGGTGAAACGCATTTGTTTTCCCCGAACTTAGTGAATGAGGTTCGCCTGGGCTACAACCGGCTCAGCGTGACGCGGCTGCAACCCAATGCCAATACTCCTGGCATCCCCGCTAAGTACGGCATACCGGGAGTGCCCGAAGGAGAGTCAAACGGTGGCCTGGGCGGTATCTTTCCCACAGGACTTGGGAACCTTGGCAGCAGTGGATACTTGCCCTCGATCGAACTAAGCACCAACACGCAAATTTCAGACAACGTGACCAGAACGATGGGACGCCAAACCTTCAAGGTGGGATTCCAATGGCAACGGCTGGGATTCGCGATTCTTCAGCCTCCGAATGGCAGGGGAAGCTGGACCTTCAGCGGCCTCTACACCGAAGTGCCCACAACCACGGGAGGCAACACAGGATTGGCCCAGATGCTGCTTACGCCGATCCCCGGAACTGTAGCCGGCGCGGCCGACTATGTTGGAGGTGCCGACAGCATCAATGCTTCTAATGTCGCGAATACCTCCATGAAACATAACTACCTTGCGGGTTATTTCCAGGATGATCTTAAGGTCAATCAAAAGCTCACTCTGAATCTAGGGGTGCGATACGAATACTTTGGACAGTTGATTGCAAAGTATGGGGCGCAGTCCAATTTTCAACCGTTTGTGGGAGCGAACAACGAAGCGGACTTTCTGATAGCCAAGGGGGGTTGCGGCACACCCCTGTCGCCAGACTTTACCGCAGCGGCAGCCACGGACAACATAAACATAAGCTGCTCGGGCCAACCGGGGCTCGGGGTATCGCAAAAAGGCAATTTTGCGCCTCGAGTCGGATTCGCGTACCAGGTTACGCCGAAGTTTGTGGCTCGTGGCGGATATGGAATCTTCTACGGGGGCTTCGAGAATTCAGTGGTGGAGACCTACGTTGACTTCCCGTTCCAATTCAACCTGAATTATCCTTACATGACGCCGAATGCGCCGATCACCTTCTCCAATGGGGCGATTGGTACCCTCACCACAGGCCTCACCGCGATCTCGTTGAATTCAGCGCAAGTCGAACCCGGAGGCGTAGGATTCCTCGGTGAGGACTACCACTTGAAGACCCCTAATACCCAGGGGTATAACCTCACGGTGCAATACCAACTCACGACCAATGACACCCTCCAGGTCGGCTATGTAGGAAACACAGTGCATCACCTCGGGAGCTACGTCAACCCAAACACACCCCAGGAGATTTTGCCTCCCGGATTGAATCCTTATGCCTACTCGCCGTATCCCGATTTTTCGGGAATGACCTACACAAGTTTTGGGACCAACAGCCACTACAACGGGCTGCAAACAAATTATGAGCACCGGTTTAATCAAGGGCTCTATGTCCTGGGTAATCTCACGTGGTCCAGCTGTATGACCGACGCCGTGGACGTTCTAAATCAGACTTCCTTGCCAAGCTATCGCGCACCGTTTCTGCCCGGCTTCGGCAAGCATGGCGACTTCGGGCGATGCGAGTTCGACACCCAAAAAGTGCTTCACGTGAGTGGGACCTACGAGTTGCCTGTTGGCCGTGACAGACGCTTCCTGAGCAGTGAGGGTAAGGTGATGAACGCCATTCTCGGAGGTTGGGATACCAACGGGATTCTGACCCTCCAGGACGGACAACCCGGAACAGTTCCCTGCCCTATCACCACGACTTCAGGCTTCGGCTGCTATGCAGACAAAGTGCCTGGGCAGTATATTTATTCAGGTCCCCACAATGTCAATCAGTGGCTCAATCCGGAGGCGTACACAAACCCTCCGATAGCTACTACCATTGGTCAATCAGATTACAGTCCGCTAGGCGGGTCGCCGAGCAATTTCCGCGGACCGGGATTCCATCGTTTCGACTTCTCGTTGTTCAAGCAGTTTGCTGTGACGGAGCGAGTCCGGGTAGAGTTCCGCTCGGAATTTTTTAACTTGACCAATCATCCCAACTTTTCACTCCCTGGGTTTTCGGGTAACGGCGTAGTAGCCGCCCCGGGGGCACTCAATTTCCTCAACACGACTAACTTCGGAAAAATCACTTCGGTACGCGACGGTCAGAATGACCAGCGTGAGATTCAATTCGCGCTCAAGGTGTACTACTGACGGCCGGCGCGACGTACGCCTGACAGAGACCGGGGGACAAGAACGTCGATTTCGTGCTGGAGAAGATCATTCCTCTCCACGAATCACTCCAGCTCGAACTGCGGGCTGAGGCCTTCCATGCGGTCATCCATCATTTCTCGTTTGCCGTCACCGTAACCGCAAATTCGAACAATGCCCTCCCGCCCGCGGCATGGGATATTCTCTAATCTCACGCCGGCAAATGCCTCTATGAAAACTTTGGACATCTCAATCGCGGGTGAAATCAACCTTGACCTCATTATGTATGGGTTGCCCGAGGTAATGCCGCTGGAAAGAGAGCTGCTCGGAACAGATTTCCAACTCACTTTAGGTAGTTCATCGGCCATCCTGGCGCACAATCTTGCCGTATTGGGTCTTCACGTTGGGTTCGTTTGCCTACTGGGGCGGGATGCGCTGGGTAAGGTTGCCCTGGAGCGGCTGGGCGCGAGCGGTGTCGACCTAAGCCGGGTGCGTGTGACGGAGGATAGTACCGCCACCGGCGTCACCCTGATCCTCCCTCACGGAAGGGAGCGCCATATTCTCACCTATCCTGGAACCATGGCGAACTTGCGCTTTCGCGATCTGGACATCGAATATCTGAAGCGAGCGAAACACTTTCACCTGTCGTCACTCTTCCTCCAACAGTCTCTTGAACCCGACCTGCCCACGCTCTTTAAAGAACTGAAGGGCGCCGGCCTGACGATCTCGCTCGACACCAACGATGACCCCAGCGGTCGTTGGGGCGGAGCGTTCGATCAGTTGCTGGAGTACGTCGACATTCTGTTGCCCAACGAGTTGGAAGCCTGCCGCATGGCAAAGAAGGCGACCGTGGACGAGGCGCTCGAGGAACTTGGGCGGCGGGTGCCTTGCGTGGCTGTCAAATGCGGATCGCGAGGGTCCGTTGTTCGGGTCGACGGAAAGACCTTTTCCGCCCCCGCAGTTTATGTAACTCCTGTGGATACGATTGGGGCGGGCGATAGCTTCAATGCCGGATTTCTGTTGGGCTGGCTCAAAGGCTGGCCTCCGGATCAATGCGCTTACGCGGGCAATATTACCGGCGCGCTTTCAACGCAGGGAGTCGGCGGGACCGAAGCATTTCGGGATCCGGGTCTGGTACAACGCTTCCTGGCGCAACATCCGTTCCCGCAATGAGTACGCATCGAATCATTTACATCGAATACGGGGGAGTAGGCAGTGAGTCAACCCGGCAAGAGCATCAACGACAATTTCATGGCCATGGTCACGGCGAAAGCCCAGGTAACCCTACCCCTGGGCGAATTTCAACCTAAATCAACCCTGGTGACTGCCGAACATCATCTGGAACGCGCGCGGTTCCCTGTGATTGACTACCACAATCATCTGGATGCTCTCGACCCGGTCGATGTTCTGCGCATACTGGACGCTTGCGGCATCGAACGCATCGTCAACATCACAATGAAGACAGGCGATGAGGCCATCGCAATCATGCAAAAATTTCACTCTGCCGATGCTGAGCGTTTTGCCACCATCGGCTGGATGGATTGGTCCGGTTTAGAACGCGATGACTTTGTGCAGGTCACTTTAGATCGTTTGGAAAGACTGGTGGAGCATGGCGCCAAGGGAATCAAATTCTGGAAGGACCTTGGATTGAGCGTGCGCGATCGAGAGGGAAGTTTGCTGCGAGTGGACGACGAGCGGCTCGCGCCTGTCTTTGATAAAGCAGCGGAGTTGGGCATACCTGTCATGTTCCATATCGCGGACCCGGATGCCTTTTTTTTACCTATTGACGGAAACAACGAGCGCTATGAGGAACTGGCGGCGCACCCCGACTGGGGTTTTTACGGCGCTCATTTTTCCAAGCGAGAGCTGCTTGATCAACGTGATCGCGTCATTGCCCGTCATCCGAAGACTACATTTGTCGCAGCCCATGTAGCCGAATGCGGAGAAAACCTGGGGCGCGCCCGGCAGCTCCTCGAGAAATATCCGAATGTGATGCTTGACATCAGCGCACGTGTCTCGGAGCTAGGGCGGCAACCCTATTCCTCGCGTGCTCTTTTTCTCGACTTCCCTGACCGCATCGTCTTTGGTTCCGACCTGGTGCCGGAAGAGTCCATGTATCGACTTTACTTCCGGTTTCTTGAAACGGCGGACGAGTACTTCGACTATCCCTCGCATGCTTCGCGTCAAGGGCGATGGCAAATCCATGGGATCCATCTGCCGGAAGATATTTTGCGAAAGCTATACCGGGAAAATGCACTGCGGCTGCTGAATTAAACTCGAGCTTGACATGGGGAAATCCATGGAAGCCGGCGGCAGCAGAGTGACACGGACCAGCAGGACGCATGTTTGCGCACTGCTTTGGCTCCTGTTTGCCGCTCTGGCTGCGCAAGCAGAGTTGAAACCGGAAACGACGACCGCGTACCAAAAATATATTGCAGCGCTCGATCTGCAGATGGCGGCGCAAAATCATTCGCAGAGCGGTTTGCTGTGGATTGACCGCGATCCAAGCCGTCAACAGGCGGTGCGACGGGGTGAGATCGTCACCCAGCAGGTGAAATCATTGTCAGTGCCTGACGGTATGATCCAGCACTGGATTGGGGGAGTGTTTCTCCCTGGTGCGACGCTGGCGCAGGTCGTGCGAGTGGATCAGGATTACGCGGAGTATGAGAAGATATACGGGCCCGACGTAAGCCGTGTGAAAGTGCTGTCTCATGATGGAAACCATTTTGTCGTTGCCTACCGAATCACAAAGACGAAGGTCCTGACTGCCGTAGAAGATACCGTGCATGCGATCGACTATTTGCCGTTGGGGCCAACCAGGATGACGGTCCGATCCCGAAGCGAATCGGTACGGCAGGTAGAGAACGCGGGCAAGCCTTCAGAACGGGAGCTCGCCGAGGGAGAGGGTAGCGGGTTTCTGTGGGCAATGAACTCGTATTGGCGCATGGAAGAGCGCGATGGCGGGGTGTATGTGGAGTGTGAGGCAATCACGCTCAGCCGGGATGTGCCCTTTGGGTTGGGAGCGCTGGTCGACCCGATGCTGCAATCCTTTGCGGAAGAGTCCCTGAAAAAGACGATAGAAGCGAAAAGACAGGCCGTCGGATCAAGCAAGTGAAGTGCTTTCAGTTGCTTGCACAGGCTCGGCCGGCGTTCGTACGCAAGGGCAGGACGGGGGCCATTTATAATCGGCCACTATGAAAGCGCATGTTTACGTCACCCTGAAGCGCACCGTGCTCGACCCGCAAGGGCAAACCATCCATGGCGCGCTGAAACGAATGCAATACACCGCGGTCGAGGACGTGCGGCAAGGAAAGTACTTCCAACTGACCCTGCGCGCGATGGCGACCGCCGATGCCCAGGCCGAAGTAGAACGTATCGCCCGCGACGTGCTGACCAACCCAGTGATCGAAGAGTTTACCTACCGCCTCGAAGAATAAGCCCACTTGGTCCCCGACCGTACAATAAGAGTCTATGTGTGGAATCGTGGGATATGTAGGCCCGAAGGATGTAGTCTCGGTCATTCTGGAAGGCCTGCGGCGGCTGGAGTACCGCGGATACGACTCCGCGGGTATCGCTGTGGGGAGTGCGGGACGTGGGCTGGAACTGCGCCGGGCCCCGGGTAAGCTGCGCAACCTGGAAGAGGTGATCCGCCAGCATCCGCTCAAGGGCACCTATGGCATCGGCCACACGCGGTGGGCGACCCATGGCAGGCCGACCGAAGAAAACGCCCATCCGCATCGCGACTGCACCGGGCGCATCGTGGTGGTGCATAACGGCATCGTCGAAAACTACCTGGATTTGAAACGCGAACTGGCCGGGGAAGGCCACACCTTCGTCACCGAAACCGATACCGAGGTTATCGCCCACCTCATCGAACAGGAAATGCGCTCGGCCGAGAGCTCGGGCAAGACGATGTTGCTGGAGGATGCCGTTCGCCGGGCTGCGCGCAGGTTGACCGGCGCTTACGCCATCAGCGTGATCTCCGCCGATGCGCCGGACACGATCGTGACCGCACGCCATGGCCCGCCGGCCGTGATTGGCGTGGGTGAAGGGGAATCGTTCGTCGCCTCGGATGTGCCGGGTATCCTGCACCACACCCGCATGATGTACTTTCTGGCCGATGGCGATGTGGCAATCCTGACCCCGCAGGGAGTGAAGTTTACCAATCTCGAAGGCGCCCCCGTCGAGCGCAAGGTGGAGAAGATTCTGTGGGATCCGATCCAGGCGGAAAAGGGCGGCTACAAGCACTTCATGCTGAAGGAGATTTGGGAGCAGCCGCGGGCTGTTCGCGACACTACCCTGGGGCGAATCTCGCTCGAGACAGGCGAGATTTTTCTGGGCGAGATGAAAATTACCGACGATCACTTCCGTGCGGCCACGCAGGTGAACATCGCGGCCTGTGGCACCAGTTGGCATTCCGCCCTGGCGGGCAAATACATGATCGAGCGGCTGGCGCGGATTCCGGTGGAGGTGGACTACTCCAGCGAATACCGCTATCGCGATCCCATAGCCGATCCGCACGCTCTGGGCATGCTGATTACGCAGTCGGGCGAGACCGCGGATACGCTGGCCGCGCAGCGGGAGATGATCGCTAAAGGATCGATGACCATCGCCATCTGCAACGTGGTGGGGTCCATGGTGGCGCGGGAAGCGCATGGCACGATCTATACCCATGCCGGACCAGAGATCGGCGTAGCTTCGACCAAGGCATTCACCGCCCAGTTGACGGCGTTGTTCCTCTTTGCGCTGCACCTGGCCCAGAAGAGAGGGACGATCGCGGGCCCCGAAAGCGCGGCGCTGGTTGATGAGTTGAGCCGGATTCCGGGAAAGATCGAAGAGGTGCTGCGGCAGCGCGATGGCGAATGCCGGCAACTGGCTAAGGTCTTTGCCTCGGCGTCGAATTTTCTTTTCCTGGGCCGCGGTATTCACTTCCCGATCGCGCTGGAGGGAGCGTTGAAGCTGAAAGAAATCTCCTACATTCACGCCGAAGGCTATCCGGCGGGGGAGATGAAGCATGGACCGAATGCGCTGATCGATGAAGCGTTGCCGGTGGTCGTGTTGGCGACCAGCGATGCGTGCAGTCCGGAGTCGGTGCTGCGCTATGAGAAGACGCTTTCGAATATCCAGGAAGTGACGGCGCGGTCGGGCCGCGTGATTGCAGTAGCTACCGAGGGCAACAAACAAATTCGTGAACTGGTGGAACATGTGATCTTCGTGCCCCATGCGCCCGAATTGCTGGCGCCGCTGATCGAGGTGGTCCCGTTGCAGTTGCTGGCCTACCACATCGCGGTGAGGCGCGGCTGCGACGTGGATCAACCGCGCAACCTGGCCAAGTCCGTGACCGTCGAATAGATAACTGATAGGCAAGGCAGAGTTGTATTTCATCCGAGGTGAGGGATATTGGGACGACCACTCTATACTGCGCGGCTAACGCGCAGACTTCTGCTTTCAGAACGCGCGGATTGTTTCCATCTTGAATTCACCATAGAAGAGATGGATCGCTTCGATTTCCAGCCAGGCCAGTTCGTCTCGGCCGTAGCTCACGACGCCACAGGAAAGCAGCAGACCCGGGCCTACTCCATCGCATCGGCACCCCGCGGCAACCAGTTTGACGTGTGCGTCAATCGAGTGGAGGGCGGGTTCTTCTCTAACCTACTGTGCGATCTCGAGGTGGGACAGACTGTCCAGGTGCACGGACCGCATGGGTTGTTTCTGCTGCGCGCACCGTTGACCGACAGCATCTTTATCGCCACCGGGACAGGCATCGCGCCCATGCGGGGCTTTGTCGAACATCTCTTCCCGGATAATGGCCAGGACCGTAGCCAGGGGCAGAGGATCTGGTTGGTGTACGGCACCCGTTACGAGTCCGAGCTCTATTACCAGGACTACTTCGAGAGAGTCGCTGCCAGCCGGCCAAATTTCTTTTACTTAAAGACGCTCAGCCGCGCTGACGATGGGTGGGAAGGCGAGCGCGGCTACGTGCAGGAACTGGTGCAGCGGATCGCCGAGGAGCACGCGCGCGAAAGCGCGCTGGATCCTCGACCCATAGGCGAGTCCATTTATAACATTCACGCTTACATTTGCGGATTGAATGAAATGGTCGCGGCTAACCGGGAGGGCCTGAAGGGCCTGGGTTGGGAGAGAAAGCAGATCATCTTCGAACGGTACGATTGATGTTGCTTGAGATTTATCCTGGCCGCACCAGGGGTCTATTAGCAGAAGGAAAGCCGAGGACGATGTCCCATAAGCGCTAACTTGTCTACGATGTTTTTCGTCAATACTCCCACCAAATCGTCATCCTGAGCGGAGCGCCTCACAAATTGATCGCGTGACACAACCTTGTGGCGCGGAGTCACGCGATCAATCGGTGAGGCGCTCCGCTCAGGATGACGATTCTGTGGGAGTATTGACGAAAAACATTGTAGACAAATTAGCGCTTATGGGACCAGTGTCCTGGGTAAGTTTCAGCCGTCTTCGCAGGAGTGTGTCATAGCTTTGGCGAACCTGGGGCACCCGTCGCGTTCCTATTGGTTCTGCTTAGGGCAGTGCGAAGGCTACGTAGACACCACCGGAGGGCTTTCTGCTCGATTGGCCGCCGCCGGCGGCAATCACCACATATTGCTTCCCGTTCACCATGTAAGTAGCAGGCGTGGCCAGACCGGAGAAGGGCAGTTGCGTATCCCACAGTAATTTTCCGGTGCTCTTGTCGTAGGCGTGGAACTTCTGATCGAACACGGTCGCGCCAATGAAGATGAGTCCGCCGGCGGTGACTACCGGGCCGCCGTAGTTGTCTGAGCCGGTGTTCGCCATGCCTTTGGCTACTAACTCGGGATACTCTCCGAATGGGATCTTCCATAGATACTTGCCGGTGTTCAGGTCGATCGCGCTTAGAGTGCCCCAGGGCGGAGCGGTTGCAGGATATCCATCGGGATCGGTGAAGCGACGAAAGCCGATGGTCTTGTATGGCATGTCGTCGGTCGCCTGCCCGCCGGCCGCACCCTCGGCAGCCACCTTGTCAGCGGAAGATGCACTCGGCTTCCGGGGGCGCTGTTGTTGCTGCGGGGCCTTCGTCA
This sequence comes from uncultured Acidobacteriaceae bacterium, assembly GCA_963787145.1. Taxonomy (GTDB): domain Bacteria; phylum Acidobacteriota; class Terriglobia; order Terriglobales; family Acidobacteriaceae; genus PALSA-350. Next base: position 322,912 of record CAWBBY010000011.1, read on the forward strand.
GATAGCGCACCACGGCTTGCACCTGTTCGTCACTGAGACTGTTGAAGGGCGGCATGCGCCCTCTTCCCTGCCGGATGATGCCTGCGATCTCCGGTTCGGTGAGGATTCCCTCGATCCCCCACAAGGCGGGAATCGCCGGCGGGGAGCCGGCGCGATTGATGCCGTGGCAGCCGCTGCACTGGTTCTGGTAAACGCGCTCGCCTAAACTTCCCGGCGGCGGCGGAACCGTCAGACCGACGAGCCATGCGGTGTCATTAGCGTTGACGTACAGCACTCCTGTAGAGGGGTCAACCGCGGTGCCGCCCCACTCCCCGCCCCCGGCAAATCCCGGCATATCGACGGTGAGTTTGTCCACGCTGGGTGGAACGAACTGGCCCCCGCCGATCATGGTGCTGAACTGCTTCACGGCCCAGTCGTGAGCCTCAGGCGTGCGGTTGGTTAACGTATCTATCGTTGTGCTCTGCTGCGTATAAGGCGCGGGCGCGGTGGGCAGTGGCTGGGTCGGCGAGGCGACTTCGCCAGGTACATTGCTGGGAGGGACGGGCAGTTCCTGGATCGGGAATAGCGATTTCCCTGTCGAACGGTCGAAAACGAAAAGAAGGCCGGACTTGGTTGTCTGCGCTATGGCATCGATTCGCTTGCCGTCACGCGTAACCGTCACCATCGCGGGCGGCGCGGGAAAGTCGCGATCCCAAAGATCATGGTGGACGCCCTGAAAATGCCAGATGCGCTTGCCTGTCGAGGCATCCAGCGCAATCAGCGAATCGGCAAACAGATCGTTGCCGATACGATCTCCACCATAAAAATCGAAGACGGCCGAGCCGGTGGGCACATAGACGATGCCACGCTTGGCATCGACAGTCATACCAGCCCAGTTGTTGGCGGCTCCCGCATTTTTCCAGGCGTCCTTGGGCCAGGTGTCGTAGCCAAACTCTCCGGGCCGCGGAATGGTGTGGAAGGTCCAGCGCAAGGCCCCGGTGCGTACATCGAAGGCGCGAAGATCGCCCGGGGGCGCCGGATGGGTTTCAGGATTTGCCCCGCCGACGATAATCAGATCCTTATATATGCTGCCCGGTGTGGTTAGCTCAACCGACTGTTGCTGGTAGGGCTCGCGCAGTCCTTTGCGCAGGTCGATTCTGCCGTTTTCGCCGAAGCTGGGAATCACCTTGCCCGTGGCCGCATCGAGCGCATAGAGATAGTTGCGGGCGCCGGCGAAGATACGGCTTTGATGGCCGTCGCTCCAATATGAGACACCTCGGGTCAGCACCTGGCCTTGAAGGTCAAACTCGAAGCGCCAAATCAGCTTGCCTGATGCTGCATCGAGCGCGATGACGCTGCGGCGCGGCGTCGTGGCATAGAGAACCTTGCCAACAATAATTGGGCTCGCCTCGATTCCGCCCTTTTCTCCGGTGTCGTACTTCCACGCGACTGCCAGTCTTGTTACGTTGTCACGGTTGATCTGCGAGAGGGCGGAGTAGTGAGTGCCGTCCTGGCCCCCGTAAGCCGGCCAGTCCTGCTGTTCCGCACGAGCTGCTGCTGCGCCATATGCCATGAATGCAGCAAAAAGGCCCAATCCCAAAGCTACAGCCGCCGCCCTGAACTTCCCCATCTGCTCGTCAACCTCGACCCCGAAATTTAGAATTCCTTCCACTCGGTGCCACGCTCCAGCATGATAGAAGCCTGGAACATGGCCCGCGCATAGGCGATGTCATACACCATGCCGGTGTATCCGCCGCCGCCCGGGTATCCGTTGTGGATGCCGACCGCCTTGTCGTAATCCAATGCGCGCTCGTGCTCAGGATAGATCAGGCGAGTGTACTTCACCTTGATCAGCTCGCGCATCACCGCCAGCATATTGTTTTCGCCCATGTCTATGAAGGTCTCGGTGTAGTCGTCGTGAGGGACTCTGACGATCGGATTCCGGTAATGCACATGATTGATACGGTCCCGCGCGCCAAAGTATTTGCAGACCTCGACGGGATCGACTTCCATCTCGCGGGATACACCGCATTCGTAGGTAATTCCGTTTGCCGGGCTGTTGACCACCGTGATCAACTTCTTCCAACCTTCGAGGGACGCCATAATCTGTCCCGATCCCCGGGTGACCGCAATGGGAGGATCATTGGGGTGCAGCGCCAAACGCACGTTTGACTGCTCGCAGGTGGGAATGACCGCCTGCAGAAAGTAGGTGATGTTCTTCCACAACTCTTCGTTGGAATGAACGCCCTCGTCGGGCACTGTGGGCAGGTTTTCCACCTTGTTGATGTTGAACGCAGTGTATCCGGCTCCGCCGCGTCCTTCTTCCAGGTAGTAACCTTCGATTGCGCGATGTGCATACCAGTTGTACTCGACGACCGGCAGACCGACCTTGCCCGCAGCACGCACGGAACTCTTGAAGTCTTCGATCTCCTTGTCGCGAGCCGCTCCGGCGCGACCGTAGATGCAGTTGGGAAAGCCGGCGATCATCATGTTGCCCACGGTCAGGCCGCCCGTCTTGAGCTTGTCGACAGTGGCTTGCAGGTCCGCTTCTTGCCAGGGCATCTTGGGACCGCCCATCAGCACGTTGTTTACCCCCAGCTGCTTGACTTGCCGCATCGCCTCGTCAGTGATCTCGCGACCGCCGATGGGAGCGCAGATTTTCGGTGTGTTGGGCCCTTCCTGGGGCATTCCCGGACCGTGCGGACCCTTGTATTCGGTTGCAGTGTCCGCAGCGGCAGCAGGCAACACCGCGGCGGCGGGTAAAGCCGCCGACAGCGCAGCAGTCGAACAGATTCCCTTCATCAGGGCTCTTCTCGAAAAATCAGAACTCATAGAAAAATTCTCCTCTTGTGAAAACGCCTAGGGTTCGGGTGCGCCAGTAGGCGGTGTCCGCGGTTGACGTGGCTTCAGCGCATCCGCCAACAACTGATCGAATTCAGAGCGCGGCATCTTGAGCATCTCAGGATGGGCATCCACCCACTTGGACAGGCCTTGAAACTTGGCCGGGGTCCACCCGCCTTCGAACTCGGCTCCGTTCTTTCCCTCTTTATTGAGTTCGAAGTTGTACGCGTCCATGAGGTTAGTAAATTCCGCGTGACTCACTGCACCTTCGGCCATGATTGCCGGGATAAAGACAACGCCGTCGGTCTTGGCCAGGACTAAGTCACCCGGCAGCACGATGGCGCGTCCAATGCGGACAGGAGCATTAATCGCGGTCAGCGTCATTTGCAGGATGAATGAGGGGTCATAGCCTTTGTAAAAGCCGTTGAAATCTGGGATTTCTCGGTTTTCCTCCTGGTCCCTTATCCCGCCATAGAAGACAAAGCCGGTGTGAGTATGTGCGGCAATGCCGTTGCCCAGGTTGGAACCGATCAACGTGCCGTCGATGATCTTTCCCATGCCGTCTGCGACATACACGTCTCCAATTTGCAGTTCATTGATAGGCCAGCTGTTGTTAAAGCTAATGCGTCCTTCGGCCCTGCCTTCAGCATCGATGGCCTTCGCCATGTCCGCCCGGAGCGGCATGTATTGCGCCGTGAGCGCCCGCCCAGCGAACGGTTTCTCGATATGAAGAGCTTGCCAGTCGCCCTCGAATTGATTGCGGTAGCCGTTTTCGCGCAGATAGTCCCACACATCCTCGATCGACACATCCAAAGCGCGCTTGAGCAGATCGTCGGGCACCTTCGGGCGTCCGTCCGGGAAGCGGTCGCCTTTCCAGTCGGAGGTGTAGAACATCATTTGTTCCTTCGTCATCTTTACCTGAGCGAAGGCAGCCGATGCCCCCAATACAGCCGAGACGATCACCGCAGCCACGATTATTTTCTTCATAGGAGTCCCCTGCATCGAAAAGTCTGTACCGGGCAGGAAAGCAATACCTCAGGGGCTAAAGCCCGTCATATCTCAATTATTACGGCCCGACTAAAGTCGTGCCCTGATACAAAACATGAGCTTTTCTGCAGCCTGTAAAGGCCCTTCACTTCAGAAAAAAACGTACCTCAGGGCCTAAAGGCCTCATCAGTCTACATCTGACGGCACGGCTGAAGCCGTGCCCTTCGTCCTGAGTTTCCGCAGCCTGTAAAGTCGTGCCCTGATACAAACATGAGCTTTTCCGCAGCCTGTAAAGCCGTGCCGTACGTTCAGAGAGTTTTTTCCGCAGCCTACTAGGGTGCGGGCGGGGTACGGGGCGGACGGGGCTTTAGCCTTTCGGTCATAAGCGCATCGAATTCAGAACGCGGCATCTTCAGCTTCTCAGGATGGGCATCGATCCACTTGGCGAGGCCTTGATATTTTTCCGGCGTCCAACCGCCTTCGAATTCGGCGCCGTTCTTGCCCTCTTTGTTCAATTCGAAGTTGTAATCGTCTTCCAGACTGGTAAATTCCGCGTGACTGACCGCATCTTCCGCCAAGATCGCGGGGATGAAGATAACCCCGTCCGTCTTGGCCAGAACAAGGTCTCCGGGCAACACAACGGCTCGCCCGATACGGATAGGCGCGTTGATCGCAGTCAGCTCCATCTGGGCCCAGGCAGAGGGATCGTACCCTTTGTAGAATCCGTTGAAGTTCGGAATTTCCCGGTTCTCTTCCTGGTCCCTGATGCCCGCATAGAAGACAAAGCCTGTGTGGGTATGGGCAGCAATGCCGTTACCCAGGTTCGAGCCGATCAAGGTGCCTTCGATGATCTTGCCAAAGCCGTCGGCAACATATACATCCCCAATCTGCAATTCATTAATGGGCCAGCTGTTGTTTCCACTAACGCGGCCTTCAGCCTTGCCCTCCGCAGCAATCGCCTTTGCCATGTCCGCCCGGGTGGGCATGTATTGAGCGGTGAGTGCGCGCCCGGCAAAGGGCTTCTCGATGTGCAGAGCTTGCCAGTCACCCTCAAATTGATTGGCGTAGCCCTTCTGGCGCAGATAGCCCCAGATATCCTCGATCGTACAATCGACGGCGCGCTTGATCAGATCGTCCGGCACCTTGGGGCGCCCATCCGGAAAGCGATCGCCTTTCCAGTCCGAGGTGTAAAACATCATTTGGTCCTTCGTCATCTTCACCTGAGCGAAAGCAGCCGAAGCTCCCAACACGGTGCAGACGATTACCGCTGCCATGATTACTTTTTTCATGCGACTCTCCTGCCACGGATAGCAAAGCTCTTGCGCCTGATTGGCTCTCCGGGCGCGTGTCTTAGTCGATTATTTTTTGAGTGACCGTCATCCTGACGTTTGTGAACTCAATTTTGTTTCCTCAAATCTTGCTTTTACGTTTGACGACTCATCACACCGGCATTTTCCGCTTGCTGTATTCCCGGCCGACAATCGCCGCTGACTCAGGCGCCTCGAGCACCATGGCACCGTCCTGGATCTGTTTGACGACATAATCCGGGCTGCTCTGATCTGCAGTGCCAGCGTTGAGGAACATGACCTTGTTCTTCTTGCAAGCGTCAAGAACCGCTTGCCTTACCTTGACCATTTCCGGCCTGGTTCCCACATCCACCCGTGAGCCATCTTCAGGAAAGATGGAAAGACCGTAGAGCCAAAAGCTATGATCGCCCGGCCCCCATTCCGCCATCGAGATGCCAGGCAACGCGATCGTCTTGTCGACATCCACATCAGCAAAGGTGTCTTCGATCTTGACGCCGAAGATCATCTCGCCCTTGGGATTGAGCGGCCACAGATCAGCCACGTGCAGGTACTTATTGTGGTTGACACCCCAGACTTGCGCAGCAAAGCCCGCACTGGATCCGCGAAGACCACGCATCTCCAACTTCGGAACACCCGGATAATCAAACGGATAACGCATCGCCATCTGGGTCGCGACCTGAACCGCCCCGGCATCGCGCGCGTGGCACATGTGAATGCCATGAACGCCGCAATCCAGCAGCTGTTCGATGACCCAAGTGTTCGCCCGCATATAGGCAGGGTCGAGACCGATAATGCCCGTCTCCACAAATACCGCCGGCGTACGGTGGCCACTTCGCGTGGGGCCGCCGTCCACAAGACCGCGCATGAACTCGCGCAACCCCGCAAAGTCGAGCGCCCCATGCTCCATCTCGCAGTTGATGGCATCCATGTAGGTCCGGGCCATCTTGACACCCTGCGCGTAGCTGTCCACGCCCGGTCCCATGCCGGAGCCGCCGTAATAGATTGGTTGCCCATCTTCCCACAGCTCAATCGCCTTGTTTATGCGGCGTGGCTTGTAGTTCAAGTCGACCGATGAGGGTTGAGTATTGCTATTGACCGATGCGCTTGCCCCCCGTCCGCCGCGACCACCGCCTGCCGGAGCCTCTTGCGCCATTACACCCGTGGCTGCCATCCCCACACCAATGGAAACGCCCGCCGTGAGTAGATCTCTTCTCTTGATTTTCATGTTTCCAGCTTTCCTTCAACTGCTACGCCGACGAAATGGATAACTAGCCACACTAAAGCATTTAGCTTTGCCAGGTTACTTTTGAAGTGGCAACAACCGGATGTCCCTGAACTCAATTTTGTTCCCTTTCTGGCATTGAAAACCGATCACCCCTGCGGTGTGTTTGGAATCATGACCGTCGAGGATGGTCTTACCGTTGAGAACGATCACGTAGTGATCACCGTCGGCAGTGATGTCGTAGTCGTTCCACTGCCCGTCCAGGATAGTTGCGGGCTCTGCCTTGAGCGAGCCGACCAAACTGCCGGTGTTGTAGCCGGCAGGTTGGTAGTCCCAGATTTGCAATTCGTAACCGGTCTTGTGCGGAGCGCCCTCTTTTTCCGAGCGGAGAAAGACACCGCTATTTGTCTTCTCGCTACCGCGAAACTGTAACTTCAACTCGAAGTTTGTGAAGGTCTCGTTGCTGGCAAGCCAACCGGAGCTGGTGCCAGGACAAACAATGGCACCATCGGCTACAACCCAATCTCCGGTCGCCGGTGGGGTAAACGTTATATAGGGCTGCCAGCCGTCCAGGCTCTTGCCGTCGAACAGCAGCTTCCAACCGTGACTGGCTTCGTTGGCAGTAAGCGCGTTAGGCCGATCCTGTGCGCCGGCAACGCCGCTCGCCACGCCGGCCAATCCCATTGCCAGAATGAAACAATAACGTGCGATGGATTTCATAGTTCCTCAATAGGGTTGGGGTCTGTTGGTGTACTTACGGCCGATGGCTGCGGTCTCAGGGCTGGCAGGCCCGACCATCACACCTTCCTTGATCATGGAAATCACGTCTTTAGCGCTTAACGAGTTGAGGAAGAAGATATGGTTCGCCTTGCAGGCGGCGAGCACTTTGCTGCGGGCTGCAACCATCCTCGGATCCTGGATTGCGGCCTCGCCCTGCGCACGGACACCTAGCGACATTGCCATGTCCCCGGGACCCCATTCCGCCATGCCGATGCCAGGCACTTTCAGGTTTTCGTCGACATTGGCTAGCGCATACTTGTCTTCTTCTTTCACGCCGAGGAGCAGTTCGCCATTGGGACTGAGCGGCCAGGGATCGGCTTTCTCCTCGTACTCCTCCTGGGAGACACCCCAGATTTGAGATGCATTCGCTACCCCGTGAACGCCGCGGCGTCCCTCGGGGAGTCCATCGACGCCTACCCCTTCGTGGTGAATCGGAAAGCGCACGCCTTCGACAAAGGCGCGAATTGCGCCCGGATCGTCGGCATGGGTGAGCATCACGCCGTGTACGCCGGTGGCCAGCACCTGGTTGAACATCCAAGCGTTGGCATGCACTGCTTCAGCGTCCATCCCATTCACGGGCACGTTTACGATCACAGCCGGGGTCCGGTGACCGCTCCTGCTGGGGCCACCTGCCACCAGGCCGCGCATGTACTCTTGCAAGCCCTTTACGTCGAAGGGAGCGTGCTCCATGTCGTAGCTGATGTAATCCGCATAGGTCTGCGCGTCCTTCACTCCTTGCTCATAGGTCCCGGTGGTTCCGGAGTGGGAGCCGGTGTAGTAGATAGGCTGGCCTTCTGCCAGAAGCTCGATCGCCTGGTTGATGCGCTTCGGCTTGGCTGTCTGCGCCGTCTGGGCCACGATCGTTGCGGTGACCGCCAGCAGAACAGCGGCCGCTATAAGGACCGCTTGTTTTCCTACGCGATTCACGAACAAGCCTCCATTTGAGGTTGATCTATCATTGACTATTTATGGCAGGCGGATAGTATTCCAACCAAGCAGCGCTGTGCAAAGGAAAATTTCGTCTTGCACCGCGGTGGTACGCTCCTCCGTGGGCAGGATTTTGGGGTTGCCGGATGGGTTCGGAGAGCAAAGTGAACAAGAGAAAAGCCCTGCTCGCTTTGGGGCAGCTTCCGGCAGCGGCTACTATTCCTGCGGGTCCGCACACGATTTCGGACGTGCGCGCCTATTCTGTACCACTATCTGGTACGAAGTACTCCTATGTTGTTCTGCAGCTGCGAACGCAATCCGGCTTAGCCGGTTACGGGGAGTGTAAGGAGTTATCCAGAGCCGATCTAAATGCCACCAGCGAGGCTGTACTGGGGCGGTCCGCATCGGCCTATGAGGCGCTGCGGCTACTAGTTCCGTCCAATGCTCAGGCGGCCCTGGACATGGCATTGCTAGATATTCTCGGGAAGGCTACCAAGGCCCCAGTCTACCGGGTACTGGGCGGCCCTACGCGGAACAAGGCACGCGCCATCGTGCGATTGGCGGGAAACTCCGATGACGAGTTGCAGCGGGATCTGCAGAAGCAACTGGCCCTGGGTTTTGCCGCGTTTCTAGTACCGATTCCCGCGCCGGCAGCACGCAACCAGGGCAGCGCTTACGTCCATGCCGGGGTGGCGCGTTTCAAAGCCATGCGGGCCGCGGCTCCGCATGCAGACTTTGCGTTCGCATGCGGCGACGAACTCACTCCTTCGGATACTGCAAGTCTTGCCGCGGCCGTAGAGTCCATGCATCCCCTCTGGTTCGATGCACCCTGCCCGGTTTCAAACCTGTCGACTCTGCACAAGATCGCCGATGAGACAGTCGTTCCGCTTGGCTTTGGCCGGGATATTGCAAACCCTGGAACCTTCCAGGATCTGCTGCGAGCGGGGCTGGTCGACTTGCTTCGGCCCAACCTTTTGATTCACGGCATTTCCGGTGTTCGCAGGCTGGCCGCCATGGCGGAGACCTACTACGTGGCAGTTTCACCCTGGCATGATGGAGGTCCGATTGCCACGGCCGCGGCCCTGCATGTTGCCGCCAGCATCCCGAATTTCTTTATTGTTGAATTGCCCAACACCGGCGCCGGATCCACCAGCCTGCATGATGGATTCTGCGCGCTACCGAGTGGCCCCGGGCTGGGTGTCGATGTAAACGAACAGGAACTGGAGAGGAATCAGATCACATGACACAAAATCTCATTTCGCTGGACGGGGTGTTCGCTGTTCCGCCTCTGGCGCGTGCCCCCGGAAGAGCCCGCGCTATCGATTTCGATGAGAATACGCGCATCGTTCGTTACATCGCTAAAGGTGGAATTTCCCGGTTTATCTATGGAGGCAATGCCTTCCTCTACCATTTGACTCTGGACGAGTATGAGCAGCTGCTCGCATGGCAGGCGGATATCAAAGAGAATGGACTCTGGTTTATTCCCAGCGCGGGCCCCTCCTACGGGCGGTTGATGGACCAGGCCAAATTGTTGCGTCGCTTTGCCATCCCCTGCGTGATGACGCTTCCCTGCGGAGATCCACGCGATGCAGCCGGACTGGCACGAGGCCTGCGAGAGTTTGCCGACGCGGCCGACACTCACCTGATGCTCTATCTCAAGGATGAGACGAACATGGGCGCGGATCTCATGGCTGGCCTCGATGCGGTCGCGCAATTGGTCGACGAAGGCATCTGCATCGCGATCAAGTACGCGGTGGTGCGGGAAGATCCTGCGCAGGATCGCTATCTCGACCAGTTGCTGAAGCGGGTAGACCGGCGCAAGGTGATCAGCGGTATCGGCGAGCGGCCGGCGATAAACCATCTTCGCCAATGGGGCTTGCCGGGATTCACCACCGGTTCAGGATGTCTTGCGCCCACGTTGAGCGCGGCCGTCTTCTCTGCGTGCCGCTCGGGCGACTATGGGGAAGCCGAGCGCATCCGTTCCCGCTTCCTGAACCTCGAAGACCTGAGGGATGCATGGGGACCAGCCCGTGTTCTGCATCATGCGCTGGAGCTCGCGGGCATCGCTCGCACCGGTCCTATTCCGCCCTTCGTTTCAGAACTTTCGCCGGAGCAGAGGAATCGCATTGAACCTGTCGTGCAGGAACTGTTGACGCAGCAGCAAGAGTTAGTTGCCGGGGATTGAGGGTGAATGTGGTCGCAGCAAGTGGGCTTGACTGGTCGCGGCGTAAGTTTCTCAAAGTTACGGGTAGTGCGGCGTTTCTCAGCGGACTTTTTCCTCTCGCTGCGGCGGAGAAGGCGCATGCAAAGATTACAGATATCCAGACGATGACGTTGGCCGGCCAACGTACCTATGTTTATGTGAAGGTTGTTGCCGACGATGGACATTACGGAATCGCTGAGGCATATGGGACTCCAAGCATCGGTGTAAAGGAGCAGATCCAGGCGCTCAAACCGTTGCTGGTGGGCAAGAATCCTCTGGAGATCGATGCCATTTACACCTATATGGGCATTGGAGGGCCTGAGCTTTCAGGGACGCGGACAGATGGCTCCGCGCACTCACTCATGCGCGCGGCCAGCGGAATTGAAATGGCTCTTTGGGATTTGGCGGGAAAGATCCTCGGCGTTCCCACATCGACGCTGCTGGGCGGGAAGTTCCGCGACCAGGTTCGCGTTTACGACCACGCCGCTCCTCGAAATATGCTAGACAAAGCCTCGTGCCGTGAGTGGGCGGACAAGATCAAGGCAGATCCCAGCGGCTTTACCGCACACAAGTTCGGATTTCCTCATACAGACCCGGCGAGCGACAGCGCCCGGGATCTTGGGAATAGAGTGCTTACGACCAAAGAACTGATGGAGATTGGCCAGGGGTTTGAGAATTGCCGCGAGGCCATCGGGTGGGATCACGACCTTATGGTCCACTGCCACTGGGAGTACGACCTGCGCACCTCGATTCAATTGGCAGACGTGGTTGCGCCAATCAAACCGCTGTGGCTGGAAGATCCCCTTCCCGTGGACTACTCCGAATCGTGGAGAAGATTATGCGCCAGTTCGCGTGTGCCTATCTGTACGGGTGAGAATCTGGAACGACGGGCGGGCTTCAAGGATTTCATTATCTACCAGGGGTGCGACATCTTGAATCCTGACTTACGCAACAGCGGCGGATTCCTGGAAACGAAACGGATCGCCGATATGGCTGATACATTTGGATTGCCGATGGCGACTCACAATACCGGGAGTCAATTGCACACCTGGGCTAATTGCCAGTGGGCTGCATCCATCCGTGACTATATCGCTTGTGAAACGATAACGGGTCAGGGGGGTTGGATGGACAAAGTCCTGCAGCTCGACGGTCCATATATCAAGGGTGGGCATATCAGCGTAATCGATAAGCCAGGACTCGGTATCGAACTGAACCCTGACGTGGTAAAGGCTCATCTGGCAGAAGGCGAACAGTGGTGGGGATAAACAATAATGAGAGGGCTCTCTGATATGTCGATGAAACGTCGTGAATTGTTGAAGTCTATGGGAAGCGCAGCCTTGCTGAGCCTCGCCCCGCCTGTCCTACGCGCGCAAGAGCAGGTGGCACGCGCCACGCGAGGCATGGCAACGCCGCGCATCAAGGATATTAGCGTGATTGAATGTGAGCCCGCGGGCACGCGGCTTACGGTGGTCAAGATCACGACGGATCAGGATGGGCTCTATGGCTACGGCTGCGCCACATTCACGCAACGCGCCGACCTGGTTAAACCCGCGGTAGAAAAATATCTGAAGCCGTTTTTGCTCGGTAAGACTACGGACCGAATCGAAGATATCTGGCAATCGTGCTACGACAGTTCTTACTGGAAGAATGGCCCGGTGCTGAATAATGCCATCAGCGGTGTCGATCAGGCACTGTGGGATATCAAGGGGCGCCAGGCAGGCATGCCGGTTTATCAGCTTGCCGGCGGCAAATGCCGGGAGGCCGTCGATGCCTACGGGCATGCCGACGGACCTGATTACGCAGCCGTTGTGGAAAGCGCGAAGGGCTATATCGCCAAAGGTTTTCGCAATGTTCGGGTGCAGGTTGGAATCCCCGGAATGTCAGGCTACGGCTCGAGAACGGGCACAGACACGACAATCAAGGCATTGCACGATAAACCGCTCTACGAGCCGGCCTATGATTTCCGCCGTGCCTTGAAGCTGCTGGAAGTTTGCCGCCAGGAGTTGGGCGAGGAAGTTGAATTACTGCATGATATGCACGAGCGGCTGACACCCAACCTGGCTGTGCAGTTCTGCAAAGAAGCAGAGAAGTTTCACATGTTCTTTTTGGAAGATCCGCTTTCACCGGAAGACATCGCCTATTTCCAGCAGATCCGCCAAAACTGTGCGACACCGATCGCCATGGGCGAGCTCTTCAACAACCCGCACGAATGGGAGCCGCTCATCGAGGGGCGGCTCATCGACTACATCCGCGTGCATGTTTCGCAAGTAGGCGGGTTTACGCCGGCACGCAAGATCGCGATCTTGTCCGAACCGTATGGGGTTAGGACAGCGTGGCATGGTCCAGGAGATGTCTCGCCGGTGGGCCACATGGCGAACGTGACTCTTGATCTTGTTAGCTACAACTTTGGCATCCAGGAATACTCACCCTTCAATGAACTGACTCAGGAGATCTTTCACGGCTGCCCGGAGATGAAGGATGGATATCTATGGGTGAACGAGAACCCCGGCTGGGGCATCGAGATTGATGAGAAAGCAGCCGCCAAGGCTCCATTTACGCCGGGAAAAAACAATCTCAATGGCGGATGGGGAGAGATACGTAAGCGCGACGGCACCGTCATCAAGCAATAGGCCCGGAGGTTGTGTTGTCCACATCGCACCCTGAAAAGCTGGCTGCGGCAGCGCGGCTTGGCCGCCGTGACCTGCTCAAGCTGCCGGCGATGGCGGCGGCTTATGGTCTGCTTCCCGGTTCCGCGATGGCACTCACCGCTGCACCGGGAGCGCCATTCGACGAGGCTGATCCAGAGGGCACAAAGATTGCTGTCAAGCCAACCGTCCAACAAACTACGGACGAGGAGCTGCTCTTCCTCAAGCAGATTGGACTGCGCTGGCTGCACGCTGATTTCGGTGACGCAGCATCCTACGATTTCATCAAAGCTACGCAACATCGCTTTGCCCAATACGGGCTCACCATCGACTGCGCGCTGATGGAGGCCTATCGCTCAAAAAGGATTCAGCTGGGGCAGCCGGGCAGAGACGAGGACATCGAGAAATTCAATATTTTCCTCACGGATTGCGGGCGTCTGGGCATCCGCACCTCGCATATCGATTTCCACCCTGGAAATACCTACACCACGAACATGATTACGACCAATCGTGGCTATACAGCGCGCGAGTTCAGCGTGACTGACTTTCGGGGAAAAGTGGAAAAGCAAATGTTCGACCGCGACTACTCGGCGCAGGAGATCTGGGCCAACTATGCTTACTTTCTCGACGGTGTCCTGCCCGTTGCAGAAAAGGCCGGCATCAAGTTGGCTCACCACCCGGACGATCCCCCGATCTCTCCCATGAATGGTGTGGCCAAGGTCTTTATCAACTATGCGGGGTATAAACACGCCGAAGATGTGGTTTCGAAGGGCAGCAAGAACTGGGGACTTTGTTTGTGCCTCGGGACGTGGCTCGAAGGCGGCGACACCACGGGTAAGGACGCCGCCAGCATGATCCGGGATTTCGGTGGCCGGGGTAAGATATTCACCGTCCACTTTCGCAATGTTAGTTCTCCTCTGCCGAAATTTCATGAGACGTTCCAGGACGACGGATATCAGGACATGTATCTCCTCATGAAAACCCTGCGTGAGGTACGCAGCACCGCCTCGCTGATTCCCGACCACTATCCAGGCATCGTCAGCGATACGAATTTGCGCATCGACAATGCCTATATGGTTTCCGCGATGCGGCAGATGCTGCGGCGCGCCTATGAAGAAGTGGGGTGAGGCCTGACGTGCATGCATGGCTTTCGTAGCAGGCTGCAGGCATCCCTCAGCGGCTAAATGTGAATTCACTTAAAAGCATTCACGTACGGCCTAAAGAGTCTGCGTGATAACTACTCCAAATTGAGTCCCGTAGGGACGGCTGAGAGTAGTTATCACGCAGACTCTTTAGGCCGTACCCTTCGAAAGCATGAGTTTTTCCGCAGCCTGTTAGAGCTTGAAGAGCTCGCGCAAGCGCCGGGTTTGCGCGCGGCTCACCGGGATCTCAGTCTGCTTGCGATCATCCATGCGCAGCTGATAGCTGCTCTTGAACCAGGGCACGACTTCCTTGATGTGGTTGATGTTCACCACGTAGGAGCGGTGGGCTCTCCAGAATAGCGATGGATCCAGCAGCTCGAGCAGCTCTTCGATCGTCCGGCACTTGGAATGGCCTTCGAGGGTGGGCGTCACCACGGAGATGATGCCCTCCTCAATGGCGGCGAAGCAGATATCCTTCTGATCGGCCAGCAAGAGCCGGTTATGCGCCTGCAGAATGATCTTCCCGCTGCGGGGACGGACACCAGAGTGCTGCTGTTCGATGAGGCGGAGTAGCGCATCGAGACGCGCATCCGATGGCTTGAGGTCGGCACCGTTCTCCGCAGGTGGCTCTGAGTCGAGCTGGTGCATCTCCTGCAAGCGCTGGCGCGCGCGCTCCAGGGCCTGCAAGACACGGGCTCGATCAAACGGCTTCAGCAAGTAATCGATGGCGTTGACGTCGAATGCACGCACCGCATATTGGTCGAACGCGGTGGCGAAGATGATCTGGGGCATGCGCTCGGCATCGACTCGCTCCAGCAACTTCTTGAGCACGGCGAAGCCGTCCAAGCCAGGCATCTGCACATCCAGAAACACTACATCCGGATGGTGGGTATGAATCAGATGGACCGCCTCGATGCCGTTCTCGCCCTGGGCGATGACCTCGACTCCTCCCGCAGAGTCGAGAAGGTATTTGAGCTCTTCGCGCGCGAGCCGTTCATCGTCGACGATGAGAGCAGTCATTGGCATAAGTAGGTCGTTATCTCGCCTGTCCGAGTATATAAGGGGCGGAAGGAGGCCCAACTATGGGAGGCGCCGTCGACGTGTCGATCAAGGTTCGTGGCCAACCTTCCCGGCAACGTCAGGATTGAAAGGCGCGCAGGCGGGAGGGCATGTTATCCGAGGCCAAACTATGTCCGCAGTAAACGCAGTAGACGTCGGTAATGCGCACGCCACGATAGCAATTGCCGCAGGCCGCGGAGACCTGGTAGGCACACTGCGGACAGAAATGGAACTCAGTATGGATACTGGTCCCACAGGAGGGGCAGCGCGCGACTACCGGCTGGCGGAGGAGAAAGTACAGCACCGATCCGATACCTCCCGGCATAGCCAGGCATATCACCACCCAGAGGCGGGTGCTCATGCTGCGCCGCGGTGCATCCCGGCTGACATAACCAACCATGAGCACGTACAACGCGGCCAGCGTGCTCCAGGACAGAGCGAAGTAAAAGCGGACGCCGAACGGAGCGGCGATGGGTTTCATCTTGTAGGCGACCCGATAAGCCGGCAAGATTACCCAGTAGAGATACTGCATGAAGACGAAAACCAGGGTAGCCGCGGCAATCGACCAGCGCGGGATGAGCTTGACCTCTTCCGTGATGGAGGAGACCGCTTCGGTATTGTTTGCCTTGTTCGTCATTTCTCAATTTGAGGAAAGGTTTCAACGCTGCCCCGGTCATGGTACACGTGACGTTGTCCTTTCCAGACAGCTATGAGAGCCGCCAGCATAGCAAGAAGCAGCATAGCAATGAGTAAGGTGAGCTGCGTGGGCATAGAGAAGAGATGTTCCTCTTCCAGGAGATCTTCCATGCCGGTCCAGATGGCCGGCCCCAGCAAGACCAGCATGAATACAAAGCCCAGAATGGCGAAACCAAGATTCCGGCGCTGCAGGGTGCGCTTCTCCTGGGTGGAAATTACGGCATCGCGCACTGCCCGACGGGTCTTTTGAGTCAGCACCCGGTTGGCGTCGCCATCCTGCCAGGCGATGGAGCGCACCGCGTCTGCGAGAGGCCCACCCGGGCCTCCTTTTGAGGTACCCTTCATCGCGCCTCTCCCTCCCGTGCTGAAATGCGAGGTTTGAGGGCAGAGAGGCCACGGTAGAGTCGCGACTTTACGGTGGAAAGCGGGGACCGCGTAACCTGAGCGATCTCTTCCAGGGAAAGCTCCTCATGGAAGCGGAGTACCAGTACTTCACGGTGCAGAGGCTCAAGCGTCAGCAAAGCCTCGGCGACGCGCTGCCCGTTCTCGTTGGTCTGGTAAGTCTCGAAAGGGGAGGGACCGTCGGCGGCCACATCGAAGGACCGGCCGTCTTCTCCCGCTTCGCGCATCGCTTCCAGGCTGCTCATGGTTCGCTTGCGGCGCACGTCGATAACCAGGTTGCGGGCGATCGTGAACAGCCAGGTATCAAAGCGGGACTTGCCATTGAACTGGTCGCCACGCTTCAGTACACGCATCCAGGTCTCCTGGAAGATATCTTCCGCAGTCTCCCGGTTGCCGGTGAGGTAGAGCAGGTAGCGTAACAAGCGATGCTGGTATTGAACGATCAGCTGATCGAGCAGCTCCGGGTCGTGGCGCTTTAGCCCTTGCGCGACTAGGGTGTTCTCGTTGCAGGACTGGTCGGCAAGGGTAAGCGAGGCTGCACGCATATTACCCTCTGAGACGTGGGCTGCATCCCCAAAGACGCCCTGGGCAACCACTTTTTTGAGCTTAGCGGCAAGGACCACGGGAATTGCTCCTTCGTCCCGCAGCACAGCTGCGGACGAGCTTAGTCCGTACAAGGATATAGGAATCAGGCGCCTGAAGCCACTCGGAGGGCACGGGGAACCCTTTCCCACAGGGCAGAAACAGGAAATACGTGGCTTCGACGGATTCCGGGAAGTGGCCTTTTTCTTGATGAAAAAGGCCCAGCGCGGCGGCTACTCAGGGCAGAGCAATCCTATTTCTGCCGTAGCGTCTAAACTTAAGACTATGGAGATTTTGTTCGGTCTGCATCCCGTAGAGGAGGCTTTGCGCTCGGGAACGCGGAAATTTGACCACATTTGCATCGCCCGGGAGCGGCAGGATGCGCGGCTGGAAAAGCTGATCCAGGCCTGCCGGGACGCGGGCGTGAAGCTGCGCACGGACACCCGGGACCAACTCACCAAGCTGGCCAGGACAGAGGCCCACCAGGGCGTGGTGGCGATTGTTCGGGCGCGGCAATTCCTTGACTTGGACGATCTGCTGCAGGGTGGCGGGCAAAACCGCTTGCTTTTGGCGCTGGACGGGGTGGAAGACCCACAGAACCTGGGGGCGCTGCTGCGCACAGCCGAGGGCGCGGGGGTCGACGGGGTGGTGGTTACGGAGCGGCGGTCGGCGCCGCTCAGCCCGGTAGCCGTCAAAGCTTCAGCCGGCGCGGCCGAGCACGTGAAGATCGCCCGGGTGGTGAACCTGGTGCGCGCGTTGGAAGAGTTGAAGAAACGCGACCTGTGGTGCATTGGCTTGGACGAGCGCGGCACCATGGACTATGACGAGTTTGATTTCTCCGTGGGCTGCGTGCTGGTGCTGGGCCGGGAAGGTGCGGGGCTGCATGACCTGGTGCGGCGCACCTGCGATCACCTGTTGCGCATCCCCATGGCCGGCCGGGTGCATTCCCTCAATGTGAGTGCCGCAGGGGCCGTGGTGCTCTACGAGGCAGCGCGGCAGCGGCGTAAAGCCGGGCAGGCGGACCATTTCGCTCCAGCGGTGGCGCGGACGAAGAAGCAGAAGGGTTTGGGTTCATGAGGTTCTTGCGGTTGGCAGTGGTGGTTGTTGTTTTAGCTTCTTGTGCCGGGGCGCAGGAAGCATCTTCTCCCTCAGCGGTTCCACCCCAGGTACCCGCGGAGCATCCCGGTAAGGTGATTCTCTCGCGGTCGGTTGAGGACAGCGGCAGTGCTCCGGTGGCGGCAGCAGCAGCGACTCCCGCGGCCAAGCCGGCAGAGGCACCGAGCGACGCGGAACGGCGGGCAATCACCTTCCTCTCGTATGATCTCGATGTTCACCTGCGGCCCGGGGAGCACGCAATGGCGGTGCGCGCGCGCTGCGTGCTGCGTAACGATTCGGGCAGTCCGCTGCACCGTCTTCCCTTGCAGATTTCCTCTACGTTGCAATGGACAAGCGTGCGCATAGCCGATGCGCCGGCCACTTTCTCCCAGCAACTGGTGAACAGCGATATTGACCATACCGGGGCTCTACGTGAGGCGGTGATCGCGCTGGCGCAGCCTCTTGCCCCGCAGCAGACCATCGCGGTCGATCTTACCTACGAAGGGACCGCCGCGCTTTCCTCGACCAGGTTGGAGCAGATCGGTACCCCGGCAGAGGTGGCGGAAGCCTCCGATTGGGACCGGGTGGCGGATGAATTTGTGGGCTTGCGGGGTTTCGGCAACGTGGCCTGGTACCCGGTCGCATCCGTTCCGGTGGCGTTGGGCGACGGGGCCAAGTTTTTTTCCGAAGCAGCGGAAGAACGGCAACGTCAAAGCCAGGCTACGGTGACCATGAAGGTCACCGAGGAGTTTTTTGACGAAGCACCTAACCTGGCCGTGTTGGATGGCCAGACTTTGACCGTGACGCCCACTACGCAGCCTGCGGCCTCTGTACCCGGAATCGTCACCTGTACGCTGCCGCCAACGCGATTGGGCTTCTCCTCACCCAGCCTCTTTCTGCTCACTCGCACCCGGCAGGAGGGTAATGGGGTGGCCGTATTCGCGCGGACCGAGGATGTGGCGAATGCACAGGCCTACATCACGGGGGCTACGATGGTGATCCCGCTGATCCATCGCTGGCTGGGCACGGAGCCTCGCGGCGCTCTCAATATTGTCGATCTGCCGGAGCATGGCGACGCCCCGTTCGAAGACGGCTCCGTGCTCTTCACCGACGTGCGCAGCGCCGACCCGTATAAGCTGGGCGACACCCTTATCCATTCGCTGACCCATCTTTACTTTAGCTCGCCCTACCCGTGGTTGCAGGAGGGCGTGGCCTCCTTTATGGGGTCTCTGTGGCTGGAGCAAAACCAAGGGAAGGGCGCTGCCATTCAGCAATTGGATAATGCCCGCGGCGCGCTCTCGCTGGCCGAGCCGGGCGACGCCGCTTCGGCGTCTCAGGCTTTGGTGACGGCAAGAGATCCGGTGTATTACCGCACCAAGGCAACTTATGTTTTCTGGATGCTGCGCGACCTTGCCGGGGAAAACGCCCTGGCACGCGCGCTGCGTGAGTATCAACCGGGATCGGATGCGACAGGAACCGGGTTCGAGCAGGTGCTCGAACGGGCGAGCGGTAAAGACCTGAAGTGGTTTTTCGAGGACTGGGTCTACCACGATCGCGGTCTTCCTGACCTTTCGATTGCCGGCGTGTATCCCAACAAGGCTAATGTGGCCGGATCTTATGTTGTCGCAGTGGATGTTGCCAATAGCGGGACGGCCGAGGCGGAGGTTCCAGTCTCTGTTTCTTCGGGCACAACCACAGTGACGGAGAGGCTGCGGATTCCCGCGAAGTCGAGGGTAAGCCATCGCTTCCTGCTGCAGGGCGAGCCGGCGGAAGTCGCGGTGAACGACGGCACGGTTCCCGAAGTGGAGGCCAGTGTTCACCGGCGGACGCTCGCTGTTCCGGCAGCCTCGGAGTAATGAGGACACAATCACGATTTGTCCCGGAAGTCCCACCGCTGACAAAGAACGGCAAGGATGCGCAGAGCTTTCCCTCAGCGGGCGGAATTCAGTCCCGAAGGGACGAATGAGAGTAGCCCAGGACGTAGTCCTGGGTGGGGTTTGAAATGACCAATCAGTCCCGCAGGGACGGCTGAAAGTTACCCAGGACATGGTCCTGGGTTGGCTGCTCCGAATCGCGAGTAGTCCGTTTCAGAGGTAGAGGTACCCCAGGATTGCATCCTGGGTAATTTCAGCCGTCCCTGCGGGACTGATCGAGTCTTGAATAAATACCCAGGACTACCCCGGATTTCCTGCACGGTGCTCTAGACATATCCGCGTATGCGGCTTTCTTCACGGAAAGCCGCACGAGGCTCCTTGATTCCACCAAGCTGCACAGGAAATCCGGGTCCGTCCTGGGCTACTCTCAGCCAGAGCTGTCCAAATTAGCGGATTGGTCGACCCTGTAGCGTTGATTTTATTGGACAAACGAGTGCTGCAACCGGTCATTGCAAAATCAGGTTGGGGTGAGGGGAGCGGTAGATTGAGAAACGTGCTGTCCAAGTGTTTTGCTATAGAGCTCCCGATTGTAGGGCGATTTAGGTTTTTTGACGGTCGGCTAGGTTTCAGCTGTCCTAAAGAAAGCTAAGAAAATTAGAGCGCCAGCCGAAGCTGATCATGAATTCCTGCCAGGGCAGGCGGCGGTTCAAAAGGACAATCTAACCAAGCCCACAAGTCGCGGTATACGAACAACTGCTGGCGCAATAAGGCCACTAGATTGGAGAGCGTACCAATCGAAGGTTGATTTCAGCTTCAGATATTTCAGAATCAACATGGCGATCAAGGCGGTCCAGATCTGCGTCTTTAGGGCGTTGGCGCTGGTGCCTACAAATGTCTTGACCCGCAAAGACTGCTTGAGGGCCTTGAAAAAAGTCTCGATCTGCCAACGATCGCGATAGATTTTCGCAATCGTGCTGGCAGCAAAATCCAGTTTGTTGGTAAGAAATTCGAACTTCTTGCCTGTCTCTGGATCGCGCACTGCCACCCGCCTGACCGGCACCCCGGTGCGGTAACCGCGGTGGCCCAACAGCACCATCTGATCGGACAGGATGTTGCCCTTTTCCGGGATCGGCAGCTCCTTGACTACCTTCCGATAGCTGTTCCACCGTTGCCGGGTCACGAAGTACACACCTTGCGCGGTCAAGCTGGCGAACCACTTGTAATCGGTATACCCACGATCGAACACCAAAATCGTGCCCGGTTCTAAAACCAGCTTGCGCGCTACCTGGATTTCCGCCTTGCTGGCTGGCTCGATCACCGCGTACTGGGGCAGATATCCGTCGTGATCCAGCAACAAATGCAGTTTCACTCCACCTTTGGTCCGGCGGAACCGGGCCCAGTCATACATCGTCGCGCTGAGGTCAATCACACTGCCATCCAAACTCAGCAACTTGTTCTTAAAGCGGAATTTCTTCCCTCCCCGCACCTCCCGCTGACACTTTTCCAGCAACTGCTCAAACACCGTCTGGTACAGCTCCCATGGTCTATGTTCGTTGGCGTAGGCCAACGTCGAACGCTTAGGGCACTGATCCACCCCCAGATGCCTCAACTTGCCTTCGCAGGCCGCCAGCCCTCCGCAGATCTCTCGCAACGACTGCGCTCTGCCCAAATGACAGAACAACATCGCCACCATCTGGCTCCAACTGCTAAATCCACGAGCGTGATGCTCCGCTCGATGCTGGCAAACCGCTTGTTCAAACTCGACCCGAGAAAATACCCCCAAAACCTGCGAAAAAATACTGCATACTCCACTCATGGCGGAAAGCTCCTCCTGATTGAGATTGGTTTTCCTGGAAGAAATCCCAACCTCAACCTAGCAGGCTTTCCGCCTCATTCATAAAACCTAATTTGGACAAGACTGACTCTCAGCCGTCCCTGCGGGACTGAATTCTGAACTGGCGATTGTCCTGGTGAGCCTCACGGTAAGCGGGGCCACTCTGGCAGTTAGTTCTCCACTGGCTCTTCGATGGTTTTCACTTCGGGGTGCTGCAAGGTGCCGGTGATGGCGAAGGGGTGCGCGGTCGATCCGCCTTTCATGTCTATTTCGCGATTGAACGAGATCGTGCCGGACAACGGAATCGCCTCCTGACCGCGAGCGAGCAGGCTGTGCGTTATCTTGATGGTGCTCTCCGCAATGGCCGCATCGGCGCTCCATTGATCAAAGTGGATGAAGGGCTGAGCGGCGACAGGCAACGGCTCTTCCGCAGCTAATCCCCCTTTAGTCCAGTCCCAGCGCAAGCTACCGGTGGCAGAGCTGACCAGATCCTGGGCGTCAAAGCCGGACATGGTGATCTGGGCCGAAAAATTCGCCAGACCGCTTCCCCAATGCTCATCAAAAATATTGCCAAGCGCGCTGGGCGCGGCGTTGGTCACCTGCACATCGAGCTGATATTCCGGCTGGTCGCCGGATGCGTCGACCAACCCGGCAAGATGCATGGTTCCGTTCGCCAGATGGCCATTCAGCGATCGGATCTTGATCGAGCTGCCGCTAATGTCGAGCACGCCGATCGCGTCATGCACCACCAGCTTGCCGGTCGAAAGGGCGCCAATCCGCACCGTTCCGGAGAGATCGGGCCACTTGACGGAGTGGCGGTCGATACGATCAAGAATTTCGCGCAGCAACTGACCGCCTTCGCTGGTACCCAGCAAGGTGGACTGAAGTGCGGCCAGGTCCAGGGTGGGAAAGAGGAGCGAGAAGTGCCCTGCGCATGGCGTGCTGTCCACCCCAGCAAGCGAGCTTGCCGGGGACCCCGGGGCAGTGCATAGCGTCGGATACTCCAGGGTTCCCTGTGCCTCCAGCTTCCCGTAGGCAATGGATGCGTTGGTCCATTCAATCTGAGTGGGGCTGAGGATTCCCTGGGCAGAGGCAATCTTGAGTGGCTGGGACAAATAGGACGTGGTCAGTTCAGCGTTCCTGATGGCAATGCTGCCCTCCGCGGTCGACGCAACCACCGGATGCTCGGAGTCGGGCACAGGCAACAACCACTTACCCCGCACGTCAAGGTCGAGAGTGGCAGTCCCCGCGCCGCCGAGCAATCCGAAAGTTTTACCGAAGGCCTTCAGCCGGACAAGCGTGGTGACGCCACCCAAGTGCAGATCGAATCCAGCTGGCGTAAAGCGGCCGTCCACGGTCACCGGAACCGGCGCACCCATGGCCAGGCGCACCGGCTGCAACAGCAACGCGGGAGAACCTGTTGAGTCGTTCCCCGCCGGCGGGCTCTCGCAACGGAGCCGCACCGGGCCAACAAGGAAGGGTTTGCCGGAATCGGGCGGGGTCAGGCTCAGCGAATCAAGCGCCACTTCGCCCGCAATCGAGGGCGGGCGTCCGTTTTGGCTTGCGTACTGGAAATGCCCATTGAGGGCTCCAGCGGCCTGGACCCCGGCGCCCAAGCCGCTGCGCACTTCCTGCAGTGCGGTCAGCACCGCCGCGGCGGGAACGCGATGGATGGCCAGCGTGAGTTGCGCCTGAGGCCGAGTTTGCACTTGTTGAATCGAGCCGGCGAGCAGAAGCGTTCCGTCCCCGACGGGAGAGTTACAGGCAATGTCTTCCAGTGAACTCGATTCTCTCTGAAATGAAGCCCGGCAAGAACTCTCGACATCGATCGGATGAGGGGGCGTAAATTCGGAGCGATGCAAACCTGCAACCTTCAGCCTGGTGCTGATGCGAGCCAGTTCGGCGGTACCCTCCACCGCAGCCTCCACATCCAGGCCGCCACGCCAGCCAATATCGCTGCCGAGGGTGAGCCGGCTCAACTGGCCCAGGGGCACTCCGTTCCATTCCACCTTGAGCTGCAATGGCATCTCGGCCAGTAAGGGCGCGCGATGCAACGTGCCGTCGATGCGCAACATGCCGGTGTCGGAAAGATCGAGAACCAGATCGGTGCGCACAGGTTGCGCACGAAAGTGCAGCTCCCAAGCATCCTCTGGAGCCAGCGAGATGGAGAGGTCGGAGTTCAGGAACGAGAGCGGCTTCTTCTCGTTTCCTTCTTTGAAATTGATGCGCGTGTTTTCCGCGTCAATATAGGGAAAGCGCGGAGCGCTGCCGGCATGGCGCTGGCCCGTCGGCGCATTTGGGATGTGCGCCGCCTGCACCAAAACCGATGCAAAGTTCCAACCCCCATTGGGTTCCCGGACAAGGTTCAAACTGGCGTCGTCGAAATGGATCCGGGAGACTTCAAGCTTGCCCCGCCACAACGACAAGAGCCGCAGGTCTGCCACCACGCTGTCGGAGTGAAGGATAGGCTCGGAGCCGAACCGAGGATCTTCTTCTACGGAAAAATCGGAGAACTCAAAGCCGGGCAGGGGCAGCAATCGCAGCTTGACGGATGAGATGTGTACCTGCCGGCCGATGCTACGGCTGATGCTGTCGGCAATTCGGTGCTGATAGCGGTTGATGTTGACCAGCGGCGGCAACACAAAGGCAACCACTGACAGCACCGCGACGGCCAGCAGAATCCAGCGCCTGGGCGATGGACGCTTTTCTTCGCCACCCATGCTAACGGACCAAATGGAAGGTTCGGCGCCAGCGGGTCTGGTCGAAGAAGTGAAGAATTACGTGGGTGTAGAACTGGAGCTTGTCTCCCACTCCTTCTTTCTCATACTGATTGTCGGGTTCGATGAAAGACCAATAGACGAAGAGTGGGCGGCCCACAATGTTGGCTCGCGGCACAAAGCCCCAATAGCGGCCGTCGAGCGAGACGGTGCGATTATCGCCCATGGCGAAGTAACGGCCCGGAGGAACCACAAGGTCTTGTCCTTGAATGTAGTTGGGAAGCTCGAGGGCCCAGGTTGGCGTTACGTCGCCGCTCTGCGAAGGGGAGACAGCCGGAAAATCATCACGGTAGGGAAAATAGTTGCCGTAGTCCGGCATGGCTGCCTGCGGTTCATGTTGCGGCTGCCCGTTGAGGAAGACCACGCCGTTGCGCAGGTGGATACGATCGCCAGGAACACCGATGACCCGCTTCACAAGGTAAAGATCCGGCTCGCCCGGCTTGAAAAAGACGATGATGTCGCCGCGGCGCACATCGCGGTAGTAGACAAAGGGAGCCCACGCGGTGCGCGGCGCCAGCGTGATGCGGTCCACCAGCACATGGTCGCCTACCAACAGAGTCTTTTCCATGGAGGACGAGGGGATCTCGAAGTTCTGAAAGATGAATGTCAGTGCAAAGAGTCCGATGACAAGCACCGTACAGATGGAAGCGAATGCTTCCAGCGGCGTCTCTTCCGTTGCCTGCTGGCTTTTGGTCTCTGTTTCTGTGGCTTCCATGGTAATGGGAACAAAACCTCTAGTGAATGACGCGAAACGTGCGGCTCCACCGCGCAAAGTCCATGACGGTGTCGAGCGGGCTCTTCTCGTGTCCGAGTCTATCATCCGGGAGCGTGCGGTCATCGGTAGCCGAAGGCTGGTGCAGCGAGAAGTAAATGATGAACGGCAAACCCACGACATTGGCGCGCGGAACAAAACCCCAGTAGCGGCTATCGCGGCTGTGATTGCGGTTGTCGCCAAGCACGAAATATAGCCCGGGAGGCACCACCAAGTCGCCGTTCTGAACATCGTGGCGCATCTGCATCCACCACTGCGTATCGACTCCCGGGTCGGTATAGAGCTTGGCGGGAAACTGATCGCGGAAGTTGTCCTGATACGCGCCTTCAAAGATCGCGAAAGGCTCAGTCTGCTTCTTCCCGTTGATGCAGACCACGCCGTTTTGCAGACGGATGCGGTCGCCGGGAACCCCCACGACGCGCTTGACGACGTGATCCGATGGGTCCAGCGGAAAATGGAATACGATCACATCGCCACGGCTCACCTGCTCGTAGGGCAGGAGCCAGTGCCAGGCGCCCGGGGGCCCGTAAACCGCCTTGTTGACCAGCAGGAAGTCCCCTACCAGCAGGGTCCGCTCCATGGATTCGGAGGGAATGCGAAAGGGCTGAACCACAAAGGTGAGCACAAAGAGGGCGATGACGATGATGGATAGCAGCGAGCGGAAGGTGTCGAGCAGGTTGGGGAAGACGAGGTGGGTGTGACTAAGGTGGATGGCGCGTGGACTGGCCGCAGGCGCCGCAGAAGCTGTGGCCACGCTTGCTTCTTCCGTGGACACGTGGAAGAACTCCGCTGGTGGTTGGTGGGTCAAGAACCTTTACCTTCTGCCAACGGTTCCCGGGCAGGAGTTTGCTTGCTGAGCTTGTCGAAAGCCCGGCGTGCGGCCTCCTGCTCGGCCCGTTTCTTGGTGGTGCCTATGCCCCGGGCGAGCGCCTTGGGTCCGCTTCCCTCGGCCACTCTTACTTCCACCAGGAAGCGCTTGCGGTGATCGGGCCCGGTCTCCGCTTTGAGCACATAATCCGGCGGCCCGGTCTTTTGCGCCTGCAGTAGCTCTTGCAATGCAGTCTTGTGGTCACCGAGCGAGACTCCACGATCAAGCGCCTGGCGTAAGTCACTTACGTAGGGCGCGACCACGTGCTCGTTGACGAAGGCCTCCACCGGAACCAGGCCACCATCCAGATACAGCGCGGCAATCACAGCCTCGACACAGTTGGCCAACAGGGTAGACTTCTTCCGGCCCCCACCTCGTTCCTCTCCCCGCCCCAGCCGCAGATAACTTCCCAGGTCGAGTACAGAAGCCACTTGCGCCAGGTGGCGCCGGCTGACCAGGCTGGCACGGAGGCGTGTCCACTCACCTTCGTGGAGATCGGGAAAACGACGGAAGAGAATCTCGGCAACGACCAGGCCCAGAACTGCGTCTCCCAGGAACTCCAATTGCTCGTTATCTTCCTCGCGTGCGCAGGTGGTTCCCTCGGCCTGCCGGCCCTCGGTGGTTTGCTCGTACGCCAGCGAGCTATGGGTCAGCGCCTTCACCAGCAGTGCCTGCTCGCGGAAGGTGTGACCCAACGCTACCTGTAGCGTATTGGGAGCCGCCTGTGCCATCAAATTTCGTTGCCCTTTCTCCTACTGTATTGCATAGCGGG
Organism: uncultured Acidobacteriaceae bacterium; assembly: GCA_963787145.1. Taxonomy (GTDB): domain Bacteria; phylum Acidobacteriota; class Terriglobia; order Terriglobales; family Acidobacteriaceae; genus PALSA-350. The sequence continues at coordinate 349,676 of CAWBBY010000011.1, forward strand.
AGAAATCTGCCGGTTACTGAGGAGTGCCATTTGCCGGCTGAGCGCCAGCCTGGGGCGAAGCGTCCGGGGCAGAATCATCCTCCCCCGCGGGCTCGGAATGCTCCTGGTGCGGAACCGCATATGGCTGCTTGAGACCCTTTTCCGCCGCCAGCCTGGTATCCGCCTCGCCGTCGCGCACGGTGAGTGCCGCCCGGTACTCGTTAACCGCCTGGTCACGCTGGTCCTGGATGTCGTAAATCCGTCCCAGGTAGATGTGCGACCAAGCTAGCATGCGCGGATCCTTAGAGAGCCGGATCGTCTCCTCGAAGTCATGCTGAGCGGCCGGCACATCGCGCTGCATAATGGCCACCCGAGCAAGAATGAAGTTGGCGCGGGCGGCATCGCCAGACTTATCGGCCACTGACTGTTGCGCCAGAGCGCTCGCGCCATCGGTGTCGCCCTTCATCAGTTTCATTTCCGCCAGATCGAGGCCTCTCAGCTCGCGCGGCGAGCGATGCACTACATCGGAGGAACTTTGCTGGTTGAAGGTGGTGTGCTTCGCCCGGTTCAATTCCACGCTTACGTCCATACCGTAGACCATCTCGCCGATGCTTTCCTTGAAGCTCTGCGGCGCCCGCTCAAAGGCAGCGAAGGCGTTATAGAAGTACTCCGTGAGCACGTAGCCGTCGGCCATATCCTCCTGGACCGCCTTGCGTCGGACCGCTTCGGCTGCCTCGACCGAGGCGTTGTGCTGGTGCGTGGCGGCTTCGAGGTCGCTGCGCCGCACATCGGCCGGGATCTTATAAATGGTCACGCCGGTATCCATGGTTCGAACCTCAACCGCGCGAATCATGCACTCGATAGTCAGGGCCACCACGTCGCTTTTATAGGTGTAATCGAGGGGCGCATCGCGAATGGTCTTTAGAAACGGCAGCAGCCGGTCAAGAGCCGTGGCGCGGGCATACAACAGGGGCTCAATTTCGTAATGCAGGTACGCGTGGCGAACCTCCCGCATGTGGATGGTTCCATTGACGGGCGAGGCCACCACCACATAGTCGGCTCCGTAGACCCGGGCATTGGTCTGCGCGGGATCAAGCAGCGGCTCGATCACCACCAGAAAGCGCCGGCCGTTCGTGGCTTGGGCAGGCGTCTTGAGGTAGATGCCGGTATCGTCGATCATCTTGGTCAAAGAGACGTGGAGCTGGACCAGCTGCTTTTCGTATTGCGGGCGAACCTTGAGCCAGATCACGTGCAGATCGACGAGCTGGGCAAAGCGGCGCAACAAAGGCAGAATATTTTCCACCCCACTGGCGTCCGGAGGGATGTCCGCGCCTTGGGCGCTGGGCGCAAGCTCCGGCGGGGGCGAGATAAAGAGGGCGAGCGAAATATACTGCGCCAGATCGGATCCGGTGTCAGAAACCCGATGCTGCGAAATGAAAGTGCAGATGTGTTCGTGCGCATCCCGCGCATCGCTCGAAGCCTGGAGCGCCTGGTTGACCAGCTCGCGGACTTCCTGGCGCAGCGGGTCGGAAGCGGCAAGCCCTTGATCATAGCCGCATGCGTTCAGCGCCGCGGCAATGTCGAAAAGCGCCTCACTGTTCTGCAGGCTGATATCGGGACCCGAGGCATCCACCAATGCTGGCGAAGCAGATCTGCCGCCGGCTGAGGCTTGCGAGTCGGATGAGCTTTGCGCGTACGAAGCCGGCACGCCCAACCAGATCAGCACCGCAAGCGAGGCTACCGCCAGGCGCGCGGAAAGAACCCTGGGTTGGATAGCGGAATGCTTGCTGTGAAACTGCATAGAGTGCGGCAATTGGCCCTCTCCAAGTCTATGCATTCGCACGAGGGGGGGTCAAACCATCCACGAGAAAGGGATCGTCCTTGCCAAGGGCCGCGAGTGCATTTTGAGGGAAAAAATCCCACGGGAAGAGGAGCGCCTTAGCCGTGCACGGGAACACTGGAAAAAGACCGGAGTACAGTACCCCGTACCGGCTGCCCAAAGGCCTGCGCCGGGGCAAAGACACTGAAAACCAGGCTATCTTCCAATTGGGAACGGGTCTTGCTGTCCGCGCTTCCGGAGACGATTTTATAGTCGTACACCCGGCCTTCTCCGTTCACGAAAGCCAGAACAACGAGCGGATTGTTACCGTCGGCAACGCCTCCGGCGGGCTCGATTGAGGTGTAAAGGAAGCGGGGGCTGGAAGCCCAGAGGGGTTCGTCCCGCGCCTGCGCAGGCTCAGGGGAGGCAAACATCCCGATGAGCAGGGCGACCCCGCCCAGCAGCGCAACGGTGCTGGCGAAACCAGCGGTAATCTGCCACACCAGGGGCAGGAAGGTATTCTGCCAGCGAAGGCGCCCGCGGGCGAATTTCTCCTGCGCGGTGTTGGCGGATTCCTGTGATAGGGCAACACGAAGCCGGAGACCCAGGTCAGCGGGGGCTTTCGCCGGCCCGATGGAGCTAATCAGGGATTGCGCAATCCGCCACTGCGCGAACTCAGCCGCACAACCGGAGCAGCCTTCAAGGTGCGCAGCGATCTCCTGCATGGCTGCGCCGGTCACCGCGCCGTCAAGGTATTCGGAGAACTGCCCGCGTAAATCAGCGCACTTGTTCACTTGGCCCCCCTAGCACTCATAGAAAGAGATTCCATCGGCTGAAAAGCCGAGCTTGGACGTTTCGCCGCCGCCTCCGCGAAACCCGCCAACCGCTCTTTCAGATGCGCGCGCCCACGCATAAGACGCGACTTGACGGTGCCGAGATTCACCCCGAGAATCTCCGCCACCTCTTCGTAGGAAAAGCCTTCGATATCGCGCAGGACCACGACGGCGTGAAAGGGCTCGGGGATATGACGCAACTCCTCCTCTACCCGGGCACGCACCTCTTCCTGGGCAGCATGGTCAAAGGGTGATTCATGAGCGTCGATCAGGGTGTCTTTAAGGCAGAGGGGGTGGCCGTCGTTGGACTGGCCCAACTCGGACTCGATGGTGACTTCCTGGCGTTTGTGGCGCCCCCACCAGCGGCGCTGGTTGCTGGCCTCGCGCAGCGCGATGCGATAGATCCAGGTGCGCAGACTGGAATCTCCGTTGAAGCTGCCGATGCCGCGGTAGATCTTGATGAAGACGTCCTGGGTCAAGTCAGCGGCGTCTGCCGGGTCGGGAATGGTGCGCGCAACCAAGCTGTAGATGGGCTGATGGTACTTGGCGATCAACCAGGCAAATGCTTCCTCGGAACCGGCTTTCAGTTCAGAGACAATTCCGGCTTCTTCTGACGGTACACTGAGGACGCTAGCGATATTTCCCAAAGCAATGCCTGCCTGCATGCGAAAGTACCCCATAACATAACAGGAAGCGTCCACTTGCGTCTCCTAATACCGCACTCAGCCAACCCGGCAGCTGGGCCCGCACCCTCGCCACCCCATTCTTAAGCTTTCTCTTTACTTTAGACACCACCGGAGGGGTGAGCGGCTCGGGAAAAGAGATTACTGAGGTGCTGGGGTCGGGGGCGGTTTTTTCTTGTGCGGTTTGGTAGTGTCAGGGCCGTCGTCGACCACAATCTTGTTGGGCGGCGGCGGCGCTGCGGAAGCAGGGTGGGCGGCGGCGGGCGCCTGCAAGCGGACAACCTGGGCGTCCTGGGCGCCTATGGCCTGCAGCAGCCAGGTACCAAGTTTGGCCCTGGCATCCTCCAGCCCGGCTCGGGCCTCTTCCAGGCTGCTCGCATCGGACGCGGAGCCAGCCAGACCCGCTGTTTCCGTGACCCGAAGCATCACGTCATAGAGAGCATCGAGATTGCGGAAGACGGCGAAAGCCGGGGCAAGTGCGGCCGGACCATTGCCGGAGGAGGCGGCATCGGCCTGCGCCAGCAGCGGCGGCAGCGTGGTGTTGAGGTCGCGCTGCATGGAGTTGACATCCTGTTGCGTGGTGGCACGGATATCGTTAGGCGCCTTCCAGTGTGCAACGTTGACGTTGGTAATGGCGGTTTGGACATTGGCCAGGGCCGGGCGCAAGTTGGTCATCGCAAAGGCGGCTGGCGCGGGCGCCACGGCTGCGGCGGGAGCCTGGGCCGCGGGAGCTTGGGCTGGGGCGGTGGGGGGTGGGGCTGCTTGCGCGCGAGCGACACCGGAGCCGCCGAGGAACAACAGGGTCAGAAGAGTTACTTTTGCCGAGTTAGGGGGATAGAACATTCTTTCTCCCGTAGAGAACGGTGAAGGAGCGGTGGTCACACGCGGAGCGTTTGACGGATTAGGCATGCTCCAGCAGAATAAAGGATGTTCTTCCCTTTGTGGGCCTGTGGCGCAGCTGGGAGCGCGCTTCCATG
>CAWBBY010000012.1:0-492257 GCA_963787145.1 uncultured Acidobacteriaceae bacterium
ATGCCCTGGCGAATGGTCGCAGCCAAGCCGCCGCCGGAGCCGACGGCAGCCAGCCGGCTCTCAACAATCGGCTCCCCTTGATAAAGGTCGGAAACGACGCCGCGGCCAACCGCGTCTTGCCGTTTGAGGATTGCGCCCTTGGGGAGAGGTCCTGAGATATCGGTGGTCGAGAGATCGGCATCCTTCAAGACGCTTCCTAGTTTCACATCGTTCACGGCAACAATCACCCGCGTAGATTTCTGCTGTCCCAGGGCCAAACGGGTACCGACCACACGATAGACGAGATAGCTGCAAGCGGCAGCAATGACGAAAGCGCTCACAAGAATAAGGAGTAGTCTTCGATTCATTCAGAGACCCATCCAAACCGGCGGTGCTGCCAGTCAGGCCTTCCTGACCTCCTGTCGCAATTGATCTGCCAAAGAAAAAGGAGGCAGGTTCGACGCGGAATCATGGGTTTAGATGGCGGCCCTGGAGCCAAGTGTGAACATGTGTATCCACCCTCGGCCCCAGGTGTAGCCGGGGAGGCACGCTCCACGCGGCGCGCGTGCCATTCTGCAGCGACTTACGGCGCTAACGGTTGGCCTCGAAATTGCAACCGTTGGTTCAGGATCTCTAAAGGTTTGTGATGGCGACAGGGCGCCTTGGCGGGCGGCCATCCCCAAGAACCTCGGTGGTTGGGTTCCAGGGTGGGAAACAACGACAGTGTGCAATCGAGCGCATGTTTTATTTGTGCTCAGTCGTGGTGAGAAATGCTTTAAGTGTCACAACGACTGTAAGGAACTGCATTAACGCAGTGAAGAAGGGGAGTTTGCCTGGTTATGGAGTCCCGCATCATTACGCTTTTTGTGGATCCGCCACCGTCTCGCCGGGGGCCTTCCGGGTTCCTGGTCTCAATGGTGGTGCACGTGGTGGTGATGGGATCGCTGTATCTCAACCTTAAGCACAGGATCAGGGTTGAGGATGAGGCGATCGTCCAACGGTACACAGTGCGCCTGCTCAGTCTGTGGCGGCCCGAACCACAGATACGGCGGCCGGTCGAACACCGCAGCACACAAGCCCCCCAAGGCGCGACGAGCGAAATTGCTTCCGCAGGCCGGCCATCAGCGCCTTCCCTCCCCGCAGCAGCCCAAGGATCGGATTCCCGCGCCGCAAACGCTGGTGCAGCCGGACCTTCCGCCCAACCTGCTGCTCCCGCAAGAAACTCCAGTTCCACTCATACTGATGTGGTCGCCGGAAAGCAACACGGCCAGGCAGATCGTTCTCCCTCCACCGCAAGAGAAGACCGTGGCTAACGTACGGCCCGATCTCAGCCCACCCAATCACGAATCGGAGCTGGCGGACCTTAAGATTTCCGCAAGCGCCTTTGTTACAGATACACCTTTACCTCTTCCCAGCACGACCTCCCCTGTCGTCGTACGCGGACCCGAGCTGGTAAAGCAGGTTCCAGAAACGGCCTCGAGGCCGCTCGGACCACCGGTACCGGCCAGGGTATTGTCGCTCTCCGATCTTCGTCTCGAGCGGGGAACCATCGCTTTGCCAATGGTCAATGAGACTGCGGCGGTAGGCGCCTCCGATGCGATGGCGCCGGCGCGCGAAGTCAACACATCCCAGGAAGGGAACGGCAACACGGCCAGCAAGCAAAATGGGATCGGGGCAGGAGAGACTCCTGGGAATCAGGCCGGGCAAGGTGCCGGCGCAGACCGCGCTGGCGGACAGGATGGCGTGAAAGATGGGCGTGACACGGGCGCCAGCCAAACGGTGGACGTAGCTTCTGGCGAGCAACCCACGGTGACGCGCATCGTCATGCCGAAGGACGGTAAGTTCGGCGTAGTGGTCGTGGGATCGTCAATGGCAGAGGAATATCCGGAGACAGTGGGACTATGGGGCAGCAGGATGGCGTACACGGTTTACCTGCACGTCGGTTTAGCCAAGAGCTGGATTCTTCAGTACTCGCTGCCGCGGGCCGCAGACAATGGGACTACGGCGCGGATTGACGCGCCCTGGCCTTATGTTATGGAGCGCCCCGGGCTTGCGCCTGGAGATCTAAACGGTGATGCCATTATGGTCCATGGGTTCGTCAACACTTCGGGACGATTTGAAAAACTTGCCATTGTGTTTCCTGTCGACTTTTCACAGAGCAAGTTCGTGCTCGGTGCGCTTGAGCAGTGGCAATTCAGGGCAGCCATGCAGAATGGATTATTGACCGCGGTCGAGGTGCTGCTGATTATCCCGGCGGGTTCGGCGGAATAGAAATAGCTCAGGGGCTCGGGAAACAGTGGCGGGTCGCCAGTGCGGGCTTCGGCGGTTGAAAAGATCGAGCGGCATGGGTAAGATAAGCACCCTCGGGGTCCTTCGACTCCGCGCCATGAAGCGCTGTGTCACGCGATGGATTTGTGACGCGCTCCGCTCAGACATGTGCTGATTTGCCGTATTGTGGCTGGAAAGCTGGGAAGAGCATCTGCTAACAACATCGCCGGGGCTCGAGCCGCCATAAGCCGTCAGATCAATAGACCGCGCGGCGCTTCGCTCGAGATGACTTTGTGGGGGGCGGTGCTCCAGAAACACGAGGTCACAGGCTTTAGCATGACGATCTAGTTTGAAAAAACATCCCAGACAAGTTAGCGCTTATGGGACTGCGTCCTGGGCTAGGTTCAGCTCCCTACGGACTCGATTTCGTGACGCGTCGTTCTCACGCACTGTAAGGCCCCTCGACACCGTTCGGTTGATGTCAGGGTTAAAACCCTGACCTACCCGAACCCTGACCTACCGACTGGGAAAACGCTATAAAGGCCTTCCGATCAGCCCCATGGGTGAAAGCACTCTCCTTGCTGGGAAAGAGGAACGTGAGGCCCACGCCGTCGATACCCCAGCGAACGACCTTCGACTGAACGGAGATCGAGAGGGGAGGCCGGGCATCTATATATTCGTCCGTACTTTGCAGTGTCACCATCAGGATCGTGCCTGGATGCCAGCGCTCTTCGGTTACGATATAAGCCCCGGTAGAACTGATATCCCGCACGCTATGCGGCACCGCGTTGGCGCCGTTCCAGTAATAGGCGTCCAACTGGGGCGCTCTCTGACGCTCGGTTTTCCGATGTTCCTGAAACAACATTCTCGCCAGCCAACTCATCCCCGGATTCACTTTCTACATACCTGGCTCCATCCATCACTCTTCTAGACTGAAAACCTCATTGCGAAATCACCATTGCCGCAGTGCTGGACATGCTTAGCGTCCGATTCGGCACAAAGGGAATGACCACCGGGAACTGATAGCTTACGGTCACCGTGACCTGGTTCCCGGGATTGTTGCATCCTGCGTTCGGCGTACAGGTTCCTCCCGCGGGGTAGGCGGCCCATGCAGTGGCGGCCGTCAGCTATTGGGATTGATGCCAGGAAAGCCGAGGTTCTTCACGTAAGTCTGGATGTCTCCTGCGAGGCTGGGCATGCCGAGGCGAAGTGGCAGGCCGAGCCGCGAACGATGGCATAGCGGGTTCCTTCCCGCGCCGACTCGGAAACGACATTGTAGCTATACAGCGCGAAGCACATGGCGATGATACCGAACACCACCATGAATAGAAGGGAGCGCCCCAGGGCGAACTCGATCGATGGAGGCGCCCCGCTCGCCACGCAAGCCGGAACTGCTTCGCCTGGCGGCAGGGCGAAGCTGACCGGCGTCCGATTAACCGAGTCATGGCTGCGCAACCTGCATGAGCGCAGAGCCGTTCGCAGTAAATGTAGTCGGCAGCCCTGGCCAGTGGAAAAGCGGCGTGAATTGTAGACGACGTATTCACCTGAACGTATTCGAGAACGATGGCCGGGGAAGCACAGGTGCCGAGGGCGGTCGAGCACGCAAGCGTGGTCGTGGGCGCGGTGGAGCAGGCGCAAGAGTGACTCGGCGTCGCCGTCAGGCCGCTCAGGTTGACCCCGTCGTTGAGAGCGGCTGCCTGCATCCCGGCGCTATCGTTGGCGGTGATGTCGGTCTGAGCGCCATACTGGGCGCCGGCGCGCGCTGCGTTGGCGGCTTCGATGCTGGCCCACGCGAAGCGGGCAAACTCTGCCCCCCCAACAGGATAAGTATGAGTAGTGGCAAGGTAAGCGCGAGTTCAATTAAACCCTGCCCGGTGTCGCTGGTCAGGCGGGAGTGGGACACGCGTCTATTGAACCGCGGGATGTCATGGGGATAGGAACCGGAATCAATCGTGTTTGTCATTTCTTACTCCACTAATGCCACGGTGGTAAGCAGGGAGTTGTTTACCGTGGTGTTGTAGTTGGTTATGTTGATGGTTGCATTACCCTGCTCATACAATTGGTTGACGATTAAATCGGTGACGAAGTTCGAGGTGGTGTTTCCACTGAACTCCAGCTCGGCGTCCGGCATATAGATGATCCCGGTAAGATTGGCAATGGGCGTTCCATTGAACTCCGCCAAATTGCTATCGGTCCGATCCTGATAGATCAGAATGCCGTTATAAGGGCCGCTGGTGGGAGCGGTAAGGTTCAGCGTTGTATTCCCGTTGCCGGGGCCGCCCAACTGGCCGTTGGGGCCGGCGAAGTACAAGGTGACGCCGGTTCCGGTCAAGCTGCCATTCCCGGTGAAATCAAGATCTCCAGTGAATACGTAGGTACCGGCACTCATGGTCACGTTTTTCTGGACCTTGATATTCCCGCTGTAGCAGACGGTGCCTCCCGCGGTGGCCGGCCCCCAGGCTGTGCCGCCTGGGGCAGCGGTGCAGGAGGCCGCGTTATACGTAGGCGCGGGGAGGGAGGCGAGCGGGTCGCTTACCGGGGCGACTCCCGTTTCTGGGGCAGGGCTGCTGTCCCCGGTATGACCGCCGGCTCCGCCCACAACCCCGACTGACCCCGCTGTTAGTGTGCCGCCGCCTCCTGTGAAATCCAGAGCCGCTGGGGCTATTCGAGTCGTCCACAACGGAGCAACCTGGAAAATTGACGTTAAAGGATCCTTGCAACTCGATGGTATCCGGCGCCGTCGGATTTGTTGCCAAGACGCAATTGCTGCTGGTAGCTCCGTCGAAGGCGACCGCCCGGGCGGTCACTGTCATCGAGGTAAAGCTGAACAGCTTCATAAAAAACACCGGCTCGACTTGCGAAACAATCGCTTCGACATAACCCGCGGCCCCCGCGTGGGGCCCGCTGGCCGGCGGAGTGTTGATCGTGACTGTAACTTGATTGGATCCATTGGTAAAGCCGTTTTGGGTCGACGCCGTCTGGCCCGAGGCTTGTATATCGCCAGTTACGGAGCTGACTTTTTCCTCTACGGCCCCCGCGATGGCGGCGCTATCGGCTGCAATTTGCAGATTCCTTTTGTCATGTAACAGCGTCCCGACATCCGCGGCCATTGCAGTAAAGCCCAGGATGATGGTCATACTCAGAGCTACAAAGATCAGCGTCTGTCCGCTCTCGTCACGTAGTAGTGTCTTCACAATTTCCTCCACGGTGCCCATCTAACCCAATGGCGCACTGCTTGCTGCGTGGCCCCACTGGTGGAATGCCTGTGCCTCAGCCTTCCATTTCCGATAAGTACAGCCATGGCTGTTCTCACCAGGACCCACCCCCGGGCCCGATCGGGCGGTTAACCCACAGGGGCTGCAGGAAGAGATCCAGTGTCTTTTTATCCGCCAACCCAACCCCACCGGCGACGATACTTGTAACCCGATGCGCATCTTCTGGCTTTGGAAATACAAAAGCCACGGCAACGCCATCTTCGCCCAACCGAATCACCTTCGCCTGGACCGCGACGGAACTCTTTGACCCGTCGTCGGACTTCTCTGTCCTTTGCAGGGTCATGGTGATCAAAGTGCCCGGATACCACCGTTGATCGGTCAACAGATAAAAGCCCGTGTTACTCACGTCCCGAATGTAGCGTGGTTGCGGAGCGGCGCCATCCCAGTAAAAAGCAACCAGCCGGGGCTCTATATGCCGCTGAGCCCTGCGCCGATGTTGTGACATGAGTTCCTCGAACCAGTTCTTCATCACGTCCCCTTATCCGTTTGCCACCTTGCGGTCCAGCTCTTCGCTCTTGGGTTCCTCGCTGACGGCGAGTGCGGCACGCAACCGGCTCTCCATCTCCTCGGCCGGGCAAATCACGAGCAGATCTCCAGACTGTGTCTGCGACGAATAGATTGTGTGGGGAGGTAGTTCCAGTACGCTCGCAGCCTTTATCTTCAGCGGAGCGATACGGAACGTCGGAAAATACTCGATGACATGGATGACCTGATAGCTGTCGTCCAGGTAGATCAGATCGAGCGGGAAAAGCACCCCGAGGGTATGAATGCCGCTCGAAGGTACGACCCAAAGACCCTCGCTCGACCTCAATCTGAGCCGTCCGATCAACCCCTTGAGGCGCGCGAAAGAGGTATCTGCGAGGGTTACACCCAGATTGAGAAAACATTCGCGCGTGAGGTTGTATACGCAGTACGTCGGTCGTTCCATGTAGCCCCTTCGTTCTTGGCGTGCCCAGCAACCGGGCACACCTTCCGGCTCTCGATTCATTTATGAGAGCCAAACCACGGTTGCAATTTCTGTTTCTGGCTTGGCCCCGGAATTGAGAGAAATCCTCCATCCCACTCTTAATGCGACGTCTCAAAGAACTCGAGTTTTTGATCCTGCCCGTTTTAGATACGGTGTAAAAGTCCATCCCCTTCAGGAGAAAGACGTGCCTCAGGGGCTAAAGCCCTCATCAACTCCAGCCCAGTGCGGCACGGCTGAAGCCGTGCCCTTCGTCCGACTTTCTCCTCCGCCTGTAAAGCCCATAACTGACGTGCAACCAACAGGCTGGGTTTCTTCTCAGCTACGATGCAGCGGCGTTAGCGAACTCGCGTCCGGCGGCGCTGAATCAGAATCACCAATATGACAACAAAAAATATGCCGGAAACTATCCGGATGATTGTTGGACTGTCCACGTTGTTCTCCCTTCTTTCAACGGTTGATAAAGCTTTTAAACTGTTCCGAAATGATGATGGCGGCAGGCCCGAGAGCCACCAGAAAAATAGAGGGGAAGATAAATAAGACCAGCGGGAAGACCAGCTTGACGGTGGTCTTAGCCGCTTGTTCCTCTACTTTTTGGCGGCGCTGGACGCGTAAGGTGTCGGCATGAATGCGCAGGGTCTTGGCGATGCTGGTGCCAAACTGTTCCGACTGCACCAGCACTGAAACCAGATTGCGCACGCTATCAACGCCGGTACGTTCGGCAAAATGTTTCCAGGCGTCGGCCCGGGGGCGTCCGGCACGCTGTTCCAGCACCACGACTCCCAGTTCATCGCTGATTTCGGGCTTCGCGCGGCTCAGCTCTTCGGCAGTGCGCGCTGTTGCCTGGTCCAGGCTCTGGCCGGCCTCCATGCATATCACCAGCAGATCGAGCACATCCGGCAGACCGAGCTGGATACGCTTCTGCCGCTTCGAGATTTTTCTCCCCAGCCAAAAATCCGGCGCCAAATATCCCAGGCCCAGCGCTATGGCACAGATAACGAAGGGGTTATAACTCGCGACGCCGCTGAGGACGACCAGCAGACACAGAGAGATGGGAACCAGCACCTTGGCGCCATACAAGACACTCACTGCCGAGTCGTTGCGATAGCCGGCGCGGATCAGACGTTGCTGCGCCACCGAGACTTCTGCCTGGCTCCTGGGCATGATGCGTTCGAAGCGCCCCACCATGGCGCCGACGGAGACGCGTCTCTGCAGCGAGCCGTACAGACCGCCTGCTTGCCTGGCTCGCGGCGTGACTACGGTGGAGATGCGCTGAAGCATTGCCGCCCGATAGAAGAGGAGCAGGCCGCCGCTGGCGATCAACAGGAAGATGACGAAAAATGTAAAAGCTGCAAATCCCATACTTTCCCTTCAGACTTCCATGCTTACGATTTTCCGAATGATCAAGGCGCCTGTGATGGTCATGGCCGCCGACAGATAAAGAAGCTTGACGCCAATCTCACGCTTCCACAGCAGGCTCATGTGGTCGGGGTCGACGAAATACAAGGCGATTCCGAGCACGATGGGAAGAAAGGAGAGAATCCATCCGGTGAGGCGCCCCTGAGCGGTATGGATACGGACCTGCCGCTTCAGGCGGAATCTCTCCCGGATGACGTAGGCCGTCTTGTCGAGCACCTCGGCAAGATTTCCTCCGCTCTCCTTTTGAATCAGAATCGCGGTGGTGACGATTCTCACGTCCTGCAGCGGAACGCGGGAGACCAGGTTATCCATGGCCGTCCTGAGCTCCACGCCGTAGTTCTGTTCATCGCAGCAGATCTTGAACTCGACGCCTATGGGATCGGGCGACTCGCTGCCCACCAGCCCCAGGGCAGCGACAAGACTATGGCCGGCGCGCAGCGCGCTCACCATCAAATTGAGCGCCTCCGGCAACTCCTCTTCGAATTTATTGAAGCGTTTGCGCCGCTTATGGAGCACGTAAACAAAGGGCGTGGCGCCGAGCAGCAACCCGATCAACAAAGCAAAAGCAACGGCTCCCGTTCGCAGGTAGATCAGATAGGCAGGAAAGACAAAGCAGGCCGTGCGACATGAGCAATCAAGCCGCCGGCAGTCCACTTTACGTTGGCCTGGTAGAGCGTGGCGCGCAAGCGCGGAGCCAGCTCGACCTTGAGCAGCAAACGATTGATCCAGGGGACGGCGCTGAGCAATTCCTGCTTGCGGATATCGACGATCTGATCATGCAATTCCCGTCTGCCTACAGCGAGGGCCGATGAAAGCAGGGTCAGGGTCTGCTTGGTGCGCTGCGAGGCGCCGGTTCCGCTCGCTATCATCAAGCAGCGCGACAACTGCGAAGATCCCCAAGAATACTACCGCTAACAAAAGCAACATACGCTTCTCTCCATCTTCCGCTATCTTCAGTTCACTTCCAGGGTCTGCTCGAACAGAGTCGGCGGCAGGAAGATGCCTCCGACACTAAGACGCTGGAGGAACTTGGGCCGAATGCCGCTGGGCTGGAAGGCGCCCACGACCCTGCCGTCGGGCCCGATCCCCTTCTTGTTGAAACTGAAGATCTCGTGCATGCTGATCACGTTTTCTTCCATGCCCGTGATCTCCGAGATGCTGACCACTTTGCGGCTGCCGTCGCTCATGCGGGAGATCTGAACGACCAGGGTGATGGCGGAAGCCATCTGCTGGCGTACGGTTCTTTCCGGGATATTCAGATTGGTCATGGAAACCATCGATTCAAGCCTGGACAAGGCGTCACGGGGAGTGTTGGCGTGAATGGTGGTCATGGAGCCTTCATGACCGGTGTTCATCGCCTGCAGCATGTCGAAGGCCTCTTCTCCGCGCACTTCGCCAATGATGATGCGATCGGGGCGCATACGCAGGCTGTTGATGAGCAGTTGACGCTGGCGGATCGCCCCGTTGCCTTCGATGTTGGGCGGCCGGGTTTCAAGGCGCACGATATTCTGCTGCGCGAGCTGCAATTCGGCCGCATCTTCGATCGTGACCAGGCGCTCGCTCTGGGGAATGTATTGCGACAGGATGTTGAGAAACGTCGTCTTGCCGGCGCCGGTGCCGCCGGAGACCACGATGCTGATGCGGGCGCGCACCGCCGCTGCCAGCATCTCCATCATTTCCGGCGAGATGCTTTTCAGCTGGACAAGCTGATTGGCGGCGATCGGGCCGGTTCCGAAGCGCCGGATGGAGAGGGTTGGCCCATCGAGCGCCAAGCGGAGGAATGATGGCATTGACGCGGGAACCGTCAGGCAGGCGTGCATCGACCATGGGTGAAGATTCATCCACCCTGCGGCCCACGCGCGACACGATGCGATCGATGATCTGCAGCAGATGGCGATCATCACGAAACACCGTATCTACCTTCTGCAGCAGACCACCGCGTTCGATGAATACCCGGTCTTTGCTGTTCACGAGTATGTCGGAGATGGTGGGATCGCGGAGCAGGGGTTCCAGCGGACCGAGACCGAAGACCTCATCGAGCAGATCTTCCTGAATTCTTTCCTGCTCGTTGAAGCTGAGCGGCACCTTCTGATCCCGGATGATCTCGTTGACCATGGTGGAGACCGCCTGCCGCGCCTGGCCGGAGTTAACGCGCGACAGCTTCTCGAGATCCAGCTTGGAGATCAGGGTCCGATGTATATCCGATTTGAACTGCTCAAGGCTCAGTTGTTCCACTCTTTACCATCCATTTCGTTCATTGCGAAAAACTCGCTATCTACCCTTACGCGAACAAGCTGAACCGCTTCTTCTTGTCCAGGGTGGGGGACAAATTGCATGCTGTTCTAGCCATTTGCTTGATCACCCGGGAGATGGGCGAATCTTCCAGCGCGAGGGGCGTTGCTGTGTCCTGTGCGCGGCGGGCCGCCTGATAATCGTTGGGGATTTTCCAGTTAATTGGTTTGGTCAGGGCTTTCTGAATGTGATCCTCGTCGATGCTGAGGGAACGGGGAGTGAATCGATTGACCACCACCTCGAGCGTGCGACCGGAGTTAAAGAACTCAGAGATCAGGCGGTTTCCGTTGCGCAGTTCCGGGATGCTGACCTGGGTGACCAGGTAAACGACGGACGCCGCATCGAGGAGCATCTTGCAGCCGGCACCCAGGTTCGACCCAGCATCGACCACCACATACTCAAAGTCCTGCCGGGCCACGGCTAATAGTTTCTCCACCGCTTCATCGGAAGCCTGCACCGACGTATATCTGTCGGGAGCCGCCAGCACGGAGAGCCCCGAGCTGTGTTTGATCAACAGCTTAGTGAGGAAGTTGGAATCCAGACGCTCGGAGTTCTGCAGGGCATTGGCGGTTGAAAACTCAGGGCTCATTCCGAGTTCGAGAGCCGCATCTCCAAAGGGAAGGTCGAGGTCAACCAGAACAGTGCTTCGGCCAGATTCCTTGGATAGCGCCAAGGCAAAGTTGCTGGCAATGGTGGTGACGCCGGAGCCGCCCTTGGCGCCGAGAAATACCATCAACTTGCCGCCCACTTTCTTCGCCGGCTTGGCTGCCGGGCGCCGTACCGAGGCGCGCACCAACGCCTCCGCAATGGTGTTGGGGGCGATGGGCTGGGTGAGAAATTCGCGCGCCCCAGCGCGCATGCAGCGCACCAGCAGCTCAGAGTCGGTGCTGGCTGAATAGACCATCACGGTTGCTGAACTGGTGCCGCAAATATGCTCCACCAGATCCAGCGCCTGCTCGGGATCGGAATCCAGTTCCACGATGATGACGTCATACCCGGGATCGAGCATGCGCGGCACGTCGTCAAACCCTGGATAGGAGGTAAACTCGCGCGCCACGTTTGCTTGCGAACCGGCAAGGGCACCGGCCACCGCTTTGCGGCGTTGCTCCTGCGGCCCAATCAAGGCGACGGATAGCACCTTGGAGCCAAGTGCGTCGGGATCGTGGGTAAAAGTCGACATCAGTAATTCACGCCCTTCTGCGTTTCTTAACTTCGCGGCCGATTGAACTGAGTTAGACATGTTGTCCGTAAACTCTCCATGGTTTCTGTTTCAGTCCTCAACGAGCAAAAAAAGAGAAAATGGTCCCGATCGCGATCGCGGGAGCATAGGGCATCTTGCGTGTCATTGGATTGGTGAGTACCAGTTCCGGATGAGGACGCAAGCCGCGCTTGCCAAAACCGAGAATCAGATCGCCCGTGCCCTGGAACAACTCGCCCAGGAATCCGCCCACGAGAGCCCAGCCAAGCGCCATAATGCCCCCGACAATTCCCGTGATGACCAGGGCAGTCAGCAATTGCGAAGGCCCAATCCAGGCGCCGATCGCGGCACAGAGTTTCACGTCACCCATGCCCATTCCGCCCATCCAACAGAGAACGCCGAAAAGCAGCCCACCCAGCGCTATGCCTTCAAGGCTGTGCCCGATGCCAGACCAGCCGTGGAGCGCGGCGGAGACTACGATCCCTGCAAGCAGGAAAGGGAAAACCAGCCAATTGGGAATGCGGCGGCTGCGTAGGTCGGTCAAGGTCGCAACGGCGACGACAATGAGCGTTGGCCACAAAGCTATCGAGTGCATGCCGGCTCCTTCCGGTTTTTGGGCGAGGTACGGTGGTGCAAGAGCAATTCGCCGTCCAAAGCGTGAAAGGGCTGGAAAAACCGGAATTCAGCGCTTTAGAGCTGTCTCGGCCCGGATCAGTGTCCACGGCTGTTTACAGGGGATATGAGGACTGAAGCGGTCCATATACACTCAGCCGGTCCGGAGTCGGCCGATTAGACTGTGACAGCCACACGCGGGTGGCCTAGATTCCGGGCCGTGGAGGCGGGTCAGAACGGTACAGCGAGTTCGCGGCCACACTGTGGCAGGAAACTAATTTGCCGTTTGGGTCGAAGGAGTCTGGTCGGACCTTTGAACGACTGCAATGCCATTACGCTGAGCCAAGTACAACGATGTGACCAGCTCCGGCCGGCAACCTACAGATGCGTGGATAGTCATTCGCATAAATACCGCTAACTAAGTAGCCAACAAATTACTAAAATGGTTACCAGAGTTTCGTCGACATTGCCTACTTATTAAGATATTCCTTGGCAACCAATATTAATAAACGTTCATCCGCGCCCCCCGCGTGAATTTGATTCAAGGACGATGGATTGTTCCGCTCCCGCCGATATCCACCTTCCTATTTAGTCGCCGAAGTCGAGGAAAACGCTAATACATGATCCGCATTGGACTCTATTCTGAAGATCGAAAGCTCCAATCTGTACTCTCTTCCGCCCTGGGGAATGGCTTTAAGGTTCTGGTGGAGTCGGACGAGGCGGGAATACAACAAATGCTCCTCGACGGGGGATGTGATCTTGTCATCCTCGACCTGGACTCAAACAATGATTCGCTGGAGAAACGCCTCGCGTGCTCGCGACGAATTGCGGCGTCTGAATTCACATCGGTAGTGATGGTCGACGACGCGTTGCGCACGACAGCGGTCGAACTGGTGAGGTTGGGAGCACATGGCTATTGCCGGAAACCGCCTTCGGTCCGCGATCTGAAAACCATGCTGCAACGGGCGTACGAGAACGTTTCGCTCAAGCGAAAGCTGCACAGTGTGGAACAGCAACTGGCGGAGGCAAACAAAGGCTGCGACCAAATGATCGGATGCAGTTCACCGATGCAGCAGGTCTATGACCTGGTGCAACGCGTCGCCAGTCTGAATGCATCCGTGCTCATCGTCGGAGAAAGCGGCACGGGCAAGGAGCTGATTGCTCAGGCCATCCACAACCTGGGCTCTCGTTCCAATCGACCGTTCGTGGCTGTCTCCTGCGGCGCCATCCCTGAAACGCTGATCGAATCTGAGTTATTCGGCCACGAGAAAGGCGCGTTTACCGGAACCGTGGGGTCCCGAGAAGGTTATCTGGAACAAGCAGGCGACGGTACGCTCTTTCTTGATGAGGTCGGCGAGATCACGCTGAGCACGCAGGTCAAGCTGTTGCGGGTCCTGCAGCAGCGCGAATTTAGCCGGCTGGGCAGCAACCGGCTCCTGCCGTTACGCGCGCGCATAATTTTCGCGACTCACCAGGACCTGGGCGAGATGGTGCAGCAAGGCAAGTTCCGCCAGGATCTGTATTACCGCATTAACGTGATGAGGATCGACGCTCCGTCTCTGCAGGAACATGCGGAAGATATCCCGACGATCGCGATGCATTTCCTACGCCAGTATTCAGAGATGTACGAAAAGCCGATGGAGTATATCGATCAGGCGGCGATGGCTGTTCTGCAAGGCTATTCCTGGCCAGGCAACGTGCGCGAATTGGAAAATACAATTCAGCGCGCGATCATCGTTGCCACCGATTCCTGCATTCGAGTGCAAGACTTGCCCCGGAACATCCAGGAAGAAAATGTTGTCAGCATCGCCGATCATCATCCTGACAGTTCGTTCGAGCGTCAGATTCGTGATTTCAAGGTCAAGCTGGCCACCGCGGCGGTGCGCGAGAACAATGGGAACAAAACGCTTGCTGCTCGAAGCTTGAACATCTCGCGGGCTTATTTGCATCGGCTGATACGAGTCGCGGAAGGGGGCTTGGGCGACGCGCGGGATCTGGTCGACCGGCCCATCGCAGACGACGCGCTCCTAACGGAGTTGGGTTAGCGCGTGAGCACCACCTACCCGGTTGCAGCGCCGAAGTCCTGCGAAGCGCGAGCCACCGCTACACAGAGGATATTTTCTTTTCCAGGAGCCTTGGCGGCGTTGCTGTCAGTGCTGGCGGTGCTGACCGTCCGAGCGCGCTTTGATGACCCGGACATGTGGTGGCATCTGAAGATGGGGCAGATCATCTGGACAACCCACTCCATCCCGACTACGGACCTTTTTTCTTACACGACGAATCACCACGCCTGGATCCCCCACGAATGGCTATCGCAGGTGCTGATCTACGGTGCTTATCGATGGAGTGGATATAGCGGCATGATGCTGTGGCTGTGCTTCTTCACTGCCGCTCTACTGATCGCCGGCTATGCACTGTGTGCGCTCTATTCAGGAAACGCGAAAGTAGGCTTCGCAGGAGCCATGGTCATTTGGCTTTTTTCGACCTCCGGCCTCGCCGTACGGCCGCAGGTGATCGGCTACCTTTTCCTCGTCCTGGAGTTGTTGTTGGTGCACCTAGGACGCAGCCGCAATCCTCGGTGGTTCTTCTGCCTGCCGCCGCTGCTTGCACTGTGGGTGAACTGCCATGGATCCTTCTTTTTTGGGTTTGCTATCGCAGGGGTATTCCTTCTGGGTTCGTTTTTTGATTTCCGTTCGGGTTCGCTCGTCTCATCGCGCTGGGCTCCGCGGCAACGCCAAATGCTGGCACTGTCACTGATTTTATCGGTCGGAGCATTATTCCTGAATCCTATCGGCGCCAAACAGATCTTGTATCCCTTGAATACCCTGCTGCATCAGCCCCTCGGCCTCAGCCAGGTACAAGAATGGCAACCGCTGGTATTGAGTAACGCACGCGGGGCTGCGATGCTGGGAGTCCTCTTATGCATCTTTCTATTAATAATCGTTCGCCGGTCCGAGTTGTTTTGGGATGAATTGCTTTTGTTGGCCTTGGGCACGTGGCTCGCCGCGTCTCACCAGAGGATGGTATTTGTCTTTGGGATATTGGCTGCGCCTATTCTCTCCCGGCTGCTTTCGACCGCGTGGAACAGCTATGACGCCCAAACAGACCGGCCCCTGCCGAACGCGCTTCTCATCGCGGCATCGCTGGTCGTGGCTTTCTGGGGATTTCCCAATCGACAATCTCTCTCCCGGCAAGTAGAGCAGGGAAGTCCAGTCAACGCGGTTGCATTTATCAACGCACACCATCTTTCGGGCAGGATGCTGAACGAATATGTCTACGGTGGCTATCTGATTTGGGCGGCGCCAGAACATCCGGTTTTCGTGGACGGCCGCGCCGATGTCTTCGAGTGGACGGGCGTCCTCGACGATTTTTTAAAGTGGGCGGCACTCCAGAGCGACCCTAATGCGCTGCTGAAAAAGTACCGAATTGATTTTTGTCTATTGACACAGCAATCTCCCATGGTGCGCGTGCTGCCGTTGCTCGGGAAATGGAAGGTGATCTACTCGGATGAGCGCTCGGTCGTTTTTGTGCGCAACGGCACCTCCTAGCATGTCTACGCCTTATTACTGTTTGGCCCCGTCTGTAAACTGCCGTCTACACGCTTGTCTCAGCAACGTCGTCGGAGGTAGCTTGTGTGGGATCCTCGCAGTTCCGACTATATGAAGAATAGTGCCACGGCTGAACCTCCTCGAGTGCCGTGATCTTTGGAACTAACGTTGGTCGACGCCCATCCGCGATTTCCGCCAACCGCCTTTTTAGAAAATCTATGCGGGCCCGGGGCACGAACAGCCAAGGAGTGATCGGCCACTGCTCAGCGAGAAAACAGTCGCGCGCCAGCGCACTCCGCATGCGGTCCCAGTTGGCATCCCAACCCTTTAGCCGATTGATTAAACCGGCCAAATTGGCCCCGTAGGAGATTTCACAGAGAAAGATTTCCTTGCACCGGAAGTCTAAAGCGACCGCATCACAGCACCAGTGTCGGCCGCTATTGTCAGGGTTGGTCCCCTTGTTGATCTGGATACAGAACTCCGTATTGACGAAGATGGCGCGATCAGCTCGGAGGTAGTCCATAACAACGCTTTCATAGTTATTCATTTGCGCAGCCCCTCTGCGGAGGCTATGCAATCCAATTGCCAACCTCTCCGTGGCCCCCGAATGACTTCGCATATGCCACGGGATTACAGCCGGCGATCTGTTGCAAGGGTGGGCACTTGAAACCTGGATAGAGAGGCCGGTGACGCTGTGCTCTAAGGTCACGCGCGCATTAAATTCCCGGTGTTTACTAAAGCGAAACAGGTTTGGGGTTCGGCCGGCTGTCCTGCGATGGTGAGCCTTTAGAGGCTACCACCCATGGTTCTCTCAGCGGTCTATCCCCTTGTACGGTCAGGTTCGTCCCAGGTTCAGTTGCCGGCAATAGATAGCCCTTGCTTGTAATGACAACCTGGGCACTCCATCAGGACCCTCATAGAAGCCTGGATTCTGGTTTGATCATTGAGCCGCTCGGGTATTATCAGTTTTCTCCTAGTCTCATTCATCATCGTGGCGCATTTAGGACAGGGTTCAATCCCATTCCTAGCGCCTCTCGTCATACCTTGAAGGAGAACACACACAGAAATGCCTTTATGCCACTATGACTGTACTATGCATCATCTACCGGTGGCGCCAGAAACGCGGAAGGGGGGGACGCCCTGCGACAGCCAAAAGCCACGGTTACGCCGTACGATGGTTTCTGAGTGCCGAGCCATGGCCATTGTGATCGCCGCATCCGCTTCGCCTTCAGATCAACTCCCGACGCGAACGGGGCAGTTGCGCCAGCTCAACGGTGCAATGGGAAACAACGCAACTTCTAGACAAGAAAAAGCCCCCAGCCGAAGCTAGAGGCTCTTTCTGGTTCGTTTCTCTTTACCGGCATTCTTGCGAATGCGCCTGCGGCTTCTAGTGACGCCGGAGCTTACGGAGAACTTAGCGTCCAAAGCATGTATCTTTGCTACTAAGGTGCTCGGTGTAGCTATCGGTTCGTCGCTCGTTCGTCTGATTCTGCCTTGCCATATTAACTCTTCGATCAGCAGTCCGTCGCCGGTCACAAATGCTAAAGCAAATTCCTGCGGCGCTATTCCTCTCTACGTGCAATCGAAACTCGCTTTTTGAGATTCAGTCACCTCGGTATGGGTATCCAAATAGTTCGTGGGGAAGACTGACTACACGGCGAGCATGTTGGATGAGTTAGCCGTGCGTCAACGCCGGTCGGAGTTTCCACTGATCTGAGGGCACAGGCATCTAGCGCGAGTAATTCTACTTTACGATGCCTTTGAGGGCTGTCGGAGGCGCGGGGCGAGTTACCGAGGTTGATGATTGTCCGTAACAGCTGCTGGCGTTGAATAGGCGAACGTTCGGATACAGCACCGATCCACCCGAAGCGAATGCCCCGGGATTTGACGCTAGAAGGTAGCTGACGCTCGTTGGCGTAGATGCCGTGATCTGGAACGTGCCATTGTAGCCGGAAGGGTTGACGCCAGAAACCGTGATTTCACCCTGCGTGATTGAGCCCTTTGCGACTACAAGGGTAGCTGTAGCGGAAGACCAGGTCGCTGCGGTCACCGAATAGGATTGTTGATAAGATGTGTCCGCAGGCGTGTTTGCATAGCACAGTTCCGCCGGAATATTATTCGCGTGGCCTCCAACGCCTCCGATGTTTCCGCCTGTGACATCAGGACCAACCGCCGGCCAAGGCGGCGTCCCCCAGGGTGTCGCCCACCAGGAAGGTTGCGACGGCGGCAGAAAGAACGATGGGGGCAGAGTGTGACCTGCGGGTACCGGGACGGCGTATAGGCTAGGCGACCCGGTGGCGTCTTTGAGGGCGCTCGGCACTTCCGCCGAGTTCCACTGTACGGCGGCATTTACGACGTCATAATTGCCCCAAAGCATCTGTGATGCAGCACCCAGGGGATAGTCATTGAGCCCTGCGGTAGAATCGAACTGATCCAGGTCACCGCTCCAGCCAACGACGTAGATTGTTGAGTTGCTGGCCGAGCCACTTGGCTGGGTCGAGCTGGTTGGGAAGGAT
The DNA here is from genome assembly GCA_963787145.1 of uncultured Acidobacteriaceae bacterium. Classification (GTDB taxonomy): domain Bacteria; phylum Acidobacteriota; class Terriglobia; order Terriglobales; family Acidobacteriaceae; genus PALSA-350. Next base: position 18,072 of record CAWBBY010000012.1, read on the forward strand.
GAGTAGTTTTTGTATCCTGGCGAACCAAGGACATTTCCGATGATGTTGAAGTAGCGAGAGAAATGGTTGTCAATCGCCGCAACCTGGTTGTTACACGCACTACCGTCGCAGGACGCCTGGTTTCCGATCTCATAGTTTCGGAACAGAGTTGTGAGGTTATGCGTCCCGTGGCGGTTGTCAGCGATGAATCCCTGACCCTGATTCCCCTCGAATAAATCCATCGCCGAGCCGGACGCGTGCAGCCAATTTGCCGGCATGAACCAACCCACAGAACTCGAATAATAGTCGTCGATGGAATAGTTATAAGCGATTACATCTCCCTCATCCGCGCCGCCTTCAACAGTGGGTGAAACGATATGTTGGGCGATATTGTTCACGATCAGGTTGTCAGAACCGATGTAGTGTTCGACTCCGTAGCTCTCGTCTGTGGAGTTTTGCGTTCCATACATATAATTACTCGAAATCGTATCGTGGGATGACTCATAGAGCCAGATGTGGCTTCGCTCCGTGTTGACGATGCGCGTTCCCGTCACCCAACAGCCATAGCAGAGATCCAGGAGAACGCCAGTCGAGTTAGTCGAGTTGCCGGTCGAACCTGACATGTCGATGGAGAGGTTTTCAACCCCATCCGCAGTAATGGGGCTATGTGTGGTGGGCCAGAACGCCCCGGGCGACTGGGCGCTACGCCAATTCGACATATAGAGGCCCGGCGAGATCGTCACCGTCGAGCCGGTGATATTGGTTACGAGGACTTGCTGCTGCTGTGAACGGTTGGTGCGGCCAGCGCCGCCAGGGCCGCCCCCGGCGCTTGCGCAAGTGCCAACCGCGTAACAATTCCACACTTGCCCGCTGTCGGAAGCTCTACCAGAAGCGCAACCGCTCGTGCCTCCGGCCGCACCGGAGCCGCTATATCCGTCATCGCATTGATCCAGGATGATTACGCTTCCGACTGATAGCCCAGTGGTGCTGCTCAAGGTGATTGAGGAATTCCCTTGCGCGTAGCCCGCAGTCCAGTCCGCGTAACCGGTATTGTACTGAGCACCGGGATAGGAATTTACCTGGGCCTCCAGGCACACACCGGCGCTGAGCCCAACGTAACAACCATCCGTCCCGGAAAACCGTAACTTCGTCAGGTTTGCACCTGCTCCACGTAGCGTCACATTCGAGTGCCCGGCAAAATCGATAGGACCCGAGAGATTGTAGGTTCCAGCGGATAAGAACACAACATCTCCGGAAGGACACGATGCGATTGCACTATTGATCTGTGCGACCGTGTTAGCTGTGGTCATTGTGGCGCAAATCGCCGTGCGCGTCGGGATGCCGCCGGGTACGCCTGCGTTGGCCCAGTTAACTGCCCGGCTCGGAGTAACGATCCCAGTCCATGGAGACTGCGCGCGAACAGAGACCGGCATGCTCACAAGCAACAGAAACAACGATAAAAGTGACCGCGCGCGGATCATTTATCCGGACAGCTCCTTCGCGTTCCCAGAATATTCACTTGGTCCCGTCGTCTAAATCCCTTGAAAACTCTTGTGGGCCGCCAGATCGATCCCAATCACGGGTTGGGGCTAGTGGTCAATACGAAGTGATTATAGTTATTGGCCTCGTCGCCTATTAGGAGGTATTAAGGTACCAAAGTTGTAGGTCAGATCTCAGGCCAATCGAGTACCCACAAAAATGACTGCAGCCCTTCACACGGATCGCAAATAGATTGCCGCGTGGCAACAGAAAAGGCTGTGAAAAGGATGAGAAGGAAAAAGCCTTCCCACTTTCCCACAGCCGCGACGACTACGAAGTACTCTCAATAAGGGATACGAATTCAAAGGAAAAGGTCAAATAAGTTATCAGATATAGGTCAGCAAATGTCCGAACCACCGCGCCTTTTTCCCACTCAATGTGGCCCTTCCAGGTTTGAACTATGGCCGATCTCTTCGCAGCAATTCAGCGTAAACGTTTTGGGTCAATTCGCCGACCTTATCCCAAGAATGCCGCCCGTGAGCGTAATCTCGTATATGCTGTCGGCGTCTGCTCAAATTTGTGAACAAATCGCTCTCAAAATATGCCTCGATGGACTTCGCCAAATCGTCCGGATCGGATGGATTGCATAGAAAACCTGTCTCACCCTCGATCACATCGTCCCGTAGAGACCCAACGTCAGTCGCGATTACAGGCAGCCCGAAACTATAGCCCAGGAAAAGGACGCCGCTCTGGAAAATGTAAGTATAGGGCAGCACCAGAATGTCCGCCGCTTTGAAAAACAGCTCTACCTCATGATCTGGAATGTACTCGATCCGTTGGATTATCCTTTCGCGAATGGCATCATGACTGGTCGCAGCGCGGATCTCATTCACGTATTTCTCAGATCCTCCTCTGGGCTTACCAACTATGAGCAAACGGTATTCCGCATTTCGGCCCACCATCATTTGAAATGCGGCGATCAGGTGTTCAAGCCCTTTGTATGGACCGATCTTGCCGAAGAATAGGACCGTACGTTCGCCGCCCTTAATCCCAAGGTGCCGTTTTGCATCAGTGGGGGTCAGTTTCGTATTTGGCACAGAGTTGTTAATTCCGTACGGAATGACAGTCACAGCGCACTCTCGAACCTTAAAATCTTCGAGCAGTTCGCGCTTCATTTGTGTTGTATGAACGAAGATATGATCAGCGAGCCGGTACTGGATTCTCAAAGTCAGACGATTGAGCAGCGAGTCGTTAGCATCCCTCGTGCCCGCGTTCACGTTATGTGCAGTGAACACAATCTTCTTTCCCATCAACTTGAAATAAAACATCAAAAGAGTTCGATCGAAATACTCGAACTTGAAGTTCCATAAGATATGAAAGACCTTTTCCTTGGTGTGGATCGTGTATGAAATCAGTCGTGCGTAGTATCTGACGATCCTGAACATCTTCCTGACTAAGCCGTCACTCTCTCTTGGCGCGCCGCCGAAATTGAGAAAATTTAGCTTCGGCATCCCATGAAAGTCAGAGCTATCCACCTCATCGCTCCCGATAAGGTCCACATAAGTGCCTTTTGAGAGCAATGCCGTAGCTAAGCCATATACATAATGCTTATCTCTACACCCCGTGAGCAACCCAACCTGGAGAGGAGCCGATGCCTCAGACACTACCCGCTCCAAATCGTCCACTGCTCCAGATGGCGACTTCTTTGCGGCAAAACCTGCCTGCATCGTCAAACCTCGGTACCCGTTTGGCTGAACTAGACTAGGCTCTTCGCTGCACCGGCTGCTCTGATAGCATCGCGAGTAGCAGAGGAATCGGGCAGCATTTCCATGATGAGCCGACCGGTCTGTCGAATGGGCGCAAGCCCGCGATGAAGAACGACGACAACACAGAGGTAGAGCGCAAAAAAGAGAACGGAATCTGCGGCGGCTCGAAAAAAGGCACCGCGCGCGCCGCCGGTGGTCGCAAATAGCGGGGCCGCATGAATGAGCCATGCAGCGCCGCAACCGGCCAGTACAGAGGCTGCAAAGAATTTCCAAATGACGGCGACTACGGGCATTACTCCAAGACCTATGGGCTTTCCCGCGTACCAAAATGCTGGAAGCATGAGAGTAAGAGAAGACGCTGTCCAAGCCAGGGCGACACCGCGGGGGCCCCAAGGCAGAGCGACCACGAAAAGGCCGACGGTCCAGAAAAATTCAATCACGCCCCAGCGAAACCAGCGGTCTGGTCGTCCGGCTGAAATATGAATCCATCCGTGCGTGTTGTAAAGCAACATCACACCGATGCCGGGACCAAAAAAGGTAAAGATGCGGCCGGATTCGGCCCAGCCCGGACCCAGGATAAAGCGAATCATATCTCGGCCCACTAGCGTGAAATCGGCGCCCACACCCATTCCTACAAAAGCCAGTAGAGAAATGCCTGCCAGGAGGTGACGCTGGTAGTAAGCACGGTCGCTTTTGAAGCGGCTGAGTGTGGCTATTGCGATCCCAGCTATAGGGGACAGGAGTTGGTTGGCGGGAAGATAAAAGAGGTCGAACGCTTTCTTATAGACCCCGAGCGTCGGGGCGCCGTAACGCCAGCCAACTAAGAGATTGTCAATGTTGCCCGTGAAATAGCTGAAGCCAAAGTGCCAGTATACGTTCATCGGCGAACTTTACTGACGTAGCCGTGCCGGCAACCCGGCGCGGTAGGCATGGGGTCCAGCGGCACATGATCCACGCGCCGATTGAAATGCTGATTCGCTGCGCAATATAGCCGGTGACGAGCGCCCAATAGCCCCAACCAATCAGCGCCAGGATGATCGAGACAACTACGGATACCGTATATGCGACGACTGTGTTGGCCGCAACGGCTGAAAATCGCGTGGCGCGGTTGAGGAGAGCCAGGTGCACGACCGACAGGCTGCCAGCCACGATGGTCAGTGACATGCCTTCGACAACGCTCTTGACGAGCGGGTCGTGATAGAACCGCGCCATCAATGGTCCCAGGCAAGCGAAAACGATGCTCAGGGAGACGCCGGCGCCGAAGTTAATCCAAAATAAATTACTGGCGAGGGAATGGGTGACATCCTCGCGCTGTAGGATCACCTCCGAGAACCCATTTAAACCAAAACTACAAAACAGGAGACTAAAGGTGGTGACCATGGTCACGACTCCAAAGTCGTTGGGCGTGAGCAATCGTGCGAGGACCACGGTCGAGATCAGTTGTAGGCAGAAGGACGCTCCGGATGCAACGAGCGTCGTTCCGGCGCCACGAACTGCAACGCGGCGTAGCAGGTCACCTTCGGCGATGGGATGAAACTGGCCTTCAGCGTCGAAGGGATGCAAAGACATTCTCCTGAATCTCGATTCGAGGATCGTAGTTACTGCGCGAGACGGAACTCCCTCTAAGCGATCCGACGAAGATCAAGAGACGAAATTAGCCCCAGGCAGTACCAGCGCCTAAGGCACGATTGTGCGCCGGGTTCCCGCAGCCGCAAGAATGCATACGATAGGCATGATCGGTACCCGATAACGTGAACTTGCCCCCGGTCCCCCCGCCACCCCTGAGACGATTAGGAAGTAGAGCGACGTTCCCAGCAGCAGCCATAAACATGCCTCTTGCATATGACCTCGAAAGGCTCCCCGCATCGCAAGGAAGACTCCGCGCATCGCAAATAGATACAGTGCCAGCATCACAGCCGTAAAAGCTGCCTTCTCTGCCGCTACCCAGGGATGATTTTTGGCAAGCAGGATCGGCCCACGCACCAGACCCGCTTTTCTGATCAAGCCGGTCACATGCCAGGGGTCTCCGGGAAACAGCACGGCGTCGAAGGCCGCTGCCCCGGGCTCGAACACGGTCATAATCAAGTGAGTGAGACACGCGCGCAGATAAACTCCCTTATGCGCCCGGAGGACACGAACAGCCTCCGTGTGCATGAAGGCTAAGCGCTGACCCTGGCTCCATCCGGCCTGCTGAGGATGCAGCGCGAGATAAGGCTGGAAGAGATAATCCTGCCCGCTGTCATTGGCGAACGGCAGATAGCCCAACTCCGTGCGCACATCGATCAATTCCCGATGCTCCACGCGGGCTGTCACTTCGGAAGCGTCAAAAAAGTAGAGGTTTACTTCACGAACGCTTGAAAATCCGCCATAGCTGGCCTCAACCCAGTTGCGTATTTGCCAGGCGGCGAGCCACGGCAGCACACTGATCAGCAGCACAGCGGGTGCCTTCCAGCGCAGTCCGGGAACACGCGCCAAGACCAGAAACAATCCCAGAGACAGTACAACCGGCAAGTAATAAGTAACCGGACGCACAAGGGTTGCCGCGGCAAGCCACAATCCACCCACTGCGAGCACCCGCAAACGGTGCTCACGCAAAAACATCGCCAGCCGCTCCAGGCTGAGCAGCAGGAGTGCAAGGAACAGAGCCTCCGACAACAATACAAAAGAGAAGATGACCGAAATCGGCTCAAAAGCGAAGATCCAGGCTGCGGCAAGCGCAATACGTTCATCATCGAAGACCGCCCGCCCCAGCCTCCAGATCAGAAACACGGAAAATACCGAAAGAATCAGGTTGGCCACAGCCGCCGCGGACAGGCCGGCAAGGCTGGTCGTGGCGAGGAAGATCGAATACCCCGGCGTGCGTAACAAGTCCGGGACGCCATCCGCAATAAATCGGCCATGCAGCAGCAGGTTGCGTCCGGGCTCAAGATAACTGTTTGTGTCGGCTAGGGCGAGAGCGCTGGTCCCATTTCGGACAACTAACAGAGCCATGGCCGCCAGGCGAATGACCGCGGCTGCGATGAGCGGCCCCACGAGTTGCGTACGGCGCGTAGGCATCACGCTTTGGTTCGCGGTCAGGTTACTGGATTCGATACTCAGGACGGTCATAGTTTTGAATGCTCCCCACAAGGGCCTGGGTGGCAGCACTATCTCTGGCGGACAATTGAGGGACCCAGTCAGCGGGTGCGTGGCGAGGCGGGCGACGATTCGCTGACGAAACCGGCGCTATGCCGCTCGAGGCGACGATCGCGAGCAGAAGGAATGTCCACATTGGATTCAGCATCCTGAAGCCCGCTTCCGTGACGTTGTAAAGCACCGCAACCATAAGGTAAGCCAGCAATAAGCTTCCGAGTGTCGGATTGCTGCGAAACGTTGCGACGCAGCGACGGTAGCCATGAATGAACACAAGCACAATCAGGCTGAGTCCGACAGCGCCGACATTCAGGTAAACCTCAAGGTAGCCGTTATGGGCCTCGTTGACATGAAGATTAGGAAGCGCGTCCCATACCTTTTCCAGGCGCGGGCCGAGCCAGAAGCTTTCGAAACCTGCGCCACCAAAAAAATTGGGCGCCATGGGAAGAACAAGCTTCCAAATGTCTGTGCGGCCGGTAAGCGTCGTGTTTCTGCCCAACGTCTGCACTACGGTCTTCTCGCCCCCCAGTATCATGACAAGACCAGCGGTTATGAAGAGCGCCAGCATGAGCGCATGCACGTTCCGCGGGGCGACGTCGTATGACTCGCAGCCCGGTCGCCAACATCAGAGATGTCCCTACGATAAAGCAGGCCAAAGAAGTGGCAGAATTGGCTGTCGTCAAAAGCGCTACCCCAAACGCCAGCAGCGTTCCCTGTGCCAACAGATGCCTGCGGCGCCAGGGCGTTTTAGGATACGGAGGAGTGTGATAACTTGCCACGCCGCGGCAAGCGAGAGAACAAGTGTAATGACCCCGAGGGCATTTTTGCCGGGCGTCACACCAGTTTGTGACACATGCCCGAACCAGGGATCATACGACCTACCGAGATCAGGAAAATACTTGATAAGGAGCAGCGAAGCAGGCAACAGGATAAAGCCGGTCCGGGAAAAGAAACGTTTGAGCGCAGCAAGAGGCTGGGCATCCGTCACGACGATGATCACCATCACCAGGTCGCCCGTGGCCTTAATCCACCGTTTCGCCGCAACGTCCGGGAAGTCCGACCAAAGAACGCTTACTAGACAATACAAAAAAAAGATCAAAATCGGCCAAATCGTTACCAGGAGGGCTCGTGTCTGTTTGGCCCGGCGCACAATGACGATGATCCCCGCGGCCACCAGAATCAGGAAGATAAGCCGGTCGGTCGGGGTACCCTCAAGTTGCACAGCTTGCAAAGCAGCATCGTTTTCCGCCGAGCTTCCCATCCAGGTAGAAATGGGCCTCGATCCGATGATCCAGAGCCAAATCACCGGAAGCCACAGGGCTCGCGACGTCCGGATGGACTTATCACGATCCAGATAGAAGAGACCAGCGATCCCAATACAATAAAGGAGAAGCGCGACCGAAGGTGCCATTCTATGGGTGCTCATACATGGCTTGGCGATGCCATGCCCGGTTTCGCCACAGAGGCCAAGGCCAATTTAACCGTGCTTTCCGAACTGCGCACAATCGATCCGCGAAGCCTGGAAGGAGAGTACGCATCTTTAGGCTTTAGCAACGTCACTCTGCAACGCGCGTTTGCTGGGTATCTTTCTGAAGGCTCTTTCGTAGGCAGCAAGAAGGTTCCCGACAGAGTACTCCCACGCCAGTTCTTTCTCTACCCGCCTGCGCCCAAACTCGCCCATCCTCCGTCTCTCTTCGGGATGGTCGAGCAACCAGAGAATTTTTTCCGCGAAATCGGCGACCCGGTTCGTACTATCGGTGTACAGCGATGCTTCCTGCGCGCTGACCTTGCCTTCTCTTAGATCGAATTGGACGATGGGTTTCCCCAGGGCCATGTATTCCATGATCTTGATCATGGTTGAGATGTCATTCATCTGGCAGGGCTTGTCAGGGTTAACGCAGACATCGGCAGTTGAGAGAACCTCCAGCAACTCCGCATTTGAAACTCGTCCGGTAAAATTGACTATGTCTCCGAGATGTTTGTCCCGGGTCAGCCTCTGGAGTTCAGCGAGCCCTGGCCCTCCTCCAACGCAGGTGAAATGAATATCGGTTCGCCCTAAGTTCCGAATGTACTCCGCCACTTCCAGAAGGATATCCAGGCCCTCTTGATCGCTCATAACTCCAACATATCCAATGAGGTAACGGGCGCCGTACTTCAGAGCGGGATTTACAGGGACAGATTTGAAAGTCTTCAAATCCGGCCCATTGCGAACCACGAACACATCTTCCGGGGCATGACCCCCGCGGGTGGTGGCGATTTCCTTGTAACTATTGTTCGTCGACATGACCACATCGCTAAAACGGAAGGTTAGTTTCTCTAGCCAGATTTGAGCTCTTGTAAAAGAAGTCCTCCCTCTCGTATTTTGAGAAGTACAACTCCGGGTTCACATCGTGGTGGTCGAAGATGTATCTGACCCCGAAGAGCTTGAATGGCAACGTCACCAGGAAAATATCATCGGGAGGATTGCAACCCTGAATGACATCGAATTCCCGGCGCAAGTAAATCCACCAGGAGTACAAGAACTCCCAAAATAAGGCACACCCGTACTCCAGAACATATCCGAGTGGGCTGTTGCCCTCTTTCGGCATTGGATGCCGGTAGATATGAATCCCGTCAAGTAATTCATAGCCCTTCTTGTAGGCTTTGGTCCTTGGACACAATACTGTTACTTCATAGTCGGCTTTACGTAGTGAAATTGCCTCTTTCCATACGCGCGTGTCAAAGGGGACAGGTAGATTTTCAACAATGATGAGAACTTTCCTTTTCACACTAACCCCCCGTCGGTAGAGAGCTGTTTGTATAGTCCCCCGAGCGCGCAAAGCATCGTCGCTTGTCCCCAGTGTAGCGTGGGCGTTTTGTTTACCAACCAGGGAGAATAACGGCGATAGTAAAAGCAACCGCTACGGTCCTGCATATTGTCGATCGTCCACTGAGCGACCTTTAGAGCGAGTGGCAGGCTTTCCGGATCCCGATCAGAGAAGAAAACAAACGTGTCAATGGCTTGTGAACAGCACTGGATATCGAGAGGAAGAGTCTTATGATTGTAATACTTAGGAGTCCCATCCGACAGGAAGAAGGTGCTCTTCCAGAAATTCGTACCCACGCATCATATCCTGGTCAAACTGGTTGTCGCCGGTGCCTTCACCGTAATGTTTGAAGCAGTCTAGGACGTATGCGGTATGGAAGTTGTCGACCCAGTGCAGATTGGCTTTCTCTCCATACCACCATGAGCCGTCCGGCCTCTGATATTGTGCCGTGTATTGCATTGCCTTCCGCGCTAGTACTCGATAGTCTTCATTGCGCGCGCGTGCATAGGTCCGCGCAAGCAGGCTGCCGCCGAGCACATTTGCGTTATGTACCAGGCACTTCATGGCCGGAACATAACTTATGCAAGTGCCTTCGCCATCAGGATATGTATCCAGATCGCGTAGGATATGCTCGCAGGCGCTCACGGCAATTTGCAGGTATTGCTCGTTTTTAAGATGCTCATATCCATCGAGGAATGCATGGCCAATGAGTGAGGTCCACACAATGGTAGGCACCCCTTTCGGTAGGAAGAAGGTTCTGAGACTGATAATCAAAATGGTTTCCCCAACAGGATCCGCTGTATCCCTTGGATTGGTTGTCAATGAGCCATTGCAGGGCTGATTCAGCTCTTTTCCGCCAGGTCTTGATCGCCAGTACACGCGTGAAGACGCAAGAAGCCACGTGCCAGGAAACCCATGCCTTTACTGGAATAACTTTCCTGGATTCCCAATAACGGACGCAGATTGAGCGGGAAACGACGCACTCCCTGCTGCAAGACGGTGCGAAGAAATCTGGTCTCAAAGGTTAGTGGGCGGACCCAGCTTGCGTTCAGCCCGTCGAATGTGTCATAGCCACGGTAATCGTTCCTCTCCAGCCAATCGGCCAAGCGAAGAATTGATTCGTACAGTTTCGCCGTTGGAGCCTTGATCTCGCTCTTGCGGTCGAGCCTCTCACTAGGAAACGATGTTGTGATTGCCATTCTGCTCCTACGGTCTGCAGCGCGTACGTGTTTACGACGGATTAAGCCGCGCGCTGTTGATTCTACCCACCAACATTTCTGTCTTTGTTTTTCACCCGCTGATTAGCAGGCAGGCGTCCGGGACCCAAAGGGCTGCTCCCGTCCGGACTGTAGCTACGCATTCTTGAATCGTGGCCCATCCAGAAATAGCCGATGGAAGAGTTCTAATGTGAGCAACTTGTGGATGGCCGTCGTATAGTTTCGGGTTCCATTGAGATGGTCCTCGACCACCGCCTCAAGAGTTGCTTTCTGTAGGTACGGTCGAGACAACGTCAACGGATCGAGCAGTATCTCGCGCACGTAATCCGCGAGCTGATCGCGATACCAGACCCTGAAATGGAGCATCTTATGGCGTCCTAAGAATAGCCGCTCCAAGCGCAGTCTGGAGAGGAGATGATCGATGCGGGCCACTGACTGAGGCATTCCGTAGTCGTAAGCATACTCAGCTTTGAACGTGAATTCTTGAGAAGCGCGTGCGAGTACGGAAGTCAGGCCCTTGCCGCCGACACCGCGGTCAGAGCGGATTCGTCCCAAAGCGGGGCTCCCCTCCTTGATCAGTCGCAGCCGGATATCTCCATTGGCTGCGCTCTCCTTGGGCGCGCGATAGACGGCCCGGATAAAATCGTTGTCCATGAATGGGGACCTGACCGTCAACTGGCTTTGTTCCAGCGCCAGGATGCCGTGGTGGTACCACGGCGACTGCCGGAAGACAGCGAACGTCACCGGATGCTCCTGTCGCAGGGCTGCATAGGTGCTTCTTGCAGCACGAACGCTCGAGAGGAATTCTGGCAGAATAATCCTGCCAGCGGTTCCGCTGGTTTAAACATGACAGCATGTCGCAATATCTCGCTGCCGTAGGTCCCTACGATTTTCGCCGGGGCGATCTCCCGAACTTTCTTGCTGACATAAAGATCGGCCGCCCGATATACGTCGATGGTTCCCTCGCTCAGGTAAATGCTGCGCTCGGCATAGTCCGCAAATCCGGTCAGGAATTCATCACCGATCTCTATAACCCGATGAGATTGCCGGGAAACGGACGCGATTTTCCGTCCAATGCGGACATCATACGAATCACGAAACTTGCTACCGAATGTGTAGCTGGGAAGCGACCCCGGAGCCGGGGGATGACATGCCAAAATAACGCGCGTATCCAAACCACCGGTCATCGCAATTCCCATTGGTTGCCGTCCGGCGAAATATCGGGGAAGCGAGGTCGCCAGGGTCGAACGAAGCTCCTTATAGTAGGATTCTGCCGCGAGCGGAGCCTGCTCCTCCCACTCACGCGGCTCGAAATAGGTAGCCTTGCGGTCAAGCTGGGCGTTCCTAAACGTCCACTCCGAAGCAGCGGGTAACAGATGGATGTTTTTAAATATTGTTCGGTTTCCCAGAACACAACTGCAAGCTACGAACTCTCCCAGCGATCGCGAATCGCTCTCCCGGAGTTCTGGACAGACGGCCAGAATCGCCTTAGCCTCCGCTGCGAAATAGAAGCAATCATTTGACTCGTGGTAGTACAGCCGGTGCATGCCATATCGATCATTAAAAAGGGTGACGAGGCCACGGGTGCGGTCCACAACGAGTCCATGAAACATCCCGTTAAGATTCTGACTGAAGTTCGGATCCTCTTCATACAAGTGAACCAGGTATCCAGCTTCGGCAGGATCAAGGGAGTGGCCTCGACTCCGAAGCTGTTTGCCCGTTTGTGAATCGCTATACTCATCGCCTGAGAAGAATAGGGTGACATCCTTCCGTTCATTGTGTAGCGGCATTCCGTCAGAAAAGGAGCCCTTTAATGCTGTCCAACCGACGTAGACTCCCAGAGAATCGTCCACTTCGGTTCCAGTCGTGTAGAACTTTTCATGTCGAATGGTATTTACCATCCGCAGCAGCTCTGGCTCTACGAGACTCCGACACTTTTTGGTGATGATTCCGACGATGCCTGGCATATTCCTGGTTGATACAAAGCTTTTCAAAAGTGCATGGCAAAGACAGGAGGAGGTTTCCCGCAACCAGAAGAGGATTGGGAGCCTCGATGCACATTTCGTCTGAGTGAGTCGCCGTTGCTACTAGCCCCGCGTTCCGGGTAGGCATCCGCAGCAAACTGCATAAGCCTTGCGAAAACAGACTCAGCAATATTGTCCTTCTAGAAGCTGGAGCCGGCGGGGGGATTTAAACGCCCCATCTGCCGATTACGATTCGACTGCTCTGTCATTGAGCTACACCGGCTTATAAAGAATGCATACCACTTTGCACGAACACTAACTAAGGTAGTAATAACACGGTGAGGCAGTAGTCCAATAAGTCCGTGATACAACCTTAACTTTATACCGACTGCACCTCGTAATGTCAACGGGACAAAATAACGCGGTACTAATAGTTCTCCGAATCCGTTCCTGATCTTAAACTCGCGAAGAGCCGTGTCGTGCTTGTTATGGTAGTTAAACAACCCGAAAGTGACGTAGGCCAGTTTTTTCTCCGCACATATTTCGACCACTTTCGCCATCAACGCATTAGCGGGCCGTTTATCGCTGTGGCTAGCCTTCGGAAGGAAGGTTAGAATGGAGGCAATATCGCCTCGATAGACTAATTTGACTACTCCAATCAGCTCGTCCTCGTGATAGGCGCAAATGTAGTCGCTACGATCAAGAAAATCTTCCTGGTCTCGTCTCACTTGATCGAGAGTTTTTCCGTAGTGGGTATAGGCCTTTCCCTGCCGCACCGGCGAGTCGTTATTTAACTCAACAAGGTCTTCGAGTAGCTTACGATCGAGCTTCTTTATTTGAACCGTCACTCCGCGCTTCTGGGATCTGCGCACGTTCTTCCGCGTCTCCTGCGATAGCCCTTCCCACCACTCCTTGAAGGTTGTGATGGCAATGGCCGCAACGCTCTCAAATTCGATGGGATATGAGTATTGCGGTTGGGTCGCGGGCAATTTTTGGCAAAAGGTAAAGATATCCGCCCGGAGACCGCTCGATCGCGCTTTCAATGCCCGGATACAGCGGGCCGGATCATCAACCGGTGCCTCAAGCCATTGCTCCACATTAGGGTACGCGATCCTGAGCCATCTTCCCTTTCGAATGATGCTCTTTCCATTCACGTTCAGCGCGGGCACACGAAACCATTTGCCTTTGACACTGATCTCTACTGTCTCATCAGACATTGGACCTCACTCGAAATCCCCTACAACCCAACTCAAAACCATCCCCAGACAGAGTCCGAGATGACGTTAATGACTGCAAGCTTTCCTTGCACTGCGCCCTCGATGGGCGAGTCAATCGCCAACTGATACGGCCTGACCATGAGCATCGCGGTAGGCTTCGGCCCCTTGCTCCTGTATTTGCGCGAAGATCGAATCCATTATGCTCGCTGTAAGGAGGATTTCACGGTAAGGAATTGGCAGTGGCTCGCCCTCTGTTATCGAGCGGTAAAAAGATTCGATTAAGTACTTCATGCCGGACTTCATGTGAAAGTCCTTTGCGGCAAAAGTGCCGAGATTGGTGAAAACATTGTCGTAATATTGTTTTGCAAGTGTCAGTGGAGCACCGAACTTTTCAAGATAGCTTTTGAGCCTGGTGCCCGGAAGTCTGATCAGTGTCTCCTGGTCCTGATCGAAAATAAGACCATTTTTGGGACCATAAATACGAAATTGATGGAGCGCCGGCCTCATTTGAGAAGAAAAGGTGAAATAGGCTGTAGTCCGCTCCTGTTCGGAAATAAGAACTCTCAATTCATCAATGATCTCGGTTTCACCCCTTCCCCTAAGATGCGGGCTAGTGAACGCGTGTACCATGATGCGCGGCGACTCCGTGGTCAGGTATTCTGCAATTCTGGCGATGCCGTGACTGATGATGTTCTGCACCAACTTCCCGGGCAGCCGGCGCACCCAATGTGACTTATCAGCCAGAAGCGCCCGCGCATAAGCAGAGTTACCGAGCTCGTAGCAGTAGTAACTCTCCATATGCGCCGGTGGCCCACCCAGAAAGCCCTGCTGCACAAGGGCCCTCATGCGCCGAGCGACGTGGCTGAATTGATCATCATGCCCGGCTGTAACCTTGAGGTTCTTGGCAAGTGCCAGGTCGATCAAAGCGCGCGCGTCAGCCTCATACAGCGTGAATGGCTTTTCCACGTAGACGTGGCATCCCCATTCCAAACAAAGTTTTGCAATGCTAAAGTGGCTCCCCGGCGGGGTAGTGATGTGAACAACTTGAGGCCGGGCTTGCTCTAATAACTGTTGCACGTCACTGAAATAACTCTTGACTGGAAATCGCTCGTACATCTGTCTGGCCATCAGGGGCTCCCGATCGCAGACGCCGACGATCTCGCATCCATGAATTCTCTGTATCTGTTCCGCGTGCGAATCGGCAATTTTGCCGCACCCGACAATGCCAACTCTAAGCATTTGGGCCTCGACCTTGGCAGGCCTCACAATAGCGGCGAAGCCCTTCCGCCATAGGAACTCCAGGTGTCCAACCTAACCGCTGCTTTAGTTTCTTATTGCTATAGTGGGTCTTCTTCCAAAACGCATGCCATCTTCTGCGGTTGAAGGCCGGGGGCAGCTGCCCTGCTGACCAACTCGACAATCTTTCCCAGAGCCAGCAAAGCATGTAGCTGAAGAAATGAGGAACATACAAGGATTTAAAACGCGCCACGTTCTTTTTGTACAAACTCAGGAATTGGCGGCTCGTCGGTAAGTCGTCGTCTACAACGTTGAATACTTCACCGTCCACGCCCGGCTTCAATCCCGCCAGCACGATCGCCTCTGCACAATTATCCACGTAGGTGAGTGGTATTCTGTTTGGCCCACCAAGATGAAGGAAAGTGCCGAATGTGCCGATTCCAACGCGAGCGCTGATTGCCTCATTGCCGGGTCCGTATACGTGCCCTGGCCTGACGATGACATACGGAATGCTCAACTTATTGCAATACTCTACGACAATTTCATCTTGTTTGACTTTCGCGAAGGTATAGGCGTCGCCGCGGAGTTCCGGATGTGCCTCCAAGGGGCAAGACTCATCCAGGATCCGTCTTGCCGCCTTGTTGTAGTTGGAGTAAACCGCAAACGAGCTTATGGTGACAAATCTTCGCAGGGTACGGTGGGAGATTGAGGCCTCTATGAGATTGCGCGTGGTTACCACCGAGTTCAAAAAGGCGTCAGGATAGGATTTTTCGCCTCGACCGGCAGCGAGGTGAAGAATTACGGCTACATCTTGAGTTGCTCTGAAGCAATCTTCTGCGGAAAGAAGATTCCCCTCGACCAATTGAACGATAGGTGAGCCATGGATGCGGTTACAAAAGGGCTGGAGTCTGGCACTCGAACGGGACGTCCTTACAAAGCACCGCAGGTTACAGAAACCCGAGGTCCACAAGCCGCTCGACAACCTTGGACCCAATAAAACCGGCAGCTCCCGTCACGAGGATTAAATCGTGTTTGGAGATGATAGTGCTCTCGCAGCTTTGGTGGAGGTCCATGTCTTTACGATGTGCAGCGCACGAGTCGGCCGGATTATTTGCGCTGCATGAGGCTTGCTATCCGGCGGGTTAACGATGAGATAGGGCGCGAGATGCTTCTCTACTTCCTAGCCCGTCCGGCTTCAGATCCTTAGCCGCGGCGCTCTTTGGTCGAAAAACAACTACCGTTGGGCGACCTGGCTCAGCAGATTGCAACTTCTCGACGACGTTGAATTCGGCCTCCAAAATTCCTAGCATCGCTGTCGGTCGAGATTTAGATTTGTCAGTTTCACGGCTTGCGGCGAACAGTCTAACAATGAAGACTCCGCCTTCCTTCAAATACGGTGAGTATCGGTCCAACGTCGTCTTGACCCTACCCAAGGGCACATGGTACATCGATTCTCTGAAGAGAATAATGTCGAACTGTTCGGTCGGCACATAGGCGAGAAAATCGCCACACACAAAGCGATTTTTTTCCTTTCGGGCACTGGCCTCTGTCCGCGCTGCCGCTTTGGCCAACGCTTCCTCAGAAATGTCTACGCCTACGTAGCTGTGATAGACATGCGCAGCCAATTCATTGGCTGTGTTGCCCGGGCCGCAGCCTAGGTCCAAAATGCTCCCATTTCGGGCGTACCTTTCTAACACTGGGTAAACGCAGTCACCGACCGTGTGGTCGATGAAGTTCCATTGACCGGTCGAGAATCGCTTATCCCAAACACGCCGTTTAATCACTCGTGGACCATAGCTCAAGAGGAAAGACGACACTAGACCCATGCCACGACGAACTACACGCATGTTTTCATCTCCGTGCACCAATTAAATTTTCACGCCCTTGCGCGCGAGGACCGTCTTGATCGCCGTCAAGTTGCGGAAATTATCAGCGACGATCTCGTCGACATCCATAAAAACGCCGTAGCGCGATTCGAGCGCCGCAACCAGGGCGGTCAGGTCGAGCGAGTCGAGCACACCTTGATCGAAGAAAGTTCTCTGCCCAGGAGAAATTTTGCCCCGGGCGGATTTCATTGAGGATTGCGATCAGTTCGTCCATAGATAGGTCAGAGTGCCGGTTCCGGCTCTCAGATTTCCTCCCTTAGGCTGATTTGGGGTGGGATCGCTACCCGCGCCGGATCAATCGCAGCGCCATCGCCCTTGCAGAACTTGGCTGCAAAAAAGGCCTTGGCGGGCTCATTCCGGGGACCATCGACAGGTGGCGCCATGACGCGGTCTGCGCCGGCGGCTCGCGCCTGGGCCAGAGTATATCCCAGCAGCGCCTCCTCGACTTTCTTGCCCATCACGCGGCAGCTCATGACGAAATCCACGATTCGAGCCTCGGTACCCGCGAGCGAAAGGCTTGCCAAGCCGGTGAGACCGAAATCGCCGAAGCGGTCGGAGACATGGAAGGTGTAGGCGGAGTTGCAGGGTTCTTCGGCCCAGTCCCAGAAGCTCTTCTCGTCCAACCGGCGGAGGCTGAGATTGAACTGGTTCGTTTTGTTGAGCAACTGTGCTGCCCTGGACAGGCTCTCGCGGCGCAATCGAGCCGCACGCACCTCGATTTGAAGCGAGCGCAACCAATTCTCCACATCGCCGCTCAGATCGAGTGCTTCTTTGCGGCCGCGCTCGCGCTTGATACATTTCCGTTCGTTCGAAATCTTCCTTGCCGAGGCTCGAGGTTTCGAAGCAGCTGAGCGAGGAGAGGAACGGCGCCAAGTCGGAAGGCGACGTGGGCAGGTCTGGAGTGTACACCTGCGGCAAGATTTGGCGGACCTGGTCCCGCTCCTGCGGGCTGTCGTCAAGAAACACGAACGAATCGAGGCCCAGATTCAGTTCTTCGGCCAGTCTCAAGCAGATTTTCGGCTTTGTCCTTCCAGTTAATCCGCCAGGCGACGAAGTCGCTCTTGCGCAGCGCCATCGCCGGGTGCTCTTCGATCACGGAAAGCGCGAACTTCTCGTCGTTCTTGCTGCAAATCGCAAGCAGAATGCCGCGCGAACGCAGCCCCTTGAGCACTGTCTGGAACGCATGAAAGCACTCCCCGAGCGGGTCAGGCGCGCCGAGCTTGATGTTGTTCGCGGCCCATCGTCCCCAACTACGCCTCCCCAGAGAGTGTTGTCCAGATCGCAAACGATGACTTTTTTCCCTTGGCCCAGCGAGCCGCGCAGGACGGCCTTTATCTCCGCCGCGGCCTTTTCAAAGAAGCTTTGCGAGTAGAGAATCTTGGCTACGGCGATACATCCGCGGGTCGTGCGCTGGCCGGCCCAGGCTGGCCTGCCAGTATCCCGCATCGAGCAAAACGATATTTGGCTGCGCGGCAAATTTCTCCGCCAATATCAGATTAGCCTTGGCGAGCAAATTCGCGAGGCCGGTGCCTTGCCGCCAGGTGAGAGTCTGTATCCATCGCTCATGCGGTCGGCAGCATCCAGGTAGGCACGAGCACCAGGCCGACGCGGGCGGCTGCCTGGAGAACCGCCTCTGCAAATTGCTCCGCCTCACGCAGCGCCGCGTCGTACTCGGCCGCGGCCGACTCAAACTCGAAGCGGAGCAGCTTCCCAACGGAAGGCAGCGTCAGTTGAGGCGCGGTCCAAACCACGAGAAAATCCGGCTGAAACGACCAAGCGGGATGGCTCGCGTCAAGCAGGATCTGATAGATCTGCCCATAAGGCGCAGCGGAGGCTACGCAGCCGGGGTGCTTCTTGGCCGCGCTCGAGCAGGCGCCCGAGCGGGTCCAGCGTCGTATCGCCCGCCAGGAGCACTCGCTGGACGCCCGGTTCGTTCTCGATCTCGCTCATACCAGCTTTCCTTAATCCTCCGTTGCCGGCTGCCGGCTCACTGGCCGCGGCGACGGAGTCATCGGCTGACCGGGGCTTTTCCGTAGATGGTGACTCCCCGGCGCGCCGCTTCGATCAGACGTTCCGTAAGGATCCCCGCCTGCGGGACCACGAACATCGGAACGCCGTGGAAGCGCCATTCCACCAGCTCTTCCTTGGAAAGCACCGACCAAAGAACCCTAAGATCCAGCTTCTTCGTCCGGTCAGGAAGTCCCAACGTGTACTCATAACGGCTACCGTCATAGTCAACCAGCGTAACCTGCGTCGAACGATTCACGAACTTGATCGGGAACGCGTCTCCCATCTGGTGCCCTGCGGTGTGCGCGTGGGTAAGGCAGCGGTAATACTCGACGCCGAGCCCCAGGATCAGCGGTGCGACGGCGCGTCATGACTCCGAAGGGACTGTCCGGGCTCAAGCCCGTCCGGCGACAAATGGTGGCCGGTGGTCAATTCTTTCCCCAGGGGTCCAAGAGCGCAAACGCTGCAGGTCGGGTGAAGGCTCCGCAAAACATTGGGTGTTCGTCGGAAGACTTCGGCAACCAGCCCCATGTCCGATGGTGTGCGGCGAACGTCGAACGGCCGCGACCGGAAATACGCTGCTGTGTCATAGGTCCGGCCGCCCATCACAAAGGACGGCATCACCAGGGTGCGGTTAGGCCCGCAAAAATCGATCAAGGCGCTGACAAGATCCTTCGCGCTGCCTTTGTACATCGGCAGAAATCCATCGAATGAGCTATG
This sequence comes from uncultured Acidobacteriaceae bacterium, assembly GCA_963787145.1. Lineage (GTDB taxonomy): Bacteria > Acidobacteriota > Terriglobia > Terriglobales > Acidobacteriaceae > PALSA-350. Next base: position 37,482 of record CAWBBY010000012.1, read on the forward strand.
GACCATCAGGATTTCGAAGTCCTGCGCGCAGACGACGCGCCAACTCTGCCAACAGTTCGTCGGTGCTGAAACGTCCCGTGAACCAGTGACAACACCGGCGCAAGTCGTTTCCGCGCCACGCCTTGCAGGCGCTTCAGTTCGGTGCGGCGCTCCTGGCTCAAGAGCGCGACGGAGCATCGCCCGGACTTCCAGCCCGGGCGACGCTCAGGCCTTCGAGATACAAGCTTCACAAACCACTACCTTCACGATCGCATTTCTGAAGCCGCTCGGTTACCGTGAACACTCCACCAGCAAACCTTCTCAGACGCTTCATTTGTTCGCGCCGGGTGAAGGCGACTAATTCGCGGGAAATGGGAATCTCCGCTCTCCGGAGCCAGTCGACCAGAGATAACCCGCGCCCAAGGCGAATCCGCCGAGAACAAAGGGGGGCTTCGTCATCTGATAGAGCGTTCGGAAAGTTCCCAACCGGATGGTTACCAACGGAGTAATCCTTGGCTCCCATTTGAACTTGGCTTTCAGCGCACCTTGCTGGGCGGTACCCATCTCTCGATGATGAACGCATACCTTATCGGTGAAGGTCCTGGTCTTCCAACCTTTCATCCTCGCTGAAACGACCGCAATGTGATCGATACAGCCGCCTTTCACCGGCACATATCCGCCGATCGCTTCAAAGCACTCCCGCCGAAATAGCTGGCAGCCTCCCCAAACATTCTCAATGTTGGAAAAGCGGTAGTCGTATTGGTGCGATCCTTCGCGAAATGGCGAGCCCCAGACACCGAGTTCGGGGTCTTCGCCAAACTTTCCAAGAGGAACTGAAATGGTCCGGTTCAAACGAAACATCGGCATCGAGATTGCCGACAACGTCGGGGTTCAGATCCTTCACCCTGGCATAACCAGCGTTGAAGGCATGCACCTTTCCCGCAAAGTGCCGCTCCGCACGCTCGGGCATCCGAATCAGTTCGATCCACGGATTGTCCGCGGTATACTTGCGGACGATGTCGTCGGTGCCGTCGGTTGAACCGTCGCTGACGATGAACCACTTCAGCGGCGGGAACGTCTGCGCCATCACGGATTTCATCGTCAACTCGATGAACTCCGCCTCATTCCGTGCCGGGGTGATAATAACGTAGTTTGCGGTTTCTGCCATGATTCTTGAAAGAACGTTGCTGGTAAATGGACCGGAAATTAGAGCAGTGTCTCACTTGTCGCCCACGTCTCGCGCTCGCAACAGGGTGCCCACGCGGGTAGAGAATCTTACATGGCCCAGGCGCAGAGATCTTATTTCGCTGTCACGGGGTAGAGCAGTCTTCATTTATGCAGTTTGCTGTGCCGCTACGAACAGGCTCTCTTCCTCATCTGCCCGCTTACTGCGGACTTTGGAAGTAAAGGCTAGGATCTCCGCGGCCACCCTGGCTTGCTGGTCTGCTGTAAGGTGCGGGAACATCGGCAAGGAGACGATTTCCGCGGCAACTCTTCCGCAACTGGGAAAGTCTCCCGGGCTGTAATTTAGCGAGGCATATGCCTTCTGCAAATGAAGGGGAATCGGGTAGTGAATTCCTGTGCCAATGGCCGCCTTTTTCAAATGGTTCATCATGCCATCGCGGTCGTAGGTGCGGATCACATAGAGGTGATACACGGCGTGAGACCAAGAAGGCTCATACGGGAGAGTCAGGGCGGCATTCTTCGCCAGAAGACGGTTGTATTCGGTTGCGCGGTCACGGCGCTGCGTATTCCAATTCGCCAGATGCGCCAGCTTCGCATGCAGAAGCCCAGCTTGGATCGCAGTCCGCCCGTCCGTTATAGCCTTCCACGTCGTGGTAGTACTTCTTCGCTCTGGCCGTGATCGCGTAGCATCTTGATTTTGTCGGCAAGATCGGGATCGTTTGTGGTCACTGCCCCAGCCTCGCCGCACGCTCCGAGGTTTTTTCCCGGGTAGAAGCTGAACGCAGCCGCGCGCCCCATCGAGCCGGCTTTCATCCAGCGATTGTGTTTCCTGGAGAAGTATTCCGCGCCGTGAGCCTGGCATGCGTCCTCAATCACTGTGAGGCTCATACGCTTCGGCTAGCCTCAGGATCGGATCCATGTCGGCCATTTGACCGTACAGGTGCACTGGCACTACCGCGGTTACCGGCCGCCCACTCCGCCGGCTGATCAGCCTTCCCCGCTTTATCCCGAGTGCACTGCTCTTCCAGAAACCGCTCAGCATCTCGACCGACATGTTGTAGGTGTCCTCGTCGATGTCGACAAACTCCGGCATAGCTCCGGCCTGAGAGATAGCTTCCGTTGTAGCGATAAACGTATGCGGCACCGTCAGTACCACGTCGCCCGGTTGAACTCCACAAGCCATGATGGCGAAGCGCAGCGCATCCGTACCACTACTCATGGCAATAGAATGGTTCGTGCCGCAGAAACCGGCAAAAGCGTCCTCGAATTCCTCGACCATGGGGCCGCCAATGAAACCAGCCGTGAGCAGCCACGGCGGAATACGGCGGTGAGTTCTAGCTCGAGTTCCAGGTGCGGAGTAATCAAGTCTAAGAAGAGGAATGTTGTCAGGAACTCTATTAAAGATGCTCATTTCAAACTTGCACAATCCTTCGAGGTGACACAAAAATTCGCTCGGGTCTTCGGCCACGATTGTTTGGTGGAACACTTCGTGACAACGCGTTTATCGCCGCTCTGTCCAGGCTCTACGGAGCAGCGGTGCTAGGCGCGTGATCGAATCGAATAATTTACCTTCGTCTTAACGATCGAATTAGGGGGAATATCGCGGGCGAGGATGGCTCCGGAGCCGATAATACTGTCAGGCCCGATCGTCAACTTCGGTTCGATGAAAATTCCCGTTCCGAACTTCACACGCGCGCCGACTGTGACCAATGAACTCATCATTACTCCCGGACCAAAAGTACAAAAGTCCCCGACGACGCAATGGTGTTCGACGTCTACGTATGGGCTAAAAAAGTTTCCGTTCCCGACACTCGCGCAGGCACCAATATGGCAGTACGCAAGGATAACGTTCCCCACGCCTAACACTGCATTCCGCTGCACGCGGGCGCTTGGATCGATGATGTTCGCCATGGGGATGTTCAGCTGCAAGAGTTTTTCGCCCATCTTTTGCCGCAATGCGATGCTCGTACTCACGGATACTACGGCTGCATCGAATAGGTTTTGCTTGAAGAGGACGTCGATAGATTCCTGTCCTCCTAAAATTGGTACTCCCATAACGGTCTTGCCGCTCAGGTTCCGGTTGTCATCAACAATGGCGGTCGCTCGCTGGTGTTCGCTCCTGGACAAGGAGTCCAACACCTGCACGGCGCCGAGCCCTCCACCAATAATCAGCAGACGCTGCTGGCGGTTATTTGGATAAGCATCATCGACGACGTCTCTCCCCCGCTCTCCCCAATCGACGGAGCGACGCCATGTCTTGCCAAGAACGCGGCTACGTCCGACTCGGTGATAGTTCCAGCACCCGGGATTTCGACCTGAATCCTATTGAGGTCGAGACCTGCTTTGGTCGCAGCGATCTCGGCCTTTTTCGTCACCTTCCGCCCCACGCCTCGATCTTCTTCGGATGCATGTTTTTCTGGAGGTTTTTCAGGCGATTCGTCCGGCTTGTCGCAAAGAGCGCCAATGATTTGACCAACTACCACCTGCGTGCCCGTTGGTACAAGAATGTGGAGGTAACCGTCATCGTCCGATTCGACGTCGAACGTCGCCTTGCTAGTCTCCAGGACCGCGATTACCTCGCCTTTCCGTACCAGGGAATGATCCGGTTTCGTCCAAACGCTCAACAGAGAACTTTCATCATTCATGTTGACGAGGGGGGCCATTATAAAGCGTGTCACTTCAAGACCTCAAATATGGCATTCTCAATGTCAGTACCAGTGGGCAAAACGGCACTTTCCAGCGTCCTCGCAGCCGGAATCACGATATCTACGGCGGCGACCCTGCGCACCGGTGCTCGAAGTCTGCCAAACAGGGACTCATGCATCCGCGCAGCAATCTCGGCGCCCCAACCCCACCGCAGGCACCCTTCTTCCGCGACCACGACCCGTCCCGTCTCCTCAGCCGCGCTTCGAAGCAAGTCGAAAGGCAGCGGCTTGATCAGCGTCGGAATGCAGGCCAGAACATTGATTTCCTCTTCCGTCATGTCGTTGCAGCAAGGATACCGCGAACCGAGTCATGCCTCCGTAAGTGATGAGCGTGACGTCAGGGCGAACCCGAACGGTAGTTCCGAACCATGGCAACAGGGTAGCTATGTCCATCGCGAACCGTTTCGACCGACAAACCGGAGCCGTCGACAGTAAATCGAGCGGATAAAGCAGTTTGTGTTCGAGAAACAGCACAAGCTTGTCGTCGAGTACTGCCTGTCTGAGTACCTGACCGGCATCGCAAAATACGGAGGGCGCGACAATGCGGATTTCGGGGATCCCCATAAAAAAGCTTTTCAATGCATTGGCTATGCGTGGGACCATAACCGCGGCCGCCGCCGATCGGCGTTCGGATGGTAACTGGCACGGTAACACTGTTGTTATACATTGTGCGAAACTTGGCACCGTGGTTAAGTATCTGATCCATGCAAAGGGCCAGGAAATCTCCAAACATGATTTCCAGCACGGGGCGCAGTCCTCGCAACGCCATGCCGTTCGCAATCCCCAGTAGCGCAGCCTCACTAATCGGCGTCGTCAGCACGCGACTGGGGAAAATCACGCTGCAGACCACGGGTAACCTTGAACGCGCCGCCATAAGGATCCAGCAGGTCCTCTCCGAACACGACCACTTCTGGCAGCTCTTCAAGGAGGTCTCTGAGTACCCGAGTTGAGACTTTCCAGATAGGTCATCGTGGGTCACTGTATGCCAGAAACTTGCCCGGTTCGAGGCTATTTTCTTCGAGTAGCCGCCGCCACACATGCATCAATTTGGTGTATGACTTCGCGCTCCAATCGATCCAGGCGTTCTACGTCGCAAGCACGAAGTTGTTGCCGATGAAGCGCGAGCGGGTCCCGAGCCCGTAGTGCGGCTATCTCTGAGGGGATCTCGTGTATCGTCCCCCTTGCTGTGGGGACCGAGGCGGTAAGTCTCTAAAACTAGAAGGTGTGGCCGCGAGGTGCGCCTGATTTCGGCCACAATGGAACGCGAACCACGATGTACTGCAAGAACATCGCTGGCACGCAACCGCGTTGTCTTGAATTCCGAAGCTTTCGCCGCGTGAGCGATATCACCGGCATGCTCATACTGCTTCGGCGTGCTTTGAGCGATACCATTATCTTCCAGCACGAACAGGACGGGTAACTTCCACAGCGAGGCGATATTGAAACTTTCGTAGACGATGCCTTCCGCGATGGCTCCATCTCCGAAAAAGACGACCACTACGCCGCCACTTCCCTTCGCCTTCTCCGCATAAGCGCACCCCACGGCGCAGGGAACTATTCCGCCGAGAATACCGTTGCTGTAGAAATTACCGCGGTGCAGGTGCTGGCTTCCCCCGATCCCCGCACACACGCCGCTGGCTTTGCCGAGGAGCTCCGAGACGAGGCCTTTAAAGTCGCCAGTAAATGCAAGATAGTGTCCGTGCCCTCGATGGCTGGACCAAACAACATCTTTGTCCGCATCCAGGGTTTGCGTGACGGCAACTGCGCAGACTTCCTGTCCGATGCACGTGTGGATGGTGCCAAAAATGAGACCGCGATCATAGAGCTTCAAGAGAGATTCTTCAACGTACCGAATCTCGAACATGCAGCGGTACAGTGACCAAAGCAAATCATCTGCGACAATCTTTGTCTCGTCCTCGAGCGCACACTCCGACATATTCCTGAATTCAGAGAGGGGGGCGTCTTTCCACTGGTTGCCGTCCCTTGTGATGCAGTTAGGGGAATTCATAGATAAACCAGCAGACCTCTCTTGCTCAGTGATTCGCTAGCCGCTTCCAGCATCTTGACTACACGGAGGCCGGCGCATCCGTCATTGAACGGCTCTTGTCCACTCGAAACGCAATCGACGAAGTAAGACAATTCCTGACGTAAGGCCTCAACTTGCTCCAGTTGCGGCGCCCACATATCTCCCGAACGATAGTTCACCAGCAGCTCGTAGACTCCTTCGCGGTTTGTGATGTTCACTCCCTTGTTGTAAACCTTTACCTTTTCGTCGGCCTCGAGATCGTTCCAGACAAGCATCTGCTTCTCTCCGCCGATGAGCGTGGTCCTAACCTTTACCGGCGAGAGCCAATTGACGTTGATGTGGGCTATGACTTTCTCAGGGAAATAGAGCGTCATGAAGGCCACATCTTCGAAGCCGTTCAGATGTCTCTGGCCAGTCGCGACGATTGCCTCGGGACATGCCTTGATTAGGTGATCCATGATGGAAAGATCGTGCGGCGCAAGGTCCCAAAGAACGTTGATATCGTGCTGGAAAAGGCCCAAGTTGACGCGAGTGGAATCGTAGTAGTAAAGCTTTCCTAAGCTCCCTTCATCGAGCAATTGCCCGATTTTCTTAACCGCTCCGGTGAATAGGAAGGTGTGATCCACCATGATCCTTAGATTCTTTTGCTTGGCGAGATCGATAAGTTCCTCCCCTTGGGCGGTACTGCTGGTGAACGGCTTCTCAACAAAAACGTGCTTACCATTCTGCAATGCAGCTTTCGCCAGCGCGTAGTGCGTCCAGACCGGAGTGACGACCGCAACGGCGTCAATCTCGACCGAGGAGATCACGTCTGCGGCGTCCGGGGTTACATTGATTCCCGGATACGCCCTCTGTGCGCGCTTCCTTGCGGCTGGGTTCGTCTCCGCGATAGCGAGCACTTGGGAACCTTCCAGACTCGTAAGGTTCCTCACGACGTTTGGTCCCCAGTAGCCGTAACCGATTACGCCGAAATTAACGATGCTTCACCGCCTTCAACGCTACTGATCAGTGCAATAGGGCTTGATTTAGAGAAAAAGTGAGTCGAGGATCGGGTAAAGCGCGTGCAGTATTCATCGGAATCGAATGAAAGGCTCAGACGCAAACAATCAATATGCGCCGTGGCCCTTGAGTACCGCGCGAGGTGTGCGCATCAGAATATTGATGTCCATCCAGAGAGACCAGGACCTGGCATATTGCAGATCCAACCGGACCATTTCATCAAATTTGACCCGGCTTCGTCCGTTCACCTGCCAGGACCCGGTAATTCCAGGTTTGACTTCCAACACGCGGCGCCGGTGCCAGGTCTCATAAGCCGCCACCTCATAGGGGATGGGGGGGCGAGGTCCGACCAGCGACATGGTCCCTTCAAGAACATTCAACAATTGCGGCAGCTCATCCAAGCTGGTTCTCCGGAGGAACTTCCCCACCCGCGTGGTCCTCCGATCGTTCGTGAGCTTGTAGACGCCTTCACCGTTCCCGTTCGACGGTTTTCGCTCCGCGTCGCCGGCGATTAATTTGATTACATATTCTTTGTGAACGCTGGGATCATTGTTCGATGTGCATCGACCGAAATTTGAGGAATGTGAAGCACCGGCCATACTGCCCAACCCGTTGCTGTCTAAATAAAGCTGGGCCCTTCGATGTTAGTTTGATAGCCAACGCAATGGCAAGAAGGAGAGGCGTGCATATGATCAATATCAGCAGGCTGCCGACAATATCCATCAGTCGTTTTATGCCCAAGAGGGAACGTCTGCCGTGGTCGCGGCTCGAAAGGTCGGGATACAAGGCCGGGTTGCTTGGACGTCCAGAGAGGTCATGATCCCAATCGTCGGGAAAGAAGTGAAACGATATGCTCACATGATTGAATTGCTCGAATGTCAACTTGTCCCGTAAAGTGGAACTCACTCTGGTTAGAATCGTGGTAAGGATCGAGCTCTTGTCGTCGGCTAAGAGTCCGGTAAAGATCACTCCAACGGTGGCCCGGTCCTTGTACCAGCCAATCACATCGGTTTCCCTGGTGGATGACAGCAGAGCAGGCACGATCCCCTTCAGGGCTTTGCCATAGTTTTCCGCAGTTTGCTGGGGACCAGCATCTAAAAGCATGAGCAGAAAGGGCTTCCTGGAGCGCTCCGTTCTTTTGCGCTCGATGGCGATCATCCTCTGAAAGGCTTCTTCGTTCAGGACCTCGCGTTCCTCAGCCCTCGCCACATTGACCGGAGAGCCGTCTAGGTCCCTACCACTACCCGAGCGTTGCAGACTCACGACTTCCTCCTTTGCCCTGGATCCTTGTTAGTAGGACAGAAACGCGCAACTTACTTACCTTTTTCCTTAAGCGATCTCGTGCGCTCACCACTTTGTACTTGGCAAGCGGAAAAGATAACTAGACGCACACGGCGCAGGAGCTGTTATGTCGAACGGTTAGTCGACCGTGACGTTATCGATGAGGGTCCAGCGTAGTAATAGTAGTCGCTACGGGCCGGTCGATTAGAGCCGTTCAGTAGCGCACCAATAAGCTTGTTGCGCTCGAGTGTTTCGAGTCCTCTCAGTAATTGGCGCTTCTCAGTGATTCCTTGACGCACGACCAGGAGGATTCCGTCCGCTAATCGCATCCAGACGCTCGTGTCAGCCAGAGGCATTACGGGAGGCGAATCAATGATGATCCAGTCAAACCATGCACTTAGCTGATCCATCATTGCAGACAGTTTCCCTGACTGCAGGAGTTCGAGGGGATTCGTAGGAGGACTGCCTGCTGGCAAGAACCAGAAGTCTGGACCCACACAATGGTAGACACTGGTAAGCAGATTGCGTTCGTCTCGCAGGCATTCACAGATGCCCGAAATCTTTCCCAACCCGAACAGCTGTGATAGAGACGGCCGCCGCACGTCTCCCTCTAGCAGCAACGTCCTCTGTTGCCTTCTACGAGCAAGAGTACAGGCCAAGTTGGCGGAAACCGTACTTTTGCCCTCCTGCGGAATTGTGCTCGTAATTAGTATTTTCTTGAGCGGCCGGTCCCGCCGAAGATTTTGGAGGCCGACCCCCAGAAAGCGAAATTTTTCCGCGGCCAGACTTTCGTTGTCTGTGAGGCAAACGAGGCGGTTTTGAGGAGGAACCGTGATCTTTATGGATGGGAATTGACGAAACACGTCCGAGTGCTTGTCATTGACAAGCTCGTCTGGTCCGGAAACGTCCGCTGCGGTCGCGGCTCGCGGCACTCCTTCGAGTGGGAGCGACGGGTCGCCTCTCCGCGGCGCGACCGGTTGCTCAAACTGAACCACGGCTCTTCGCTCTGAGGCCGCATGAAGCTCCGCACGCTGCAGCACTTCAGTCGCCACTGAAAGAGACGACACCTCAACGCCCGAGCGTTCGGCTTCCGATCTTTGTAATGCGTCAAAAATAAGGCTCATGCTTGCTTACTCAATGGTTAAGGGCACTCTCACGTTTGATTCCTCGGCAACCGCTCCTTGCAGAAGGGAATAAAGATCTGGCGCGCGGCCTATGTCTCGTTTACTATCCATCCCTTTATGGTCGCCCTCAGTGTCGGCAAAAGACGAAGGAACCACATCAAGGCGGAATTCCCTCGCTACATCCTCAATAATGTCCGGCGTAACCCTTCGTATCTGCTTGGCGTAAGCAGTGATGAGTGCGTTTTCGCAAATTGTGTTGATCAGCCGGGGAAATCCGCCCGAGTGGCGATACACAGCCATCATGGTCTGCTCAGAGAACAACCCGTCTGCATGAGGGCTTGTTCCTGCAATCTGCAGTCGGCGTTCGATGTATCCCTTGGTCTCATCCCAATCGAGGGGCGCCAGCCATGCGCGAAGAGCAATTCTCTGCTTCAGCTGCCTGAGCCCAACGGAATCCAGTTTCTCATCGAGTTCTGGCTGACCGACCAATACGATTTGCAGCAGCTTGTCCTCGGCCGTTTCCAGATTCGTCAGAAGCCGGACCTCTTCAAGAATGTCCGCAGACAAATGGTGCGCTTCGTCGAGAATAAGGACGGTGGTCAATTTTCTCGATCCCCGCGAGACCAGGAAGCGGCTAAGGTCGAGCAAGAGTTCACCTTTGTTCTTACCAGAGGCAGAGAGTCCGAAGTCAGAGACGATGTACTGTAGGAATTCCGTAGCACAGAGCCGACTGTTAAAGAGATATGCATAGTTGATGTCTTTGCTTTCCTGCAGCAGTTGCAGCAGGCACCGAAGCAGCAGGGTCTTCCCGGTGCCCACCTCTCCAGTCACCACCACAAATCCCTTGTGCCGCCGGATGCCGTAATATAGCGTCGCCAGCGCTTCGTTGTGCCTTCTGGTCGAGAAGAGAAACGAGGGATCAGGCGTGAGCTCGAACGGGTTTCGAGCCAGATTGAAGTAAGCCTTATACATTGGAAATTAACCCTTAACTGTGGCGGTAGCTGAACGCGGAACCTGCCAGAATGATGGCAAGTAGCAGAGCAGTCATGGCCCATCCTAGCCATATTCTCCTCTTGCTCCTTCGTTCATCCGAGGGAACTATGATCTCCGGGATCTCGGAGATGACCTTCATCGGTAATAGGGCTTTCATTTCCCTTTCACAATGCAGCCGATCATCCATGAATTCAAATACACCCGCTACCACAAGCCCCAACGCCAGACCAAGGCCCAGCCCGATTCCACAGAATTTGAGCCGGTTGGGAAAGTCTGGTTTCAGCGGCAAACTGGGTGGATCGATCATGCGGAATCGCTCACCCTTTTGCATCTCTTCCATGCTGGTAGCCATCTTTGACTCGTTTTTCTTTTTCAGCAGGTCGTCGTAATTTGCCTTCGATTGGTCGTAGCCGCGGGTCAGGTCTGCCAGCTGCTGCTCGCGCACCGGTTCGTCGTTCAAGCGCGCCTGATAGTCGCCGACTTTGGCTTTTAGCCCGGCAATCGCTTGCTCACGATTTGTGATTTCGGTCCGGTTGGCTTCCAACTGACCTTGCAGTTGCAATAGCGGCGAATTTTGTGAAGGATCCACTAGTTCTCGGGCAACGACAGCGCTGTCGCGTTGGGTTCCGCTCTTGGGTTGGTTCCTCAAATCAGCAATTAGATCGTCCCGCATCTTCTCGCTTTTGGCTATCTGGACCTTCAACTTCTGAACATCCGGATAGCGATCGGTGTATCGAGAGCTGAGATCCACCAGTTGGGCCTTTAGTCTCTCGAGTTCCTTGTCAATCGCGGACAGCCGACCCGGCTGACCCATCGGTGAGCCGTCAGTTGCCCTGCCCTGGAGCGTGCGATATTGATTGATCAGCGTTTGTAAGTAAACTTGCTGCTGGTGCGCCGTATTAAGCGCGTCTTGCTCGTTTCCCAGCTGTGATTGCATGCCAGCCAGGATTTGGAGATTACTCGTTTGCTGGGAAGGCAAGTCGCCTACGTGCTCTCCTTTGAACTCTCGGATCTTTGCATCCTGTTCGGAAAGAGTTTGACGCGCGCTTTCCAACTGTTCCGAAAGAAACCTGGTGGTATCTTCGGACTGTTGCTGACGTACTTCCAGATTTTCGTTGATAAATAGATTGGTCAACTCGCTGGTGACCCGCTGGGCAATGTGGGGATCGCGGGCTGAATAGTAAATTTTAAATGCCGTAATCTGGAGGTTGCGAGAATCATGAACAAGCTCGATCTCAATATCCTTGCGCATCTGTGAGACTTTTTCATCTGGCGTGAACTGCCTGTGACTCTCGCTGTAGAGGTTCATCTGGTCAATGATACGGAGAAGGCGCGTGCGGCTAAGAATTTGCTGGCTGATGTTCTGGACCCGATCTTGCAAATCTTCGTTGATGTTCGACACGACGTAGTCTTTCGGCATCGTGGGCTGCTCCACCAGGATCAGCGTGCTCGACTTATAACTAGCCGGCAGAATCCAACTGGCTCCCCAAACCATCAACCACCCGAAGAATACCGAAATCAGAAAATAGGGATAACGACGGCGAGCTACATCCAGGTAGCGCTGCACGTCAAGCGGTTCTGACTTATCTTCCTCGACAACTTCTGGCATGATTATTCTCCCAGTGCCCTGGCAAAGCTATACGAGAACGAGACATACTCCCGATTGATATTAGGAGAATTGGAGATAACCGGGATTCCATTGTAACTCTGGTGCAGGAGAGAGTATCCAAATTCCACTTTGAAACGATCGCTGAGCTGGTGCTGAGCCGAGACACTTCCCCCGACGCCGTGACCTCCGCCGCTGGATATGAAAGATGACGGGGTCTCATCTTTGTTGATTGAGTAGTTTGCCGCTGCTGTTGTGCTCCAGGTGCGTGCTAGTTTCCATCGGGCAAATGCGGCTGCTGTATTCGATTGGAAGACTCCAACCAGGCCGCCACCGCCAGTAACACTCCGCAAGTAGCTGGCTGCAAAACTCGTATGGCGCCCTTGCCAGCCTGTGCTTGCGCTTAGGGTCGGCGACCATGAGCCATACGTCGGCATGGGAGACTGAGCAGCGTCGAAGTGTTGGGGGCCAACCGATAACGACAAGGAGAAAGTTCGCGTGAAATAAATTGTGTAGAAAAGGAAGACCGTGTCCGTCTGAACTTCACTTATTACTTTCGGTGGATAAGCCGTGATTTTTGAATACTGATACACGCCGCCGATATAACTATTTCTCAGCAGACGGTGGCTATAGAAGGCCGACCCGCCGCTCGAATGAGAATCGTAAAGACCAGGGACCTGGGTAGGGTTCAGGAAATCGAGATTGGTAAATCTTCCCGACGCGCCGATCATTCCATTCCTACTGAACTGATAAGTCATTTCTGCATCTGCGGTATTTCCGAGCTGGTCCGCCACCGGGCCGATGACAGTATTGAGCGGAGGTTGGGGCAAGCCAGACACCGCGCCGCCGGAAAGCAAACCGGGTTGGTTGAACACATTCGAGATCTTTTGCAGGTTGTCCCTTAGGCTGACAGTCACATGTGGGCTCAATCGGTACTGGAAACTCAGGCTCAGATTCTGATTCGTTTGATTTTCAGAACTTGTACGCTGATAGATCGTGAAACTTGGACTGTAGGTCAATGTCAGATGTTCCCGAGGCGTGGTCTTGTCAACAGTAAGCGTAGGGAAAAACGAGTAACCGAAATCGCTGACCGGAGGGACGTTCGCTTCTCCCACCACGTCGTTGCTGTACGAAGGAGTAAAAGTGAATCCCGCGCGCAGATAATTTGACCGTACTTCGGAACCGACCTCAGTCGGATAGGCCTGACCGCTCACTGGAGGTGGTGTGAGCATTTTGCCGCCGGTGCCGGGAACGGCTGCTGGGTCGCTTATAGGTACCTGGGACCAGCTCGGCATGGCCACGAACAAAGCGAGGCTCAGGTAAACTTTAAGATACATAAAGTACCTTCAAGGAACAACGATGGTGTCGCGTGGTTCAAGCTTAAGGTTTTGCTGAGGATTCTTGCCCTTGATGACCTGCTTGTAATTGAAGGCAATGCGGGACTCACCACCACCAGAATTCTGACGAAGAATGTAAATCCCTTTTACGTTAGCGAAGTCCTTGAATCCGCCAGCCGCTGCAATCGCGTCCAAAACCGTCGTCACAAGTTCAAGCGAGTATGATCCGGGCTTTGTGACCTGCCCCAGAATGTTAAACTTCTGACTGCGAATCTCCTGAACCATTACCGTGACTTCTGGCTCCGCTATATAGTTCCGTAGTCTGCTTGCGATATCCTCTTCGAGTTGTAACGGAGTGCGCCCCGTCGCCTGTACCTCCCCCACCAGGGGCAGCGAAATTCTCCCGTCTGAGCGCACTGGAATAGAGCGAGAAATGTCCGGTTCTTTCCAAACATTGATGGCCAACAGGTCATCATTGCCAATGACAAAGCTGGTTTCGTGGGGCTTGTTGGCTGATTGGGCAAGCGAAGTTGCGGCGCCCGGCACCCGAGCGTCTGCTACTTGTGCCCACAAGGGGCCAGCAAGGGCTATCATTGCGAATCCAAAGCCTACGCGATCGATTCTATTTTTCATAACAACTCCGGTAGACCAGCCGTGGATTGCGTTGCAAATGTGGCTCAACTCTATCCGAGCGGATCAAGCTGTCGGGTGTTTTCGCGAAACCCATTTCCCTTACTTTTTGGCCCAGTATCCCCTGGAAGGATCGGGAGAGCGGATGGTCTGATCTGGTACTGATCAATCTTATATAGCAAGGTTCGATAGCTGATCTCGAGTAACCGTGCGGCGGCTTTTCGATTCCAGCCGGTCTTCGTCAGGGCGCCGGCGATCGCGTTTATCTCGGCCTCCAGCTTCACCGTCTTGACAAGAGACTTAAGCGAGTCAGATCCGGCGACGGCGACGCGAGAACCCTTCCTGGCACTCTCATCCAGATCTGGCCGGTTCTTTTCGAACACCTGCCCTTTGTCGCCACTCATGAGGTAGCGTTTCACGAAGATTTGCAGTTCCCGTAGGTTGCCCGGCCAGGAATACGCCTGGCAGGCTTCAATCGTAGCCGGCGAAAAGTCACGTGGAGCGAGGCCATATTGCTTGGCAATTTTGTGCATGAAATGGCGCGACAGAAGCCGTATCTCCTCCTTGCGCTCCCGTAGGGGGGGTACGTGAATGGTGTAGGTGCTTAAGAGATAGTAGAGATCTTCTCGAAATCGCTTTTCAGAAACTGCGTGTTCCATATTCGCGGTGCTCGACGCCAAAACACGAATGTCGACCTCTATGGCGGCGAAAGTTCCTGGTCTCATAAATCGCCTGGTCTGCAGGACGCGCATAAGGTTGGCCTGCACTCCCATGGGCATCTCAGTGATTTCGTCCAGCAGGATCGTGCCTTTTACGCCAGGGTCCAGTTTGCCTGTTTTGATTTGCACCGGTGCGGTTGTACCGTCCCACTCGTAACCAAATAGCTCTCTCTCCAGCAGATCGCCCGGCAGTGCTGCACAACTGACTTTTGTGAACTCGAATCCGGAACGGAGAGACAACTTATGGATGAGGCGGGCCGCGGTCTCTTTACCCGTCCCGCCCTCGCCAAGAATCAATACAGGTACGTTGGTTTCCGCCAGGGAAGCCGCTTGGGCGCGGAGCTTCCGCATGACCGGACTGATCCCAATGAAGCAGCTATCATCGCTAATCAGCTCAACATCTTCACTAGTGATATCCGCCTCGATCGTTTCACGCACACTGGAAAGGTGGCTACGGATGACCGTTGCAAGTCGATGGTCGTCGAGGGGTCTCACAAGGTAGTCGCGCGCGCCCACGCGAATTAATTCTTGTCTCCTACGAACATCACCAGGGTGACCAATCAGGATAATCGGCAATGCGGGACGAAGCCGGCGCAGCCAGCGCAAGATGTGCAAACCATCGACATCGCCCTGGGGCAGATCCAGCAAGAGTAGATCCGGCGTTACTCCTGATTGGACACGCTCCATCGCCTCCCACACGTTGCCGACGATTTCGAGCTGCCAGGAGCTCGATTCCCCTATTGACCAAAGTGTCCGAACAAAGACCGCATCGCGACTGACGAATAGCAGTCTCGCTGTCTCGATCCCTTTTCTTACGGGGAGCTGGTTCATACGGGGCAAAAGCGGGGGAAAGAGTCCTAGCCCGCACTTCTGAATACACGGAGGGAGATAAGAAACCAATGAAAGAGTCTTAGGCCAGCCACGCTAGAGAACCGGCGTTTGCTGACAAATTTCGGCAGATCGTTTCCTTAAGCTTGGTGACGACGCAGAGTTCCGATGTAACGGCCGCGGTTTCGCAGTGCAGACGCAATCACCACACTCAATTGCTAAGAACTGCTAATTGGTTCCACGTCGTATCCTTCCACCTGAATCGCCAAAGATCTCTGCATGGCCTCCACGGATATGATCAGCCGCCGTTCCCCGTGCCGAGACAGGAAAATTCCCTCTAAGCCCTCCAGTGCGCCCCCCCGGATCCGTACGCGCTGTCCTGTCCTCAGAAAAGGATGGGCGCAGCAAGGAACTTGCTCTTTAAGCAAGATTCGAACTGCATCGATTTGCTCCTGGGGAATGGGAGTGCCCACTCCCTGAGCGCCGACGAGTCCGAGCACACTCGCAGTCCGAAGCACCCGCTGGCGCTCCTCGTTGCGAGGCAGCAGCTTGACGAACAAATAACAGCTGAATAGTGGCAATTCTAAGGTCTTTCTTCGGTCCTTCCAGCGATGCACCTCCGTAAGCGTGGGTAAGAAAGTTGTTACCCCTCGATCACGGAGGCGGTGAGCCACGGCTCTTTCGTGCGCCGCACGGGTATGCACTGCATACCAATTCTCACCATTTTGCGCGACGATAGCACCTGAGTCTGGAGACTTCGATTTCTGATTGCCGGTGTCCACAGCTTCGCCCTCTGCAAGCTACCTGATGGCCCTGATGGTTTAAACGGCCAGCGGTCCTGCTGCCGATGCCCGTCTTAGTCGCTAAGCGTAACGCAGCGAACTGCGTGGTCGATTGGACATACCTAGCTTCGCCCTACGAGTCACATTTTGCAATGACCCACACTTTTTCTTCCGGTTATAGTTCCACCTACTAAGCAGGGTGACCCGGCGTCACCTTGCTGCCTAAGCACCGTAACTCGGAACAAGCGTGAAATCACTCCAGCGCGACAGTACGTCACCCTAGCATTAGCAATAACTCGCATACTTGCGTTAATCCACGATTAGTCAGCCGTGTTTCCTCGTTGCTGTTTTAGTCCCGCCGGAACTCAACTGGCGGTGACACTCACAACATTGACCTAGAGCCTACGACTTTGGACTGGACAGTCAATATGCACGATAACTTGATGGGGACTTCGGCCGAGCCAATACCATAAAGCGAACCCAGCGTACAGATCGATGCAAGTTGCTGCAAGAGGTACACCACCTCAGGGAAGCAGTTCTCCTCGAATGTTCTGCTGGTAGGGCCGATCGACTCCGAGGGGGTCTTCTTGAAAGGCCCAATAAATTTGGCCATTGCCAAGAAGGTAGCCTCGCTTTTTTTTTGGTGATGAAATCCCCGTTGGGTCCAATGCATTGCGGTTCATTAACCGGAGCCAACATGGATTTGTCAGGGTTACCCCAAAGACCAAAAGGTAAGGGGTTCTCGATTACCAATATCCCATTGACATCGGATAAGGATCTCTCTATGGTTCTCGTGAACTTCTCTTAATGTTCTTATTTCAGTTTGCGGCAGCTACTCGATCAGCTTTGAGAATGTCGTTGCTACTCTCCTGTGCGGGGGTGGAGAACAACGGTGTAGCCAAGTGCACTCTCTTATAGGAACACTCGGTAAAGTCTTAACTCGTAGGTTCTCACGGAAAACTGCTCTAGAAATGTTGCACTAACTCTCCGTCAATTGTACGTGCGTATACAACCCTCCCGTGGACCTTCCGCGGACCTAACCTGTAAGCCAAAATCTAAATAGCAGCTGGTCTTTGCAACCTGGGGAGGCTGCCGTCGGCCGACACGCCTTCGGAGCATCTTTAGGTGTCTCGTACGAAGGAAATCAGTGGAGGATTGTTACGGCCCACTATTCCTTCACAAAGGCATCAGAAACCTGATGACGGAGTAAGGGAATGCCCGATGGACTTCTAGAGTCAACCATCCGCGTACTGGTTGCCGACGATACTCGGCTCCACACCACGCTGCTGGCCGATGCACTGAGACGTGATGGCGCGTTCGAGGTCATAGCTTCGAACTCGCAGGAATTGATTGCGCGAGCGCAGCTGCACGACATTGATGTTCTTCTCCTCAACTCTGAACTCGATGGGCAGCCTGGTCGCGGGTTTGAGGTTTTGCGGGAGGTGCGTGAGCCACACGCAAACATCCGTGCCATCGCGCTTCTGGACTCCTCAAAAAATGAATTGGTCTTAGAGGCGTTTAGAAGTGGTGCCCGCGGGGTGTTAAGCAGGCACGAACCAATTGAAACCCTGAGCAAGTGCGTGATAAGCGTACATCAGGGGCAGATCTGGGCTAACAATGAGCAAATGGGGTTGCTGCTTCAGGCCTTGCTTGATTCGCGGAATGTCCCCACAGTTAATGCTCAGGGCATGGAGCAGCTGTCTAAGCGAGAAATGGAAATCGTGGAGCTGCGTTGCCCAAGGCTTGTCAAATCGGAAAATCGCCGAGCGCTTAGGGTTAAGTCAACACACGGTCAAGAATTACCTTTTTAGGGTCTTTGAGAAACTCGAGGTTTCGAGCCGGGTTGAGCTTCTGTCGATGGCAATGAGCCGGAATGGGAAAGGAGAATCGGCAAATTGCCTTGAGAAGAGCTACACGGGTAACGGGTTGCCGGGTGATTCTGCTTCGGTTGGGTGCCGACGAGCTGCTGAAGATGGTGTGGCGATCGCGCAACTCGAGTTAGCTCGATCTCATATGGCTCGAGGGGCGGATTACAAGGACCTTACACAGGCCTACAAATGGTACTTGATCGCCGGCCAACAAATATCGCGAACTACAAAAAGCGTTGGAAGTGCAATGACGATCGAGCAAAGGCTCGAAGCGGAGAGGATGGCTGCTGAGTGGCTCAGGAAAAAGGACACGCTTTTGCCGTCTCCCCCTAGAGATCAAATGATCGTCAACAGAACACGGAAAGGCGTCCAGCCTACAGCTAGTTTTCCTCGTGATATGTTAATCGGGATGTAGAGACTCGGAATCTTCATATATCTCTTTGAGAGTAACGTGCCAAGCTCTCGCGAGTGTGGAGTGGACTGACTGGACGACCCGTGAGTGGCCATCCCCCCCGTGTTAGGGAAGTGTGGCGGTAAATTCGTTGGAAGGAATACTTTCCACTCCGGAGGAGTCAACACTTTTTACGATGTAGTCATATGTCAAGCCACTTTCGACTGTGCTATCCACATACGCCGTCTGAGGATCGACCGACGAGTTCAGCAGTTGATACGTAGAGCTGTTACCAGGTGACCGGTAAATGTTATAGCCTACGACCGCATCTAAAGAATTGACGGGTGCCTCCCAACTCAGATCAACCTCAGCTGGTACTCCCGTGCCGCTTAGAGTGATGACCGCCGCACTATTGCTCGATGAGTTGCTTTGGATGGCCAACTGTCCCGTTATCGCCCCAGTGACGGTCGGGTCGAACTGCACATCCAACGTAATCGCCAAGCTCGGATTCAGGGTCACCGGGAATGTGGCTCCCGACATCGTGAAGCCGGTCCCGCGCAATGTAGCCGAGTTGATGGTCACCGGCGCCGTCCCCGTGGAGCTCAACGTCACAGGTTCTGTCGATGTCGTGTTCACCGTCACATCGCCAAACGTCAAACTCGCTGCGCTAATCGTCAACTGCGGACTCGACACTGCCGTGCCCGTTCCACTCAGATTGACAACCGCCGTGCTGTTGGTAGACGAGTTGCTCTGTATAGTCAGTTGACCCATCACCGCCCCAGCCGCCGTCGGATCAAACCGCACATTTAGAGTCACCGACTGGTTCGGATTCAATGTTATCGGGAATGTGGATCCCGACATCGTGAAACCGGTCCCGCGCAATGTAGCCGAGTTGATGGTCACCGGCGCCGTCCCCGTGGAGCTCAACGTCACAGGTTCTATCGATGCCGTGTTCACCGTCACATCGCCAAACGTCAAACTCGCTGCGCTAATCGTCAACTGCGGACTCGACACTGCCGTGCCCGTTCCACTCAGATTAACAACCGCCGTGCTGTTGGTCGACGAGTTGCTCTGTATAGTCAGCTGACCCATCACCGCCCCAGCCGCCGTCGGATCAAACCGCACATTTAGAGTCACCGACTGGTTCGGATTCAATGTTATCGGGAATGTGGATCCCGACATCGTGAAACCGGTCCCGCGCAATGTTGCCGAGTTGATGATCAGCGGCGCCGTCCCCGTGGAACTCAACGTTACAGGCCGGGTCGATGGCGTGTTCACCGTCACATCGCCAAACGAAAGACTGGCTGTGCTGACCGTTAGTCCGGTAGTGGAACTGTCACTGCCACTGATTCCCGATCCACTGATTGAGCCTTGAGCTATCGGCTTGCCTGCAGCACTCATTACGGTGAATTGACCAGAGTAACTGGATTCTTTGTCAGGCTTGAAGCCGATGACGAAGCTGCAAGTCGAACCGACGCCGACAGTAACGGGAAGGCTGCTCTGACTGTTCGCAAAAAAGTTCTGTCCGGCAATGTTCAATTGAGAAATATCGATCGACGCAGAACTCTCGTTGAGGAGCAAGACTTTACTAGTAGCTACCTGCCCGACAGGCACGGCACCAAATATGATTGCGTCCGGTGAGACGGGGAACTGACCATTAGTTGATCCATTCACCACGTATCCGCAACCTGACAGCGCGACGAGGCAACATGCGGCTACGGCTAACAGCTCTGAGAACAAACCGTCGAGTCTGCGGATCGGGTTGCCCCTGCAGAAACAATGCGAACCAAACACCAGCGTCACCCCTGTAGAAGTTCGCGCATTCCAGAGGCAGATGAAGGAAGACTGTAGGTGGTGTTCCCTGTCAACTTCAGGGTCTGCGCACTCTCGATTCGAGGAGACATCTGGCGGCAGTTAATACCATCAGCTTGTACTGGGAAGCCCAACCATGAGTCTCACGTCATTTCAAGGCTCTCATGCAAGCTGGGATCCAACGCGCCTGGTAGCTCCGCGATGCGATGACCATATGACGGAGTAGGTTGCGCTTTGTCCCGCGTATAAGGATTGTTACTCCATCATCGGGGGCTCTCAATGACACGAATTAGTCATTGATCGATGCCACGGGTTTGATGCAGCTCTGAGAAGGTTTTGACTTCAGCCAAGTTACCTTCGTTCTTATTTATCCAATTCCAACCTCGATGAGTTGCCTGCTAGCGGATTTGAGGTTCTTCGGAGGATTCGGGCATTCGGTCCAGTGTTCGAGCGGAGAAGACTCCTCAAACGCTGAATGATTGGTCGCAGGCCGCGTGGAGCGCGCTGATCGATGCTCCCAACCTTCCGATCGCCGTCTCCTGTGATCTTTGCTGCCATCGCAAGTCGTCCAGCGACGTCGTGGCCGTAGACATCAAAACGGAGCCGCACGATGGTCAGCTTCGGTGGCGAACTCGGGCGGTAGAAGGGACCGATTGGCGGGCTCCGCGCGGGCAGAACAGCTGGGAGCATGATTCTATGGCGCGATCGGGTCATCGTGGGAGTGCGCGGCCTACGGCGTCGTCGCGATCGATACCGCTGCGGGCGAGATTGCCTGGATGGACGCGGTGGTGGTGATCACGCCCGCTAGACTTGCGGTGGACGCGACCGGCGTCGTCCATCCGCTCGATCTCACCGGTTACTGGCAGTTACGCGCTTCAGACGGCGTGTTTCTCGCCAAGGTGGACGTTGAGCCGAGCCCGCGCGAGCACGGCATCACCATGGTGAATCAGATCGACGTTTCAGAGACGCTCTCCGCACCTCTTCGCCGGGGGCTCGTATGGCACGCTGTTCTCCATGAACCCCGCAACCGGTGAGATCGAGTGGACGCACGCGCTGCGCGGCGAAGGCCGATTCGGGAATTGTCCGATCACAAAAGAAAACGCGCTCTGGCACTCGACCCCAAGGCGAATCTGCTCCTCGATTCGGAGGAGCAGGCTCCTGCCGGTCTCGATGCGCGTACTCGATTACCTCGAGCTAGAATTCCTTATCATCGCTGTTTACCTGGCAGCGCTCTGCCTTAGCCTATCTGCGCAGTCGCGCAGTGTCGCTCATGCGCTGAAATGCGGTTACTGGTGCTGATCCGACACCTTTTCGCGCAAGCTGAAGACCACTGAAGAGTAACTTTGTCGCTAGGCGTTTGGTTCCCTACTGGGCGATCGAGTTTGCCTCCTCGCCACCATTATTACCAGTGTCACATTTGTCATGTATCTCGAGGCGGCCTACGCAAAGGACTAGTTTCAGCTTGTGCGTTCGCTGGTGGCCGCGTGGTGCTGGGTTCTTGTCGCGATCGTGATCCATTCGGTTGTACCGCCGCGCTGGGGAGGAGTGGGTAGGAGTATTTCGGCCAGTTGGCTTGGTAAGTGCCTCGAGTGGACCTTGCACAATTGGCTGTGGGAATTTTTTCCCAGGTCGTCCCATCCATTGTTGTCGGACAAGGATTCCCCCGTCCTAAGGGCCGGAAGCATATCATCAGCCGACCTCGAATTCACTCACTGGGATTTTGTCAGGGATGCCAAAACCCGAGACAAACGCTGGAATGGAACACCGCTTTTTTCGTTCGAACGCGACAGTAGCCGCAACCTAGTTGCTGCGTTTTCGGGTTAGGCGCCCGACTGAGAATCTGCTTAGCCTCCCCTGCGGTGGGTCAAGAGCCAGAGATATATTCGGGGGTCGGCATATGCGAGTTGCGCCGTCTCCCCGTGGCCCGGCCCCACGTAATCGTAGACCGAGGCAGTACTACTCGCCGCCGCTGCCTGCTGCAAGCGGAGGACCCTGGTGAAAGCTGCCGCCTGCGGATGGGCGTACCGGCCGGCCGAAAGCCAAACCGGGCACGGCGGGCATCCAGCCGGTACTGCCGGTGGATCGACTGCCCAAAGCGCCGCCCACAGACCGGTTGGGTCCTGGCCCATGCTAAGGACCCCGTTGCCACCGTAGCTGAAGCCTGTCAAGTACATTCGGGCGAGATCGCCGCCGTGCTCGGCGGCCACATTGCGGGCGAGATCAGCCACGGTCACTGTATGGTTCGACCAGACGTCGCCGCCGGGCGCTGGAAGCTGCGGGGCGACGACTACGAAGTCATTGATGCCGATCTTGGCGCTGCTTGTGGCCACGGGGCCGTGGAGCGTCAATTTCTCCATTATGTTCGGGTAACCACCAGGGAAAGCAGGACTGGCCTCATCCCGGCCGTGGAGGAACACCAAAACGGGCCGTGAGGCGGAAGCGGTCGCCGAGTGCGGTGGCACGGAGAGCAGGCACTGAAACGAGTGATACTGCCGAATAGAGACAGGCAATTGTTCCTCCTCGACTGGGAGAGTGCGCGTTATGTTCGGGGCGCGATCTTAGCTGGACTGAATGCATTGGACTATTTCATCTCACCGAAGGATGGTCAATATGTGAAAGAGTAATTCCAAGAATATTTGCCTCATCGCGGTCCTCCTTACTGAATCCGAGATCACGGCTTAAATGCTGTCGCAAACCATCTCCATCCAAAATCTCTACTCGGTGGCCTTGATCTAACAAGATCGAATAAACACCGTTGCAAATTGTCGTCTTTCAGCACCGCTTAACCGGGTGAACCACACGGTGAGGCCTTCGCCTTTTCCTTCCATTCGAGGGGCGCCTCACGCCATTCAAAGATTAACGCCAGCCATGTTTTGCTGGGGGATCCCGGAGCGAGATCTTTGAGCCCCTCTCTGAAAAACCCGACCTCAACGAGTTCGCGGCTGAACGGAGCTGAAAACCATGACGCAAACTCGGAACCGTGTAAAGCTACAAGCGACATTTTCACGGGCACAGATTGCACACAACACAGCACGCCGGTGTTGCGAGGAAGGCTTGCACTATTATTACCAACGAGTTACCAGCGACAAGCCCTGCCTGGGGGTTACCCGAGAATGTACTGAAACAGCCGCGATGCAGGAAAATAGGATAGGGGCTTCCGATTCGTCGCTCACCGGTTCTCAACGATCCAGATCGATGGTGAACAGATTGCCTACATGGGTAAGAGCAATACGTTCAAGGGGTTTCCAATAACCTTCCTTGAGGACCTGAGCGACGAAGTGCAATGAGGTCATCGATTGACCTCAGCCGATTTTCGACGAAGAGTCGTACCGATCCATCCCGGCCTCCCGGTAAACATCCCTTGCCAGTAAGAATGCTCTGCGCGCCTCTTCCAGGCGCGCCGTACCGCTCTCGCGCTCCCCCATTGCTTGAACCGTGGCGCCCAGACCATTCTGGTTTGCCGCCCACAGCAGCGGCACTAGTTCACGCGTATATTCCTTCAGGGCCTCCCGATATGCGAACACCGTCTCTTCCAGGCGCCTCTCGCACTCTCCCGCATCCCTAATGTCCCAAGGACGCTGCCCAGACCATTCTGGGTTTCCGCCCAAGCAGCGGAACCCGTTCGCGGGCTCTCTCCTGAGGGCCTCGCGATAGGCAGTCACCGCTTATTCCAGACGCTCCGTTCCGCTCTCCCGCTCACCCAATGTCCCAAGCACGCCGCCCAAGTTGTTCTCGCTTCCTGCCCAATCCAGCGGCACCCGTTCACGGGTCATTTCTTTGAGGGCCCTCTCGCGATCGGCGGTCACCGCCTCTTCCAGACGCTCCGTCCCGCTTTCCCGCTCTCCTAATACTCGAAGCGCGGTGCCCAGACCATTCTGGGTCTTCGCCCAATCCGAGAAAATGCGCTTCGAACATGCTTCCAGCCCGATCAGCGACGTCTGCATGTTTCGGTGTACGTTAGCCACTCTGTCCGTTAGCACCAACGAACAGTCACCGTTACGAGGAGCCGTGTACCCCGAGATGACGGATACGCGGAAACGGGCAAGCCTGTCATCCCCAATTGATTAGTTGCTGCGCACTTGGCTAGCTGCGGATATATCCGTACATCCTAGGAGTAAGGTCAACTGAGGCTCATAACAGACCAACGTCCTCATTGAGAACCGCGTCGATGGCTTCAGACAACCTCGCGGTCTTCGTCGTTGTAAGCGCCGCAAGATCAAGTGATTGGATTGCAACAGCGTCCTAGGGCAAGTTGTCTTGAGCCACTTTGCCCACGTTGAATTCAGCGATTAGTCCTGTGAAGTCGGCATAGTGTTTAGCTAAGTGTCTATTCCACATGGCCGATAAGCCGGCTTCTCGGAAACCTGCCTGCCCTGGATGGCCAGATGAGAGCACTACCGGCCAGGCGGTTTGGACGAGGTACCCCGATGTCTTGATTGCGCGGCCACTCTGTGACCGACGGTGAAAATCCGTACCATTCTGCCAGGTCGATTTTGCTTATCGCCAAGCAGCTATCGGCCTCAATGTTAACGACCGGATAAGCTGCGCAAGGAGAGCCTTCGCGCCAGCCGTTCCGTCTCGTTGTTCCCGGCGGCTGACGATTCTCTTCGTCCCTTCCCACACGTCCATGTTCCAGTCTGTAAACATCGAGCAGGCTCCGAGTGTGAGATCGTGGCCGGATTCATTGGCAACCTCAAACGCGGAGCGGGACGGAATACCTTCGGTTATGCCGGCCGCGGGTGGTCCACGCGTCGATCGCCGGCTTTGACCCAGGTGGGAACCGCAACTGATCGAACAGGTCCCTTCCCCCGTGATGTCGACCAGCACCCAGCGGTTCTCCCGCTGGGCGATCGCTCCTACCTTTACCTCGGAAACGAGTTCCGTCCGGCGCAGTCCACAACTTGGCAGGAGAGCCAGGACGGCGTAGTCGGGTTTTCCCTGAGGCCTTCGCTATCGGGCAACGAGAGCACTTCCTGCGCCTGCTCCCGGGTCAGCCAATTGCCGATGCGGTCCCCCCGCCGTCGGCGCGCCTTTCACATCGTTGATGGCAGCAGCAGTTTCTGCCGCGATCTCCGCTTCGGGAAAAGGATCGCATCGAAACGGTTCATTACTTTGTTTAGGGTAAGTGAAACAGTCGCTTGTCGTACTTGATCCACTTGCACCACTCGATCTCCACCCCTTTAGCATCCGGGTGAAGAGGATTAAACAGATAGTTCACGGATTCTGGCGAAGGAGCAGAAGGAACTGCCAACAAGGCAGAATTGCCCCCTGCCAGCCAGGAATCCCCTATGGATTTTGTTTGGTTCATATCGTCGCGCCAATTGCTGAAAAGACTATTGGGCTCCAACGCGCCGGTTGTGACATGATCGGCGACGGTGATCTTCATGAGCTGATAGCTGTCTGGAAAGAGCTTCGGATTTCCTTTCAGGTTGACAAGCACTTCGATCAAAGCAAGGGCAGGATAGTCAGAGAGGTACACGATACGTTTGCCTCGCTGGGCTGTATGCCACCTACCGTCTGATTTTTCGCCGCCCATTCCTTGAAGATCGCAGTGGTTACTGATACGCCACAGCAACCTCATGAATAAACGCCTTCATCTATTTGCCACAACAAGTTTTCTACTAGGCGCCCACCTGATTCGGTATGAAGCATGCTCAGGGGTGTCCGATCGTTGAGACGTTCATCGACTTGCCGCAACCAGGTCAGCGCTTTCTCGTGACTTCCAAAAACCTGATCCGCCAGGGAGAGGATTCGTGCGACGCGCAGCATACGTTCGGTCTCTTCGACAGAGAGCTGTTCTCCCCGCGCTTTTCTGTGTTTCAAGGTTCGCGGGGAGATGACGATCTCCGAAACTTCAGAGAACGTAAGCCCCTTCTCTTTTAAATAGGCAATGCTGTTGGTGGGAAGTCCTTTTTCGGCAATCTCGGCCAGATCGAGCGCAGATTTTTGGGAAACGCCAATGTACTGCTCGAGAGTGAGATTGTTGGTAGCCATCGCTGCAAATACCCCGGTAGACATTATGCCACACATTAGCATGGCAAAGTGCCCAAATCGGGGCCGTTCATCGGCTCCTTGAGGGAAGCGCCTTAGTTTCGCCCATAGCTTTCGCTGGTTGCCGGGCTTGTGGCGCGATCGATGGAGGGCCTTCTTAATCAGAGGCATGTGACACACGGCCTTCTGGGAGCGCCGAATCCCGCCGAGATGCTTTCCCCGGCGCGAATAGTCTTACCTACAGATTGCGGGCAGTGGGGCCCTAGTATCCCAATCGCGATACTCTTTGCGATACGTTGGTTCTCGGTGTTACGTGTGCCTACAAGGTCTTAGGGAGCCACCGGGGTCTTGTAAGTTGTTGAAATGCAAAACTTTGGGGTGGCATGGAAAAGGTCATCGGTTCGATCCCCGATCAGGTTCAAGAACAAACTGCGACGGAATCCGAGACAAAGAGAACCGCAACTAAGATTTTCATGTTCATGCTCCGAGAGTGTTTTTATGCGGTCAGAACAGATGCCAGTCCGGCGAGCGCGGTTAGGGTTTAAGGCTTGCCCCCGGCACCTCTTCTCGACCTCTTCCCGGGGAAAGAAAGATGGATCGAAAACGAGGGCACAACTGGGGCACTTTTTCTTGAGCGCAGTGCTCTCTGTGTGCCTTTTCGTTCCCTTAAATTCCTCAGCATGTCGCTGATTCCACAGATGTTATCCCGAATGGCATGGAAGAGGTCATCGGTTCGATCCCGATCAGGTCCACCAATCAAACCAACAACTTAGCGGGTTCGCAGAAAAAACGCGATACGCTTTCGATACGTTGGTTCTCATGCTGCACCCTCCGCGGCTTTCCTCGACCGATCCAGAAGAACGTCGGACCACCCGACTTTGAGCCTCCCGCTTGGCTGGCGTCAAAGCGGAGGGTTTACCTGCACTTTCAGATGGTTCTCAGCACGGCGGCCTAGGCCCAAGCCGTCTTACTAGACGTTTCCATATGCCCATTTCAGCATAGTGCGATGCTACCGCTGGACCTGTGCCCAGAACATTACGTGTTCCTGTTAAACGCTTGAGGCATTGGAGGAGTCCACGATGGAGTTGGGTGGAAGCGACGCATTCATTGTCCTTGACGATGCCGACCTGGACCATACCGTCGCCATGGCTATCCTCGGACGGTTCGGAAACACCCGGGGACGCCCCTCTCTGCATTTTTGGCGCACCCGGTGTGACCGCCTGGAGTTCGGACCGGTGGGTGGTTCCAAGTTGTCAAAACTGCTCTATCCAGAGCGCGCACTAGGCGCACCCTGCCCACGCCGTCTGGTGCCTGGGGCGCCGACCCTGGTTGGGGTTGTGGCTCCCAGGAACACAATGTTCCGCTCCTTTTCCTGTCCTTTTCCGGTCCGGGGCTGAGCTAAGTCCTTTGTTTTACCAAGGTGGCCAAATCTTTTATTTTCCCGCCCCCATAAGCTGTCTAGGTAGCCATTGGCCACCTCCTCGTTTTCCGGCAGAGCCCACTTCCAGCCGCCGGAGATGCTCTCCTTCGTACTCACGACGCCCAAACCAAATTTTGCGACTCAGGGCGGTTTCGGTGGTTTGGTGTTTGCCAAGTTGTCAAAACTGCTCAATCAAGAGAACGCACTGAGCGCACCCTGCTTACGCGATGGTTTCGGCTCTCCGCAGGCACCCTCGTGGAGCAAGGGAATGCTGCGGACAGGCGTGGTCCGTCACTGTCACATTTTCGTTTGAGATCACCGGAGTCATCATACCGACAGGCGCTGATGCTTTTCCGGCGGTTAGCGGCGAATGCACGGGTAGAGCGCGCCGGTGCAAGGCCAAGCAGGGCCGTCCTGGCAAGACGGCGCTGACATCTGAATACTTGCCCCTACAGTAGTACGGTTTTTGCGCCGCGTCGAGAGCGGGAGAAGATTTTTTTGGTAACCAAGCGCGGCTATTACCGGCCCACTTGTCGCATTCGCTCCAGGATGGGCGCGCTCGACATTCACCTTGCCCCGAGTCTTGCCCGGGACTTTGACCCGATGCTCACCACCACGGCTCTTTACCGCAGCAGCTCGGGCTGGTTTGAGACCTGCTCCTGAAAGCCGATCCCGAGGGGCCTGCCCTCGTCTTCTACGTAGCTTCACAGCACGGATTCACTTCACTCTCTACTCCTTCCGTGCTTCTGCAGCACACATTATGTCCCCTTATCTCCTCAAAGGTTTGTGTCATCGGCAAAACGATGGACATCGTAGGCGTAGTTGCCAGACTCCCAAGGCGTCGGCTCCGCCAGAGCCAACACTCCTTGCCCTCAACCTCCCCGTGGATGTCGCTGTTTCAGGAACTCCATCCGTTGTGCAGTCCTACCCCCAAGCAACTCAGACTCCGCATTGTTGCGCGCCAGCAGGCGAGCAATTGCACAGGACACAAGCCTCGCCGGCGCCTTATCGGCTCGGCTGGTCAGCACAATCGGTACCCGTGCCCCGAGCACGATTCCCGCTATATGGGCACCTGCCAAGTATTCGAACTGCTTCGCCAGCATATTGCCGGAATCGAGATCGGGGACGAGGAGGATGTCCGCTCGGCCGGCAACGAGAGAAACGATATTCTTGGCGTTTGCCGGATGGAAGCGATGAAAGTAGGCACTTGGAATTCCTCTCCTCAATTACGTTGGTGGGTGGGTAGGAATCGCAAGGGATCTGCAGGGCAGCCACCAGATGGTCGTTGCTTTTCACTATCGGAAAATCCAGTCGCTCACGTCTGGCTTGAAGTTCTGACTTTGGCTCACGAAACGCCGTAACAGGTCCGATTTGTGGCGGGATGAGCCCTGAGTTACTCCAATCTCCCCTTCCGCTTCATCGACGAACTTGAGCAGATTCCTTACAGCCGTATGATTCTGGAGCAATCCCCCATTGCCAGTCACGGTTACCAATAGCCCTTTCTCGTCATTGACTGCCACGGCCTGGAATGGCGACGTATGTTGCGAACGCCCAGAAGGACGCACAGAGAAGGTCTATATCTGGTAATAGGCATCGCTGGATTGGGCGATAACCCAAAACAATCTGGGCACGGCGCTTGCGAAAGTGGGGGAACTGGAAGAGCCTGCGTCCTGGCTCAGCATGAGAGGCATGGTCTTCCGAGGCAAGCGTGGCTGAGGCACGAGATCGATGTGGGTCCGAGCCGATTGAGCGAGAGCCACCACGTCCTTAACATTGCATGCAACGCTATACATCGTTTTTCCTGAAGAAATGGCTCTCTTGCGCGCTATCCGGTTCACAGTAGTCGTCGGGTGTAGCCCAAATCCGTCGCTGACAAGCCTGTTCGCGGGCGTCATACTCATGCCTTCTGCCTCGTAAGGACACAGAAGATCGAGCGGCTGCCTCGACTCGTCGTAGTCGGTGAGCCAGCCGCTCGTAGGGTTCAAAATCCGCGATTAGAGTGCCAGCGCGACAGCAGCTGTGCAGGTCGGGTCAGTACCCGTCCAGGAAGTCATCGAGCAGCTGGTGAAAAACAACCGCGGTTGGTTTCCAATCACCTTGCATTGCTTTGGAACCTGCGCTTCCGTATCCACTATCGGGTCTCGGACGTAAGCGGATGAATGGCGGCAGTCCATAGCGCACGGCAAGCCAGTTTGCCCATAGGCGTGCCGTGCGGCCATTACCGTTTGCAAATGGATGGATCCGTATCCACTCGGCATGCGCCCAGGCGCAGAGATCGACGATGGCAGCCAATTGATCGGCGTTCGGATCTTGTCCGATCGGCAACAGCGCATCCAACTCTGCGACCAGCGCCTGAAGCTTTGCCTCAAATTGCTTCAGCGCCTCGGATACTTTGGACGGGGCCACGCCATAATTGGTCCCTACTCTTACCGCTGTATGTTCCAGGCCTGGTTCACCACGATACGCGCCGGTAAATCGCGCGTCAGGCACGTCCAGGCCCTTCATGAAAACGGCCTGCCACTCCCTCGCCGTTTCCCGGGATAGCGGCTCGCGCAGCTCCGCGTCGCGAACGATTTCCGCTAAGATCTCGACAAGATTTTCACGTAGCCGGGGACTGTCTTCGTCCCAATTAGGCACCTAGAAGCTCGCGAATCCTGCTTTGCACAGGTCCCTCGATATTGACCTGTTCCTCGAATGGCTCACCCTCGAGAGGATCGCCGGCACTCACTTCTGCCTCCACAAATTGGGCGATCGCACGCTGAAACCCGGGGTCATGCTTCCTGTAGGTCCGCAGTTGCTCGAGGTTTGCTTCCAGACTGCGTTCCTTTGGGCTCTGCTGGTGGAGATAGCTCTTAATGGCGTCGTTCAGCAGCTGATTGATCGGGCGCCCGACGACCTTGCTTAGATGTTCCAGGGCTATTCGTTCTTCCCTCTCGATTCTTAGCGTAAACGGGACTCTCGCCATGCAAACAGGCTACGCCAAACCTAAGGTGATGTCAAAATCGCTTTTTGACATCACAGGCCAGCTAGGGATGCCCTAAGCTGGGCTCTCTCAATCCGCTGCCTTAGCTCGGCCAGGAATTCTGCGTATCCTGCAGGAATCCCGAACGATCTGCAGCACCGCCCCTGGCGTGAGATCCTCACCCAAGACTTTGCCACCCTTGCGCACCGCGCGAAAGATCTTCCCCTTAAAGGTTTCTTTGCGGTCAGAGCAGATGCCAGTCCGGACTGAGCGCGGTTAGGGGTTAAAGGCTTGTCCCCGAACCTCTTCTCGACCTCTAAGGAAAGGTGGATCGAAAACGAGGGCACAACCGGGGCACTTTTTCTTGAGCGCAGTGCTCTTTACGTGCCTTTTTGTTCCCCTAAATTCCTCAGTATGTCGTTCATTCCACAGCTGTTATCCAGAATGGCATGGAAGAGGTCATGGGTTCGATCCCGATCAGGTCCACCAATCAAACCAACAACTTAGGGTGTGCGTTCCAGGAATCGGCCGAACTGTCGTCTAGCGGCCAGCGAGTCTCTTTTTTCCTTGGGTCTTCAGGACAAGCCAACGTGAATACAGTCAGCGTGAAATTGAGGGTTAAGATGCGTCGATTTGCGTGAGCGCTTTTTCGATCGAGGTCTTGCTCAAGGAATTCAGCTCGGCCATTCTTATTCATAAGGACCCCCTCCCATGTCCAATGATTGCCAGCAAGAGCATGTCCCTGCCCGGACACGAAGTAAATCTACAGTCCGGGAACAATAGGCTTCGTCCCTCGGCTGGATAATTCGCCGATTATCCAAAAGTGAACACTACGCCGGTTGTAGCCTCTCCCGTCGTTTGCCACAACAACAACTGCCCATTCTCAGTTGTGAGCACAAAAAACAGTGCAAGGGTATTTATGGAAGTTCCCCGCAGACTACACGAAATGACTACCGCACAGGAGTCCGAAAGCAGTTACCACTTCCATCGCGGCGTACGTAACATTTGTTTTGGTGAGTATGCGACGGCTTTTTGGGACATTTCCCAATCGGGGGGCGGGTTTAGCCCTGCTGATTTTGCGGCTGGCGGTGGCTGCGGCCCTGCTATCGGGAGCTCGGCTTTGTCCCGGACCGGCAACTGACGTACTGTTGGCGCTCTCGCGGATAGCCGCAGTTCTGATTGTGGTGGGCTGGTACGCGCCCCTGGCAGCCGTATCGGCGGCGGTGATTTCTCTGTGCTCTTTGTGGGTTTGCCGCGAACCCGGGGTTAACGTGCTCATGATGGCTATACTGATTGCCATCGGATTGTTAGGCGCGGGTGCCTATTCAGTCGATGCCAGGCTCTATGGAAGGCGCAGGTTGGTGGTCGGGCATCCGCGAGGTAAGTTGGAGGGGAGCAGGATGCCATGAGTGCAACACCCGTCACCGCAAATCGGATTCGGATTCTGACTGTGGACGATCATCCCTTGATTCTCGAAGGCATTGCCAACGTCCTGCAGCGGCAACCTGATATGGAATTGGTGGGTGAAGCTTCGGACGGCTACCAGGCTGTTGAGGCGTTCGGCAAGTTCAGGCCCGATGTAACGTTGATCGACCTGCAAATGCCGGGTATGAACGGAATTGATACCATTATCGCGATCCTTGAAAAATGGCCGGGTGCACGTTGCGTGGTGCTCACTACCTATGCCGGTGATGTGCAGGCGACTCGTGCATTGAAGGCGGGCGCGAAAGGCTATCTGCTTAAGAGCATGCTGCGCAAAGAGCTGGTGGACACGATTCGCGCCGTTCACTCGGGCAAGAACCGCATACCAGCCGAGATCGCTTCTGAACTAGCCAGTCACCTGACTTCAGACGCGCTGTCGTCCCGCGAAATCGAGGTGCTGCGCATGGTCGGAGAGGGCTGCTCCAACAAAATGGTCGCCGACCATCTCAAGATCTCCGAGGATACCGTCAAGGGGCACATGCGTAGCATTCTTTCCAAGCTGAATGCAAACGACCGCACGCATGCGGTAATGATCGCCGTAAAACGCGGCTTCATCGAGGGCTGATAAGGAATCGAGCTCGACTATTCTCTGCTCTCGCGAATATATTTACGCCAGGATCGCCTGGCTCTCCCTCTCCTGTATTTTCTGTGCGGCAATATAACGATGCACGTATGACACTACGACGGATCCTTCTCCGACGGCATTGGCAACGCGTTTTACAGAACCGGCTCGCACATCACCCACAGCATAGATGCCGGGAAGACTGGTGTGAAAAATACAGCCGTCCCCATCGTTGTGGGTAGTGATCACAAACCCGTTTACATCGAGCTCGAGCCTGCCGTGCAACCATTCGGTGTTGGGGAGCGCTCCGATCATGACGAACATGTTGCCGGTCTGGCAGCTCCGAGCTTTTTGGGTTTGGCGGTTACACCAGGTCACGCTGCGCAAATGAGTGTCTCCGTCGAGCGAAACCACTTCGCTGTTGTGATGAAGAGTAATGCGGTTGGAGCAGGCAATCCGTTGGATCAGATAGGCCGACATCGTGGCCTTGAGACTTTCGCCTCGAACGAGCAGATGAACATGGCTGGCGGATAGAGCAAGATGGAGTGCAGCTTGGCCGGCGGAGTTACCGCCCCCCACCACCACAACTTCCTTCCCCACGCATCTGGCTGCTTCCATAGCGGTGGCCGCATAGTGCACGCCCTGGTATTCGAACTTCCTGTAGTTAGGCACATCCAGACGCCTGTAGCGAGCGCCCGTAGCCACAACGACCGCACGGGCAAAGATCGTCTTACCCCCTTCGAGCGAAAGAAAGTACCCGCCGCCGGTCGGTTGAATACCGGCAACATTGCGCGAGATGGCGAAGCGCGCGCCGAACTTCTGCGCCTGCACGGTGGCGTTTTGTGCCAGGTCATGACCCGAGACGCCGGTCGGGAAACCCAGATAGTTCTCAATCTTCGAACTGGTGCCTGCTTGTCCTCCCGGGGCTGTTCCCTCGATCACCAACGTGGTGAGTCCCTCCGAAGCACCGTATACGGCTGCGGCAAGTCCAGCCGGGCCGGCGCCCACGACCGCAAGGTCATAATCCGTATGCTCACCCAGGTCCTGATCGAACCCGAGTTTGTTGGCCAGCACGGTATTTTCAGGTTTACGGAGGGTCGTGCCATCGGAGAAAAATACCACCGGCAACTGGTCCGGCTCCACGTCCAAAGCCCGCAGCAGAACTTCTGCTTCCAGATTCAGCTTGGAGTCGATCAACTGGTGCGGGTGGCCGTTACCTATCAAGAATCGTTCGATGCGCATGGTCTCAGCGGCATTGCTGTCTCCCACAACGATGATGCCGCCTTGGCGATGGTTGACCAGGCGAGCACGGCGAATGATCCATTCCGAAAGAATCAATTCAGCGATGTCGTGCTCGCTGCGCATCAATTTCCGAACGGATTCCCGGCTAACGCGCAGCACGGTGCTATTCCTGACTGCCCGGCAGTTGAGCAGGGTTGGCCGGTCGTTCAACGAGTCCAGTTCACCGGTAAACTGGAGCTTGGCCAGGGTGGATGCCACCTCGAAGGAGGTTCGTCCTTTTTGTTCGTAGAGTTCCAGTTCGCCCTGAACCACGACAAAAAAATCCACCAACCGCTCGCCCTGCCTGAAGAGGTGGGCTCCCGGCTCGACAGAATCAGTCGTACCGTAGCCCTGCAGACGCCTCATCATGGCTGGGGTCACACTTGCGGGGGTGCGCGCAGACTTTAAGCGCCATGCCTGGGAAGGAACGGGTGCCATCGGGAAGCCTCCGGATCATCCGATATTGAGGCGTCGCGACGAAGTTGCCTAGCCCATCTGGAGTGTAATTTGGCTAGCCCTTTCGGGGGGCGTAACAGTGTCACCGTCCACGACCCGCATTCCACAGACGCTGCCAGGGTGGTTCAGCCAGGATTCCGCTATAGGCTTTTGAAGCCGGGACTTTCAATTCAATTTCCGTCCCCGCTTCTGGCCCGCTGATGATGTCCAGTTGGCCGCCGATTCTCTCCGCGCGCTCCCGCATGACGGCCAGCCCGATATGTCCGGCGCGCCCGGATTGCAGAATGTGCGGGTCAATGCCGCGCCCATCATCGCGAATCCGCAGGCGCAATTCCCAGGCTCCATAGTCTACTTCAACCTCCACAGTTCGTCCCTTCGAATGGCGAAAGGCGTTGACCATCGCCTCCCGCCCGATGCAATAGACTTCATCTAATGCCATAGGATCGAGCGTTTGCGCCTGACCTTCCGCGGCCACACTGATCTTCACTTCGCTTCCGTACGCAATCTCTTCTGCGGCGCGGGCCAGGGATTGCGCCAGATCGCCGGCTTCGTCGAGGCATGCATGTAAGTTGACGACCCGGTCCCGCCCTTCTGCCATGACC
Source organism: uncultured Acidobacteriaceae bacterium (assembly GCA_963787145.1). GTDB lineage: Bacteria > Acidobacteriota > Terriglobia > Terriglobales > Acidobacteriaceae > PALSA-350. The sequence continues at coordinate 72,503 of CAWBBY010000012.1, forward strand.
TCATCGGCGCGATCGAGCGCAGATTCCATCAGTTGCCTGGCGGGCTCGCGTTCCGGGATGCTCATCATCGCGTTGTGAAAGCGCAGGATGAGACCCTGGAAGCCCTGCAACAGCGTGTCGTGCAGGTCGCGGGCAATGCGTTCCCGTTCCGCCAGCCGCTCTTCCAACCGCACGTTCAAGCGCGCCGCGGCCTGGCGAAGCCGGAGTTGGTACAAACCAACCAGCAGCAAACCTCCCGCCATCACGGCCGCCAGCCAAAAAGTTGCGGTTTGGTAGAAGAAGGGTTTTTGGATGACGTTGTAAACGATACCGTCACGGTCCCAAATGCCGTCGCCATTACTGGCACGGATATGAAAGGAATGAAGACCGACAGGAATGTCAGTGTACGTTGCGGTGCGAGTGGAGTCGGCATCGAACCATGCCGAGTCCACTCCGTCGAGTCGATATTGAATGCGGACATTTTCCGGCGATGCAAGGTCGACTGCCGTAAAACGCAGATCTACGTGGGTCGTGCCCGGTTCCAGCACCAATTCCGGGCCAGGGTTTCTCTTTGTTTTTCCAACTTGGATCTCCTGCATAAAGATCGCGGGCTTGCGATTCCTCTTTAGTTGCCGCCGCAGGTCCAGCATCGCCAGCCCTTTCAGGGTTCCGACCCAAAGCTTATCGTCCGGGGTGATTGCGATGTTGGGCTGACCAATGGTGCACTCCCTGGTGTTCAACCCGTCGGCGGGGCCATAGGAGGTGTAATTGACCGGCGAATCAGGATCCAGTTCGGCGCGTCTGAGGTCACCGGCGGCAACCCGATAGATGCCGTCTCTTCCGCTAAACCACAAGTCATGATCGTGGGATTCGACCATGCCCGAGAGTTTCAGCGCGCCATTGACGCTAACCAGCCGATTGTCTTGGATGCGACTGATGCCGTTCACCAACGAAAACGCGTAGAGGTTGCCGAAGGAGTCTTCTTTGAGTGGACCGTAGGGAGCCTCACCCTCCTCCGGCGCTCCCCCGACCGGCACAAAGTGGTCACCCACGAGGTGATTGATACCCGCATCGGTCACTGCCCAGATGCCTCCACGGTGATCCTGGACCACAGTAATGATGCGGTCGCTGGAGAGCCCGTCAGCCCTGGCGTAATTGTGCAAATGCTCATTCTGCAGGTGGCTTAAGCCGTTGTCGGTCGCAATCCAGAGCGACCCGTCCTGCGCCGGCGCCAGGCTCAGGACCACATTACTGGGCAGCCCCTGTGGAGTCGAATACTGGGAGAAGCGGCCGTTGCGAAAACGGAAGAGCCCGCCACCCCAGGTGCCAATCCAAAGGTTGTTGTTAGCGTCTTCCGCCAGGCTCCATACACAGGAATTCAGCAACCCATCCTTCTCGCTATAGATCTTGAAGCGATTGCCGTCAAAACGCGAAAGGCCCCCGCAGTTGCTGCCCACCCAAAGCGTTCCGTCGTGCGCCGCCAACACGGCCATTGGAATATTGGAGGCAGGTAGTCCGTCAGCCGGCGTGTACATCTTGAAGGTGCGGTCTTTGAAGCGAATGAGTCCCTCGCTCCCGGTGGCCACCCACAGATCGCCATTCATATCCGGGTACATGTACCTCCCGTGCACGCCCAACGCCAGAACTTCCACGCCCTTTTCGCTTGCTCGAAAGAGTCCTGTCCCTTTGTTGGCCCACAAATTCCCTTGCGCGTCCTCGTAAATCCGAAAGGCCGCTGCTCCGGTGAGATGCCCGTAAGGTGCGAGTTTCTGGAACGAACCGTTTACCAGGCGTGCAATACCCGAGCTGGTGCAGAACCACCGAACCCGGTTGCGATCTTCGTGCACTTGAAAGATTCCATCGCTTTGCACACCAAGCTGCTTGGGAAATTCGGGATACCGTAGGAGGTGCGCACCGTCCCATTCCACGAATTCCTTTCCGGCGATGATGAGCAGATGGCCATCTGGGGTTTGGTCCATGGTGCTGATCCACTCGTCTGGGATTACGGTCACGAAGTGGCCGCGATCAAACCGGTAAAGCCCGTGGCCGGTTCCCACCCACAGAATGCCTTTTGCTGATGAGCAGGCACGAGATCCGGTCGCTCGGGCCTATGCCCGGGTGATACATGGTCACGAGCGAGCGATCGAAGTGGTCCACAGCTGTGGCCGGTATGTAGATAAGCCCGGAATCGGTGCCCACCCAAAGCGCCCCGTCCGCCGCAGTCAATAAAGCACTTACGGGAATTTCTTTGGAAATTCCGGCGCGCAGACGAATCTGGGTGAAGTGCTCTCCATCGAACCTGGCCAGTCCACCATCCGTTGCCACCCAAAGGAATCCGTTCGGGGTTTGCGCGATCGCAGCCACCACGTTGTCGGGCAAGCCCTGTTCAACGGTGAAATCGGTGCGCAGATAGCTGCTTGCCGGTTGATGTGGATCAAGCGCCAGCGCTTGACACACCAACCACGCCTGCAGGATGAGCACACCAATCGTGGTCCGAAACCTTGCCGTGTCTTGCAAAATCACCCGCTCCGGTGGGGTAGCAGAACTCTAACCCAACCGATGAGCGTGTGGATTGTCAGATATTGCTGTAACGCTATCAACCCTAATGAGCCTCGGGAAAGGCACCCTACACGTGAATACAGTCAGCGTGAAATTGAGGAGTAAGATGCGTCGATTTGCGTGAGCGCTTTTTGGGGAATCGCTCAGCAGGGCGGTACCGGGAGAGGAATAGGCAAAAGTTAGGCAGGATCGGGAAAGCGCGGAGGCCATGCGGGTCAGTACGATCACTCGAGCAACTGAAGAAGTTGGTTGGTTGTTAGCGAGCCGCTCGATCGTGGCGTCTTGCTCAAGGAATTCAGCTCCGCCATTCTTATTCATAAGGACCCCGTCCCGTGTCCAATGATTGCAAGCAAGAGCATGTCCGTGCCGGGCTGAGCCGTCGTGAAGCTCTGAAGGCCGGCGCGGCGTTAGCCGCAACGCCTTTGCTGGGAGGAGTGACCTCCGTCATGCAGGCGGCTAAGGCCGCGAGTGCGTGGTTGCCTGCCGACCGTCCCGGGCAAGCCGACACGGGAAAGGCCCCGGGCTCGACGAATGAATGGTCAAACTACAGCGGTGATAAGGCCGGTTCGAAATATTCGCCGCTCGCGCAGATAGACGGAGAAAATTTCGATCGTCTGAGGGTCGCGTGGACATGGCGATCCGCTGAGGAAGAAGTCACGAAGGCAAATCCTCAACTGAAAACCTGGGTTTGGGAAGCCACCCCGCTGATGGTCGGCGGTGTGATCTATGTCAGCACCTCGCTCTCCCAAGTCGCTGCCATTGACGCTGCGACAGGCAAGACCCAGTGGTTATACGACCCGGAGACGTGGAAGAACGGAACGCCATCCAACAACGGCTTCGTGCATCGCGGCGTCGCCTATTGGGCGGATGGCAACGATCAACGAATCCTGTTCGGCACCGGCGATGGCTACCTTATCTGCCTCGAGGCGGAGACGGGCAAGCCTATCTCAACCTTCGGCAACGGAGGGCGCATCGACCTGACGCAGGGGCTCGGTCGTAGTGTCGACCGGCATCTGTATGGTGTCTCCTCCCCTCCACTCATCTGTCGCGACATCGTGGTGATGGGGTCAAAGGTCCACGATGTACCGGTGGTCCGCGAGATGCCACCCGGTGATGTGCGGGGCTTCGACGTCCGCACCGGCAAGCAGCGCTGGCAGTTCCATGCCGTCCCCAGAGAGGGCGACTTCGGTAACGAGACCTGGGAAGAAGGTTCCTGGAGAGCGACGGGCGCCGCGAACGTTTGGACGATGATGAGCGCCGACGAGGCGTTGGGCTATGTCTATCTGCCCTTTAGCACTCCCGCGAACGATCACTTCGGGGGCCAGCGTCCTGGCAATGGCCTCTTTGGAGACAGTCTGGTGTGCCTCGATGTGCTGACTGGCAAGCGCGTCTGGCACTTTCAGATGGTTCACCATGGGTTGTGGGACTATGACCTTCCAGCAGCACCCAACCTGATCGACATCCGCGTGGACGGCAAGCCGGTCAAGGCCGTAGCGCAGGTAAGCAAGCAGGGCTTCTGCTACGTCTTCGACCGTGTGACGGGGAAACCAATCTGGCCCATCGAAGAGAGACCCGTTCCCCAATCGACGGTGCCCGGAGAGAGACCGTCCCCGACGCAGCCCTTTCCGACCAGGCCCGCGCCCTTTGATCGGCAGGGTGTCACGGAGAATGACGTGATCGACTTCACGCCGGAACTGCGCAAGCAAGCGCTGGCCATTCTGGAAAAGTACAATTACGGTCCGTTGTTCACGCCGCCTTCTCTACAGAAGCCGACGATCGAGATGCCTGGCATCGCCGGAGGCGCGAGCTGGTCGGGAGCAGCGTGCGATCCCGAGACCGGAATTTGTTACATATCGTCGGTCACGTTCCCGTACGCCGCCACGATGTCAAAGTCGTCGGTACCTGGTATCGACTACGTCGGGGAGATGACTCCGGTTGAAACGATGCAGGGGGTGCCCCTCTGGAAACCGCCCTACGGGCGTATCACCGCCATCGATTTGAACACGGGCAACCATGGGTGGATGGCCCCGGTGGGCGACCTGGCTCAAAGCAATCCCGTGTTGCGACAACTCGGCCTGCGCCACCTCGGGCGGCCCGCGCGCGGTCACCTGCTGCTGACGAAGACGCTGCTCATCATCGGGCAAGAGGGCAACACCCAGCGCGAGGGCATCGGCAAGTCGCCAGCCGCAACGGTGCCGAACTTCGAGATCCACGATCCAAAACTCTGTGCGTACGATAAGGCGACCGGAAAGACTGTCGGAGAAGTGGCGCTGCCACGCAACGCGACGGGAGCGCCGATGACGTACTTGCTGAACGGCAAGCAATTCATCGTCGTCGCGACCGGGGGCTCCAATCTGCCTGCGGAACTTATCGCGTTCTGCCTGACCTGACATCGACGGCGCCGCGGGACTGCAGTAGTGGCCTCCGATGACCCAGTGGCGCGAGCCTTTATTTCAGGCCGGACTGGCTTCTTCTCGAGCAGCGCCAGAGAACTCCTCCAAAAGCTCGACTAACGCGCCAGCACTAATAGGCTTCGCGATGTAGTTGTCCATCCCGGATGCCAGGCAACGCTCCCGGTCGCCCGCCATGGCGTGGGCCGTCATCGCGATAATCGGCAGGTGCTTACCGGAGTCTCGTTCTTGGGCACGGATGGCGGCGGTCGCCTCGAATCCGTCCATCTCCGGCATCTGTACGTCCATCAACACAACATCGAAGTTCTCTCGCTCGATGGCGGCGAGGGCCTGGCGTCCGTGGGAAGCTAAGGTGACGTGGTGACCCTCTTTCTCCAAGAAGCGGCAAGCGATCTTCTGGTTGACCGCATTATCCTCCGCCAATAGAACGCGTAATCTGGTGGCTTTCGGTACTGCCTGTCTCCTGATGCGCTCAGGCGAATCGGGTTTGGACGGCGACGGGCCCAGAACATGAGAAAGAGCCTCAAACAACTCCGCCTGGCTGACCGGTTTAGTGAGATAAGCATCCACTCCCAGCTCACGGCAACGCGCGGATTCGCCTTGCTGGCCGGTTGAGAGTAAGAGGATGATTTTGGCCTTTCCAGCCAATTCCGGGGACTGGCGCAGTTGCTCCACGAGACGGAATCCATCCATCTCCGGCATGTTACGGTCGGTCAAGATCATGGCAAAAGCGCCCTGATCCTGTTTGAGGCACTGGAGGGCGGCGATTCCGCTCTCCGCCAGCGTGGGACTGGCCCCGAAGCGCTGCAGCATCTCGCCGAGGACACGAGCGGTGGCGCTACTGTCATCCACAACCAGCACGCGCAGACCACATAGCTGGGCAGTAGTAGCATGGGGCAGGGTTTCCACCACTTCCTTGCCTTTGCCGAGGTCAGCGGTGAAGTGGAAACAGCTACCGCGCCCCAAAGCGCTCTCCACCCAGATGGTGCCGCCCATCAACGCCACGAGTCGCGAGGAGATAGTCAGACCCAGCCCGGTGCCTCCGAACTTACGAGCCGTGGAGCCGTCTGCCTGTGAGAAAGCGTCGAAGATGAGCTTCTGTTTCTCTGGTGCGATCCCAACCCCGGTGTCTGACACTTCGAAGTGCAACCGGAGTCCATGTTGTGTGCTGGAATCTACTGCGATCATGAGCCCCACTTCGCCGTGCTCGGTGAACTTAATGGCGTTGCCGATGAGATTCGTCAGGATTTGCCGCAAACGGCTCAGGTCGCCGACCACCAGATCAGGCACTTCGGGCCGGATGTCGCAGACCAGTTCGAGACCGTTCTGGTGGGCGCGTACGGCCAACGTCTTGAGGGTCAGGTAAACGCAGTCTCGCAGGTTGAACTCAGTGGAGTCGAGGTCGAGCCTACCCGCTTCGATCTTCGAAAAGTCGAGGATGTCGTCGACGATGGTCAGCAGCGAATCTGCGGAGGATTTGACCAGGCTGGCAAATTCCCGTTGTTCGGAAGTGAGCCCAGTATCCAAAAGGAGATCGGTCATGCCAAGCACGCCGTTCATCGGCGTGCGAATTTCGTGGCTCATGTTGGCCAGGAACTCCCCTTTGGCCCGGTTGGCATCTTCGGCTGCGACCCGGAGCGTAGCCGCTTCCTGAAGCTGCTGCCGGATGACATGGGTTTGATCTTCGACTCGCCGGCGCAGAATGAACACCCAGGCGAGGACCACCAGTGTGAGCACAACCGCCAAGCCAAGCATGCTGATGGCATGGGTCGGAGTCCACCAGGAAGGACTCTTGATTACGACCACATCTTTCGGCGAGCGCAGCAGGATACGGAACGACGCTGGGATTGAAAGGCCGTCGGAGAGAATGCCGGCCCTTTCAGTGGCGCTCTTCACCGAGCAAATTCCGACAATCTTGAAGGTGGTTCCTCTTTTCCAGTCGGGCAAACGCGCTCCGGATTCTGCAGGCAAGACGGCGGAAAAAACATGATTCTGGGAGGACAACACGATGTGTGGGTCGCTTCCACTTTCGTCCTGCCCGACCAGCTGGCCCTCGAGTTCAACTAATTCGGCGTCGTGATTGCCTAGCAGTGCCTGATCGGCGGTGACTGCCACAGAAGGTACGGGCTTCTGAAAACCAGTCGTTTCATAGATTGCGTAGCTCAAGCTAGGGGTAAACGCTCCGGTGATCGGAAAGCCAATCACATCGACCAGCTCTCCGGGACTGAGCAGGGTGGTCTGGTCGGTCTGGGCGCATAGGGCGTTGAGACCGTCCTGGATGCAGAGCATTCGGCCGGGCCAAGCGAGAGTTACTATCCCACGTACGTGGACGCGGTGATTCGACGCGGGTTTGGGATTAAAGCGCAGAAGACCGCTGACCGGCGAGATAGGCGACGCGAAGGGCCGGGCAGGCGCAGGCTCCATAACCATCACTTGGGCTCGATCCGGAAAGAGCATGTAAGCGCCATTCATTGCGCCCCCGGGACTGTATAGCGGGGCTTGGTTGCCACGGAGCCTGACTTTGGCATCGACCAGGCTGTCATAATCCGCTCCAACTTCCTTAACAGTGGAAGCAGTTATCGTGCCGTCGCTCAAAGCCAGATCCAAACTGATGTTGTTTCCAGACCCCTGCCGCCGAACCGCGTGCACCACACCCTCGACTTCCACCCACCGCCCGTCCTCCGCGCCGGTCAGTATTTGGGCGAGGGTTAACCTTGGAGGCGAAGGCAAAGGGGACTTCCCAATCACGCGCACCTCGCTGGCATTGACGATGGGTGCATAGCCCCCTGCGGCACTTACGCCGGTAATTTCAACCAAGTCGCCAGCTTTGAAAGGAACCGCAGGCACGGACGAAAGTGCAACATAGATGCCGCCAGAGCGGTCTGAGGCCCAAACCGCAGGATGTCGCGGATCGATGTAAGGGTCGTAGTAGGTGACTACGGCGCGCAAATGCACGGGATAGCTCCGCGCCGCCTGCTCGGACGTCAAACTGTGTGCATCATGCGCCGTGGTGAGAGTAGGTAAGGCATTCCGCTCGGGCTGCTGTTGCTGACAGACGGAATCAGCTGCGCCCAAGAGTAGACCAAGCACCACGGTAATCAGTACAAGATGGCCGCTTCGGTGCACACTTCTGCCCTCCTACTGCGTATCGGCACTTCCGGGGCGTAGGTCCAGCCCATGTCGAGGGAGGAGAAGTTGGACAGCCGATCACATCGATATAGCGCAGCCCGCGTGCGTCGAAACTGCAAGTAACCTTCACTGCTACTTTGATTCTCGGCACATGAGCGCGCATCGTGAATCCATTGGGCACTGAGTTGACTCGGCTCAGGACACGCTGATACCACTTGCGTAAGAAGCGGGCGCTCCACGTTACGCAGCTCTCCGCCAGGACGGGATGGATCAGTGGAACACGCAGAACGGGAAGAACACGACTATTCGTACCAAGAACGCTCACCAATTGCGCCAAGCATCACCATTGCCGATAACAACCATGGAACTTCAGGCGGAGTACGCATGCAAGCGAAGAGTCTCCGCCAGCCGTTACCGCCAGTTTCTTTAGCGAACTCGAGGGGTTTTCATGGTCGACGGGAACAAAGCGGGCAGGCTCTTATCGTTTCCGGCGCCTACGGCGGCGCCTGGATCATCAGCCGAGGACTGCAGTCTTCGAATTCTCGAGACCAAGGATAAATTGGTGGGCGCACTCGAGTTTCTTCGAGTCGCATACAACGAAATGCTCGCCGGGAACGCGGTTAAAGCGGCCGATGAAATCCTGGCCAACGTCGAAGCCATTTTAAGAGATGAAAAAATACCTGAGTACACAGTTATCGCGGCCATCAGGATTCATAGATCGCTCTCTCCAGCAGCAAAACCAAAGGTCCTGCTGCTCTTTCCTACAGCTTGAATCATATCTAGCGGTTGAATCCATGTTTCCGGGTAGTCAATGACCAGCTCGAGCAATGTTTTCATTGTCGTAAACGAACCGTCAGGAAGGTGTGAAACATTTGATATTACCCGGAGTCGGCCGAGCCTCATTTGTTGGCTTCTCATCTCTACAACGCCCGCGAAGGAGCAGGTGGTCGGGTTTATCGAGCTTAGAGGCAGTACGGAGGTGCTTCCGGGCGTGATGAGCGGGATCGCCATCTGGGAACCTTCTAGCGCGGAAGAAGCCTTCAGGCGGCAGCCGTGGCGCTGAGCTTGCGCCGAATGCCGAGCCACCGGATGATGTTGTAACTGAGGCAAGCCCAGGTAGCTTCCATCGAAGTCTTCTCTTGTCCCCGGCATCGGAATTGCCGAAGTCCACATCGCTCTTTGATCCATGCGTGCGGGAATTCAGCGACCTGCGAGCGCTGCCGGTAGATTTGCTTTGCCTCTTCGGTCTCCATCTTAGCCCTGAAGGCAGCTGTTGCGGCGGGTTGCTCGATGCGAGTGATGATCCGCCTCCACTTGGATCGCGGTTTCTTGGAAGCGCACTTATCTCGGTGTAAGCAGGAGCTACAAGCTTTAGCTGGTGCTTTGTAAAGATGCGTGAGCACCCCTTGGCCCCGATTGAGAACCGTCGTGTGGATTAACTTTTGTCCGGCCGGACAGAGGTAGATATCGTGCTCAGCATCGTAAGGAAATGCGCTGCTGATGAAGGCTCCGCTACGGCCTTGGGCGTCTTGCTCTGTCGGTTTCCAGCTCTCTTGCCATGAACCATAGAAGTCGACACCGCAGGCTGCTGCACCCTGCACAGAGGCATGATTCGTATAGTCACCATCGGCGACGATCTGCCTGGGCAGCTGCCCCAGAGTCTCCTTGCAACGCTGAAGAGCTGGTTGCAACTGCCGATAGTCGATGGCATCCGTCGTCGCCAAAACATTCACTACCAGCCCGTGCGTGACATCGGTTACCAGCTGCACATTGTAGCTGGGTACAGTACCACCTTCACCGTTTCGCATCACATGAGCCTCCGGGTCCGTACCAGATGCTCTGGCTACATATTGGTCTCTGTCACGGTGCTTGCTCTGTTGCAGACGCTCAACCTCACGTAGTGCTGCTTCCAGGCGACTCTTCCTCTGCTGCGCTGCGCGTCGTCGCGCAGCCGTCTGGCACTTAGCGACCTTCTCTTCTTCTGCCGCCTGTGCGTTCATCTTCTCGACTTGCTCCCGCGCCAGAGCCAGATGAGCTTCCAGCTTCTCCTTACGCCGAAAGGTATTTCCACTGGCGTTGGCTTTGATCTTGGTACCATCCAATGTGACCCGCTGCATGGTGATGAGACCCTCGGCGCTCAACATGCCCACCACCTGCACAAACAGATTGTCCAACGCCTCTTTGTAATCAGACCGGAACCCTGAAAGAGTTCGATGACTGATTGGTTGCAATCCGCACAGCCATGCAAACCCGGGCTCGAACGCACACCGACGCGCAATCTCTCGTGCTGAACTAACACCTTGACTGTAGGCGTATAGCCATAGGCTGATTAACAACTGCGGCGCTGTATGGTCGCGTCCAGGGTGCCCTTCTACGGCCGAGATATTGGCATGATACAGATTCAGATCTAGACGCCCTATCAGCTGCCAAATCGAACGTGCGCTGTGGTCCTCTTCAATTAGAGTCTCCACATCCACGGTGTGCAAAAGCAGTTGAGTACGGTCAATCGATGCCAGGCGAGGGGAAAGCAGTGGCTTGCTCACGTCTGCAGTTTATCGGCATCAGCGCACCGCAGATAGTGCATCTTGTGAGTCCGCTCATGTCGATTTCTTCACACCTTCAGACAGCACGTTGATGTGCATTGCAGGACTCTCCGAGAAGGTATCGTACCCCGGCATTGCGTTTCTCTTGGCGCTTATTTGCTGCTGTTCGAGTCTGGCGCAAGGGCCGGCCAGCCTGCCTGAGACGTCTCCGGTAGCAGCATTGCCCGATACATCGCAAGCGCTGCCATTCGCGCCGGTTGCCCACCAGATGGCGATTGCTGTCGTGCCACCGGCAAGTAAATACGCGCAGATTGTTGAGCCCGAAGAGACAGCGCAACACTTTACCTCCATGGACAAAATGATGTTTTCCTTCGCGGAGGTTGCGCGGCCCATTACGCTGCTTCCCGCCCTCTACTCCGCCAGCTATGAGCAGCTTTTCAATACAGATCCCAAGTATGGCCATGGTGCCGGAGCTTTTGGCGAGCAGTTCGGCGCATCCCTGTTGTGCTCCGCCAGCGCGCGAGTTTTCTCTGACGGAATACTCGCCTCTGCCTTTCATCAGGATCCACGCTACTACCGGATAGGCGAGGGCAGCGTCTTCCATCGCTCGCTGCGCTCCGCCATCCAAGCGTTGGTTCGCCGCGGGGATGACGGCGCTAACCAAATCAACTTCTCCGGGATCGGGGGCCGTGCCGCGGCGGCGGCACTCACGGTTACCTACTATCCTGGGGCCAGCATCACCGCCGCTGTAGTTACAAGCACCTTCTTGATCTCAATCGTGAACGACGCGGGCGGCGATTTAGTACTTGAATTCATCCCCGGCGTCATCCATAGGTTTCCGATCATGCGGGAACTTCGCATCGAGTAGCCGGTGCCAGCGCCGAGAGTGCTTCTACTTCAGAGCGAGAATCTTAGACGGAGAGTTCAGAAGTTTCTCCTAGCCGAAGTGATCCCTCGCCGTAGCCTTTCAAGCGTCGCGCGGTGACCGATAGAGTGAGGATTCCCCAGGGGAACACGCATTCTGTGGGCAGTGAGAGCCGGCAGGGTCTCAGAATCAATCGATTGGTTTCTTACCGCGTCATCGATGAGCACCCACGCACCCGATGCGGGAGCGTGGGGAAAGGTCGTTTGCCCAAACTGGGTTACAAAGTAGAAGTCGTATCCGATCTGGCGCAGTCGCGCGTCGAAACCCCGGTGGTCGAGCTCGTTCCAGCGGACGCCGTCCGGCATCGGCATGTGACCGAAGCCCAACTTCTTGCCGGGGAACGACGACTGCACCTCAGAAGCGAAATGTGCCGCTTCCGCAAGGTCGGTACTTTGGCTGCGGAAGCAAACTACCTCGGCGTAGCGGGCAAAGATCAGCGCGCGAGAGATGGCTGCATCCAGACCTCCACAATAGACGTGAGAGTTGTCCCTGGTCTTCATCCCACTCAGGAATCTCCGGTCGCGCACATCGTCATCGTCTTCTAATGCCGCCGCGTTGCGCGCTTCTGTACAGGCCAGCACGTACAAAGGGTGTTGGAGCAGGTTTGCAGCTTCGCGTGCTGCGTTCAATCTGCGGACCGTCTCCGCAATGGAAAGCAATGTCCGGCAGGAGCTGTCAACGCCTTCGGCCGTCTGCAGTTGCCCATAACAATTCGTAGCCGACGCCCCGATTTCCATGAGACGGCGTGCAAGCACGATGGAGTTGTTAAGCGCGAATAGCGCTGAGGGCACGGACGCCGCTGCCTGAACAGACGAATCGTCTGACGATACTTCCATCACTGCTTCACCTCACGAACCGAATTTGTCTTGACTTGGGGAAAGGACGTCAACCGCGCCGCCCGCGGGGAGTATTTCCCGGTTGACCTGTTACCACAGTATCGGGCTGATTTACACAAAACAAATGCGGGTAGTCCGATTCGGACGTGTCCCATTTGGACGTGTTGTTCTGTGGATAAAATCTGAAATTTCCTTAATAAATGCGGCCGTTTCACCTCTTTTTCCGGTGCGGACGGACTATTCGATTGACCAGAAAACGTATTTACATGTCCAGAATGTCTCTCCTGAAATACGATGAGGCATGACGCTTTCCCGAGGTTTGCTGGACAAACTGAACGCGGCGCTTCTCGACAGGCGCATCGCAGACGGCTTTCAGTTGCTCGCGCGGGCAGATAAGGAACTGGAGGCCCTGCAGCCGGTGGACCCCCATGCTGCAGCCTATCTGCTCTGCATAGCACAGTGGGTCGATCTGGGATTTCGCAGTATCGACTATCTCAACAGCATCGCCGCGCGATTCGTGGATGTGCGTCGAGGCCAGATGTCCATCTGCGATTACTTATACCTCAGGATGGTCGAGGGGCATCTGGCATTTCTTGCTGAAGATGCCGCGCAGGCAATATCGATATTCAACTTTGTACTACAGACCGAAACCACGATTATGGAGCCGTACCTCGTGGTGGTAGCACACTTTTGGAAGTGCCGGGCTCACCGCAGGCAAGGTGAATACGAGCCCGCTCTACACCATATCCGGGAAGCGAAGAGACTGGCCCGCGAAATGAAGGCTGCAAAGCTCGTCGCCGTTACCAATATCCACGAAAGCTGGCTTCTGTTTCAGCGCGGCGAACGACGAGAGGCTATGCGCCTGCTCGATTTGGCAGAGAGTGAGCTGAAATCAACTGGACACGCTCTGTCCCTGGGAAACATTGAATCCGCCAGAGGCAGGTTTGTACGGCGCTCAGGCGAGTACACGAAAGCTCTGGCTCATTTCGAGAAAGCGGTTGCCATCTATTCCGGCGCCTTCCCGGACCACCCCAACCTGGCCCGTGCATTGGTCAATGCTGCTTACGTTAAACGTTTGATTGCATTGGATTTACTGCATCGGTCGAAGTCCGGCAAGGCGAGAGGAGCGGATCATGCGCGGTACCTCGAAATCTGTCAGGATGCCCTGGCTCTTCTTGCAAGGGCGGGTGAAATTTACTCTCGTCAGCATCATCACTTGGGAACCGGATCTGTACTGGTGAATGCTGGACATTTGCACCTGGATAGTGGGGATATCGATCGAGCAGAGGGTGAGGCCGCTAAAGCCTACCGCCTGGGAGAAGAACGGCAGGATCACATCCTGATGGCCCGATCGCGCATTCTTCAGACCACGGTTCAGAACGAGCGCGTGGAGGAGCAGGTCGGCGGGGATCTGTCCCTGCATGGTCATCTTGCCCGAAGCTACTCTGAAGATGCGATTGCTCTGGCCAAGCTTACACAGAACAGTCGCTTGCTTGCGGGGGCCTACGTCGCGCGTAGTTCGGTGGCGGCCAATGAATTTTTTCAGGATTGGGAAACGGCGAAGACGTTCGCCGCGCTGGCCGGCGAGCTGCTGGGAAAAGACGATCTCGACCATCTATCGAAAGAGCTCATTGTGCTGAAGGCCAGAATTATCAGGGCAACGGGAGTCGATGAGATGTTGCGGGCCTGGTCAGAAGGGATTACGGGAGAAAAAACTTTCCAGGAGGTTACAGAGGAATTCGCAGAGCTGGTGATACCTAAAGTATGGATCAGAGAAGGCAGGAAGGTGTCTCGCGTGGCCGAGCGCCTCTCTATTTCTCCCAAAAAAGTGCGCAGGATACTTGCTAATGTGGATCTGCTGAAACGTCAGTGAATCCAGCCCCCACCAGTCGCAAAGCATTCCTCAGGTAGTGCGCTTTAGAGTGAGCGTGAAAAACTCCACTGGCGAACTAAGCCTCCGGGAGTCCTTCTCCTAGCGGAACTCATTAGGAACTGGACGGTTAGGAGAAGGACTCCGGCCGACTTATGCCTTGGCGCTAAGTCTGAGATGCCCTGCCATACTGTGAAGGCGTGCCCGGCCTTCCTCGCTACCCTCTACGAACTTTTGCACGTTGTGAAACAGCTCCGGCAGGCTGCTCTTAGTACGAAACGCTTCGATATACGGTCTAATCTTCGCGAATTGGAAGTACATCTCGGGACAAGCGTTATAAACCAGGCTCTCATCAAGAGCTCCGTGAAAGACCATAGCGGCAACCATGTCCCAATATCCGTAGACCTGCAGGACATAAGCCGTGTGCTGATCTCCAGCAGACATGATCGAAAGAAAATCTTCGAGTGAACGAGGTGAGAACTCGCCGCCAACGTAGCTGCGGGCGGAACGCATCACCGGCTCTCTGCGAAGTTCATACAACTTGAGAATCAATTCTGCTTGTTTGATGGCGGTATCGGTGTCACTCAAACCTTTCCCCCTCGCTTAGTAGATATGGGGCCGATCGAGCGGGAGCCGCACTTGGAAACAAGTCGCATGCGGTATCGATTGCACCGACACTGAGCCGAAATGCTTACTTACTATTCGGCGTACCGTGTCCAGGCCGAGTCCAAGTCCTTGCCCGAGAGGCTTGGTGGTAAAGAACGGCTCAAAGATGCGTGTCGAAAGCGCAGCGTCGATTCCCACTCCGTCATCCCAGATCTCCACGAACGCCATTTCCCCTCTCGATCGGGTGGTCACTTTCAGAGTGCCCCCTCCGTTGGTGGCGTCGATGGCGTTCTCTATGAGCGCCGTCCACACTTGACTCAGCTCTCCTCCGTATCCAGTGACAAGAGGCATCACGGGCTCGTAGTCGCGCACTACCACCATTCGCTGCAATTGTGGATGGAGCACAGCTAAGGTGTTATCCAGCGATTGAGCCAGATCAACTTCCTGGATGGGCGCCTGATCCATATAGGAATAGTCCTTGATGGCGCTAACGATGCTGAAGATACGCGCGGATGACTCAGAAACAGCATCGACCATGTTTTTCGCGTCCAGAGAAGTGGAGAAGCTGGTAACGGCAGCCGGCAGAGCGCTGGGGCTGATCATAGAAGCCAGCTCATCGAGCAATCGGAGCGGCAAATTCGCTCGCGCAAACGCCGGCGCGACAGACCATGCGGAGGAAACCCGGTGCGCCTCCAGCCAGCCGATAAACTCATCCTCCCGGTCGCCCTCCGATGAAGAACCCTGAGCAACGGTTTTGGCGGCGGCTTCCGCCTTGATCGCCAGCAAAGCTCTCTTGCTCCATGCGACGTAATTGGAAAGCTCTTCATCGGAGCGGAACAATCGGCCCAGGGTGCATAATTCCTGGTCTCTGTCGAGCATCGATGACAGGCTGAGGGCCGCTCGCTGGGCTGCAGACGCCGGATTGTTGAGTTCATGGGAGAGATTGGCCGCCAGCTTCCCTAGCGCGACCAGCTTTTCCGCCTGCTGATCGGCACGGGTAAAGTCCCTTGTTCGATCAAGCAAGATCCACACGCAGCGCTGGGCCATGGAAGGTATCGCGAGAAGCATCTCCGGAAAGAAATCTTCATGAATATCAAGCACCCATAAGTAACCGGAGCTGCTACCTTCTGCGGCCCAGGCCGTCATCCGCGAAAAGGGTAGCTTGCCGGTGACCTGGCCTGTACGACCGATGAACAACGATACCGAGCCCGAATTTCTTCGATGAACGTAGATTTCACCCTTCAGGATGATGTTGAGATGGTGAGCGGGTTCATCTTCCCGGAAGACGACTGCCCGGTCGGCCGCGATGCGCTCACTACCGTGGGTGGCGAGCCAGCAATACTCGTCCTCAGCAAGGTCCTGAAGGCCTTCGACGCTGCGCAGCGCCGCCACAATTTCGGATATAGGCGTAGGATGCGCGGGCGCGGGCGCACCTGCGTCGCGGCCTCCCTTGGCAGTGGCTGCCGCATCTCCGCCGTGGGCCTCATTGGAAAGCGTCGCAGTCATGTGCTCTCCTGCTCCTTGCGGGAGTCTCTTTCGTAGCACCCCCTCTTTAGGGGTGGACTTAGACCCTCCCGGTCCTCCGCCCGCCCAACAGTCCTTAGTGCCCTCGGCCGCTATTGCGAACGATCACGCATCTCCCAGACGATTAGTTCCTTCGCATGAAGGATCGCCATGACGGTAAGACAACCTAGTACGCCACCCGCTCCCACGCTCACCAGTAGGAGGAACATCCAGGAAGTGGTGTGAACTTGCGATGCGGTGAAGAATAAATACACGATTGCGGCCAAGAAAACACCCGCGATCGTGCCACCGGCAGAAAGGAAAATCAGCAACATTCGGCGATTCCGTCGGCTTTGCCGGCATCGGGCGTGTTTGTGAGTGCTTCGGTGAATCTCAGCAAAGCCGGGTCGGCGTTCGACTGCAGTGGGACTTGTTCGCTGCTCATAAGACCCCCCTTACTTCCATCCTGAAGGCTCGGCTGCATCTTTGATACCCCATTTAGGGGTGAAATCCATCCGCACGATGGGGGGAGACTATTCGCCTGCCAGTGCATCAAAGACACACGCATCCAGTGGGCAAGCAGGAGAATAGCTATGTCGTGGGATCGGTTCGAACAGATTTCCCGCATGAGATTAGAGCCGGTAGCGAAAACCAGTTCCGTTTGGGCAGCAACTCTGGTGGTGTTCCTCGTTTCTCTATTCGGTGGTTGCCGTTCGCACCCAACTCCCACCGGCCCGGCCATTTCATTCACCAAAATTCCGCCGGCGGCACAAGGCGGGCGGGAGAGAGTGGATGTCATCTCCGGGCGCGTCGTGGGGGCGGCTCCCGGTCAGAAGATTGTGGTGTATGCGCGATCCGGCCCGTGGTGGGTACAGCCATGGCCAGACAAACCTTTCATATCCGTCCAACCAGACCATACCTGGAGCACACCCACGCACCTCGGGTTTGAGTATGCCGCCCTGTTGGTGAATCCTGGCTACGAGCCGCCACCGACTACCGACGTGGTCCCTACTCCGGGCGGTTCGGTAGCCGCCGTAGAGACGGTGAAGGGCGTTGGCGCCATCCAACTCGCTCCTACCAAGCCAATCAAATTCAGCGGATACGATTGGAACGTGCGCACGATCGCCGGCGATCGCGGCGGACTCAACAATTTGTACGACGGGGATAACGCTTGGACCGACGACAGCGGCGCACTCCACCTGCGCATACACAAACGGGGAGGCCGATGGGCATGCGCGGAAGTGGAGGCTGCGCGCAGCCTCGGTTACGGAACGTACATCACCGTGGTGCGGGATACCTCTGGTTTAGAACCAGCCGCGGTTCTCAGCATCAATACGTTTGATGATTGGGGAGCAGATCAACATTTCCGCGAACTGGATGTCGAGATGGGCCGATGGGGCGACGCCGCCAACCGGAACAACGCCCAGTTTGGCATTCAACCGTTCTACATCCCCGGCAATTTAGCTCCGTTTTCCGCGCCGGCCGGCAACCTGACGCATTCGGTCCACTGGGAGTCCGGCCGCGCGAGCTTTAAAACCGTTCGGGGATCCTCTATCCATGCTGGAGCTCCGGTCGTTTCCGAGCATGTCTTTACCTCTGGAGTCCCTTCCCCAGGCAGCGAAAAATTTATATTCATGTTATATGTCGTGGCCAGCGACAAATATCCCTTACAACACGAAAATGAAGTGGTCGTTGAAAAGTTCCAGTATCTTCCTTAAGCGGAGAGATGCACGCCGGCAGCTGGTGGTTATTGCCGTGCTGGCTTCCACATGCTTTGCTTACAGGGCCTATGGGCTCGACCCGGAGCGCACGATGTCGCAATATGCGCGCGAGCAATGGGGACGCGAGCGAGGATTTCCCGGCGGATCGGTGACCGCAATCACGCAGACCAGGGACGGCTACCTCTGGATTGGGACAGACCAGGGATTGATGCGTTTCGACGGCGTGAATTTCCGTGTTTTTGGGCAGGCTAGCCCTACGACCTTCTCCATCGGCGCCGTTCAGGAGCTGATGGCAGACGGCGCAGGTGATCTGTGGATACTTTTGCAGAGCACGAAGATCTTACGCTACCACGACGGAAACTTTGAACTCGGCAGGGAGGAGGCCGAGTTCGGGATCACCTCGGTCAGCAAGCGAAGAGATGGCAGTGCTCTCTTGTCATCGCTCGCCTATGGAGCTTTACACTATCGCGCGGGCAAATATGAAAGTCTCACTCCTTCAGCCTATCTTGGGAGCTCAGCACTGAGCGGCACCGCTCAGCTCGGTGACAACCTTTCCACTCGTCTCAGCTGGGCCGAGGGGGTAGTGACCCACCGCCTGGCTGAGCCCAACTCCGCGGTCATCTCGATGGCGGAGACAGCTGACGGCAAAATCTGGCTGGGTACGCGGGATAAAGGACTCTTTTACATTAGCCAGGCTCGGGTTTATGCGAGCGGGATGGAACTACCCGACGCCAGGATCAATTGTTTACTTGCCGGGCAAAGAGAGGGGTTATGGATTGGGACCGACCAAGGCCTGGCGCGGTGGGACGGCACAAAAATCTCTCCGGCACAAGTTCCGGCCTCTCTCCGCCACAGCAAGATCCTCACCATGGTGCGCGATCGCGATGGGAACCTATGGGTGGGCACGGCTCGCGGACTGGTTCGGATGAACGGCGATGGCGCATCCGCCGTAGAAGACAATCCTCGAGAGCAGCAAACCATCACGGCGCTTTTCGAAGATCGCGAAGGAAACCTGTGGATCGGCACACCCCGTGGCGTCGAGTGTCTTCACGACAGCGCATTTGTCACCTATACGGTGACAAGCCGGCCTTCGGAAAGCAGCGGACCGATCTACATAGACGGGCAAGAGCGGGTATGGTTCGGGCCCACCGAGGGTGGCCTGAGCTGGATGCGGGGGAAAACGATGGTGAGCGTAAACAGCGATCGGCTCAACCAGGATGTGGTCTATTCGATCGCGGGAGGCAAAAGCGAAGTTTGGATCGGGCGGCAGCAGGGCGGACTCACCAGCCTCCGCTATGTCGCCGGGTCGTTGGTGGCCAGGACGTACACCGAAGCGGATGGGCTGGCACAAAACAGTGTCTACGCGGTTCACCCAAGCCGTGACGGATCGGTTTGGGCGGGAACGCTTAGCGGTGGTGTCAGCAGACTTAAAGACGGCAAGTTTACCACCTTTACGGTGGCGAATGGGTTAGGCGGGAACTCCGTAGCATCGATCGAAGATGCCGCGTCCGGCACCATGTGGTTCGGCACCCCTGGCGGCTTAAGCGAACTGATAAAGGATCGATGGCGAACTTACACAACCAAAGATGGCCTGCCCGCAAACGATGTCCGTTGCATCCTGCACGATTCCTCCGGTGTTTTATGGATCGGCACAACCGGCGGCCTCGCGTTTCTCAAAGCAAGTCATGTTTATGCCGGCGGCGAAGGCAGGGGGCTACTGCGCGAAACGGTACTCGGGATGGCAGAGGATCACGGCGGCTTCTTATGGATCGTCACCTTGAATCACGTATTGAGGGTCAGCCGGACTGCGCTACTTGCAGGCAATCTGCGCGATGAAGATATTCGCGAATATACTCTTTCGGATGGCTTGCGCGGGACGGAAGGCGTGCGACGCGATCGATCCGTTGCGGAAGATTTACAGGGGCGGATCTGGCTCTCCATGAATCGCGGGTTGTCTATGGTAGTTCCCAGCCGCGCGAATGGAGAATCGGTGCCGGCGATCGCACATGTCGAGACGGTCTCGGTCGATGGCAGTCCGGTTGATTTACAAGGATTCCTTCGCATACCTGCGTCCGCATCCCATCGACGAGTCTCGATCGATTATGCCGGGCTAAGTTTTGCTGTGCCCGACCGCATCCGTTTCCGCTATCGTCTGGATGGTTTTGACCAAGGCTGGAGTGAGCCGGTCTCATCCCGCCGGGCCATCTACACCAATCTCGGACCCGGCTCCTACCGATTCCGGGTGGTAGCCTCCAACAGCGACGGTCTGTGGAACGGCTCCGAAGCGGCTATACCCTTCCGGGTTGAGCCGACTTTCTGGCAGGCACGGTGGTTTCAGTTGTCGTCCGTAATTGCGCTGGCTGGCCTCACATGGTTTTTGTATCGCCTGCGCCTTTACCAGATCTCCAGGCAATTTGACATGCGGGTTGAGGAACGCATAGGCGAGCGCACCCGAATTGCACGCGAGCTACACGACTCCCTGCTGCAAGGTTTTCAGGGACTGCTTTTCCATCTGCAGGCAGCGCAAAACATGCTGCCGGAGCGCCCGCATGAAGCGAAGCAAGCACTCGACAGTGTTCTCGACCAGGGTGATCAGGCGCTCACCGAGGCGCGGAATGCAGTGCAGGATTTACGCTCAACAAGCACCGTTCATGACGATCTGTCCGCAGCGCTGGCGGTTGCGGCTGAGGAACTTGCTGCGCAAAATAGTTCTGTAAAATTCCGTGTCCTGGTGGAGGGCAAGCCACGCAACCTTGATCCAATTCTGCGCGACGAAGTCTATCGCTTCGCCCGCGAGGCATTGCGGAACGCATACAGCCATGCTCACGCGCACAATATAGAAGCGGAGATCACGTATGCGGATCTACGCTTTGTGTTGCGCATCCGCGATGATGGCACGGGCATTGATCCAAAAGTACTCTTCTCAGGCAGCCGTGCAGGACATTGGGGGCTACCCGGCATGCGCGAGCGGGCTAAGAACTTTGGCGGCAAAATGGAAGTGTGGAGTGAAGGCGGAGCCGGTACTGAGGTAGAGTTAACCATACCGGCCTCGATTGCCTACGGAGGGCCTTCCACATCGGGCAGGTTTCGCTTCGCGGGCAGAAAGGGGACATCGAGTTCATGAGCATCGATTCCGCGCCAATTCGCATTCTGTGCGTGGATGATCACCCGCTCCTCCGCGCAGGAGTCGTAGCGCTCATCGAAACCCAGCCGGATATGACTATGGTGGGAGAGGCTGCGTCAGGGCGTGAGGCCATTGAAATGTTCCGGTCCATCCGCCCAAACATCACCTTGATGGATTTGCAAATGCCGGATATGAGCGGCATCGATGCCATTATCGCCATCCGCGGCGAATTCCCGGACGCGCGCATCATCGTCCTAACGACATATGGCGGCGACGTGCTCGCTCACCGCGCACTCAAGGCAGGGGCTCGCGCCTACATATTGAAGGGCCTGGTGCGAAAAGATCTGCTGGAGACAATCCGGGCCGTGCACACCGGACGGAAACATGTTCAATCCGAGGTCGCGTATGATCTTGCAGACCATGCCGGTGATGACTCCTTAACCGCGCGGGAAGTCGAGGTGCTGACGTTGATCGGAAGCGGTAACTCGAACAAATTCATTGCGGATAAGCTCTCCATTGCGGAACATACGGTCAAAGGACATGTCAAAAGTATCCTTTCCAAGCTGGGCGCGAGTGACCGAACCCACGCGGTTATGCTCGGACTGAAGCGCGGAATCATTCAACTATAGGCAGCGCTCCCCCCAAAGGGTCGCTCTTTGATCCCTCTCTCTGGTCATTCTTCTTTCTCCGAGCACAGATACCGTTTTGATAGAGGGTTGTGTCTTGCAGCGTTTATTTTCCACTTTTCCCACCGGGAGGCCAGGAGCAGGTCTACTCCTGCTGCGTGTCGCTGTTGGGGCTTCTCTCATCCTTGAGAGCATTCCGGAGATTTGGGTCATTCCCCAAGCTCTCGGTTTCGAGGTGCGCACAGTCCTTATCTGCGTAGGAATCTCCCTGCTCTGTGGCCTCTGGACACCAGTTATGGGCGGCGTCGCAGCCGTTATCGAGCTGCTGATTACTTTTTCGCCGGTGGGTGGCAGCGTGACTCATATTCTGCTGGTAATCCTCAGCATCAGCCTTGCACTGCTCGGTCCTGGAGCATGGTCCATCGACGCTCACATCTTCGGCAGGAAGCGTATTGATATCAAGGTTGGATAGAATCCGCGGAGTCGTAGCGGGACCGTATGGAAACAGGACGGAAACAGCAGGTCCCCTTCGACTTCGCTCAGGGCAGGCTCTCCACTCCGCTACGCTCCGGTCGGGATGACAATGCTGTGGGACGATTGACAGTCATTCAGTCGGCTGCTCTTGAGGCCATTCCCGCAACAGAATTGTCATCCCAACCGGAGCGGACCCGGATTTGCTACATCACGGCGCTGCACGACGCCACGTATGTGGCTTTCCGTAAAGAAAGTCACATGAAGTTCGCCAACACCATCAAGCTGGACAGGAACGATTAAACTGGTTGCATGGCGCTCCAGTTCACTACTTCGTATGTCGAGGATTCTCTCGCCTTATTCCGTCAATACAAGCGGCTTGCTGAACTTGCGATGGAGCAGGTTACCGACGAACAGCTCCTGGCCAGACTGGATCCGGAAACAAACTCGATCGCGATGATCGTCAAACACCTCTCAGGCAATATGCGCTCCCGCTGGACGGATTTTCTTACCACGGATGGCGAGAAACCGGACCGCGACCGCGACCGGGAATTCGTTGATCCACCCGCGAGCCGCAAGGCGCTGATGGATGCCTGGGGAGATGGTTGGGCGCGGCTCTTCCAGGCTGTCGAGCCGCTCTCCGAGGCGGACCTCGCACGCACAGTAACCATCCGCGGGGAAGCACATTCGGTAATGCAGGCGGTAAACCGGCAGGTGGCGCACTATGCACTTCACGTGGGGCAGATCGTGATGCTGGCTAAGCATTTCGCACACGATCGCTGGGCACCGCTGAGCGTGCCAAAAAATCAGTCTGCGAAGTTCAATCGCCAGGTTGCTCTAGGAGAGCGAAGCCAAAGGTAAGAAAGATAAAGGATTACAAAGTAAGAGCGGCAATTCTCCTTGTTCCACCTCATCGAATCCCTCCCCCGAAAGAATCGATGAAATGTCCCGCGGAGAATCGCCGCTTGTTGATGAGAATAGCCGGTATGGGAAAATTAGCCACTGTTCTTGAGTAACGTACGGCCAATTAGTAGTAACCATCACCGGTAATGGTGCACACGTCACAGCAGTTCGCAATTGGTGTAATCGAAGGGATAGGCCTTGTCGTGGTTTTCCCCCAAGGAAAACCACACCTCGCGACTTTTATGAGGCCACAGTAATTGCGAACTGCTCTAGTGTGTCATCGCGTACACCACGTAATTCACGCCCAGCCGCATGCCGAGATCGGAAAACTTCAGGGGATAGCTCGGAGTATCTGACCATTCCCAGGAATCGCCAATGTCCGAATTCAGCGAAATTGCCACCATAATCCGGCCTTTGTCGTCATAAATGCCCTCCCAGCGGGCGACGATTCCGTCCTTCTTGTATCCAGTGTCCAGGTGTTCCATGCCCGTGATGCGGTAGCGATCATCGAGATCGAAGACGGTGTGGAAAATTGGGTCGTTGTTCGGGATATCAACAATTGGCCGCTCGGGAAAGACCATCTTCATGGTTTTTTCGAAGTAGGCCTGTTCCTCCCAGCCGTGAAAATCGTCGGCCATGAAGAAACCGCCACGCAGCAAATAATCGCGAAGCTTCTTTGCCTGGGCTTCGGTCAGGCCCCACTCCCCTACCTGGACGGCGTAGAGCCAAGGCCAGTTGTAGACTTCATCTCCATCGTCCAGGTTCACCGACTGCTCCACGGACCGGGCATCGACACGAGTAAGACGCCTGACCGCTTGGGCGAACGCCCGGTCAGCTCGCGGATAGTCCTGCGTCCAAAGCGAGAGCCCCTGCCGCCAGTCGCCATCGAATCTGCCGCGGTAGCCGTCCAGGGGGCCAGGAGGATACATCAAGCGGGCAAAGGTCCACTCGCCCTGCCGTTGCCAGTCCCGCGGCAACGGCAGGGATTCGCCATATTCGACGGAAGGGTATTCACGGAATGGCCGCTGTGCGTAAAGTGCCCCCAACAGGGTTCCGGCGAGAACAAGCGCGCAGCCTGATCGCCACAGAGCCTGCCTGGAAGTCATTTTAGGCCGCCAACAAAGGCTCCAAAGAAAAAGACCGAAGCGACCGCCACTGCAAGTACACTCCACCACCCCACCAACAGCACGCCCTTGACCCAGGGCAGCAAATCTGCGGCGGCCTCGGAGTCGTCGTCGTCCTTGCCCGCGCTCCAGATCTGCATTCGCAGCCTAATCTGCTCCCAGACCCACGCCAGTCGGCTGCATTCTTGGTCCGCGAATTCTGGCTCAGGTTCCTCTACGTTGGTTGATGCGAGTTTCTCTTCCCCCCATGACGCGAAGCGCTTCCTCGCCTCCCGTTTACCCAAGCGCCAGGCCAGCGCGACCTCCGCCGAGGGCGCGGAGCGGCCGGGGAACTTTCTCTCGTACGCATCGATTGCCGATTGAATCTCCAGCATGTCCGTTGGTTTGAGAGTCATCGCACACCGTCCTTCTTGTGGGAGATCAGACCGAACGACCAACCCCCACTTCATCATGGTAATAGTCTCCGCGTGCCGAAGCGAGCGCCCGAAGCCAATTACAAATTAGACGTCCCTGGTTTTTCGCCGTAACTGCACTGACGATAGGGCAGTTTCTTCAGGCGCCTGTCCTGCCACGAGTTACGGGTGCTCCGCGTCGATTGTTAGAAGCAAATTCCAACCCTGGGACAGCCGCTTCCACCTACTTTTTCCCCCGATTCATTTCTCATGTACCCTTTGTGGTCGAGAGGACTGCGCTACAGGAGATAACCCGTGAAACTTGCCAGAGATGCGAATAATGCGGCAGTCATCGCGTTCGTCGCGGTGTTCGCAATCGGTCTTGCGTTCAGCGTGAACGACGCCGCAGCTCAGGCGCAGTCCGCTGCTTTCACTGGTAGCTGGTGCGCCCAGGAGACGCAACGAAGCAAGCCTCGATCAGCGACAATGGCTCGTTTCTCACATTGACCAACGAAAACGGCGATACCTCTACGGGGCAATACCAGGGGCAGAACGGCATTGTTGCGCCCGGATGGCAGTTCGTAACCGGCACACTCAGCCCGGACGGCAGCCAGATTAATTGGTCGAACGGTACATTCTGGGCACGGTGCAATACAGGGGGAGGCGGGCATCAACGCTTAAGCCTGACCGGACCCGGTATGCCCAAGGGAACCACTCCCAGTCATGCTCCATCCGTCAGCGTGGCAACAATCTGGAGTTGAGCAACGAATCAGGAGACCATGCCAGCGGCCAGATCACTGGAAAACGGGAACTGACGACCAACTGGAATGGGACCCCCATCGCGGGAACGGTCACGCTCAACGGCACCCGCATCAACTGGGACAACGGAACCTTCTGGACACGCAGTCGGGTCTCCTCTGCTCCGAATTATTGAATTGGCACTGCGAAGAGTCGCTGCTTGGTAGGTCCGGGCTTTAGTGTCTGCGTGCGAACTAGCCTCCAGATTGAGTCCCGGAGGGACGGCTGAGAGTAGCCCAGGACGTGAGTCCTGGGTTTAGCATGTGCCAACGAGTAGTCCCGCAGGGACGGCTGAAATTTACCCAGGATGCAATCCTGGGGTACCTCTAACTCTGAAATGGACCATTCGCGATTCGGGGCCGCCAACCCAGGACCATGTCCTGGGTAATTCTCAGTCGTCCCTGCGGGACTGGTCTTGCTGGGCGCGTAAACCCAGCACTCACGTGCTGGGCTATTTTCAGCCGTCCCTGCGGGACTCAAACCTGAATCGGCGGTTCTCACGCAGACACCAAAGCCCGGACCTACCAGCAGAGACTTTTTCCGTAGCCTACTTAAGCCTTGACCCGCGCCAGCTTAGTCACGCGTCCTGATTGATTCCAATCCGACACATAGATGTTGGCATCCTGATCGATGTGGCATCCGTGGGCCGCGCTGAAGTTGGCGAGAGCAATATCGCCAGGAATCAATTTGTAGTTGGCCCACTGCTCATGGTGCGGATTGTCTCCCAGGAACGCAACCGGCACATTGTCTTTGTCGAGAATGGTAACGCGCCCCTCCAATTCCGAAACCACGGCATAGTCACCCCAAAAACTCACCTGACAAGGACGACGCAGGTGCAAAGTCACATTGCTTACAAACTTGCCATCGAAGTCGTAGTGGCTGAGACGCCGGTTTTCGCGGTCGCACACCAACAGCAGAGGCTGCCCGTAACGCAGGTCCACTGCCAGCCCGTGGCTGCAGTTGCACAAGCCGTCCGCGCTTCCCTTCCCGGAGTAAGCCGCCTGGTAATTGCCGGCCTTGTCGAACTTGAAGATGCGTGAATCTCCATATCCATTGGCAATGTAGATAGAACCGTCGGGTCCCGGCACAGCGGCAGTCAGGCGCCACTCATTCGGTGTATGAAAGCCCGCCTCAGGCGGAGCCGTGATCTTCTGGACCACGGTTCCATCCGTCTTCATCTTGACAAAGAGCCAGTTCTCTTTGGGCGTGCCCTTCTGCACCGTGACGTAGAAATACTCTTCATTATTTTCGTCCGCGTACTTCAGAGAATGAACCTCTGGATACTCGTTGGCGATGGTCTTCAGCAGCTTGCCGTCCCGGTCATACACCAGCACACCGGTCGCGCTCTGCGTGCTGACATAAAGAAGTCCGGCTTTGTCGGTGGCAATGCCGCCGTGGGTCCCGCCGAAGGCTTTCCCTTGGGGCAATTGTCCCCAGCTGGAAACCACGTGATAGGTCCATTCGCCATTTCCGGTCTGAAGCTGTGATGAGTCCAAAGTACGCTCCTCTGATGCTGTGTCCGCGTGCGCTTGCGAGCCCAACAGACTCCCCAGAGCCGCAACGGATGTGATGGCACAAAAATCACGACGCTTCATGGTTCTTTCCTCGCAGTGGACTGCCCATCTGCCACAGTCGACGCAGGCTGGGCCGGCGTGTTGTAGAGATAAAGATGACGCAGGTTCTTCATCGAAGAGAGTGGAGCAACCGCTGCTTGCGTCACCTGGGTCCCACTCAGGTTGAGATAACGTAACTGCTTCAGTATCGTAAGCGTAGCCAAACCTGCTCCAGTCACGGCGGTTCCCTCCAGGTGGATCGCGCGCAGTTGACTGAACTTCGCGAGCGTAGCAAAACAGGCATCGGTCACCGATGTGCGTCCCAGTTCTACCTCGACGATATAAGGCGCAAATTTCTCCAGGCCTGCAAGCTGGGCATCGCCAAATTCCGTTCCGGCATCGACTGTATTCAAAATGAGACCATCTCCCAGGTTCCTTGAGACCGGCACAAGTGTAACTCCGGCGGACTTTGCCGCCTGTGAGATTTGGGCCATCATTCCGCTGTAGTCAGCCACCGGCGGCGGAGGCGGCTCCTCTTCGCGCACTGAGATGCCGGCGAGGGTCTTTAATTCAGGAGACGCTCCCTGGGCGATCCAGGCTTTGATCCACTCAATTTCCTCCCCTTTCAACGGGGGCTTGCCCTCGGAAGGCATGAAGTGCTTGTCGTCCGGCGGGAGCGTGATGCGCTTGAACAAAGTACTTCTTGCCGGGTCTCCTG
The DNA here is from genome assembly GCA_963787145.1 of uncultured Acidobacteriaceae bacterium. Classification (GTDB taxonomy): domain Bacteria; phylum Acidobacteriota; class Terriglobia; order Terriglobales; family Acidobacteriaceae; genus PALSA-350. The sequence goes on from CAWBBY010000012.1 coordinate 100,294, forward strand.
GAATGACAACAGCGCCATCCTCTCCGCCCCTCATCAGACGGTCGTACGAGTCAAGACGAAGATTTGCTTTGACCTTCCCTTCTCCGTGGCAGGCAACGCAGTTGGCATCGAATACCGGGTAGATGTGCTTGGCATAGAACGAATCGGGATAAGCGAACGTCTTCGCCTGCACCGTGCCCAAACGCTTCAGCGGTCCGGGAAGAAACTCGGTCAGATAGTTAGTTCCGTGAGTAAGCGTGCCACCCTGGTGAGCCGTCCATGCCAGCAGAAGCAGCACGCAAGCCAGTAACCAGGGATAGGCTCCGCGTGCGGATGCCTCGCGAACCAACGCGCAAGCCAGTACACCAATGGTCAGTGCGATGCCGCCCCACATGTGGCGCGCCACACCTGCCCCGGCATCCCCGCTGCCGTAAGCGAGCAAATAGCCCAGGGTCAATGCCAGCAGGCAACTGAAAACGCTCAACGACAAAACGAACGTCGCCGCCTCCAGCAAAGCAGGGCGAACTCTACCTGCGATCTCGAGCAAGGGAACAAGCAGGATCAAGCCAATCGGAAGATGCACGACCAGCGGATGGAAGCGGCCCAGGAACTGCTGCCAATCCGCGTGCGTCTTTCCGTCCAGCCGGAAAATTGAAGGCAGCAGCAACAATAAGACGCTCGCCAACAGCGACGCAATCCAGACCGGTTTGATCGCCCGGCCATTCGAAAGAGTTTTGCTAACTCGCAATGCCGAGGCCATTATTCATCATGCAAGCAGACCGTCGACCACGGCGGCAGGGGTGGTGCCGGTCAACTTCTGCTCTAGTCCCTGAAATTTATACGTAAGCTTGTTGTGGTCAATGCCCAGGCAATGCAGGATGGTGGCGTTGAAGTCCCGCACAGGCACGGAATCCTTCACCACGTTGTAGCTGTATTCATCAGTCTCGCCATACGTAATGCCTGGCCTCACGCCGCCGCCGGCCATCCAGGTGGTAAAGCAGCGAGGATGATGGTCACGGCCATAATTCTCCGGCGTTAACCCACCCTGGCTGTAGACCGTGCGCCCGAACTCGCCGCCCCAGATAACCAACGTATCGTCGAGCAGGCCGCGCTGCTTCAGATCCGTGACCAGCGCGTAGGTTCCGCGGTCCGTCTCCTGGCACAGTACGGGCAGCATGCCGGTAACGTTGGCGTGCACATCCCATCCGCGTTTATAGATCTGGGTAAAGCGCACACCGCGCTCCGCCATGCGGCGCGCCATCAGGCAATTGTAGGTATAGGTTCCCGGTTCCTTCGCGTCTGGGCCGTAGAGATCCCAGGTGGACTGCGGCTCACGACTCAAGTCGGTGAGCTCAGGCACCGAAGCCTGCATGCGATACGCCATCTCGTATTGAGAAATGCGCGAATTGGTTTCAGGATCGCCCAGCTCCTGATAAGTCTGCCGGTTGATCTCGCTCACCGCGTCGAGCATCTGGCGCCGCACATCCCGATTAATCCCCTTGGGGTCGCTCAGATAGAGAACAGGATCTCCCCCGGAACGCAACCCGACCCCGGAATACTCCGAGGAAAGAAAACCGCTGCTCCACAGGCGCGCGGAGATCGGCTGGCTATCCTGTTTCGGATTCACCTTGCTCAGCAGCACCATGAACGTCGGCAGGTTATCGTTCATGCTCCCCAGGCCGTAAGAAAGCCACGATCCGAGACACGGTTTTCCTGCGTTCATGTTGCCCGTGTTCAGCAGCATGATGGCTGGTTCATGATTGATGGCGTCTGTATTGGTCGACTTGATAATGGTGAGGTCATCCACCATGCGCGCCGTGTACGGCATCAGCTCGCTTATCCACGTGCCGGTCTTGCCATGCTGCTGGAACGCCCAGTGCGAAGGCGCAATGGGAAATCGCGCCTGCCCGGCAGTCATTCCGGTAAGCTGCTGTCCACCGCGAACCGAGTCGGGAATATCCTTGTCGTACAGCTGCGCCAGGTTCGGCTTGTAATCCAGCAAGTCGATCTGCGGTGGGCCGCCGGACTGGAACAAGTAAATCGCTCGTTTCGCCTTAGGAGCAAAGTTAGGCAGCCTGATAGATTCCGGGCTCGGCGCGCTGGTCACATTCGCCGCCCGTGCATCGCCGGTAAGCACTTTGTCGCCCAACAGGCTTGCCATCGCCGCCCAGCCTAGCACTTTGCCCGCGCTGCCAAAAAAATGCCGGCGCGTCTGCAGGGCCGCCCACTCCGCCTTCAAACCGTCCGCGATGGGAAGGTCCAGGATCGTTGGACCACTGTCAGGATCAGTACAGAGCGGATGTTGTTTCAAGGCATTTCTCCTTATTTATTCAACGTCTCGTCCAGGTTCATTACTTCGCTCACCACCACCGTCCATGCAGCAAGTTCGGATGGTGGAATAGCCGGGTCGCGCGGCTTCTCCCCCACTGCAGTCAGGTCGCGGGCCGCAGCGGGATCGGTTGCATAATGTTGCTCCATTTGGCTAAGCGAGTGTTCCAGCACCGCAGCCATCTGCGGAGTGGGGTCATGGGAAAGCACCAGCTCGCTCAGGTACTTGATCCGGTCCTCAGGCTGCTTTCCGCCCTCTTTGATCAAGCGCTCGGCCAGTACCCGCGACGACTCCACCCATTGAGGATCATTCATAGTTACCAATGCCTGCAGTGGTGTGTCCGTGCGCTGCCGCCGGGTACAAACCGTGTCTCGCGGAGGAGCGTCAAACGCATCCATATTGGGCGGCATCGCCATACGCTTCCAATACGTATACATACTGCGCCGGTAAAGCGCGTCCCCGTGATCCTGCTTGTAATGGGTGGTATCGCTGGTGGGGAAACCCACCAGCTCCCACACATTCGGCGGCTGATACGGCTTCACGCTGGCCCCGCCGATTTTGTTCACCAGCAGCCCGCTCGATTGCAGCGCGATGTCACGAAGCATCTCCGCGTCCATGCGGAAGCGCGGCCCGTGCGCCAGCAGAAGATTCTTCGGATCCCGGGCCAACTGCTGCGGATAGGTTTTCGCACTCTGGCGATAGGTGGAAGACATCACCATGAGCTTGTACATATGCTTCATGTCCCACCCGCTCTCGCGGAACTCGACCGCCAGCCAGTCCAGCAGCTGGGGATGCGAAGGCCGCTGGCCCATGATCCCAAAGTCTTCCGTGGTCTCGACCAACCCTGCGCCAAAAAGCTCGTTCCACATACGATTGACCGTGACCCGCGCGGTCAAAGGATTATCCGGGCTTACCGTCCATTCTGCCAGGGCCAGGCGATTGTGCGGTTGGCCCGCAGGAAGCGGAGGAAGAAAGTGCGGTGTGTTGGCCTCGACTCTCTCCTTGCGCGCCGTGTAGACCCCGCGGGTGAGAATATTCGCGTAGGCCAGGGATGGCTTCTCTCGTGACACCACGGAGAGATAACCCCCCTGGGACAGCTTGTCGAGTTGGGCATCAAGCAGTTGAATCTGGCTCTTGATTTGCTTGGACGACTCATCCACGTTATCGAAGTAGAACTGGCTGACCGCATGCCACTGATCTGCGTTCCACTGGCTGGTGGGCTTGCTGATGATCTCGGCTACATAGTCTTCAAAGGGGAGTCTCTTCGCCTCGTCCGCGGTGAGAACCCTGTCATACAATCGGAAATCCTGATAGCGCGTATCGCGCGCGGGTTGTTCATCCGGGGAAATCCGCCCCAGTTGGAGTGGGGCCGGAGTGCGCATGGTAAGCTGCCCCAGGTTATCTGAAACAACCTTTGTTACAGCCGGCGCTCCGTTCACATAGATCTTCACGCCCGCTGCCTTGCCCGATCCGTCATAGGTAAAGAAGATGTGATCCCAGCTGCCATCCGTAGGCAAGGGCACGGTGGTCGTGACCTTGATCCCCTTTATGGGCGTCAGGTCCTTCGGCTCCTTGGGCTCTTCCTTCTTGGCCTCTTCCTTCTTCGCTTCTTTCTCCTTGGGCTCTGCTTTCTTGGGCGCTCCTTTTTTCGGCTTCTCCTTGGGCGGTACTTCCTTGGGCGCTTGATTGGCCAGCTTGACGATGATCAGGCCTTGCTCGGCTTCCACATCCCACCCGCGGTAGTGCTGGGTGGAATCCATCCTGGAAAGCAGCGCGCCCGCAATCTTGGTTGAAGTGATGTTTGGTGCGGAGCGCAACATGAACCAACCACCGCTGGAGAAAGGCTGGTTCCACTCATAGTCGCCCGCCTGTCCCATCACCACCCGGGTGCTGGTGTCCATGCGGAAATCCGGCCACAGCCAAGTCGTTTCACCCCACTGCGGTTTGTACTTTCCAATGGGAAAGCTCTTCGGGTTGGCATTGGGAGCGCTATTGTGCAGCACCTCGCCGCCGCCTTCATCGAGCCGCAAGCGAATCTGCAGCTTATCAGTTGAGACCGGCTCGGCCGGGTTCTGCTTCGAGCTGATCCACTGCTGAATAATCTGCCGCTGCCGCAACCGCGAGTCATACAACTGCTTCTCGAATACCGCTCGCTTGGCCAATACCTGGTTGTAAGCGTCCGTGTTCTGCAGCTTTGGAATGTGCACGACCGGCGCCCAATCCGGCTTATCGTTGTTGAACGGCTGCTCATCGATATTGTTGAAGAAGGCGCTTAGCTGATAAAAATCCTTCTGCGTGGTGGGATCGTATTTGTGGTCATGGCACACCGCACAACCCACGGTGAGGCCCAGAAACGCTCCCCCATACGCCTCAGTCCGCTCCCGTGCGATGTTGACCCTTAATTCCTCAGGAATCGTGCCGCCCTCGTTGCTGCTCACCCCAGACCGGATGTATCCGCTGGCGATGATCTGGTCCAGGTTGCTGGCAGGCAGCATATCGCCCGCAATCTGCTCCTTGGCAAACTGGTCGAACGGCTTGTTGCTGTTGAACGCTTTGATCAGGTATTCGCGATAGGCCCAGGCGTATCGGTTATTGTCCAGGTGCAATCCATAGCTATCGGCATAGCGAGCGTAATCAAGCCAATAACGAGCCCGCTGCTCGCCGAAAGCCGGGCTCGCCAGCAGACGATCCACAACGTGCTCGTAAGCCTGCGGCGACTGATCTTGCACAAACGCATTCACTTCCGCCGGCGTGGGCAGCAATCCAGTCAAATCGAGTGCCACCCGGCGGATAAGAGTATTTTTGTCGGCCTCGGGCGAGGGGTGCAGACCTTCCTTATTGAGGCGCTGCAGAACAAAGGCGTCGATCGGATTTTGTGCCCAGCCCGTTGCCTGCAGTTGAGGCACGGCGGGACGTGCCGGCTTTTCAAAGGCCCAATGGGGCCTGTAGTGCGCCCCTTCTGCCACCCATTGTTTAAGAATGGCGATATCCTGGGCTTTCATTGGCTTTGCTTCGCCCAGCGAAGTCTGCGGCATCAGGTAGTGTGGATCCTTGGATTCAATCCTCCGGATCAATTCGCTCTTTTCGGGATGCCCGGGCACAATGGCATCCGGTTTCCCTGGGCGCTTCTTGAAGGCAGACTCTTCCAGGTCGAGCCTCAGGTTGGCCTTGCGCATCTCCGGATCGGGACCGTGGCAACTAAAGCAGTTGCTGGCCAGGATTGGCTGCACATCCTGATTGAAGTCGAGATGCGCCGCAGAAGAGCCCGAGGGCTTGCCTTTGCAACCCGCAGTTGTCGCCAGCAAGGCCGCGCCCATTAGCAATGAGCTAGCCCAACGGAAGAATGTCGGGTTAAACGAGGCTATTTTCCGGGCCAAGCGGCGGATACTCCACATCAAAAGGTCGGACCTTTAACGCTAGTCTCCGCAACTAACGACTGTCAACGCGGATTGTTCGCCATGTCGGAAGTCCCAATCCCCTGGACGGTTACCGTAAACCACTGATAATCCATGGCTTCCAGGATCACAGAGAACCCCGGCGCCGGCAACCAAGATAAAACTCCCAATATGCGGCCCAGCCCACCAAACCAACGTCTCTGGTAAGGACGGGCGACGACCGCAAGCATGCGGGTATAAGATCAAAATCACTCTTTTTGTACGAGGGTTGAACTATGGTAAATCGACGTGAATTTCTCGATGCACTTGCAGTAGGGGCGGCGGGGTTGGCTATCCGAGCCAACGCCAAGAGCTATGGCCAGATTCTCGGGTCCAATAACCGCCTTAACTTTGCGGTTATCGGCCTCAACAGTCGCGCCTATGCACACCTGTCGGCGCTGAAGGCTAATAAGGACACCGCCTGCATCACCCATGTGGCCGATGTAGACAGCAACATTCTCGAGAAATTTGCTACCAAGACGCTGCAGGCGATGGGGTCGGCGCCCACCGCAGAGAAGGATTTTCGCAAGATTCTCGACCAGAAGGACGTGGACGCCATCACCATTGCCACTCCCGACCATTGGCATACTCCGATGGCCATCGACGGGTTGCAGGCGGGCAAGCATGTTTACGTAGAAAAGCCTTGCAGCCACAACCCCGCCGAAGGAGCCCTGCTGGTGGAGGCGCAAAAGAAGTACGGCAAGGTGGTGCAAATGGGCACCCAGCAACGCTCGTCGCCCCACACCATCGAGATTGTCGACAAGATTCACAACGGCCTGATTGGCCGGGCGTACTACGCCAAAGCCTGGTACAGCAACACCAGAAAGTCGATTGGGTATGGCAAGCCGGCGCCCGTGCCGGCCCAGCTTGACTGGGATCTGTGGCAGGGCCCGGTGCCGCGCAAGCCCTATACCGACAACGTGCAGCCGTATAACTGGCACTGGTTCAGAATCTATGGCACCGGCGAGGCGCTCAACAATGGAACCCACGAGGTGGATGTGTGCCGCTGGGCGCTCGGGGTCGACTATCCTCAGCGGGTTACCGCGAGCGGTGGAAGGTACCAGTTCAAGGATGATTGGCAGTTCCCCGACACCATGGTGACCAGTTTCGACTACCAGGACAAGATGCTCTCGTGGGAGGGCAAGAGCTGCCAGGGCATGAAGTTCTACAACCGCGACCGGGGCTCAGCGATTATGGGCACTACGGGCACGGTGGTGGTGGATCGCGATGGCTACGAGATTTACGATCTCAAGGGAAATAAGACGAGCGAATATAAGACCGGGAGTAAGACATCGTCTTATGATCTGCTCGGCGCCGATTCGATGACCGATGCGCATTTCGCAAACTTCATCGCCGCCATCCGCACGGGAGAAAAACTAAACGCTCCGATTGCTGTCGGAAACGTCTCCGTCACCATACTGCAGCTTTCCAACATTGCCTGGGAAGTCAATCGCGAATTACGGATCGACGAGAAAGACGGAAAGATCCTGGGCGATTCAGAAGCCATGAAGATGTGGGGCCGAGAGTATGAGAAGGGCTGGGCGCCTCACGTTTAGAGCAGATTTTCACTTATGAAAAATATCCTTTCCCGCCGTAGTTTCGTTGGCTCTGGCGCGCTTGCCGCGGCTGCGTATGCAACTTCAAGCGTTATGCCGGCTGTGGCGCTGGCTGAAGCGCCAGGTGACACTGCGTCACCTGTCAATTTGGGTTTGTGCAGCTATACCTTTCGCAATTTCGACCGCGCGCAATTGATCGGCTTTATGAAGCAGCTCAACGTCCTTTCGCTGAACGCGAAGGACGTCAAAAATCATCTTCCGATGGATCCGGCGGAGGAGGCGAAGGCGCTCGACGACTACCATGCTGCCGGTATTCAGCTGCATGCCGTCGGGACGGTTTACTTTCCTAAGGACGAAGATGACGACATCCGCAGTAAGTTCGAATACGCCAAGCGAGCGGGTGTCTCGGTGATAGTCGCTGGAGATCCGGCACCGGCCACGCTTCCTCGGATTGAAAAATTTGTGAAGGAGTACGACATACGGTTCGCGATCCACAATCACGGTCCGGAGGATAAGTTGTGGCATTCGCCGTTAGATGTTCTTAAGGTCGTGAGTAATATGGACCCGCGGATGGGATGCTGCATCGATATAGGGCACACGGTGCGTGCCGGCACCGATGTGGTGGAGGCGATCAAGCAGGTGGGTCCGCGCCTGTTCAACATGCACACCAAGGACCTCACCAGCTTTACGGCCAAGGAAAGCCAGGTTGCTGTCGGCGACGGCAAGATGCCCATTCGGCGCATCTTTGAAACCCTGATCGCGATCAAGTACAAAGGCTTTGTCGACCTGGAGTATGAGGTTCACGGCGACGATCCGATGCCCGGCGTGATCGCCAGCTTCTCCTATATGCGCGGCGTGCTGGCGGGCATGGGTCACGCAGGATAGATGCGTTAGGACCGAGCATAGCCCACTTCCCTGGACGGGTGCCCCATGTTCGCACCAGCGTACATGGGCCGAAAAAGACGGGGCGAAGCCCCCTCCCACGTTCTGTATGCCCAAATAGAACCGTGATGGTTGCTGTTTTGCTTGTTCTGTCCATCCACCTCCACCCATGCCAAGGTGGGCCGGCGCCCTAGAATTTGTCATCCCGACCGTAGCGGAGGGATCTGCAGTTTTACCGTCGGCCACAGCGACTTTGGCGTGGGCGAATCGTCTTGGGTTCCGTTTGGCCACCCACAAACTGCAGGTCCCTCCCCTACGCTACCCCGGATTTCCTGTCGAGCTTAGTGGCCCTGGCGAGCTTCATGCGGCTTTCCTTACTGAAAGCCGCACACGCGGTCGTTAGTTAGTGCCGCGTAGCAGGAAATCCGGGTACGCTCCGGTCGGGATGACAAATTCTAGGGCGACGGCCCACCTTGGCATGGGTGGAGGTGGATGGACAGAGTCAACCAACGTGCGGTACAACTGCAGGCGATGCAGACACAGCTCGTCAGAGACAGAACCAAGTGGCTGCTTCTGAGTTTTGCGTTTTTGGCGACAGTCATCAACTACCTCGACCGGCAGACTTTGTCGGTGATGGCGCCCGTGCTGCTGGAAGAATTTCACATCTCTGCGCAACGCTATTCCTACATCGTTTCTGCGTTCATGCTCGCGTACACACTGGGGAATGGCGTCTCCGGCCGGCTGCTGGACCGCCTGGGAACCAAGGCCGGCTATGCATGGACAATTGCATGGTGGTCGACGGCAGAGACGCTTTGTGCTCTCTCCGCCGGAGCTCTCAGCCTGGGCATCTTCCGATTCCTCCTCGGCATTGGAGAGGCGGGCAACTATCCGGCCGGCGTGAAGCTGGTTGCGGAGTGGTTTCCCGCGGAAGAGCGCTCGCTCGCGTCGGGTATCTTCAACAGCGGCTCATCCGTCGGGGCGATTCTTGCGCCTCCCTTGCTGGCGTGGATCCTACTGAGCGCTGGGTGGAGAACAGCGTTTCTTTCTGTAGGCCTACTTGGCTTCATCTGGTTGGCGGCATGGCTCCGCTTTTATCCAGGACTCAAGGCTGTGGGGCAACAGGATGCAACAAATCGTCTCCCGCTTGAGGCCCTATTGCGATCGAGATTTCTTTGGCAGTTCACTCTATCCAAGGTCTTCAGCGATCCAGCCTGGTACTTTTATATTTTCTGGGTCCCTCAATACTTGAAGGTGGTCCACGGCTTCTCTATGCAGCGGATCGGCGAGACGGCCTGGATACCCTTCCTCACCGCCGCCATTGGCAACCTTGCGGGAGGAGTCGTCTTCACCGCGTTGCTGCGCTTCGGTCAAAGAACGGCCACCACACGGCGCATTGCCATTCTTATTTTCTCTGTGCTGATGGCGTCTGCTGTCTTCGTGGGCGAAAGCAAGAGTGCTGCCGGCTGCATCGCGCTGATATCGGTCGCAACCTTCGGTTACACCGGCGCGCTCGCGAACCTGCTGGCCGTTCCCGGAGATGTATTTCCCAAAGGAGCGGTGGCCTCCATTTGGGGCTTCGCCAGCATGGGCGCTGGCTTCGGAGGCATGCTGTTCAGCCTGGTGACTGGTTGGCTGGTCGAGCATTACTCCTTTCAGCCGACGTTCGTACTTTTCGGAATCATTCCATTGATCTCCGCATGGCTGGTATGGACGCTGCCGGCAACGGAAGAGCTCGCACCGGCATTGTCTTAGACATGCGCATGGTCATTCGCCCCGTCAATGACCATGTTCTCCCCGGTGATGAAATCATTTTCCACCACGCTGGTGATCAGCTCTGCAACATCCTCTGGCTTGCCTTCTTTATGTAATGGGATGCGATTTTCGATGTTGTCCTCGCCTGTTCAGGGGAAGAGCATCAGAAAAGGAGTGCGAATTACACCCGGAGAGATGCAGTTGACACGAATGCGCTGCTCGGCAGTTCACGGGCGAGGACGCGGGCAAACTGCGGCAAGGCACCTTTCACCACGCCGTAAGCGGCCGCACCCAGGCAACCGCGGAGACCGGCGGCCGATCCGAGCAGGATGATCGCTCCCCCGCCCCGCTGAGCCATGTGCGGCGCGGCAGCGCGGGTAAGGTGAAAGATGGAGTGCACGTGAACCGCAAAGGCGTTCATCCAGCTCTCATCCGTGACCGCATAGATACTTCCCGGCACTGGCCCTCCTGCCGAGTGCACCAGCACATCGAGGCGGCCCAGGTCTTTGACTACCTGCTCGACACATTACGGCAAGCCGCAGGGTCAGCGACGTCTGCTTCGAATGAGTGTGCCGTCGTGCCATGTCTCTCGACAGCAGAGAGGAGATCCTCTGGCAGCGGCGCGGCCCTTCTTGCAACGATGGCGACATGAGCGCCCTTCCGTGCAAGTGTGAGCGCAGTGGCGGCCCCAATACCGCTGGTTCCCCCGGTGACTAGACAAACCTTTCCCTTTAAATCCATGCGGGCCTTTTCCCAGATGGAAGCTACTGAAATGTCGGCATCACCTGCATCTCAGGCACCGACGCGTGGGCTGGCAATTTCGCGACAAATAAAATTACTTCCGCGACATCTTCCGCCTGCAAAGCCTTCGCCAGCATTTCCGGGGATGGCTTCACCGGCCTCTTTTCCAGCAATTCAGTATTGATGAGACCAGGACAGATCGCGCACGTTCTGATGCCGTTCTGCTTCTCCTCCATGCGAATTGCATGGGCCAGTCCGAGAACCCCTCGCTTGGAGGCTTGATACGCAGCGCCGGATACATCGGGCAGCAGTCCGCTGATCGACGAGATGTAGATCAGATGGCCGGAACCCGCCTTACGCATGGAGGGCAAAATAGCATGCGTGGCGTAGAAGGCTCCATTGAGATTTGTATCAATGAGCGAGTTCCATATTTCCGGGGTGAGCCGCTCCATCGCCCGATCGGGAGTATTGGTTCCGCTGGCGAAGACCAGGATATCGATTCTTCCGAATTTTTCCAGCGCCGCCTGCGCCAGCTGCTGCATATCTTTTGCGTTGGAGGCATCAGCCCGCCGGACCGTAATATCGCGTTGTTCTCTCGCAAGTTCCTGTTTGAGAGATTGCAAGCGGTCTTCGCGGCGCGCAGACGCCAATACCTTCGCCCCCTCGCGCGCGAAGAGCACCGCCGCCGCACGGCCTACACCGCTCGAAGCACCAACAATCACGGCCACCTGGCCGCTTAGGGAAACAAGCATTCTTTACCCCGCCATTGCTATGTAATTTGGAGAGTGATAATACTCCATATGTTTTATACACCTCTGCTGCTGACGTAACGCTTCCATGAGGACCACACATGACGAGTGATTCCGCACCAAGTATGATGTCGCGCCGCGCGCTTCTCATGGGCGCAGCTATGTCCGGCGCCTTCCGCGCACTTGCTAAGGACACTCCCCAACCCACAGACGGAGCACCGGAGAAATTGAAGATTTGTGTCTTCTCCAAACACTTGCAGTGGACCAATGTGGCTGAGGCGGCTGCCATCGCAAGAGATATCGGATTCGATGGCGTTGACCTCACGGTTCGCGCCGGCGGTCACGTCTTGCCCGAACGCGTGGAGGCCGATCTTCCAGCGGCGGTGGAGGCGGTTCGGCGCGCCGGCCTCACGGTCCCGATGATCTCGACGGAGATTACCAGTGTCCAAACACCCCATGTTGAAGCCATGCTAAAAACAGCCAGCCAGCTCGGCATCCGTCAATATCGCTGGGGAGGATTAACCTATCCGGCAAACCAGGGCATTGCCGAAAGGCTCGATGAATTGAAGCCGCAGACGAAAGCGCTGGCTGAACTAAACCAGGAACATCAGATCTGCGGTATGTACCACACTCATTCCGGACCGGGACTCGTGGGGGCTCCCATTTGGGATCTTTGGACTCTCTTCCAGGGCCTCGATCCACGATGGATTGCAATCAACTACGACATCGGTCACGCGACGGTCGAAGGCGGGTATGGTGGCTGGATCGCAAGTTCTCGCCTGGTCAAGAATCAAATGCGAGGAATCGCTCTCAAGGACTTTACCTGGCAGCAGAACAAAGGGAACAATATCCATCGCGATCCGTTTGACAAGTCGCTGGGTGTGGAAGATGCCTGGGTTCCGCACTGGTGTCCCATGGGCGAGGGCATGGTTAATTTTCCGGGGTGGTTTGCCATCGTCAAGGCGAACGGCTTCTCCGGACCGGTGCAACTCCACTTTGAGTATTCCGGGCTGGGGGGCGCCGAGAACGGCGACAAGACACTTACGATTCCCAAGCAGGAATTGATCGCAGCCATGCGCAGGGACTTGACCTATACCAGGCGAGTTATGCGCGATCAGCAGTTGTTCTGACGAAGGAGTCAAGGCACATCAGTTGGCCAGTTCTTTGGCTAATTGCTCAATCCATGCAGCCTCATCCTGGAGCGCGCGGGCGGCCTGCACAATTTGCTCATTGGCTTCCGGGTAGCGCCGCTGCTCGATGGCCTCTCGTACACCGGGCAATGTCTTGGCGGCATACCCCGTGTACCAACCGGGAGCGTAGAGCACGTGCTGCATCCATGGCCGCCGAGGCAAACCTTGCCCGCTGATAAGCTTTCTCTCTGCCAGCGCAAGATTCTGGTTCAGCGTATTCACCCGGTCCTGCGGCAGAGCCTTGCCCTGGGTGGCGGCGAGCGCCCTGCTGTAATGTGCAGCCGCCTGGCTCAGAGCGGTGGCGGCATTATCAAGCGGCGCAAAGTTGAGGTATGGCGGAATCTCTTCCGATGGCGGTGCCACGGTGGGGTTTCGCGGATCGTTCACCGCGCGGTAAACACCATCGTTCAGATTCTGCCTGATCTCTTCGGCTTCCTTGCGACGGGTCTCGAGCAGCGCTTTCACTTCGTCGATGTACTGCGCCACCGTATGCGCGAGGCCCTCAAAATCATAGGGCATGATGTCGGCATCAGCCATGCGCAGGACACTTAAGCCCGCGACCTGCGCGAGCGCGCGGCCATAGACGAAATCGTAGTCGGAGAAATGCGAGTACCAGTAGAAGTCGTCGTAGATGGAGTGATAGTTGCCCGACGGATCTTCTCCCTCGAATCCAAGATTGATCGTGGCCACGCCGATATGATCGATGAAGGGGCTGAAGTCTGAACCCGAACCGAGAGCGCCGATGCTCAGGTTGCCGCCGGCCCGCGCCTCGGCATGCTGCGCGAGTGTTCCGTGCAGCAGAAAATAAGCCTGCTGACGTTTGAAGACAGAGACCTTCGATTCAGGGTCCTCTACATCTTTGGCGACGCCATTCATAAACGACTGCAGCGAATGCGACCCCTCCACATCCAGATAGCCGCGCTCATTGCCATCGCTGTTGATATAAACCGCGGCATGCTGCCGCAGCTCATCCGCATGCTCTTCTACCCACTCGGTGGAACCGAGAAGCATGGGCTCTTCACCATCCCAGGAGGCGTAGATGATGGTGCGCTTCGGCTTCCATCCCTGTTTGGCAAGTTCGCCAAGTGCGCGCGCCTCCTCCAGCAATGCCACCTGACCGGAGACGGGGTCATCCGCGCCATTTACCCACGCATCATGATGGTTGCCGCGCAGCACCCAAAGATCGGGCTCCTCCGCTCCGCGCATGGTAGCGATCACGTCGTAAACAGGTTTCAGGTCCCAGTTGAACGCCAGCTTCAAATGAACCTTGGCTGGACCGGGCCCCAGGCGGTAGGTAATCGGCAGGGCTCCACGCCAATTCGCAGGCGCGACCGGCCCTTCGAGAGCAGCGAGCAGCGGTTGGGCGTCAGCATAAGAGATGGGAAGAACCGGAACCTTGGCAATGGATTGGGCATCCTCCAGCTTGAGGCGCTTGGCCTCTTTGGTCGCTCCTACTCCGGGGGTCAGGGGATCGCCAGGGTAGAGCGGAGCGTCCATCACGCTGCCGCGCTGCGCTCCCTCGGGTGGACGCATGGGTCCTTTGGGAAAGACAACCTGCAGGCTATAGCCGTCATCGGCGGGATCGGAATAAATGATGCAGCCAATGGCGCCGTGCTCTGCGGCAATTTTAGGCTTGATGCCTCGCCAGGATTCTCCATAGCGGGCAATGACAATGGCTCCTTTGACAGAGACACCGTGACGGGCAAGCTCCTCGTAATCGGCAACCAGACCGTAGTTCACATAGACCAGGGGCGCGGTCACATCCCCGTCGGGGGAATAGGCGTTATACGTGGGTAGCTGCTCGTCCTTTTGCTTCGAGGTTGGATCGACGGCCACCGCGGGCTCCTCGAGCTTGGCGGTGAACGGAGTGGGCGCAACCATCTCCAACAGCCGTAATTTCGGCGTCGGAAAAAGAACTTGAAATTCTTCGATGTGGGCGTCCCATCCCCACTCCTTATATTGCGCCAGGATCCACTCCGCGTTCTCCTTGTCATACGGCGAGCCGACATGATGGGGACGCGCGCTGAGGCGCTCCATGTTGGCGCGCATCCGCTGGGGGTCGGGCAGTGATTTGAAACGCTGCTCCCAGTTAGCTTCACCCGGCTCACTCTGAGCAGTAAAGCCAGCGAGCGGGGAGCCAGCCTGCTGCGCAGTCAGTGTGTTGGTAAGCGTAATGATGAGTAGCGCAGCGACAGCTCGACCCACGTTTCCCTCCAAAGAACGGCGAATAAAGTGTTGCTAACTAAGTATGGCCTGTAACTGCGTGAACAGATGCCGGGTGGTTCCAGGCCTCTGGTTTGATCCGCATGCCCAAGCCGCTCTCTTCCGGAACCTGCACAGCACCGTCCTTCGGAACAATGGGATTTTCCAGCATGAGAGGCCAGTCGTGCTCATAATACCGTTGGCAGCTCTCCTGGATCCACACATTGGGTGATGCAGTCGTCAGATGGGTGGACGCATAGAACAACAGCGGACCCCCTGCCGTATGTGGAGCGATCGGCAGTTCCTGGGCATCGGCGAGCGCAGCAATTTTGCGCGCTTCGGTTAAACCACCGCACCAGGTGACATCGAACATCACATATTTTGGCGTCCGCGACTCGAGCAAGCGCTCGAACTGCATCTTGCCTGCCATGCGTTCGCCGACAGTGAGCGGTAACGAGGTTGCGGTCGCGAGCTGGTGATATTGATCGAAGTTACCCGGCATTAGCATATCTTCCAACCACATGGGCTTATACGGTTCAAGAGCATGGGCAATGCGGATGGCGGAAGTCAGATTCCATTGCGCGTGAAACTCGATGGCGATCTCGATCTCGTCACCGAATCCATCGCGCAGCTTCTTTACCGGGACCAGCGCCTCATCGATATCGGTCCAGGTAATGTACTCGTTCCTGTTACGCAAGGCGGCACCGTCGAAGGGCCATATCTTGATGCCCTTGACTGCCGCGCGTATCGATCAGCTCGCGCATGATCTTCTCCGGCTCGCGATTGAAATCGTACTTATAAGGAAAGCAGGTGTTGTACAGGCGGATCTGGGGGTTCGCTTTGCCGCCGAGCAGCCGATAGACCGGCGCATTCAACGACTTTCCCAGAAGATCCCAGAAGGCCAGATCCAGTGCGCTCAGCACGCGCATCTCCGTGCCCCCAGCGATTTGAAAATCGAATGTCCGGTACAGGTCGGCCCAAATTCGTTCGATATCTCGTGGGTCGCGGCCAATCAGCGAAGGGGCAACGGTATGCACCATCGCAGCTTCCACCGCGTTTCGTGGATAGGTTTCTCCTACTGCCAGAGATCCCGGCATCAGTATCGATCTTTAGCCAGGTCCAATTCGGCCTAAACGGAGCATCTTCCTGAGACTTCCAGTAAACCGTCTCAATGCGTGTGATCTTCATTGGCGCCGCAGTCGCGGCAAACGACGAGTAGGCAGCTGCCAGCGGAGTAGCCAGCATTCCAGAAACGAAAGGCTCTTCGGCTAATGGGCATTACGGGATTATAGTCACCGGCGCAAGCCGCGACTCCTCCCTCTTGGCGAAAAGTGACCCCTGCTGTCTTACCTTGCCAACTGTCTCAAGTGAGACTATAAATAGTCTCACTTGGCACGATAGAGAGAATGATGCAGGCATCCATAGATCAGGTCTTTGAACAGTTGGGTGGTAAAGACGCGATTGGGGTGAAGGTACGCTCCGAAAGCGAAATGGAGCGACAGCTTCGCGAAGGTTTTACTGTTTCCGTCCTACAAGAATTTTCGCGAAAACTGGGGCTTCACCGTTATGGAATTGGCGGGCAGCCTTGCCATCCCAAAGAGCACACTGATGCGCATGCTGGAACGTCGCAACCGTATGGCTCCGGGAGATTCCGATCGGGTTTATCGTTTAGCCTCAATTTTGGCCCTGGCGGAAGTGAGCGATCGGTGACCGTAAGAAGGCACAGCGTTGGCTCAGACAAAGCGAATGAGGTTCTTGGCAACCAGACCCCGCTCCGAGCGCTGGAAACCGAGATCGGTGTGCGCCGGGTAGAACAGATTCTCGGGCGCATCGCCTACGGCGGTGTGAGCTAGGTGGAGGTCTACCGGCTTACTCGCCGGAAGTTTGCCGGCAAGAACCCGTTTGACGGAGAGGGATCCTTCCTATTTGGGGGCCGCTGGTCGAGCATCGGCACGCGGCTTTGCTACGCAGCAACGCACCGCTCGCTCGCAATTCTTGAATATCGAGCGCACATCGAATTGACGCTCATGCCAGATGACCTCGTCATTGCAACCCTGGATATTCCGGACGAGGTTGCGATTACACCCACCCCGGCACTCCCCGAAAACTGGAAAGAATATCCTGCACCGGCCTCACTCAGAAGGATAGGCGATCGCTTCATCGCGAAGCCGGGCGCGTCATGCTATCCCTCGGTGCTAGTACCCAAGAGAACAACGTCATGCTGAATCCATTACATCCGGATGCCGCGAGAATGGCCGGCAGGGGGTGCCCTTGGTCTACGATCGCAGGCTCCTCTAAGAACAACCTCACAATGCATACAGGTCCACGTACTCCTGCACCGGCATGCGTTCGAGTGCCTGCTGGTCAAGCGAGGCCTCAAGTATTGCCCGCTGCCGTTGCGGCGCAAACCGGCGGCCGAGGTTGGTGCGGAACTTCGCTTCGAGCAGAGGGATCCCCTCGCTTCTGCGGCGGCGGTGGCCCAGGGGATACTCGACTGTCTCAGTGAACGTGCCGCCATCGCTCAGAGAAAGCGCAAGCGAATTGGCGATTGAGCGCTTCTCCGGATCGTGGTAGTCGGCGGTAAAGGCAGGCTCCTCGGTGCAGCGCATCTTTTCCCGCAACGCATCGATGCGCGGGTCGGCAGCAAAAGAGTCTTCATAATCGGAGGCGGTCAAGTGCCCAAAAATA
The DNA here is from genome assembly GCA_963787145.1 of uncultured Acidobacteriaceae bacterium. Taxonomy (GTDB): domain Bacteria; phylum Acidobacteriota; class Terriglobia; order Terriglobales; family Acidobacteriaceae; genus PALSA-350. The sequence continues at coordinate 117,796 of CAWBBY010000012.1, forward strand.
AGAGGTACGGCAACCATGTACTGCACACAGTGGTCGCGATCGGCGGGATTATTGAGCGGCCCTTTCTTATCGATGATGCGCAGACAGGCCTCGTGGGTGCGCAACTCGATGGAGCTGATATCCTCCGCGGACTTGCCGGCGGCGAGCAGCCTTGCGCGCAACGCCATGGCGGCCTCTACGGCGGTCTGCGCATGAAACTCTGCCGGGTAACTGATCTTGAAGAGAACATTCTCCATCACGTAAGAGCCGTAAGGCCGCTGGAACGTGAAGGGCCGGCCACGAAAAAGCACATCGTAAAATCCCCAGCCCTTCGCAGTCAGCACCGAGGGATAGCCCATCTCTCCGGCACGCACCATGAGCGCAAGACGAACGGCACGGCTGGTGGCGTCGCCGGCCGCCCAGCTCTTGCGCGAGCCGGTGTTGGGCGCATGGCGATACGTTCGCAGGCTCTGGCCATCGACCCAGGCCAGTGAAAGCGCATCGAGGATCTGGCTGCGGTTAAGGCCGAGCATCTGTGCCACGACCGCGGTCGAGGCCACCTTGACCAGAACCACGTGGTCGAGGCCAACCTTGTTGAACGAGTTCTCGAGCGCGAGGCAGCCCTGGATCTCATGTGCCTTGATCATCGCCGTCAGCACCGCGCGCATGGTCAGCGGAGCCTTGCCGGCTGCAGACGGCGGTGCGGGAGAGCCAGTCGGCGACGGCGAGGATTCCGCCCAGATTGTCAGACGGGTGACCCCATTCGGCGGCCAGCCAGGTGTCATTGAAATCCAGCCAGCGAATCATGGCGCCAATATTGAAGGCGGCCTGGACCGGGTCAAGCTGAAACGCCGTGCCCGGAACTTTGGCGCCGTTCGGCACAATCGTTCCCGGTACCACAGGCCCAAGCAGCTTGGTGCAGGCAGGATACTCAAGCGCCTCAAGGCCGCAGCCCAGCGTGTCGATCAGGCAGTTGCGCGCTGTGGCATACGCCAGTGCGCTCTCGATGGTGTAACTGCAGACGTAATCGGCTATATCGACCAGGACCTGGTCATAAGGGGGACGCTCCCCCGTGGCATGGGCGGACATTCTTATCTCCGGGAGAAATGCTTAGACGCGCTGGGCAATGGGGACGAATGCAAGATCCTCAGGCCCGGTGTAGTTGGCCGCCGGGCGGATGATCTTGCCATCGGCACGCTGCTCGAGGATATGAGCGCTCCAACCGGAGGTACGGGCCAGCACAAAGAGCGGGGTGAACATCGCCGTCGGGACACCCATCAGGTGATAGGAGACGGCGCTGAACCAATCCAGGTTAGGGAACATGCGCTTGGCCTCCCACATTACGGCTTCGAGCCGCTCAGCAATGCGGTACATGGCAAAGTCGCCGGTGGATTCAGCCAGATCGTGCGCGACCTTCTTGATGATGGCATTGCGCGGATCGCTGACCGTGTAGACCGGATGGCCGAAGCCGATAACGACCTCCTTCTTTTCCAGGCGGGCGCGTATATCCCGCTCTGCCTCATCAGGAGAGGCGTAGCGCTGCTGAATCTCGAGGGCAACCTCATTGGCTCCGCCGTGCTTGGGCCCGCGTAGCGCGCCGATCGCGCCCGTAATGCAGGAGTAAATGTCCGAGCCGGTCCCGGCGATGACGCGCGCGGTAAATGTGGAGGCATTGAACTCGTGCTCGGCATAAAGGACGAGCGAGACCTGCATGGCGCGAATCCACTGCTCACTCGGGGCCTCCCCATGAAGCAGGGCGAGAAAGTGCCCGGCCAGCGTGTCTTGTCCCGATTCCACGTCGATGCTTTGTCCGTTGCGGCTGAAGTGATGCCAGTAAAGCAGCATCGATCCCACGGTGGCGAGCAGCACATCGGCGCACTCAATAGCGCCGGCGGGGTTATGGTCATCTTTTTCCGGCAGCGTGCAGCCCAGGGCAGAGACACCGGTGCGCAGCACGTCCATGGGGTGGGTCGCGGCGGGAAGCTGTTCCAGCACCGTGTATACATTGGCCGGCAGGCCTCGCAGGCGCTTCAGCTTTTGCTTGTAAGCAGCCAGCTCGGTGGCGTTCGGCAGCTTGCCCCGCAGCAATAAGTAAGCCACCTCTTCAAACTCGCAGTGGGCGGCCAGATCGGCGATGTCATAGCCGCGATAGTGCAGGTCGTTGCCGGTTCGCCCCACCGTGCACAGGGCCGTATTGCCGGCCGGCGTTCCGGAGAGTGCAACAGATTTTTTCGGTTTGAAGGTTGCTTGCTGCTGGTCAACGGTGGTGGCCATGATTAGTCGCTTCTCCCAGGGTTCAACTGTGCTTGGTTGCCTCAAAGAGCTGGTCGAGCTTCTGCTCGTAGGCGTAGTAGCCGAGAAACTCGTAGAGCTCGGCGCGGGTCTGCATCAAATTGAGCACATTGCTCTGCGTACCTTCGGTCCGGATGGCATGGTACACCTTAAGCGCCGCGGCGTTCATGGCCCGGTAAGCGGCGCAGCAGAACAGGACAATGTCCACTCCGGCGGCGCCCAGCTGCTGCGTAGTGTAGAGCGGTGTCTGTCCAAACTCTGTGATATTGGCCAGGATGGGCACGCCGACCCTCTCCTTGAAGCGCGGATACAGGGCCAAATCCGTGACCGCCTCGGCAAAGATCATGTCCGCGCCCGCAGCAACGTAAGCAGCGCAGCGATCGAGGGCGGCCGCCAGTCCTTCGCCAGCCAGGGCATCGGTGCGCGCCATGATCACGAAGTCCTGGTCGGTGCGGGCGTCGACCGCGGCTTTGATGCGATCGACCATCTCCTCGGCCGGAACTAATTCCTTCCCTGGCCGGTGGCCGCAGCGCTTGGCGCCTACCTGGTCTTCGATGTGTACTGCGGCGACCCCCGCACGCTCCATGGAGCGGATGGTGCGGGCGATATTGAAGGCGCTTCCCCAACCGGTGTCGATGTCGACCAGCAGCGGCAGGGTGGTGACGTCGGTAATGCGGCGAGCGTCGACCAGCACATCTTCCATGTTGCTGATACCGAGATCGGGCATGCCAAGCGAGTTGGCCGCCACTCCTCCACCTGAAAGGTAGAGCGCGCGAAAGCCCGTCGCCTGCGCCATGCGCGCCGTGTAGGCGTTGATGGCGCCGATCACCTGTAATGGATGCTCCTGCTTGACAGCGGATCGGAAGCGCTCTCCCGGGGAGGTTTGCCTTTCAGTGCTCACGTGGTTCCCTTCGTGACAAGCTAAATCCTAAATGGTCGCGGCCAGGCTTGGCTCAGCAAGACATTTTTGTGATCGAATGGGTAGACTCGCCGTGCGCAGCTATGAATAAAGTATTCTCCACCCCCGATGCAGCCGTTGCCGATATTCCTCCGGGCGCAACCGTAATGTTGGGGGGATTTGGGCTTTGCGGCATTCCAGAAAATGCAATTGCCGCCCTGGTGCGCCGCGGGGTGACCGGCCTGCACACCATCTCCAACAATATGGGCGTGGACGGATTCGGCCTCGGCCTGCTGCTTGAGGCGGGTATGATCGCCTCGCACACCGGCAGCTACGTGGGCGAAAACATGCTGCTGGAAAAGCAGGTGATCGCCGGCACCCTCAAGGTGTCCTTGGTCCCGCAAGGCACGCTGGCGGAGCGAATCCGTGCCGGCGGAGCGGGCATTCCCGCCTTCTACACCCCCACAGGCGTGGGCACGCTGGTCGCCGAGGGCAAAGAGCAGCGCACTTTCGATGGGCGCGACTACCTGCTGGAAACGGCGCTCAAAGCAGACTTCGCGCTGGTGAAGGCCTGGAAGGGGGATCGGCAGGGCAACCTGATCTACCGCCGGACCGCGCGCAATTTCAACCCCATGATGGCCACTGCTGCGCGCATCACCATCGCCGAGGTGGAAGAGCTGGTAGAGCCAGGCGAACTGGATCCCGACGCGATTGTGACCCCGGGCATCTACGTCAAACGCATTTTCCAGTGCACCTCCTGCGAAAAGCGCATCGAACGCCGGACGGTGAGGAGACCGAATGCAGGAGATTGAGAAACGCAACCGCATCGTCAAGCGGGTGGCGCAGGAGCTCCGCGACGGCTTCTACGTAAACCTTGGCATCGGCATGCCCACGCTGGTTGCCAACCATGTTCCGCCCGGTGTGGAAGTAGTGCTGCAATCGGAGAACGGCATGCTGGGCATCGGGCCCTATCCTCTGGAAGAGGAAGTGGACCCCGACCTGATCAACGCTGGAAAAGAGACTGTGTCCGTGCTGCCCGGGACGTCATTTTTTTCCAGCGCCGATGCCTTCGCCATGATTCGCGGCGGTCACATCGACCTTAGCATCCTGGGCGCCATGGAGGTCGATGTCCACGGGAGCCTGGCGAACTGGATCATCCCCGGCAAAATGGTCAAAGGCATGGGCGGCGCCATGGACCTGGTAGCCAGCGCGCGGCATGTCATCGTGGCCATGGAGCACACCACGCGCGATGGCCGCCCGAAAATCCTCAACGCTTGCAGGTTGCCGCTGACCGGGGTGGGTGTGGTCGATTCCATCGCCACCGAGTTGGCCTGGATCAGCGTAACCCCGGACGGACTGGTGCTCGATGAGATTGCTCCCGGGGTTTCCGTTGCCGAGGTCCAGGCGTCGACCGAGGCTCCTTTGATCGTCAGCCCCACACTCCACACGATGAGCTGAAGTTATTCGACGGTATTGCCGCCGTTCACTGAGATCTTCTGTCCGGTAATGAATCTGCCTGCATCGCTGGCCAGGAAAGCGACCGTATTGGCCACGTCTTCGGGAGTTCCCATGTGCTTCATCGGAACCTTCTCTGTATAGGAATGGATCTCCGCCTGGGTAGAGCCCTGATGGCGTTCAGTGGGAATCCAGCCTGGAGCGACCAGGTTGACCGTGATGCCGGTTGGACCAAGTTCGCGGGCCCAGGACCGTGTTTGGCCCAGCTGTGCGGCTTTGGCCGCGACATAATGAGCGAACATCGGGTTACCGAGTTCGAATACCTCGCTTCCGATTTGTATGATTCGTCCATAGCCGCGGCTTTTCATGCCGGCAACGAGCCGCTGCAAGATAAGCAGTGGCGACTTCACAAAAAATTCCAGTTGGTCGAGGTATCGTTCCCACGTCTGTTGTTCGATGGTTAAGAAGGGTTGCGGACCGGTGGCATTGATCACGGCGATATCGATCTGCTGATAAGTCTCCTCAACTGCGCGGATCATCTTCTCGATATCCGCTTCCAGGCGAACATCGGCGTAGAAGGCAGCGGCTTCCCCGCCCTGCTGCTTGATCTGTGCGCATAGTTGCTCGGCGCGGTCTCGCTTGGCGAAGTAATTGACCGCGACCTTTGCGCCTCTGGCGGCCAGTTCCAAAGCAATCGCCGCGCCCAGCCCACGTGAAGCGCCGGTAACCAGCGCAGTTCGTCCCTTGAGTGCTTCCATATTGACCTCAGTTCTATTCGTCCCGACCAATGCAAAACGCTAAGGGAGCGAGCCGAGTTCTGTCAAACCAGCGACAGCAATCTAGGTCGTGTGGGACCCTCGTTGGTTTGACTCCGTCCATCCACCCCCTCCACGGCCAAGGTGAGCCGCTACCCTCCACTTTGTCATCCCGACCGTAGGGGAGGGACCTGCAGTTTGCGTTGATGGAGAAACGGAACCCGGAGGCAATTCGCCCACGGAACATTCGCTGTGCCCGAAAGTGAAACTGCAGGTCCCTCCTCCCCTACGGTCGGGATGACAAAGTGGAGGGTGGCGGCTCACCTTGGCATGGGAGGAGGTGGATGGACAGAACCACCACAACAGCAAACCCCAGTCGCACTGGCTTGCCCAAGTAAATCGGGCAAGCACGCAATTCATCGGGCGATTACTCGGATACACTGACTCTCTATAAGAAGGAGCTGCTCTTGAAATTCTTGCGGTATCTGGCCGTTGTGTCTTTGCTGTTTGCCCAATGCGTCTTTGCGCGCGCAGACAGCCTGAGCGAGCTAAACGATAGCTTCTGGCAATGGAGAGCACAGGAGCAGCCGTTCAGTGACGATGACATCCCGCGCATTGAACGACCGGCCGGCTTGGTTGTCGATTGGTCACCGCAGACCATCACCCAGCGGCTGCAGCAGCTCGACGGGTTTGAGCAACGATGGAAATCGCTCGCCCCCTCGGCGCAAACCCCGATCCATGACCAGGTCGACTACCGGCTCCTCGGCTCAGCAGTGGCCCGCGTGCGCTGGGAGCTATCCATCGAACAGAGTTGGAAGCGTAACCCGCAATTCTATGTCGATCAGACGCTGGGCTCGGTCTTCATTCTTCTATTGCCGCCGCCACCGTTCTCTGAAATACGACAGCAGGAGATCGTCGCTCGCGTTAAGCAGATCCCGGCCACGCTTCAAGCTGCCCAGGAGAACCTGACCGATATACGACAGCCCTTTGCGCAGCTGGCTATCGACTCCCTGGATCAGGTCGGCGACCGCCTACAACGCACCAGGAAGGCGCTCGCACCGCAGCTCACGGCGGCCCACAACCAGGCGCTACAAGAAGCAATCCCCGCCGCGGTAACAGCGCTCACGCAATACCGTGCGTGGCTCACGGCGAAATTGCCCACCGCGCGCAAAGAGACGGCCATTGGTCGCGACAACTACATATTTTTCCTGCGCAAGGTCGCGCTGCTCCCCTACACACCTGAGCAGTTGCTAGCGATGAGCCAACAGGAGTGGAGCCGGGCGGTCGCGTTCGAAACCTACCAGCAGACTCGTCTTGCCGGCGCCCCACCCGCGCCGCTGTTTCCCAGTGCCGCAGCACAGATACAAGCCGAAAAGATCGATGAAGAGAAAGTCCGCGCCTTCCTCGTCGACCAGAAAATCCTCAGCGTGCCTGCATGGATGAAGCACTACCGTAACCTGCTGCTGCCGGCTTATCTGGAGCCCTTCCAGGACATGGGAGAAAACGACGACCTCACCGGACCGTCGCGCCTCGATCAGGATGGGACCAGCTACATTCACGTGCCTGGACCGGACCTGGGCTTCTTCAAACTTTCCCAGGCACACGATCCGCGACCCATTCTCGTCCATGAGGGCGTGCCGGGACACTACTTCCAGCTCTGTCTCGGCTGGCACAACCCCGACCCAATTCGTCGCCACTACTACGACTCCGGCGCCAATGAAGGCCTCGGCTTCTACGCCGAAGAGATGATGTTGCAGGCTGGGTTTTTCGACGACAATCCGCATACCCGCGAAACCATCTACAGCTTCATGCGGCTACGCGCACTGCGCGTGGAGGTTGACGTCAAGTTGGCGCTGGGCGAGTTCACGCTGCAGCAGGGCGCTGATTACCTCGCTCGCACGGTCCCTATGGATCGGGCAACCGCGCTCGGCGAGGCGGCCGCTTTCTCAAGCACACCGGGCCAGGGAATCTCCTACCAGATCGGCAAGCTGCAGATCACCCAGCTCCTCTCCGATGCGCGCCGCGCCCAAGGCAAAGATTTCTCCATGCTGCAGTTCAACAACTTTGTCTGGAACAATGGCAATGTCCCCATCGCCTTGCAGCGTTGGGAGCTACTTCAGGACGCTAGCGAAGTCCCCTGACCTAACCCGGCCAAGCACTCTGCAGATCTGCCAGAAGGTGGCTGCCAACGCGGCGAGTCCAGCAGTCCACACCACGAACGCAATATGCACCACCCACGCGGGCGCAACGCCGACCCGCCGCAAAACGAAGGGCAGAAAATTCCACTCGGTGATATGGGCGTAGTCCCACGGATCCTCGGTCATGGCGTGGTTGTTCAGGCCCCAGGCATCCATCTTTCCCAGCGCGAAGGCAACAATATTTTTCAGGCGCAGAAGGATCACGAAGGTCGGATGACCAAGGGTTTCCATCTGGTAGATCTCCAGCGGCAACCAGAAGGCCAGCGACATCACTTGAATCAACGTGCTGATGGCCAGCAACGCCAATCCTATAAACCAAACCGGCTTTGCCAATTGTGGGTGATGACGCAGCAATAGAGGAACCGCGAGCAGCGACGCCAACTCAACAGTAGTTGAAACGTAGCGGTCGCCCCAGGCGAAGTCGCCGCTCCACACCGTATAGCGGGCGTAAAAACTCAGGTACGCCAACAGGAGCGGACAACTCATGATGGCGTACGCCTTGACATCCGGGCTGAATCGCTTCCAGGCGACGACGCAAAGCAGAATCATCAGCACGATCAAAGGATCAAAGAGAAAGATCGACTTCTCCGGAGTAAAGAGCGCCCCGAAAAACCCGACGTGCCAGGGGGTTTCGAAGGGATAGTTGGGAGGCAGCGAAGGATTGCGCATCCTGGTTTCGCGGCCAATGATCGTGACATAGGTAACAAATACTGCTCTAAATCCGAAGCGGTAGACCTGATAGAGGCGATCGAGCAATCCAAAAAATAAATAAACCGGTAGAGCGGTTGCAATGTAGGCTTTGCATCGTTCCCAGAGAGCGCGCCCCCGTACCCCTTCGAACCACAGCACCAACAGCAGGAACAACGCACCAGCCATAAGATCTAAACCAGTCGGCAGGCGGGTCAGCAGATTGAGGCCAAACGCGCCTGAGCCAATCAACAAAGCCCGCCGGGAGCCAGTACGCAACCACTCGTACTGGTAGGAGAAGCCAGTCATGCTGAGCAGGAAAATGTAGTTGTTCTCCATCATGTTCTGCGTGTAATGGAGATGCGTGGTGGCGAGCAGCAGAGCCAGAACGCCCACCACGGACTGCGTAACGTCGAAGTTCAACTGCCGCAGGAAGCGGAAGCAAACCAGCGCCGTTAACACCGTCACGAGGATGTTGGTGCTGTAGCTGACGATGATGTCGCGCACGCTGGGATCGGTGTCGTCGTACTCCGCAAAGATGGGGAGGCGTGCGACGTAGGTGCCAACCACATCCGCGGGCAAAAAGAGCAGCGACTGGCCGATGCTATACCAGCTCTGCAGCTTTCCCCCGCGGCCGTGGACGCCGAACTCGGGAAATTCGTTAGGAAACACCTCCGGTTCGCCAGTCCAAAAGGAATGCGTAGTTTGCAGGCGATGGGTCGTATCAGCAGAGCCCAGCTCACCCGATTGCACCACGAAGGCGATGAGACCGGCAGCCAAAGCCAGCAGGAAAAGCGGGTCACGAAACCAGGGTCGAAGATTCAATACAGTCATTATGACTTAATGCGGTTGCTTTCCTGCAAGATCGGTAATCAGCACCACATCGGAACTTCTGCGCAACTGCAACACGGCCAGCTTGCTGGCTGAGGGCGACCATGCAAAGTCTGTTTGTGTCTCGTGCGTAGTGTCGGTGAGTAAATGTGTGGGCGAACCGTCGATCGGCTGATACTGAAGGGCATTGCTGCCCTTGGAGACAACCGTCACAACCGCTGCTTTCCCATCGGGAGAAAAGCTGGGTAATGTACCCTGGCCCAGGTCGCTCGTATCCCAAGGAAGCTGGCGCAGCACCTGGTGGGTCGAAACGTCCCAGATCTGAAGGACGTAAACCAGGCTTTTGTTAAAGTACGACAGAGCCGACCTGGTGTCACGAGTGACCACGATAGTGCCGAAGCTGTCGCTTTCGAGCTCTTTCCTGGGAGCCCCTCCGGATAACGGAATCGACCACAGGGCAACCACGGGGATGTTCTCCTTGGGCCGGATGGTGAAATAAACCGTCCGGCTGTCCGGAGCACAATAGGGTGCGCGCGCTATGCCCGACGTGGTCAGCTGAGTAATGCCACTCCCATCTCCATCCATGCGGAACAGGCGCGACTCCCCTCCGCCCTTGGGGATGGCGATAAACAGGACATGCCCGTCCGGGCAGGTGTTAATGAACGAGCCGATATCCAAGGTTCCGGTATCGATCGGCTGTAGGGTTCCCGATGCACGTTCCAATTTGCTGATGCCCGTACCCCTTGTGATCAACCACAAATGGTCCTCATCAGCCCAGGCCAACGAGGTGGGAGTGATGCGCAGCGGCGTACTCGAGATCATTGCCCCGCCGTCTCCCTTGTAGTAGGCAATACTCGAGTCCACGTTGGTGAGGACGGTTGCCATGGTCTTTCCGTCGAGGGAGATGGCCAGCTGGCTATACGCGTTTACATCATTCGTCAGGGTATGGAACGCCCCGTCAGGAACACCAACAATGCCGATCTGCCCGCGGTCGGAATGAGCCTTGGTATACAGAGCGAGCAGATGCTTTCCGTCAGGCAACCATGCCAAGTCGGTATAGCCGTCGAAGTTAATGTCATAGATCATGCCGCTCGGCTGAGCCAGGGTTACCGTCTTTTTGGAGGCGATGTCGAAGACCTTGATGGCCGTATCGCTACGGCCGCTCGATTCGATCCACGCCATCTGGTTGCCCAGCGGCGACCACACCGGGCCCTGCACCTGGTTAAGAGAGGTGTAGAGCAGCTGGTCGTCGCCGCCATCCTTGTCCGCGGTGTGGACCTCGGAAAGTTGGTCCTTGCGATCCGGCGTCCAGCGCAGATAGACAAAGCGGCTGCCGTCCGGCGACAGGCTGGGGGCGCTGTCTATATCGTGGATGAGCTGGCGTGGCGTGCCGCCAAACACGGGCATCACATAAAGAGAGTGCAGAGCGACATTGTCGGCTGTTCCACGGGTGAAGTAGAGGTAGTTCGCGTCTGGCGAAAAATTCAACCCCACATACTCGTTGGCAAATGCGGTCAGAATCTGTGTATCCGTATTGGTTGCGATGTTGCGCACCCACAGAGTTCGCTGGCCGGCGTCGTTCTTGACTTCGGCGAGAAATTTGCCGTCGCCGGATAAGGCGATCCTCTCCAACGTCCCCGTATTCGTGATCTGGCTGAGTGACACCGTGGTAAACGGCACCGGACGCGGCCACAACCGCCAAGCGGCGAATCCCGCGGCGGCAAGCAGCGCCAGGACAATGACTGCGATCGGCAAAGCACGCGATTTCTTCGCGGCGGCAGGGGCTATGGCGGCTGCGGAAACAACCCCCGCCGGTTCATGCACAGAACCGGAGCCCCCCGCACGCGCCGCGCTTCCGCTCGAAGGACCCGACGGCGGCGGAGCGCTGCCGCTCGGCACCCCGCTTGGGCTAGAACCCGGGCCACCCGCGCTGGCCGGGGAGCTGGCACTCACACCGCCGGCCGCCATCGGCCGTGCTGCAGAGCCGCCGCTGCTCTTGCGCTGCAATCGTTTCAGGTCGGCGCGCAGCTCGGCCGCCGATTGCAGACGCAGCTCACGGTCCTTCTCCAGCGTCTTGTTAAGGGTCTCCTCAAACTCCGGCGGCAGTTCATGGTTGAGCGAAACCGGCGCCGTGGGGGCATAGTTCAAAATGCGATCGAAGGTGACCGCGGTGGTCGTACCGCTAAACGGATGTTGTCCCGTGGCCAGCTCATATAACACCACGCCCAGCGAAAATACGTCGCTGCGGGGATCGAGCGGCTCACCCCGCGCCTGTTCCGGAGACATGTATGCAATGGTTCCCACCGCCGCGCCGGGACTGGTCAGCAGATCGTGCGGCTCGGCAAGGGTCGGGTTCCCGTTGTCTCCACCCGCCGTTCCCACATACCCCTCTTCAATCTTGGCCAGGCCGAAGTCTAGAATCTTTACCTGTCCGGACGGCGACAAGAAGATATTGCCTGGCTTGATGTCACGGTGCAGGATGCCCTTACGATGCGCCGCATCCAGCGCATCCGCCACTTGCACTCCCAGATCCAGCAGCCTGGGGTACGGCATGGACCGCCGGTAGTAGAGCTTGTCCAGGCTCTGACCTTCCAGCAGCTCCATCACGATGAAGGGCTGATCGCCGCTTTCGTTCAATTCGTGAATGGTGCAGATACCGGGATGGTTCAGCGAGGAGGCAGTGCGCGCTTCACGCCAGAAGCGTTCCAGCGCTGCCTTGTCCTGGCGGGTCGCCTCAGGCAGCAACTTGATGGCGACGGACCGCCCCAGCTTTTGGTCTTCAGCCTCATAGACCACGCCCATTCCGCCCTGGCCCAGGCGGCGGACGATCTTATAGTGGCCTCGGAGTGTACCGGCAGTTAGTTCTTGCACCCAACCATCATGCAGCGGCAGGCGCAGCGCGGCAAGGACGAAACGCACGGCCGCCGCCGGGGCTCAGCCGGCGTGACGTTCGATTAGTGCGGCTGCTTCCCGGTTAGATCGTTAATCAGCACCACATCGGAACTCCTGCGCAGTTGCAACACTGCCAGCAGGTTTCCCGAGGGCGACCAGGCAAAAGCAGTCAGATCCTCCGGCGTAGGACCTAGCAACAAGTGCGGCTGCGATCCATCGATCGGCTGATACTGCAGGGCATTGCCGCCATTGGAAACAACTTTGCGAACAATGGCCTTCCCATCCGGACTAAAACTGGCCATGCCGAGCGCGCTCATATCCAGCGAAAGCCGATGCAAAACCTGTCCGGTATTGATATCGGCAATGAGCGCGGTGAAATGGTCCAAGTTCCCGAAGGATTCGGCCGCAGCGAACTTTCGCGTCGCGGGATACGATGAAGAAGCGGGCATCGGTCAACTCCTTGAGCTCCTGATGGGGCGTTCCTCCTGATAAGGGGACAGACCAGAAGGTGGCCACCGCGCCCCCTCCTCGCTTGCGGAGCGTGAAATAGGCGGCATCGCTATCCGGCGCGCAAAAGGGCATCAATGCAACGCCGGCGTTCGTGATCGGTGCGATTCCGCTTCCGTCCCCGTTCATGCGGAATAGACGTGTCTCTGCTCCACCCTTCGGGAATCCAGTAAAGACCACGGTCCCATTCGGGCAGGTGGTTATGTAAAAACCGGCATCTATTTCGCCGATGTCGATGGGCTGCAGGGTTCCGCTGGCGCGTTCCACTTTGCTCACGCCGGCGCTGTGCGTCATCAGCAGCAGGTGGTCCTCATCTGCCCAGGCCACCGTACTCGGGGTGATCCGCAGGGGCGAACTCGAGATCATTGCCCCTCCGTCTCCTTTGTAGTAAGCGAGGCCCGAGTCCTGGTTCGTCAGCACGGTAGCCAGCGTCTTTCCATCGGCCGACACGGCAAGCTGACTGTAGGAATTCACGTCGTTGGTCACGGTGTGGAAATCACCGGCCGTCAAGCCCACAATGCCAATTTGCCCGCGGTCGGAATGCGGCTTCACATAAAGAACCAGAAGATGCTTGCCGTCGGGCAGCCATGCCAGGTTAGACCCCGACCGGGTGGGGCCGAACATACTACCCTCCGGCTGCGCCACGGAAGATTTCGTCTTCGAGCTGAGATCAAAGACATGGATCGATAGAATCGCGCACTCCCGTCTGTTCGATCCACGCAATCTGATTCGGCTTTGGCGACCAGGCTGGAGCCTCGGCTATGCCGTTAGAGGTGTAAACCACCTGATCGTTCGCGCCGTCCTTATCCGCGATGTGGATCTCGGAGTAGTGGTCGTTTTGGCCTGGGGTCCAGCGCAGGTAGACAAGGCGAGACCCGTCCGGCGAAAGGCTTGGAGCGCTGTCAATATCGCGGATGAGCTGCCGCGGTGTCCCGCCAAAGGTCGGCATCATGAAAAGAGAACGGACGGCCGTGTTCTCGGCCGTGCCGCGCACGAAATAGAGGTAGTTGGCGTCCGGCGAGAAACTGAGCCCGACATAATCGCTGGGGAATGCAGCCAGAATCTGGGTGTCCGTATTGGTCGCGATATTCCGGATCCAAAGCGTGCGCTGGCCGGCACCGTTCTTGACCTCGGCCAGGAATTTTCCATCGCCGGATAGAGCAACGTCTTCCAGGGTCCCCGTGTTGGTGATCTGGCTCAGAGAAATCGAAGTAAACGGCACTGCACGCGGCCAGAGACGCCAGGCAGCAAATCCGGCGGCCGCCAGCAGCACCAAAGCCCCCAATGCGATGGCCAGCACTGGCGATTTCTTTGCCGCCGGGGGAGCAACACCAGGAACACTGCCCGGACTGGAGCCTGATGACAGAGCATCCGAAGCTCCGTTCACGCTACCGCTGGGAGGAGCCGGCGGGGGCACGTGGCCACTCCCCGAGCTACTCGGACTGGAGCCGGCGCTCGCGCCGCCGGCCGTACCGGAAGGCCTGGCCGAAGACCCGCCGCTGCTCTTGCGCTGCAATCGTTTCAGGTCGGCGCGCAACTCTGCTGCCGACTGGCAGCGTAGCTCACGCTCCTTCTCCAGTGTCTTGTTGAGTATCTCCTCTAACTCCACCGGCAGCTCAGAGTTGAGGGAAATCGGGGCCGTCGGAGCATAGTTGAGAATGCGATCGAAGGTCACCGCAGTGGTGGAACCGCTAAAAGGATGTTGTCCTGTCGCCAGCTCATACAACACCACGCCGAGCGAAAACACATCGCTGCGCGCATCCAGGGTTTCGCCTCGCGCCTGCTCGGGAGACATGTAGGCAATAGTGCCCACCGCCGCTCCCGGGCTGGTAAGCAGATCTTGCGGCGAGGTCCCGGCCATGGTGTCGTTCGGCTTGTCACCGTTTGGCGACGTTTGTCCCGCTTCCAGCTTGGCCAGACCGAAATCCAGGATCTTCACTTGACCCGATGGGGACAGGAAAATGTTGCCGGGCTTGATGTCGCGATGCAGAATGCCCTTGCGGTGGGCCGCGTCCAGCGCATCTGCCACCTGCACCCCAAAGTCCAGCAATTTGGGGTACGGCATAGGGCGACGAAAATGGGCCTTATCGAGGCTCTGGCCTTCCAGCAGTTCCATGACGATGAAGGGCCGGTCGCCGCTTTCGTTCAGCTCGTAGATGGTACAGATGCCGGCGTGATTGAGTGAAGAGGCAGTGCGTGCTTCGCGCCAGAAACGCTCCAGGGCTGCTGGGTCCCGACGCGTAGCCTCCGGCAGCAGCTTAATGGCGACAGACCGGCCCAGCTTCTGGTCCTCAGCCTCGTAGACGACACCCATTCCACCCTGGCCCAAGGGCCGCACGACCCTATAGTGGCCAAGAATCGCACCTGTACTCAGTTCTTGCACGCAACTATCATGCAGCCCAACAGGGACCACGGCAAGCGCGAAACGCATACCCGTGCCGCATACCCGTACGTTTGAGCCGAGGGGAAGGCGCCTCTCTCGGCCCATGGTCGCGATGTTACCGCTATCCGTTACTGCTTCTCATACACCGCGGTGGTTGGTGGATCGGTAGTTCCGGCCGTTCGGCTCACTACGTTTAGTAACTTGCCGTTTGGCGACACTGTCCAGGTGGACGTGTCCAACGGCTTCCCGCTCTGTGTCCGCGTCATCTTAAAGCTGCGACCACTCACCTTGGTTAAGAAGAATGAAGCCCCTGATGGGATCGTTGGACCTTGGACATTTCCCGGCTTACCGTCGAACGCACCGATTGCCTTCAGCTTGAAATCAGGCTCATCGAAACTCAAACCATTCTCCGCGTCACTGATCACCAGCAGACTCGGCGAACTGCCCTTGTATTCCTTGTCCTTCCAGGTCCCTGGCAAACCGTGTGTGCCAGCGGTGCGCATATAGATAGATGTGTCATCGAAGTTTCCACCTCCCGGTTTGTCCCCTGTGGCCCGCGAGGTGAGCGTCTTACCGTCGCTGGAGAGAGTCCAGGTGATTTTTGCGTCAAGTCTTCCGTTCACCATGTCCGTTTCCTCCCAACCCTGATCGCCCAACTTCTTCCACGCCGCCGTTCCGAATCGTGTCTTGTTCTCGCTACCATCCGTTTTGAACTCGTAGGATTCTCCACCGGCGGTGAACCGCATCCCTTCCCCGGCAGGAGTAAACGTGACCGTGTCGCCAACCAGCTTGCTTTTTTCCAGGTTCAATTTCCACGTACCTGCAAAGGGCGTCTCGACCGCGAGTGCAAGGCTCGCAGCGCAGAGTACAGCCGTGAGACAAGTTGCTTTCAGTAACAGTTGCATAACTGCCCTCCTTGTTGTCAGTGCGTTCTGTTTGGGCGTGGCGCAGCCGCTGGGGATCTGCGGGTCACCATGAAAAAGACTTTGCGAGAGCCCCTTTACCTGCTTCTCACTTGTGCTCCATGGGAGAAGCGACGGCTTTATAGTTTGCCGGTATCTGAAATCGGCTGGTGTCTACTGCTGCCGTGGAAAAGCCAGAAGTCTGCGTTTGGCTTTCCAGCAGTACGCCCGCGGTCTCCGCGGTCGCGTCACTGGCCGGTGCCTGACTC
The DNA here is from genome assembly GCA_963787145.1 of uncultured Acidobacteriaceae bacterium. Lineage (GTDB taxonomy): Bacteria > Acidobacteriota > Terriglobia > Terriglobales > Acidobacteriaceae > PALSA-350. The sequence goes on from CAWBBY010000012.1 coordinate 133,844, forward strand.
GGAGCCGAAGCCGTCGACGAAGAATGGTGCACGAGTCCGCCCATGCTGGAACTCGAGAGCGCCCGGCCAAAGGCACCCAGCCGGGAAGGCTGGCTCTCTGCCGTCTGGGAGCCGGCGGTAGACCCTTGATTCTGGGTTTGCTGTAGAGGCGCTGTGGAAGGTGGCGGCAGGGGCTGTCCATCCGTGCTTACACCTACCCGCGTCACTTGAAGCACCGGAAGACCACTCATCTTGGCTGATTCTTTCTTGAGCTCAGCAAGTGCTTGGGCACCTCCCGGCTGGGCGGCCAGAAGAGACGACATCGCCGAAGCTCCCATGTCAATGGACAATTCCTTGGCCATGCGCTCATTAAAGGTGCGCATCTCAGCCAGGCCGGGTGCGTCGGTGATCAACCACATCTCACTGGTCGCCGCCATTCCGGCTTTGCTGCTGTTATCGGATGAGTTGGCAATCATGGTGACGGTGAGCAGCGCCTCTTTGGCGTTTTCGCCGTCTATCTGGCGCGTGGCGCCGTTGCTGGAAATATTCGCGCTGAAAGTCATCTGGGAAGCGTCTGTGCTGGAGTTTTGCGCGCCTTTGGCCTGTGTCGCCGCCTTCTCCATCTGCTGCTGTATTTCTTTGAAAGTAACCATGGAGTAGGTGCGCTTGTCGTGATCGATGAAGGTCATCGTCTGCTGATCGAGATCGATAATCTCTGTCGTATGAGGATTGGACCGGACCATGCGTTCGCCGTGGATCATCACCGTTGAGGTGATCGGCGCTGTGGCCTGCCTGGCCTGGGAACTTAAGGCGCCGGCCATTTTGAGCATCCCCATCATGGAGCCGCCGGTAACCTGCGTGGTCTCCTGGTAGCTGACATCGGCGAAGGCAACGGGTTGCAGCAATAAGATGGCGCCGAGCAGAGCGTACGATGATGTCTTCATTGCGATCTCCTTGAGTGTGCTGGGATTGGGTAAGTGCTCACAGGCGGCTTGCCACCATCTGCGCCAGCGGCTTGATGTTGTCGGTGTTGCAGGGGCAACTTACATACATGAAACGAGCCATGACGTTGCCTTTACGAAGCATGAGCATGCTTCCTCCAGTCACATACGCTTCGTCGCCAATACCGGTCAGGTCGCCAGTCGCGCTGTTGGCGACGGTTGCTTTGCCGGCGTTGGAAGGTGCATTCGCTCCGATATGCTCGAATGCGGCACGGTTCGCCTTCATCTCCAGGGCAGCGTTGCCCTCTGTAAAACTGACCACCAGCACCGGGATTTCGCCCGTAGCCGCTTCCGCCGAGAGTGCCTTGTCATTCGCCTCCTGCTGCGCAAACATGGCGCCCGCAAATTTCTGGATGGTCTTCTGCGTCTGCGCATCGGCCCCCAGGCCGCCTATCATGGAGGACATATGTTTTGCAGTCACATCCGCCGGATCCCCCTTGGCGACATAGCTGCAGCCACCGTCTTTGGCTTCGGTGCGAATGACCTGCAACCCGACAGCCTGGCTAACTTCCGCTTTGCTCAGGAAGCGGCAAGGGTCGCCTTTGAACCCTCCTGCACTGTCGTCGCTGCTTGAAGCACTGCTCAGCAGTCCGCCCGATGCGCCGGTGTCGGATGGGCCTCCCAGCACTTGTGCGGTAACGGCGTGAACCTTTGCCTTGATCCTTTGTGCTGCGTACCAAAGGCCGCCGAGCGCAAGCGCCCCTCCCACGAAAATGATCACTACAAACGCGACCACAACTTTGACCAGGGTGTTTGACTTTCTTGCCACTGGGGCCAGAGACTGGGCCGGCACATAGGTGGCCGGGGCGGGCGTAAAGACCGGCTGCACTGTAGGTGCGAAAGGAACTTGCGCTCCGCACCCTCCACAAAAAGCGGCCGTATCATTCAACGGCGAACCGCACGTACGGCAAAATCCCGCCATCGCTCATCTCCTCACAGAACCTGCCGCCCGCATAGGTTGCGTGCGCTGCATTTCCTGGCGACTGTGAGGGACGGCTTCGGAATGGTCAACAGAACTTCGATTTAAGCCTTCATTAACTGAAAACTCATTTCCCTGGAGTCACTTGCAACGTTCCATTAACTGTTTAGAATGACTGAACAGGTTGAGGGTTTGCGTCGCCTGGGGAGGCTACGACGGGCACGTTGCCAAAAGTGACGCTCTATCGCTTCGGCCCCTTCGAACTGGACCCCGAAGAGGGCACCCTTGCGCGCAACGGAATCCGCGTAAAGCTGCAGGATCTTCCCTTTCGCTTGCTGGTCATGTTGCTGGAGAGACCCGGCGAAATCGTGACCCGGGAGGAACTTCGGCAACACCTCTGGCCGGAGAACACTTTTGTCGAGTTTGACAACAGTCTTGGAGTGGCGATCCGCAAAGTACGAGAGTCGCTGAACGATAACGTCGAAGCGCCCAAATACGTAGCCACCATTCCGCGCCGGGGATATCGCTTTGTGGCGCCGGTTATCGTCCACGCTCCAGAGACAAAACAACCCCTGGAGCCGGCTCAAGAGGCGGCCGCGGTGCCCACAGCGGCTGCCGTAAGTGATACGCCGCCCGACCTCCACCCCGCATTCCGCCTACGCCTGGGTTATTTGGTGGCAGCCGGGCTCGCATTGCTACTGTTGGTCGCAGGAGCGGTTTTCCGGTTTCGCGCCCGGCCGCCCGCGGTTTCTCCCAACGCCAACCTCAGTGTGAACTCTTCGCTACCAGTACGCCGCTCGGTCGCGGTGCTCGGCTTCCGCAATCTGCCCGGCCGCCCTGAAGAAGATTGGCTTTCCCCTGTCTTCTCAGAAATGCTGGACACCGAACTGGGTACCCACGGGGATCTGCGCATGGTTTCTGGAGAGGACATTGCCCGCGCCAAACGCGAGTTGCCTTTGACCGAAGAAAACAGCCTGGCAAAAGGGACTTTGGATCGGTTGCGGACCAACCCGGGCGCAGATTTTGTAGTACTTGGCTCCTACACGCTGATGCAAGGGGATGCGAACAAGGGACTCCGGCTCGATCTGCGGCTCCAGGACACAGCAAGCGGGGAGACGATCGCAGAGGAAGCGATTACCGGACAACAGAACAACCTTTTCGACCTGGCCACCGAAGCAGGCGCCCGGCTGCGGCAAAGGTTAGGGCTTGCTCCATATTCGACCGGGGACAGCGCTGCAGCACGCGTTGCGCTGCCCTCCAACCAGCTCGCGGCCCGGCTTTATGCAGAAGGGCGGGAAAGACTTTGGGCATTTGACTTCCTTGGCGCTCGCGATCTGCTGCTTCAGGCAGTGACCGCCGACAACAACTTCCCGCTCTCTCATTCCGCCTTATCCGAGGCCTGGTATCACCTGGGCTACCTGCCTAAGTCCCGGGCAGAAGCCGAGCGCGCCTTACAGCTTTCTCACCAGCTTCCGCAGGAAGACCGCTTGCTTGTGGAGGGACAGTATTGGCGAGCCATGCAGAACTGGTCGCGAGCGGTGGAGGCCTATCAGGCCCTCTTCCGCCGCTTTCCAGACAACCTGGACTACGGCCTGCTGTTGGCCACCGCACAGATCGAAACTGCGCCTTCACAATCCCTTCAGACATTGGCGGCCCTGCGTCGTCTTCCTGCTCCGGCGGGTGAAGATGCGCGCATCGATATGACCGAGGCATCCGCCTGGATCAGCCAGGATTTGGCCAAAGCGCAGGCTGCCGCCAGGATCGCGATTAGCAAAGGCAAAGCGCAGGGATCGCACGTAATTGTCGCCCGCACCTACGGCTTTCTCTGTCAACAGGGCGTCGGCATCGGTGTTTCTGTGGACGAGGCCATCAGCGACTGCGAACTTGCCCGGCAGAGCGCCGAGGCGGCCGGAGATCGCAATACCGAGGCGATCATGTGGACCGACCTCGCCGGGCTCTACTACCAACTGGGTGAAGTGGCGCGTTCAGAAGAGATGTTTCGCGCGGCCATCAAGGAGTTTCGCGAAGTCGGAAATTTGGATGGCGTTGGGGCCGCGATGAGCAACCTGGGTACCGCGCGCCTGGTGATCGGGGATCTCAAAGAGGCCAGGAACCTGCTGCAGGATTCCATTCCCACCTACCAGGCAATCGAAGACAAGGAAGGCGTGGCGCTCAGTCTCGACAGTCTTGGTGATCTGTCGCGGCAAAGCGGGAACCTACAGGTCGCTGAGACAACATACCAACAGGCCAGGGCCACAGCCGAGGAGATCGACGATAAAGTGGCGATCGCCTATGTCTTCTGCAGCCTCGGGGATGTCCTTTTCGATCGAGGGGAACTGGCAGCGGCCCATGAATCCTACGAAAAATCACTGGCTCTGCGCAACCAGGTAGGCGAGAAGCAGCTGGCATTAGAGACCCGGGTAGCCCTGGCGCAGCTTTCTATAGAAGAGGGACGCGCGGCCGAGGTGGAGAATCCCCTGCGGCAATGGAAACAACAGTTCCATCAGGAGCGTCAAGCCGACGACGAACTGGCGGCCAGCAGCGCTTTAGCCCGAGCTTTGCTGCTGGAGGGTAAGCAAGCGGAGGCGCAGAGCGAAATCGAGACATCCCAGGCTCTCGCGGCGAAGAGCCAGAATCTGCTGGTCCGCCTTCAGTATGAGCTGGAGTTCGCGCGCGTTTTGCTCGCATCGGATCATCCTGAGAGAGCGAAACCGCGCTTGGCTCAGGTTGCCAGAGAGGCTCGCGCCCACGGACTCCTGGGTATTGAGTTAGAAACCATGCTGGCTGTAGCCGATTTAGAAAACAGATCCGGGCACAAAGCCCTCGCGCAGCAGCAGTTGGCCTCGCTCGAACGCATGGCACACGACAAGGGCTTCGGCCTCATCGCCCGCAAGGCAGCTGCCGCAGCTCAGGCTTAGCGCATGCCGCCCGCTACCTGGAGCAATGATCCGGTAACCCAATGAGCATCGTCGGAGGCGAGAAAGGCGACTACCGACGCAATATCTTCGGGCGTGCCGACGCGGCCCAACGGCGTGCTCTCCACCATCTGCTTTTCGAAATCGCTTCCCTCGACGCCCGACGACTTGAAGCCCTCAGTTGCGACGGGGCCGGGGTTCACCGAGTTCACACGAATCTTCTTTGGGCCTAGCTCCTTCGCCAGCACACGCGTAATCGCATCGACCGCACTCTTGGTGGCGCTGTACACCACCGACATGGGCGGCGTCTGCTCGCTGGCAACCGAGCCGATATTGATAACCGTGCCACCCTCCTGCGGGAACAGCGCTACCCCGGCCTTAGTTACCAGCAGCAGCCCCTTTACATTAGTGGCATACATCCACGTGATGTCTTCTTCTGTAATTTGTTCCAATGGCGCAAACGCATAAACACCGGCATTGTTCACCAGGATGTCCAACTTCCCGAAGGCCTTCCTGGTTTCTGCGAAGAGCTTATCGATCTCCTCGCTCTTGGCCACGCTGCCACCCACCGCAATCGCCTTGCCGCCAGCCTTGGTGATGTCAGCGACCACCTTGTCGGCCCCCTCTTTGCTCGACGCGTAGTTCACCACCACTGAGGCGCCCTGCGCCGCAAGTTCCTGTGCTATACGCGCTCCAATCCCCTTCGACGCGCCCGTAACCACCGCTACCTTACCAGTCAGCTTTCCCATATCTCCACCCCACGGAATAGATGTCTGCCGCTCTCCATTAGTCGCAGCCCTTTGGGGAAGGGGCTCGATCCAGGCTGCGCCCGTTGTTATCTTGGTGACAATGATCGCCACGCTTCAGACCGAGCGGCTCTTGCTCCAACCGCTCCAGCTCGCCGATGCCGAGCAGACACAACGCCTCTTTTCCCAGTGGGAGATGGTCAAGTTCCTGAGCAAGCAAATTCCCTGGCCGTACCCCGCAGATGAAGCACTCAGCTATTATCGCGATGTCGCGCTGCCCGCAGTCGAGCGTGGGGAGCAGTGGCACTGGACCTTGAGATTGCGGCGATCGCCGGAAGAACATATCGGATCGATTGGCCTGATCTCCAAGGATGGGCACGCCACTCGTGGGTTCTGGTTGGGACTACCATGGCAGGGCCAAGGCCTGATGACCGAGGCGGCGATCCCCGTCAATGACTATTGCTTTGATGTTCTCGGTTTTAGCGTTTTGCGTGTCCCCAAGGCCGTCGTGAATATCGCGTCTCGGCGCGTCTCAGAGAAGACCGGGATGCGCGTGATTGCCACCGAGGAGCGTGAATATGTCTCGGGCAGATTTCTAACCGAGATATGGGAGATAACCGCTGACGAGTGGCGAGAGAAGAGAATGCTTATTCGAGCTAATGAGGAGATGCCGTCTTGAACCGCCGGGAATTTCAACTTTCTCTTCTCAAGCTCTCTGCTGCCGCAGTGCTCGCTCCGCGCCTGTTGCGAAGCACGCATGCGGGTGCTTCCCCGGATAATGCGACACTCTACCAGCGCGCGATTGTCATCGATTCACTGTGTTCCCCCTTTCTCGACCAGGTGACCGCACCTGGCCCGGCTTTAGTTGCCGTAGTTCGACAGTCGGGAATTACCTCCGTCAATTACACCGTCTCAGACACCACCTTCGAGGGCACGATCAACAATCTCGCCTGGCTGGATGCGTTAGTGGAGAAATATCCCGACGCCTTCACCATCATTCGCAGATACTCTGATATCGCACGTGCCAAGCGAGAGAACAAGGTGGGCATCATTCCCGGCTTCCAGTACACCGCGTTTCTGGAGGAGAACCCCGAACGCATTGAGGTGTTCCGCAATCTCGGCGTGCGCATTATGCAGCTCACCTACAACGTGCGCACGGCTTTTGGCGATGGCTGTTTAGAGCCAGGCAATGCCGGGTTGAGCAGAGCGGGGATCGCGGCGGTGAAGAAGATGAATGAGATCGGAGTTGCCGTTGACATGAGCCATAGCGGCTACCGGACCACTTCCGAAGCCATCGCCGCATCCTCCAAGCCGGTCCTGATCTCGCACTCGGGGTGCGCCGCCGTTTATGCGCATCCTCGCAACAAGCCCGACGATATTCTCAAGGCGCTGGCGGATCGCGGAGGGTACTTCGGCGTGTATCTCATGCCCTACCTTGTTGCCTCGCCCACAGTGCCCACTCGCCAGCACGTGCTCGATCACCTGGTGCATGCCATCGACGCATGCGGCACGGATCACGTCGGCATCGGCTCCGATGGCTCCATTCAGGAGACGGTCCTGACCGCCGCGCAGAAAGCCGACTTCGAGGCTGACATCGCTCACCGCAAGAAGCTCGGCATCGGCGCGCCGGGTGAGGACCGCTTTCCTTACGTGCCGGATTTGAATGGGCCGGATCATATGGAGATCATCGCAGCAGAATTGGCCCGTCGAGGCCAGCCCTCATCCGTGATTGAAAAAGTGCTGGGTGCGAACTTCCAGCGCGTGTGCGGCGAAATCTGGGGAACGGCCTAAAAAGAAGGGGGAACACTCATGAGGGATACTGGTTCTTTCGCGCGTACTCTCACTCTGCTTACCCTGGTGGTGCTGTTGCTTAGCTGCCGGGCGCAAACACAGAGCGCGGTGCCCGCGCTGCCGGCGGACATCCCCGCCACGGCTGATCGCTACACTTTTTTGATCATGGGAAATCGTGCCGGACAGCAGGCGGTTTGGACCACGCCTGACGGACAGCTCCACATTTTCTTTCAATTCAACGACCGCGGCCGCGGACCGCAAACCACCAGCATTCTCAAGCTGAACGCGAATGGTCTTCCTATAGAAGAGAGCGTTCGCGGCAACGATTACTACAAGTCGAGAGTTGACGAACTCTACACGCTCGCCTCTGGTACTGCTCGCTGGAAGAGCAGCATCGAGGAGGGCGAGAAGAAACTAACCGCGCCGGCTGTTTATTTTTCGATCAATGGAGCACCCGCGGAGCTGGGAATCCTGGCACAAGCAGCGCTGGGGAACGCAGGAAAAATCGCCCTGCTGCCGGACGGTGAGGCAACGATCGACCGTGTCGCCGGACTGACCCTCGAAATACCTGGCCGGAAAAAGAACGTCAGCCTGTACGCCATCACCGGCCTGGACTTCGCTCCGACCTATGTGTGGCTCGATGAGCGCCGCGGCTTCTTCGCACAACTAGACCCATGGCAGACCGTTATCCCGGAAGGCTGGGAGGGGGCGATAAAGCCGTTGCAGGCCGCACAGGATAAGGCCGCCCAAGCGCGCAGCGCAGCGCTCGTAAGCAAGCTGAGCCACCCAGCGCCCGGCGGCATCGTGTTCACCCATGTCAGTCTCTTCGATGCCCAGTCAGCAGAGATTCTGAAAGACCGTACGGTCGTAATCGTCGGCAATCGCATTCTCAGCGTCGGGCCTTCCAATCAGGTCTCCACGGCAGCAGGCGCGCAGGTGATCGATGGCACGGGGCAGACATTGCTGCCCGGCCTGTGGGACATGCACGCCCACGTTGGGAGTAACGATGGTCTGCTGAACCTGGCGGCCGGCATCACCACGGTCCGCGACCTGGGGAATGATATCGACACGCTGCTGGCCCGCCGCAAGCGCATTGAGGAAGGCCAGGAGATCGGGACCCGCATCGTTCTCGCCGGACTCATCGATGGGCCCGGGCCATACCAGGGACCGACTAAGGTGCTGGTCTCCACGGAAGACGAGGCGCGTGCCGCTGTAGATAATTACGCGCGCCTGGGCTATGTCCAGATCAAGATTTATAGCTCAGTGAAGCCTGAGCTGGTGCCGGCCATCATCCATGAGGCGCACAAGCTAGGCCTGCGGGTCAGCGGTCATATACCGGCCGAGATGACCGCTGCGCAGTGTGTCGAGCTGGGCTATGACGAGATTCAGCATGCTAATTTCCTGATGCTGAACTTCATGCCCGACGTGAAGAATACCAACACCAGCGCTCGCCTCACCGAGGTGGCCAAGCGTGGCGCCGACCTCGACCTCACTTCGCCGGAGGTGCAGTCCTTCATTAAACTGCTGCAGGATCATCACACGGTTCTTGACCCCACAGTCAGCATCTTTGAAGAGATGATGACTTCGCCGGCGGGAAAGATACCACGCGGCTACCAGCCTATCGCCGAAAGGCTTCCGCCCCAGGTGCGGCGCGGCTTGCTCTCCATTGGGCTCACTCCGCCTCCGGGCATGGAGCAGCGGTACCAGCAGTCGTTTACCAGAATGATGGAGATGATCGGCATGATGTATCGAGCGGGAATCCCTATGGAAGACGGCACCGACTCGATGGCCGGTTTCGCTCTGCACCGTGAACTCGAGCTGGACGTGCAGGCCGGCATCCCCGCCAACAAAGTCCTGCAGAACGCCACGCTCAATGCCGCCCGCATTATGAAACTGGACCACGACCTGGGCTCGATTGAACCCGGCAAACTCGCCGACCTTACTCTGCTGAATGGCAATCCGGTCGCGAACATCAGCGATGTAAGAAAGACGGCGCTGGTGGTGAAGAACGGAATCATCTATAAGCCGCAAGAGCTGTACTCCGCCCTTGGCGTAGCGCCTTAGCACGTAGAAAACGGAATATACTAGGAAGGGTGGCGGGGAGTATTCGTGAAACGGAACGCAAACGGTCTGGCCAAGGCTGTGGTTTGGGGAATGCTTTTATGTTGCGCTTCTATGCTGTCTTACGCGCAACAAGCGGCGCCCCAGGAACCGGCGCAACACCCGCAGTACTCCGAATTGCCTGCGGGCGCGGGAAAAGACACCCTGATTCGTGTGTGCAGCAAGTGCCACTCGCCAGATAACGTGATCGCGAATGGGCAAGACCGCGCCGGCTGGGAAAATACCATCACCAAGATGGCGGGATTCGGCGCGGAAGGCACCGACGAGGAATTTACCGAGATCCTGGATTACCTGGTGAAGAACTTCCCCCCGGTAACCACCGTCCATGTGAACCAGGCTACAGCAGCGCAGCTCGAGAGCGGACTAGGGCTTTCTACTACTGAGGCAGAGGCCGTGATTGAGTATCGAAAGAAGAATGGGGACTTCAAGTCCATCGACGACCTCAAGAAGGTTCCCGATGTGGATGCCAAAAAGCTGGATGCCAAAAAGGATCGCCTGGCGTTCTAAGCTGCATATCCCCCGGAGTGCGCCATACAGGGGCTAAAGCCCAATTTTTTTCAATCGCTTTATGGCCCGACTAAAGTCGTGCCCTGATACAAAGCATGAGAGCGATGGCTATTGGAAAACTCGCTCATTCCGCAGCCTTGGATCGATACACCTCAGAAAAAGCCTAAAGGGTTCATAGTCTCCCAGTTACGGCCCTACTTCACATGCTGCGGAAAACTCATGTTTTGTATCAGGGCACGACTTTAGTCGGGCCGTAAAAGCCACAGCCATGAGGGCTTTAGCCCCTGAGGTTTTTGTTTTCCTGCCCATGCGGAGTTTTTTCCCAGTCTGTGAATCCGGGCCTTGATACCGGTTTTTTTTATTCCGGCCACACGATAGATTCCGGAATATGCTCCGCACTTTGCGTTAAAGCCCAGTACTCCGCTTCTAATCGTCCCTTGGCCGGAATCCAGCGATAAGTCGGGCACATCGAACAACCGGCTGCGATCCACCATTTGACGGCGTGATTCGGGCACGGGAGAAACCCCGAATTCCAGGCCCAGGGTGATAGTACGGCCGTTCCAGGGTGGGGTTTTGCGGCTACAGTTTTCCTGCCACATCCCTAGCCAGGGGAAGTCTTCGCGCTTCCAGATGTATGCGAGCGCCAGGCGAAATGCGGGGGAAAAGGCAATAAAGAATTCGTCCCGGCGTTGCTTATCGCCGAGATGTGAGGTGTATTCGCTCGATGCCGGGGCAGCGCTCAGCGTGCGCAGGTCGGCGACCCCTCCCGCGGAAAGAGGGGCCATCGGCCAGTCGAACTGCTCACCTTGTTTCAGATGCATATTTGCTCCAAAATCAACCTCAGAGACCTTGGACCGAGTGACAGAAGCGCGCAGCTGCGTGATTCCCTTTTCGACAAATGGCGGACCCAGGGTTACATGCTGCGTCCATCCGATAGGACGATCCCATGCAGCAAGATTCTGCACAGATTCCCGGATCTTCAACCCGCGATCGCGGAGTTCGATCGATCGTTCGAAATGAAGTTGGGCGAGCGGGAAGTGAGCCTTTGAAACGAGGACCCCATCGCGCTCAGTTATCTCATAGGGGACCACGGAGCCCTCGCCATGCACGGTCAACCCTGTCGCAGCTTCTTCAGCAGAAGGTCCGCCGAAAAATATCGAGGCACAGGTTGTGGCCCATGATGCCGGCCAGAAGCTTGGCTTCCGCGTCTGCTCCATACTCGGGATGCTTGCTGGGGTCATAACTGGACGGCTCGATCGAAGACCACGGGGGGATCCAGAGAGGACTTACACCGGTTGATTTGTCAAAGATCTCGGCGAGGTGACCACCCTCTTGCAACACCGTGACGCGCAGATGGTCATTCTCGATCGCCGCCGCAAGGCGGCCTCTAAAGATCGTCGGAGGCACTGTAGACACCCATAGTGAAACGGCTTCTAAGGCAATGTTTTCAGCCACACGTTGCGGTGCGAGATCTTCACTACCCCGGGACCTTCAATCTCAAAGCCGATCAGCCCCTTCGACTGGCTAAACGTGGGGTCGTTGTCGACCAGAACAGCCATCACGTGGCCGTTGATGATATGGATGAGCGTGTTGCCATCCGCAATCACCTCGTACTGATTCCAATCGCCCATCTTGATGAACGACTTCAGCTCGTCGGAACTCCCCAGTGTGGCCAGCAGCCGCGGCTTCTTGCCTTGATCGGTCTCGACCATCTGGCCTCGCCAGGCGACAATCCCGCGCGGGCTGCTCTGCTCGTAGAGCTGGCCGGTGTATTTATTGCCATAATCGAAATCGGCCTGGTAGCCCTTCACGTTCCACTTGGCAAATTTCTGCGCCAGGGGGTTCCGCAGCTGCTGCGGTGTCGGCGGAACGTTGAGACTGCGATATTGGATCCCGCCATTGGCGCCCGCGCCCTCAAGCTTCATCTCCACTTTCAGCTCGAAGTTGGCCGGCTGGCCTCCTCGCCAGATAATGTTCGTCGTGCCCGAAGGATGCTCGGGGCTCGATTCGGCCACCAAGGCGCCATCTTCCACGTGCCATACTTCCGGGGAGCCATCCCAGCCGTTCAAAGTCTTGCCATCGAAAATCTGCGTAAATCCATCGTGATCGTCGAAGTCGATCGGTTCCGGTTGAGTGAAGCCGCCGCCAGCGTGATGTGCTGGGGCCTGCTGAGCAGCGACCTGGTATCCGGGGAGCGGATACATCAGTAGCAAACAGATCAAAGCTATGATTGGCGGTTTCACAGATACTTCCTCCTCACACTCCTGCAACCTTCTCCCATTGCCTGGTCTTTGCCGATTTCAACACTGCGTCGGTTACGTAATCCGTGGCCGTACCATCCGCAAACGTAGGCGCCGCTCGTTCCCCCTTGCCGGTGGCCTGAAGAAAGTCCGCTACCTGGTGAATGAAGGTATGCTCGTAGCCGATTTGCAGGCCGGGCACCCACCAGTTCTTCATGTAGGGATGATCGCTGTCACTGATGTGCACACTTTTCCATCCCCGCAGCCGCCCTTCGTCGCGATGATCGAAATACTCCAGCCGGTGCAGGTCATGGAGATCCCAACCGGCAGACGCCTTCTCTCCATTCACTTCCAGGCTAAACAGGGCCTTGTGACCGCGAGCATAGCGCGTGGCCTCGAAGGTGGCCATCGATCCGTTGGCGAAGCGGCACAGGAATGCGGATGCATCGTCGATCCCCACCGGCTCAACCTTGCCGGTGAGATTGTGCTTGCGTTCCTTGATGAAGGTTTCCGTCATGGCTGTCACTTCCACGATGGGCCCGTTCAGCCATAAGGCCATGTCGATGTTGTGGGCCAGCAAGTCGCCGGTGACACCGCTGCCTGCGATAGACACATCCAGGCGCCACAGTCCTTCACCGCCTTGCGGCAGGTCGCTCGAGATGGTCCAGTCCTGCAGGAAATTCGAGCGGTAGTGGAAGATACGACCGAAGCGTCCTTCCTCGAGCAATTGCTTCAGCAGGACGACCGCCGGCACACGGCGATAGTTGTACCAAACCATGTTGGGCACGTTCGCGGCCTCGACCGCGTCGGTCATGGCTTTCGCTTCCGCCCCGGTGCGTCCCAGCGGCTTCTCGCACAAGACCATCTTGCCGGCCTTGGCGGCGGCAATGGCAATCTCCGCGTGCGTATTGTTGGGGCTGGCGATATCGATCAGGTCGATATCTTTCCGCTGGACCAGGGCGCGCCAATCAGTCTCGACGGATTGATAGCCCCAGTTTTCCGCGAAGCCTTTCACACGCTCGGCGCTGCGCGCGCAGACGGCCTTGAGCACCGGCTGGTAGGGTACGTCGAAAAAGCGCGGAGCCTGCAGGAAGGCGTTGGAGTGCGTGCGCCCCATGAAGCCGTAGCCGATCAGGCCAACATTCAGATTCTTTCGTGCCATAAGCCCTAGTCCCAGCCGTGGGCGTTGCGCACGGCGATCAGCGTTCCCAGGATGTCTTTCCACGTCTTCGAGGCCATCATGGTTGCATTGGGAAACATGCAACCATCCCAGCAGATGTGCTCATAGGCCCGGGTCGGCACTCCAGTTTCATCGCGCATCCATAGACCAGCGACGGCGATGATATCCATCTTGCCTTTCGGATCGCCGACTACGCAGTGGCGTCCAGTCTTATCGTGCGAACCCGAGCCGCTTACGGTGCCGTCGTTCTGGGCCACATGAAAGTCGATCGTCCAGGGCCGCAGGGCATGCGTTACTTTGCGCAGGGCCTCCATCAAGACACCTTGCTGCGACCAATCGAAGTCCTCAGGGAGCAGACGGTCCTCGGCTGCGTTGTACCCCAGCGTGTACAGAAGAGAATGTGCCATATCCGCCTGGAAGCCTAAGGTCTTGGGCCGGTTGACCTTCTCCAGCAATTCGACCATTCGCTTCCAGCTATGCATGCCTCCCCAACAGATCTCGCCCTCGGCGGCGAGGCGCTCACCGTAGTCTTCGGCGATGATGCTGGCCTCGCAAAACGTCTTCGCGATGAGCTTGGTGTTGCCCGCAGGATCTTTGGCCCAATCCGCCGGCGAGGCGGCGGAATCAATGCGAATCACCCCGTAGGGGCGAATGCCAAGTTGGCGCAGTTTCTTGCCGATCGCACAGGCCTTCTTCACCTGGGTCAGAAACGCTTTTCGCTCCAGCTCGGAACCCATGGCGGAGCCGCCGCCCGTCGGTGGCCACACGGGGGCAACCAGCGAGCCAACCACAAGGTTGCGCTTGGCGATACTGTCCGTAAGCTGCTTCAGCTCGTCACCGGTCGAGTCGATGCTTGTGTGCGGCAACGACAAGAACAGATCGACTCCATCGAAGCGGATGCCGCCGACCTCGGATTGCGCGGTAAGGTCGAGCATGGTTTCAAGGTCGATGAACGGTTCCGAGTCCGGTCCCTTGCCCACCAGGCCGGGCCACATCGCGTTATGGATCGCCGGGTATTTGTGTTGATTGGGCACGGTCACTCAGCCTATTTTCTTGATCAGCGGTTTTGCATCCGGATTGCCGGGCCCGAAATGCTTAAGCATTACAAGCGGGTCAGATGCACTTGGATTTTCGATGCGCACCCCCGCTTTAGCAACATCTGCGGTGACAAATACCTCATCTTCCGTCATCTCTCCGAAACGGATCATGGAGGGAGTCGACAACGCCTGACCCGCCAGCGTTCCGTAGCCCTGGGTCACGATCACTCCGTAGGCCGCGCTATCGACGACGGTCGCGCTCCGCTTGGGCAGGATGGTCAATTCCTTGGCCGAGTAGTCAGGCGTGCCATACGTAACCCACTTCTCGACGTAACCCTCGGCGTTCTTGGATTCGACCGGGTTCACCGGGCGCGGGAAGGTCTTATTGCTCTCCCCGAAGCGGGGATTCACGTTGGCCTCCCAATCGAGCATGCTGATCAGGAAATCGAGGTCCTTCTTATGTTCGTCGGGGACGTCCTTGGTCAGCAGGTCCCAACCGACGATGCGGCCTTCCACCTCGGACTGGAACATGGCAAATACGTCGCTGTTCACTTGCGGCTCGTAGGTCACCAGCGATCCCGGAGCGTGCAGAATACCGGGGTTGATTTGCCAACCTGCACCGGGCTCCAGACGATAGGCACGGGCGTGGAAAAGAATTCCGTTGTCGCCCTGGTTCCATTTTTCCAGGCAGCGCCGGATGTCTTCCTTGGTCGTGCCCGGCTCGAGGCCCATGTACGTGTGGGGAAAATTGTTCTGCACCTGGTTGTATTGCGGAGGAAAGTAATAGGCTTCCGGCTTTCCCTTCTGCCCCACGAGCTTGGCGAAAGGATCGCTCTGGTGCATGTGGTGGGGAATTGGGCCCATGTTGTCGAAAAACTTGCACAGCAGGTTCCAGCCGCCTTCGCGCTCCATCACATCGGCGCCCAACAACAAGTCTCCCGCAACCTCGACTGCTTCTTTTAACAGGAACTTGCCGCCGCTTTTGGGCCGGACGTAACTCAGCCCTTCGTCGGGCAGAGCGTCCGGCCCGTTCGATGCCTTGGTGGTCGAGGAAAACCAACGCTCGTTGATGCCGCCGCGGTGGCCGCCGAAGGCGTAAAGATCATCCGGGTGGAGCTTCAACCTGCGTCCGGGAATCATGAACGATCGGGGCACCCAAGAGGGTTCCAACCGCAATATGCCTGCGCCGGCGTCGATGGCTTCTTTTATCTGGGCTCTGGTCCGCATTGACTGCCTTATCTCGCGCTCACTAGTGCTCCAGCGGAATGCCGAAGGAGTAGAGCGTGTTGTCGTGGGTAGTGAAGAATACATGACCGTCACCAACAGACATGCCGGCCAGGTGCGTATAGGTCTCGATTGCGTCGCCGCTCGAGTAGAGTTCCTTGCCAGTTGCGGCATCGAGAGCGTACAGAGTGGCGTGGGTGGAGGTGTCGCCTCCGTCAAGAGCAAAGACCACGCCGTTGGCAATCGCCGGCGGCGCCGGGTTTTTTAGATCGCGAGAGGTCCAACTGGGAGTCAGCACCAGGTGCCCGTCTTTGTCTTCCACCTTGAAGGCCACGATGCTGCCATGCGTCGCAGTGCCGTTGGTGGTGACAAATTTCGCATCGGGCGCCACCGCACCTCTGACCGACGCGAATACCCAGATGGCGCCGGCTTTATCCTGCCACGTGGCCAGGCTCTCCCAGGCGCCGCGCTTGGCCGGCTTCGCCACCTGACCTGTCTGCGCCAGGGCAGTGTGATGATCGGCTCCGCCCAAGGAGGCACTATCCAGCAGGACCAGAGTGCCGTCTTTGCCGGGGGCAGCGATCAGTTCCTTATCCTTCTGGGTGAAGACTACCGGTGTGGCATTGAGTGTCTTGCTTTTCGCGGCGTCGGAAGGGGTATACCAGTCCCTCACCTTCAGGTCTTTTGCGTTGAGGGCGACCACGCTATTGGCATAAAGGCCCGCAGCGGGATCATCCGGGCCGCTTCCGGTAGTGATATACGCGGTGCCATCATGTCCGATGGCCGGCCCGGTCAAACCAGCCAAGCTCAGTTTCTGAGCTTTATAGCTACTGACGGTGTAATCCGGCGTGTTCATGTCAATCGACCAAATGGCATCGGCAACATTTTTGCAACTGGAACCCGCAGCGGTGTAGACGATTTTGTCGTTGATGTTGAGCCCGAAGGAGCTTCCGCCTGGGGCGGGGAAAAACTTTACCGGCGGCGCATAGTCCAGCCCGGTGGCCATGATCTGTTCATGCAGGTAGCCATCGCCAGTCAAAACATAGACGCCTCTCAACCCGAAATAGCCACCTCCCGCAGCAGCGCCCACGCGGCGCGCGGAAGGAGCGAGCGGTTCGGCAGGAGGGGGAGGCGTTGCAGGGCGAGGAGTAGCCGGCCTGGGGCCGCCGAAATGAATGACTTGCGGAGCTTCTGTGAGGACCTGAATGTTCGACCCGGCACAAGCCTGGTGAGCAACCTTGAAGTCCTTCTGCCAAACCAGTGTTCCCAGCTCAGAGTCCACACCGTACAAGGTGTTAGCGTCGGCCCAGAGGGCCAGGTCTTTGAAGCCGCGGCCGGTGATCAGGCCGGGAAAGAGAATGGGCTCGCTGAAAGAGGATGCTTTCGTGGATCCGCTTCCGAGCTTGAGCTTCCACAGAAACTTGAAATCTTTGGCGACCGTCTCGGTGGTGATTTCTGTTTCAGCCTTCTGCCAGCTGCTGTGCGCCGGGTCGGCATCGGGCACGGTCCAGAACCCGCGAGGAGTGCCTTGCGCGCGGGCTACGCCCGACATTAGCATCGCGCCCGCAAAACCAAGGGTAACGGGCATGGCGAGTAATCTACGCATCAATAATCTTCCTCATGGAGTTTCACTCCAGGCCAAAGCAGTAAATGGTTCCGTCAAAAGTGCCAAAGATCACCCGGCCGCCAGCGACGGCGATGCCGGCTTGATGCAGGAACGAAGCCACCTGGTCTCCGCTGGAGTACAGTTCCTTCCCGGTGGTTGCATCGAGCGCGTAGAGCTTGGCCGGAATGGAATGCTGGATCCTCGATTCGTAGCTGAACAGCCCGCCTTGCACATCGTCGGCCTGGGCGGTGAACTCACCCGCCGCGAGCACAAAGACGACGCCATTGGCGACTACCGGAGGCTCTGCGCTCATCATGTCGCGAGAGAGCCAGGCTGGGGCCAGCTCCATTTTTCCAGCTGTGTCCTTCAACTTGAGCGCGATCACGCCGCCATTGGGGGTGGCGCCGTAGGAAATGGGAAAGTCCACAGCCACTGGGCCGCCAATGGGGGCCAGCACCCAGCGCGTGCCATCCGGGCTCTCCCAGCTGGCAAAGCTACCCCAGGTGCCTTCGGTCTGAAAATTCACGTTCTTATTGGAAACCAGCGGGCTGCGATAGAGAGGCGTCTGGTGGTCGGGGCCGCCCAGCGATTTGCTGTCCATCAGGAAATAGCGGCCTTCCTTGCCGGAAGCGACCAGGAGATCCCGTCCCTGATAAGGAAAGACGACGGGAGTGGTGTTCATATCCAGGTCTCTCTTGGTCAGCCACAGGTGGTTGCTGGGGGTGTAATAGTCCTTGAGCGTCAAATTGTCGTTGGACGAGGTATAGGCCTGGACAGTGGTCGACAATTTTCCGGCGGAGACGTCGTAAGCGCCGTCACCGGTCTCAAAGTAGATGGTTCCATCGGCGCCGATCGCGGGACCGGCGGTGCCGAAGATTCCGCCCTGCGGAGGAGTGGAATTAAAAGCCTTCTTGTTGCCAAGGTCAACGGCATACAACTCATTGGGCACCCCGTGGCAGGCTTGCCCGCTCACGGTGTAGACAATGTTGTTGACCAGGTTCAGGCCGTACGCTTTGCCGTAAGGCGCATGCAACATTTGGATCGGCGCGTCGGTCTCGTCGCCAGTTGCCAGGTCCATGGTGCGCAGATAGCCGTCGTTGCCCAGGACATAGAGAAAGCGCTGCGCCGCCCCTGCCGGTGTAACCACGGGGGTCGCAGTCAACGCGTTGTTGCAAATAAAGCCGGCGCCCTGCCCCGGCTCCTCGGGCTTGTCTGACGCCCACTTCAGGTGCTTCTGCCAGAGCAGCGCGCCGCTGGCGGCATCGACTGCGTAGACGTCATCGGAAGAGCCGGCCAGAATTGCCAGCGTTTTGACCCCACCGGCCGTGTTCACGCCGGCCACGATGAGGGGCTCGCGAAACGACTGCATCCCCATCGGCTTGTTATCGGTCTTCAGCTTCCAAAGCAGGCGGATGTTCTTGGCGTTGTCGACGGTGATTTTGGTTTCGTTTCTCTGCCACCCGTCGCGCTGGGGGTCGAAACTGCCAGTTGGCCATTCGGCAGCGGTGGTGGATTGAGCGTGGGCTTGAAACTGGACCGCGGCCAGCCCTGAAGCTGCCAAACCGAGGCAAATGCGTGCCACAAGAGAAAGCACCTTCACGCTGCGAACAATATCAATAAGGAAACATTGTGTCAAAAGGCCGCGGGATCCGGATCTCCCGTACGCTGCACTGGAAATGCCCGCGCGTGCGGCTTTCATTAAGGAAAGCCGCATGAAGTGCGCCGAAGTCACAAGCTGCACGGGAGATCCGGGGGAACGCTCGCGAGCTGCGACGTCGTATCATGAGCTTGTGCACTTCTGAATTGGAGGAAGCATGTCCACAGCCGCCAATCAGCCCGGCCGTCTTCGCCTCTCCCGCGGCCGTCGCCGACGCTGAGGTTCAGGCTCGCCCCTCCGCCATTCCCTGGTATATCTGGGCGGGCGTGCTGGCGATTACTTCGTCCTCTATCGGGGGCGCCTGGGACGTCTCCTGGCACCGGTCGATCGGCCGCGATACTTTCTGGACCCCGGCGCACATGGCCATCCAGGCCTGCGCCGTGGTCGCCGCCATCATCTGCGCCTGGCTGGTGGTCAAGTGCACATTTTTTCGCGACCCTGAGCTGACGGCCGCTTCGGTCAGTGTTTTTGGACTGCGCGCCCCGCTGGGCGTCTTCCTCGCCGGCTGGGGAGGCGTCGCCATGCTCACCTCGGCGCCTTTCGATAACTGGTGGCATAACGCTTATGGCCTCGATGTCAAAATTGTCAGCCCGCCTCATGCGTTGCTCATCCTCGGCCTGCGGGGCATTTCTACTGGCGTCATGTTCCTCATCCTGGCGGCTATGAATCGTGCCGCCGATACAGATGCGGGCGGTTTCAAGCGCCTGCAACGGCTCTTTCTTTACGTTGCGGGGCTCGCGATCCTGGGCCAGATGTTCTTTCTGCAGGAGTACACCTGGGACGTGGAGCTGCACCAGGCGGCTGCCTATATCGCCATGGGGATCGGGCTGCCCTTCTTCTTTGCCGCCTTCTCGCAAGCGTCAAGGTCGCGTTGGGCTGCGACTTCAACGGCTGCCGTGTATACCGTGTTCGTCATTGCCGAGATCCTCATCCTTCCTCTTTTCCCCGCTCAGCCCAAGCTTGGGCCGGTGTTCTACCCAGTGACGCATCTTGTTCCGGCGAAGTTTCCTATCCTTATCGTGGTCCCTGCCCTGGCGCTTGATCTGTTCTGGCAGCGGGTGAAGAACTGGAAACTGTGGCAGATTGCCCTGTTTTCCGGGCTGCTCTTTATCGCTGTCCTCACGGCTGTCGAATGGCCCTTCGCCAAGTTCCTGCTTTCTGACGCCAGCAAGAACCGCTTCTTCGGCACCATTTATTTCCAGTACAACTCGCGCGCTGACGGCTTCGATCGCTTGCGGCAGTGGTTTCATCCCGATCATGGATTAGTTCTCTACGCAGGGCTGTTGCGAGCCGCTGTCTACGCCTCAATCTCCGCTTGGCTGGGTCTGCTCTTCGGCCGCTGGATGCGTGGTGTGCAGCGATGAAGGTGGCGCGCCCCTTTTTCCTCTTGCTTCTTTCTCTTGTACTTGCCCTCCCCGCGCACGCGCACATCGGGAGCAAGGATGTTTACGAGCAGGTGAACGCGGGGCCGTACAGGCTATTCGTCACCATCCGCACGCCCAATGTGATCCCTGGCGTGGCCACGATTGAAGTACGAAGCTCCGGCGCGGCGGTGAGCTCCATCCGCATTACGCCGACACCGCTCACTGGCGAAGCCTCAAAACACCCGCCCAGCTCTGACACCATGAAGGCTTCTGCTGACGACCCGGCCTTCTTCACCGGCTCGCTTTGGCTCATGGCTCCCGGCTCGTGGCAGGTACACTTCGACATCGAGGGCTCTGCCGGTAAGACCAGCAGCAGCGTTCCGGTGCCCGCAATGCCGCTTTCCATTCTGCCGATGCAGCGCCCGCTGGGCATCATGCTCGCGCTGCTGGGCATGCTGCTGGTTGGAGGGATTGTAGGCATCGTTGCCGCCGCGGTAGGCCAGTCGCGTCTCGACCCTGGCGTGGCTCCCGACCCACCCTCGCGCCGCCGGGCGCTCGTCGCCGGACTCATCACCCTGGCGGTTACAGCGCTGATCGTCTACGGCGGTTACAAGTGGTGGAACGTGGAAGCGACCGCCTATGCTGCGGACATTTACCATCCGCTCAGCCTGAGCCCTACGCTCTCCGGCAACACCCTCGACCTGAAGATAGGCAGGTACGACCCCGACGAGCAGCACAGATTCCGGGCGCGTTCCAACGACGACCTGCTGCCCGATCACGGCCACTTGATGCATCTCTACGCCATACGGCAGCCGGAGATGGATGCAGTCTTCCATCTGCACCCTGCGCTGGTCTCTGCCAACGATCTGCGGATGACCCTGCCCTCCATGCCTGCGGGCACCTACCGGCTCTACGCAGACATTGTTCATGCCAACGGTTTCCCGGAAACTCTTACCGCCGAACTGGTGGTTCCAGCGAACATGCCGACCGCTCCGCTGGCAGCAGAAGATGCTTCGGGTGCACCTCCCGCGCTGTCGCAGGGTGAGCTGGGGACGGCCTATAAGCTGCCCGACGGCTACACCATGGTTTGGGACCGCCCCACGGAGCTCAGCGCCAATACCGGCTACAGCTTTCGCTTCCGGCTGCTCGACGCTGCCGGCCAGCCTGCCGCGGATATGCGGCCCTACCTGGGGATGGCCGGGCACGCGGCCTTCGTCAAGACAGACGGCACGGTTTTTGCCCATACGCATCCGGAGGGGTCCGCCGCCATGCAAGCGATGATGCTTGCCAATGGCGGTTCGGGGGAGATGGCGGACGCCGGCGCGATGGGCAGCATGGACATGGCCGCGCATGGGCACCCGGGAGACCACGAAGCGGGTGAGACTGCAGAGAACATTCCACCCACGGTTGAGTTCCCTTACGGCTTCCCCTCGCCGGGCCGGTATCGCATCTTCATCCAGATGAAGCACGCGCACACGGTCGAGACGGGCGTCTTCGACGCAGACGTGCACTGAGCTGGTCTCAACTAGAAATGAAGATTCCGCTAAGTCCTTTGTTTGACGAAGGTGCTCAAAATTTCTGCATAAAAAAACACGCGTACCAATGATCAAATTGCCCCCTGGGCACCTTGCCGCTCTTCTTCTGCAGTAGGCAAAGACCAATACCATGCGCCAGTTTTTGCGTCTTTGGCGCTGGTGACACCGAGATCGAATTTGCTGCGCCGCAGGGTGGCAACGGAAACTCCGTCGCGCTGAGCGTCCATCTCAAGGCTGTATTGGGAGCGGATGCCATCCTGCAAGTTCTGGCGGAGCCATTCGGCCGCGAACTTACGTTTGGGCTGGCCTGCCCCGGTCGGCCGGTCAGTGAGCATTTCTTCCGGGGTGAGCTTGCTGAGGCCGGTCCAGGCGAAGCGTCCCGCATCGTCAATCCAGTATCCCAGAGCGGGGGCGAGGGGACCCAAATTGGATTTGACCTGCAGGAGGGCGGAACAGGACGGCGCGTCGGGTGAACTACCGGCCAGGAACTCCGTGCGGACGGCTCCTGACAGCTCAATGGAGCGCGTGGTTCTGGAACCACCACGCTTGCTGAGATGGCGGACGAAGAGAATACAGCAGCGATGCCGATCGGCAAGCATTGCGAGGCTGTCGAGCACGTCGTTTCGCCGCCCAGGGCGGACGTTTGCACCAAAATAGCTGTGCAACGGGTCAACGATCAGCAGGCGCGCATGAGTTCGCCGGAGCGCGTCTTCGAGGACCGGGATATCGCGGAGACTCAATGAGGCAGGTTGCTCAGGAGGATCGGAGACGACTCCGCGTAGCAACAACAGGCGCGAGGCATCGCCATCGAGCTTTGCGAAGCGCGGGCGAACTACTTCGGAAAACGCGTTCTGTGTCGAGGCGTAAAGAACCGTGCACGGTTCGAGCGCTTCGCCGCTGAACGGGGCCCGGCCACGACTAAGCGCAGCCGCGATGGCAAGCGCGACCCATGTCTTCCCTGCCCCGGGGTCGCCGGAGAGCATGGCTAACGTGCCCGACGCGAGCCGGTCTTGCCAGAGCCATTCGACGGGCCAGGGCTGGACATCGGAGAGACAGACGATATCCGCATGCCGGCCGGTGGCGGTCGGGGCGGATTGTACCGATGGGGTCTCCGGGACGGGCGGCGCTTACTGTAGCTCTTGCTCCGGGCTGAGGATTTCCGCAGCACCGGAGGGAGGGATGAAGCCCGCAACGTCGTGGGTTGGCTCAGCCGAAGGGAGAGTCTCTGGTTGCGGCCTGAAGGGCCGGCCGGTGAAGATCGATCCGGGGCGTGGTCTATTGAACGTCATCAGGGTGCTCCTCCCATGTAGAGACTTCTGCTATCGCGCTTTCAGGACTACAGTGTCCGATCCAGGCCTGATTGACGTGGGCGTTCCTGGTGAACGGCCGCTGGGGGCAGTATCACTGGATACACCTATCGTGAAACCGGCGAAAGTGAGGGGACACTTTATAGATGCCATCTGTGATGGTTTCGGTTAAGAAAATCAGTTTCTGAGGCAGTTACTAAATTTTAGGGACGCAGATTACTTTTGCCGCTGCGCGGCAGGAGGCTTATTTGATGCGGCTGAACGGGGCGGGTGGAGGGAAGTTTTTCTCTCCTAGGGACCATAGCGAGACGCGATGACGCGAGAGGAAAAAGCCTCCGCACCCAAGCTGCTGGTTTCTAGAAGCAGTTCGAATGGCTGCAGCGAGCCGTTGGGCAGCCGTGCTCTCTGAAGGATGGGCTGCATGCTCTCCGAATCAAGCAGCATATCGGCCGCCGCCTGGGTTCCAGCCATGTTCAGTCCGCCAATCAAAAGTAGATGGCCGCTCCGGCTTAGATTAGGGATAAAGGCGATGACCGCGAAGGTCTGCTGCGAGGGATCTTTCGCCGGGCCGGCGTAGGTCTGTTGTTCCCCTGGCGCAGGGTGCAAATTGACGATGCGGCACTCGTTGACATGCTTTTCGCACACAAATTGAAAATTCAGATGCCGCTGCAGCAGCGTGACCCAGGGATCGGTGTGGATGGCTCCGAGCAAAATGGCATTTCCGTTTCTGAGATCATCCATGCGCAAATCGCGCGCGTAACGCATCACGAAGCGATCAGGAATCACTTCAGGTAGACGAGCCAGTCGTGCGGTAATGGTGAGGTCAGCGATGCTGGTGTAACGCTGGGTGCGCAAGTCGTCGAGATTTCCGTCATCCATTTCCCGTGATTGCACACCGGAGAGATATTTTCCGTTGGCGTAATCCGCCAGCGCCGCAGGTTCCTCGGTTAGATTTTGCAGAATGCCCAGGCCGCTGTCCGCGGGCACGATGAAGGTATCCTGATTGCTGGAAAAAAGAGACGACCAGAGTGGATGAGAGGTCGAATAGCGGGGCGTATGAGCTTGGGCACGGTAGGCAAGCAAGGCAGCGGCAAAGACCAGGGTACAGACAGCCACCCCCAAGGCGAACATCAGCCAATTTCGATTGCTCGACGTCGCAGCTGGGGCCAAAGATAAGGGCTGAACAGGCTTCGCTTCCACTGGCGGAGGTTCTACCGGCCCTGCGTCCTGCTGCGATGTTTCGCCGATGGGGTTTCGCGGCCGAAATACCGGAACATAGCCGCCGCGCGGGATGCTGATGCAAACATCGTCGTGGTTTCCAACACGCTCGTAGTACACCTCCAGACGCTTGCGCAGCTGACCGGCATAATTCCGCACAATGTTATCTTCGCCCGGGCTGTAGCCGGCCGGGCGCCCGAAGACCCGTTCCCCAATCTGCTGCTCGGTGATCTCATGCGTCCTGCCGCTTAATTGCCGATCGCAGATGTACAACAGGAATTTAGGAAGAAATTCGGACCTGGCAAAGATCTCGCTGGAGGCGATGCGCTGCGCAAGCTCCCAATAGGCGGCCCTCTGCGTGGAAGTCTCGGAAACCTGGTCTGCCAAAGCGTGGGTGGAAAGTAACTTCGTTGCTACGCTCATCCGGAACCTTCAGTAACGGGAGAGGAGTGACCCGTCCAGTGTCAGCCTACTGGTCGAAGATTACAAGAATGTTCTTGCTGGGGCGGGGGGAGCAGGCAAAAATGAGGCTCCCAGGGGATGGGAGCCTCATTTCTGGCACCGGCGCACTTGTTCTGGCGAACGATTTAAGGCAGTTTCGCAATTACTGTGGACTGTTAAAGATCGCGAGGTGCCCGGATTCCCTGTGAAGTTTGTTGGCGTTGATGAACTCCATGCGGCTTTCCTTAATGAAAGCCGCACACGCGGCCGTTGTTTGGTGCCGCGTACAGGAAATCCGGGGGTGTGGTTTTCCTTGGGAGAAAACCACGAAAAGGCCTATCGCTTCCCGGATTTCCTGTAACGCGGCACTAGTTGAGAGAAGCGATGTGCGGCTTTCTTCGCGGAAAGCCGCATGCAGTTCGGTCGCCCCACAAAGCTCCACAGGAAATCCGGGTTCGGTCTATACCAATTGCGAAACTGCCGTAGCGTCCGGATTCCATCAGAAGACGAACCTGCCGGCCAGCTGTACGGTCCGTCCACCCCGGTCTGCGGTGAGAACTCCAAAATTGGAGTTCCCCAGGTAAAAGCCGGAGGGGCTCGTGCTCCCGCTGGCAGCCAGCCAGTTCGTGGTGTTGGTTGCGTTGTATGCTTCCAGTCTCAGCTGGAAACTCATTCCCTCCCGGAACCCAAACACCTTTTCCAAAGAGGCATCGAAATTCTTGTAGGGAGGCCCCAGTACGGTGTTGCGGCGAAGGTCGCCCACGGTGCCATTCGCCGCCTGTTGAAATGCATTGATATTGAACCAATGCACCGCGACGTTGTTGGGATTCACTTGACGTGGGCCCTGGTTGGCGCTCTGTCCCGGCACCACATCGGGCCGCTGCCTGCAGTTGCCGCATATGAATCCGTTATGCGCGCTATCGTAGTTCTGGTTTACCGTGTACCACGGGCCGCTCTCAAAAGTAGCAATCCCGCCAATTTGCCACCCTCCGAGCAGAGCGTCCGCCGCCCAGTTTAGATTGCTGCCAAAGGTCTTACCTCGGCCGTACGGGAGGGAGTAAACAAAACCCGTGACCGAGCGCTTGGCGATATTCCAGTCTGAGTTTCCCTTCTGGAGCGTGAGCTGCTGGTAAGGATAGCTGCCTCGTCCGTTGTTGCCGACACTCAGGCCGGAGTTCGTAATGTCGTCTATGTCATGGCTCCAGGTGAACGCGCTGATCATGGTCAAGCCGTTGCGCAGGCGGCTCTGGAACTTGACCCCCAGTGCGTTGTATTTGCCTAGACCCTGATTCGATGGACCCTGGATGGCGCTCCCCGAAGTCAGGTTTCCGTTTGCGTCCACACTGGGGAACGGTTGCCGAAGCGCGTAGGGTACCGCACCAGTCACGGAAGGCGCGGGAAGGTTCCAGTCCTGATTGGTGTACATCGAGGTGGTCTTCGATCCAATGTAGGAAATGTCGAGCGCGCTGTTGGCACCGACTTGCTGCTGTACCGTTGCGTTCCATTGTTGAAAATAAGGAGTGCGCAGGTTGAGGGCAGTGGCAAAGAGGGTTGGGTCGCCAGGGTTGGTGAGAGCGTAGGAGGGGAAGCCTGTTGCGAACGTCACCGTGTTAATCGTCGCCGGATTGTTGTTGGCAACCTGGAAGCTATCCTGCAGCAGGAAGGGAGTCGAGAAGCCGGGGCTGGGCTCGCCGTAAGGGCCAAGCTGTTCGGGACCGTAATAAAGACCATAGCCGCCCCTGACGACGGTGGTGGGAGTGAATAGATAGCTGAAGCCAACGCGCGGTCCGAAGTCGTGGTGGTCCGGCTGTATGCCGAAGTAGCGGTTGGCGTTGTTGTTGAGGGTGATGATGCCTTTGGCAAACTGCGCCGCGGTCGCGGTGGGAAAAGCCCCACTGTAGTGCGGCACATACAAGGTAGCGTTGTTGGGATTGAGAATCGAGCCGTGATTATGCGCTTCCCACACCGGGGTGACAAAGTCCCAGCGAGCACCGAAATTGACCGTCAGCTTGGGAGAAAGCTTCCAGAAGTCCTGACCGAACCCGGAAATAGCGTAGCGCCGGTAGTTGTTGGTGTGGATCGCCGAGATTTGCGCCAAGTCCGGCAGGCCGAGCAGAAAATCGGCGAAAGAATTGCCGGTGGCGGAGTTGGTCACACCGTCGGTGTATTGAGCGGTGTAGTGGCCGTCGAAATTGAACTGTCCGTTGGGTGCGAATGAACTGGCGGAACTGTCAAAGAAAACCGACCGGTACATGCCGCCGAGCTTCACCGTGTGGCGACCCGGCGTCCAGGTGAAGGTGTCCTCCCCCTGGTAGGTGCCGTTCAAGTCCTGTTCTGAATAGGCTCCCCCGAACCCGCTTAGGGCGCTGTTGGTGAAGTTGATGGTGGCCAGCCCTCCCGCCAGGCCGCCTTGCACCGGAACTCCTGTGATACCCACACTCTGGTTAACGTTTTGGCTTCCGTTGACGGGCGCGGTGATCCAATTGAGGCGGGTCCAGCCGAAGCGGGCATCGCTCACCATTCTGGGGGAAAAGACGCGGGTCCAACCGATGACCACCCCCTGCGCATTGGCGGTATTGCTTACGTCGCCGTTGAGAATCGTTCCAGAAAAGAGGCTCACCTGGGGCAAGCTTTGATACTGGTATTGATAACGGCCAAAGATCTGATCCTTGGAGGATAGCCGGTGATCCACGCGCGCGGCGACCCGGTTGTCATCGTCGTCTACGGGCGCGTTATGAAAATAGTTGTTGCTTCCTGATCCACTGAGATTAGGCGCCGGGATGGCAGCCGCGATTTTCTGGGCCACAGGACTGATCCGGCTGGATGGTATGGCATTGTCGGGGAAGGGCTGACCGGTGGTGGGGTCGTATATGGTTGGGCCGCCGAGAAAGTTGCCAGACGCTTCAGCTGCGGTTGGGATCAACCCTCGATTGGCGGTGCCAGGCGAACGGTAGGGCTGGCGCTCAAAGTCGCCGAAGAAAAACGTCTTATCGTGTCCGTTGTACAGCTTGGGCAGAACGATGGGTCCGCCAACGGAGGCTCCAAAGATGTTCTTGTGATAATCCGTCTTACTGATTCCCAGGGCGTTGTTGAAAAAGTCGTTGGTGTTGAAATCGCTGGTCTGGAAGTACTCATAGGCCGAACCGTGCAAGTTGTTTGTGCCGGATTTTGTATTCACAATAACGACGGCGCCGCCGTCCCGTCCAAACTCGGCGGAATACGCATTGGTCAATACGCTGAACTCGGAGATTGCGTCCAGCGAAGGCTCGATGGCGAAGGTGCGGCCTTCGTTTATGTTCTGGTCGTAGCTATTGTTGTCTGTGCCGTCAAGGATGTAGTTGTTCTGGTATTGCGAGATGCCGTTGGCGGAAAAGGCCCCGCTGGCGGTGTCGCGGGGCCCGGACGGAGTAGAGTAGTTGACCCCTACAGTCAGGACGGCCAAGCGGTTAAAGTCGCGGTCGCTGACCGGCAGGTCGTCCTTAATAACCCCGGAAATGGTCTGACCCACCGAGACGTCCTCCGTCTGCAGCAGCGGGGCTTGCGCCTGCACGAACATGCTTTGATTCGTGCTGCCTACCCTCAGGGTAATAGGCAAGCGGGTGTTCTGCTGGATCTGGACAATCACGTGGTCGGCCACCGCAGTCTCAAACCCTGTCTGGCTGACGGTTACACGGTAATCACCCGGGGGCAGAGGGGTCGCGTTCCAGGCGCCGATCTCGTTCGTCTTGCCCTCCGTATGGGCTTGGGTGCCGTTGTTCACGGCGGTGGCGGAGGCGTTTGCCACAACTGCCCCGGAGGCGTCCTTAACTGTGACCACGATTCCACCGGCATCCTGTTGGGCGAAGATGGGGCCACCGGCTAACAGAAATGCCGCGACAATCCATGCACGATGCAGAGAAGACTTGAAGCGATGAGGGGGCACTGTGCTCTCCTTAGCTTGCTCAGTTCTGATTCATGGTTCTGGGTTTAGGGTCAGACAGACGGCACCTCGCTCAACCGGGGCGTTTCTTGCGCTCGCGGCACGTTGGGAGAGCGAACTGTTTTTCCCAACCAGCGAACAGGGGGAATCCCGCGCAACCGCCCCCATCATGAGGTTGCTGGCCCGCGACCGCAAGTGTTTGCACTGTGCACTGGAACGTTGACGGCAGGTGTAAAGACGGTGTCGAGGCGCCATACCCGCCGGATTCTGTCCTGATTACAGATCAGGGGTGTTGCTCTTTGGACCGGCTGTTCATTGCACAGGCGTAACCGGTTAAAACACCTTGTGCGTCTGGCGACCGTTGAGCATGATGGGATTGCCCGTTAGCGGTACCTTAACATTTGATCCGCAGATCTCAACCCGGAGCGTTGCGAGTTCTCGCTACGCTGTTCCTTTTCCTACTGGCCGGCGGTCCGTGGGTTGCGTATGCTCAGCAGGCGCCTGCCCGACCAAACCTGGTCCTCCGCCGCACCGTTCGCTTTTCTGATTTTCACCGGATGTTGTCTTTACCGTTCCAAGTGCCGGCAGGCACCAAACGGATCAGCATGAGGTTTACCTACAGCGGCCAGGAACACAGGACCGCTCTCGATATGGGCTTAATGGGGCCTAGCGGCTTTCGTGGCTGGAGTGGAGGGGACAAGGAAGGCTTTACCCTCTCTTTGAGTGACGCAACGCCCTCTTACTTGCCTGGCCCGATTGAGCCGGGTAACTGGACCCTGTTGCTGGCGGTGCCCAACATCCGACCCGATGTGACCTCGCAGTTTGCCGCGGAGGTTTACTTCGACCGCTCCACCCAGGACGAGCGAAAGGACCCACTGCTTAGCGTGCACCTGCGGCCTGGACCCGGCTGGTATCGAGGTGACCTGCACATGCATACGGCACACAGCGATGGGTCGTGCAAGAGCCTCACGGGACAAAAGGTCCCGTGCCCACTGTTTCTAACCGTCGAAGCAGCGGTGGCGCGCGGCCTGGACTTTATTGCCGTTACCGACCACAACACCTTGTCGCAGTTTGACGCCGAACGGGAACTGCAGCCCTACTTCGACAACATTCTCCTGCTGCCCGGCCGAGAGATTACGACCTATAACGGACACGCCAATGTATTTGGCACCACGCAATTTGTCGACTTCAGGATCGGCACCCCCGAGGTGCCCGACGTGAACAGCATGTTGCGCCAGGTCGCGGGACTGGATGCCATCATCTCTATGAACCATCCCGACATCCGCAGCGGCGAAAACTGCATGGGATGCGGCTGGACGCCGGCTACGCCTGTGGACTATCACCTGGTCGAGGCGGTCGAGGTGGTGAACGGACGGGATGCCGATGGCCAAAAAAGCGGAGTGCCGTTCTGGGAGGGATTGCTCAACCAGGGCTACCACCTGACCGGCATCGGCGGCAGCGATAATCACAATGCAACCATTCCCGTTCCCGGTCCGGGCTCCATTGGCTACCCCACGACGGTGGTGCAGGCTGCGGATCTCTCCGCCGCGTCACTGCTTGCCGGCTTGCGCGCCGGGCACGTTTTCATTGATACCGAGGGGACAAGGGACCGGGTGCTCGAATATTCTGCGAGCACCGGGAAGCAGACTGCCGCGATGGGGGATACGCTCGCGGTTCCCAGCGGCGTCAACATCCGGCTCGCGGTACACATCATGCATGCCCAGGGATCGCACCTGGAGCTAATCGCGGACGGATCGAAATTGGCTGTCGGTAATGCCGCGATTCAAGAAGACGATCAGCGAACTACGCTCGAACTCAGTGGGGACCATCAGCACCGGTGGGTGCGGCTGGATGTGTGCATGCCGGAGAATCACCGGCTGCTGATTGGCAATCCCATCTATCTAACACCTTCAGACCATCCGCCGCGGTAAATCCCACTCTAAGGATAGTTTCGCAGACATGCCAGC
Source organism: uncultured Acidobacteriaceae bacterium (assembly GCA_963787145.1). Taxonomy (GTDB): domain Bacteria; phylum Acidobacteriota; class Terriglobia; order Terriglobales; family Acidobacteriaceae; genus PALSA-350. The sequence goes on from CAWBBY010000012.1 coordinate 164,518, forward strand.
ATGCACCACGCCACGCCGGGGACCATGCCAATCTGTGTCGCCCGGGCTAGTTGGGATTCGCGTTCTGCTCGCAGTGTTCCTGTTGGGCGGAGTTGCGAACCTGCGTGCGGAACCCAATAGCCAGGCTGCGGAGGCAGTCCTTAAAAGAATGCTGCCGGATCTTTACTCTCAGTTATCGTTGCGTATCAGATCCTCAAGCGATGGCGGCGATTTTTTCCGTATATCCGGGGAGCGCGGTCATATCACCGTAGAAGGCAACAATGACAGCGCTCTGCTTTACGGTGTGAACTGGTATCTCAAATATGTTGCCCACTTACAGATATCAACCAATGGAAATAATCTCCGCTGCCAGGGCCCTTTACCAGCCCCCGGGAGTGTGATTCGGATAGAATCTCCATACCGCTTTCGTTATGCCTTAAATCAGAATGTCGATGGATACACTACGCCGTACTGGGGCTGGCCTCGCTGGCAACGAGAGATCGATCTACTGGCGTTGAGCGGTATCAACGCGCTATTGATCGAACGGGGAACAGACGCTGTTCTCTATGAGACCTTTCGCGAGTTCGGCTACTCAGACAAAGAGGCGCGCGAGTGGATCACCCAGCCGGCACATCAGAACTGGCAGCTCATGGGCAACCTGTGCTGTTTTGACGAGCCAATTTCACGTGAGCTTCTGGAGAAGCGTGCTCAGTCCGCCCGGCAGATTATCAGCAGGTTGCGCGCGCTTGGTATCACGCCGGTGCTGCCTGGCTACTACGGCATCGTACCGGCAAGCTTTCGACAGAAACATCCCGGAGCAAACGTGATTGCGCAGGGCGACTGGAATGGATTTGCGCGGCCGGGATGGCTGGATCCGCGGGATCCGCTATTCGCCGGGGTGGCCGCCACTTTTTATAAAAAGCAACGCGAGCTTTTCGGCGACACCACTGTTTATGACATGGAGATGTTCCAGGAGGGCGGGGGTGCTGGAACGGTTCCCGTGGGGGAGGCCGCGCGGAGGGTTCAGGCTGCGCTCGAGGCTGCGCACCCGAATGCGTACTGGATGCTGCTCGGCTGGCAAGCCAACCCCGCAGCGGAACTGCTGGAGCACGTCAACCGGAGGCGGCTGCTCATCGTGGACATCGAGCAGGGCCGCAACCCCGACAACCATCGCAATCAGCGATTTCAGGGTGCAGCCTACCTTTTCGGGGGCCTATGGAACTTCGGCGGCCGGAACACGATGGGGGCCAACCTGTATGACTATGCAGTCCGCCTGCCCAAGCTGGGTGCGACGGCGAGCAAGCCGGCAGGGATTGCAGTGTTCCCCGAGGGCATGGACAATAGTCCCTACGCTTTCGACCTGTTCACAGAGATGGCGTGGCATTCCGAGCCGGTCGACCTCGTCGCCTGGACGGCGCAATACGCCGCTCGCCGCTATGGAGCAGACGATCCCCATGGGCAACGTGCCTGGCAGATCCTGCTGAGCACCGCCTACGGCAACCGTGCCGATGGCGTGACCGACCATGGAGAAAGAGACGCGGCGCAGGAATCACTCTTTAATGCGCAGCCGAGCTTGACCGCGATCCGGGCGTCGACGTGGGCTCCTGACAGCATCCGCTATAGACCCGGGGCATTCGAAGGAGCGCTGGTAGAGTTGCTGCGTGCGGCCCCGCGGGTACGCGCGACCGAGACGTATCGGTACGATCTGGTCGATGTAGCGCGCCAGGTGATGGCGAACCGGAGCCGGCTCCTGCTGCCCGAGATAGACGCTGCCTACCGGAGCCGGAACGAGCGCCAGTTTAGTATGCTCAGCGACCAGTGGTTGCGTTGGATGGAGTTGCAGAACGAACTGCTCTCGACTAACGCGTCCTTTATGGTTGGTCCGTGGCTCGATCGTGTACCGGCATGGGCATCAAGCCCCGGCGAGCGGGCGCGCCTGGAGTACGATGCGCGGTCAATCCTCACCAGTTGGGGCAATCGCACGGCGAGCGAGGCAGGCCTGCATGATTACGGCAACAAGGACTGGGCAGGATTGACCTCGGACCTGTACCTAAAACGGTGGACGCTTTACTTTGCGGAGCTTCGAAGCACGCTCAAAACCGGCAGCGTTGCAAAACCAATCGATTGGTTTGCCCTGAGCGACGCCTGGAACCGAGAGCACCAATCCTACCCCACCCAGCCGCATGGAGACTCTTACGCGTCGGCGCTACGCATTGCACAGGAGCTTCATTTAAGTGACGGAAATGGGCCGATAGACGAAGCCCACATTCGCAAGGACCATTAGTGAGACCTGAGAGTTAACCGTGAGCAAGCGGCCGAGGAATTCCGGATCGTTAGTGGCCCGAGACAGCGTTTGGGAGAGGATGCGGATGCGGCGAGTAGTCCGTAAGGCCTATTGCCCACTTGATAGCTTCGAAATACATCTGCTGAATCAGCGGATTGTCCCATGCGTCGTCGGGATGTCCCAGGGCGCTTCGACCTTTGTCGCGTCCAGGCGGGCAAGCACATCGACGTTCTCCCTGGAGTAGGGTGCTTTGGTGGGAACATAGATCTCATCGCGCAGCACCAATTCGTGCGGGAACTGACGCATGCCCGGGAAGGCCGGTTCTTCGACGATGATGGGCACGTTCATGATGCCCCATGGGTGATTTTCAAAGTAGGCGCCCACCATCCGGCCATACTCGGGCCAGCTATAAAAGGCGTCGATAGCAGAGTGCGCGGCGACGAAGCCTTTGCCGTCGTCGCGGACAAAAGACAACAGGTCGAGCTTCTGCTTATCGGATAATGCTTCCTCTCCGAGCCCGTAGAAGAAAATGGCGTCGAAGTAATCCAGGTTCTCTTCGACGCAGACGTGCACTGAGGACGTGGGCTTTCCTGGTGAACTGCCACGGGGCAGTTCACTGGATACACCTATCGTTCTCCTGGTCGTTCATAAGGCCGGCGGCCCTGAGACCGTAATTATGGCTCGTGCCAATCGAGCGAATAAATCTCTTGCGTTCCTACGTCCTTCAACACCATCGGAGCACCATCTGAAGTCATACCAAACTCCAGCCCCGCCAGCCGCCCGGCCTGACGGATTCCCTTCAAGCTCGCCACCTCTTCCACCTGGCGGTCGCTTATTCTGATCCGCATGACGGCAGATTCTGGCCCATAGCGCAAGTAATAGAGGTGCTGCGCGGGCCTCGGGCATAGAGGATTTCTCGTCCATCCGGCGACCAAGAAGCATCCCAGGCGGAGATATCTCCGAGGCGGCGAGCCGAGCCTGCCGGGACCGGAACCGCCCACAACTGCAAGGGCCCTGCTTCATCCACCGTTCTACCCACCAGAAGTTCCGAACGCAGGGGAGAAAAATCCATCAGCTCCGGCAGCGGAAAAGGGGTTGTTACCCTCCCCGTTTCTCCGCCGCTCGCCGATACTTCGGCGATCCAGGGCGCGTCCGACGAGCCTTCCATGAAGTAGACTCGACTAGCATCCGCAAACAGTGCCGCATCCGGGCCGCCGACATGATCGGCATTCCCGCGCTTTATCGCTCCGTCATACGTAATCCGCACATACCCTGAGACCTTCGGTCGCTCCGACGCAATGCGCCAAAAAACAATGGCCGCTATCCCGAACGCGAGCAGCGCCAGTATCGGCAACAAAGGCCAGGCTGCAAGCAGCCAACTTTGCCTTCCGTGCCATCGCGCTGAATGCATCGCGGGCACTGCTTTCGCATCGACGGCCGAAGCCGGAGACGAGTCGATTGCAGCAATTTCCGACCCCGAATCTGCGCTGCCCTGCTCCACGGTTGAATACTTTGAATGCGATACCGGCATATTCATTCGGTACCCACGCTTGGGCAGCGTCTGAATGTATTCCTCGCCCTCCGGTGTTTTTCCCAACTCTCTTCGCAGCAAGAAGATGTTCTGGGTCAGATTGCCTTCTTCTACAAAGCTGTCCGGCCAGACCGAACCCATCAATTCCTGCTTCGAAACCACTTCGCCACGCCGCCTTACCAGCACCAGCAGCGTCTCGAGCGCCCGCGGTTGCAGCTGCACCACGTTCCCGGCCCGACGCAGAAGCATCTGCGCTGAATCCAGCGAATACGGGCCGAACTCGTATATCTCCCGCTGAATCAACGTGCCGTCTCCTTGAGAAAACCCTGAGAAATTCCTGAGCGCGATCTGAGGACCCATCGGGTCTTTCGCTCTAATGTAGCTTCAAATTTCCCGGTTGGTCATCTGCATCTGTTCACAGATTCAGGACCAACACGGACAGAGAAGGAGCAAACCATGACGCCGGCTTCCCCCGCGCAGGACGCCCCCGAAGCATCAGCTGAACTGACCTCAAACCACGAGCAAGGCTTACTCCGCAAAGGCGAGCAAATCCTCGAGCGCCGGGACCATCGCTTCTTCCTGACCATGGCGATCCTGGCTGGCGTCACGGTCTTCCTGGGCTTCTTCCCAACCTATTTCCAGAAGCCTTTGGAACGGCTGCTCCCACTCCCGCCAAGTCCGAAGCTTGCCACCCTTCTCCTCATCCATGGCGCCGTGATGACTGCATATATCCTCTTCTACGTCCTGCAAACCGCACTGGCCGGCACAGGCCACAGAGCTCTTCACATGACCCTGGGCTGGGCTTCCATCGTGTTCATTCCAGTCATATCGATTCTCGGCACCATGGGGGTCATCCAGGGCGCAAGGCTTGGGCATAAGCAGATCTGGCCCGACCTCGAGACCAACGCAATCATCAATATCTTCGATGTTCCTGTCTTTGCCATCCTTGCAACGGCCGCGATCCTGCTGCGAGCGATGCCTGAAACTCACAAACGCCTCATGCTCCTTGCCTTGATCGCAGGTATACTGCCCGCCGCCATCGCACGTTCTCCCGTGATCCGACTTGGACCGGCCGGGGTTGGGGTCGCCATCATTGCCTTCCTGCTCGCCGGTCCCTTTTACGACCTGCTGACCCGTCGCCGCATTCACCGGGCATACGTCTGGGGCTTGCTCTTCGTAGTCTGCACAATGCCCCCCACTCGCCTGGCAATTGCCCACACGCAGGCCTGCCACCGCTTCGTTGACTGGGTCATTCGCTAGGAGCGTGTCCCAACAAACCGGTCACACGTGCCACAATGTTCAACCGGATCGGTCGTGAAAACTCCCATGTCGCCCGGGGGGTTCTCGATTCGTGACAAATCGCCAACTCACTCATCGAGAATGGATTGGTAATGGAAGTCGTCGTGCGTTTACCGATCTGCTCCATTTCATGTGGATACCGTGATCACAATTTCGTTCTAGCCCACGCTGGCGCGTTTTGTCGCTACTGATCCGGCGAAAGCATGAATTTGTTCTCTGGCCAAATTAATATTTAGGCGTCTTGATGAATCAGGTGTGGATCGCGGACATATATCCTATTGACCTTAGCTCAGTCCATCCACCTCCACCACTGCCAAGGTGGGCCGCCACCCTCAAATTTGTCATCCCGACCGGAGAAGTCATGAGCCTTGGGCCCACCCAAGGGGATGAAAAACGCGGAAGCGATCGCTCTGTCCATCCCTCGGTAACGGCTGCTAAGGTGAGCGCTGCCCTCTCCTTTGTCATCCCGAGCGAACTCCGGATTTCCTACTACGGTGCTCTCGTAAACGACCACGTATGCGGCTTTCTTTTAAAAGAAAGCCGCATGAGGTCCACCGAAACCACTAAGCCTGACAGGAAATCCGGAGGAGGCCGAGGGATCTGCAGTTCTTTTCCCCCCACGACCCCTTCTGGAAGTGTTTTTCGACCGAGCGTACCCGGAGGCGATTCGCCCACGAGACTTTTGCTGCGCCGGAAAGTGAAACTGCAGGTCCCTGCGCTTCGCTTCGGTCGGGATGACAAATTTGAGGGCGGCGGCACCTTGGCAGTGGTGGAGGTGGATGGACAGAGTCAGCCAACAAGAGTGCCCACACCTACCCTGAGCCCACTTACGCTCTCCATTAATTACCAACCAAAAAGCTAATTTGGACAAGTATGACTCTTACTTCTGACTCCGTTGCTCTGGCCATTGAGACCGCTCAGCATCACGGTCGAACTGTTGGACACACTCAACAAGCATGGTGGCCGTACAAGACTCGCCCATCTCGGTATTAAACATTGCGTGGTATAGGTAGGGTTCCTGCCATTTCAGCCTGAGATACTGCCGGACGAACGCGGCTCGCGCTTTGTCGGTTGTGTCGATTAGTTCGATTGCCTTGTCCTGAGTTTCGCCCCTGGAGATCAGCCTGCTGATCTTATAATCGCGAGATGCATAGAGAAACGCATGGAAGACATCCTTGCGATTGCGCAGGAAAAACTGCGAACCTCGGCCGACAATCACCGACGGACCGCTGGAAAATGCTGCCTTGACAGCTGTTTCTGAAACAGCCGCGATGCGGCGCGCATCGAGCAAATGCAGCCGGTTGGTGGGCGGCAAGCCTCCCTCAAAGCCGCCCCGAAGAAAGTCCTGGAATACCCTGTACACGACAGGATCGGTTCGCCATTCTCTTCGCTCGACCGCCTCTGGCGTACTCTCGGTCAGTCGCGCGATTTCCTGTGTCAACCGTTCGTCCCACAGACTCCATCCGAGGCGGCCGGCGACCAAACTGGCAATTTCGGATGCTCCGCAGCCGAACTCGCGCTCAATTGTTATGGCGTTAACCATTGCATTCATCCTCAGCCCACCGCGACATCGCCACCCGCTCCTGGATCATTTTTCTTCAAGAAAAACGCCAGAACAAACATGATGGAGCAGAGCGCGCCCAAGACCCAAAAGATGTCCATATAGGACAGTGCGCCGCCTTGCCGATGCACCAATTCGTAGAACCTTGCAACTGCCTGGTCGTGGGCGTCCGCGGCCCGAAGCCCAGAGTGCGCGATCTTTGAGCTCAGTGCATGGAGTGCGGAACGATATGCAGGGGTATCGGGAGTGATGTGGGCGATGAGGATTTGCTGGTGATATTGAGCCCGCCGGGCAATCATCGTGGTCACGACGGAAGTCCCGATACTGCCGCCGATATTGCGCATGAAATTGATCATGCCGGAGACGCTATTGCCCTTCTCTGGAGGAACTCCGATGTAACCCGCTGCCGTGATGGGGACAAATAGAAATCCGATTCCTACAACCTGGGCGACGCGCAGCCACATCGCAAAGCGAAAGCTGACGAATAAATCAATCTGGTGCGCGCAATAGAACAGTCCAATGGCCATGCACAGCCATCCCGTCGCGATCAGCCATCTCGCTTGAATCTTCGATGTAAGCCGCCCGACGATGGGCATCATCACGAGCAAGATAACTCCGCCGCCGGACAGAACGAGACCTGCAAGCTCCGCGGTGTAACCCATCAGTGTCTGCAGAAATTCAGGAATTAGGACCAGTGTGCTGAAGAGCATGAAGCCCATCATGAACATCATCAAGTTCGCTGCCGCGAAGTTGAAGCTCTTGAACATGCGGACATCTATGATCGGCTCTTTGCGGAACCATTCCCAGATAACCAGCGAGATCAGGCAAACGGTTGCGGTTGTCGCCAGCGTGGTGATGAAATGCGAGCCGAACCAATCGTCCTCCTGCCCCTTGTCGAGAACGACCTGCAGCGAACCTACTCCCAGCGTCAGCATAGATATTCCGATGTAGTCCACCCGGATACCCCCGCTCTTTAAGCGACGGAGGAACGGCGGATCTTCGACCAGGGTGTAAGTCAGATAAAGAGCGAGCAGGACCACGGGTAGGGTGATGAAAAATATCCAGCGCCAGGAATAGTTGTCAGTAATCCAGCCTCCCAGCATCGGCCCCACTGTGGGGGCGAGTACCGCAGTAATGCCGTAGACAGCAAACGCCGAGCCGCGCTGCTCCGGAGGAAACGTATCGTTGAGAATGGCTTGTGCCATCGGCTGCAGCCCGCCGCCACCGACGCCTTGCACAGCTCGAAACAACAGCAATAGCGGCAGGTTGGGCGCTAACCCGCAAAGCAGTGAACTCACCGTGAAAATGGCAAGCGACATCATGAAGTACCGCTTGCGGCCGATCAACTCCGCGAGCCATCCGCTGATGGGTAAGACGATAGCGTTCGCAGCGAGGTACGAGGTAAGTACCCAAGTGCTGTCGTCGTAGCTGGCTCCCAGGCCTCCGGCGATGTAGGGCAAGGCAACGTTGGCAACGCTGGTGTCCAGGACTTCGATAAACGCCGCCATCGACACGGTGGCGGCAATCGCCCAAGGATTTACCTTGGGGCGCCAGACGGCCTGCTCCGACGGAAGAGCCAGCGCTGTAGCGCTCATCGCAAGTAGACTTTCGCTTCGACATTCATACCCGGGCGAAGCTGGAGGTCCTGATTTTCGCCCGGCTCTACAACAATCTTTACCGGCACCCGCTGAACGATTTTCACGTAGTTGCCGGTTGCGTTTTCAGGCGGCAGCAAACTGAAGATGGGCCCCGTTGCTCCGGCAATGCTATCGACATGACCGCGGTACGTGCGGCCGTTTGAGTCGAGTTTAATCTTTGCTTTCTGGCCCACGCGCATGTTTTTGAGTTGGGTCTCTTTGAAATTTGCCGTGATCCACACCTGATCCAGGGGAACCACGGTGAGCATTTGCTCCCCGGGCTCGACGTTCAATCCGACGACTACCTTTTTCGTGACCTCCCCGGCCACAGGTGCGAATATTTTGGTGTATCCGAGATTCAACTGCGCTTGTTCGACAGCAGCTCTTTTCTGATGTACATCCGCCGTGGCCGAAAGGGCTTTGGCGCGCGTTGAGGCGACGCGTTGCGGCCCCGCTTGGGCATCTTCGTAGTGGGCCTCAGCCTCAGTGAGGCGGCTGTGTGCTTCGACAACGGCTTGTTGCGCTGCGGCCTCGTCTGCTTCTGCCGCAGCCACGGCGGCGACATCGGTCGCTGCCGCGGCATAAGCATGGTCGTAGACCTGCTTCGGTACCTCCTCCTTGGCGAGCAGCAGGCGATAGCGGGTTACGTCATCTTGAGTCTTTACATTTTGCGCTTGCGCTTCCAAAACGCGGGCGTGCGCGGCCGCTTCCTGCTTTTCTGCTGCCTGGATCGCTGCTTCCGCATTCTTGATATCCGAGGACGTGAATTTCAATTGGCTTGAGGTATCGACGGAAGATACGGGCACATCGATATTCGAACTCTTCGCGGTGGCCTCTGAGGTATCGAGCGTCGCCTGCGCTTTTGCTAATGCGACTTCATAGTCTTTTGGATCGATTTCCACAAGTGTGAAACCTGCTTCGACCCATTGGTTGTCCTCAACGTTGACCTTCTGGATATATCCGGAAATGCGAGCGCTGACAGGGTAAAGATGGACGTCTACCTGCGCATCGTCGGTGGATTCGAAGCCGGAAAGATAGTGCCAGAGGAAGGCACCGGCAACGGCCAGAACAACGAACGCGACAAGAAATATCCAACGCTTGTAAGAGCGCCTGGCCGGATAAGCCGAAATTGGCGGGTCAGCTGCGCCGGCGTTCGCAGCTGATACGTTTGACCCTTGCGGTGGATTGGTTGGTTGATTTTGCTCAGCCATACTTATTTTCCCTCCACGTATTCAGCAAAGCCCGATTCCGCGACGCCGATCGCTCTTGCCAGAGATATTTTTGCCAGGTTGTGGCTGTAAAGACTGGCAATGTAGCTGTCATTAGCGATTGCCAGCACATCTTGTGCTTGAACGACTTCAATGTTGTCTGTAACTCCCGAAATGAATCGATCGCGAGATTGTTCCAAGGTCTGAGTGGCGAGCGTTACCGCGCTTTTCTCGACAGAGACTTCTTGCGCAGCCGCTTCCAGATCCAGATAAGCGTCGCGAACCTCCTCATCGATCTTGGCTCGCAAGTCTTCCAGTCGCTGTCTTTCCCTGGTTAGCGAAGCGTCGGCCCGGAGAACGTCCCCGTGTACTCTTCCACCCTGAAAAACAGGGATGCGGAGCGTGGCAGCCGCATCAATGGTGCCGTGGGACGAGCCCGGGTTAACTCCCGAGAGACCATAATCGGTCTCCACGCCCAAGGATGGATACCGCTCGGCAGTAGCAGCTTTTCTCGCGAGCTCAGCGGACCGGACCTGATTCATCTGGCTTTGAAAATCAGGGCGAGCCTTGTAGGCGCTTTGGATCGCCTCATCAAGGCTCGACGGCGTCAGCTCCCGGTAAGGGACGCGGGTGGTGATCTCGAACTTTTGGCCCGGAGGGAGACCAATGGCTCGCGCTAAAGCCAATTTTTGCTTGGCTAAATTATTTTGCGCGACAATCAGTTTCTGTTCGCGTGATTGTAGTTGCACCTGTGACCGTAGAACGTCGACGGCCGAGGCCAGGCCTGCGGTCTTCTGGTCGGAGGTCTGTTGAAAAAGTGCCTTGGCGGTGTCCCGTTGCGATATGGCTGACTCAACTTCAGATTGGTCGGCGATGACCAGCAAATAGTTGGAGACAATCACAAGCACCACAATCTCGCGAGCATCTTTGGAGCTGAACTCTGCCGAATTGACCTGCGCCTTTGAAGATCGCGCCCGCTCGATGGATGCCCAATCAAAAGCGGACTGCGTGAGATAAGCGCGCGAGTCGAAATAGCCAAATGGGCCAATGATCGGAGGCTCTCCATGAATGGTCAGACCGAAGGCCGCCTTCACATTGATTTGATGGACTCCGAAACCGGTATCGGTGACTACATTGGGAAGCAGCTCGCTCAGCGCTTGCCAGCGCTGTCCCCGCGCGTCGGTGACGACATCCGTGGCCAACACTCCGCCGAGATTTTGCTTCAGTCCACGGGCGACGGCGTCTTCGAGGGAAAGCGCCACTGGCGTTGCGCTGAGTTTTCCAGCGGGAACTCCTCCGAGGTACGGATTCTGCGAAAGGGTTTGATAGTTATTCTGCCCGGCTTGCACGGCCGCCCTTGGCGTTCCTGTTACTTCGGCCAGAGCAATCGGGTTATACGGCGCAGGCGTGGCTGGTGCGTACTGTGCGAAGGCCACTGCTCCGCCGAAAAGGCTGCAACCAAGCAGGAGTAGCTGATTCCAGGGTCTCCGTCGCATGTCGTATGTCGCGTCCTTGGCTAGAGAAATTTCGGTTCTTCCGTGATTCCGGGCTCCCGGAATTTTTCCTTAAAGGCAATTGAAATGCGTATGTTGAATCAATGCAGCCAAGGTGATCGGGTCACCTTGGCCGGCACAGTGCATGACAATGATTCGCTTGCCAGTAGGTTGCAGACAACTAAGCCGCTTTCCGCGCAAGCAGGTTGATTAGATTCTCGGCTGCTGTGGTTGAGGACGCGGGATTCTGGCCTGTGATGAGACGGCCATCAACGACTGAAAACGGCTGCCAGTCAACAACCTTCTCAAAGATTGCTCCCAGCCGTAGCAGTTCGTCCTCTACTAGAAACGGCACAACATGTGTCAGTTGGACCGCTTCTTCCTCTCCGTTCGTGAAGCCAGTGACATGCTTACCTTTTACCAACGGCTCACCCTTATATGTGACATGACGGAGCACACCTGGGGCGTGGCACACCAAGGCAATCGGTTTTCCCGAGTTATAGAAGGACTCTAACAAGGCGATCGAAACTCGGCTCTCTGCCAAGTCCCACATTGGACCGTGTCCACCAACATAAAACACCGTGTCGAAGTCCCCTGCTTTCACATCCTCGAGCTTGACCGTGTGGGCAAGAGCCGCCTTTGCTATTTCATCCTGCTTGAATCGTGACATGGCCGAAGTTTGATTTTCGGGCAGATCGCTCTTGGGATCGACCGGGGGTTGGCCCCCTTTAGGTGAGGCGAGGGTCAGCTGAACACCGGCGTCCCGGAAAACAAAGTAAGGCGCAGCAAACTCTTCAAGCCAAAAACCTGTCTTGCGTCCCGTGTTGCCCAATTGATCGTGGGATGTCAACACCATCAGTATTTTCATGTTCATTCTCCTTTTTCCGCGTTGCGCATTTGACCCGGATTTCCTGCACGTGGCACCAGACAGATTCGCGTGTGCGCCTTTCAGTAAGGAAAGCCGCATGAGGTACGCCAACGCCACCAACCTCCACAGCAAATCCGGGGTTCCCGATCAATCGGGCCGCAATGAGGCAATCACAACAAAAGGGCCAGAGACAAACAATTGGACTAAGGTATCGACAATACTTTGGTATCGGCCAACCAAAGTCATGCGCTGGCTGTCGCGTTACGACGTACAGTGCCGCTTCACAGCTGCCGTCTCGGTGATGCCCAAAGACTTCAACCACTCCAACTAGCTTGCGATGTCTGTGGCCGCCAGCACGGGCAGAGCGTAATTCGCACTTACTTGGGAGCCTGGACTGAGGGTTGGCAATTATCGAATTTTCGCTCCAAATTCGATGCACAGTCTGGATTGGCCAGGGCGGGAGCCATGAAGCAACTGGACGATGGTACAGCCAATACCTTAGTATCGGGTTGCATCCGCCCGAAGCAAACTCTGCCCTCAGGATAGATAAGTATCGTCGTTGGCTGACTCAGCTTGTCCCTGATTGCCGCTATTTTGCAGGGTCGACCTGCGAGATTGGAGGGCAACCATGAAGAGCGTCTCTGCACCCATTTCCCTTGCCGGCTCACAGCTGGGCGAAACGCGTCGAGAATCTCGCCAACGGCGAGCCGGCCGGCGTAGTTTGCCTGCAACGGCCTGAGATATGGATGCGCACCCCAGAGATCCTAAAGAGGAAACCCATCGCCTTCAGCGCTGCCTCAATGATCTAATTAGCGTCCTCGCTCTTCCAGCCATGTGGAGGGGCGGTGAGCCATCCCAGATTGTTCGTACCTTGCTCGACGCGCTGTTGCGTATGCTCCAGCTGGATCTCGTCTATGTGCGCTTGAAGGAAACGGGCGGTCAGACGCCAATCGAGATGGTCGCTCAATCGCAAAAATACAAAGCCCAGCCGCATGAGATCGGCGCGGTGCTTAAGGACTGGTTGGGGGCCGACCCTCAGGAATGGCCTCCGCTGATGCGCAACCCTCTAGGAGACCGGGATATTTCGATCGTTCCCTTGGGACTAGGGCTGCAGGGTGAAATTGGCGTAATCGTAGCAGGGTCAGAGCGAGAGGATTTTCCGCAGCAAACCGAGGGACTTATTCTGAGCGTTGCAGCGAATCAGGCATCCATCGGGTTGCAGGAGGCACGGCTCCGGAGCGAACAGAAGCGGGTCTCGAGCGAACTCGATCGACGGGTCGCGCAACGAACGACAGAACTTGCCGCGGCCAACGAAGAGCTGCGAAAGGAAATTGCCGATCGCAAGCACACCGAGGAAGACCTGAGAAGTAGCGAAGAAAACCATCGCGTGATTGTTCAAGCAGCCCACGACGTAGTGGTCAGCATGGATGAAAGGGGCGCTATCCTGCTTGCGAATCCCGCGACGAGGCGCGTCTTTGGCTATGACCCGGTCGAGATTGTCGGTAAACCCATGACAATGCTCATGCCGGAAATGATGCGGAAACTGCATGAGAATGGGTTCAGACGATATTTGGCTACTGGAGAGCGGCATCTCAACTGGCAAGGCGTCGAAGTTATCGCTCAACGCAAGGATGGCCACGAGTTCCCGGTGGAAGTTTCGTTTGGGGAACTGACGAGTGATGGACATAAAGTATTTACCGGCTTCATCCGCGATATCAGTGAAAGGAAACAGGCCGAGGATCAGCTTCGCGCGAGCGAGCGTAACTTGCAGATGACGCAAGCGGAGCTTGCGCGGGTTTCGAGGCTCACAACCATGGGCGAACTAGCGGCGTCGATAGCCCATGAAGTCAATCAGCCCCTGACCGCGGTAATCAATAACGCCAGCGCGTGCCTGAGACTGCTCGCCAATAATAATCTTGACCCTGAGGTTCTGCGTCGGGCTCTTGAAGGAATCATTGCCGATGGTACTCGGGCGAGCACCGTTTTAGCCCGGATCCGCGCATTCATAAAGAAGGAACCTGCTGAAAAGAGCGAATTGGATATAAACGAAGTGATTCAGGAGGTGCTGGCCCTGGCTGGCCGTGAGCTTTATGAGCATCAAGTCTTGCCTGACCACCAATTGAAAGCAGATCTCCCGTCTGTGCTCGCTGATCGCGTTCAGTTGCAGCAGGTCCTGCTGAACTTGATCATGAACGGCATCGAAGCCATGGCCGCGGTGGCAGATCGGCCTCGTTTACTCGGGGTGCAATCCCGCATCGACGAATCCGGGCACGTACTCGTTGCGGTAAGCGACTGCGGCACTGGCTTTGGTTTAGAGTCGGATCGCGTCTTCCATCCCTTCTTTACAACCAAAGCGAACGGCATGGGGATGGGTTTGTCGATCAGCCGCTCACTTGTTGAAAGTCATGGCGGTCGACTCTGGGCCGCGCCCAACTCTCCCCACGGCGCTGTATTTTCCTTCACGCTACCGGCGACCGGCGGGAGTCCTTCATGACGGCTCCAATTGTCTTTGTCGTCGATGACGATCCATCGGTACGTTCTTCGCTGAAGTTTCTCTTAAGCACCGTGGGTCTTCAAGTGGAAAGTTTTGATTCGGCGGATGCCTTCTTGCATAAAAAGGCGGCAGATGCGCCCAGTTGTCTTGTGCTTGACGTAAGACTTCCTGGATTGAGCGGACTCGATTTTCAACGCGAGCTGGCAGCGAGAAACGCTCGTATTCCGATCATCTTTCTTACCGGCCATGGCGACATTCCAATGAGTGTCCGCGCTATGAAAGCTGGAGCCGTCGAATTTCTCACCAAGCCATTCCGCGATCAGGATCTGCTGGATGCAGTTCGCATCGCGCTGGACCGGGATCGCGCCAGACGTGAACAGGATAAAGAGGTAATGATCCTCCAACGGCGCTTCGACTCATTGACTTCGCGCGAGCAGGAGGTGATCTCTATGGTCGCCTCGGGCATGCTCAACAAACAAATCGCGGACCAACTTGGAACTGCGGAGAGCACGGTGAAGGTCCAGCGCAGCCGGGCAATTGAGAAGATGCACGCGGAATCTCTTGTCGATCTCATAAGAATGATCGAGAAGCTCAAGGGCCCCTCGCCAAAAACCCTATAAGCGAAAGCTTATTCGCATACTTCTTTTTGAGGCACCAGATATCCCAACATCCAATTGATTCCTTTCTTGCCCGGGAATAGCTTGGGGGCAATGGGAGTTCAAATGACAAAGGGTCTGATTTCGGTGGTTGACGACGATGAGTCGATCCGTAGGACTACTACATTTCTCATCGAGTCTTTCGGCTTTCGAGCGGCGGCCTTTGAATCTGCCGAAAATTTCTTGAAGTCTGGCCAACTGCACGATACCTCGTGTCTCATCGTTGACGTTCAGATGCCGGGCATGAATGGACTCGAGCTCCAAAGCGAGTTGGCTGCCGTGGGTTACAACATTCCCATCATTTTCATCACCGCTTACGAAAACAAAGCTTCGCGTCGGCAAGCAATGCACGCCGGTGCTGTTGCATTCTTAGGCAAGCCTTTTAGTGACGAGCAATTACTCCAAACCGTCCGTTCAGCTTTAGGTCACGATAGCAGCGGCACAAAGTCCATCTGACTACGGAGACATAAAGATGAAGTCGAGACGAGCATATAGGAAACGATGTCGAAATGACAAAGAACGTTCGCTCAAGCAAAATCTGGCCTCAGGAGATCAGTTTCGTCGCTAGGTGACTCTACATCTCCTGATTGCCGACTCCATATTCCAAGTACGACCTACGCAGGGTGGAGGGCAATCGTCGTGGACCTATCTGAGTACATATTTGAACCGCTTCCCGCACAGCCGATCGTGTTCGTTGTCCACAACGACACCTCTGTACGTGAATCCCTGGAATCGTTGATTCGCTGCGAAGGCTGGCAGTCCGAGACATTCGCATTCGCCCGAGAATTCCTTGCCCGGCCCCGGCCACTGGTTGCAAACTGCCTGGTGCTGGACGTCTCTCTCCGGGACCTCAATGGGCTTGATCTACAAAGAAGGGTCGTCGCCGAACGCCCCGACACGCCGGTTATATTTGTCACCGGCCACGGCGATGTGCCCACATCGGTTCAAGCGATGAAGGCGGGGGCAATTGAATTCCTGATGAACCCATTCAGTGATGAGGTTCTCTCCAGGGCCATCCGGGAAGGATTCAAACGTAGCTCCATTGCCCTTAACCGCGAGGCAGGAATGCGGTCGCTCCGCGATCGCTATGCGTCACTTAGCTACCGTGAACGGCAGGTCATGGCTTTGGTGGTGTCCGGACTTTTGAATAAAGAGGCCGCTGCGGAACTAGACATCAGCGAGATCACGGTAAAGGCACACCGAGGCCAGGTGATGCGAAAGATGAAAGCTGAGTCTTTCGCGGACTTGGTAAGAATGGCCGCCCGGCTTCGTTCCGAGCTCGCCCTCCTCGCACCACGTTCGGTTCCGTCACCGTCTAGCGCTGAAAGGACTTGCGACCTTATTTCCATAGACTGCCGCACAGGGAGGGACCGTAGCGGGCGGACAGCGCTGGGATGAGGCTGCGAAACATGGATGGCTCATGGCCGTGATACCAAGGTATCGCCGATACCATCGTCTAATAGATTTGCCTTTATGCTTCTGGCGTAATAGGACGCATCTCGACTCATTCGGGACGCGTATCATAACTACTTCAACTAGTACTCTCCCGGCTTCGGACATTAACGGGCAACTTGAATTGGAGGATCTTTATGACATCACAACCGCGTCAAGAACCCTTCAAGCAGGCCCCTCGCGGCGCCATCTCCACAGAGCAGTACTTGACGAGTTCCCCCTTTGCGAGCCCTCTGCACGAAGGCCCTTGTTTGTCACCTGGGGAAGGCCTGCAAGAAGAATCGCGGAGATTGCTGCAATGCATACGCGAACTTCTCATCAAGAACCAACAGCTCAGGATGTTGTTGGAGTCAGCGAATGAATGACCTAGCCCAGGAGCTTCCCACTGAGTGGCCACAGAACATCCGAAGAGACCACACGAGAGGTCATTATGAGTCTAGCGATGCCAGCGGCAAAGAGCCCGACGGAGATGAGCGATGAGATGTTGGCGTCCAGAGCCAAATCTGGAGACACGAACGCGTTTGTCGAACTCAGTAAACGCCATGCGAACAAGGTCTTTCAAGCCACTTATCGAGTCACCAGGAATCGGCAGGATGCTGAGGATGCACTCCAGGACGCCTTCCTGAACGCGTTCACTCACATGAAGGACTTCGAGGGGAGGTCCAGTTTCTCCACCTGGCTTACACGGATTGCGATCAACTCGGCGCTTATGATCTTGCGCAAGAAGCGCAATTGCTACGAGATTCCGATCGACGGTGGCGACGGTCCTGTGGGAAACTTCGCGACCTGGGAGCCGCGGTCCCCTATCGACGACCCTGAGCGCCAGTACGTCCGAGCAGAGAGACACAAGTTGTTGCGGAAAGCCATCCACCAGCTGCCACCGGTCTATCGCGAGGTAATCCAACTCCGGCAGGCAAAAGAACGCTCCGTGCGGGAGATCTCGCAATCTCTTGGCATCACTGTTTCGGCGGTCAAGTCAAGAATGTCGCGTGCAAAGAGCGCCCTGCGCACATCTATGGTTCAAACAGATTGCCAATCCTCGAAAAGCGCCATCACTGTTGAGATTTGAAGCCAAAGCTTCTGCGAGACGTTTGGCCACAGCACTCAAATCGGACCCTATTGTACGAAAGTATCGATCGATACTTTCGTACAATAGAACAGCCTCCCGGTCTATGGCTTAATCTGAACATCGAGTTCGAAACTGAAGGCGTTGCGCGGTCCCGCGGCGCTACCGAGTCTGTCGAATAACAACTGGAGATTAGCATGGCAAGCACAAAGACAGCCATCGTAACGGGAGCGTCACAAGGCATCGGAGCAGCTGTTGTCCGAGCGTTTCTGGATCGCGGTTATAACGTTGTTGGAAACGCGCGCAGCTTTTCGAGCGCAAGCTTCAGTCCATCACCGAACCTTGCGCTGGTCGAAGGAGACATCCGGCTTGCAACAACAGCGGAGAAGATCGCGCAAACTGCAATTGAAAAGTTCGGCTCGATCGACCACGTTGTCAGCAGTGCCGGCATCTTCTCGAGCAAACCATTCACGGATTACACCATCGACGAGTTTCGCGCCTTTGTCTCCACAAACCTCGAGGGGTTCATCTTCATCGCTCAGCTTGCGGTGAAGCAGATGCTTGCGCAGGGCACCGGCGGCAGCGTGACGTGCATCACGGCAGCGCTAACCGCCAACCCTATCGCGGGTGTTCCAGCCTCCATTCCAACGATCACCAAGGGAGGATTGGATGCGATTATTCTGAGCCTCGCGAACGAATATGCGAAAAGCAACATCCGCTTTAATTCGGTAGCTCCTGGATCTGTTGATACTCCTCTGCACAAGGGCGACTCAATGGACTCGATGAAGACTCTGTCACCCATGGGTGTGGTCTCAGAAGCGAAGGACATTGCCGATGCAGTCGTTTACCTGACGGAAGCTCGTTACGTCACCGGAGAGGTGCTGCACGTGGACGGCGGTGCGCACGCGGGCCGCTGGTAGCCGGCAACAAGCCCGCAATCAAACCTTCAGCTCCGGATCACGCCTCAGCGATTAATTCTTTCTGCCGCGCCGTTCACAAGTGATGTCAACAGGTCGTCCACGCTTGGGCACCGCGCGAGATTCGCGCTCTGCCCTGCCCACAGCGCAAGAAGTTCGGCTTTGCCGGCCTTTTGCGCGGGTAATGCAAGGCTGCGCATGAGCGCTCGCTGGAGCGGGTAAGGCAGGATCTCTGTACCAGGTTGATTCAAGGTTTGCAGGAGTTCATTGTGAATGCCGCGAGCGAGCCTGCCCGTAAATCCACGCGTTAGCGAGGTATGCCCGGCTTTACCGCTGAGGATAGCTTCCCGGTGAAGCGGGTGCGCGCCAGACTCCTCGCAAGCAAGAAAGACCGTGCCCATCTGCACTCCTTCGGCGCCGAGAGAAAACGCTGCCGCGATACCGCGGGCGTCGGCTATACCGCCTGCCGCGATTACGGGGATCTTTACGGCGTCTACTGTCTGCGGGACGAGTGCGATTGTTCCGGTCAGCGAGTCTTCCGAGGAGCGAAGAAACGAGCCTCGGTGACCACCGGCTTCAAAACCCGAGGCAACCACCAGATTCACCCCGGCTTGTTCGAGTGCAATCGCTTCATCGGGAGTGGTGGCTGTGCCTACGGTGACGATGTTTTGCTTCCGGGCCTCGTCCAGAATCTCCTTCGGGGGAATACCGTAGATGAACGAAAACACGGGCACCTTGGCATCGAGAAGAACGCGTGCCTGATCTTCGAAGTGAATGGATCTGTATGGCGCGAAGTGAGGTTGCGTTCCCCCAACCGCTTCGATATGTGGTCTCAGGTGGGAAAGAGCGCGTTGAAAGGCTGAGGCATCGGACGCCGCGGCCCTGGGGTCTTCCATCGAGACCCACAGGTTCATGGCAAACGGTTTCCCGGTAAGCGAACGAATTTCAGCAATCACATCTTCGATCGCATTCGGCTCAAGGCTAAGAGCACCAAAGGAACCAAGCCCGCCGAAGTTTGATACCGCCGCCGTAAGCCGCTGTGACGAGAAGCCGCCGAGCGGTCCCTGAATAATCGGGTACTCGATGCGAAGTGCTGATGCAACGCGCGTCTGGTTCCATGTCTTCGACATAACGACCTCACAGGAAGAGGAGACAATACTAAGGTATCGAACGATACCTTGGTCCAATAGGTTTCTTTTCGCGCTCGTGATGTCATGGCCTATATGCATCGGGTGTGGCAAAGACTCGATACCGCAACGAACCTGCGTTTACCACCATGAAGGAGAATCACGATGAGCCTTATCGATACGGCGGTAGCAGCAAACCGCGACTATGCAAAAAACTACTATCCGGCGCTGGGAAAGCGTCCCGCCCCCAAAATTGCAGTTGTAACCTGCATGGATCCACGGCTCTCAGACCTTTCTGGAATCCTGGGTCTGCCGCAGGCCGATCTCGACGTTATCCGAACCGGCGGACCCGCGGTCACAGAAGATGTTCTCGGGGAGCTTGTTGTTTCCACCCGTGTACTCGGAACCACAGAGATACTGCTTCTCAACCACACCGGCTGCGGGTTCACGACATTCACAGATGAGGAGCTGAACGCGAAGCTGAGCGCTTCAACCGGAGATGCTTCGCCGGCTCCGATGCGCTTCTTCTCCTTTAAGGACCCCGAGGAAAATACCCAGG
The DNA here is from genome assembly GCA_963787145.1 of uncultured Acidobacteriaceae bacterium. Classification (GTDB taxonomy): domain Bacteria; phylum Acidobacteriota; class Terriglobia; order Terriglobales; family Acidobacteriaceae; genus PALSA-350. The sequence continues at coordinate 184,649 of CAWBBY010000012.1, forward strand.
ATCAGATCAAGAAAGTCCGATCGCATCCCTGGATCGCAAAAGACATTCCTGTGCGAGGCTTCATTTTCGACGTGGAGACCGGTCTGCTGCGAGAAGTGCAGCACGCTGCACAGCAGGCTGCTGACTGAAAGAATCTTGGCTTGCACGGGCCAGCTTGCCGAGTGATACGGCTGAGCTGGCCCGAATGTCTATGGTTCGGACGGGTGCCCCAGGTTCGCCTCAGCGTACCCCCGGATTTCCTGTTGTGCTTGCTGGCGTTGGCGTACTTCATGCGGCTTTCCTTAATGAAAGCCGCACACGCAGCCCTTGGTGGCGCCCCGTGCAGGAAATCCGGGAACCTGGGCCGAAAACGGTGTTTTTCCAATGCTTTCACTCCATCTACCAGAGGGCTCTCGCTCGGCCAACTGCCGTTTGCCCGCAGAGTAGGAACGATCGAAGGGCCTGCGCCCCATCGTTTTCGGCCCAGGTACGCTTTGGCGAACCTGGGGCACCCGTCCAGGGGGTGGGCTTTGTTGTTGGCTCCGCGAGTGCTCCGACCCAACTAGCTTGAATGACGCACTATACCAGTTAGCACTCGTTCCGCAGCATGAGGAGAGAGGCCACCATCTTCTGACAGATATCAGTGACAGCCTGCGAGTTCGGGGTACTGTGGTCCTCGAAGCTTTGCTGTAATGGCCGGATGGAATCATCGGTGATGCGCGCAGGTGCGTCCTCTTCGTGTGCGATCCATGCGGCAGTGTGCATGAGCTCATCGCTATATTCGTTTAGAAAATGGTCCAGCGCCTGATTTTGGTCCTGCCCCCGATGTGAGAGAAGACTGAGTTCCAGCAGGAAGATCGAGCGCAACGCTGGCTGAGCCCTCTGAATCCGCTCACACTCCACAACCTCTGCCTCGCGCCGATGGCGAAACTCAAACTCAAACCGAGCGGCATCCGTCTGCGATTCCAGACTGGCGAAGCTGTCGTTGATCTGACTGCGGAGACGGCTGATCTGTGAAACGGCAATGGCTCTGTCGCGTACCACCCCTCCGAGCTGTGCCAGCATCCGTACGTTCCGCACCAGCAGTTTCTGCAGCTGCTCCACATCGCTCTTCGTCCCGAAGCGGTCGAAGATAAAGCCCATGGCGAGAATGCCCAAAAACACGCCCATTACCCTATCGCGCGCGATCGTGAGGTCGGTCTGGATGCGGTAATCCTGCAGGTTGACGAAGTAAAATGGGAGCGCCATCTGCACGCCAAAATAGGAAAGGCGCGGGCTGGAGGTGGCGAACCACGCGGCGATCGCGGTCCCCGCCGCGAAGAATAGAGCAAACCCGAAGATGCTGTCGATAGCGGGTAGGATCAGAACTTGCGCCGCAATCCCCAAGACCAGCCCTCCGGCAACAAATCCGGCAAGGCGCAAAACCTGCGTCTGGAGCGAAGTGCCGATGGTGCTTTGCGCAGTAACGATGCAAGTAATGACGGACGGGAAGATGCCGGGCCAGTCGAGCGCGTTGTAGAGTATGTAACAAACGCTGGCAGCCAGGCATCCGGCAAAGGCGAAACGTTTATATTCCGGGTTCTGGAATGCATCAGGAATCAACAGAGCGCGCCACCAGTCCTGCCCTGGCGACTTCTGGGAACCATCTACGATCTCATCACGTTGAAAGACTTCGGGGATGAGTGCGACGATTCGTTCCATCTCTTGAAGCATGGGGAAGCTGGAGGACGGCTGCCCCTCGAGCACAGCAGCAGATGCGGAAATGCTCGCTGACTCGCGCAGCTCGGTTCGGATGGCTCCGAGCCTTTCAGAAAGTGCGCGCAGTCGGATCGCGTCGTCGTCGCCGGGCTGGGGCGAAGTGCGCTCAAGATTCGCGGCAAGACCAATGAGCCGCCCGGCGAACGAAATCAAGGCGCTGCGCTGCGCCCGCCGGGTCGCGTTCAGACCTTGGCGCTGCAACGTCATTCTGAGCCGGCCGGTGCCAATCATGGCGTATTGATGAACTCTGTCCAGGACCGGCTTCGCTGGGGCATGGTGAGCGGCAAAGCTCTCCGCTACCTGCTGCACCGCGAGCAGCAGATCGTCGACGAATGCGATGAGCGGATCGGAGCGATCGAAGATGCGGTAGAGCGCTTCGGTCGCCACAGTGGCGCCAGTACCCACGCCAATCACCACGATGGGCCAGAGCGTACCCGCCACCTGGACCTGGCTGGGCACGTAGCGGTCCCATATCGGCAGAGCAACGCCCAGCGGAATGGCGAAAGCCAATGCGGCTGCATAGTTAGTCGTCGTGCGCAGAACGAAAAAGATCAGATACAGGCTTCCGATTACCCAGAAGAAATGAGTAATGGGGTAACCGCGGAACAGCATCATACCGAGCAGGGTGTAGAGGCTCGCGGCGACGAATCCGAGGACGATGAATTGCGCCCCGCGCCAGGTAGCGGCGAGATTTTCGCGAGCCAGGAGAATAGAAAATACACCAGCAAGGGCCGCGTTAGGAATGCGGAAGGTTACGACGATGATCATGACCAGCGTAGCCGCGATCGTCATGCGGATGACCGTGTTCACGCGTCCCGGATACGGAGCGACTTCCCAGCGTATGAATTCGCGAAACCAAGGCCAAGAGACAGTTCTGCGGGCTGGCTGGCGGGGGAACTGAGCGGCTCGGGTGGCCATGTCAGGGCTTCCGTTTGAATCCGCGGATAACTACTACTGCAGATTCCCCTAGACGAATGCCATCAGGGGGCGGTGACTGAATCCGGATGCGGACGGGGTAGCGGCTGGCCAGGTGCACCCAACTCAAAGTGCGTTGTACGTCGGGCAGGCCGGATGTAAATCGGCCCGTGAGCGAAGGATCGGGTATAACACCGTACCCGGTGCTCTCGACGACGCCCGTAAATCGCAATCCCGAGTCAGACATGATGTACACATCAGCAGTCATACCCGGTTGGACATGCTTCAGCTGCGTCTCGCGGAAATTTGCAATCACCCACCAGACGCGAGTATCGATAAGCGTGAAAATCTGCTGTCCTATGTGAGCATAAGCACCTTCGGAAATGACAAGGCTGGTCACACGTGCGTCGAATGGAGCGTAGACGCGGCAGTGGTTGTAGTTGTATTGGGCGTTGGCGACTGCGGCGGCGCGTCCCTGCCGCTGCGCCACAAGGGGATCGAGGGTAAGTACGCTCGACTGCGATTGATGGAGCTGTGCCGTACTCTGCTCGGCCGACGCCTTGGCTTCCGCCAAGGCCGCCAGCATGGTGTTCAGGTGGGCTCGATTAAGAGCCAATTGCGATTCGGCTTCATGCACAGACTGCGCGGTGGCCTGCTCTGTCGTGCGTGCCTGGTCTACCTGGTCGACGGTAACGTACTGCTTGACGAGCAAAGGCTCGACGCGGTGCAGGTTATTTTCGGCGTATGCCGACTCAGCCTTGGCTCGATCCAACGAAGCCTCAGAGCGGGCGACATCTGCCTCAGCCTCGCGGATCGAGGCTTGCGCCCGGTCGACGTTGGCGCCGGCGCTGCGGGTTGCCGCCCCGGAGGCGGTGACGGCGTGCACTTCAGCCCCAATGCGCCGCTGCTCGTCGACCACCTCGCCTTCGAGGGCGGCCTGGTCCGACACTGCGTGGTCAAGGGCGTACTTATAAGGTCGATCATCGATTTCGAATAATAGATCGCCCTGTTTGACGTGCTGATTGTCGGCGACGTTCAGCTTTAGTATGGGACCCTCAACAACGGGGGCGATTCCGATGTAGTTGGCAAAGATTTCGGCGTCGTCGGTCTCGGGACGCCAGGTTGTGACCGCGTAAACAGCGATCAAGCCGGCCACCGCCAGCAGAACCATGGCCACGGTCAAGACGCGGCCGTACCAGTCAAGTTTTGCCAGGCGACTGTCTTGCTCGGGTTGGCTAATGCTTTGGGTCGACATCGCGTTCACCTAGCTGTAGAACAGGAGCCACAACACGCATGCGAGGAAGGTCGCCATGCCGAGGTAGAAAAGTACAGGTGAAGCCAGGTGTTCGGCAATAGCGTTGCGAGCGATCAGGGCGCGTGCGCCCGTCGCCAGAACAAGACCACCGACAGAGCAGAAGATCCACGCCGGGAAGAAAGAGCCGAAGATGCTGTATTCGGGCGCGTGGGAGCAACCAACCGACACCAGCGGCGCCGCCAGAGATAAACCGGCAAGGAGGCCAAGTGACGTCACTCGGCGCCGATCGCGCTCCTTCGATTCGGGATTCATATCAGGCAGACCTCATATAATTTGATTAAGCCACAGAGCCAATGGCCGAATCTATTGGACTAAGGTATCGATCCATACCTTGGTATCACCGCTACTTTCGCATCGACCGATACGTTCGTCCAATAGACTTGGTTCCCTCCTTCTGCCTTAATAGAATCCTGAAGGCCAAAGAATCATTTTCCAGTTCGGCACAAGCGGACAAGATGCGCATGGCAGCGAAACCACTCCTGAACGTTCTATCTCTGTCGCTGCTTCTCGCCCTCTCGGCGCCCCGAGTCCTGGGGCAATGTGCCGGCAAAGTGTCTTCTCCAGCAGCGGTCGCCGACTGCGCCGCTCGCGAAACCCCTCGCGAGGGCACAGCCATTCTCGATCCAGCCCACCCCTACACCCTGGCCGAGCTGATCGACGTTGCCGAGCATCACAATCCCAGCACGCGCACGATTTGGGAGCGCGCAAAACAGAAGGCACGCGAACTCGGTTTGGCACAAGCCGCTTATTATCCCGAGCTGGAGGGTCTAGCTGTTTTCGGTGACGAGAGATTGATCAATCCATTCCCGAAACCCCTGGCTCCTCGCGGCTACGTCATGGTTGAGGTGCCTATTGTCCGGCCTGAAGTTGCGCTCCAATATCTGATCTTTGACTTTGGTAAGCGCGGCGGGACCGTGGACTCCGCGAAAGAGGAGAAGCTCGCCGCCGGTGCAGACGTCATTCAGGTAAATCAAGCGCTGGCATTTCGCGTCGCCAGTGCGTATTACCAGCTGGTAACCGCACAGGAAAGATTGCAGGCCGCTCAGGACACGTTGCGCACTGCACAAACCACGCAGGATGCGGCTGAAAACAGACTGAACAACGGACTTGCAACTCTTCCCGATGTTCTCCAGGCTCGGGCGGAAACGTCACAGGCGGTGTTCGACGAGGAATCCGCAGATGGGGACGAAAAGATTGCGCGCGTGACGCTGACTGAAGCGGTAGGGGCTGATCCGTCTCCCAACATAATGATTGACAGCCAGAGGAGTGCGCCGTTGCCGGAGAGTCTCACCATGTCCATCGAGCGGCTGATCGATCGCGCCATGGAGAATCGTCCCGAACTCATGGCGCAAACTCTGCGCATGCGCTCCGCCGAGGCGCGCATTCGTGCAGCCAAGGCAGAGTACAAACCGCAGATCGTTCTCTCGGGATCGGCGGCGCAGACCTCCATATGGCCCACGGCCGATTACGGCCAGCTCGGCCCCGCGAGCGAGCCTACCTGGTCCGCCGAACTCGGCGTCCATTGGCGCATCTTTGACGGAGGTGTGCGCAAGAACGAACTGTTGATCGCCGAATCGAAACGCCGCGAGGCAGAGGACGAACTGACGACGATCACTGATGAGACCACGCGCGAGGTCTGGACCGCTTACATAGCATTCCGGACAGCGTTGCGAAAGCACGACGCTGCTGTGGCGCTTCTCGCATCCACCAATGAGTCTTACTCGGCATCGCTCGATGCCTACAAATATGGAGTCAAGAATCTGGTCGATGTTGTCACCGCGGAGAATCAACTGGCCCGAGCTCGACTGTCCAGTGTGTCCGCACGATCAGAGTTATTTCTACAGGCAGTCAACCTTGAATTCGCCACCGGAAATCTGCTCAGGAATCAACCGCCGGCGACAAGACTTCAATCTCAGGGTGGACACCAATGATTTTGCCGTCGATACCGTCGTACAATTGTTCCTTTCTCAGGTCTCTAACATGATGGCGTCATCATTAACAAAGGGAGAAAGCGGGCGGCAAACAGGCCGCCCTAGAAAAGGAGATTTGCAATGAGCGATTCACATTCCGACGCCCTGGTGTTTTTTGGCGCCACCGGCGATCTGGCCTACAAAAAGATTTTTCCCGCGCTCCAGGCGATGATCAAACGTGGCCACCTCAACGTGCCGGTGATTGGTGTAGCCAAAGCCGGTTGGAACCTGGAGCAGCTTCGCGCGCGGGCACATGACAGCCTCGAGAAACACGGCGGAGTCGACACTGCAGCTCTCAACACGTTAACCGGCTTGTTGCGTTATGTAGACGGCGACTACGCAGACCCGGCCACGTTTCAGGCGATTCGCAAAGAACTCAACGGAGCGAAACGGCCGGCGCATTACCTGGCCATCCCTCCCCTTCTGTTCGGAACAGTGGTGGAGCAATTGGCGAAATCGGGTTCAGCCGAGGGCGCTCGTGTCATTGTCGAGAAGCCCTTCGGAACCGACCTTGCCTCGGCGCGGGAGCTCAACCGGATTCTTCATGCCGCCTTCCCCGAATCCGGCATTTTTCGCATTGACCATTATCTGGGCAAGCGTCCTGTGAACAACGTGGTAATTTTCCGGTTCGTCAATGCGTTCATGGAGCCGTTTTGGAATCGCAACTACGTCGAAAGCGTACAGATCACCATGGCAGAAGATTTCGGTGTGGAAGGACGCGGCTCTTTCTACGATCAAACCGGCACCATTCGCGACGTAATCCAAAACCATCTCTTCCAAATCCTGTGCAATCTCACCATGGAGCCTCCGGTCCGCATTGACAGTGAAACCATTCGTGATGAGAAGGCGAAGGTACTAAAGGCGATTCCGCCGCTGAAGGTGGATAATCTCGTCCGCGGGCAGTTTCGCGGTTACCGCCAGGAGGGGGGAGTTCGCTCCGATTCCAAGACGGAAACCTTCGCCGCACTGCGGCTCGAGATTGATTCCTGGCGTTGGAAAAACGTGCCATTCTACATCCGCGCTGGAAAGAATTTACCGGTGACCTGCACCGAGGTGTTCGCCCGGCTGCGAAAGCCTCCGACGGTTATCGAGGAGAACGCTCTTTCTCAGAACCATCTGCGATTCCGGATCAGTCCCGAGATGACCATAGCCATAGGCACGACTGTTATGGGTGCGGGCGAGGCCTTGAAAGGCGAGGACGTCGAGATGGTAGCGAGTCGCCATCCCCGTCCAGACGAAATGGATGCGTACGAGCGCGTGTTGGGCGACGCCATGGCGGGGGATGCCACTCTGTTTGCCCGCCAGGATTATGTGGAAGAGGCTTGGCGAATCGTCGATCCGGTGCTGAAAGCCGCCACTCCCATCTTCGAGTACGAGAAAGGCGCCTGGGGTCCGAGTGAGGTCGAGCAGAGAGTTTCGCCCGCCGGAGGCTGGCATAACCCGATCACATCAGACCAGGAAGATTTCCGCCTGGTCGCCACAGCCGGCTGACAAAGCGGATCAGCCAATGCCAAAACTTCTGTCGGTTAACGTCGGCCTGCCACGTGAGATTGCGTGGCAAGGCAAAGTCGTCCGCACCGCGATCTGGAAACGCCCTGTCTCCGGGCGCGTCTTTGCCCGACGGCTCAATCTGGACGGCGACGGCCAGGGCGATCTCAAAGGCCACGGCGGTGAACATCGTGCCGTTATGGTTTATCAACTCGAAGCCTACCGGTATTGGGAGCGCGAACTCGGCCGAAATGACTTCGAGTACGGACAGTTTGGAGAGAATTTCACCGTTGAAAGTCTCGCCGACGATGAGGTTTGCATTGGGGACCGATACAGGATCGGCACTGCGGTCTTTGAAGTAACTCAACCACGTGTCACCTGCTATCGTCTAGGGATTCGAATGGACAATCCTCAGATGGCGGCTCTGCTTGTTTCGCATCGCAGGCCAGGGTTCTATTGCCGTGTCATCACGGAGGGCGAAGTTGGTGCTGGAGACGAAATTCAGAAGATCGCCGATGGTCCCGACAAGATCTCGGTCGCTGAAATTGATTCTCTGCTCTATACGGCGAACCATGATCTCAACCGCATAGCGATCGCCGCCCGTATCCCCGCCCTGAGCGCGGGATGGAAGGGCTCATTCGATGGCTTTCTCCAAGCAGACAAGAATGGAATCCACAATGGCAATCCAGGGCTCACATCATCTAGTTCGTCTCTGCCTGCATGGAACGGTTTCCGGTGGGTGAAAGTAGTTGAAGTGCGTCGGGAGACCTACGAGGTCGCGTCAGTTGTTTTGGCAGACATTGAAGGGGCGCCACTCCCGCCCGCGCTTCCCGGTCAATATCTGGTTCTGCGCTGTCTGCCCGATAAGAACTCACCGCCTCTAGTGCGCAGCTATTCCATTTCAGGGGCTTCTGATGCGGGCGCCTATCGTATCAGCGTGAAGCGCGGGGCAGGTCCAGGTAGCCAACATCTTGTCGACGCAACGCAGGTCGGCGACAAGTTGGAGATCAGTGCGCCGCGCGGCGAATTCATTTTGCGGGCTGGTGGGCGACCGGTTGTTCTATTGAGCGCCGGAATTGGCATCACCCCGGTTCTTTCGATGCTTCACGCACTTGCGTCCAGGAGCGCAGAATCTCCTCGGGAAGTGTGGTGGATCCATGCTGCGCGCAATGCGACGGAGCACGTCTTCGCCCAGGAAGCCCGGAAACTACTGGCCGCGATTCCCGGAAGTCATTCGGCAATCGCGTACAGCAAACCAGATCCGGCTGACCGGCCTGGCAACGACTTCGACATTCAAGGACACTGGAGACCTCGCGAGTCTGGAGAAACTGGCTATTCCCATTGGAGCCGACTTTTACGTGTGTGGACCATCCGCCTTTCTGAGGGATATGAACCGTGATCTCATCTCGTTGGGCGTGCCGCAAGATGCAGATACATCAAGAGGTATTCGGACCCGGCGGACAGCATAGAGCCAGGTGTAACGAAGACAGAACTGAAGCCCCCGCATTCTCCGGTTCCTCTTGGGACCGGACCCATCGTGTCATTTACGCGAAGCGGTTTAGCTGTACCATGGGACACCCGATTCAAGAGCATACTCGAATTGGCTGAGGCATGCGATATCCCTGTCAGATGGTCTTGCAGGACGGGCGTGTGTCACACGTGCGAGTGCGGCATTCTGGACGGCCGGCTGCGGTACGCGCCAGAGCCACTTGATCGACCAGCCTTGGGCAACGCTTTGATCTGTTGCTCGACACCAGAATCACCAATCGAGTTAGAGCTATAGCCCCGAGGTAGGGAGCTGTCCTTAGTTACCATCTTCATCGAAGGAGTCCACAAATGCGTTCTGACATCGTTCCGGGGAACACTTTCCCCGACTATCAGCTGCCCGATCACACGAGCACTCTGCGCAAGCTCAGCGAACTACAGGGAGATGACCCGCTGATCCTCACGCTCGCCCGCGGCCATTACTGCCCGAAGGAACACCAGCAACATCTGGAACTGGCCTCGTTCTATCCAAAAATCGCCGTTGCCTACACTCAGATCGCTACCATCTCCACCGACGACCATCACACACTACAGGAGTTCCGCGCGTCCGTCGGCGCCCAGTGGCCGTTTCTGTCCGATCCTGAACGAGTGGTGCAGAAGGACCTCGACATCCAGGAGTACACCGATCCCGAGAACAATCCCATGATTCCGTACACGCTGGTCCTCAAGCCGGGCCTTGTCATTCACAGCATCTACAACGGCTACTGGTTCTGGGGGCGCCCCTCAATCACCGATCTCTGGCACGACCTGCGCAGCGTCACCAGCGAGACGGCCTGACTGGGATCTGAGCGCCCCGGGGCTCCGCGAGGCATGGAACGCGGACGACCGATCACCATTTCACGGGTGGAACAAGCGAGCGAAGACGCCCCCGGTTGGATCGAAGGAAAGGAGCTGATGAGTGATCGCACAGGATCTGAGGTGACCGCCAACGTGCGTGCCAATCGCAGGCCGATGGGAAGGGCTTTCTATGACCGCTCTCCGGAGGTGGTCGCTCGTCAGCTATTAGGAAAAGTACTGAAGCACAATTACAAGGGCGAATGGCTAAGCGGCCGAATCGTTGAGGTTGAGGCTTACCTCGGTCTGGATGATCCCGCCTCCCACAGCTTCATCGGCGAGACCGAGCGGAATAGGGTCTTGTTCGGACCTCCCGGGGTCGCCTATGTCTACCTGGTGTACGGCATCTACTACTGCCTGAATGTTTCCTGTTTGCCGGCGGGCGAACCCGGTGGCGTGCTCTTTCGCGCGATCGAGCCCCTGGAAGGGATGAAGACTATGGCCAGGCTGAGAGGTGTACCCGAAGGGTCGAGCGCATCTCGAATCAGCGGTGGTCCGGGTCGACTGTGCCAGGCGTTGGGGATCACCCGTGCGCTTCACAACGGAGTGGACGTCACCCGGCAGGGCTCGACATTACAGGTGGTAGACGACGGCTACCATGTATCGCGCGTCGTCGTGACACCAAGGATTGGAATTCAGAAGGCGGCGGATCTTCCATTGCGATTTCTGATCTCGAGCGATCACCGAGCTGCAGATGTCAAGGCAAAGACACAACGAACCCGAGTCACCTGAAATGTTACCGCTGAGTTCCGCCGTAATCTGAAAGGGATATGAAAACGATCGATATTGACCGGGAAATCAGAGGAGACGGGAGGGGTGCCTCAAAAGCTGCATTCGCTCAAGCGACTCTTCGATACAAACCCGCAACTGTGCGGGTACTCTTCATCGCGGAGGCTCCGCCGGCGTTTCGATTCAACCGCCTCTTCTACTTCGAAGATTTAAGGGATGGTGACACTCTATTCCTTGAGATGATGAAGACCCTCTACGGCTCCACGGTGGGGTTCACAGAGAATGGCTTCTCGCCTGGGAGTTCTGCTGAAGGAATACGTAGGCGCAAGTCCGAGCTCCTTGCGCGTTTCATGCGCGAAGGATACTTTCTCATTGACGCCAGCGAGGAGCCGATGCCGGATCGGGCATCCGCTTCCCAAAAGCTTGCGCTGTTGCGGGCGTCTGTGCCCCGTCTGATTGTTCGATTGAAGGAGTTCGCAGTCGACAAAAACACTTCCATCGTGCTAATCGGCGGGGTGACCTATTCCGCCTGCGCACAATCTCTCATGAATCTAGGATTCCATGTAATTAACGAAGCGATGATCGACCATCCTGCGCGCGGTGGCCAATTGCGCTTTCGCCAAAAGCTTCGTTGCACGTTGCGACGAAATTTTGCCTGACTCGATATTTGCTGCCGCATCAAGTTTCACGATTATTTATGCTGATTATGAGGTCGGCATGTTTACTCCAGAAGAGTTGCGACAAGCCAAAATCTTTGCCTGTCTTGACGAAGCCGAATGCGCCCGCATAGCGCAAAACGTCGCCGATGTTCGACTGAAGGCGGGAGAATGGCTCGTACGAAGCGGTGAGGCTCCCTGGTTCTACGTGCTTTACGAAGGGCGACTGCGCATAGTCGCCGATATTCAGGGGATACAGACGGAGTTTCCTGAGTACGATTTCACAGCAGGCGATTTCCTCGGGGAAGTTCCCCTTCTGCTACGCACTCCCGTCTTTAACTCAGCACGAGCGCAAACACCGTGCCGCATCGCCCGCCTCGATAAGCAGCAGTTTTTTCAGCTGATTCGTGATTCAAAAGAGGCCCGTTCCATGATTCTGGAAGTGCTGGGTGAACGCCTTTTGCGGATCCAGGAACGTTCCCTTTCCTTAATGACATCGCGGGTGCTCATCTTCGGTCGCAACAGGGATGCGGACTGCCATAACATCCGCGCATTATCTTTCGGCGAATCGTATTCCTTACTGGATCGAAGCCCGTGTGTGGCGGACACTGAGACGAATCTGAATTCCTACATAAATCAGCGATACGGTCGAGGCCAACCCGCTAACAGTACTGACAATGGATGCGATCTGTGAAGGCAACACCCCTCCCATGGCTCATAAGTTGGCAGCCTGGCAGCGTTGATTGCCGTGCTGCGTACAGCCATCGATTATCAGTTCGTTCGTCGGCGGTGATCAAATGGCAGAACGTGGCGGCATTCCTGCATATGGCAAACCGGCAAGTCGCTAAAGCGATTCTCTCGTTTTTAGGATTGATCGTCCAGTCAGCAATTATCGACGAATCAGAGCTTAGCGTAGGAATGGCCTTCTGAACGACGCAACTTGCTGAGTGGGTTGATAGAGAACGCGGGCAAACCGAAACCGGGTGGTTGCTGTTGTGCTGGTTCTGTCTCTCCGCCTACACCACTGCCAAGGTGGGTCGCCACTGTTCAATTTGTCATGCCGAGCGAAATCGAGGGATTGCGGTGCGCCTCTCCATCAAGCAACTCCGCAGCCTTTAAAGCCTTCACCTTTCGGAGTTGCTTTGCAGGAGAGAGAACTGCAGATTCCTCGGCTTCGCTCCGGGATGACAAATTGAAGGGTGGCGGCTCACTTTGGCAGTGGTGGAGGTGGAGGGTCAGAGTCAAACAACAAGGTCCCTACACTCTACCGAAAAGCTAATTTGGACAAGTATGTCGACGAATAGATCCAGACACAGCTGCGAAGAAATTGAGGTCTTGATAACTCGTGGTTAGAGTAACTTTGCGTATTCGGCTTTTGCCGCCTTGAATATGGAAACGCCGGGGTCAGCATCTTTCCAGAGATCGAGAAACTGTTTGTATTGACTTAGAGCGCGCACACGGGCGGCGTCCGCGGCTGCGCCCTTCGCCTTCTTCGATTCCAGCGTATTTACGCGAGCCAGACCAAGATGAGCTAACGCTCCCGTTGGACAATTCCAAACCATTCCGGCGTGATCAATAATCTTCTGAAATTCTGTGGCGGCGTCTGTGGCTTGTCCTAAAGCCAGATAGGCTTGGGCCTTAATGTAGGTCGGATATAGACACGAAGGGTTATTCGTGAACGAGATCATCCCGTACTCCATGGGCGACTCAACCGTCTGCAGAACGCGACCGGCCTCCGCTGGATTCTTTCTATTCAGCGCCAGTTGTGCACGAATAGCAGGCAGCCAAAGTGCTTGCATCTGGGTATCGAGCGGATACCTCTTGTCCAGGTCTTCGGCCAAAGATTGGGCTCGGCCATTCTCCGAGGCCATGGCGAACGCGAGCGCAGCTTCAACACCCGCTCCCTGACTCTCGGGGGCCAATTTGAGTCCATCGGCGGCATCTTGCACACCTTGCGATGTATTCCCAGAAGCCGCTTCGCGTAAGGCGGCATTCTCCCACCAGATCGCCGCATTTTCCTTGCTGTCGGCAGTGATGGCGGCTTCTGCCGAACGCTTCGTCAGCTCTCGTGCTGTCGTCAATTTGCCTCCATAAGCCTCAGTGTCGGATGCGAGCGAAAGAGCATAGTGCTTCGAATCAGGGTGAGAGGTGAGCCATTGCTGCTGTTCCGCCATGCCTGAGAAATCGACGCTGAGAAATGCAATCGCATAAAGCGGAAGGCGAAACATGTAGCCGTCCATGCCGCGCGCCTTCGCGCGGTCAATCGTTGCGCGAGCCTGGCCGAAGCGCTGGAGCGCCAATTGATAACTAGTCAGATTGGAGTAAGCAGGGACTTCGCCGGGGCCAAGCTCCTGCGCCTTGGCAGTCATTTCAGCAGCGGTCTCATATTGTCCGAGGGCGGCATACTCTTCGCCAAGACTGAAGTACGCTGTCGCGCTTCGCGGGTATGTCTCAATCATCTCGTGGAAAGTTCGCGCCGCTTTGTCATGCTCCCCGGTCACGGTGGAATAGTAGTTCCCGGTAATCAGGAGCTTCGAACGATCGTTGGCGTGTTGCCTCAGCTCGAACGCCTTGGTGTAGTACTGGCTGGCGCGCCCTAGTTGGTTGAGGCTGAAGTAGTCGTCGCCCACGTCGTAATACGCCATTCCAAAAGTGGGGTCAAGTTCAATGGCGTGGTGATCAAGCGCGAGAGCTGCCTGGACTCCTTGTTCGTTGTATGCCTTCAGGGCGCTCGCATATGTGCTCAGTGCCTCGAGAGAGGGGGTCGTTGCCTCAGACAAGGGCACGTCGAACTCCTGGACCGTTGAGGGCGGCTCTCCGAGTTCAGCGCGCAGTTTCTTGGAAGCTCACCCGATCGTATCGAGAACGTTATCTTGCCGGCCGCAGTCATTTCCGCATGGGCTACAGTCTTGCCGCTTTGGCAGTTGACAGCGTTCAGGGCTACGACGTACTGCTGTCCGCGCTGCCAATCGAACCGGCGACTTACATTCTGCTTCCCGCTCGTTGGCAAAGCTCGCGGGCTGAATCGGCAGTGAGATTCGCATTGGACGGCAGCCCCATTTGCTTCGATATGGCGCTGACCCTGTCACTCGAAAGGAGGTTTACGAAGGGTGATTCCGTGAGGGCCACATTCAGCGCAATCTTCAGCGTACTGTCGAACAGCGGGTCGCCCGTGTTGTTCGTGAAGTCCGCTAGGAATACAGTGTCTGCGTCGGTGAGAGTCTGTTTTCCGCCCATCCGGGAGTAGACCCCTCGAGCTATCAGGGCAGCCATTAACAGCGCTGCAAGCCGCCGATGGATAGCCACAACCTAGTGGCGAGCGTCCGCGTGGTCAGCTCTCGAGGTTTCGCAACTGCCACTTTCGGCGCGGATAGTGGCGTTGACGGGGTATAGGCAGCAGGTTTTTGATAACCACCGCTGTCGGTATCGCGCTTCAACCTCTGGAGGTCAGCCCGCACCTCCGAGGCGTGTTGATAGCGCAGGTCGCGGTCTTTCTCCAGCGCCTTTCGGACGAATGCTTCAGCCCCGGAACGATCTGCGGATTTACCAGGGACGGTGGTGCAGGTTCATCGCGCAGAATCGCACTGCAAGTCTCTCCCGGACTCGATCCCTCGAACGGCAGCTTGCCAGTTGCCATCTCGTAGAGCACGGCGCCGAAGGAGAACAGGTCTGTGCGGGCGTCCAGGTCTTTGGCCTTTACCTGTTCCGGCGACATGTAAGCGACCGTTCCCAACATCGCTCCGGGGCTGGTCAAGTGAAGGCTATGAATGTGCGAGTTTCAGCATCGGTACTGGAGGCGGCGGTCTTGCCGCCATTTCGCCAGGCCGAAGTGGAGTATCTGGCGTCGGCTGCGCCGGGTTACGAAGACATCGCCTGCTTGGAGTCGCGATGCATATTTTCTGGAGCGCGCGTCGAGGCGACCAATGTAGTCGGATGGGAAGAAGCGGTCGTTTCAACCGGAGGACCGGCGATGAAGTGGCTCAGCGTTAGACAATCGAGGAACTCCATGACCATAAAAGCCCGGCCCTTGTGTTCGGCGATGCGATGAAGGTAAAGATATGGGTGGTTCAGGGCCGACGCGGCCCGAGCTTCGCGGCGAAAGCGCTCCAGCGCCGCGGAGTCGTGCGCCACGCTATCGGGCAGAAATTTGAGGGCGACAAACCGGCCAAGGCGAGTGTCCGCGGCCTTATAAACCACGCCCATGCCACCCGCACCAAGCGGGGACTGGATTTCGTAAGGTCCAAGTTTCGCGCCAGGGGTGAAGGTCCATCGTCGGCGTCATATAGCCTGTTGATCAGATTGCAGTCGAAGGCCGAAATCCAGGTGTGTTGCCGGCAATCCGGAACTAATCGCCATTCTGTCTCGATTCGCGCCAATCGCCAATGCGCGTTTTCAAAACGATAAGTCCCGAAATGTCGGCTTCTCGTCACCAACCGCTATTGGTGACAAGCGCTTCCCTTTACAATCCATCTTTCGGCGGTTAACCAGCCGTGAATGAGCGCTGCCTGAAACATAAATTGAGGTTCTCGTGTTCAAGCGCCTTGCATGCGATTCCTCCAGCGAGCCAACTCGAATCCATCTTCACTTGACATCCAAGTAAAAACGCGTCATTCTGCCTTCCTGGGAGAATACTTGGATGCTAGTGAAGAAAGGGAGTCCCTCCAACTCCTGCAGGGAACGCTGGACCTGATCGTTCTGCGGACGCTGTCGGCCCTGGGAGCACATCACGCTTACCAGATCGCCACCCGGCTGCAACAGGTCTCGCAAAATCACTTGAGTCTCAACCAGGGTACGCTTTATCCCGCCCTCGTCCGCCTCGAACAGTATGGATGGATCAAAGGCGCGTGGGGCCGCACGGAAAGCAACAGGGAAGCAAAATTCTATTCGATCACTAAAGCCGGTGAGCAGGCTCTCAGCAAAGAGACTTTGCAGTGGCGCAGGCTGGCTGGGCTTGTGGATCGTCTGCTGGTGGAGGATTTGTCATCGTGAGATATCTGCGACGCTTTCTGACCAAGGGCATCGGCTTTGTCCGCAACCGTCATGTGGAGGCGGAACTGGACCGGGAGATCAATGCGCACCTTGCACTGCTGGAAGACGATTATCGCCAGAAAGGCATGAGCGCAGGCGAAGCACGCCTTGCTGCGAGACGCGCCTACGGCAACGTCGAACAGGCAAAGCAATCGCATCGAGATGAACGCTCGATTCTCTGGCTCGAACAGCTCGCGCAGGATATACGCTACGCAATGCGGCAGTTCAGAAAATCTCCCGGGTTCGCGATCACCATAATTCTCACCATTGCCCTGGGAATCGGCGCGAATACCGCGATCTTCACATTCATTCACTCCATCCTCCTGAAGTCTCTGCCGGTGGCTGATCCAAAATCGCTCTATCGCATCGGCGACGTCTACACGGATTGCTGTCTCAACAATGGACTTGAAAACAGCAACGGAGATTTCGACATCTTCTCCTGGGACAATTACCGGCAGGTTCGTGCGTCGACTCCTGAATTTGAGGAATTGGCGGCGATGCAGGCAGGAAACCAACTGCTGAGCGTGCGCCGCGGAGCAAACCCGGCGCAGTCCAGGCCGGGCGAGTTTGTCTCGGGAAACTACTTCAGCACCTTTGGGGTAGGGGCATTTGCCGGCCGCATGTTCACGGACGCTGACGACCAGCCAGCCGCGCAACCGGTTGTGGTCATGAGCTACCAGACCTGGCAAGCAGATTATGGGGGCGATCATTCCGTGATCGGCGACACGTTCTATTTGCAGAGCCAGCCGTGACGGTAGTGGGCATCGCGGCGCCTGACTTTTATGGCGATCGCATCAGCGCAAATCCGCCCGCATTCTGGGTGCCGCTAGCGGACGAGCCGTTGCTGAACGGCACAAATTCTGTTCTGCGCCGGAGATGTGCGGTCATACCTGCTCGGCCGTCTGCGCCCCGGCGTTGCGATCGATCCGTTGCAACAAAAAATATCGGCCGGCCTCCGCCAATGGTTGTCGGCTCAGGACGACTATCAGGGCCATGGCTTTCCGCAACTCCATCAAGAGTATCGAGTGGAGCGGGCGAAGGCGGCATGGCCATCGCCATCAGTCCATCAAAAAGCTTACCTTGCTTTCCATCTCGCTGCTCGTTCTAGTCGTCGCGTGTGCAAATGTCGCGAACCTGATGCTGGCGCGCGGCATGAAACGGTGGGTAGAGACCTCGGTGCGCATGGCGCTTGGTTCTGCGCGATCCAGGCTCATTCGCCAGATGCTCACCGAAAGCGTGCTGCTCGGGTGCCTCGGCGGCCTTGCCGGGTTAGCCGTGGCCTACTGCCGGAACACGAAGCATCCTGGCTCTCGCCTTTCCGGACGCCGTGAATAGCGCCATCCATGCGACGCCGTCTCTGGCTGTGCTGGGATTTGCGTTTCTGCTGTCGCTTGCAACGGGCATGGTGTTTGGTAATCGTGCCGGCGTGGGTTACCTCCCACGTCGATCCGGCAGAAGCCTTGCGCGGTGCCGAGACGGTCGATTGGAGACCGCGCTGCCCTGTCGCAGACAATGGATGATTGTCCTTCAGGCGGCTTTCGCCTTGGTGCTCTTGATGGGGGCAGGGCTGCTGACGAGGAGTTTGCAGAATATGGAACATCAGGATTTTGGTTTGCAGATACAGCCAATCGATATGTACTTCATTTTGATCCGATGGGCGCGGGTTATTTAGCCGGAGGAGAGACTTGCTGATCTGCTACATCGACGACTGGAGACTGCAGTTGGCAGCTATACCCGGAATGCAGAGAGTGGGGTTGGGCATGTATAGCCCTCTGGATGGAGATCAATGGACCGGACGGCATCACCCTTTCTGGAAAGCCGCTGCCTGGTCCCGAACGACAAGAACGATGCACTTCTCAATCGGGTTAGCTCGAATTTTCTTGACGCGATAGGCGAAACGCTGATCCGAGGTCGCGGTTTGAGTAGAAGCAGATAACGAACATGCGCCTTTCGTTGCTGTCGTCAATGAGGCCTTCGGCAGGAAGTTTTTCCCCCATGAAGATCCGATCGGCCGGCGCTTTGGCATCTACGATAGGGAGGATAGAGGGGCTTATGAGATCGTCGGCGTGGCTGGCGAACGCAAAGTATACCGATCCGCACGAGGACGCGAAGGCCATGGTTTTCGAGCCGCTCGCGCAATGGCAGGAAAACTCGTAAGACCGATCTTCGTCTATCCCGAAGCACAAACGCATATCCCGATGCAGTCGCCGATGAACACCGCGGAACACGGCAAATTCAGCGAAGCGGTTGGTTTCGTCTGGCAGAAGTCGATCCTACTTACATCAACCTTCGATCCCTCGATTCTCAGCTTGCCGGCAACTTCAGCCAGGAACGGCTGGTTGCCCGCTTGACCGTGCTTTTCGGCCTACTGGCCCTCGTCCTCACAGCTATCGGGCTATACGGCATCACCGCCTATCAAACTACGCAGCGCACGCGTGAGATAGGGCTCCATCTGGCGTTCGGCGCGGACCGGGCGCAGGTGGTTGGCATGGTGATGCGCAGAACATTTGGGCAATTGATTTTCGGCCTGACTCTGGGGATTCCGATTTCTCTAATGGGCGGCCGCATGATGGAGAGTCAGCTCTACCTGGTGAAGTCATACGACCCTTGGAGTCTGGCTGTTGCCATCTTCGTCCTCGCTGCAGCCGTTGCTGTTGCAGGCTTCGTTCCCGCGCGCCGCGCGGCCTCTATTGATCCGATGCGGGCACTTCGTGCGGAGTGATCTCTGTTTCCGGCGCAGAAGATTCGTCTTGCCCAATATATATATTGCTTGATATAGATATACATCATGACACAGGCGAAGGTTCGAGCCTTCCTCCCCCTCAAATCGCAGTGGTTCCAAATCATGCTCGCCCTCGCCGGCGGAGAGCAGCACGGCTACGGCATCATGCAGGACGTCCTCAACCGCACCACCGGCAAGGTGCGCCTCTGGCCCGCAACGCTCTACGGCTCGATCAAACGCCTTATCGAAGCCGACCTGATCGAGGAGTCCAACAAGCGGCCGGCGCCTGCCGACGACGACGCGCGCCGGCGCTACTATCGCCTCACCTCGCTCGGCAAGCTTGTCCTCGATGCGGAGTGCGAGCGCCTTCAGGAATTAGTCCTGGCTATCAAGTCAAAGCGCGCAATGCTGACGGAAAAGGGTGACCTTATGAAGATCGCGTGGCCTATTTACAGGCGGCTGGCCGAAGCCTTCCCGCACGAATTCAAACTCGCCTTTGGCGACGAGATGATGCAGGCCGGTGAAGATTGCATCGCTGAGGTCGCCAAACGTCACGGCATCGCGGGAGTCGTCCGCCTCATCGCCGACCTTGCTCTCCGCCTGCCTCTCGAATATCTCAGCGAGATGGGTCGCGATCTGAAATACGCCGCCCGCGCCCTCGCCAAATCGCCGGGCTACGCCTTGGTCGGCATTGCTTCCATGGGACTTGGCATCGGCCTCACCACCAATGTCTACACAGAAGCCTGGGTCCTGCTCACGCGCACGCTGTCCGGCGTCGCGAATCCCAACCAGCTCGTCACCGGTGAAACTCCCACCTCCTACCCCTACATCGAGCGCTTACCGCGACCAGAAGGACCTCTTCACCGGCGTTGCCGCCGTTCAGAAGAACGTGCAGTTCAACGTCGCCCTCCCCGGCCAGTCCGGCAAGCCCGACCGCGTCTACGGACAGCTCGTCTCGCCCGATTACTTCTCCGTCCTCGGCATGGAGCCGCAGCGCGGCCGTCTGCTCAGCGCCGACCTGGACAAAACCGGCAGCCCTGCAGCCGTCGTCATCAGCGATCGCTACTGGCGCAGCCGCTTCAACTCCGACCGGGACACCATCGGCCGGACCATCCGCCTCAACGGACAGAACGCGACCATCGTCGGCGTCACACCCGCGAAATTCGACGGTGCACTCACCGCCAGCCCCGTTGAGCTATTCGTGCCCATCACCGTTCCCGCAACCGTCGCTCCGGAACTCGGCAATGACGCACCTCACAACCCCAGCCTCAAGTCCTTCCAGTTCCTCATGCGCCTTGCTCCCGGCGTTACCATCGACTCCGCCGAGTCTGCCCTCGACGGAATCACCCGCCGCCTGGACAAAGACGATCCCCTCGCACCGCCGTCAGGCCGACAAAGCGAAACGCGTTGTCCTGATGGGCGCGGGCACGCGCGTGCAGATTCCCCGCGAAGTTCGCCCCAAAGTCCTCGGCTTCTACACCGCGCTCATGGCCATCGTCACCGCCATCGCCTGCCTCAATCTCGCCACCATGGCCCTCGCGCGCGGCATCAACCGCCGCAAAGAATTGGCTATCCGCCTCGGCGTCGGCGCCAGCCGCTTCCGTCTCATCCGGCAAATGGTCACCGAAGGTATTTTGCTTTCCCTCCTCGGCGGCGCGGCAGGATTCGCTCTCGCCTGGGCTCTCGCGGCCATTACCGCACACACGCGCCTGCCCGCTGGCTCGCCCCTTAATCCCGAGCGCTCCATCGACTGGCACACCGCCCTCTTCGCCTTTCTCCTCGCGATCGTCTGCGGCATCGGTTTCAGCGTCCTTCCCGCCCTCCAGGCCACCAATACCGACGTCGCCCCTGCGCTCAAGCAGGGCGCGGCTCTCCAGTTTTCGGGCCACAAGCGCTTCGGACTCCGCAATCTCGCCATGGGCGCGCAGGTCGCCGGCTCGCTTCTGCTCCTCCTCGTCACAGGATTCCTCGTCCTCGGCATCATCAAGAAGCAACAGCATTCAAACCAACTTCAACCCGAAGACCATGGCCTTTCTCTTCATCGATCCGGTGCGCGACGGCTACTCCCCTGAAAAAGCCCAGGCCTTTTTCGAGCGCCTGCCCGATCGACTGCGAAGCGTCCCGCCATCACCAGCTTCGCTCTTGCGGCACAGCCGCCCTATCTTCCCGGCGATGATGACGACTTCCATCTCACCGTCGATGATCCGCACCAGTCATCGCCCGTGCAGAGAGGCTTCACCGAACGGACCGTGGGCGCAGGCTTCTTTTCCGTCCTCAACCAACCCCTTGTTGCCGGCCGTGAATTCGAGGAGCGCGATCAGCGTGCCGACCTGAACCTAACCGGCGCTTCCGAACCCCCAGTACACGCCTGCCTCTGGTGCTCAACCAAAAAGCCGCCCGCGCCCTCTTCGGCGACAACAACGCCATCGGCAAGCATCTCCGCGACGACCAGCACTCCTACGAAGTCGTCGGCGTCGTTCCCGATATGAAAGATGCGCGCGGCATGACCCAGCGCATCGCCTACCTTCCGCTCACGCGCCACGACTTCTGCCCAGACCCCAAGCGGCGGCATCGTCATCGTCGTGCGCGGCCATTCCGCCGAAGACGCAATCGGTGGCGTGCGCAGCGTGGTCGCTTCCATGGATCCCAATCTGACCCTCTTCAACGTGCAAACTCTCAGCGAGTATCTCGAACTCACCCGCGCCGCCATGCGCTCGGCCCTCCGCACCTTCGGCGGCATCGGCCTCTTCGGTTTGATCCTCTCCGCCATCGGACTTGCCGGGGTCACCGGCTACGCGGTCGCGCAGCGGCGCAAGGAGATCGGCATCCGCATGGCTCTCGGCGCGCGCAAATCGCAGGTGCTCAATCTCGTGCTGCGCGAAGGCGCAACCCTCGTCGCCGTCGGGATCGTCATTGGATTCCTAGGCTCAGTCGCCCTCGCCAAAGCCCTGTCCGCCATCACCACCGCATTCGCCGACGCCTTTTCCCTGGGAGTGGGCGATCCCCGTCTTCTTATCGGAGCGCCGCTCCTGCTCGCCGGCCTCGCCCTCCTCGCCTGCTACATTCCCGCGCGCAGAGCCATGGCCATCGATCCGCTGAAGGCCCTGCGCACGGAGTAGGACTCGTCAAGGTACGCGTGCAATGAAACTGTACAGGACCCTTCTTTCTTCTCCGGACGACCAGGAAGGGCCGGGCCCGCAGAGCCCGGAGTAAGGGAGTAAGGTCCAGCAGATGATGGTCGCCATGATCCTGACCAACCTCCTGCTGCGCGAACCGCCAGAGAGTCTTAGGAGTCTGTGTCATGCAGGAGCAGATTGACCCGGCTGACTGCTTTTGCGATCCAAAGCTAGATTTGCGAGAATTCAGCAAATGCGATCGTGGGGGCTGCGCCCCATAAGCGCTAAGTTGTTTCGTGTGTTTTCGTCAAAACTGCCACAAAATCGTCATCCTGAGCGGAGCGCCTCACCGATTGATCGCGTGACACGGCGCTTGTGGCGCGGAGTCGAAGGACCCCGGCGGTGCTTATCTTACCCATGCTGCTCGGAGCTTTTCAACCACCGAGCCCGCACCGGGCGGTCCCGCTACGGTTTTTCCCTAGGGCCGAGAACCAAGAACTTGCAAACACCTGGGGATCGAAGATGACTACAGTGCATGAAAAGATGCATCCGTGACTAACAGGTGGGTATCGCAGCGGATCCTGTTCTCGGGCTTCAGTGGTCGAAAAGCTCCGAGCAGCATAATAAAACAAGCACCGCCGAGGTCCTTCAACTCCGCGCCACAAGCGCTGTGTCACGCGATCAATCTGTGAGGCCTCCGCTCAGGATGACGATTTTGTGGGAGTTTGACGAAAAACACCCTAAACAAGTTAGCGCTTATAGTGCTGCGCCCCACCGTTTTCGGCCCAGGTACGCTTTGGCGAACCTAGGGCACCCGTCCTATTCCTTCTGGCCTTGCTATGACACAAACTCCTTAGACACGCTCTATTCGAGAGCTTTCCTGGTTTGAGCGGCTTGATCGCGTAATCCCAACAGGGCGTCGAAGATCGTACCGAGCATGCCTTTCATCTTGCGCTCAGAGAGGACATTAGGTTCCAAATCGGCCTCAAGCACAAGCACAGAGAAAATTCCCCCGAGGGCTTCTCCGGCCGCTCGAGCAGAGTTGCCGAAAAGTCGAGTTAATGCCCCCTCGATGCTGTCTCCAGCGTGCTCGTCAATCTGACGAAGTCGCTCTCGTACCTCTGGATGGCGCCTAGTGAAGAGCTTGACTTCAAGGGTGATGAGCGCCCAATCCTTCTCCTTGGACAGGTTGATGTAGAAGCTCCGGAATGCATCGATTTTTCCATCGCGAGTGGGGGCGCTGTCCAAGGCGTGACGAAGTTTTGCCAGGGAACTGGCTGTTTTCGTCTCATACAGCCCTAGAAACAGCTCTTCTTTACTCTTGAAGTGAGCGTATAGAGCCCCTTTGCTGAAGCCCGCCGCTTCCGCAATCTCTTCCACTTGTGCCTTTTCATAGCCGACCCGCGCAAAGACCTGCTCTGCGGCACTCAAGAGCAGGTTTCGGGTCACCGCTGCTCGTTCCTGTGGCTTTCGTGGTTTTCGTATTCTCACGCTAGCCAAAATAGCATAAACCGACGGTCGGTATTTTTAGTATATTAAAAACCGACTGGACGGTATATTATTTCAATATGCAAAACGAGAACTCCCCACGAGATCCTTTGATCCACGATGTCATCATTGCCGGCGCAGGGCCTGTCGGTCTATTCCTCGCCGGTGAACTGGCCTTGGCCAAATGTTCCGTCCTCGTACTGGAAAAGGCGGAGAAACCGCACTCGCCTTTGAAGCAATTCCCTTTCGGGATACGGGGACTCTCGGCGCCCACGATCGAAGCGCTTTACCGTCGCGGATTACTGGAAAAGCTTGAGGTACACAAACGCCTTAGGAACCCCCACAAAACTTCAACTCCCGAAGGGCCACGTCGTCAGGTAGGACACTTCGCCGGCATTCCATTTCTTGAAGGCAATATTGACTCCTCACAGTGGAGGCATCGCCTGCCAAGCTCGACCGAGACCAATCTGATTTCTGAAATGGAAGAGGTTGAATCTGTGCTCGCTCGCCGCGCAGAAGCACTGGGTGTAGAGATCAGGCGCGGGCTCGCGATTACGGACTTTCAGCAAACCGCGAATGGGGTGACGGTTCAGTCAGGGGATCATTCTTTCGAAGCGAATTGGCTAGTGGGTTGCGATGGAAGCCGCAGCGTTGTTCGCAAGGCGGGCGGTTTTGAGTTCGCCGGAACGGAGCCGGAATTTACCGGCTACTCTGCGCAGGTCGACATTGCCGACCCGGAGAAGCTCGGTCCAGGCCGGAACCTGACACCAACAGGCATGTACTTTCAATCGCAGCCAGGCTACCTGTTGATGTTGGAGTTCGATGGCGGCGCCGCTCACCGCGCAGAACCACCTACGCTGGAACACGTACAGGCAACGCTACGCCGCGTCTCGAACACCGACGTGACGATCACCGCCCTGCATGCCGCCACCACATGGACTGACCGGGCACGGCAGGCCACAACCTACCGCAACGGGCGTGTCCTTTTAGCCGGCGATGCCGCGCACATTCATTCTCCGTTGGGAGGCCAAGGGTTGAACCTGGGGATAGGCGATGCCATGAACCTCGGCTGGAAGCTCGCCGCAACCATCCAAGGGAAAGCGCCGGAAGGCTTGTTGGACAGTTATCAAACGGAACGACACCCATTGGGTGTACAGGTTCTGGATTGGTCACGAGCCCAGGTTGCCATCATGAAACCAGATCCGGCCTCCCGCGCGCTGAATGCAATCGTTCGCGACCTGATAAATACGCGCGATGGCGCCACTTATATTGCAGAAAGGGTGTGGGGCGTTTCCACACACTACGATCTCGGTGGCGGTCACCCTCTCGTAGGCCACAGCGTTCCCAACTTCGAGTTCGAAGACGGCTGCAAGCATGGGCGAGCTCATGCACGATGGCCAAGGGATGTTGCTTGATTTCGATGGGAATGCTTCGCTGAAAACTTTGGCGAGCGAATATGGCGGTCGAATCAAGCATGTTTCTAGCCGGGCAAGAGAACAATTAGGCTTGAGCGCCCTACTGATACGCCCTGATGGGATCATCGCCTGGGCTTCTGACAAGGACCCGGATTGCAGCGAACTCGAAAAGGCTGTTGCTCGCTGGTTTGTTTGTAGCCGGCGGTCAAGCGATGAAAAAGCTGAAGGTCAGGGTAGCTGCAAGGGTAAACAAAATTCTGTACATAACGGAGAAGACAATATGAGCAGGCTTACGGGTAAAACTGCGCTGGTTACGGGCGCTTCGAGGGGCATTGCGAAGAATCTGGGCGCCGAGGGTGCTGCTGTGGTCGTAAACTATGCGACCAGCCGCGAGGGCGCTGCTTCGTCGACCTTTACCGCCCCATCGCTCAATCGGTGCAAAATCGCTGGGTCGCTTCTCGAGGAATCGATTAGTCCCTATATGTCGGCCAGTGTCCAGGAATTCTGATCGGGCCTCAACGCCGGGATACCGGGACCCTGGCGCGTTTATCAGTATCGATCCAGACAGACGTGTGCAACCCAACGCCTGGCCAGTTCCCGATGCAATGCTATCGAGTCTTACTGCTTGTTCGAGCATTGGCTTCGCGACTAATTGCAGACTCAAAAGCGGCTTGAAGTTCGGCGCAGACCGACCGGCGCGGCACGGGCGCTCCCATGTGAATGCTTCTGAGCTCGGCCATGAATGCCTTCCACATTCGCTCGCCGCCTTCTTCAAGAAGCTGGGCGCGGATCGAGAGTTGCCTGGACGCAGGAGTGAACCGACATCCCCATGCGCCCATGTGGGCCAGCAAGGGGACAAGCTGAATAGACGCTTCAGTGAGGCTGTAAATCGCCTTTTGTTTGTGGGTTGGGTCGTCGGTGCGCAAGAGGAGACCGGACTGGACTAAACGAGCAAGCCTGTTTGCCAGGATATTCGACGCGATTCCTTCTTCGGATAGCCTGAGCAGATCTCCATAGTGGCGGCGATTTCCGAACATGATGTCCCGAATGACGATCAAGCTCCAACGGTCGCCGAGCATCTCCAGCGTCAAATTGATAGGACAGCCCGAGCGCATTTCGTTTCTGGTCTGGATTTTTTTCATGAATTCCATCATCTACCACTTGCAGTATGCATGGAGTCTGGGTTATGTTCAAACCACTTGCAGGATGCAATTAGATTGTGGGGGCGGGCGCATGAAGAAAATCATAGGTAGCAGCCTGGTGTTCGTCGCCCTGCTCGGCGCGGCGGGTCAAATCCATGCACAGGACGCTAAAACGCCATATCCGACAATGGCCCCGATTGAGCAATACCGGATGGACCGTGATGCCGAAATCGCCATGGCGCGCACTGCGGCTCCCGCCTCCATATCCAAGGATGCCTCGGTCATGGTACTGGGACAAAAGAACTATGAGACCGCGGTCGAAGGCACGAACGGTTTCGTCTGTCTGGTGGGCAGATCCTGGGGAGCGCCATTTGAAAACCCGGAGTTCTGGAATCCAAAGAATCGGAGCCCTGAGTGCTTCAACCCGCCAGCCGCGCTTTCCGTGCTGCCTTATTTTCTAAAAACAACCGGGATGGTGTTGGCTGGATTCTCTAAAACTCAAATGTTCGATGCGATCAAGGCCGCAGTCGACAAGAAGGAATTGGGAGCTCCGGCCTCGGGCTCGTTGATCTACATGATGTCGAAGGAAGGGTACCTTACCGACCAGCCGCCCCATAACCTCAACCACCTCATGTATGACCTTCCACGCATGGATGGCGCGGCGTGGGGCGCAAATCTGCCCGGCGTACCCATCTATTTTCAGCAGCTAAATCCAGCGCCGATTACCGAGTTTTACGTTGTCATGGGTAACTGGTCAGACGGAACACCCGTAAACGGAGACGGTAACTCCGCGAGCGAATCTCACAAGCATTAGGGACGGGCCTGGCGAAGCATTTGCAGTGCTCCGCGTCTCCGCGTGAATCTTTCCAGCGACGAGATGTCCGTTTTCCAGTGCCTTTTCTCTGCAGAAATAGTCAGGAGGCGTTATGGCCAGGCTCATCTTCGGAATGATGCAATCTCTCGATGGATATATCGCTGGGCCTGCGGGCGACCGTGCAACTCGGCCCCCACCCGGTCCGATCCTCTCTCGCCATTTCACCGATTACGTCCGTGGCTCTGACGGCCTTCTCTACGGCAGACGCATGTATGAGATCATGCGTTACTGGGATGAGGACCAGCCGGGGTGGGACGAGATCGAGCATGATTTCGCCCAAGCCTGGCGTCCGAAGCCGAAGTGGGTTGCATCACGGTCTTTGACGTCCGTTGGTCCTAACGCCACACTTGTGCAAGGCGATTTGATCGACTTTGCCGCAAACCTCAAGTCCGAACGAGATGGAGACATCGACGTCGCTGGCGCAGAGCTTGCGAACGTGCTGTCCGCTGCGGGTCTCGTTGACGAGTATCGCCTGTACTTTCGTCCGTACGTGCTCGGCGCCGGTAAACCTTACTTCGCCGGTCCCCTGCCTCCGCTTCGCCTGATGAAGCTTGATGCCATCGGAGAGGACGCGGTCCGATTGACCTACGTGCCCGCCTGATCGATCTTCCATTCCGGTTAGTACCGATAAGTCGGCCAGCGTCCAGGAATTTTTATCTGGCCTCAACGCCGGGATACCGGGGCGTTTCTCGTTACTTACTTGGGAGCACCGGGTGGAAGCGGCATGGTTTTGCCGAAACTGACTTTTGACGGAGTAGGGAACCAAGAACATATCTCGACCAATGTCATTATTCTGTCCTTAGCGCCCGCACCGGATCCACTGACGCCGCCCGCCGCGCCGGAATTACTCCCGCCACGCAGGCCGCCGCCAGCAGTATCCCCACAGCCACCGCCAATGCACTGCTGCTCACCGTCGTTAGCTCATATAGCTGTGACTTCACCAGCGTGACTCCGTAGAACGCCACAGGAATTCCGATCGCAAGCCCGAGCAGTGTCTGCAACAACGCGCTGCGAAGGATCATCGCCACCACCCCGCTGCGATCCGCACCCAGTGCCATGCGGATGCCAATCTCGCTCGTCCTCCGCGCCACCGTGTACGAAGTCACCCCATACAGCCCCACCGTCGCCAACAGCAGCGCCAGGCCGCCGAACAATGTCATCAACGTCGACAACATCTGCTCGTGCGTAAATCTGCCTGCGATTTGCGCATCGAAGGTCTCGAACCTCTCCATCGCCAGATTCGGATTGATTTCCATCAGCGTCCGCCGTGCAATCGATTCCATATCGCTCATCGGATGTGATGTCTCAACCACGATGGCACCCGCATCCCCCTCCTCTGACGGCTGCGTCAGCGGGCCAAAGTACATGGGGTGCGTCCCGTTCCTGCGCACGTCGTTGTAAGACGTTCCTTCCACTACGCCTACAATTTCGTAAGGCTTAGCAAGATGCCCTCCAGCAGTAAAGCGATGTCCGATCGGGTTCTCTCCCGGCTTGAAGAGCGCCCTGACAAAGTCCTCGTTCACCACCGCAACATGCGGCGAAGTTGCCGTGTCCTGCACGGTGATTCCACGTCCCATCAGCACTCGTGTCCCCACCGAATCGAAGTACTCCGGATTCACAATGATGTTCGTAGCAGAGCTGTGCGCGTTCGGCTGTCCCACCAATTGAATTTCGTAGCCGTCGTCGCCGCCTTCCATCGGCGTATAGGTACTCACCCCCACTTTCACCACGCCCGGAATTGCATGAAACCGCTCCTCAAGGACCCGGTAAAGCGCATTCACTTGCTCATCCTTATAACCCGCCGTCTGTGCGTAGAAATGGACGATATAGCGGTTCTTCGACTCCAGCTTCATGTCCGTATGCTGCAGCCTGCCCAGGCTTTGCGAAAAAAGCCCCGCGCCCACCAACAGTACAACCGACAACGCCGCCTGCACCACCACCAGCCCGCGTTGGAGCAGTGAAGCCCCGCCCGTCGTCGTCCGCGTCCCGTTGCGTAAGGCATCCGCTGGCGGAGCCTTGGCACCTATCAGCGCCGGAGCCAAGCCAAACAGCACGCCTGTCGCCATCGCCACACACACCGCGAACCACAGCACCTCCATCGAAGGGCGGAAGCTGATCGGCAGATGCTGATCGCCCGGAAACGCCAGCATCAGCAACATCCGTGCTCCGCCGTAGGAAACCGCCAGGGCCGCCATGCCGCCGATTCCCGCCAGCAGCAAGCTCTCCGTCAGCAGCTGCCGAACAATCCTCGTACGCATCGCGCCCAATGCCGTCCGCACGCTCATCTCCGTCTTCCGCTGCATCCCACGCACCAGCAAAAGGTTGGCAATGTTGGCGCACGCAATCATCAGCACCAGCCCGGCGATCCACATGAGCAGCTTCAGGTTTGAAGCGTAATCCTTCTGCATCGACTGCGTGCCTGCACCACCTGCAGTCAGCACTAAATGCGTCTTAGCGATATCCGCGGCTGAAAAGTCAGGATCCGTCGCGTGCACCCGCTTGAGTTGCGCGCTCAACTTCTCCTGCAACGGAACCAGCGCCGTTCCCGGCTTCACGCGCCCAATAATATCCAGCCAATTCTGCGTCGGGTCACGGAAACTCTTTCCACCCGCCTCATCGGGCATCGTTGCAATCGGCAGGTAGAAATCCGGTGGCGTACTCGACATGCGATCGCCGAAGAAACCTTCGGGAGCCACACCGACCACCGTCACCGCCTTCGTATTCATCCAGAAGGTGCTGCCGACCACCGAATCATCGCCGTTGTAGACGTCTTTCCATGTCGCATAGCTCATTACCGCAACCACTGGTGCACCGGAAACATCATCCGTATCGGAAAGCAGGCGTCCCACTGCAGGCTGTAGCCCAAACATGCGGAAGTAGTTTCCAGAGACGAATTCCCCCATCCGCGGCTTTGCAGCCTCTTGGCCTCCATCACGCCGTATAACGACGGGCCGATTCTCAAACCCCGCCTGCATCGCCGCCAGCTCTTCAAACTCCGGCGTGTTCTTCTTCATCTGCTCATAGGTGTCGGTTGAAAACATGCTGTAGTCTCCGTCGTGCCACAGGTTGGGCCCGGAGTTCTGGCAACAGTCAGCCCAATCACCCACTCGCACCAGCGCCTTCGGGTCGACCACCGGCAGGTTCTTCAGCAGCACCGCTTTCACCAGCGTAAAAATAGCCGCATTCGCCCCAATCCCCAGCGCCAGCGTGAGGATCGCGGTAACCGTAAATCCCGGAGTCTTCCACAACTGTCGCAGCGCGAAACGCGTATCTTGCACCAAGCTCTCCAACCATCCCCATCCCCATGCCATATAGCTCTGCTCCTTGATTGAGGTTGGATTGCCAAATCTGCGGTACGCCGCGCGCCGTGACTCGGACGAAAGCACACCCGCCTCTGTCTGCTCCTGCTCTCGCAGCTCCAAATGCAGACGCATCTCTTCTTCCAGATCTGCGTGAAATTGCTTCCGGTAAAACAGCATGCGCAAACGGCGCAACAGCTCATGGATTTTATTCATCGCTCGCTTCTCACGCCGTCTGGATCACGCGTCCGATCGCCCCCATCACGCGCTCAAACTGCGAGATTTCCAGCACCAGCTGCTTGCGCCCAGCGGCCGTCAGCTTGTAGTAGCGCGCACGCCGGTTTCCAGCCGTCGTCCCCCACTCCGCCGTCACCCAGCCTTTGATCAACATTCGTTGGAGCGCCGGATACAGCGACCCCTCTTCGACCTGCAGCACATCGTCCGAAGTGCGCTGAATCGAATTGGCAATCTCATATCCATGTAGCTCGACATGCCGCGCCAGCGTCTTCAGGATCAGCAGGTAAAGCGTGCCCGGCGGAATCTCATCTCGATTCAAACAACACCTCTGCAGCCAAACAAAAACCTCTAGCATAGTCAGGCTATGCCAATAACACGCTACTGCCATAGCCAAACTATGTCAAGAGAAGATAGCTGCTGCCTCGACTCTGGCGCGCATAGCTAAGGCTGGCTCGCCTAAATTTCGTTGAGCGCATTAGGCTTGTTATCGTCGGTTCAGGGGCGAAAAGCCACGTGTCCGGAAAGTCCCCCACTGGAAATCAGTGAACACTAGCGCGTTTTCGAGGACTAATCCTGCATGCCGGTCAGACCGCGGTCGATTTCGAGGGATGGAGACAGGCCTTCCAGCCTGAATCACTCTGTCGCTCTGACGGTTCGAGTCAGGCTGTTGCTCAAGCAGTAACTGACGAATTGCCGGTCAACCGGCCGGAACCGGTCAATGAGTGAATCGGCGATTTTGCAATGGCGGGGAATCCATCCACGTCATCGTTGAAGCGACCTCGTTTCTCTTTGTCTAGTTTCCCAGACTGGGCTCAATCGGTGCCGACCGGTACATTGTCCTCCGTGCGATGTTTAGGCCCTGCACGACCCAACAAACTAAAGCAAGGTCGACTACCGACGTGTATGAACCAGAAATATAGAGAGAAGGCGGGGCTCTCCGCCCGCGCTTCGTCTGCGATGAAGTTAGCGCGGGCGGGTGTTGGCGAGGGCCCGGAGGATGGTGCGGGTGTTCTTGTTCATGACCTGACGAAGGTACATGGTGATGGCGAACAGGAGGACCAGGAAGAAAAGGTCGACGCGAAGGAGTGAATGCAGGAGTCCGCCCAGGGTTTCTGGCGGGAACATGTGGAGGTGCATCCAGATAAAGGCGACGACTGGCGAGAATGGCGAGCACGCCGACGATGATGCGGGAGGAGCGTTCGGACCTGTCGGCGGCTGCGAGGGCTTGCTGGACGAAGGCGAGTTCCGCGTTGGTATTTTCGGAGTTGGGCTGCTGGTATTCGGGGCTCATGCTGGTTTCCTTTCGGAGGTGAGGTGTTTGCGAAGGGTAGTGACTCCGTAATGGAGGCGCGACTTGGCGGTGCCGATCGGAATCTCGAGGACGGCGGCGCTTTCTTCGAGTGACAGGTCGTGCTGGTAGTGGAGAAGGAGGACGGCTCGGCTGGCGGGCGAGACGTGGTCGAGGAGGGTGAAGAAGGCGGCGTCGGGTGGCTCGCCAAGATTGGGGTTGGGAGTGGTGAGGTGTTCAGGTGGAGCGTCGTCGAGGGGCTGCCAGCGGCGGGCGCGTTTGAGATGGGAGAACGCAATGCGCGAGGCGATCCGGAAGGCCCAGGGGCGGAAGACGGCGGGCTCGCGCAGGAACGGGAGCTTGCGGAAGATC
Source organism: uncultured Acidobacteriaceae bacterium (assembly GCA_963787145.1). Classification (GTDB taxonomy): domain Bacteria; phylum Acidobacteriota; class Terriglobia; order Terriglobales; family Acidobacteriaceae; genus PALSA-350. Next base: position 216,819 of record CAWBBY010000012.1, read on the forward strand.
TGGAGCGAGGTTTCCTGGAGGATGTCGTCGGCGAGAGCGGCGCCGACGAGACGGGTGATGTAGCGGCGCAAGGGCGCATAGGCTGTCACGGAGGAGCTGTTCCAGGGCGGCCCGGTCGCCGGTTTGGGCGAGAAGGACGAGGAGGGTTTGGTCGGGCGTCGGGAGCTCCTTCGCGTGAGTCTGGGTGTGCATGCTTGAGAGAGGGCTCTGGGTGCGAGAAAGTTCGGTTCAACCGGATAAAATAATTATGGGCGCGTGAGAACGGGTTTCCGCTTACCGCGATCAAGATCTGTGGTCACCTCGGTCGATTCAGTCAGCGCTGTGACCCGCACTGGGTGTTCGCAACGAGGCGAGCGATGCGGGATTTACCTGCTAGAGGGAACGGATCGGGGCAGAACCACCCCGAAATCGAGCCGAATTGGCTTTTCTGCGAACGTGGCCTTTTCCCGCGAAGATCCTCAGCGGCATCATGGACTATTCCTCGGGAGCTTGGGGTTTTGTGAGGTCGGCAGATCTACCTCCGGCGATCCTCACGAGATCGGCGGCTACAATCTCCAGCGTGGCGTCGGTGCGTCCTGAACCGCAGTAGATCGTGCCAAGTTCCATGAGTCTCTGATCAAAGACGACCGAGGCACCATTGATGGGTAGCGGGACAACGCCTCCCGGTATCATATGGAGGGTTTGAACCAGGTCCTCTGGGCTCTGCTGCTTTTAGATCGGCCCGACGGATGCCCAAAGCGTCGGCGATCTTCTTGTAATCTGCGCGATCAGCTGCACGCATGCCGACGATCGCGTATGCCTGATTCGGAAGTTTAAACGCCAAGCCCTTCACCATGGAGCCGGGATCGAATGGCAACACTGATTTTGCGTCCGAGAAGGAAACGATCGGCGAATGATCATGGACCTTGAATGTCACTTCTGCCGCTGCCAAAAAGCTGTAAATCTCCGGGCTCAATGTTCACCTCACGGTTGATGTCGGCCAGTGATTACAAATCCAGTCCACTTGGACGCAAAACGTCAGCCTACGTTTAGGAATGGAATTGGCCTGGTTTCTCTGGCCAAATTACTATTCAGGTCTTGAGGAATCAGATGTGGATCGCGGACATATATCCTAGAGACATTAACTCAGTTCCCGTCGAGGCGTTCGTCATGATCGAATCTTCCGATTTTCGGATTACGAAAATACGGCTCAACCACGGAGCCGGCCATATGCCCGTACTCGGATTTGGCACCCTGATCCCCGATGCAGCCGCGACGATAAGTGCTACCACACACGCGCTGGAAGCCGGATTTCGACATTTCGACTGTGCGGAACGATACCGGAACGAGCGTGAGGTGGGCGAGGCCTTGCAAGCAGGACTTGCAGCTGGAGGGATTGCGCGCGCGGACTCTTCGTCACAACAAAATTGTGGAATACCAATCATCGGCCCGAGCGCGTGGAACCGGCTTTCGAGGCGAGTCTTGACAGACTCAGGCTCAACTATCTGGATCTCTACCTCATTCACACTCCATTTGCGTTTCATCCGGGGGAGGAGCAGGATCCGCGGGATCAAAACGGCAATGTCCTTTACGACCGCGACGTGACTTTGCTCGACACCTGGAGGGCGATGGAGAGTCTTGTGGACCGTGGCAGATGCCGGGCCATTGGACTGTCAGACATCAACTTGGACGGGCTTTTGCCCATCTACGAATCGGCGAGAATCAAGCCGGCGGTGGTCCAAGTCGAAGCACATCCGTATCTGCCGGAAACGGAGCTTCTGGAATTTTGCAGGGAGAAAGGTATTGTGCTTTTGGCGTTCGCGCCTTTGGGTCATGGAATGAGGCCGGGGCCGCTCGAAGATCCAGTGATTACGGCAATCGCTGCGCGGGTTGGAAAGACGCCGGCCCAGGTGCTGCTGGCATGGGCGGTGCAACGCGGCACGGCTTTGCTGACCACGCCCAGGAATGCGGACCGGGCGAGAGAGAATTTCAACATCTCCGCCCTTCCAGAAGACGCATTTGACGAGATCAATCGCATCCAGACGAGACAGAGGCTCAATGACGTAGTGAATACCGGCAGCCCAGGTTTCATTCCAAGGGTTAAATCAGCATGAAAGCCAAACAACACCTGGAGGGGTCTATGCAAGAAGAACAAATACGTGACGCCCTGAATGCGCATTGGCATGCGTCTGCAGCCGGCGATGTAAACGCTGAACACGATATTTACGATGACGATGCTATCTGCGATTATCCCCAATCAGGCGAACGAATCCTCGGACGAAGAAATTTGCAGGCCTTGCGGAGTCATCATCCCGGCAAGCCGTCGGGGTTTGACGTCAAGCGAATTCTCGGGAAAGGTGATCTCTGGATCACGGAATACACAATCACCTACCAGGGGCGACCAGCATACACAGTGAGCATTATGGAGTTCCGCAACGGCAAGGTCGTGCACGAGACACAGTATTTCGCAGATCCCTTCGAGGCGCCCTCCTGGCGAAGCCAATGGGTTCAGCGGATGGCGTGACGCCGGCGTTGAAAAACGCAACTCGCTCTTTTGGGGGGTGAGAGATCGTGACGCAGCGATCAGAGGAGGTAAGGCACCAGGGCAGCGGTCTGATGGGCATAGGTGGCATACGTCTCGCCGAACTCGGAACGCATCCATTGTTCCTCCATGCGGAGCTTGATCCAGAACACGAGAAAGATGAGAACGAAGGCGACGAACCCGCGCACTTGGGAGATGGCAATCGCCACGCCAAGGAAACCGGCCAGAATGCCGGTGTAGATGGGGTGACGGACCACGGTATAGGGACCGGTGGTGATCAGCTCGTGGCCCTGCTTAATGGTGACGGAGCGGCTCCAGTTTCTGCCGAGGTGCTCTCGCGCCCAGACAGCGAAGAGAAGGCCGAGGATGGTGATGGCAGCTCCCAGCCAGAAGGGCCAAAGGCCAACCGGCCAGAGCTGGAGGTAAAGCCATCGCAGCGGGACGCGAGTTGTCGAGAGGAGGACGATCACGATCAGGAAGATGAAGACGCGCAGGATGCGCGAGGCAGCCGGCTCGAGGCGCTGGGTGGTTTTGGTATTGATGGCCTTGATTTGCCAGTAGAGAAGAAAGGAAATCCAGACCACGGGAAAGAAAGACTCGTAGAACCAGAGCATTCAAGACCTCCGGGCGCTGAAGGTGTTTACGCAGGAGAGCAAAAAAAAAAAAAAAAAAAAAAAAAAAAAAAAAAAAAAAAAAAAAAAAAAAAAAAAAAAAAAAAAAAAAAAAAAAAAAAAAAAAAAAAAAAAAAAAAAAAAAAAAAAAAACATCATGGCTTACCGAGGGCCCTGGCTTGGATAATAGAAGGCGCGAACCTCTTTCAATTCCCCACCAACAACATGACACAGATCTATAACATGATCCACGCCGTTAATCGTCTCCATGTCGAAAACGGTCGCGACATAATCGCCATCGACTACGTGCTGCTTTATTTCTATACCCTTGATGAACGGAAAGATGCTAGTGAGGAAGGCCACGATCGTCTCACGGCCCGCCAGCTTAGGCATCAGTGGCCCCTCAAAGGTTATGCCTGGTGCGAACGGCACAGACGATAGGTCTTTGCGGGCGAGGCCGCTCAAATAGCTCTCTACCACCGCTATGTTTTCTGATCGAGACATCCGCTCACCCTAACACAGTTTTGCCCTTCTGAAGGGAGTGCCAAGTATAAAAAAAAATGCTGAGGCTTTGAGGCCATGGGCACGCAGCGCAAGCTGCTAGTTTGTTGGGCGCGAGCCGGCGATGAGAATGTCGACGAGACGGCGAGCGGTTTGCTCCCAGCCGGGTTCGTAGGCGGTGTGAAAGATGCCGACGAGGGCGCGGACGAGGTCGTTGGGATCAATGTCGCGGCGGAGATCGCCGCTGGCGATGGCTCGTTGGGCGAGGGCGGCGAATGCGGCGCGGATGAGGCCGCGTGACCCCATGATGAGGCGCGAGGAGCCGCCGGCGACGGTATCCATTGCGGGGACGATGAGCATTTTGCCGGCGACGTGGTCAATGAAGAGAAACATCCAGGCACGGAGGGCTTCGAGCGGCGGCAGGGTGGCGGCGAAGCGCGGGCCGGCGGCGGCGAGTTTCTCAACTTCGCTGCGGTAGACGGCTTCGATGAGGGCGTCGCGAGTTGGGAAGTGGCGATAGAGCGTTCCGGAGCCGATGCCGGATCGGCGTGCGATGTCGTCGAGGCTCGCGGCTGCGCCAAAGCGGGTGAAGACCTCCTTGGCTACCTCAAGGATGCGCTCACGGTTGCGCTTCGCGTCGGCACGGGGTCTGCGGGCGGGCTGAGGTGGCGGGAGCTTCTTTTTCGGCATGTGAACGGCAGGCGGAAAATTTTCTGCAACCGGGGACAGTCTCCGGTTATCTATCTATCCGGGGACTGTCTCCGTTTTAACCGGCGGAGACGCAGATGTCAATTGGCGCGATCGTCACGGTAGCGTCACAACAACAGGAGGATGACCATGCGAGTATTTGTGACAGGAGCGACGGGATTTATTGGGACGGAGCTGGTGAAGGAGTTGATTGCGGCAGGGCACCAGGTTCGTGGGCTTACGCGCAGCGATGAGGGTGCGGAGCAACTGAAGGCAGCGGGCGCGGAAGTGCATCGCGGCAACCTTACAGACCTGGACAGCCTGCGCAGCGGAGCGACCGGCGTGGATGCGGTGGTGAACCTGGCGTTCAGCCATGATTTTGCGAACTTTGCGAAGAACGCCGAGGACGAAATCAAGGCGATCAAGGCTCTGGGGTCGGTGCTGGAGCCTGGCAAGCTGCTGGTGGTGACTTCGGGTACCGGGCTGGCCAGCGGCGGCCCGGGCCATCTGCGCACGGAGAGCGATCCGCCGGTGGACTTGCCGTCGATACCGCGGCGCCCGGAGAAAACGGCTCGCGAGATAGCGGCGGAGCGAGGTCTGCGTCTGGCGGTTGTGCGGTTACCGCAGGTGCATGACACGCGCAAGCAGGGGCTGGTGCCGCTGGTGACGCAGGCGGCGCGTGAGAAGGGTGTGTCGGCGTACTTGGGCGATGGCGCGAACCGCTGGGCCGCGGCCCCGCTGAAGGATGTGGCCCACCTGTACCGGCTGGTTGTCGAGAAGACCGGCGAGGGCGTGACGGTGTATCACGCGGTGCAGGAAGAAGGCGTGTCGATACGGCAGATCGCAGAGACGATCGGCAAAGGGTTGAAGGTGCCGGTGGTTTCGATTGCGCCGGAAAAAGCGGGTGAGCACTTTGGCTGGCTCGCGCACTTTGCGGGGACGGATATGCCGGCTTCGAGCGAGTGGACACGCAAGGCGCTGGGGTGGGAGCCGACCGGGCCCGGGCTGATTGAGGATCTGACCAATATGAAGTATTTCTGACGGAGATCCGGGCCACCCGCCGCTCACACAATGAAAGGGCCAGGGCATCACGCCTCGGCCCTTCTGTTTTCTCCCCCGGTGAAACCACTTCCTCGCCGTCTCCGTTATACTTCTTCACAACCCCATCATGAGGCGCCACGTCCTCATCTTCGGTCTCGTCGGCGGCCTCCTCATCGCCACCCTCCAATACACCGAATACCGCTTCGTCATCATCGAGCACTCCGTCGAGCTCTACAGCGCGCTCGTCGCCATCCTCTTCGCGACCTTCGGCATCTGGCTCGGCCTCCGCATCACGCGCAGTCGCGAAACCATCCGCGAAACGGTCGTGGTGAAGGAAGTGCTTGTCCCCGCGGAAGCCCCCGCCCTCGAACCCTTCGCTCCCAATACGGCCCACCAGCGGACCCTCGGCATCACGGCACGCGAGCTCGAAATCCTCACCCTGATCGCCCGCGGCTTCAGCAATCGCGAGATCGCCACGCAGCTTTTCGTTTCCGAAAACACCGTCAAGACACACTGTGCCCGCACCTTCGACAAGCTCGGAGCCGCCCGCCGCACCCAGGCCGTCCAGCGCGGCAAAGAACTAGGCCTGCTGCCGTGAACGCGTCACCCGAAAGCACGATTTCCGCTCCATTCCTCAAAAATCATCCGAAAGGATGACGACATCCGGCCCCGTTACACCGCATCGTGACTCCATCCTCACTCGCACCAGGAGCCTCACATGAAGAAAACCGTCCTCACCTTCGGCCTCATCTCCGGCCTCATCATCTCCGTCCTTATGGACGGCTCGCTTCTCCTCGCCGGCAAGATCGGCTCCGGCCACAGCCTGGTTCTCGGCTACGCCAACATGGTGGCGTCGTTCCTGCTCATCTACTTCGGCATCCGCAGCTACCGCGACAACACCCTGGCCGGCCAAATCTCCTTCGGCCGCGCCTTCGCCTGCGGCATCCTGATCACCCTCATCACCACCGTCTGCTACGTCGCCACGTGGGAGGTCCTCTACTTCAACTTCATGCCCCACTTCATGGACAGCTACTTCGCCGCGCAGATTCACAAGGTCCAGTCCTCCGGACTTGACCCCGCCACCACCGCCGCGCGGGTCGCTGCCATACAGCACTCTCAGCAGCTCTACCAGAACCCCTTCGTCAACATGGCCTACACCTTCATGGAGCCCCTGCCCGTCGGCCTTATCATTACTCTCATCTCCGCTGCCATCCTCCGCCGCAAAGCCCCTGTCGAACCCACCGCCGCTCCCGCAGTCATGACCACATAAATCAAAAGGCCGGGGCGTAAGCCCCGACCTTCCGTCTTCTGAACTGTCAAACGTTTTTCATTAGGAGGCTGCATGGCTTCAATCACTGGCTTTGGCGGTATATTTTTGCGAGCGGATGATCCAAAAGCTCTGTATCAATGGTACGAGCAGCATCTCGGTCTGGTGAAGTCCGACGGATCTTTCGCGTTTCCTGCCTCGACGCAACACGCTCAGGTCATCTTCGCCCTTTTCAAACAAGACAATGCATACTTCCCTCCGGCGCAGAAAGCAATGATCAATCTCCAGGTGGACGACCTGGACGGTGTGCTGGACCGTCTGATAGACGAAGGTGTCACCGTCGATCCAAAACGCGAAAGCTATGACTTCGGAAAGTTTGGCTGGATCACCGATCCGGAAGGAAATCGTGTCGAGCTTTGGCAGCCTGTCGCAGCTGACTAATGCCGAGCCGACCCAGATTGGTCGAGCCTTAGCGTGGTTCTGTTTTCCCAAAGTGCCGGCTCCGCCTGTCCACGAGACTCCAAAATATTTTCAATTCGTTTGCCCCTTTTCCCGCCCACCGCTTTCCCGTGGGAGCTTACCTAGCCCGCTGCCCCCCATTACGCGCCCTCCCCCCCACGACCCGCGACCGGTCCGCTTGCCTTTCCAGTCGATAGCACAGCGCAACGGTCGAGTGTTTCCAGCGCCGATACGTCGTATGTGGCCCAGCCCGTATCGGATTACATCCAGTTGTCCCGGGCGGATCCGCAACAGAACTTTTTTAGCGAGAAACCGATGGGTTCGTCCTCCCATCGACTAAAGTAACTATGAGTGGGCTGCGCGACTTATCTGTTCTATCTTCCTCCCTCGCATGACTAATTTCTTTTATCTCGGCGGTCACGTTTCAAGGAATACTACGAGAGCCGATGTGCTCTGCCAGCTCGACAATGATCCCTTCTGGGCCGCGTACGTAGCAGAGCCGGTAGCTGTCCTCGTAGCGCTCCAGCTCGCCCACGAGCTCAGCGCCTTGGGCCTGTAGGCGCGCAATGACGGCGTCAATGTCTTCGACAGCGAATGCGACATGGCGGATTCCAGGTGTGTTCGCCGGCGCGTACTTGTTGCTGCCCTGAGGCGACGGTCTGTGGAATTTCGTTAGCTCAAGTCGTCCGTGGCCGTCCGGGGTCTGCAGCATCGCGATATCTGCCCGGACACCTTCGAGCCCAACGACGCGGTCCACCCAGCGGCCCTCGACCGAACCTTTTCCCTTCAGTTCGAGTCCAAGTTGGACGAAGAACTCGATTGCGGCCGCGAGGTCGTCAATCACGATGCCGACGTGCTCCATTCGTTGGATCGCCATGTGCTCCATCGTAACGAATTTAGGTTCGAGTCGCAGCGAAAGGCGCACGTGTGGAGATTGGGCCCAATAGTGACGAGTCGGCTTCTGTTTACTAATCGTTTTTTTACTTGTCCGTGAAACTTAGTACCGCTCCGCTCGATGGGATCGCTGGCTACGGATGGGAGGCCAGTTGCTTCTCCGACTCCGCGATCACCTTGCGGAAGACCTCAACCGCCGGAACCGAAGGCGATGCGAGCGCATCTTTGCCTGAATACCGCCACATCGGCCGGGGCATCGAGTGGAGACCAGTCCAACTACGTGCTTCCGCGATAAACGACGAACATATCCTGCGGAGAGCCAGCCTCGATTTGCGGCGCGGGAGTGGAAGGCTGAGTTCCGCGCTCGAGGATCGTTAGGCTTTCCCGGGCCCACAACGAACACTCGCACGAGTCGTCATTTGGGTCGGGGTGCTGGTCGCGCCCCCACTCACTGGAGGAGTTCCATTTATCGGAGTACCGCCGATCGTTTGTTGTACAAATTTACCGTTGCCCTTGCGTACCGTTATGACCAGGTCGGCAATAAATCCTTCCTGCACGAGCGTAAACCGTCCCCACTGATCCAGGGCTTTCTTGATATCTGCGGGGCGGCACGATTGGCGTTCGGGTCCCTGGCATCTACACCGGCGGTTGGATCGACGACCACGAGGACCGTCCTGGCGCGGAGGACATCCACCGGAAGAATTGTCTTTTTCTTATCCTTCGCCGGAGCAAGAGCAGAGCAAAGGATGATTGTAGTGACTGCGAGGAGTTTGCGAAGAGGCATAGCGGTCCTCCTGCTACGCGTGAAGTTCACACCTCGCTAACTGACAATGACAAAGCGTGACCATAGCCACTGGGCCGCCCTCTTTGGTCAGGTGGGAATTAGACTATAGGTGAACCCGGATGGATTCCCCGTAGCAGAAACCTCTTCCGTTCTGTGCCGCGCCGGCGGTTCACTCCTCGCGCAGCAATATCATAGGATCCACCGAGAGCGCGCGTCGCGCGGGAATCCATGTAGCCAGCAGCCCCAGCAGCGACATAGCCAGAACAACACCGGCCAATACCAGCGGATCGCGGGGCGTTGCCTGATACACGATGAAGCGAGCACCCGGCTCGCCAGAATTCCGAGGAACAATCCTGCCGCCGAACCGAAAGCCAGCAATTTGAAAGCCCGTCCCAACGCTGCCTGTAACACTTCCTTGCGCTGCGCGCCGAGGGCGACACGAATTCCCAACTCCCGCAGGCGCTTGCTGACCGAGTAGGCAGCCATGCCAAAGATGCCGGTAACCGACAGCATCGCGCCCATCATGCCCATCACACCCAGCGACAGCGTCGCCATCCGCGGAGGGAAACAGAGCTGCGTCCATTTCCTCGTCCAGGTTTCGATGTCGACCGGCAGCCCTGCATCCAATTGGTGCAGAGTGCTCCTTATGGCCGCCGCCAGTTGCTGCGGATCGCGGCTCGAGCGCACCACCAGCCACGTCGGCGCTGGATGGCCATTGCAGGATGGGGAGAAACATCGCCGGCATGCGGATCTTCGGTGAGGCTGCTATATTTTCCGTCTTCTGCAATACCCACCACTTGTATGCGCGTTCCATCCGGCATCTTGTAATAACCGCCGATTGCGTTTGTTACGGAGCCAAAGATTTTGCGCGCAAACTCCCGATTCACCACGGCCACGCGTGGCGAATTTTTGTCGTCATGCCAGGTGAAAGCCCTGCCGGCCAGCAACGTAGTGCCCGCCGCATGAAGGTATTCGGGAGATATGTTGTACATGAAGGCGCTAGCGGCGGCATTCGACGGCCGCAGATCTGACGTTCGATCGGTAAAGACATTCGAGGGGTTCGTGTCCATTGAGTAGCAGCACATCCGTTAATCCCACAGACTCTACGCCAGGAATCGCTGCGATGGCATCGATCATGCGCTTTTGCATGGCGGGCACTCTGATCGCCGCTGTAACCTGCCATGTGCAGATCGGTATTTACCAGCATCGCGTTCTTCGGTTCAAAACCGAAATTGCCGTGCAGCGAGCGCACCAGTCCACGCACGGCAACCATCGAAGAAGTGACCAGCACGGCACAGATCGCAATTTGCACGGCCAGCAACACGTCTCGGACGGTAATCCGCCGCCCAGCCTGGCCGGCTCGATCCCGACTTGACGACCTCGTAGGGATTGGTGCGAAGTACCTGGCTCACGGGGACCGCTCCAAAGAGGAATCCGCTGACTAAGCCAACAGCAAAGCCAGTCCATACACAGTTGCGTCCGGGTTCACAGGCGCATGCAGGGGAAAATTCGCGAAATGGCTGCCATACGCTCAGCCAGCGCAACAGCGCCACGCTGGCCCATAGCCCGACTGCGCCTCCGACCAGCGAAATCAGCACGGCTTCGGTAAACAGACCGCGCAGAATGCGCTTGCGGCTCGATCCGAGCGCGAGCCGCAGAGCAATTTCGCGGGAACGGTCAGCGGCGCGTGCGGCAAACAGGCTGCCCAGGTTGGCGCATGCGGCCAGCAGAATCAACCCCGCCAGCAGCATCAATCCCGCAAGGAATGCCTGTACCGGACGGCCAAACTGATCGCCCAAAAGACCTGGACGCGTCAACGGAAAGCTCATTTGGCCGTTCGTCTTTGGGATAAGTCTTTTCCAGATACGAGCCAATCGAGTTCAGATCGGCAATTGCCTGTGCCGGAGTGACTCCCGCCTTCAGGTGTCCCATGACCATGAGAAGCCCAGCGGCTCCCGCGATCGTTCAGGCCGTTCCACCCTTCTATCTGCTCCTGATTCACCATCGGCACAAAGAAATTGGGAGAGACAAACACTAAAGTCCCGCGAAACTCAGGCGGCGCTACGCCGAGGATGGTAAAAGGATGCTTGTTCAGCTGAACCGTACGGCCCACAACGCCACGATCATCGTGAAAATGGCTGTGCCAATACGCGTAGCTGAGCACGATATACGGAGCGCTGTTCGGGCCATGCTCATCGGAGGCGTGGAAGAAACGGCCGAGATACGGCTGAATCCGTAATGCGTCAAAGTAGTTCCGCTCGCCTCCACGCCCCAGACAAGGGATGGATTTTCGCCCGTATCCAGCCCTACCTGAGACGATGCTATAAGCTGCCAGACCATCAAAGCTGCGGTTGCGGTCGCGCAGATCGAGATAGTCGGGATACGACTGACTCTGTCCTTATCGCTCGCACGCTCGATTCCGTAGAGACTCTGCGCCTGAGGCACATCCAGCGGACGCAAAATCAGCCCATTCAGAACGCTAAAAACCACGGCGTTTGCGCCGATTGCCATGGCCAGCGTCAAAACGGCGGCGATGGTGAATCCGGGAGACTTGCGCAACTGGCGAAGAGCAAATCGCAGGTCCTGCAACAGCGTGGTCATGGCCGGCCTCTGGATGCCAATTTGACGATACAGAAAATGGCAATTCGAGAGCCAAAGTTTTCGTGAATGCAACTTCATCAGAACAAATCGGCTTGCGGGATCTCGCAGGTGATAGGGGAATTGAACCGTCCGTCCGGTTTCAGCCGTAGGTGTCCGTAAATGAACAGAGACAGCGATGAGAGTCCTGGAAGGACACCATAACGGCATGTCTATCGTCCACACTGGGGAAGGTACGCATTAGTCGAAACACCACGGCGCCCAAGACAGGTGACAGCCGACACAGGGTAGATCATCCAGGTCGGACTCAGTTTCTCTTCGCCTTTGCCCAAGATGGCAAAGAGCTCTTCGTAGTGGGAGCATTGGCGCTTGGGGCTTTCACACCAGGGCTAAAAGCCCGGTCATTGCGGGATAAAGCTACGCTACGAAGGGCACGGCTTCAGCCGTGCCGTCAGAATATGGGACTGATGAGGCCTTTAGGCCCTGAGATACGTTTTTTTCTGAACTGTCAGGCTTTACAGGCTGCAGAAGAACTCATGTTTTGTATCAGGGCACGACTTTAGTCGGGCCGTAAAAAGCCACAGCTATGAGGGCTTTAGACCCTGAGGCATTGATTTATCGCCCGGTGCAGAGTTTTTCCGCAGCCTCTGAAGTCCGAGGCCGGCACAACGCAGGCCGTGAAGCAGTGATAAAGAGCACACCTCGCCAGTGGCTCCTGCTGAAGCATGGGAGTATTTTTTTCGGAGGTAGAATCCCATGGATTTCCAGACAACGCTCTTCATCATCTGTGGACTTCCCGGCGCCGGTAAGACGACCCTGGCAAAAAAGATTGAGGGATCGCTTTCGGCAGTCCGAATGTCTGCGGATGACTGGATGACAGCCCTCTCCATTAACCTCCACGCTGAAGAGCAACGCACCAAAATCGAAGCGTTGCAATGGGAGCTTGCAAAGCGTCTTCCTCTCTTCGGCAGAATGTTGTCATCGAGTGGGGCGCATGGGGGAAGAGGGAGAGGGATGCCTTTCGAACAGAGGCCCGCGCTTTAGGCGCACGGGTAGAGCTCTATTATCTCTCGGCACCTTTGGAGGAGCTCTTCGCAAGAATCCAGCGGCGCAACATGGAAGATCCCCCTATCGAATGGCGAAGAAGTACAAAAGTGGGCCGATATCTTTGAAGCGCCGGCCCCTGCGGAAATGAAGCTCTTCGATGCTCATTCCTGGACCCAGTGAAGTAGATCGGCACCACTACAGCGACTAATTCGCCGAAGGCATCTCGGCGTGATCGATGACTAGAACCTGGACTGGCGCTTTCGCCGGCTCCAGCTTCAGTCCGAGCTGTTCCTGGATTGCGGTGAAGATGGAGGGACCGGAATCGGCCGAGGAGGCTGCGCCGTCGGCGGCGACGGAAGCTGCACCGGCATCCGGGGTCCACCTGAGCGTGAGGTCATATCTTCCTTTGATTTCAGTTTTGTCGATGATGTCGCGGCCCAGTTCTCTGGACAGCTGCCTGCGTCAATCCCGTGGCGAGTTCAGGCAGAGTGACACCCTTAGCGGTAAATTGAGCGCCGGACCGGGAATCGTTCGACGATGTGCCGGAACCTTCCGTGGATCCTTCGTCGGCTGCAGTTTGGAACCTTTCCTGGTCACTACGAGCGCATAGACTGGGAAGCTCTCGCGTCTCCCAGTGGACTGCCAACTTGAAGCGGTCTGCCAAGAGCTGCTGAAACAAAGCCTGCGTCTCGAGTCTTCGCTGGGCGTGGGTGAGGGTTCGCAGATGATCGGCCGCGAAGTCGTCCATCTTTGCTTCTATATCGAACCTTGTCGAGTCCAGCGACTTGGGGCCGTCGAGGATCCGGCTCCCAGGTATCCCATAGGCTTGGTATTCGATGAGATTTTTCAAGGAGACGTTAGTCGCGGTGAACCGGCCGTTGTTGGTGTTGGAACGAGAGCTTCCGCTGCCAGACTGATTCTGCTTGATCGCCGCTACCTCGAAGACCGAAGGCGCGACGGCAGTGGAAGCGGGTGGCTGTGAGGAGGGGAACGGCGGCGGAGAAGTCTGGGCTAATGACTTGACGGCCAGCGATGCAGCAACGACGAGCAGCAGCTTTCCGAAGAAACGCCGTTCGAGAGCGAGATGTCCGGTTGCCATGAAGGCGATATTTCTTCGTGACATGGGTGTCCCTCCGCTGGGATCCCATCCGCGAGCCGCAGTTAAACAGAACGCACCACGGCGCGGTCATTAAACGACAGCGGCCCGAAGTATCGGGCCGCTGTCTGGTAGAGGATTTTTAACTTCGTTACGCTGCCGAAGCAGGAACAAATCCATCACAACCGCTGATGGGCGTGACCTTCAGGTGTAGGGCCGCATGTTTGGGGTGCCCGCATTCGTCGATGATCTTGAGGTCCGCCTTATGGCTGCTCACAATGCTGACCAAAACGTTTGTCTTGTGCTGTTCCCCGAAGTGAGTACGAGAGACCGCACTGTCCATTCTGAACTGTTTCCATATCCTTACCTCCTGTGTCCGACTGCCTTCAAAAACCACAGTAGTATGTCTCTTGTTTTGCGTAAATTGCGACTCATTTAGGCGCAGATATCTACGACCGATGCGGTCGTGAGTGTCAAGCCACAGAAGATAGAAGACTTAGAGAACTGCGCCGGCATGGGTGTGAGGCGGGGCCAGAGCGAAAAAATTTCTAGGCGACGATTAACATAGAATCGCTCCTCCACTCAACCTGCCGGCTATTTGAGGGTGGTCTCTATTCGAGATTTAACCGCCATCGTGTCCTGGGCATTCCTCCAGGCCATTGCGCGGGCTACCAGCAGAGCGGCGCCGCTCATCGCCAGCGTATCGGCAACATAGTCCAGTTCTCCGCTGATGGCGATCGACGGATGAACAATCTCCCTGGGCAAATAGATCAGGACGGTCAGCACGAGAAATGCAGCACCCAACCAGGCGGCCGCGGCCTGCGCGTGCTTGTCAGCAAGGATGCTGAGACCGCAAACCACAAGGACGATACCTGTAGCGTATGCCCAGACCACGCGGCCGGGAACCCAGGCCGGCGTGAGCAGCGGAAACGGCATGCCCGGAGCAAACTCCGGGTGCAGAAAGTGCTCAACCCCAAAATAGAGCATCGGCACACCGAAAAACCACCGTCCCACCTGCACCAGCCAACGGGCCGATTGTCCACGTCGCACGGAGCCCAGAACGCCCGCCAGGGACAGCGCTCCCCCGCTCAGAGCGAGATCTCGCAGAGGCACGGTGATGGCGAACCGGTCGCCCGGATTCTTGATCAGGTTCGGCAAGTGGAGCATCAGCACGAAAAGAAACAGCATGATCCCCGACCAGCAAAGCAGCCAGATCTGCATGGATTTCCGTGAGAATGCTCAGGCAGGCGGCGATCAGCGCCGCGCCCACCAGGTATGCCCAGAAAAAGCGAGCCGGCATATAAGCCGGCACGCCGAACTTCACGCTGTCGTAAAGAGCAAAGTGCTGCATCCCAAAAACCGCCAGCGGCACAGCGAAGAAAATTGAACCAAATCGAACCAGGTTCCCTATACCCCTGACTGCTGGTGTTTCTCTTCGAAGTGTCACGATGAGTCCAAAGGCGAAAAGGACCACGGTGGCAAAGTGCAGCCAAAGGGATGGCCCGAAAAGCCACATGGGCAACAGTAGCGCCAAACAATCTAAGGAGGATCCGATCCGATCTGCGTAGATGATGCTCACAGCCCAGATAGATCACGCCCAGCGGATTTTGGCAATAACCACTTGTGCCCCGCGCGCCATGACTACTTTCGTAGAGGCGGCGTTGTGGTGCGAAGGAGTAGAGCTAATCAGGTACAGGACGGTATCCCGGCAGCATCCGCGACTCTGAACGAAAGACGTGATATTGCCCAAAGGCAACATCGTTTAGTATCGTCTCAAAGCGTCCGTCGACCCCGAAGCGTTCGCCCCATTCGTTCAAGATCGTTACTGTGCGCTGCCTCGACATGGAGACACTTCTTGTCGGGCCGATGTAGGTCTTGCCACCAATCATCACCGGGCCGTACTCTACCATGATTTCGGAAGTTAACAACGGCAGTCTTGGCTCCAAATCGGCAATTACTGTCAGGCGCAGAATAGTCCCACTCGCCGGATCGATTGCGATCTCCCCGTGATAGCCGGTCCTTTTCCGGAAGACGATGGTGCCATCAGGATCCGCAAGACAGCAGAACCCCACCTGGAATTCAGATGCTTCCAACGGGACCGCATAGCGGAAGACTGCGAGCGGTGTGTCCGTTCCCTGCTCCCAGTGGTAGAACACAAATTCGCTTTTGCTATTAGCGGCCCCGGCAAACGCCATAGCTAAGATGGGTCCGAAGGTTCCCTGGATTTCCAGGTTTCGGCCTTGCACTCCCAGCTTCCTTTGCTTTCCAGGGTCTATCCTGGGAGTCAACCAGGCCAGTTCCGGAACTGCGTCTGCGACTTCCTTGCCTTCAAGAAAGCGTACTGTGGTCTTCGACGTTTTCGTCGCATGCAACGATTGGTTCATCGCTACGATCTTCCATAGCTGCGGATCTTTTCGCTCAGGCTCGTCATACTGGATGGTGGTGCGCGTGGCAGAAAAGTCTGGCAGCTTGCGCATTGTCTTGTTCAGGTATGCAGCCGTTCTGGAGAGCATTCGCCCTTGCGCTACCCAATCCGGCTGCGTTATGGAGGGAACTTCTGACGGCGGGAGGGAAAGGAATGCCGATCTATCAGCCACTGCGACGAGTGCCGCACGAGACCTTTCCCCGTGCAGGCGGGCGCTCCACGACCGTAACTTTGCGCTGCTCATCCTCTCGGTCAGGTCTACGCCAGAAAGCTGCTCGGCAACCTCCTTATCTCCGCTAACCCGGGCCGCCTCCAGCATCTGTTCCAATTGAGCCACCGTGACGCGTTGCGCACTCGAAGGTTGATCGTGGTAAGTAGGTTCATCGTAGTACGCGGTGGTGGTGCGCGCCGTCAAGCCGGGCTGGGCTACTGCTACTTCCAGATGGTGATATTCATCCACCTCCCGGGTGAGTGGCGGATCGAACGTAAGCGTATAGAAAGCGTTCGCTTGCTGAATCTGTTCGTCGATTCGCCTGCTCAGGTCGCCGGCGGTATTCAACTCGCCGCCGCCGCTTTGCGTTGCGAGCACCGCCAATGCCAGATGGCCTGCTTTGGCGTCCTTTGCGGACGTCGCCGGTTCCAACAACAAATCCCGATAGACAAAACCCGGTTCCCTGTACGGCCACGCATTAGCGCTCCAGAGGGTGATCCGAGCCTCGCGTATGCGGGTAGAAAATTCAGTGACGGAATCGAAAGAGGCATCGCAGCCCCCTTGATCGACCGGCCAGCCTGGACCTATCCAGAACAGCAACTTCCTGCCCGGCTTTCGGCGCTCCTCAATCAAGATGGAGCCAAGAGCGTTCAAAGAAATGCGGTTCGCCACACCTTCCGGAGTCATTACCGGAGAGCCCCCGGTGACACTATAGGTTTGACCTGGCCGCAACACCATAGTCGGCCTAACGACCGGCAGGCCGGTTCCACGGGCAACTTGATCGGCTAAAGTGTCCCCATCGATGGAAGGCGCGAGCGTAGACGAGAGGACTGCAGGGGAAAGGAGAAAGACGGACACCGGCTGGGCGAGATGCCCTTGATTCGCGCGCAGTAACCTCTCCACCGCACTCTTTGCTGCGGAGACCTGTTCCTGCGACAGGTTCACGGTATCGATCACCAGAATCACTTCAACGGGTGTGGCGGGCTTGGCGGCCATTCCATCGAAAGCTTGAAAGGAGACAATCTTCCCGGGTTGGGCGTTGTCCCTCAACATAAAGTCCTGTTGCTTGAGGCCGGTCACTGGGTTTCCTGACTTATCCGTCACCACAACATCAAGCCTGATCATCCCTTGGGTGGGGTCGGGCATAGGGCCGGGCTCAACCTCAACCGGGACAGAGACCGGGGGCTGATCCTGTTGCGCAAACGCGGGCGCAGGCAAGCATAAGAAAAGCGCTAAGCAAATTCGGAATGGCCCAGGCAGCAGAATTAGATTCGCCCCGACTTCATCGCAGAAAGTATACCGCCAAGACTGTCTGCATTCCCGCAGCCATGGCCAGTGCACGGACCGTCAACAGGTGCGAGAGCTTGATGCGGCGCGCCGCTGCAGGCCTCTGGATCGGATAGAAAAGCAATACCTCAGGGGCTAAAGACCTCATAGCGGTGGCTACTGCCGGAAACTCTGACGGACGATTTTAGCGGTTTGACGCTGAAGCCTTGGTTGGTTTGCGGGTCACATATCGATGAGCAGTTGCGAGTAGTCCCTTTAGCGCCTCCGGGCTGATGATCGACAGCCGGACAAGCACACCGTCGTACCCTTCATAATGCTCTGTAAGGTAATACACCGCAGGATCGCATTCAGGAGTTCTGAGCGTTGCTCA
Organism: uncultured Acidobacteriaceae bacterium; assembly: GCA_963787145.1. Lineage (GTDB taxonomy): Bacteria > Acidobacteriota > Terriglobia > Terriglobales > Acidobacteriaceae > PALSA-350. The sequence goes on from CAWBBY010000012.1 coordinate 234,618, forward strand.
AAGCTTACCCACCACCAGCGAATTCGGTTCCGCAGATCGGTTCGCGGGAAGAGTCGCCAGAAGCTTTCCCCGAACTTTGAGGGCCGGCATTGCATACGCAGTGCTCTCTTCAACATCAGCCAATGCCAACCCGATGCGGCGAACAGTGTCAAAGCTAATTTTGCGCGAAGTCATAATGCGAACTCGATCCATGATCTTTAGAGAGTGCTAGTTCGTCAACCCCAGGCGCGTTCATGCGGTCCCACTTTGCAGTAGCGACATGCGGCGCAGTCAGGTCAGGCTATATAACGTGTTTGGACTCAAATGAATAGAGTTTCCCACGCTTGCCACTCTTCTCAACGAAAACAGGATGGATCGCTTCACCCGTAAAAATCGAGATCGCACGCTCCCAAAAATGGTGCGCCGAAACATTCGACTCCATCACCCGAACTTCCCACGGACCCGGAAACCGCCTCCACACTTCGTGGGCTAGTTGAGTTCCGATTCCACGCCTCCGGCATCCACGAAGAACAAAGAACTCAGCCATATCCCAGACCGTCAGATTGCCAGAGACTTCTGAGCCTCGCTTCACTAAAACCAACCCTGCCCATTTGCCATCCATTTTGACAAGAAAAGGATATCGGCCAGGTTCACTCCAATAAAGCGGAAGGGACGGGTAGCCGAACCTGCCATTCGACCCTATCTCTAGATCGTGGAATTCGCTGAAATCGTGCGCATACAACTCCAGCAGGTTAGCCACTGTCGGCTCTTGTTCCGGTGCGGCTGGGATCACTTCGATATGTGCGGACAGCTTCTCTGCCGGTTTTGTCATAGCAGGTGTGAGCAAGAGCTTCATAGCAAGTATGTCACTGCCATCATGAAAAAACGGGTGCGATTCGCATCGCACCCGCCAGTGGAAACTTCTTAATGGAAGAATTGCGGACTAGTTCTTTTCCGAGCCGCTTGCGACCTTGAGGTCGTTGGTCACTTTGAATATTCCAGGCACGGTATTGGCGCGTATACCTGCAACATCCTTGTCCATCTCGCTGTCGACCACGCCGTACAGCGTCACGTGGCCGTTTTGCACCGAGATGCGGATGGGCTTTGCCGGGTCCATGGCGTATTTGCTGAGCGTCGGAAATCCGTAAATAGTCCGGAACAGCTGCATGCGCGAGCGGTCATCCATGGGCGAAACCGGATCGACCTGGACCTGGTTGACGACATTTTTCACGCCCGGCGTGTAGGCCGCCAACCCGATGGCGGAGGATGCGTCGACAGGCCCGTAGGCATGACCCGACAGTGTAGCGGTTCCATCCTGGACCTGGACCGAAATGGCGTTGAACGGCGTCGTGCCGTATCCGACGCGGTCATAGGAAATGGCTTTGACGAGCTTTGCCTCCAGCGCGGAGTCGGAAAGGTTTGCACCCGTAACCTGGATCTCGTTGGACACGGCTTGCACACCCTTGATTTTGTGCGTGCGCTTATCCGCCTCCTGCTTCAGGGCGAATAACGGCACGGTTCCTGTCAAGGTAACGACTCCGTCATGAGCGGTAGCCTGAACTCCCTTCAGGTTCGACTTGTTCAACGCCTTGTTCGTTACCTCGGCCTGCAGGTTATTGTCGTTCTGGGCAGGCTGCGCTGCTGCAACCGCATACGGTAAAGCGGAAACGGATGCTCCCAGGACCAAGGCCAGTAAGGGAATAAACCTACGATTTGCATACTTCATTTTGCTTGTTCTCCTATGTCTTTCTTTGGGCGCTCTTTTGTGAAGGCGCTATTTCTCAATCGACTTCCGTCGCGACTGCCTCTTCCCCCCTTGTTTGAACCCGCACCGGGGCAAAGAGTTTCGCTCTACGCGCGTCCCTATCATGCTGGATAAGCGAAGCGCCGATAAGTCCGACATAAGGTCAAAGACGTCTCTGGCCCGAGTACATCCATGACCACCAGAAAGTGCGAAACGGCGTGCCTTTAGTGCAAGCCGCAATCGTCCGTGCCGTCAGATCGGGTTCGATCCATGCAGCGGAAGCAGAATGTCTCGTTTTGGCACAACTCTGCGCGGCGTAAAAGTTGCCGAGGCCTCCTGATGGACGGATTTTGGCGGGGTATGCAGTGATGAGGGCCGGGCCGGGTGCGGCTCGCAGTCTCTTTGTGGCGGGCACGATCCTGGTGGCCGCGCACGTGACTCTACTCGTCTTTAATCCGCGTGCGTTGTTCCTGTCTAACCTGCTCCTTCTTGGGTATCCCCTTCTGGGGGTTACGGCATGCCTGCTTGGCGCTTACCGCGAATCTCGAGAGGCCAGGCCATTGTGGCTCTTATTCGGATGCGGTCTGCTGGTCGCAGCTGCTGGTGAGCTTGGTTTGACGTACTACGACTTCGGCGAGCAAATACACACCCAGGCCCAGGCCCTCAACTCCGACTTCTTCTTTTTTGCGTACGCAATTCCGGTCATGCTGGCTATCTGCTCCAGAGAAACGGACGCCGGGCTGAAAATCTTCGCATGGTTCGATGGGGCTCAAGCGCTCATCGCAGCGATGCTCGCATACTTGCAGCTCTTTTCCGTACTGCCCTCGCATGGCCGCCCCGAGCCCATCTCCTCCACCAATCTCATGTATTTGAGCAATGCGGAGAATTTGATTCTGGTCGGAGCTGTGACCTTGCGCTTCTTTTCCAACCCGGGCCCAGCCAGAAGACGCTTTTACCAGACCCTCTCCTGCTATCTGTGGGCCAATGGGATAGTAGCTCTTATCGTGGGCTACGTCGGACTGAAGCACGCCTGGCATAACGGAGTGCAAGACGCCGCTTGGGGGCTCCCTTACCTGGCTCTCTTAGGCTCGTTTGGCTTGCAACACAAGATCCCCAAAGACAAGATTGAACGGAGCACCGGCCAGCGGACCGTGGGACTGCTGATTGATAACCTCAGCCCGGTATTATTCACGCTGGCTATCACACTTATGGGAGTTGAGATTGCGCCGGAGCACCCATGGTTGGGATTTGTCTGCATTTCGGTGGCGGTTGCGATCTATGGAGTACGAGCAGCGATATTGCAAGTGAGGTATGCCAGATCGCAAGAGGAGTTGACCAAGGCGATGATTGCGGCCGAGCAGGCAAACCGTGCCAAGAGCCAATTCCTGGCAAACATGAGCCATGAAATACGTACGCCGATGAATGGCATTCTGGGCATGACGGAACTTGCCCTCAGCACAACGTTGAGTGAAGAGCAGCGCGATTTTCTGCTGACGGTGAAGTCCTCAGCAGATCGCCTGTTGACCATCATTAATGAAATCCTCGATTACTCGAAGATGGAAGCAGGCAAAACCGTTCTGGATTCGGTTGCCTTCCATTTACCCAGCGTGGTCAAGGATGTGTTGAGGAGCCTCGCCTTGCCTGCCCACCAAAAGGGCCTGGAACTCATCGTGCAAATCGCGCCGGATGTGCCCGCTGACCTGACTGGCGACCCGATCCGTCTGGGTCAGGTGCTGATCAACCTGGTCGGGAATGCGATTAAGTTCACGGAGCACGGAGAAGTCAGCGTAGACGTATCTCTGGTGGCGGTTACGAACGACCGCGCTTGTGTCGAGTTTTGCATCCGCGACACCGGGATCGGAATCGCACTGGACCAGCAGGAAGGACTTTTCCAGGAGTTTCAGCAAGCGCAAACTTCAGGCAATCGGCTCTACGGTGGTACCGGACTGGGACTGGCCGTCTCCAAGAGCATTGTGACTTTGATGGGAGGCGCGATCCACCTCAAGAGCATGCCAGGGGAGGGCACGACCATAACCTTTAATGCTCCATTTGAATTGGAGCCTGCATCGCAGCCAGCCACGCCTATCCCGGGGGAAGAAGATTTGCAGGGGATGCCGACCCTGATCATTGATGACAACGCCACGAATCGAAGGATTCTCTCCGCGCTAACGCGTCAATGGAAGATGAAACCGCACATGTGTGATTCCGGGGAGTCCGGGCTTGCAGAACTATCCAGAGCCGCCTCCGACGGAAATCCCTACCGCTTGCTTCTGCTCGACCAACAGATGCCCGGGATGGATGGGATGGAAGTACTCGACCGCATTCGGCGAAATCCGGCGCTCGAAAGTGTTGTGATCATGATGTTGACCTCGTGCGATCAGGTTGAGAGCGCAGCACGTTGCCGGCAGATGGGAGTGGAGAATTACCTGATCAAACCCATAAGCCCTTCCGACCTGCTTGAATCGATTCTTCGTGCGATCGGAGTGCATAGGCCGGCAAGTACGGTCCCTCTACCAGCCGCCAGACTTTCCGCCTCGTCACCTTCGCTAAGGATCCTGCTGGCCGAAGACAACCTGGTGAATCAAAGAGTCGCCATGACGATGCTGGGCAAGATGGGACATCGAATCACGCTGGCAACCAATGGACTGGAGGCTCTGGAGCAATGGAGACAAGGTGATTTCGATCTGATTCTGATGGATGTGCAGATGCCCGAGATGACCGGCCTGCAGGCCACCACACAGATCAGGCGGGAAGAGGCTATCGGTGCTCACGTGCCCATTGTCGCCATGACCGCATCTGCGATGAGCGAGGATCGTGACCGCTGTTTGGCGGCCGGCATGGACGATTTTGTTTCCAAACCAGTGAGTTACAAAGCCATCGAACAAATGATCACGGCTACATTTTCACATAGAGAATAGAGTTCGCTTTAGTTCTGGATCGTCCGCAACAGCTCCACCAGCTTGGGTGCTGCGATGTGCTGGTAATCAGGCGACAGCAACCCATAGTCTTCACTTGCATCGTACTTGCGGCTGGCCCCGCTCGATTGTGTGCCGTTGAGAGCCCAATAACTCCAGGCAAGATCATTCTCTTTCATGTAGCGGATATACATCACGAACCAATCCGAGTTGGCTCCGCAGTCTAATGTTTGGCAGGTGCCAAACTCACCTACCCATAGGGGAACGCCAGGCTCGGTATGCAGCAGAAATCCTGCGCGTGCGTCATAGACCTGCTTCAACTCGTTGTAGCTCCCGAATCGATGATCGGCAATGTTGTATGCGTGAGGCGAATAGACCAGCCGCTCAGCGATTTTGAGCCGCACCGGAAGTTTGTCGAATCCGACGAAGTTGGTGGAGTAGTCCGGGCCCTCGACCATAATCAGCAGGCGGGGATTAGCCGCAAGCACCGCGTTGCCTCCGCGTTCCGCCGCGGCATGCCAGTCTAGCTTGGGATTTGTTCCTCCCCAAGTCGCCTGGTTACGGAGTTCGTTGCGCAGGTCTGCGCCGACAACCCAGCGCTCGCTCTTGTAGCGGCGGGCAATCGTCTGCCAATCCGTAAGCCACTTTGACTCTGGATATTCAGCGTTGTACCAGAGGCCATTGCCATCGGTTTCATTGCAACACCAGTCCGCTCTGCTTACATGGTTATCGAGGATCACCATGATATGGGCGGCAGCCAGCGCGCGGATGACCGCGTCCATAACCTCCATCGCGTGCTTGCCTCTCAATTGCGGGTTTGCTTTCAGCGCATAATCGGGCACCTGAGGATCGCGTTCCAGGGTCTCATTGGCCCAAGGCAGGCGCACGGAGTTCACTCCCAGATCGACAATCTCTTTCACAATGGTGGCCAACGGAGCATGGTCGAGGCCTCCAGCCACAAAGTCCAGCTGATCGAAGCCGTACCAGTTGACTGAAGTCAACCGCACCCGATGACCCGCGTCATCGAGGATGTCGTGGCCGCTGGTATGAAGAGGCGGCTCAGCATGGCGCAGTTGTGCGGTGGACACAATAGATGTGAAAGCAAGACAGACAGCAGCCGTTGACCGAACAAGACCGGTTTGATTCATGGATCGAAGCATAACCTACAAACGCGAGACTCGTAAGGGCAACGGCCTATATGCGCTCGACGCTGGCCGCGAACTTTTAATGAAGCGGAATGTGTGGTTCGCCGGGGAGAGGCCACCAGGGGCTCTCACGATGCGCGACTTCACCTTGCTTGGCAGAAGCGCGATTTCGGATGACAATCCAACCGACAGTCACCACGTCGAGGCCCAAAAACGAGATTCGACTCATGTAGGACCTCCACCATCCAAGGTATGGTTCGATAGCGGATCAACACCATTCAGTCAGATGCAGAAACTCGGCTTCTCGTACACGTGAAGATCGCCAATGACGATGAGACCGGGTTTGCCATGCGCTACATTTCTTAGTGCGCATTGACAAACGCACGGTTGGTTGACTCTGTCCATCCACCTCCACCACTGCAAAGGTGGGTCCCCACCCTCCACTTTGTCATCCCGACCGGAGCATAGCGTAGGGGAGGGACCTGCAGTTTGCGTTGATGGAGAAACGGATCCCGAGGCGATTCGCCCACGGCACATTCGCTGTGCCCGAAAGTGAAACTGCAGGTCCCTCCCCTACGCTATGCTCCGGTCGGGATGACAAAGTGGAGGGTGGGGACCCACCTTTGCAGTGGTGGAGATGGATGGACAGAACAAGCACAACAGCAACCAAGCCGGTTTCGTTTGCCCGCGTTCTCTTCAACGGTTTCAGCAAGTTGCGCCGTCCAGAAGTCTGTCGCCTCCCGACTAACTTACGGCGCTGGTGGCAAGTGACACGCGGCCTGGCCGAAGACGTATTTCCATCCCGCGGGGGTCTTCACATAGGTGTCACTAAACCATAAGGTCACGTCAAAGGGCTTCTCTCCGTCTGTGCCTTTCGCCCATAGCTTCGCCGTAACCACAGCGGTATCGCCCCACAGCCGTACAGTTTGGTTGCTATCTTCCTGGCGTTCATAGGCCGTTTTGTGTTCTCTTGCCTCGTTGAGGAGGTCTGTTTTCGTTTGCGTCTTTCCCGAACTCAGGACCAGGGTGTAATCGTCTGCCAGAATGCGGCTCATGCCTTCTACGTCATTATTCTTCACCGCCGCCTGAAACTGCGTATCCAGCGCAGAGACAGCTCTGCGATCCTCATCCGAGCCGCTGTCTCGGCCAGCGAGAGGGGAGCGCTTGCGAAACGACAGATCGAACCACGGGGTCCACGTCTTGCCGTCATCCGATGATCTCTCCGCGGTTTCCCGCACTCCCCCACTTTCTGGTTTCCACACACCGCGCACCAGCCGGTGGCCGCCGCCGCTATCGTCTGTGCCACTCAGAGTCATGGCTTCTCCCTGCAGGATTCCATGAATGAAGACAACCTGCCCACGACTGCTTAACCACGTCTGCTGCCATTCGGACGTGGACGGATCGTACATGCTCAAGCTTTCTCCGCTGCCGCCATCCGTCCCCTCATACTGTTCTCGCAGGCCACAGTTGTTTTGGATCCGCGTCACAGTTGCCCGGGCTTCTACTATCGAGCCGCCTTCTTCAAAGACGTCCCACTCTCCAAGCCAGAAATCGAACTGCCGGTAGGCCGGCGCTGAACAAGGAAGCGGTTTCGATGGCGCCGCCGCGTCAAGGGCAAGGCAACTACACCAGGGGAGTGTTCCAATGAGTATTGATAATGTGGCGGCTCGCCTGGTCCACCGGGCTGCTGCTTGCACCCCTTGATTTTTCACTGTGACCTCCCAGCTGTCTCGGAAAGCAGCTTATCGTACTGCGCGCATTAGGAGGGGGACAACTACTCGCCTCGCAGGGCAAGCATGGGATCAGTTCTAGCTGCCCGTTTGGCCGGTAGAGCCGAGGATGCGAGCGCCAACAGCAGCATGGCAAGGGCTGCAAGAGAAAGCACGATCGGATCGAATGGGCTCACTCCAAACAGAAAAGAACGCAACAGACGCGACGCGCCCAGCGCTCCAAGCAAGCCTAAGACACAGCCAACAGCCGCAAGTTTTACGCCGGAAGCAAGGATGAGCGTGACCACACCCAAGCGCTGGCAGCCGAGTGCCATGCGGAGAGCCATTTCCTGTTCGCGCAAGGCGACGGAGAAGGCAATGATGCTGTAGATGCCAAGCACACTGAGCAACACAGCGACCAGGGCAAAGCACGAGATCAAGATGGTGTTGAAGCGGCGCGGCGCTTCGCTGCTGGCGATGGCGTGTTCCATGCTTTGCATGTGGTAGAGCGGCACCTGCGGGTCGATCTGGTGCACCGCTGCGCGCAGTGCATTCTCCATCTGCTCGGGTTCCACGTGGGTGCGGAGCACGATGTTACCGTAGTCGGCGTTTACTTCTCCGGCGCTGGCGAAGTCCCCTTCGGAGAGGGCGGTTTGATCGATCGGCTGATACAACTGGTCTTCTGTTCTTTCATCCGGAGATCCCATTTTCACGCTATCCACCTCGCCGACTACGGTCATCCAGGGAGTCTTGGTCTCCTGCAATCCACGACGAAGCCTCTTGCCGATGGGGTCCTGGCCGGGCCAGTAGCGCTGGGCCAATTTGCTGTTCACCAGGGCCACCAATTGGGAGCCGGCGTTATCTGCCTCGGTGAAGGTTCGCCCGCGCAGCAGGCGGATGCCCAGCGCCTGGATGGGCTCGCCGCGCACCAGAGAGATGTTGGCCAGGTTCAAGCCCGCACCCTTGGGAGGAACGTAGCCTTCGATGGTGATCGCCGGCCCCTCGTAGTCGCCGGTGGAAGGCAAAGCCGAAGTGATGCCAACGGCTTCGACACCCGGCAACTGGCGGAGGTTGCGCAGCACTTGCTCATCGAATGTGTCGACGCTTGCCTGGGTTGGATACTGATAGCTGGGCAGCCCATAGATCGCGGTAAGCGTGTGGTCGGGGCGGAAGCCAACGTCGACCGCGCGCATCTTTTCGAAACTGCGCAGGAGCAGGCCTGAGGCGGTGAGCAGCACCAGAGCGATGGCGATCTCCGCGGCGACCAGGATGGAACGCAGACGGGCGTGGCCGCTGCCGGTGGTGCCGGTGCGGCCGGTTTCTTTCAGGGTTCCATTGACGCTGGTGTGGATGGCGGCGAACGCAGGAGCCAGTCCGCAGAGCAGGCCGGTGAGCAACGCGAGCGCTAGGGCGAAGGCCATCACAGGCCAGTTGAGACCGATCTCATGAATGCGCGGGAGTGTTTCCGGCAACAGGCTTATGCCCAGGCGCAGCGCAACTGCCGCTAAGGCTAACCCTACGAGACCCCCGGCGAGCGAGAGCACCATGCTTTCTACGATGGCCTGGCGCAGTAAGGTTGCGGCGCGCGCGCCGAGGGCGAGGCGGACGGCGATTTCCCTGCGCCTGCGGATGGAGCGCACCAGCAGAAGGCCGGCCAGGTTGGCGCAGGCGATGAGCAGGATGACGACCACGGCAAAGAATAAGGTCCGCACCATGGGGCGCGCTTCCTGGACCGTGTCCTCGTGGAGCGGTTTGACGGCTGCATGGATGCGCAGGCTGCGCATGAAGGCTGGGTAGTCCCGCACCGTTGCCTGGGCTACACGCTCGGCGTCGCTCTGCGCCTGCTCGGGCGTGATGCCGGGCTTCAGGCGGCCCACCATGCGAAATTCCCACGAAGCGGCCTGGCCGGCCAGGAACTCTTCCGGTTGCAGCCGCAGGGGAACCCATAAGTCGCTGCCTTCTACGTGGCCGGGCACGAGGGGAAATTCAAAATTGCGCGGCATGACGCCGATGATGACGTAGGGCTTGCGATCCAGAAGGATGGTGGTCCCGAGGATGTTGGCCATGCCCTGGTAATGGCTCTTCCACAAGCTGTAACTGAGCACGACGACCGATTGCTGTTGCTCGTCTTCGGCCTGGGTGAAGGTGCGGCCGAGCAGTGGCGAGACCTGGAGCGCGGGAAAGACCTCACCGCTTATGCGAACGCCGTGGACTGTTTCGGGGGCGCCTGTGGTGGCCAGGTTGTAGCTTCTATGCTGATAGCCGCCGAGGTGGGCAAAGCTGTGGGTGTCGCGCATGAAGTTGCGGATGTCCGCGGCGTTAGCCCTGGGCCGGGCGTCCAATTCGTTGGAGCCCTCGAGGGTGTCTCCCAGGATGACCAGGCGCTCCGGGGCGGGGAAAGGCAATGGGCGGAGGAGAACGCCGGCGACGATGGAAAAGATGGCAGTGGTGGCTCCGATGCCCAGGGCCAGCATCAGGATGGCGGTGATGGTGAACCCTGGCGACTTACGCAGTTGGCGGAAGGTGTAGCGCGTGTCTTGCAGGATCTGCGTCAACTCTTGATAGGATCGCTCGTTGCGATGCATTTGCTTGGCCTGCTCGACACCCCCGTAAGCGCGCCTGGCGGCTTGTCGCGCTTCCTCTGGAGCCATGCCGTGGCGGAGAAAGTCATCCTCTAATAACGCGAGATGCGCGGCAATTTCTCTGGCTAGTTCTGTTTCTTCCCGCGAGTTGGTAAACAGCCTGGAAAACTTCGCGAATATGCGTCTCAGCTGCTTCATGGCTCAAACCTCCTCAACCAGGAGCCGCTCCACCAAGGCCGCCATCTGTTTCCACTTCTCCGTCTCCTTACCCAGAGCCTTCTCTCCTGCCTTGGTGATTTCGTAGTATTTGGCTTCCCGGTTGTTCTCGGTCGTTCCCCAGGTTCCCTTGATCCACCCGTACTGCTCCAGCCGGACTAATGCCGGATAGAGGGTTCCCTGGTTGAGATTGAGAAGGCGATCGGAGATTTGCTGGAGACGCGTGGCAATTTGATAAGCGTGTTGTGAACCCATGGTGGCAAGGGTCCGCAAGACTATGAGATCAAGCGTGCCCTGAAGTAATTGGATCGATTCCTTTTCTTTACTAGGCATTCAAGTGGTCTCTCCAAAATACAGGATGACCCCATTTCACTTGCATGTCAAGTGGAGTAGCGCGTTCTTGTGAGCTATCGGTTCAACGGGAGATCGTCCCTCCGAACGTCCTATTCGGATTTGGGGGCGGCACCCTGAACGATGAGGTCGTTATCGACGCTGAAGACGCCGGGAGCGGAGTTGGCCTGCATGCCGGCAATGGCCTCATCGCTCGCGTTGTTGACGACCCCGTAGAGGGTAACGTTTCCATTTTTCACGATGATGTGGATGGCATGGAATCCTCGAGGGGGATCATTTGTGATGCCACCGGCCATCATTGCGACGCTGCGACCACCGGGTCCAAGCGACTGGGCGACGGTGCCCTGGTTGGCGTTATATTTTCGCAGGCTGGGCTGGGTATAGATGCGGTTGTAGACGGAGGCGCGGATACGATCGTCGTTAGGAGAAAGGGGCAGGACTTCGATCTGGTTGTCAACCGATTCGATCCCTGGTATGCCCTTGAGAACTCTGGCTGCGCTGCTCTTGAGTGTTGGACGAGAGGCGTAGCCTTTGAGAACGACGGTTTTGCCATGGAAGCCGAAGGTGATCCAGTCGAAAACGCCGTAGTCGGTGAGGCTGGCAAGCCTCTTCTGCACCTCTTTGGCGATGCGGAGCGTGTCGTCTTGCGACCATGTAGGGGAGGGGTTCTGGGCAATGAGGGCCGGCGCAGCAAGGCTCAAGATGAGAGCGGCTACAACGATAGGCAGTGAACGGCGGGTCAGAGAAGACAGAACTTTCATTGGCGACTCCGTGCGCTGAGCGAGATGGTCTTTTCCCCGAAACGATACGCCTAACTGAGCTTGGAGTCTAGTCTTTCGCGTTTACTCAGGCGCAGACGATAAGCTATGCTCCGGCTTATGCAAATGACACTGCATCCCGCATTGCTTTTACTGGGCGCTGCCCTGGCGTCTATCCCGACGGCTCCTTCGGCAGTGCTGGTGGAGAACAATGAGGTGAAGGTTGTCCGTGCGCTCGAGAAAAATCAGGTGGTGGGAAAGTTCCACCAGCACGATATGAACCGGGTGATGGTCTATCTCCAGTCAGGCCGGCAGCGATTCGAATATCAGGACGGGAGGCAACCGGCGGTGTTCGATTGGAAGGCGGGCCAGGTGGTCTGGAGCCCACCAAGCGGGATGCACTCGCCGCAGGTGCTCGATCATGATTTCGATATCATCGAGATCGAATTGAAGACGTCAGGGACGGACAAACCGATCACCGGCAATCTCGATCCGCTCAAAGTAGATCCCGGCCACTACCAGCTGGAGTTTGAGAACCCCCAGGTGCGGGTTCTGAGGGTCAGGATTCCGCCACACGGAGTGGCTCCTATGCACGCACATTCGACCGATCGCGTAACCATCTTTCTCACCGACCAGAATTTTCAGACCAAAGACTCTACAGGCAAGGTCGCGACCGTAGAACACAAAGCCGGCGACGTCGTTTGGGGGACGCCAATCGAGCATTCGGAACAGAACCTCAGCGACCAGCCTTTCGAAGCGGTGAGCGTCGAAATCAAACGATGACGTATTGGAAGCGACGTAGTGGAAGCCACGAGAAGCGCGAAGCGAGACCTAGGCCATCCGCGGATCTGTGTGGGCTGAGACGAAAGCCGGGAGACTGGTCCCTGAATCAAGCGTCCCACAAAAGTTACTGCGAGATGTTTGCGGGATCGGCTAATCTGGCAACGAGATTCCTGAGATTCGTACATTGACAGAGATCCTTTGCAGCTAGAGGCGGGACGATCAGTTTCACTTAGCCTTGGAAAGGAATGCTGCAAATGCGCTCACATCGCGTGTCACGCCGGCGGAGGTTTCGATCGTATTGCCGCCGCTGTCCAAGAGAGCGTAGAGAGGCAGAGCAACGGTGCCGAAGCGTTTGTCCTCATAGTCCTGCTGCTTGGAATACACATCGCCATCTCCGTCTGTGTAGAGGCGAACTTTTACGAATCGGTCCATATCTCGTTCAATGACGGGTTGGGAGAAGACGTTCGATTCCATCCAACGGCAGTTTGTGCAGGTATATCCGGTAAAATCGATGAACACTGGCTTACCTTGTGCCTTGGCCTGAGCCAGACCAGCAGATAGATCGTTCATGATCCAAGGCGCTTCGGAGGATGCGACGGTTGCTTGGGTCCCAGAGCCGATGTCCGTTTCTGCCGGTGGAAGAAATGCATCGATGCCACCCAGGCGATGACCGGCAAGACCATTTGCCAGCCAGATAGCACCGGCCAGAAATATCAACGTGAAAACCACCCTCGCTCCCGAGATCGCACCGAGCTCTGAGTCGTGATCGAGTCTGAACCATCCCAACAAGTAAGCCACTACCATTAATAGACACCCGGTCCAAATGCACAGGACGGTAGTCCGAGTGAAGATATTCCAATGCCATACGAGGTCTGCATTTGATAGAAACTTCATTGCAGCGGCGATTTCCAAGAAACCCATTACAACTTTTACGGAGTTCATCCACCCCCCAGCTCGCGGCATCTGTGTCATCAGTTGAGGCAACAGAGCAAGAAGAAAGAAAGGTAACGCAAACACAAACGAGAAACCGGACATTCCTATCAGCGGCCACCGCCAATTCCCTTGTGAAGCTAGTACCAAAAGAGTTCCAACGAAGGGCGCCGTGCATGTAAATGAGGTCAAGGAGAATGTCAGACCCATGAGCATGGTGCCAAACACGCTCCCCTGATGCTGTTCATTAGAGGCGTTGTTTAGCCGGTTCATGATTCCAGTTGGGAGCTGGATAAAGAACACGCCGAGCAGGCTAAGAGCAAATCCCAGGAAGATTGCCGTGATCAGTAAATTGACCCAGGGGTTGGAGGCGAGCTTGTTAATTCCTGCCGCGCCAAAGATGATGGCTAACGACATACCGAGCGCGACGAAGGTGAACATAATCCCAAGCCCATACAGGGCAGCCATCTTCAACGCGCCGCCGCGGGTGCGAGAAGAGTGGTTTGCGAAGAACGATACAGTGATCGGGACCATGGGAAAGACGCAAGGCGTAAGCAGAGAGAGCGCTCCCATGCCGAGTGACAACCAAAAGTAATGGAGCATTGAACCGGTAGGCATAACCCTATCTCCTTGCGAGTTGCGCGGTTAAGTGGGCCGTATATGGGGGAAGGCACAGGCGGTCGTTACAAGCCTGGAATCGAACATCAATGGGAAACGTTTCTAAGGGAGTGGATCCAGTCTTCTTGATCGCGAGGTTGAAACTCGCGGCCATCAGGTAATAGAAAGTTTCCATCTTGAAGTTTGGGTCGAGATGGCGCGTCACTTCGGTTTCGTTCACAGGGCCGCCAAGTTCAACCCCACTGCCAGAGGGCAGGCTTATTCTCATTGGAATTGGGCCACCGGGCGGTTGAGATAACGCGTAAACGTGCCATCCCTCCGCTATTTGAGCGGACAGCTTCACAGCCACAGAGGCCGCGGTGCTCTTGGTTGTTGTCGACGTCCACTTCACGATTTCTGAAGGGCGTTGCCCTAAGGCCGAGGCATAGAGGCACAATGACAGCGATAGGCCTAATACAGCGTTCCTGACAATTTTCATAATTTCCTCTGCTGGTTGCCGATGGATCTGGTGGAGCTGCTACGGTGTTACGTGACCCCTACGTTGCTTCGCAATCTACGGAGTGGCGGCCCAGGCCCAGTACTGCGCCTGCCCCGGGAAATAAGGGTTGTCAGTGAAATGGGATAAGGCAGCGCGACGGACATTTAATATCTCGATCGGTCCTTTCTGTGCGTAAACAATCTTTCCGCCAGGAGCGATCACCACCGTATATTCCCCGTCTGGTTGCCATGACGAACCAAACGCAGCCTGAACCGACGGAAGGTCCGCCAGAGCAAGCTGCAGGTTTGTACTTGAAGCATGTTGAGACTTCAGGAAGTCCGTCACCTTATCTGCATCTGTCGTTGCGTTGGTGTTCACCGTTACGAAGTCATAGGCGCGACCGCGGTACATGCGGTAGGTAGTTTCCAATTGGGAGAAGTTCGATACCAGAGGTCCAATGCCCTGGTATCCGATCCGCTTTGGGACCCGATGTTCGCGACTGGAAAAGAGATTTTCATATCGCTTGGGCATGCAGATCCGGTTGGTGGCGAGGATCCGACCGCCGACCTGGCGTCGGGCGGTCTGCAACGTATCACGGTGACAGATCTCAAGGCCTATACGAATATTTCCGGCTTTCTGCAGATCAACAGTCAACTTTTTCAAATGCGTACCGATAATCAGACGACGCTTCTCGATTTACGAGATCGTCCGACGATATTGATAGGCAATCATAATAATGACTGGGCACGCAGGCTTACCGGCAACCTCCGTTATAGATTTGATTTTGATGAAGCGCACCAGGGAAAGCCGGACCGCACCTTCGCTATCGTCGACTCCGAGCAACCCGGTCAGCGGCTTTGGCAGGTTCCGGTTGGCGGTAGCAAGCCTGCCTCCGTTGACTATGCGCTCGCCGGTCGCATACTCGATCCAGTCACTGGAGGTCTCGTCCTCTACGTGGCCGGTTGCGGCAGTGTGGGCACTCAAGCCGCCTCTGGGTTTATAACGCAACCGCGGTTTTTAAACGGGCTTCCCAAGAGCCTGAATAACCCGAAGGTCAGTATCCAGGTGGTGTTGAAGACACCGATTGTGGCGGGCGTGGCTGGGTCGCCCGAAGTGATAGCAACGTCATATAACGCTTCCAACTAGAAACAGCGTCCTCGTGGATTGCACTGGGACGCTGTTGGAGTGAACCGGTCCGAGTATCTAATTCGACGGAGCCGCGGACGGACTGGTCACCATTCGAACGTTGCTAAAGATAGCAGTCTGTAGAGCTTTGCCGTTGTGCGAACACACGAACAGCCCCGCGTATACGGGACCGCTAAAGTTGACGACCGCAGTTCCTGCAGGCTTGAATTGCTGATCCACTGCGGCAAGAAAAAGCGAAAATGTTTTCCCGTGCAGCTCGACGCGCATGGCTTGAGGCATGGCCTGGTCCGCTACGCTTTGGTTCGTACTTTTCACGCCTCCCGATGGGCGAAACTTCAAGACAATCAGCCCAGTTCCATGAATCATCACGCCGGCATATGCATCGTCCTGAGCAAGTCCTTGGCGGATCATTAACCCGGCTTGACGGTTGTTTATGCCACTCGACCCCACCAAGGCCACACTGGCAGACAGCGAAATATCATCAGATGATATCTTGCGCCAGAGGAAGTGAAAGGCATCCGTTGTGCCATAAATGTCGTCACCGCTCCCGATAACCGTGTATTCGTGGCGTGCCATATCAAACGCCGCAAAGCCTGGCATGAGCCCGGTGCCTATATCCGATTGACTTTCGAAATCACCGATTGGTGGTAGAGGGGGAGGAACTAGATTTCTTCCATCATACGGCTCTGGAGCTGCTTGACCTCTTCCCGCCAGAGGGGCTTGACCTTGATTCGCCCTTGTCGCAAAAAGGACCACAACCGATGCCAGCAAGCCCGCGAGAATGAGCCCCTTCGACCATCTTCCAAATAGCCCACGACTATTCATTTCGGTCCTCTAGCTCTAGCCAAATAGTATTTGAGCAAAGTTTGAAATCATCCCCTGTCTGTCTAGCCCGCTGCTAAAGAGATCCTTCTGGCGGCATTCCCACTGCGTATTCCGATGATGCGAATGAAAGATTCCCGGCGATGTGAATAAATTCGGAGCGAAGCGACGCTGACAGGTTGATGATGGCTGAAATTATTCACATGAGTCAATTGTTTTTGTGTTTGAGCCGGGATGGGGGCTCTAACCCGCGACCTCTGCCCTCTAAACCTCTGCCCAAATCGAAATTTGGTTCAATTAGTTCGTTTGCCTCTTCAAGAGCCAACGGAGCGCACCGTTCTTGACTGGCCTCCATTAGCGTCTCGAACCCTGCATCGCCAACTAAGCTGAAATAAAGTCAGAAATCTTATCCTTTCCTTATGCCCTTCAGCGTGTACTACAGGGAGCACCTGGTCCACCTTAGACAAAGTGGGAACACGCGATCCAATTCACGGGAAGGTTTTTTCGGATCCAGAACCAAAGGGAGCTAAACATAGCGCCACCACTGGGGTAATCGAAACTCCACACGCGCCGGAGTGCTTAGTTCGTCCGTCAACTTCTGCAGACATACCTGCAGTCACCGCAATTTATGCCAAGTTCGTCGCAACGAGCACTGCGACCTTCGAGATCGTGGCTCCGGATGAGCTTGAGATGTCGCGACGACGGCGGGCTGTTCTGGATCGCGATTTGCCGTATCTCGTAGCAGAGCTCGAGGGTTATGTCGTGGGCTTTTGTTACGCATCGCAATTCCGTCCGCGCGGAGGTTATCGTTATACAGTCGAAGACTCAATTTACGTGCGCGCGGATTGTGTCGGCCACGGCGTCGGCAAGATGCTGCTGGCTGAGTTGATCTCGGAATGCCAGGCGAAAGGCTGTCACTCGATGGTTGCCTGCATCTGCGGAGTGAATGTTCCTTCAGTCGCTCTGCATGCGTCCCTCGGATTTCGGGAAGCCGGTTTGCTGCCTGAAGCAGGCAACAAATTTGGAGAATGGCTGCGGCTGTTGATCATGCACCGTCCCTTGCAATAAGATTTCCCAGTGCTCCGAAGCAGCTTCTCGATCTCCCTCAAAACACTCACTAACGCTTGCCGCATAACCCGAAACATGAGTATCGGGCTAGGAACAATCCCCCGATGACACGGGCCGGTGAAATGAGGCTCTTGAGAAGCCCGCGTCCTGAATTTCGCTTCAGGAGACGTCGGGCATCGGTTCGGGTTGGCGGGAACAAAATGCAAGCCGGGGACGTAGACTCGATAGAAATCCGGTCCCTGCCCATGCCAAATGCTCTGATCATCACTGCCGTTGAGGACAAGGAGAAGCGCGGGAATCGACTGCCCGGTCTATCCCGAGCCACTCTTTCGGCGTGTTACTCGTTTGCAATCAACGAGATAAGTAGTGAGGGGACGGCTTGGCTGGTTTTTGCCAACCACCCGGGAGCCCAGGCACGCGTTGTGTCAAGGGAGTGCCAGTTCACAACTTTTTGCAATCTGTTGCTTTGCTGTGACATCGCGCAGAGTTCACATTGCTTATTCTCTACCTGATGGAATATCTCCGCAGAGTGCATAACCAGAAAACCGAACAATGAGATAAGCGAGCGGCCGCCGGCGCAGCTGAGTCTTTGGCCGGTGTGACTTCCAGAAGGAGAACCCAGTCTAATGCATCGCGGAACGCAATGAAGCAATTTGGCTGCTTTCAACTCGACACGCAGAACGAATGCCTGTGGCAGAACGGGGCGCGGCTCGTTTTGACGCCAAAGCCGTTCGCCGTGTTGCGCTACCTGGTGGAGAACCCACAAAGGCTGGTCACACACGATGAGCTACTCGCCAAGCTGTGGCCTGAGACTTACGTACAGCCGCAGGTGTTGCGCACCTATGTGCTGGAGCTGCGAGAGCTGCTGGGGGACGAGGCAGAAAACCCGCAATTTATCCGAACCGTTCGGGGGCGCGGCTATTGGTTCATGGCGCAGGTGGAAGACGGCGCCAGGTACACGGCCGACGTTGGTGTACCGCGGCCTGGCGGCATCGTAGGGCGCAGGGACGAGTTCAACAAAATGAGCGGTTTGCTGCGCCAGGTCAAGCGGGGCGAACGGCAGGTGCTCTTCATCACAGGGGAGGCGGGCATTGGAAAAACCGCACTCATCGATGCGTTCTGCAGGGAAGTGTGCAGCGAAAGCCAGTTAGACATCGCGCGCGGCCAGAGCGTGGAAGGTTTCGGCGGCAAGGAAGCATACTACCCGGTGATGGAAGCCCTGGGCCACCTTTGCAGGCAGAACGGAGGAGAGAAGAATTTGCGCGTCTTGCAGCAGAGCGCGCCGAGCTGGCATGCGCAACTTGCTTCGCCGCCGCATGCCGGTGATTCGCAGATCGCAGCCAGTCCGGTAAAAGGCGAGCGTGTCTTGAAGGAAATATGTGATGCCATCGAAGCCATGTCGGGCGAGAAGACAGTGATTCTTGTCTTCGAGGACCTGCACTGGGCGGACCTCTCGACCTTGGATCTGATTTCGGCGCTGGCGCGACGCCGGAGCGCGGCGAAACTGTTCTTGCTCTCATCCTACCGGCCGGCGGACGTGAACACCGGTCACCATCCCCTGAAGCGATTGAAGCAGGATTTGGACACGCACAAGCTGTGCATAGAGGCGGCGCTGCGCCCGCTCGACAAAGCTGCCGTAAGCGAGTACCTCGCCCGGGAATTGAAACAGGCGGCGCTACCGAAGGGTCTACCGAGCCTTGTACATCAGCATTCGGAAGGCAACCCCCTGTTCATGACTGCGATGCTCGAGCACTTGATCGCGCAGGGTTTCATACGCCAAGAAGCAGGCTGCTGGCATCTGCAGTCAGACCTTGCAGAAATCGAAATGGGTGTTCCCACAGTGCTTTCCGAGATGATCGAGATGCAGATTGAGGGATTGGACGCGGAGGACCAGCGCCTGCTCGAAGCAGCGAGCCTGATTGGCGTGGTTTTCCCAGCATGGGCGGCTGCGGCGGCGCTGGCCGGCGACCTGGAGGACATTGAGGAGCAATACGAAAAGCTGGCGCGCCGGATGCACTTCCTGCATCCGGCCGGACATGACGAGCTGCCGGACGGGACGCGGTCGGCGTTCTACGTGTTTGCCCATGGGTTGTATCGCGAGGTGCTGCGGGGCAGACAGTCTCCGGGCCGCCGCGCGAGGCGGCATTTACGGGTGGCGGAAAAGCTGGAGAAGCTGTTTGCCGGGCGCGAATCGGATGTGTCTCACGAACTGGCCATGCACCTCGAGGGGGCAGCGGAATGGGTGCGCGCGGCGCAGGCGCTGTGCACCGCGGCAGAGAACGCGCAGCGACGGGGTGCGCGCGATGAGGGCGTGAAACTGATGAAAGATGCGCTGCGGCTGCTGGAAAACTTAAGCGAGCGCGACCGCGCGATCACAGAGAGGAAGATTCGCAAACAACTCGCGGGAATGGAGGCGTTGATGGTTGCTTCACGATGAGGCCCACACTTCTTTCGCGATGCGAGAGCGTCTAGCCCCTGTGGTATTGCTTTTCTACTGCAGCCGGCTCCGGTTGCTTTGTAACTAATTGGGGTTTCATTCTCAACCGCTGATTCTCCATCAACAGTTCTGCGACCAATTCCCGCAAGCGTGCGTTTTGAATCTCCAACTCAAGAATTCGCCTCGAATCGGCATTTGTGTCCGTCTGATGATTCAAGGGTGAACTCCTCCTGTCTCCGGGGGATTTATTGCTCAGCACCGTGTTAAGCGGGTTAAGCCCCCAATCGATGGAGGCTTAACCCGCAAAACCGGACTTCGCGAGAGATAATCACAGAGGCCCATTTGCTGAGAAATGCAACCGGGCGTTCAACCTTGAACTTTCCCTGTTGACCCTACTCGCCAACGATCGTGGTCGACTTCCCCTTGTGCTTCGGGTGCGCTTCCAGGTTCGGAGTCGTGAGCCCACCATACTGGACCGTGCGCAGCACCATGTCCTGTCCCTGTCCCATGTTGTCAAAGGTCAGACGCACCTTGGGAGGATAAGCGGGAGGATATGTGTCACTGTTGCCCGGCCCGACCAGCCACATCATCGACTGGATTGGGTCCGTCACTTTGATCAGTGTCACGAGCGACCTTTCTGGTTCGACCTCGACTTTATAGGCGCCTGCCTGATATGTATGGTTTTTGACCGTGAAGTTAAAAGGCACGTCCACCCGTGCCTGGTTGGCTGCGAATGCTGCGGTGGAGCAAAGGGCTGCGGACGAAAGAACTAAAGTTCTGAGACTCAGCATGGCGTTGTCCTCTGAGGAACACCCTACATCCGCACCATTGCTTCAAGTGTCAAATTGCCGTCGAGTTTTCGTCCAATCTTTTTTAACGTAAGCTGCCGCACCACCGGCACTGCTGTCTACGCCGGCTCATCGGCCATAGAGAAATGTGCCGCATAGATCCGTAGAGTTGGCGATCGCCTCGGGCGTAAACACCGGCATTGTTTGTCCGGAGAAGAAGGCAAGGTGCAAATTGCGCCCGGCAACGAATGCGGCCACCCACTGGGTATCCTCGGAGCCACAAATGCTATTTCGGTGCATAAATTTTTTCGAGGCCGGTATGCTCAGCCGGTAAAGACTACCGCGTGCACCGGCACTGCTGTCTGCATCGAAGACTGCGCTTACCTCGCCCGGCTGGAGATCACGTATGCGAGCGATCGAAAAACTGGAAAAGTTGATCGCTAGCTTGGTGTCAGAAAATGCCACGTCGCCGGTGATGGACACGGCCGGGGAGTTCACTGCTCGCCAAGGTCCTAGCTCTTGCGCAGATGACACACAACAGGCCAGCACCAATCCCAGAACCACACCAAATAATCTGTCTCGCTTCATGCCTGAGGATGACATTCATCGAATCTTTGGGCAACCCCGGAGGTGTGTTTCAATTGTGGAGGCTACAGCATTTTCACTTCTGGTGCATACAGAGCAGTCGGTCCCGACGCGGCTTTTCCTCAAGACCGGGGTCCCCGGCAAGCTTGCTTGCTGGGGTGGAAGAAAAGCCGCACTTCGCCGTACTCCCCTGTGCAGAGTAGAAGTGAAAATGCTCTAAGCCCAGGAGACGAATGCATGGCAACGATACAGGAATTCAGGTGTGAAGTCTGTGGAACCGTGACCAGTAACCCCACGCGTTGGTTCGTGATTCGATGTGGCGAGTCCGAACTTTCCGTGCACCGATGGGACACCGACACCGCCAGCGCACCGGAAGCCCGGCACTACTGCGGCGAAGCTCACGCCCAGGTCTACATCAGCCGTTGGTTTGAGTCAGTGTGCACTCCGCCGAAACCAAGCTTCAGGTAGCTTCTGAGGATTTCCTGTCGAGCTTGCTGGCATTGGCGCACGGCTCTGTCCATCCGCCTCCACCACTGCTAAGGTGCAGCGCCACTCCCCACTTTGTCATCCCGATCGAAGCGAAGCGTAGTGGAGGGACCTGCAGTTGTGTTGATGGAGAAACGGAAGCCGGAGGTGATTACTTATGACACATTCGCTGTGCCCGAAGGTGAAACTGCAGATCCCTCCACTACGCTACCCCAGATTTCCTGTCGAGCTTGGTTGCGTTGACGAACTTCATGCGGCTTTCTTTACGGAAAGCAGCACACGCGGCCATGTCCGGCGCTAAGTGGCAGGAAATCCGGGTTCGCTTCGATCGGGATGACAAAGTGGGGGGTGGCGCTGCACCTTAGCACTGGTGGAGGCGGATGGACAGAGCCGTGCGCCAACGCCAACAAACTCCACAGGAAATCCGGGGGAACGTGGGACACCCGTCCAGTTCCTATCGGTTCTGTGGGAGGCTGGCTCCTGCCGGGTTTGGGTTCTCACACAGACACTGTAGGCCGTACCCTTCAGGAAAATGAGTTTTTCTGCAGCCCGCTACGGCGTGGTCTCAAGGACAACTTCGGCGTGCGATGGCGCTTCGAGCGTGAGCGTGTAGCATGGCACCCGGTCTGCCCATCGAACAGAGACAGTGAACGGGTTGGGCCGACTTAAGAGCTGAACGAGACTAAGGAAAATCAACGAAAACGTGATGCCCCCTTGAAGGAGGCGAAGCGGGCCGATTCCCGGGCCGGTAATGACCGTTCCGGAGGTAATGGACAACTGACCCTGATCGCTCTGTAGCCTGCAACGCTGGCGTAGCAGAGAAATTGCTCCATCGAGTAATAAGGGGGCGACTCCGGCCTGTTGGTGTTCTTCGTCGAAGATCCACAACATCTCGGCGCCAAATTCGTCTTGAAACGAGGCGGGATGAAGGCGGAGCAGTAGACGATAGGCAAAACGAGAGACCATGCTGTTCATACCCTTCCTACCCTCGCTTCCCGAAGGCGCGATCTGGCTTGGGTTACGACGGTTTGTAAACGATCCACCTCTGCGGCCAGGGCGTCCTTTCCTTCCTTCGTGAGCGTATAGAAACGCCGGTCATCTTCTTTGGTAGAGGCAGACCTGCGCTTCGATGTGGAAGATGGCGGGGCATCAGAGACCAGGCCAGCGTCCATCAACTTCTTCAGGTTGTCGTACAACGTACCCGGCCCCAACCTGTAGTGACCGTCCGAATTGCGTGCGACCTCTTTAATAATTCCGTAGCCGTGCAAATTACCACCAGCCAGCGCAAGGAGAATGTTGAGGGTTGCGGACGATAAAGGAGCATTTTTGGCAGTCTCAGATTTCATGTCGGATTCCGACTATATCGGAGGGCGACTATTGCAGTCAACATGTTTTTCCTGGGGGAATGGCGCGCCCGGATTATATTAAAACCCCGAGGGAAGGTTCACTATGAGACGAAGTGTTTTCGGGGCGCTCGTTATTGCTCTGGCACTGACGGCGCCTTGCGCCCAGCAGGCCGTGGCGCAGGATAAGACCGAGGTGCCTCCGGTAGTGCCCGGCGCCAAGCCAGTGACGGTGGAGCACATCAAAATCCACGGCGCCGCATTGGAAGGCAATCTGGAAGGCGACGCAGTCGACCGCGACGTGCTTGTTTTTCTGCCGCCGAGCTATGCCCGCAACAAGAGGCGACGCTATCCCGTGCTCTATGCCCTGCACGGCTATTCCATCGGCGCCGAGCAATGGAGTCATGAAATCCATGTACCGCAGACCATCGAGGGCGCCTTCGCCCAAGGCGCAAAGGAGATGATCGTGGTGCTGCCCGACTCCAAGACCTTGCACAACGGTTCGATGTATTCCAGTTCCGTCACCACCGGCGACTTTGAAAAATTTATTGCCCACGACGTAGTTGCGTATATCGACGCCCATTACCGCACCATTCCCCAGCGCATGAGTCGGGGATTGGCCGGCCATTCCATGGGCGGTTACGGCGCCAGCCGTATAGGCATGAAACACCCTGATGTGTTCGGCAGCCTCTATATCATGAGCCCGTGCTGCCTATCGCCGAGGGTGGGCGCCAACCCGGCCAACGACAAGTTGGTGGAGGCGGCGAAGACGCCAGCGGATTCGGCCAGCCTGTCGTTTTTCGCCCGCGCTCAGCTTGCCTCGGCTGCCGCGTGGTCGCCCGATCCGAAGAATCCTCCGCTCTATCTCGACCTGCCGACCAAGGATGGAGTACCCCAGCCGGATGTGCTCGCCAAGTGGGCGGCCAACGCACCGCTGGCCTTCGTCGACCAATATATCGACAATCTGCGCCAGTATCACGCCATCGCGATGGATGTAGGCGACATGGACAATTTGCGGATCGACGCGGGCAAGTTGCATGACGTTCTTGACAGCTACGGCATCGTCAACGGGTTCGAGATCTATCACGGAACCCATACCAGCGCTGTACCCGACCGGTTCCAGAACCATGTGATGCCGTTCTTCAGCCAGAACCTGTGTTCGGGAAAGAACTGCCGGTGACGGTCTCTCAGGTCAGCTTGCGGAGTGAAACCTTGTCGGGGCGGGGAAAATTCGACAATATGGGGATGGAGCCCCATGCCTCGAGTCGTAAGCTGTGCCAGCCCCGGACTTTACAGGCTTGAAAAAACTCGCTGTTGGGTAGACCCGGACTCTAGTCGAGCTGTGCCAGCCCCGGACTTTACAGGTTTCGGAAAAACTCGCTCTTGGGTAGACCCGGACTCTTGTCGAGCTGTGCCAGCCCCGGACTTTTAGTCCGGGGGAGCGGCAAACCCGCGAGAACGCTCGCCGGTATATAAACCAGGGCTTTAGCCCTGGTGGCGGGCGTCCGATCACGTAACCAGAAGCAGTAACTTTAGTAACCTATAGTAACCATAATCATCAGACGCTCAAAGGGAATGGATGTGTTTGGCCGAGCAACCGCAAATGCCCCGGTTCTTGAAGGGGTGTGGGCGGTGGATGGTGACCCGGGGGATTACCTAGAGCGATTGAGCTACGCTCACCTTGGTCAGTGTCCCAATCAGGGCTTCTTCAGCCTCGGTTAGCTGGACAACCAAGCCGTCCTGACACCGGAAACGACCGTAATAGCTCTGTCCAAGAGTCCAAATCTCTTCGACAACGGCAGCACCAGAGCCGGCCAGGCGGACGATCTGGCCTCGCTTCAAGTCGGATAATTTGCGAATACCGTTCACATAGGCAGATTTCAAAGGGAACTCCAAAGTGGCTTAGAGGCTCGCCAAGTATGGTGATTATCGTCGACCTCAAATAATACAGTCAATGTGACGTGTTGCCTGTCGACGTTACCTTTTCGCGAGAGCGTCAACCCTCCGGTACCGGATTGTAGCGTTTGACGACGATTGTTCCCACTATTGGTTTTCGATCTGACACTGAAGAGGGATTGCCTCGCCCGCTCCCCCTGCTCATTTGCCTGCCGGTGCAGGTTCGGAGAAGATCAAGCATCCAAAGGGGAGGAGAAGTCCCTGCAATGAAGAGCCACACGGAATACCTTGTTTTCGAAACCAAAAAGCGCAAGGAAATGGTTCACATCACCGACCAGGTGGAACAGGTGGTGCGCAGGAAGGTACTGGGAGTTGAGTGATGCGGTGGTCAGCTTTTATGAAGTTTTCACGACCGTGGCGCATCTATATGCTGGGGGCATATTGCCGAAAGCGAAGACACCGACAAGCACATCCGCCGGGAGCAAGGGCGTAACAGAAACCGGCCGTGCACATGGACCAACTCACCCCAATCTGATCCTGGCCATATGCTGCATGAGCTTGTTGATCGTGGGCATGGACGTCACCATCGTGAACGTCGCCTTGCCCGCGATTCAACACGATCTCCACACCACCCTCTCAGGGCTGCAATGGATCCTCGACGCGTATACGCTCGTGGTCGCCAGCCTGCTCATGCTCTCAGGCTCCCTGTCAGACCGTTTCGGGCGGCGGCGTGTTTTTCAGATTGGCCTGGTTCTGTTTACAGCGGGATCGCTGCTGTGCAGCCTGGCGCATAGCATTGGCCAGCTTGTCGGTTTCCGCGCCCTGCAGGGTCTGGGCGCTTCCATGCTCAATCCGGTAGCTCTGTCTATCATCGCAAACGCGTTTCCGGAGCCGAGGGCCCGGGCACACGCGGTCGGTGTTTGGGGAGCTGTGGCCGGTGTATCGCTAGCCATTGGCCCGCTGATTGGCGGAGCGTTGACGCAGGCAGTGGGCTGGCGGTCCATCTTCTGGATCAACCTGCCCATTGGCCTCATAGCCGTAGCACTGGCTGCCAGGTTCGTGCCGGAATCGAAAGCGCCGCGCGCACGAGCGTTTGATCCCGTCGGACAACTGCTGGTGTTTTTGAGCCTCGCATCTTTGACGTCAGCGGTGATTGAGGGACCGCACACCGGCTGGACATCCTGGACGATCCTCGGCTTGTTTGCTACGTCAGGCGCCTCTCTGGCAATTTTCTTCTTCTACGAGCCGCGGCGTAAAGACCCCCTGGTGGACTTACGCTTCTTTCGCAGCATACCGTTCAGCAGTGCGACACTGCTGGCCCTTTGCGCCTTCGCCTCGTTCGCCGGCTTTCTCTTTCTGAACGCGCTCTACCTGCAACAGGCACGCGGATTCTCAGCCTTTCACACGGGTCTTTGCACGCTGCCCCTGGCCGTCATGATGATGGTGAGCGCACCGCTCTCTGGCCGGCTGGTGGGCCGTTACGGCACACGTCCTTCGTTGCTGGTCGCGGGCGGGGCCTTCCTGCTGAGCACCTGGATGCTCACCCGGCTAAGTACCGGTACTCCCATTGCCCTGCTGCTATTGGCCTACGCGTTGTTTGGTCTTGGTCTCGGTATGGTCAACCCGGCGATCACCAACAACGCCGTTGCCGGCATGCCGTTATCACAAGCTGGTGTAGCTGCGGCGATCGCGTCCACCGGCCGGCAAGTGGGAGCAGCGATGGGCGTGGCGGTAGCCGGCACCGTGGTCGCCGCCAGCCACGCGAAGGGGTTGGATTTTACCCAGGCTACACACCCTATCTGGTGGATCATGACCGGATGCGGCGCTCTCGTTCTGCTGCTCGGTTGGGCTTCTAATACACCGTGGGCGCACTCCAGCACGGGCCGGGTCGCGCATTTGTTAGGGTGACTACGGGATGAGGATTTTCGTGAGTTCGACAGCCTGCGGGTTATAGGCGCGGGCTACGTCGCTTTCGATCGACTCCAACGTCTTCCTGAGAGGGGTTCGTGCCTGTATCTAGCGCAGGCCGCAGATCAGGCGGCAACATGCCGTGACGAGGGGTCCCACAAACAGGACACGCTTCGGCTTTCAATTTGATCTCTGCTCCACAGCATGCACAAAAAGCGGCCATGTCATCTACTCCACAGTTGCTACTGGTCTTGTTGTTGTTTGGATGAACCAGGAACTGCGAAGATTCAAGAGGGAGCCGTACTCACGGAGTTCACGCCAGCTTCGATCCGTTACGGTTGCTTTGGCTTTATGGTGAAGAGCTTCAGGTCGATGGCGTCGCCCATTACTTTGTAGCCTGCGTCGTTGGGATGGAGATGATCGCCAGGGTCGTCAGCGGGCAGGAAAGTGTCGGGATGATTTGGATCCCTGACCGCGGCCTCAAAGTCAACGACGCCGTCGAAAGCGCCGCTGTTGCGAATCCAGTCATTCACGGCCTTGCGGATTGCTTCGCCGTTCTCGGTGTAGTAGCCGGCGCCATGGTACGGTGTCAGCGTGCAGCCGATCACAGCTATGCCATGAGCGTGCGCACGCACGATCATCTGATCGAGAGCGGAGATAAGATCGGCAGCGGTGGCGCCGTCGGGAACGGTGTGCAGTCGGCCAATATCATTAATGCCTTCGAGGATAAGCAGATATTTCGCTCCGCTCTGGGCAATTACATCGCGATCGAAGCGCGCCAGCGCATTGGGGCCGGCTCCATCGAGCAGTATTTTGTTGCCGCTGATGGCTTCATTCAGCACCGCCAGGTGGCGATACTTTGGGTCCGCCTGCAGGCGCCGCGCCAGCTCATCGGGCCATCGCTGGTTGGTATCGACGGTCGATTTGGCGCCATCCGTGATCGAATCACCGATGGTAATCACGGCCGCCGCATCGGCGGAAGCGAGGGTGTCGATCCCGTTGAGGTATTCCCAACTGGTCAGCGTGGAGGGCGTCTCCAGGGCGTCGTTGGTGACCACATTGCCGGGCGCGTGATAGCTGGTCGCATTGCCAAGTTGATGCTCGGTGATAGGTCCCGACGGGCTAGGCAGATAGAAGCTGACGGTCAAGTCGGAAAGGGGCGCAAACTTGAACGGGACGCCATCGCTGACAACGAGGGCGCCGGCGGGTATCGAAACCGAAGTCTGTCCGTGAAAAGTGAGCGGCTTGCCAGAGCCCGCAACGACCGCCGCACCCTTGAGGGTTTGGGCGATCTGCGCCGCGCCAATCACCAGCGGAGCGGTGCCGTACAGATTGGAAAAGCGCACCCGCACCATCTCTCCACCGATACTCACATGGACCACTTCGCGCAGGGTGACGCCGGTTGTACCGGGGGCCACGAGCTGGTCTGCGGGCTTCGCGTGAGCGTCCAGCAGAGGAGCAGACGCCCATGTGCCGACCCACTGTTGGTGGTCGGATTTTGCTGCCAACGGCTGCACACACAAAACGGCGGTCAAGGCCAGGCACAGCGTCCTGGCGGGCAGCATGGTTCTCCCCATGATCATTGCTTCTCCTGCTCGAGTTCAGAACCGTAGGTAGGCGCCCACGCTTGGTTCAGAGGTTGTCCGCCTGGTGCCTGTCGTTAGTAGCGTCGCGTTGTAGTCCGGCGTCTTGTAGCTCAGACCGCGATACTGCAGGCGGAGCCCGAAATGGGAGGTGATGAGCGGATAGTTGACACCGACCTCATACAGCAGCGGTACGCGGTTCTGCTGGGGGTATTTTTGGCCGCCTACGGTGGTGGGTAGAAAGATGAGGGCGCCGAAGCCGATGGCGCCGAAAGGTTGAAGGCCAAGAAACGACGGCCCTTGAACCAGGTACGCGCCGGTCACCTCGTTCACGTTGTTCTGCACTCCAAACGGAATTGTGGAGTACCTCTCGGTAAAGCGGGTATAGCTGTAATTGACCTCGTAGCCCAACCAGGGATGGAAAGACTGGCGGAAGGTCGCTAACGTGCCCAACGACTCGGTCGGGCTGTCCGTGACGCCATTGCCGCTGGTGGTGCCGGTGAATTGTCCGAAGACAGCGACCGCGCCTTCCATGTTCTTTAATGACTGGGCCATCGCCCGGTTACCAAGCCCTGCAATAAGAAGAAGAAACAAAAAAGAAAGGGACCTGCGAATGACCATCAGTTTGCCCACGCTCCTGCGCCTGAGAGGAAATAAAAAAGCTTCGACATCATCTTTCAACCCAAAGAGATAGCATACGCCAGCCAGCCGTCACGCTCCGCCGGGAGCGGGGGGCGCGTTGCGCTCATCGAGATATTCTTCGATGCACTGATCCAGAATCCCGTGTGCCTTTAGAACGAAATCGATGGCGTCCCGGCCGGCTCCCTGGCCACCGGCATTTGGAGTGATGTAGTGGGCCACAGCCTTGACCTGGTCGCGGGCGTTGGCTACCGCAATGGCTAGTCCACAAACGCGCATTACGGGCAGGTCAATGACGTCATCACCCACGTAGGCGATCTGGTCGAGCGTAAACGATCCCCGCTGCATGATCTCGCCCACGGCTTGTAGCTTGTAGTCCTGTCCCATATAGACGTATTCCATGCGCAGGGCGCGAGCACGCTGGGCAACCGCCTCCGAAGTGCGCTTGGTGATAACGCCGCTGTGGATGCCGCCGATGCGGGCCAGCGAAATCCCTATCCCGTCATGAGCATGGAATCCTTTGGGTTCAAAGGGCTTCTCCGCGGATCCAGGAGGGAGCGTCCATATCTTGCCATCGGTGAGGACGCCATCGACGTCGAAGAGGATCAGGCGGACCCGGCGGGCGCGTTCAGCGGCAGTGAAATCCATAACTATTCATACAACTTTCGTTTTCTCACTGCATCTTGCCTTCACCTCAGTGCAGCGCAATGATGGGAACGTTATGAGAACTACCAAGTACTCTCACTTGCATCTTGTAATAGCCAGCGCCGCGATCCTACTGGCGCTGGTCGCAGCTCCCGCATTTGCCTCCTCAAAATATGCCGGCATCTACAGTTCCGAAGCGCCTGATACCAGCGATGTGACCGGGCCTGCCGGGCCCGCGTTCAGCATAAGTCTCGGGCCGGATGGGACGGCTACCGTTACACAGGACATGGGCAAAGGCGCGGTCACGACCTTTGGACATTGGACTGATGCGGGAAGCCAGATCACCATCAAGTTTGACGAGGTGGAAGGCAAACCCACCGATCCACCGATGGTCCTTCAGCCCAGCCACGACGGACTGCAGGCGGTTAGCTGGAACCACACCCTGTGGGGAAAAACGACCCCTCCTCCGCTCAAGAAGGAAGAGTCGAACTGGCACGCCAACAAGAAGCACGGCTTACTCTGAGTTGCAGCGCGGGTTCGCGGCGACGCTGGAGCCACTTGGCGCACCTAGATGGTAACTAGCAGTCCGGGGCTGATTCTTGTTCTTAATGTGGCCCCAGGACTGCGTCCTCAGTCCTTCCCACAGTGGTACCTGTGACAAGTCCAACTCAAATGCTGGCCTAAAATGGACGAATGCCTCCTCTCCAAGCCACGCTTCTTGAAGTCGATCATGCGCATGCGCTGGCTTGGGCGCATCCCGTGGTGCGGGAGTGGTTCACGGCCAAGTTCGGTACCCCCACCTCTCCCCAGGAGCTGGGCTGGCCGCCTATACTCGCCGGCAGACCGACGCTGATCTCCGCTCCAACCGGCTCGGGCAAGACACTGGCCGCATTTCTCATCTGCATCGACAAACTGATTCGCCAGGCGATCGACGGCTCACTCGCCGGCACAACCGCGGTGGTTTACGTCTCCCCTCTCAAAGCGCTCAGCAACGATGTGCAAAAAAACCTGGAGCAGCCGCTGCGGGAGATTCAACAACTCGCCCTGGAGCGCGGCTACCTGTGCGCACCCATCCGCACCGCCGTGCGGACGGGCGATACCCTGCCCGCGGAACGCCGGGCCATGCTGAAGCGGCCGCCGCATATTCTCGTCACGACGCCAGAGTCGCTTTATATCCTGCTGACTGCAGAGAAGAGCCGCAACAATCTTTGCGCGGTCGAGACCGTAATCGTCGACGAGATCCATGCGGTTGCCGATGACAAGCGCGGCGCTCATCTCACGCTCACCCTGGAACGGCTCGATGCGCTGGTCTGCGGAGAAAACCGGTTGAGCCCGGGAGCCCTGATCAGGGGACGAGCGCAGCCTCCGCTGCGCATCGGACTTTCCGCAACCCAGAACCCGATCGAGCTGGTG
Source organism: uncultured Acidobacteriaceae bacterium (assembly GCA_963787145.1). GTDB lineage: Bacteria > Acidobacteriota > Terriglobia > Terriglobales > Acidobacteriaceae > PALSA-350. The sequence continues at coordinate 265,585 of CAWBBY010000012.1, forward strand.
GCCAGCTTCTTAGGAGGACGGCGGGGACCGGAAGTGGAGATCGTGCAGGTAGGCCAACACCGCGCACTGGACCTGAGCATTGAGGTGCCAGGCGACGAACTGGGAGCGGTCGCAACCAACGCGATCTGGGACAACATCTACGATCGCATGACGGAGTTGGCCTTGCAGCATCGGTCGACGCTGGTCTTTGTCAACACGCGGCGCATGGTGGAGCGGCTGGCCTTTTGCCTGGGTGAGCGGCTGGGACCGGAAAACGTCGCCGCGCACCATGGCAGTCTTTCGAGGAAGCTCCGCTTCGAAGCGGAGCGCAAACTCAAGAACGGAGAAATTCGGCTCCTGGTCGCCACGGCTTCCTTGGAGCTGGGCATCGATATCGGCAGCATCGACCTGGTGTGCCAGGTGAGTTCTCCGCGCGCTATCGCCGCCGCGATGCAGCGCGTGGGCCGCGCCGGGCATTGGCGCGGGGCCATTCCCAAAGGACGCTTCTTCGCCACCACGCGCGACGACTTGGTGGAGTCCGCGGCGCTTATCCGTGCCATGCGCGCGGGGGTGCTGGACCGACTGGAGATTCCAAAGTGCCCGATCGATGTGCTGATGCAGCAGATTGTCGCGGCCTGCGCGGCTGAGCCGTGGGAGGAAGACGCGCTCTTTGAGGTCATGCGCCGCGCCCATCCCTACAGCCAGCTCACGCGCAAAGAATATGACGAGATCCTTTGCCTGCTGGCAGAAGGGATCGAGGCCAGCCGCGGACGTTACGGATCGTACCTGCTGCGCGACCGGGTGAATGGGCGCATGCAGTCCCGGCGGGGCGCGCGGACCATCGCGGTTTCGAATGGCGGGACCATTCCCGACACCGCGCTCTACTCCGTCATCGTGCAGCCGGAAGGAGTGCAGATCGCCACTCTGGATGAAGACTTCGCCGTCGAATCGTCGGCCGGCGATGTGATTCTGCTGGGTAATACCAGCTGGCGCATCCAGCGCGTGGAGAGCGCGGGCCGGGTGTTGGTGGAGGATGCGCACGGCCAACCGCCCAATGTGCCTTTCTGGCGAGGCGAGGCTCCGCAAAGGACGCTCGAGCTCTCCCGGTTCGTCTCCACCTTGCGCCAGGAGATCAGCGCCCGGACCGGCGAGGTACTCCCCGGATACATTAGCCAATCGAACCCCCAGGTGGCGGAGACCGTGGCCTGGCTCAAGCAGGAATGCTGCGTGGATGATGCGGGCGCGGAACAGATGATCGGCTATATTGTCGCCGGCCGCGCGGTCCTGGGAGCCGTGCCCGCACTTGACACCATCATTGCCGAGCGCTTCTTCGATGAGGGCGGCGGGATGCAGTTGATTCTGCACGCGCCCTTCGGCGGCCGCATCAATAAGGCATGGGGCCTGGCGCTGAGAAAGCGCTTCTGCCGGGGATTCAACTTTGAGCTGCAGGCAGCGGCCACCGATAACGGGCTCAACATTTCGCTGGCCGAGCAGCACAGCTTCCCGCTGAGCGACGTCTTCGATTTTCTTACCGAGCAGACGGTTACCGGCCTGCTGGAGCAGGCCTCGCTCGACTCACCCATCTTCCGCGCCCGCTGGCGCTGGGACGCGGGCCGCAGTCTGCAACTGTTACGGTTTTATAACGGCAAACGCATCGCGCCCCAGGTGCAGCGGACCCGCTCCGATGACCTGCTGGCCAGCGTCTTTCCCCAGGTGGCAGCCTGCCAGGAAAACATTGAAGGCGATATCCAAATACCGGAGCACCCGCTGATCCAGGAAGTAATGAAAGACGTGCTGACCGAGGCGATGGATCTGGAGGGCTTGATCGCGCTGCTGGCAGGGATACGGACCGGTGCGATTCGCTGTCTCGCGGTCGATAGCGCGACCCCTTCTGCCTTTGCCCACGAGCTGCTGAACGCGAATCCCTATGCATTCCTCGACGATGCGCCACTCGAAGAGCGCCGTGCCCGCGCGGTAAGCATGCGTGGAATGGTTCCGGATAAGTTGCTGGGCGAGGCCGGCCGTCTCGACCCGGCGGCAATTGCCGAGTTGCGCGAAGAGTGCTGGCCCGACGTGCGTGATGAGCACGAGCTGCATGACTTGCTCTGTTCCCTGATCGTGGTGCCGGTGGAGATTCAGAGCTGCGCAGGCGCGCTTCACTGGCCCGTGTTTTTCGAGCGGCTAGCTGTCCAAGGCAGGGCTACAGTAGCCGAGCATGCCGGTCAGCAGTACATGGTAGCGGCGGAGAGGGCGCAACACCTGCGCCTCTTGTGGCCGGAGGTCGTCTTTGAGCGGCCACTTCCCTGCCCCCCGGAAGCAAAAGAATTGGTTTTCGGCGAAGTGGTTCGCAAGACTGTGCAGGGCTGGATGGCGCTGCTTGGCCCGGTCACTTCGCGGACCCTGGGCGTGCGACTGGGGATGGAGCCAGCGGCGATCTGGGCCGCCATGCTGGTGATGGAGATGCAGGGTACCATCCTGCGCGGGGCATTCGAGGGAAGCAGTCAGGCCGCCCAAGACGAGGATGTGGAGTGGTGCGAGCGCAGGCTGCTGCAGCGGATCCATAAGAGCACGCTGGCCGGGCTGCGCAAGCAGATCGAGCCGGTTACGCCGGCAATCTATTTGCAGTGGTTGATGCGTTGGCAGCGGGTTACACCGCGAGCCCAGCTCAGTGGAGAATCAGGGGTGCTGGAGGCGCTGCGCCTGCTCGAGGGCTTCGAGGCGCCGGCCATCGAATGGGAGCGGACGCTCTTACCCCAGCGCGTTGCCGGCTACGATCCACGATGGCTCGATACGCTGTGCCTGGAGGGCGTGGTGGGGTGGGGAAGGATCTCCCCCCACCCGGCATTTGCAACCCAGGGCGACTTCGCCGCCCCCAAGCGGGTGGTGCCCACCAGCATGGCGCCGGTGACCTTCTTCCTGCGCGAGGAGGCGCTGTGGATGGATCGCTGCTTGGCGGAGCGCGCGATTCCAGAGCCCGCTCTTCAGGCCTGCCTGAGCGAACTGGCCTGTCAGGCGCGGGCCCATTTGTCGCAATACGGAGCAGTCTTCGCCGGCGACCTGGTGCGCGGGCTGGGGGCCCCGGCAGACCAGGTGAACCGAGCCCTGTGGGAGTTGGTGGCGGCCGGCCTGGTGACCGCCGACGGCTTCGATAGCCTGCGGGTGCTGATCGACCCACGGCGCAAGGCCATCCAGAGTGTGCGGCGGACGCGCAACACGGTGGGGCGATGGAGTTTGCTCAACCCGGCGGCCGGAGCGGTTGAGAGTGCCGGCGCCCAAGCGGAGCGCCGTGAGGCCGAGCTTGAGTCAGCCTGCTGGATGCTTCTGCGTCGTTATGGAGTGGTCTTCCGCGACCTGTTGGAGCGCGAGACCACCATCCCCCGCTGGCGGGAGCTGGTAGCCATGTTCCGCCGGCTCGAGGCCCGGGGCAGCGTGCGCGGAGGGCGATTCGTCAATGGCTTTGGCGGCGAGCAGTTCGCTGTGCCGGAAGCAGTGGCTGGGCTTCGCGAAACCCGGCTTAAGGGGGACTCGGAGCAGGCCATTACCGTGGCGGCAGCCGATCCGCTTAATCTGGCAGGGATTGTGGTTCCGGGAGAACGGCCAGCCGCTGTTCCGGGAAAGACGGTCACATTCCTTGCCGGCGCCTTGAGAGTGGAAGAACCCGGCCTGGCCGCGACGGCGTTTTGAACTTGATAACAGTCTCGAATCGTTTGTCCGGGCTTGTTAATCTATCTAACCAGCACCAACCTTTATGCAGAGGGGAGGCCGGTAGATGAATCTGATCCTCACCATCATTGCAGCCGCCATCTGGGGTCTATTGGCTGTCATCTGGATTCGACGAATCAAGCAGCGGCGTGAGTGGGAGCGGTATAGCATCACACCGGAAGCGCTCCGCGACCTCATTGCCGCCAACAATAACATCTTGATCCTGGACGTTCGGCAGCCGTTGGACTTGTTGGCAGACTCGGAGATCATCCAAGGCGCGCAGAGGATTTCTCCCCAGGATGCGGCGGCGAATCCGTCCCTGATCCCGACCGATAAAGAACTGGTTGTCTACTGCACCTGCCCCAGCGATAAGACCAGTCGGGCCATCGCAGCAAGGGCCCAGGAACTGGCGCCCAATGTAGATGTATCGAAGGTGAAATTCCTCAAAGGCGGCCTGGTGGCATGGAAGGCGAAGGGCTACCCCGTGGTGCCTTACGACAAGACCTTTCACCTCGACACCGGGACGTAAACGGATTTCCCCCGGCTTCTCCAATACCGGAGCTTGTTACATTCAGCCTAGAAAGAGCCGGGCTGTGAGAACCTTCGTTATGCGCTTGCTTCCCCACCCGATCCCGGGCACCCTCCTCTTCGCGGTATCGTTGCTTCTTGCCTCAGCGCCGGCTTACGCCCAGACCACTTTCGAAAATCGAATCACCAACCTACAGAAGATGGACGGCTTTTTCCCCTTGTATTGGGAGGCCAAGACAGGAAAGCTGCTGCTCGAGATTCCTTCCTTCGGCAAGGACTTTCTCTTCCTCGATCAACTCCCCTACGGTATCGGATCGAATGATCTCTTCCTCGACCGCGGGCAACTGGGCAACGAACATGTTGTGCATTTCATGCGCAGCGGAAACAAGGTGTTGCTGGTTGAGCCGAACCTTGCCTTCCGGTCCTCGTCATCCGACGACTCCGAACGCGCCGCTGTGAAGCAATCCTTTGCCGAGTCGGTGCTCTTCGGGTTCAAGGTCGAAGCGGAGCAGACCGAAGCCCAGGGTGGCCACGTGCTGGTGGATGCCACGGACTTCTTCCTTCTGGATGCCCACGGAATCGTTGAGCGCCTGGCGGAGGCCAAGCAGGGCAAATACACGCTCGACCCCACGCGTTCGGCGATCCTGCCTGAGAGCACGAAGAATTTTCCGCGCAATACTGAAGTCGAAGCCATCCTCACCTTTACCAACGATGCGCCGGCGGAGAAATCCTACGTTGCCGATGTAACCCCCGATCCCCACGCGCTCACGGTGCGCGAACACTATTCATTCATCGAACTGCCCGGGCCAGGCTATACCCCGCGGACTTACAACCCGAACGCAGGCTATTTCCCAACCAAGTATCGGGATTACTCCGCGCCACTCGGGGCTCCGCTCGACCAGATCTTCATTACCCGGCACCGGCTGCAGAAGAAGGATCCAACCGCGGCTATGAGCGATCCGGTAGAGCCGATTACCTACTATGTCGACCGCGGTGCGCCAGAGCCGATTCGCAGCGCGTTGGTCGAGGGCGCTCGCTGGTGGAACCAGGCCTTCGAGGCCGCGGGCTATCGCAATGCATTCCGGGTCGAAGTGCTGCCCGAGGGCGCGGACCCGATGGACATTCGCTACAACATGATCCAGTGGGTGCATCGCTACACTCGGGGATGGTCCTATGGCGAAGGCGTGATCGATCCGCGAACGGGCGAGATCATCAAAGGCCAGGTAACGCTGGGATCGCTGCGCGCGCGGCAGGACTTCATGATTGCCCAGTCGCTGGTCGATCCTTATCTCGATGGAGCGCCGCTGCCCGCGGATAATGCGTTGCAGGCCATGGTCCTGGCAAGGGTGCGGCAACTGGCAGCGCATGAGGTGGGACATACGCTGGGGCTGGCGCATAATTTTGCCGCCAGCTCGCTCGGCCAAGGCACTTCGGTGATGGACTATCCTCACCCGCTCATCACCCTGGACAGCAACGGCAAGCCCGACCTTTCCCACGCCTACGCGGTGGGCATCGGAGCTTGGGACAAGGTGGCGATCACGTATGGCTATGCGGATAAGGACGCGGCCGGCCTGGCGGACGTCTTGCTGCAGGCGCAGAAGCAGGGCCTCTACTTCATCACCGATGAAGATGCGCGCCCGCTGGGCAGCGCGCACCCCCACGCTCACCTTTGGGACAACGGGCCTGATCCCGCGGCTGAACTGGACCGCGTGCTCACCGTGCGGGCTACTGCATTAAGGAGCTTCGGTGCGAACGCGATTCCGGTAGGGACGCCGATGTCGCAACTGGCGGATGTGCTGGTACCGCTTTACCTGATGCATCGCTACCAGACCGAGGCGGCGGCCAAGGAAATAGGCGGGCTGGATTATCGCTATGCGCTGCGTGGAGACGGCCAGGAAGTAACCGCCATTGTTTCGCCGGCCGATCAGCGCAAGGCGCTTACCGCGGTGCTGCGCACGCTCGCGCCCGAAACACTGGCGCTGCCGGAACCACTGCTGCGGTTGCTGCCTCCGGTGCCTCCCGGGTATCCACGGACACGCGAAAGCTTTGCCGCCTTCACCGGCCTGGCCTTCGATCCGTTAGCCGCTGCCGAATCAGCGGCCGATCTCACGCTTACCCTGCTGTTCAATCCGGAGCGCGCTTCACGCCTGGTGGAGTACCACGCGCGCGACGCCGGCAATCCCGGCCTGGATGAAGTCTTGACCAGTGTGCTCAAGGCCACCTGGCAGGCGCCGCGCGCCACCGGCTTGGCGGCAGAAACCCAGTCGGCGGTGGAATCGGCAACGCTGGAGAGCCTGCTTGGCCTGGCGGCGTCGAATCAAGCATCGCCCGAGGCCCGCGCGATCGCGCGCTTTGAGGTGGCCACATTGAAAACGCAACTCACCGCCAACTATGCTCTGCCGCGTGAAAGACAGGCTCATCGCGCGGCGGCGCTGGCGCGGATTGCCGAATTCGAACGGGATCCGGGGAAGTTCGTGCCCACGCCACCGGTCGAGGCGCCGCCGGGCATGCCGATCGGCGAGGACTACTAACATTTTATTCCGGGAATAAAATTGCCAGTTGCCAGTTCTCATCTCTGGAGAGAACCCGGAAGAGTGGGCACCAGATGACGCTGTTGCCATGGAAGCGAGCGGTTCGCGAAAGCGGCGCCCAAACCTCTGCGTTTGAGGAGCTGGCGCTGCCCCTCCTTCCGTCGCTCTACAACGTTGCCTCCTGGCTCTCCCGCAACCCCACGGACGCGGAGGATTTGGTGCAGGAGACATTTCTCAAGGCCCTTCGCGGATTCGCCACCTTCGAGCCTGGCAGCAACTTCAGGGCATGGATTTTCCGCATTCTCAGAAACACCTACCTGACCTCGCGCACCGGGCTGGCCGCCATGCGGACGGTCGCACTCGAAGATGAATTAGACGACCGCAACGCATCGGGAACAGCTCTTTATCCTGAGGGCGCGATCGACCGGGGAACTCCGGAGAGGAATCTGATCCGCTTGAGCGACCGCGCTGCGCTCCAGGCTGCCATGGAGAAGCTGCCTCCACCGCTGCTGGAGGTGATTCTCCTCTGTGATGTAGAGGAGATGAAGTACCGGGAGATCGCTACCGTCCTCGAGATCCCGATTGGCACGGTCATGTCGCGCATCGCGCGCGCACGCACCGCGCTGCGCGCAGAGCTGCAGGTTAACGTGACACCGCGGGAGTTCCGCGCATGAGCGACCATCTCTCTCCCTCCATGCTCAGTGGGCTTGCCGATGGCGAGCTCTCTGCGGACCAGCTCGTCGTGGCCAACGAGCATCTCGCCGGCTGCCCCACGTGCACCTCAAATGCCCTCTACCAAAGCTTGCTCAAGTCGGCTGCGGCAAAGGCTGGTCAGCGGTATACGCCACCGTCGCATTTGCAGGAGCGGTTGACGCGGTTGGCATCATCCGGATTGGAGGCTCCAGGGAAAGGTACCGGCCATAGGTACCCGCAGCAGTGGCGATTTGGATGGGGCTGGGCCGCTGCTGCGGTGCTTTTACTTGTCTCCGCGAGCACACTGCTTGTTCAACGCACCACGCGCAAGACGGAGCTCGCCTCGGCCGAGCGCGCGGCGCTGGTTACCGAGGTCTTTGATCAACACGTCGCCACGCTTGCGGGGAGCTTGCCGCCGCAGGTGGTTTCCACTGATAGACACACGGTCAAGCCATGGTTTCAGGGCAAGCTGCCATTCAGTTTCAATTTGCCTGAGAACCTTCCGCGCGACACTACGCTTGATGGAGCGAACCTGACCTACCTGCACAACCAACCGGTGGCCCAGCTGCTTTATAGCATAGGCAAGCATCGCGTTTCCGTTTTTGTCCTGGAGAAACCCGGCGCAACGGGAGCTGATGAGGCGCCGGCGGAGCACGCAGGATTTCACGTGATGGACTTCAGTACAGATGATCTCGAAGGGGTCGCGGTGAGCGATGTAGATCCGGCTCGCCTGGCCGAATTGGTCAGCGCGATCAAAGGGGCGCAGACGGGGCGCTAGGATGTCTTGTGAATGAAAGTTCACCTAGGACTGTATTTTGGCCCCCTCCTGACAAATCGCATGAACCGCAGGTCCCGCCACTCCGCTGCGCTCCGGTCGGGATGACAATTCTGTTGTGAAATCGATGATTTCTCGCTGACAGTTCTCGTTGTGCAACAGAATTGTCGTCCCGAGAGCCTGTAACTTTATTGGTTTTTCGCGCGAAGTCATCGAGTTTTAAACGAATTTGTCATCCCGGCCGAAGCGCAGCGGAGTGGAGGGACCTGCTGTTTCTTTCTTCCCATCCGATCTGACCGCTCCTAATAAAAGTCACGGCCCTCCCCTTTTGTCATCCCGACCGGAGCGCAGCGGAGTGGAGGGACCTGCTGTTTCTTTCTTCCGATCCGATCTGACCCGCTACTAGTAAAAGTCACGGCCCTCCCCTTTTGTCATCCCGACCGGAGCGCAGCGGAGTGGAGGGACCTGCTGTTTCTTTCTTCCCATCCGATCTGACCCGCTACTAATAAAAGTCACGGCCCTCCCCTTTTGTCATCCCGACCGGAGCGCAGCGGAGTGGAGGGACCTGCTGTTTCTTTCTTCCCATCCGATCTGACCCGCTACTAATAAAAGTCACGGCCCTCCCCTTTTGTCATCCCGACCGGAGCGCAGCGGAGTGGAGGGACCTGCTGTTAATGCGATTTGTCAGGAGGGGGCCAAAATAGGGACCTGCTTCGGTCGGGATGACAAAGTGGAGGGTGGCGCTGCACCTTAGCAGTGGTGGAGGCGGATGGACAGAGCTAGCACAGGGACGGCTGCAAGTCAGAGCTGTCCAAAAAAGTGGGGGTTTCTCTCGGCAGTGGCAAAGGCTGCGACAATAAGCTATGCAGGACGAACCCTCACCGGCGAAGCCGCACCTCGATCCCGCAGTCCCAGAACTGCAGCCAGGTGAGGATTACTACTACGAGGGTCCCTATCTCGTATTTACCGCGCAATATCACTTGAAGCGAGGAACCTGCTGTAACTCGGGATGCCGCCATTGTCCATACCGGAGCTCATCTGGAGAAGGCTCAACAAGCGATTAGGCCGGGCATCATGGCGTCAGTAGGACTTTCCCCGCTGCTCCTTTTTCGGCCAACACATGCGCCTGACGAATCTCCGCAAGCGTGAACCGCTTGGCGATCGGGATGGCAAATTCACCGCTCGCGATTTCCTGGGCAAGCTGTTCCAGCCGATGCGGATCCGGGACTGACCATACTTCATTGACCTGAACGTCGCGGCCTGCAGCCGACTTCGGTGCTCCAACCACCGTGGCCAGGACTCCATTTTTTCTAATGTGAGGGATTAGCCGATCGATTACGTCGCGGCCGACGGTATCCGCGACCGCGTCCAAATCTTTCAGTTCGCCGAGATCCTCGTCCACGGCGACGACCTCGTCCACCCCGAGCTTCTTCGCCTCCGCCCGCTGACTGGCGCGGACCCCGGCAATTACGTAGGCTCCATGCTTTTTGGCAATGTGGACCGCAGTACGCCCCACACTGCCCAACGCACCGGTGATCAGCACCCTCTGGCCGGAACTCGGACGTACTCCCAACTCAATCAATTGCGTGCCGGTCAAGAGCACCAGGGGCAAAACGCCGGCCTCGACGGGGTTGAGGCCGTCCGGCATATGCGACAGGCCTTCTGCTTTGCAAGTGACATACTCCGCGTATGTGTGGTCGGCCAGCGCCAACACCAGCGCATCCACTTTTACGCCGGTGACACCCTCGCCCAGCGCTACCACTTGACCTGCAAGGTCGTACCCCAGGATGGCAGGGAGTTGCAGCGGTATATCGTCTTTCATCTCTCCGCGCCGGATCTTGTAGTCAATGGGATTGATGCTGGTGGAAGAGAGTTTCACCAGCACCTCGCCGGCGGCAGCAATCGGGATTGGCACTTCCTCGTAGACGAGTTGGTCAACGCCTCCATAACCATGCAGCAATACTGCCTTCATCGCGCACCCCCGCGAGTAGGATACGCGTTCGACGGGGAATTACATCGACGGTGCGCGAACTCCAGCGGAGGGAGCTGCCACCGGCGCACTCGACGGAGTTGGGGTGGCGGCTGGTGCGGCGGCAGCGCGGACCAACAACGCCTGGCGGGGGAAGCTGAAGCTGCCGCCAGTATCGTCGATGACATTGACCTGGCAGATGTAAAGGCCGGCCGTCAGCTTGTCGAGCGGGATGTCGAAGGCAAAGGCGACCGCACCGCGCCCGGGCACATTGAGGCTGTTGGCCTCCACCAGAGGCGTCTCAAAGACTTTCGTGGTGCCTTGCAAAAACTCGATGCTGGTCAGCACCTGCATGCCGGCTTTGGCCGCTGCCGGAGCGGCAGTAGCACCGGCGGGCTTGACTGCGCTCCCCGCGGCCTGCGTGGAAGCGGGGTCGTAGACCTCATAGAGCATATAGAGGTGCTGGTCGGTGCGGAAGACATGGACCACATTCGGTACCCAGGTGAAGCCGCCGTTGGAGAGCGGATTGTTGTCGTCCTTCTTGGAAGCTGCAACCCGCTGGCTGGACAGCACGACAGAGCTGAGCTTGAGAGGGAACTTCTTCAGGTCAGGCAGATTGATATCGGTCTCGAACGAGCCCATGCGGCCGGTTTGATTTTCGCGCACCACAAACTTGAGATGATACTTGCCCAAAGGCAGGCTGAAATTGGTCGTGTACTGGATGTTCTTGCGCGAAACCTGCTGTGAGTCATCGATCGCAAGTTTGACCGTCTGGCGTATTTCGGCCATGTCCTGTCCCGCAGTGTTCTTGAGTTCACCGATGATATCGAGGGTTGCCTTACTGCGATCCCCTCCCTTCACGAAGGGAATTTGCGAGCCGGGCACGATCAAAGATACGGGCACGGAGAAGCGAGGCGCTGCGGTGCCGGTGTCGCTGCGGAAGTAATACGCCTGCAGATAGACCTCGACGTCGGTGGCGGGCAGGTCGCTGGCTAGCTGCTCCTGCAGTTGACGCTCGCGCTCTTCGTGGTTGGCATGACGATAGTCGGCCGGAGCGTAATAACCGGGCCGGTATTCGAGCTTGACGTTGGGGCGGTTGATCTTGATGGTGAGTCTGCGGTAGCGGCCGTCCTTCACCGTGTCCGTAGAACGGAAACCGATCACGTAGTAAGCCGAGGTGTCCTGCTGGATGCGTTGAAAGGCGGGGGAAAAGTCGTTGGAATCGAAGAAGGCCTTGCCCCCGGTATCGGAGGACAGGGTGGCCATCACCTCCTGGGTGTTGAAGTTGGAGTCGAGGTTATTTTGCAATGCTGCACCGTTGTAGCCGCTAGTTCCCCGCAGGCTGCCGGTGCTGGCGTCGCCCAGCGGAGAAATGGCTTCCAGGCCGCGCGCATCCACAGAATAGATAGACATGTTCGCGCGCACCGAAGCGTTGATGGCGGCGTGAAGCGACGCCTGGTTCTCGATACCGTCGCGCTGAATCCCTCCGGAGAAATAGAGCAAGGATTTCTTTTCGTTGATGTACGCCAGCGAGTGGGCGATGTCTTCGAAGGCGAAGAGCTCGCGGTCGGTATTTACGTCGTTGTACTCCTGCTCATCGGGAGTGAAGGCAGTGGTGTCTTCCACCTGGTTGGTGGTGCTGGTAGCTCCCGATTGAAATCCCGAGCCCTGGGTTCCGGAGTAGGCGTTGACTGCGTTCAATAACAGTTGCTTATTGGCGGTGAAATCCTGATCGAGCGACAGCGACTGATCGAGGGAGACGACGGCCACCACGTCCGCCGGATGCATCTGTTTATTGACGTAATTGCGGGCTGCGTCCTGCGCGCGTTCCAGGTCCTCTGGCTGCATCGAGGTGATGTCGAAAAACATCACGATCAGGCGATGGTTGCGCAACTGCTCCGAGGTACCATGGCGGTTCATGCTGCCCATGATCGTAGAGGGAGCCTTGCCATTAATTGTGGCCTCATTGAGAGGCGCGGCCTGGTCGACACTCTGGAAGTCGAAGCTGATAATCTTTTGCGGCTTGCCGTTCTCCTGAACTTGGAAGTCGTCAGCGGTCAGACCGCGAACCACCTCGCCAGTCTTCTTATCGCGGACCACGACGTTGGTGAGCACCAGGTCGCTGTTGACCTTCATGGTGTAGGCGGTTTGCTCATCGGGCGGCGGATTCTGGTCCTGCGCGGTGATCGACGTGGCAGCCAGAGCCGCTAAACCCAACAGGGCAACGGAACTGCGCAAGCGACCTTTCATGTTCATCAGAATCCTCTCTTAACTCCCTAGAATCGGAAACGGCCGAGGAAGGTGAAACTACGCATGCCGGCGGCGGAAGTCACCTGGCCATAAGTTCCCGACCCGAGGGTCGAGTCGACGCCTGAGTATTGGACGGTGTTGAAGGGATTACTGGCAGTGGCGCGCATCTCGAATGTGCGAGTTTCGGAGAAGCGCACCGTCTTCGAGAGCGACGCAGCGATGGTTACCGTGCCCGGACCGGGGATCGAGTACCGGGACGCCGTGCCATAAACGTCCGTCGGGGCGGCAAAGGCGTTCTTGTTGAACCAGTTATCGAGCGAACCGCCGCCGGCGGTAAACGAAACTCCGGGTACGAAGTCGGGACGAAGCGATCCGGTGCTTCCGCGGGCCACGTCGGCCGCAGCAGCCTCGTAGTGGGGCGTTAACGCAGTTCCGCTGGCTATAGTAAAGGTGCCGGAGATGGAAATTCCGTTGAGTGTATGCGCCAGCCACCCGGTACTGATCCATTGCGCGTCGGGCCCGAAGGGCAATTCGTAGAGGAAGTTGCCGGTCAGGTGGTTGCGGACGTCGAAGCTGGAGTTCGATTCTTCCGCCAGCAGATTCTGCCAGTTTTGCGCCACTACCGTCCCTGTGCCACCGCTGCCTCCAATAGAGCTCGCGTTGTCGATGGAATGGCTGTAAGTGTAAGTCGCCCCCAGGGCAATCCCCTTCTGCAGGCGCTTGCGGGCGCTAAACGTCAGCGCGTTGTAATTGGAAAAGGCGATTGAATCCTCGTAGTCGTAGAGAACTCCACTCTCCGATGCGGTGGCCGTGCGGCCGGGCGCATCGACAAGGTCCAGACGCGTGCCCTTGGAGCCGTTGTAGCCGATGTTGAGCACAATGCCCAGGGGGAGAGTGCGCTGCACATTGATGTTCCACACCTGCACGTAGGGGAGCCGGTAGTACTTGTTGACTGCGTAGTTGCCCTGCTGGTCTTGTGGAAGTGTGGGAAAGCCTTTGGCGAGAGTGATCGGCACAGTGGAAGAGTTTTCATTGGTCTGCACATCGGCATAGGGCGGCTGGAAGGCGAAGTCCTGGATAAATTTCGCATATTGGCCGACGGCGTAATTAATGCCATACCCGGCGCGCACGACGGTGTCTTTCGCCGCCCGCACGGCAATGCCCAGCCGGGGAGAAAAGTTGTTGTGCTCGGGGTAGACCAGATCGCGCGGATATTTCCCGGTATACGGGCCAATTCCTCCCGAGAGAACTGTCGCCACTGAAGCAAAATCATTGCCCGTATCCAGGGTGGAAAGGCGATTGTATTTCTCCGAGTAAGGCGAAAAATACTCGTAGCGCAGGCCGAAGAGCAGGGTCAGGTTCGCCATGGCTCGCCAGCTGTCCTGGGCATAGGCGTCCCACGCGTTCTGGCGCAAATAGGACTTCTGGTAGGGCGACTGCAGCGCACTCTGTTGCGGCAAGCCGAGCAGCAGGTCGGCCAGCGAGGAACCCGTCGTAGCGGTGCCACCCGGTGTGGTGGTGGCGGTACCGGGCTTCTCCGTGAAGACGCCGGTGAAGGTAAACGTGCCCGTGATATTGCCGGTATTGCCGAAGAGGTCGTTATGAACGCGGCGAAAGTCTCCGCCAAAACGGATGTTGTGCTTTTTGTGAATCCAGGAAGTGGAGTCGGAGGCGGCGATGGTCTGGTTAATCTGAAAGTTTGGCTGTTGTTCAGTGAAACTGGTGAACTGGTTCAGAGTGACGATAGGCAGTCCGTAGAGCAGTGGGTTCTCCGGCAGTCCGGTGACGCCTATCTGGGTGGCAATATCTGTGTTGCCGGTGAAATAGTTTGAAAGCTGCGTGTTGCTGCGGTTCCAGCTGAGGCCGGGATTCGTGGTCAGCCTGCCTTTTCCAATGGAATAGCCTAGCGCCAGCGAATATTGGTGCGACTGCTGCTTACCGCCGAGCTGGGGGAAGACATCAAGTTCATCGGCCGCCGCGTGACTGTAGTTGAAATTCACATTCACGCTCTGGCGTAGGGCTGAACCGCCCTGTCCCATGTATTGGCGAATCAGCCCGCCGATGGGCGAACCTCCCGTACTAGGGCCGAAGCTGTGCAGAAAACGTACGCCGATGCGGGTGGTGTTTGATTCGGAGGAGGTAATGCGCTGGTAGTTTTGAAACTGCCCGGGCAACTTTGGGTTAGGTTCAGGAATGTAACTGAGCAGCGCCGTTGCCTGGGGCGAAATGCGGTCTGCCGGGATGGTGTTGTTGGGGAACGGCGCACCGGTGAGCGGGTCATAGATCGTAATCGGGGCGCCTTCCTGACTAGTGAGGCCTGACAAATCTCCATCGCGCTCGGCCGCCGAAGGCACGCTGGCGTATTGGTTGAATGGAGAAGAAGAGCGTTGCCCAGTAAGGTTGAAAAAGATCACGTCTTTGGTGTCGTGCTCGACCACGTGGGGAATATACGGTTGACCCATAAAGGTGAGTCCAAACTGGTTTGCCGCGTAGCTGGGCTGTTGCTGCTCGCTTTCCGGTCTAATGTCGAACGGAGCCGCATTCAGGGCACTGTTTCCGCCGGTCCAGAAGAAAGCGCCGTGGGGCTGATTGGGCTTGAAGTTGCGGAAATTGCCGAATCCGCCGCCGCCGAAACCACGGCCGCCTCCTCCGCCTCCACGGCCACCGCCCCCGCCACGGCCACCTCCACCACCACCGAAACCTCCTCCACCACCGCCAAAGCCGCCTCCTCCGCCGCCACCAGGTCCTCCACCACCGGGTCCACCGCCAGGACCACCACCGCCAGGACCTCCGCCCCCGGGGCCACCCTGGCCGCCTAGAGACGGATCCATCTCTGCGTTCTGGCGAAGTTGTTCCATATCGATTCCGGCAAAGGGATTCGTCGATCCCGCCTGGCCGGTGACGGCAACCGACTCGCTGGAGAAATCCGTGTTGTTGGCCATGGAAGGCAGAGCTGCCCCCGTGGCGCCGCTGCTAACCCCTGCATCCTCCGTGCCAGCGAGCTGGGCCAGCAGGGCCAGACTTTGGGCGCCGGCAGCGCTATTGCGCCGCACCGTACCCGCTTGCCGGCCACCGCCCTGACTGCCTTGACCCCCTTGACCCGGATTCCGCGCCACGTTCTCCTGCGGACTCTCCGGCGGGACCCGTGAGGCCAGGGTCAGGGCGAAGTCCGCCTGTTGGTTAACTGGCGTCGTCCCCGTGGGTTTGAGCAGTGCAACCTTGGTTTCCGGGGCAAACGCGGCAAGTTCGGTCCTGAGTACATAGCGGCCACTGGTGGGAATGGTCATCGAATAGTTGCCGTTGATGTCGGTAATGGTGGCGTAGCGTTGGCCGGTGAGGGTATTGGTGGCGACGATGCTCACCCCGGGCAGCGGGATGTTGCCGGCTTTTACAGTGCCGTGCACCAGCCCGCCGGTGACGGTGGCGGGAGCCGACGGAGTAGATGGACCGCCGGGAGCGGTGCCGGAAGGCGGATTCACTGCCGGCGCGGCAGCAGGGGGAGATTGCGCGCCCGCAGGCGTGATGAGAGAGCCACTCAATAGGCAGAAGACGAGGTAGATGCGCCGCATCAGGCTTAATTTCCTGCTATCCACACAGCTTAGACCTTCCCGGAGACGGAATCACTGGACCGGCGCCGCGGAACCAGGGGACGGTTGGCCAGGCTCCCGGCTAGACCCATGCGGATGCCCGGCTTCAGGATTCATGATCCGCAGGTCGGTCGCCAGAAAGGTGTCCGCGTGCAGCGCTCCCTCGGCGCTGATGACATCTCCCACCTTTACGTCGGCCAGGGTCACATCTTCCCTGTGCTTGCGAAATGACGTGTTTTCGTCCACCGCCACGATCTGTGCCTGCTTGTCGCCGGCCCGCTCGATGGTAATCCTGAGCTCATGAATCGCGGTCACTTTTCCCATCACCCACGTCTTGCCGAAACCCGCGCGGGCCTTGCGTACTTCCTGGGCATCGATGTCGAGGAGAAAAACAGCGCCTACGGTTTTGGCCTTGGTGTCCACCAGCCCGCCGGCCATCAACATATCCCCTACGTGGACCTCAGCGGGCTCAATCGGCTGCCGATCCTTCATCAGGCGCGTATTGGCACTGTAGAAAACCTTGTAGGTGTCCCCCTCGTCGGTGTGGATGGTGAAGCTACCCGCTGCGGCAGCGGTGACCGTTCCGCGAACGCCGTTTCCCCTGCCAAACGCCTGGCCCATGCCGTCGCCGCCGTCCGGCGGACCCATGCCGTTGTCTTCCTGGGCAAGGCTGACTGGTGCTGTCAACATCGCCGCTAAAGCAAAAGTCATGAGTCTTGCCGTACGTTTCATCCCATGGCCCAAAAGCTGCCTCCCCCGGATTTCCTGTCGAGGTTCGTGGCGTTGACGAAATTCATGCGGCTTTCTTTACGGAAAGCCGCACACGCGGTCGTGTCCAGCGCAGCGTACAGGAAATCCGGGTAGCCGTCGCTCCATTTGACGGCATCGGTATAACTAAGGACGCAGATAGGCTCTTATCCGTTGTCGCCTGGTCCACTAAGGTAAACTGCCGTGATGCCCGCCAACGCCATCCCGACTCCCACGCCACACGCTCCGCCGGCCCACGTGGAAGGCCATTTTGAGTCGACCGCGCTGGTGCGCGATGTGGTGATCGGGATGTCGGATGGCTTGACAGTTCCGTTTGCTCTCGCGGCTGGGCTCTCGGGTGCGGTGAACTCCTCACACGTGGTGGTGCTGGCTGGACTGGCCGAGATAGCCGCCGGATCGATTGCTATGGGCCTGGGCGGATTTCTTGCCGCCCAGGGTGATGCCGAGCACTATGCGAGTGAACGGCTGCGCGAAGAGCGCGAGATTGTGGAGCGGACCCGCGACGAAGAAGAAGAGATCTACGAGATTTTTGAACAGTATGGCGTGGAGCGAAGTGAGAGCAGGCCGGTACTCGAAGCGTTGAAGCGCAGGCCCCAGGCGTGGGTGGATTTTATGATGCGCTTTGAGTTGGGGCTTGAAGAACCGCAGCGGAACCGGGCCAGCCGCAGCGCGATCACCATCGCACTTTCTTATGTTGTCGGGGGCCTGGTGCCGCTCGCCCCGTATATGGTAGGGAAGAGTTTGCCCACGGCGCTCAGCGCATCGGTAGCCATCACCCTGGTGGCGCTGCTGGTTTTTGGTGGGGTCAAAGGCAGGTTAACCGGGGCGGGCACGGTGCGCAGCGGGGTGCAGACCGTGTTGATTGGCGGATTGGCTGCCGGGGCAGCCTACCTTCTGGCCCGGCTGCTGAACCCCCATTGAAGCTCCAGCAAGAGATAACCGGGCCGTTTACACCAAACGCAAAAAAATTAGGCAACATCAAGCCGCTTTTGGTCTCTAAGTAGGTGGAGAAACGGATATCTTATGACGCCAGTGACGACGAGCACGGAAGCCAGTTCCCGGCTGTTCGAGGATTTTCTGCGTGTGCGGCGCCAAAGCGAGGAGCTTTGTCGTCCGCTGACACCGGAAGACATGATGGTGCAATCTTGTGCCGAGGCGAGCCCTGCCAAGTGGCACCTGGCTCATACCACATGGTTTTTCGAGACATTTCTGCTGCAGGAGTTTCTTGCCGGCTATCGTGAATTTCATCCCGATTTTCGCTGGCTATTCAACAGTTATTACAACTCGGTATCAGACCAGCCGGAGAAGAAACTGCGTGCCTCCTTCTCGCGGCCGCCAGTGGAGACGATCTTCCAGTATCGCGAGCATGTGCAGGAAGGCATGCAGCGATTGCTGGCTTCGCCGCCGCAGGAAGAGGTGGTGCGGAGGATCGTGCTCGGCCTCCACCACGAGCAGCAGCACCAGGAACTGCTGGCTTACGATATCAAGCACGCTTTTTGGACCAATCCTCTTCGTCCACCGTATCTGAACGAACCGGTGGTGTTTAGCGCGCCACCGCTGAGCAAGCCCGATTGGATTGAATACCCAGGGGGGATGTGCGAGATCGGATTTGAGGGCGAGGCCTTTGCCTTCGATAACGAGTTGCCCCGCCATCCGGAATACCTGGGTCCGTTCGCCCTCGCGTCGAGGCTGGTTTCCTGTGCCGAGTACCTGGACTTCATCGCAGATGGGGGGTATCAGCGTCCTGAGGTCTGGCTTTCCGCGGGATGGGACACGGTGAAGGCAGAAGGCTGGAAGGCTCCCCTCTATTGGCGCCAGCAAGACAGCGTGTGGCAGGTTTATACGCTTTACGGCGAGCTGCCGCTGACTGAGCTGCTGCAGACGCCGGTCTGCCACGTGAGCTACTACGAAGCCAACGCTTTTGCGCATTGGGCAGGGAAGCGTCTGCCGATGGAGGCGGAGTGGGAAGTTGCAGCTCAGGGGTTGCCGACTACAGGGAATTTTCTGGAAGACGGCATGCTGCATCCTGTGGCCCTGGGCGAGGGGCCGGCGAAGGGCCCGGCACAGATGTTTGGGGATGTGTGGGAGTGGACCCAGAGCGCCTACCTCGGCTACCCGGGGTTTCGCGCCGTGCCCGGTGCTTTGGGCGAGTACAACGGGAAATTCATGTCCAACCAGATGGTGCTGCGCGGTGGATCGGTGGTCACGCCAGCCTCACATATCCGCGCTACCTACCGTAATTTCTTCTCCCCTGCGACCCGCTGGCAGTTTTCCGGCATTCGTTTGGCGAACATCTAACCAGAAGCGCGCGGAGATCTCATGTCTGCTATTTCGTTACCCAAGTTGCCGGCGAATGCGTCCAGCGCAATTGCAATGGAGGTTTTTAACGGCCTAACCGAGCGCCCCAAGACGCTGTCACCGTGGTTGTTCTATGACCAGGCGGGATCTCGCCTGTTCGAGGAGATCACCGAGCTGCCGGAGTACTACGTTACCCGGACGGAGCGGCAAATCCTGGCAAAGCACGCGGCAGCGATCGTCGCGGCGGCGGCCGGGGGGCGCGATCTATCGATCATCGAGTTAGGCGCGGGAACGGCCACCAAGACAGGTTTGCTACTCGACGCTGCGGTCGCCCAACAGGGGAGTGTGACTTACTACCCGATCGATGTGTCAGAAACGGCTTTGGAGGAAGCACGGACGCGGCTGGAGTCGGAGATGCCGGAGGTGACGGTCGCACCCATCGTCGGTGATTACACAGAAGGAATGCGGCAGAACAAGGCGGCTGGTTTGGCCTCCGCGGGAAGACGGCTGGTGTTGTACATCGGCTCCAGCATTGGGAATTTTTCACCTGCGGATGCAGTCGAGGTGCTGCGCGGTGTGCGCGCCCAGTTATTGCCCGGCGACAACCTGCTGCTGGGCACTGACATGGTGAAGGACACTGGGATGCTGCTCGCGGCCTATGACGATGCGGCGGGCGTTACGGCCAGGTTCAACATGAATGTGCTGGTCCGCATCAATCGCGAGCTGGACGCTGGATTCGATGCGCAGTTGTTTCGCCATCAGGCGCGGTGGAATGAGCAGCACTCAAGGATCGAGATGCACCTGGAAAGTTTGCTGGCGCAGAAGGTGCTGGTGCGCGCTCTGGATCTGGAAGTGCGGTTTGGACTGGGTGAGACGATCCACACTGAGAACAGCTACAAGTTTACGGATCAGCGCGTAGTGGCCATGCTGACGCGCGCTGGATTCAAGTTGCGGCAGCAGTGGAGCGACGCTAACAAGTGGTTCACGGTGTATTTGGCGGCTGCGAATTAATCAGCTCTTGTTCCCTCACAAATGCAGGGGTGCCCCACATCTCGCTCGTTTTTCGCGAGATGTGGGATGCCACTCCTCTTTCCCTCTAACTCTCGATTTATCCGATGCACTTAGCGGTCAACATCGGTGGGCATTTTTTCCTACTTGGACAGGCGCAGGAGAACAACTCCGTGACGAGGTACGGTTACGGTGTAGCTGCCTTGGAGTTTTCCCAGATCCTTTGCCGCCCAGATGTCGCGCGCTTTTGCACCACCGCCAAAACCCACATCGCTCAACTTCAACGTCACGGGCAGCGAGGTGTCGTCGCGGTTGAAGAGCCCCACAGCTGTATCTCCACCCTTGAGTGGCTTAGCCCAGATCTCCACCGGACCTACTGCAGAGACACGATCGCCCTGCTTGCCTAGCGGATCCTGATCGATGGCGATCACTTCTTTATTGGTTAGGATGGCGGACGTCTCAGGCGGCATTTTCGAGAGGTCGTTGCCGGCCAGCAACGGCGCGGCGAGCAAAACCCACAGACTCATGTGAGTGCGGTTTTCATCCAGCGTGAGCTTGCCGTTGCCCACCTCCAACATATCGGGATCATTCCAGTGACCAGGACCGGCATACTTAGCTAAACCAGCCTGAGAAAAGCCGATTAACGTCATGCGATCCCACGTGGGATTGATATCCCCGGTGGTCCGCCACAGGTTCGCTCCGAGGCCGGGTCCCCATTCCCACACGGCGTCCCATCCGTACTGGCAGAAGCTGTAGACGATGGGGCGTCCTGTAGCCAGCAGCGCCTGCTGCATCTTTTTGTACGCGTCCTTCATCATCTGGGTGGCTTTCGCGGGATCGTTCGGAGCCTCCTGGGTCATGATCTTGCGAAAGCCGCAAAGATCGTACTTGAGATAGTCGATGCCCCATGCCGCATAGGTCTTGGCATCTTGCTCTTCGTGCTGATAGCTGCCTTCGTACCTGGCGCAGGTCGTAGGACCGGGCGAAGAGTAAATGCCGATCTTGAGGCCCTTGGAGTGAACGTAATCGGCCAGCCCCTTCATGTCGGGAAATTTGCTGTTGGCCTGCATGTTTCCCTGTGCATCCCGAGTGCCCTGCCAGGTGTCATCAATATTCACGTAGATGTACCCGGCGTCCTTCATGCCTGAGGAGATCATGGCGTCCGCTGCGGCGCGGACATCCTTATCCGTGACCCTACCTGCGAAGAGGTTCCAACTATTCCAGCCCATGGGCGGAGTGGCAGCTAATTTATCAGTCTGCGCAAGTAGCGCGGAGGGCATAAGGAAGGCAGCGAGCAGCAGGGCGCGGAACGGGTTGAGCATGGGATCTCCGATACGACGATCCACTATAGGCCACTTCCCTTGCCTGGAGCCAGTGGCTTGAGAATCTCGTCCAGCCGATCGGGAGTCCCTTCGACTCGCTCCAGCCGCGGATACTTCTCGCCGTCGTGGTAGCTCAGGCGCACGGTGCGGAATTCATTGTCAGTGGAGACGATGAGCTCAATCGGCTCCGTTGTCCCTTTAGCCCCGCGGATCGCCTGCTTCAGCACCTCCCCTGTGAAGCCGTGGCTGTTGACGGCAACAACCTTGGTGCCGGGACCGAGTCCAGCCTGGAAGGCTGGTGAGCCCATCCTCACATCCTGAATGATGCCGGTTGTACTGACCACGATGCCGGCGGAAAACCACGCGTCGACTTGATAGTTGTGGTCGAGGTAGGCCTGCTCGAAGTCCGTGGGCTGGGCGGCATAGCTGAGCCGGTAGCCGCCGTGATCGATGCCTCCCAGCGGCGCATGGGCGGCGTGGGTATTCAGGCGCTCGGTGAGGAAGCCGCGCCAGTCGTAGGGCGCAACCGCATTCAGGTCGGTTACGATCTCGTCAAAATCGTAGGGCACTACCTTGGGCGGTGTGTTGCCGCCCACAGCCAGAAACTTTACGCAAAAGTCATTCAACGATTTTTTGTCATGGGTCAACTGACGGATGGTCGTATCCGCGTCCAGCCAGATCAGCTCGCCTTCGTAGTAGTAGTCCTGTTCGCGCCTCCAGTTGGCCCAGTACGGGTTGCCTTCGCGCAAAATCTGCGAGGAGATGGCCGTGTCTTCCAGGTTGCGCCACGTCCGGCCAGGTTTCACATCGAGGTTGGCAGCTTTCCAGGCCAGCGACTCGCGGTAGATCTCAGGTGTCCATAAGGCAGAGCGCGCCGCCAGCACGTCACCCCAATATTGCGTCATGCCTTCATAGACCCAGAGCAGATCGCCCTTCTGCGGGGTAGCGTAATCCGGGGTGGCCAGCCCCTCAGGGCGGCGGTACTTGCCGTTCCAGGAGTGGGTAAACTCATGCGGCAGCAAATCTGCATTGAGCATCGCCAATTTCGCATCGGAGAAGCCGTTTTTCTCCACCCCATTGTCACTCGACTGATGGTGCTCCAGACCTTCCTCGCGCACCACGTCACTCAGACTGAGAAGAAAATGGTAGGTCTCATAATGCCGCGACGCATAGAGCGCGCCCGCCTCCCGCACCAACTGGCTGAGCGAGGTGAGAAACTCCGGCTTGAGATCGAGATCCTCCGCGGCATCGCCGGCCACGTCCAGGTAGTGCTTCGGTGTGATCCCCGGAGCCAGAGGAAACTCGCGAAAATATCTGCCGGTGATGAGCGGTGAGTCCACCAGCTGCTCCACTGAAACCGGAGCAAACGAAACCTCCGCTCCCTGCTGACCGGCGACGCTCAGTGCGGTACCAAACTTCCAGTCTGCCGGCATGGTCAACGAAGCGGTAATAGGAATTTGCGCTACCGGGATGTGCGCCGGATAGATGACCACCGAATTCCATTCCAGCACCGCCATGTTGGCGCTGGTGGCCCTATCCTGATCGGAGCCGGTGCTGCCGGGGGCGGCTAGAAAGTCGAGCGAAACCTCAAGCCGGCTCACGCCGCTGGGCACCTCCACGTGGATACCGTACATATCGACATCGTCACGGCGCCAGGGCAGCTCCTGACCGTTGGCGCGAATCAACAAGCCGGCGAGATTGTCGATGGGCCCGGTAGGACGATGGTCGCCGGGAATCCATTGCGGATATTCAAGAGTCAGCGGACCGGCGCTCACCGGTATTTCCAAATGAGCATGCAGCAGGCGGCGCGGCGCATTGCTGAGATCCACATGGAGCAAGATCGGGGCGGCAGGCGCCTGCGCAGAGCAACGACCCCCAGACAGAAGTAGCAGGTGGATGCATGCGACGAGGCCCAGGATACTTCTCTTCATCTCCTGATCATTTCACAGCAGGTAAACAAGACAAGACATGCACTGGCGCGAAAGCGCTGGAACCAGCATGATGGATTGGTTTCCGAAAGAGGCTTTCCAATGGCAAATAAGACACCGCAGTCATACGCAAATCACGCGAGGATGGACCCGCCCTTCCATTTTTTTCTTGCCCCGTTATTGATCGTTGCGGTCATTCTGAGCATTATTTCTTTAGTACGGCATCCCGGACTCGACTCAATACTCTGGCTGCTGCTGGCCGTAGCATTGTTTTTGACTGCTGGAAAAGCCAGGAGCTACGCCCTGAAGGCCCAGGACCGGGTCATCCGGCTAGAGGAGCGGCTGCGCCTCTCCATGCTGCTGCCAGAAGCGGCCAGAACGCGCATAGCAGAGCTGACGGAGCCGCAACTGATTGCGCTTCGTTTTGCATCCGATGCGGAGCTGCCGGCGCTTGCCATGCGCGCGGTGAACGAAGGCCTGACCAACAAGCAGATAAAAACCTCCATCCAATCGTGGCGCGCTGACACCTTCCGCGTTTGAGGGCAACGGACGGGAAAACCAATACCTCAGGGCTAAAGAGTCTGCGGAAAAACTCGCTGTTGGGTAGCCCCGGACTTTAGTCGAGCTGTGCCAGCCCCGGACTTTAGTCCGGGGAGCGGGTTTTCAAACCCGCGGGAACGCTTTATCTTCCAATGACCGGGCTTTAGCCCTGGTGAGAACGCATAATTTCGTGACCTCAACCACCACCGATCGGGCTCGCGAAATTATGCGCCAAGACGGCCGAGGCCCAGCCCGATCACGTAAGTCACGACTCCCTCCACCGCTCCGACAAAGGTCATCTCGAAGCCGCTGCTCCACCAGGAACGCACGGTGACCAGTGACTTGGCCGCGCCCACGGCAAAGTGCGCCACCAGCGATACCACGGCTGAGACAATGACGGCACTGTAACCGCTGAGGAAGAAAAACGGCACGATGGGAATAAAGGCTCCGGCCGCGGTCGAAAGCGCGCCCGTAATCGCCGAGGTGAGCGGATTGCTGAGCGCTTCCTCGGTCGAGTTGAGCCGCTCGGCAGCGAGCGCCCGCAGCATCTGTTCCGGATCACTGGCGATGTGCTCCACCATGTGATCGGCGTCCTGTTGGGGAAGGCCCTTGACCTGGTAGTAGAGCGACAGTAGCTCCCGGGCCTCTGCGCCGTTCATGGCGATGGCCTCGCGTTCGCGAGCGAGCTCCGCCTCGTAGATTTCGCGCTCGCTCTTGGACGCGAGGTAAGCGCCCGAACCCATGGAGAGCGCGCTGGCGATCATGCCGGCGAGGCCGGAGAGCAGGACCCACTTGCTGTTGCCCAAGGTCGCGCCCGAGACCCCGGAGACGATGCCGAAGATGGAGCCCAGTCCATCGTTGACCCCGTAAATGGCATCGCCGATCCAACCCGCTGCATGCGCACGGCCCTTGTTCCGCTTGGCCAGCATCTGGTCCAAAAGCGCTTGTGGGTTGGCTGCCGCGCGGACTCCGCCCAGGGGCTTCTGCCTGCGGATCAGGCCGCTGAGCTCGCGGTAGTGATCCTGCTCGTCTTCGATGACGCGGTTCAGGATGGCCAGGCTGGGCGCATCGCCGAGCTCTTTGAGCTGCTGGCTGTACTTGGCGATGTCGCGGCTCTCATCGATTTCCAGCCGGCGCAAGGCCAGGTCGTCGCCCCCGACGCGAGTCTTGAGGCTGTCGGCGTCGCCGGCCGTGCTTCCCCGGTAGACCGGCTCCGGCTCCCCCAGTTCACGTAAGCGGCCAGCCCACAGCGCGGCGTGCTCCTTTTCCGCAAGGGCCATGTTTTCGAGCGTCTGCTTACGCCCCACCTCCCGCTCTCGCTCGGCGAGCGCCCGATAGGTGTAATGGCCGGTCATCTCAGCTTGCCAGTTCTTTTCCAGGATCTGGCTCAGCCGCGGGTGACGAGGCAATTCTGGCGTGACTGTCGAGTCAGAATCCAAAGCTTCTACCATTCACCGCCGCCTCGGGCACAGCGTAACATCCCTCAGTTAGACTCAGATTTAACAAGGGGGGATCCCTACAATGGTTGGCCAGAATGAAGTTTGAACACCTGTTAACAGAGGCGCGCCATCCAGACACCGCCCGCATCGACCAGCTTTCTACGCGCGAGATGCTGGAGGTAATCAATACCGCCGATCGCTCCGTAGCGGACGCCGTCCACGCCGAGATTGCCCGGATCGCGCAGGCCGTCGATGGCATTGCGGAGCGCCTGGAGCAGGGCGGCCGCCTGTTCTATATAGGAGCGGGCACTTCCGGCCGGCTCGGCGTGCTGGATGCCTCGGAGTGCCCACCGACCTTCAACGTAGATCCCAGGCTAGTGGTGGGCTTGATTGCCGGGGGCGACCACGCCCTGCGCCATTCGATCGAGGGCGCGGAAGACGATGCCCGGCAGGGCGCGGAGGACTTGAAGGCCCATGGCCTGGAGGCCGGAGACACGCTGGTGGGCATCGCCGCCAGCGGACGCACCCCTTATGTGTTGGGCGGCATGCTCTACGCCAACCAACTGGGCGCGCTCACCATAGGGCTGAGCTGTGTCCCGGGCTCGGAAGTGGAGTGCCGGGCAAAGATCGCCATCACTCCGGCAGTAGGCCCTGAGGTGATTACCGGTTCCACGCGGATGCGCGCCGGCACGGCCACCAAGCTGGTGCTGAATATGTTGAGCACCGGAGCGATGATCCGCACCGGCATGGTCTACGGCAACCTGATGGTGAACGTACAGCCGACCAATGAAAAGCTGAGGAACCGGGCCATACGGATCATTGCGGCGGCAACCGGAGTCGACGAAGTGCAAGCCGAGGCACTACTGGACGAGGCGGGCGCGGTGCGGGTAGCGATCGTAATGCAAAAGCTGGGAATCAAGCGCGAGCAGGCTATGCAAAGGCTGGACGCAGCGCACGGGCGGCTCCGCGCAGCTCTGGGCGAAGGGCCGGAATAGCCGTGATGCCGCCTGCGTGCGTCTATTACAGAGAGGCGCATAATACAGCTATGTTTGCAGACGGGATGGGAGGTACTGCCGTGGGTAAAAATTTGGTTAAGTTGCTGATTTTATTAGCACTTGTGCCCCTTCCAGCACTGCCACTGCTGGCCCAGTCGAAAGACCAGCCCGACTCGGGCTTCGGGCCCGTCGACACCAGTGCTCCCGCCACGCCGCCGGACCAGATTGTGAAGCAGTTTGCGGCCAAGGAAACCGAATTCCGCCACGCTCTGGACAACTACACCTATCAGCGCGACGTGCGCATACAGACCATCAACGATGACGGCAAGGTAGATGGGGAATACCGGCAAGTGGTGCAGATTACCTTCGACACCCAGGGGCGCAAGTCGGAGCATGTGACCTTCGCGCCGCAAAATACGCTGGAACGCATTCAGATGAGCCCGGCCGATGTTTCGGATATTGAGCAGCGCCTGCCCTTCGTTTTGACCACTGAGGATGTGGGGCAATACAACCTGACCTACGTGGGGCGGCAGAAGGTGGACGAGGTCGACTGCTACGTTTTTGATGTGGCGCCGAAGGTAATGGAGAAGGGCAAGCGCTACTTAAAGGGACGCATCTGGGTGGACCAGAAGGACATGCAGATTGTGATCACCAGCGCGAAGAATGTTCCCGATGATATGCGCAAGGGACACGAGGATCTTTCGCCTCCCTTTACTACGTACCGGGAGCAGGTGGATGGCAAGTATTGGTTTCCGGTATACACCAAGGCCGATGCCGAGCTCCATTTTTCGGGCGGAACCGGGTATATGGCCCAGGATGTCCGCATTCGGCAGATTGTGCGTTACACCGACTACAAACAATTCCGTTCGACGGTCAAGCTGATCTTCGAAGGGCAGGATGTAACCAACAACACGGGACAGCCGCAACCGAACGGCCAACCAGCCAATGGGCAACCGTCGCAGCAGGCCCCGCCTGCCGCGACCGCGCCACACTAAATTAGGCGTTGTAGGTTGAGGAAGACACCCGGCCTCCACGGCCGGTCCAGTTGGTATGGAAAAATTCGCCGCGAGGCTTATCGACACGCTCATAGGTGTGCGCGCCAAAGAAATCCCGTTGCGCCTGCAACAGATTCGCCGGCAGCCGCGCCGTGCGATAGCCGTCGTAAAACGCCAACGCCGTTGAAAACGCAGGCATAGGCACGCCGATCCTGGTCCCGTAGATGATCGCTCTCCGCCACGAAGGATGGTACTTGTTCATCGCGGTCGAGAAGAATTTATCCAGCAGCAAATTCTGCAGCTTCGGGTCGCGCTCGAAGGCCGCCTTGATGTCGCCCAGAAAAATACTGCGGATGATGCAACCGCCGCGCCACATCAGGGCCACGCCGCCCATGTTCAGGTTCCAGCCCTGGTCCTTCTCTGCCGCGCGCAGCAACATGTAACCCTGCGCATAGCTCACGATCTTCGAACAGTAGAGAGCCAACCGCACTTCCTCAATGAATTCCTTTTTTCCGTTCACGACCTTGCGCTTGCGTGGTCCTTTCAGCACCTTGGCTGCTGCGACGCGCTCACTCTTCAAAGCGGAGAGGCAGCGGGCAAAGACACTCTCTCCAATCAAGGTCACCGGCTGTCCCAGGTCGAGCGCCGAGATCGCGGTCCATTTGCCGGTGCCCTTCTGTCCGGCGGCATCGAGAATCTTGTCCACCATCGGCTGGCCATCGTCATCCTTCTTGGCGAAAATGGTGGCCGAGATATCAATCAGGAAGCTGTCCAGCTCGCCTTTGTTCCACTCCGCGAAAATCTCAGCGAGCTCATCGGCGGTGAGCCCCAGCCCGTCTTTCAACAACTGGTAGGCCTCGCCAATCAATTGCATGTCGCCATACTCGATGCCGTTGTGCACCATCTTGACGTAATGACCCGCGCCGTCTTCTCCCACCCAATCGCAGCAAGGAGTCCCATCCTCGACCTTGGCCGCAATGGCCTGGAAAATTTCCTTCACATGCGGCCATGCTTCTTTATTTCCTCCCGGCATAATCGACGGGCCGAAGCGCGCACCCTCTTCGCCGCCTGAGACGCCGGTCCCAATAAACAGAATGCCTTTGGCCGCCAGGTCTTTGCTGCGCCGAGTCGAGTCGGTGTACAACGAGTTGCCGCCATCGATGACAATGTCGCCCTTTTCTAGATACGGAAGCACTTGTTCGATGGTCTGATCGACCACCTCACCGGCCTTCACCATGATCATCACGCGCCGCGGCCTCTTGAGCAGCCCGCACATCTCCTCGATGGAGTGGGCCCCCACGACCTGCGTTCCATTGGCCTCATTCTCGATAAAATCGTCCACCTTGGAGACGGTACGGTTGAATACGGCCACCTTGTAGCCATGGTCGTTCATATTCAAAACCAGGTTTTGGCCCATCACCGCCAATCCAATCAATCCGATATCGCAATTCGCTTCTGACATGTTGGCCCTTCCCTTTTCAATCCAGCCCTGCTCGATAAATTGAGGCCGGAAGGCGAGATGATACCTGATCGCGGCGATGGGAGCAAAAGGCCCGACGCGTTCCGATCAGCCTAAGCTCCCGCACTCGTTGACACTATAGTCGTCTGGTCGATATATATTCGGCGGGGGTGCTTCTGCGTAGCACATCGAGTGCGGACCTTGTGTGCTTCGGGCCTATGCGCCGTATCGCCTGGTTGCTTTCCCTATTCGCATTCCTATTGGGGCCAACCCCGGTGCTTCGCGCGGCTGAACCGTTCCTGGTTTTTCAGCCCCAGGGGCACATCAAGGGAAAGAATATCGTTCTGATCAGCGGTGACGAAGAGTACCGGTCCGAGGAGTCCTTGCCTCAGCTGGCCAAAATCCTATCGGCTTACCATGGCTTCCGCTGCACGGTGCTTTTCGCCATCAATCCGAAGGATGGCACGATCGACCCGAATCAGCTAGACAACATCCCTGGATTGGATGCGCTCGATTCCGCCGATCTGATGGTGATCCTGACTCGTTTTCGCGACTTGCCGGACGATCAGATGAAGCACATCGTGGACTACGTGAATTCAGGCAAACCCATTGTGGGCATGCGGACAGCAACCCACGCGTTTCAGCTCAAGTCCAGTGCAACCTACGCTAAATACAGCTGGAACAGCCGCGATGGCGGCTTCGGGCGCATGGTGCTAGGCGAAACCTGGATCAGGCACCACGGTGATCATGGGAAACAAAGCACCAGGGGTGTTCTCAATCCGAAAGAGATGGCGAACCCCATCCTGAGGGGAATTCATGACGGCGAGTTGTGGAGCAAGACCGACGTCTATGAAGTCCGATTGCCGCTTCCTGACGATAGCAACGCATTGGTGTTTGGGCAGGTACTGTCCGGCATGGATCCTAAAGACCCCCCGGTCTCCGGCGCGGTGAACGATCCCATGATGCCAATCGCATGGACGAAAACCTACACCGGAAGCAGCGGTAAGACAGCGCGAGTCTTCGCAACGACGCTTGGCACTTCAGAGGATTTGCTCACCGAAGCAAACCGCCGCCTCCTGGTGAATGCTTGCTACTGGGCCCTCGGACTCGAGCAGCAAATCAAGACAGAGGAAAAGGTGGAGTTGGTGGGCAAGTACAATCCGCATCCCTTCGGCTTTGACGGTTATGTCAAAGGTCTTACCCCGGAGGACCTGCGTTAAACCTGCGATTTCACCATTCCGAGGGCTGATGGCAGCGAGAGATCACATGCCCCTGAGCACGACCACTCCAACCTCGACGGTCATTGGCGCGCGCTCTGAACGTAAGGGGATCGCGTCTGCGGAATTGTTCGCCTTCTTGCTTTTCCTCTTATCTCAGCCCTTGCTCTCCCAACAATCTACGGAATTGTTCCGTAAGAACTGTGCGGGCTGCCACGGCGAGGATGCACGTGGCTCGGCCAAGGCCCCTGGCCTCGCCATGAATCAACGGGTAGCAGGGCAATCGCCCGAGCAGCTGAGCGCGTTTCTCGCGCGGGGCAATATCGCCGGCGGCATGCCTTCCTTCTCCGATCTCTCCGCCACCGACCGGTCAGCACTCGCCGCATTCCTACGTCGCATCAATGAGGGGATCATCGTCAGGCCGCCAATCGCCTCCCAAGCCGCGCGCAAGATCACCTGGGGGCCTCCGCAACCCGGCGACTGGCTCACTTATAACGGAAATGACTCAGGCAATCGGTACAGTCCACTCAAAGAGATCAACACCGCGAATGTCTCCTCGTTAAAGTTGAAGTGGATTTTTCCCATCCAGTCCTTTGGCCTCGAAACAACGCCGCTCGCCGGCGACGGAGTCCTGTTTGTAACCGGACCGAACCAGGTATTCGCGCTCGACGCGCTCACAGGTGGTGTGATTTGGCAGTATTCGCGTCCTGCCAGCGAAGGCATGGTTGGCGACGCAAAACTTGGCACCAACCGAGGAGTGGCCATTCTGCGCGATAAGGTCTTCTTTGTTACCGACGATGGTCATCTGTTAGCGCTTGACCGAGCTACCGGCAAATTACTCTGGGAGACGCCGATCGCAGCCGACGCGGAAGGTCAACACTACGGCGGGACGATCGCTCCGCTCATCGTCGACGACACGATCATCGCCGGCGTCTCCGGTGCTGACGAAGGCATTCGAGGTTTCCTCGCTGCCTTCAAACCTGACAACGGCGCTCTTGTTTGGCGGCATTGGACTGTGCCTAGCGAGGGCGAACCCGGCATCGAAACCTGGCAGGGTAAAGAACCAATCACGGGCGGTGGTTCCACCTGGCTCACCGGCTCTTACGACCCGTCCTCTGACACGCTCTATTGGTCCACCGGCAACCCCTGGCCTGATGGCGACGACCGCGACCGGCCGGGCGACAATCTTTATACCGACAGCGTTCTCGCTCTCAACCCCAAGACCGGAGCGCTGAAGTGGTACTACCAGTTCACACCCCACGATACGGAGGATCGGGACGCCGCGGAGCCCGATGTGTTGGTCGATACCGCCTATCGAGGCAAGCCCTCCAAACTACTACTGCACGCTGATCGTAACGGCTACTTCTATGTACTTGATCGCACGAATGGTGAGGTGCTGCTGGCTAAGCCATTCCTGCGCCGTGTGGACTGGGCTTCGAGCATCGGTCCCGACGGCCGCCCGGTGGTGAAAGATCCACGTGGCTGCCCCAACGATGCCGCCAATTGGGACTCCACCGCTTTTTCTCCGCAGACCCGCCTCTACTATTTCCTGGTACTGGAGCAATGCGTCAGCAAAAACAGTGGCGGTTACCCTGATCAGCAGGGCCAGCGCTTTCTGCGCGCGCTCAATATTGACACGGGAGAGATCGTTTGGGATGTTCCGCAGCCAGGGGCCGCACGCGCCAAGACCTGGTCCGGGGTTCTCGCCACTGCGGGAGGCCTGATCTTCTATGGTCAGCCAAACGGAGGTTTCTCTGCGGTCGATCAATCGAACGGCAAAACGCTCTGGCGATTCCCCACCAACATTTTCATGAAAGCTTCACCCATGACGTTTATGGTGGCCGGCAGGCAGTATGTGGTCGTGGCGGCCGGCCCGAATATTCTTTGCTTCGGCCTCTAAGCAAACATGAAACGATGGAGTGTGCACTTCGTTCTTCTGGCTCTTGCGCTCGCACCCTGGGCGGTTGCTCAGCAAGTAAGCGAAGACACGCCCGCAAACGTCGTGCTCACCGGCGAGGTGAAAGGCGAGCAGAACCAGACCTACTTTGAAGTCCCCTTCGCGGTGCCTGCCGGCATCCACCGGATCAGCGTCGACTTTCAATACACGGGCAAAGAGCAGCGCGCTGTGCTTGACCTCGGCATCGCCGACCCGGAGCGATTTCGCGGTGCAAGCGGTGGAAGCAAGAGCCACTTCACCATCAGCGAAACAGACGCCACGCCGTCGTATCTTCCTGGAGCGATCCCTGCCGGTCAGTGGCGGCTGTTGATCTCGGTGCCCAACATGCGCCCGACGGTCGTCTCACACTACAGAGCGGAAATTCGCTTCAACGCGCGCACAGAAGAATCGAGCTTCACAGCGCAGCCGCTCGCCGTTGGCACACGTTGGTATCGCGGCGACCTCCATATGCACACTGCGCACAGTGATGGCACCTGCAAGAGCCAAAGCGGCCGTCAAGTGCCATGCCCCCTCTTTCTCAGCGTGCAGGCAGCGGCTTCGCGCAGTTTGGATTTCATCGCCATCACCGACCACAACACAGACTCGCAGTACGATCAAATGCGCGAGCTGCAACCGTTCTTTGATCATCTGCTGCTGATCCCGGGTCGCGAGATGACCACATTTCATGGGCACTTCAATATCTTCGGCGTAACCCAATTCATGGCTTGGCGCATAGGCAAAGATGGCCTCGATTTAAACACCGTGCTGCGCGATGCACGCTCCAAGGGCGGCCTCGCTTCAGTGAACCACGCGGAGGCGCCTGCAGGGGAGGCCTGCATGGGCTGCCGCTGGACGCCACCGGATGGCACGGATATGAGCCTCTTCAGCGCCGTGGAAGTAATCAACTACGGCGGAATCATGCTTTCCAGTGCCAAGTACTGGGATTCTCAACTGCGCGCAGGGCATCGCCTGGCGGCAGTGGGCGGCAGCGACAATCACAATGCGACTACGGGCGCGGGAGAAGTGGGGGCTATTGGTTGGCCGGCGACTGCCGTCGAAGCCGATGAGCTGTCAGTGGCGGCGATCCTCGATGGCATTCGCGCCGGCCGCACGTTTATCGATCTGACCGGTTCGCGGGACAAGATGCTCGACTTCGCGGCCGAGGCGGGGGGTGTGTCGGCAAAGATGGGGGGAACACTCCATGCTGCAGCTGGAAACTTGATTTCTGTGCACATTTATACGATTGCATCCAAGGGATCAATGGTTCACCTGTTAATGGACGGCGAGGAATTCAGCCCACCCTTGCCTGTAGAGTCCACGATTACCGCCACGTTCACTGCAAAAGCAGGACGGCATTGGCTGCGTTTGGAAGTGCGTGACGCGAGTGGC
The DNA here is from genome assembly GCA_963787145.1 of uncultured Acidobacteriaceae bacterium. Taxonomy (GTDB): domain Bacteria; phylum Acidobacteriota; class Terriglobia; order Terriglobales; family Acidobacteriaceae; genus PALSA-350. The sequence goes on from CAWBBY010000012.1 coordinate 298,893, forward strand.
GCCAGCGAGTTGATAAGCAGCCCGCTCTATATTAATTTTCCCCAGGAATAGAAGGATCCACAATCCTTAGCTGGAAGCTGTTTTCAGTTCTGTGACCAACGACCCTACTGGGTTGATCACCGTTTGGGCTGCAATCACACCCAGTGACTCGCCACGACGATACATCATGTATGCAGCCACGGCTCCGGCAACCAGTGTTCCCCAAAACAAGGCTCTTTTCATTGTGACTCCTTCCATGCACATGCCGCCCAGACGTATGCGCCCTCCGTTGTATTGGATGCAAAAGCCTGGATCATGAATGGAAAGGCTCGCATAAAGTTCAATGCCGCGGCCAACGCAATTGGCTTCCGCACCCTCCTATGAGGAAGGGCGGTCACTTACCCCCTCCGAGGGTTCCATGGGTTTGCAGTCTTTGTACTCTCTTCAGGTCAGGTATCTGCTCTCGATGGAAAACCAGATCCTCAAAGGGCTGCAAAGCATGATCGAGCAAGCTACCGACACTCAGCTTAAGCACGCATTCCAATCGGACCTGCAGGAAACCGAAATTCACCTGACTCGACTGAAAGACATCCTCGCCAGGATGAACGATGGAGACGTCGACAGCAAGAAGGACCCGATCGCTACCGCGCTGGTAGGATCTGGAGTGAACATCGTTAAAGAGTCGGAAGCAGGAGCGGTTCGTGATGCGGGCCTGATCGCGACCGCGCAGAAGATTAAACACTACGAAATCACTTCTTACGGAAGAGCCCGTGACTGGGCCAAATTACTCAGCCAGAATGAAGATGAGGCGTTGCTGCAGAAGACGCTCGATGAAGAAAAGCATGCGGATGAGCTCCTCAGTAGGATTTCCGAACGTGCCGTGGCGGCGTAAGGACCGCTTAAAGCGGATGGCTAACGCTTGAAGGGGGGCGGTCATAAGGCCGCCCCTTCGTCTTTCCCCAACACTACAAACCTGAAGCGTGGCCACGTAATCTCTTTTTGCAAAACGAAGATCTGCCGCGGTGCTAGCGTCATGTCCCGGAAGTTCGTTGAATAAATGCTCTCGGGTTTTGTATCAGGGCACGGCTTCCACGGCACGCCGGGACAGGTCAGCCGGGCCGTAAAAAGCTGAAAATTTGAGGCCTTTAGAGTCTGCGTGAGAACCGGAAGAGAAACCGCAGGTCCCTCCACTGCGCTGCGGATGAAAATCGCGACTAGCCTGCGACTACGTCCATCCTCGGTAACGGCCGCTCAGGTGAGCGCTGCTCCCCCCTTGTCATCCCGAGCGAAGCCGAGGGATCTGCAGTTCTCTTCACCAGCAACCAATGCTCTCCAACCTCGTCCGCCCTCAACTTTGTCATCCCGACCGAAGCGAAGCGCAGTGGAGGGACCTGCGGTTTCTCTTCCGGCTCTCACGCAAACTCTTTGGCCCCTGAGGCGTTCAGTTTTCGTTAATTTATTCCGTCGAATTTATCCTCGAACTTTGCGGCACCACACTAGTTGATCGCTTTGTCCTTGATGTACCGCCAGCCAATGATCTTGGGTTTCAGCAGCAGTCTGGCGTTCGAGACCAACTTGAGAAAATCTCCTTCGGACCTTTCCCCGATAGCGTCCTTAACCTGTATGGGTGAATTGACCTTTGGATATGTGCTTCGATCTGCGGGATCGAAATGGTGCCATTCCCCAATGTGTGCCATGCGCCATATTACGCCACAGATGGGAGGCTAGTCCGAAGAAAATTCCCGCAGTCGCCCAATGATAGTGCAAAGACGGTAGACCATTGCCAGAGATTTTGGACGTAACTGCTGTGAACTCCAGACGTTGGAAGTAAAGAAGGGCTTACCGCGATGGGTTAGAGCATCTGCACCAAGACAGCGCCCCCAAGCGCCGCAATCAACGCCACCGGCATGGCAATCACGCCCACCTTTAGAAACTTCCAAGAGCTGACATCGAGCTTCCCTCCGGCCGCGCCTGGAGAAGAATCCTTGCGCAGCGCCAGCAGCCAGAGAATCGTCGCCAGGGAACCGGTTACGGAGAGATTTGGCCCCAGGTCTACCCCTATCAGCACTGCATTCGCAATCAAGCCCTTCACGTGGGCCGCTTGTATCGTCGCCCCGGCAATCAGCCCGAGCGGCAGGTTGTTCACGATATTGTTCGCAATGCCCACTACAAATCCCACGACCACTGCGCCGATATTCGGCCCCAACCCTGAAGCCCACGCGAGCCACTGCTGGGTTAGCTTTAGCGCGCCCTGGCTCTCGACGGCATCGACCATAACAAACAGCCCGGCCACCAGCAGTAGCGTCCCCCAGCTAATCTCGCGCGCGAGCTGCAGCGGATTGCTCCTGGACGTGATCGAGACCACCGCCGTGATTACCAGCGCTGCCAAACACGTCGGCAGGCCCAGATCTTTCCTCATCGCCGACGCCGTGAGGAGAACCGCAATCATCAGCGCCAGCCCTGCGAGCACGAGTTTGCCATTCCCACTCAGCTTCACGTCCTCAACCTCGCACTCAATCTTGTTGCAGAGTTCGTTACGAAACAGAATCCGCAGTACCACAAACGTCACCACAATCGATAGCAGCGACGGCACACCGAAGCCGGCCAGCCATCGCCCCAGCGGAGGCATCCCGGTGTGGAAGACCACCAGATTCGCAGGGTTTGAGATCGGCAGCACAAAGCTCGCCGCATTCGCGATCAGCGCACACACAAACAAGTAAGGAAGCGGGGTGACCTTTGCCTTGCGAACAGCCGCCAGAATCGCCGGCGTCAACACCACCGCCGTAGCATCGTTCGACATGAAGATGGTCACCAGAGTCCCCACTCCATACACCAGCAAGAACAGTCGCGAGCAGCTGCCTCTCGCACCGCGCACCGCGACCGACGCCACCCAATCGAAAACACCCTGCTCCCGCGCCAACTCGCTCAGAAGCATCATTCCGGTCAGGAAAAGGTAAACGTCAGTGCCTTTAGCGACAGCCTCACCTGCGAGCCTGAGCGGCACCAGACGCAATATGATCAGCAACAGGGCTCCGCCAGAGATCCACCAAACTTCCGCGATTCCGTGCGGGCGCGCCAACATGAGCACGATGCTCACGGCGACGATCAAAGGCAAAAGAATGTGCGTGATTACTTCCACTTCTTTCCGCTCTTGCTGCGCCCAAGCTGCGCGCCGAGAAGCCCATGGCCGGGCCATGCCTCCAACGCGTTATCTTGGTCGCGTTGCTTGCGCTGCTGGCCCGGTAGCGTCTCCGGAACGGCCAGCCACAACAGCACAAACGCGAACGCGGCAATTGCTCCCAAAGCCAGAAAGGAGATGCGATAGCTGTAATGCTGAATCAGTTTTCCGCCAAACGATGTACTGAGAGCTGCACCAATTCCGACTGCGGTTGCAAGACTACCTTGCACGAGGTTGAAGCGACCCGTGGCGCGGGTTCGATCTGCGACCACGAGAATCGAGACGACGACAAAGATCGCATTCGCCACGCCATCGAGGAGTTGGACAGCAATCAGGCTTTCGCTGTTGTGGGTGAGGGTGTAAAGAATCGCTCGAATGGGGAGCACACCAAATCCTAACAACAGAAGCGGCTTACGGCCATGAAGATTAGCGAATCGGCCGATCGCCGGCGCAAAACACATAATGACCACCTGGGTGACGATGATGCACGCAGACATAAACGGTGCGGCCGAGGCCCGCTCTCCGTGCGAAAGCATTTCGCCAAGCTGGGGCAGCATGGCCGCGTTCGCAAAGTGAAAGAAGAAGGCGCAAAGGAGAAACACCAACAAGACACGGTCTCCAAGGAGAGTTTTTATCACGGAGGCTCTAGCGGGTGTCTCCTTGCCGCTGATCTGCCGGCATCCTCCCCGCGCAAGATCATAGTCGATGTCGTTGCTCTTGATAGCCAGCACGGCGAGGATCGTGGGGACGGTTAGCACTGCCGCAGTGATAAAGATGGCGCGATTTCCGAACCAATGACTAATGCCTGCGATCAGAAGAGCACAGAAGACGTTCCCAGCAGAGTTAAAAGACTGATTCTTGCCAAACTGACGATCGAAGCACGTGACACCGACGACTCCCATGGTGACGGCTGCAAGAGTCTGACCAAGGAACGGTCCTGCTCCTCCGATGAGAACTTGAGATGAATACACCGCCCAGGGAGCGGCTGTCACACTCAAGAGGACGGCGCCGGCGGCAAGGACGGCAGAGGCAATGACGAGGATCAACCTCTTTGACCTAAGTTGGTCGACGATTGCCCCCGCTGGGGCCTGCAGTGCAACCGTGATGATGCCCCCTATCGACAGTGCCATCCCGACACGCCCGGGTTGCCATCCGGCCCCGGCGAGGTAGGCTGCGAGAAAGGGACCAAGTCCGGTCTGCACATCGGCGAGAAAGAAGTTTGTGGCTTCGAGAGCATGTACGCTCTTCTTCTTCTCAGGTGCAATTGTGGCACTGGATTCCATGGTGCCTTTCAGACCATTGACTTCGCTTTTGTGGCTATTCGATGCGTTCTGTCGGCGTGGAAAGGTCACGCATCATGTGCTGATATTCCTCTCGCGTTATTTCACCCTGCGCATATCGCTCGCGCACGATGCGAGTGGCAGAGGAGCCCTGGCATTCCTCATCCGGTTTGGTTCTAGACAAGCGATAGAACAAAGCGCCCAAGAGAAGAAAGACCAGAAGTCCGGCAGCCAAGTCGCCGTCTGGGCCCATACCGAATACCGGGCCCAGAGGACCCGCACATCCGGTGAGGAGCAGGGCTGCAATGACCGGCGATGCGGAGACAGGAGCGATGCGCATGGTGGGAACTCCTCAGCCTTGGGGCGGCGGCGGGGGCGGCGGACCCATGCCGTCGGGCGGAGGGGGCGGACCGCCCCAATCAGGTGGTGGCGGGGGATCATCTGGGGCCGCTTCGCACGGTGCAGATGCGGCTGCCTTGTTCTTGCGCCGTGATGCAAACGCAGGGGGTGGCGTCGCTGGAGCTGCGGAGGGTGAGTTTGCAGCGAAGGTCTGGTCGTTCAGCCGGATACTTGCCGCCTCAACTACCGATTGTCCGTTTATCTCCGATTGCGTTCCGGTAACGGTAATCTTCGCACCTTTACGAACAGCGGGGCCGAGTTGGCCTCCTAGGCCGGGTGTCACATCGATGACGCTGCCATTCTGGAGGTAGAGGCTGCGTATCTCTCCACCAGGACCTGGGTTGAAGGCACGAATACGAGAGGATTGGGTGATGACTGCGAGTTGTGCGGCCACAGGCGTACTGACCATTGCCCCAGCGGGTGGTGGTGGTGCGGGAGGCGGACTCTGGGCGAATGCCACGGAACTAAGTGCAAGCCCGATAGCGGTTAGCCGAAGAGAATATTGGATGTTCATCGGCGAATACCTCTTGCCCGGAGTAAAGCAACTGACTTGCCATTCGAAGAAACAAGCGAAGCCCTTCTATCGCCGTGTTTTCATGGACGCGGACGGGCTCATCTACGGAGGCCAGTGACCGATATTCGCTCAGTGAGTGAGGGGATTGCGTACAGGTTGGCGACGTATCCACGCGGCCGAGAGCATCTGAATCCTATAAAGCCGACGCTGTCGTTCGCGACTACTTATGGAAGCTGAGTTGCGTACCATAGTCCCTGAGCACGTACTTGTCGCACCTGCAAGAGCGAGAGAGGAGCCAAATGCCGAAGATCTTTTGGAGAAGTCTCCGGTCGCGCATCTTGTTGCTCGTAGTCTTGACATTCGTCTTTCTCGCAGGCGCGGCAATCAGCCTCTTTACCTTCCTTCGCAGCCGGCACGCGGAAACGCTCACCTTGACCGAGCGTCACCTGGTGAGCGTTGCCTCCGATCTGGCACGAAATTATGCGGACCATAGAACGGCGGATAACTCGCTGCGAGCGGTTAGACCGGCGCCTCCACCACCACTGGTGCCTCCCGCCTCCACCAGACCACGAGGCAGGGCCACCACCCCCGCCACCTGCGCCTGATCTTTTGAAGGAAATCACAGCGGAGACACTGCAACACGAGGACGGAATCGAAGGCGGCTTCTATGCGGCCAATTCCGATGCTTTAGTGGGATACGCCTTCCCCACTCATGAGGGTCCAGGCGCAGAGAAGGCAATGCCGGAGCGCGAACGCCCTACTATTCAAAATCTCGCTCGTGAGGCCGTTACATCAGCCTCTACAAAGACCTTTCGCTTCGAGGGACCGCATGATGCCGTCCTCTTCGTTGCGTCTCCCATCCGTGAGCCGCGTGGTGGGATGCAGCAGACGGCAGCGAGCGCGGATGAAGTGACCGGCGCGGTGTGGCTCATGCAGCGCCTTCCGGGAATTGAAGGGGGACAAAGCCGTCAGCTCCTCTTCGGAAGTATCGGTTTTGGTATAGCCGCGCTGATTACGGGGCTGCTTGCCGTATTTGTTACGACGGAGATTCGCAGTGGCGTGCATATCGTTCTCGAACGGTTGGGTTCGATGGAAGGTGGTTTGTCAGCAACCATCCCAAAAACCGGGGGACTGCCCCCGCTAGAGGAGTTCGACCGCGTCCTTCACGGGATCGACGCATTGGCCCTCGCCCTACAGGACAAGATCGAGAAGGAGCGGACACTGGAATCCCAGGTCCGCCACAACGAGCGGCTCTCTGCGCTGGGTCAGTTTGCCGCCGGTGTCGCGCATGAGTTGCGAAACCCTCTGGGAACAATCCGGATGCGAACGCAGATGTGGCAACGCTCCGCCGACCCGGAAGCGGCCAAACGGAGTAGCGCCGTCATTCTCGAAGAGATTGATCGCTTGGATACAATCATCGCGCGTCTCCTCTACTTTGCCAGACCGATCCAACTTCAGCTCCAGCCCGTGGAACTGGATGAGCTCTGTGCAAGCGCCGCCTCGACCTGGGCGGAGAAAGACTCAGCAAAGAACGTTCAGATCGTTTGCGAGGCAGCGTGCGGGAGCATCGTCATCGCGGACCGGGGACGGTTGCTCCAAGTGCTCGATAATCTGATGGAAAACGCCGTGCATTCGGCAACTCGTAACAGCGAGAGGAGGGGTAAGGTCACGATCAGCGCGAAGCAGGAGAATGACTTTGCCCGGATCGACATCACGGACGACGGCAGGGGTTTCACGCAGGCGGCTCTGAGCCATGCTATGGACCCTTTCTTCACGACCAAAGATGATGGAACAGGTCTCGGCCTCTCTATTTCGTTTGAGATCGTGCAGGCTCACGGAGGCCAGTTGCATCTTGGCAATCGAGAGGGCGGCGGTGCTATCGCTTCGCTCCGATTATGGTTAAACGGTAGTAGGCGCGACACCTTGGAACAACCAGCGGAGGGGACACGACTAGATGGCTGAAGTGCTTATCGTTGACGATGACCATAACTTTCGGGAAACGCTGCGTGAACTGCTGACGGACGCGGGATACGCAACCCGCGTCGCAGCGAATGGCCAGGAATCAACCGCATTGCTCCAGGTAGCCGCACCCGATCTGATCCTGTGCGATTGGAAGATGCCGGGTGGAGGAGGAGAACAATTCCTGAAAGGCCTTCAATCCGAAGGGCTGTTGACCGCGATACCAGTCATCATCCTTACGGCCCACGGCACCGGCCCGAATGCGATGCAGGCGATGCAACTGGGAGCATACGACTTCATTACCAAGCCGCTCGACATGGACCGGGCACTCAATACCGTCGCACGAGCCATCCGTCACATGGAGCTGCAGCGGGAAGTGGAAGTGCTGAGGCACCAACGCTTCAAAGACCGCTCGCTCGACGATACCGATTTGATAGCAGACACCGCTAAGCCTCGATTGATCGGCAACTCGCCTGCCTGGATCGAAATATTCAAGAATATCGGCAGGGTCGCCGCCACCGATGTTGGCGTTCTTCTCTTGGGAGAATCGGGAACCGGCAAGGAAGTGGTGGCGCGCACGATCCATGAAAACAGCGAGCGCAGCCGGCGCCCCTTCATCGTCCTTAACTGTGCAGCCTTGCCCCCCGAGTTGTTGGAGTCTGAACTCTTTGGACACGAACGCGGCGCATTTACCGGCGCGATCGGTCAGAGGCAAGGAAAGTTCGAAGCGGCGGACGGGGGCACGATCTTTCTCGACGAAATCGGCGAATTGCCGCTTGCACTGCAGCCAAAGCTCTTGCGCGTACTACAAGAGCACAGCTTCGAGCGGGTCGGAGGTACGGCTTCGATTCATACCGATGTTCGCGTCATTGCAGCGACGAATCGACCCCTGGAAGAAGATGTCGAGGAAAAGCGGTTTCGTGCCGACTTGTTCTATCGCCTGAATGCCTTCACAGTCCGCCTCCCGCCCTTGCGTGAGCGCCAATCCGACATACTTCCATTAGCCGACTATTTTCTTGCGCGATACGCCAGACGAAATCAGACGATGGAACCTGCACTTGCCGAGGATGCAGCCGCCGCCCTTCAGCACTATTGGTTCCCAGGCAATGTACGTGAACTGGAGCACCTGATCGAGCGGGCTGCTGTGAAAGCCGGCGGACGAGCCATCACAGCCGAACATATCCAAGATGAATTGACGCAAGCCAAGGCAACCGCACAGGGCGGATTCGATATCGCGCTCGCCGCCCAATTGCCGTTTCATGAGGCCGTCGCAAGCTGGGAGCGTCACCTCATCGAACAGGCTTTGGAGGCGTCCCTCGGCAACAAGTCGGATGCTGCTCGCCGGCTTGGAATCCATCGAAGGTTGCTCTACGAAAAGCTGACACAGTTTGGAATGATCTAGTCATCTGATGTGCTCCGCTGGGAGTTCGGTGTGTCATCAGCAATTGACAAGACACACGAGAAGCGGCATTCTTGGCAATCTGACGGTGTGGCGGGAGCGAATGCGCGAAATCGACGTGATGATCCTTCCGCAAACCGTGATGCAGGATCTGCGCTTCGGCGGCCGTGTGCTGCTCCGCAATGCCGGATTCACGGCGATGGCTGTGTTTGCTCTCGCGGTAGGTATTGGCCTCGACACCGCGGCGTTCACCGCGTACCGGGCTTTTTTCGAGCGAAAGCTCGATGCCCACAATCCAGCGTCGATGGTCAATCTGGCACTCATTGAGCATACGGGCGAGACCGAACCTATGTTCAGCTATCCCGACTACGAGACCTACCGCGATCACGTTCGTTCGTTTAGCGGCGTTATTGCGGCGAGTCTGCCCCAGTACCTTAGGGTCTCAGTGCCGGGCGGCGTCGTTCAGCAGCACGATGAAGGGGGAGGCTCTCTGATCGCGAAGCTTCTACTGCCCCAGATCGGTAACAGTGAGACGGCGATGACAATGGTGGTCTCCGATAATTACTTCTCGGTCCTGGGAGTGGAGGCTTTGCGCGGACGAACATTCGGTTCAGCAGACAAGGCGGAGCTCCCTGCCTCGCCCTCTGTCCTCATCAGCGAGAATTACTGGCAAAAGCGATTTAGGGGCGATCCGGCCATTCTGGGCAAAATCGTCCGGCTCAATGGCGCAGCGTTCACGATTATCGGCGTGACGCCTCATAACTTTGTCGGAACGTTCGTTGCGGCGCCCGACTTCTGGCTTCCGCTCAGCCTTGAGCCTCTTATTCATCCTGGCGATAACTGGCTGTGGGCGCGCGAAAAGGGTTGCTGCCATCTTTTCGCCCGTCTCGCTCCAGGCGCAGGCATGCGCGAAGCGCAGGCAGAAATGTCGCTGGTCGCCGATCACCTTCGCTCTCTTCATCATCCTGGTTCCGACCTCGCTCAGCCGCTGAGCGCAATTGTCTCGCCGGGCTCGCCCTTCACCATCCGCATTGAGCAGAACCCTGGATTGAGGATAAGCATTTTGTTCGTCATGGCCGCCGTCGGAATGGTGTTGGTGGTGGCCTGTGCCAATGTTGCCAGCCTGCAACTGGCTCGTGCTGCCTCGCGCCAGAATGAGCTTTCCATGCGCCTCTCACTTGGCGCCGGCCGGTCGCGTCTCATTCGCCAACTGCTCACGGAAAGCGCCCTGCTCGGCCTGGTCGCAGGTGTCGTCGCGTTCTTATTCAGCTGGGCGTTTCTGCAGGTAGCGGTGGTACTGATCGCGAATGCTTTCCCCGACCAGTACGGCACGTTTATTTTTCATGTCACTCCCGACCTCAAGATATTTTCGTTCGTATTCCTCATTTCCGTCTTCGCAGGCGTTCTGTTCGGGCTCGCGCCTGCATTGGAAAGCTCTCGCTCGGCGGTTGCCTCTGCGCTCAAAGCGAATGCCGGCACGGCGCCCATCCGCAGCCGGCGTCTTCGTAACTTCCTTATCGCCACCCAGGTCGCGGTTTCAGCCGTGCTGGTGATTGCGGGCAGCACGCTCATCCACAGCGCCATTCGTGCGCTACGGATGGACACAGGCTATGACGCTGCACATGTCATCGATCTTGGCCTGCAATTTCCTGAGAGCGCCGAGTACACAGCGGATCACAAGAGTACTCTCATCCGCGATCTGCGCGACCGCCTTGCCGCAATGCCTGGCGTTCTAGATGTGACCACGGCGCGCGCGCCCGACGACGGCGAGTTTCGTTCTGCCGCAGTCTCGCTCAACGCCGACAAACCGTCACCCCAGGATATGAAGACGTACCTCTTCTACACATGGATCCAGCCGAACTATTTCCAGACCCTTGGGATTCCGATGCTTCTGGGCCACGGCTTTACCGCACAGGGTGGCCAGGCGGAGCCGTCCATTGTCGTGAGTGAGTCGGTGGCCAATCAGTTATGGCCGGGACAAAATCCCATTGGGCGCACCCTCCGACTTGGTACCGAACGACTGTTTCATAGCGCCGGCGAGCCCCTGCCGGACGGTCAGGTCTGGCGCGTTATCGGGGTCGCTCGCGATACGCGGGGTGTCCTGCTCGATGGCAGCGACTCGGCGCAAATTTACCTTCCACTCTCCGATCGCTATCTACAGAATTACCCGCTCCTGGTGCGCACCCGTTCTGACGCGGCGCAGTTAATGAGCGCTCTTGGTCCGGTGTTAGGCTCAATCGATCCCAACCTTGCTGCGCGGTCGTCGACCCTGGAGCAGATGGTGCGCGAAACAGAACCTTTCCTCGCCTCTACATTGGCAGCGGCCATCGCTTCCACCACCGGCATGCTCGGACTGTTGCTGGCTGCGATCGGCATCTACGGCACGGTCAGCTACATCGTTGTCCTGCGCACGCGCGAAGTCGGTATCCGCGTGGCCCTGGGCGCAAAGAAGTACGACATTCTGGCCCTCATCCTGAGCGAAAGCACGCGGCCGGTTTTCGCAGGGTTGTCGGCCGGGGTGGTGCTGGCCAGCGGCGTCGCTTACCTGCTCCGCCACGTGCTTTACGGAATCCACACCATCGACGTTATCTCCTTCGGCGGCGTCTCGCTCCTATTCCTAGCAGTTGCGCTTCTGGCGGCGCTGATCCCTTCGCAACGGGCCCTGCGCGTCGAGCCTGTCGCCGCTCTAAGATGCGAATGAGCATCGCCACAGCTCCCTCATGCACGGCCTTTTCATACTTGTCCAAACTAGCTTGTTGGTAGTTATGGGGACCCTTGTTGTTTGACTCTGTCCCTCCACCTTCACCACTGCCAAGGTAGGCCGCCAGCCTTAAATTTGTCATCCCGACCGGAGCGCAGCGTAGTGGAAAGCCTGCCCTGAGCGAAGTCGAAGGGGACCTGCTGTTAATGCGATTTGTCAGGGGGCTCTGCGGGCTTTTCGTCCTGCACCCAGTTCATTGACGTTTACTATTTCTGGACCCCGGGCCTGAGGTGGTCTTTACAATCAGTCATACTTGGAAAATGGCGGAATCGCATTCCAGGGAGGGGGCTGATTTGGCCCATATTCGTCTCTTTGCAAGTATTTCGTTATTGGTCATCGCCTCGATGTGCTATGCCCAGGCCCCATCCCCCTCGGTAACCTCCGATTCGGCTTCAAACAGCCCCTCCGTCAACCGCCGGGTTGAAGTCCTCATCCGCTCACAGTTTTCAGTGCCGTTGGGTTACGAGATTGTTTTCGGTGACAAGACCAAGAGTAATTTCCCGGGTTACGACACCCTGCCCGTTACATTTATCAATGGCAGCAAACAGACAACCACCAACTTTCTGATTTCGAAGGACTGCAACACGCTCGCACGTTTGGAAAAGTTTGATATCAGCAAAGACCCAGCCCTCGCAATCCAAGTGGATGGCCGGCCCATCCGAGGCGACGAGGCGGCCAAGGTGGAGATCATCAACTTCGACGATCTGGAGTGCCCTTACTGCGCGCGCCTGAACAGCGAACTTTCCAGCGAGACGATGGCCCACTACAAGGGGCTGATCAAGATCGTGTACAAAGACTACCCGATGGAAGAAATTCATCCTTGGGCGATGCATGCTGCTGTCGATGCCAATTGCCTTGCCGATTTGAACTCGAAGGCATACTGGGCCTATGTCGATTTTGTGCATGCGCACGGGCCGGATATCACCGGCGCACGGTCTGAGCCCGCCAAGTCATTCCTCGCGCTCGACCATATCGCAGATACCTTCGGCGCGGAGAATAAAGTCGATGAGGCGAAACTTGGGATATGCCTGAAACGGCAGGATGAAACCATAGTAAGATCGTCCCGTAAACTGGGAGAGTCGTTGGGGATTAACGCCACACCTCAGATGTTCGTCAATGGAGAACGCCTGCCAAGCGGCGCGCGCCCCGCAGAAGAGTTGTGGCCCGCAATAGACCGCGCCCTCAAGGCGGAAGGGATTCAACCTCCTCCAAAGTGAAACGATTTGAAACGCGAGACCGGTGGGTCCTGATCCTATTGGGCTGCATGACTATGGGCCTGCCTTTGCGGGCATCGGCCCAGGATAAGGCCAGGAAAGCCGACGCCTCAGAAACCCACACTACATGGCGGAACTACGGAGGCTCCCCGGATGGCGCGCAGTATTCAGCCTTGCGCCAGATCAATCGTTCCAATGTCAAAGAGTTGCAAGTAGCCTGGACCTACCGGACCGGAGATGACAGGAAGTATGCGTTCAACCCGCTCGTGGTCGAAGGAACGATCTATGTTATGGCGAAGAATAACTCGATCGTGGCGCTGGATGCCGCGACAGGTAAGGAAATCTGGACGCACCCGACGGATCCGAACACCACACTGATTACCAATCGCGGAATTGATTATTGGGAGAGTGCCGATGGATCGGATCGGCGCCTGCTTTTTTCGCTTCTCAACCAACTCCAGGAACTGGATGCTCGCACCGGCCGGTCCATTCCGCAGTTCGGCACCAATGGAGTAGTAGACCTGCGTGCTGGACTGGGACGTGACCCCAAAAGCCTGACGCTGGTGCAGTCCTACAATCCCGGCCGCATCTTTGAAGACTTACTCATTCTGGGCTCCGCCACCAACGAGGAATACAACTCCGGTCCGGGCGACATTCGCGCCTACGATGTCCGCACGGGCCGCCTGGCGTGGAGCTTTCATACGGTTCCCCATCCTGGCGAGCCTGGTTATGAGACCTGGCCTAAAGACGCGTGGAAGTCGGTTGGAGGCGCCAACGACTGGAGCGGTATGGCTTTGGATGTGAAGCGCGGCATCGTCTATGTTCCGACGGCGAGCCCTAAGTACAATTTCTACGGCGCCAATCGACCAGGAGCGAACTTGTATGGTGATTGCCTGCTTGCGCTGAATGCGCGCACCGGCAAACTGATCTGGTATTACCAGATGATTCACCATGACATATGGGATTACGACAACGACTCGACTCCGATGCTGACCACCGTTCTACACAATGGCAAGAAGGTTGATGTAGTGGCACAAGCCGGCAAGGTTGGCTTTCTGTGGGTCTTCAACCGCGAGACAGGCGAGCCACTGTGGCCGATTGAGGAACGGCCCGTGCTTAAGTCGGACATGCCGGGAGAGGAGACGTGGCCAACGCAGCCCTTCCCCTCAAAACCGCCCCCGTTTGCGCGCCAGTCATTTACAGTGAACGACCTGAGTCCATTTCTGGAGCCTGCAGAGCGCGAACAATTAAAGAGCGAGATGCTGAGCGCTCACAACGAGGGTCTGTTTACCCCGCCTGGTCTGGGCAACACGGTTGAGATGCCGGGAAACAACGGCGGCGTTAACTGGGGCGGAGCCGCTGTCAACCCCACCAATGGCGACTTATACGTTGTTTCCAAGGATCTTCCGGCTATGCTCAAGCTGGAGTTAGCGAGTGAGGTCTCTCAGGCCGGCTCTCCGGAACAGCAAGGCCGGTCGATCTTTCAAGCAAACTGCAGCCTGTGCCACGGCACGAATCGAGCGGGAAAACCGCCGGCGATTCCCTCCCTGGTGGATGTTAGGGCGAAGTTATCCGATGACCAGATTCTGAGTGTTGTGCAGCATGGGCAGGGTCCGATGCCGGCTTTTTCCCAGTTATCGGCGTCGGAGACCACTTCCCTGCTGGCCTATCTCACACATCCTGAGCTTGCGCCGGCGTCTACTCGAGACGCTGGTGTCGCCAGGCCGGTTGATCCCATAAGTGCCCACTATCGGAGCAGCTTTGGCTTTATGTTCGCCGAGAGCGGGTTACCGGTCATTACACCGCCATGGACCTCTATGACAGCTTATGACCTGAACACAGGAACCATTCGCTGGAAAATCCCTCTGGGCGTCGTTCCAGAACTCGCCGCCAAGGGTTTTACCAGCACTGGCTCGCAGTTCCCCAAGGTGAGCCCGGTGGTCACCGCCGGAGGCGTGATCTTTACGGGTACGCGCGATCGCAAAGTGCGTGCCATTGACTCCGACACTGGCAAGGTGCTCTGGGAGGCGGAGGTGGATGCCGCGCTCGAGGGTATGCCTGCGATCTATGAAGTGCAGGGGCGAGAATATGTCGTGTTCTGCGCGGCAGCACAAGCCACGACTTACACGCACAGTGTTCCTGGGCACCCGGCGTCTCAAGCCCCTATCCCAGGCGCCTACGTTGCGTTCGCGCTGCCCGACGCAAAAACAATGCACCATTGAGTGGGGTACGCCCTCACGGCGCGATGCATTCAACCTCCGCCAAAGTGAAACGATTTGACCGAGAACGTGCCGTACTTGGTCGGGAAAGCATTCGCGAGCAGTCCCACCGTCCGTCACGTACTGTCAAGACTGACACCAGGAATAGCGTGGCCCTCCCATAACCTGACGGCGCGGTGCGGAGAAGCGTATGGTTTCTTTGCATGGCCGATAAGGATCACGTCTCAATTCTTAGCCGTAGCGACGGTGTGATGGCATGGAATCGTTGGCGAGAAGATAATCCGGGTGTTATCCCGGACCTCACTGGTGCGAAATTCCTCAGGATAGACCTCCGCGAGGCGAACCTTAGCAAGACGAGTCTCAGTCAGGCGGACCTCAGCGGGGCGAACCTCAGCGAGGCGCTCCTCAGGGGGGCAAACCTCAGCGGGGCGGACCTCAGTGGGGCAAACCTCAGCTGGGCGATGTTCCGCGGGGCGAACCTCAGTGCAGCGATCCTCAGTACGGCGAACCTCAGTCGGGCGGATCTCAGCGGGGCGGACCTTCGCGACTCGAACTTCTGGGGGGCGGACCTGAGCGGGGCTGACCTCAGCGAGGCGGACCTCAGCGGAGCAATCCTCCGCAAAGCCAACCTCAGTCCGGCGGACCCCCTCAGTACGGCGAACCTCCGCGGAGCGGACCTCCGCGGGGCGGACCTCAGCGGGGCGAACCTCAGTCGGGCGAACCTCCGCAGGGCGGACCTCAGCAGGGCGGACCTCAGCGGGACGAACCTCAGTGGAGCGAACCTCGGCGGGGCGGACCTCAGCAGGGCGGACTTCACCAGGGCGGACCTCAGCGGGGCGAACCTCAGCGAGGCGAACCTCCACTGGACGAGGTTCCGCGGGGCGAACCTCATGGGCGCGGACTTGACCGCCACTCTTCTTATCTCATGCAAACTGGAAGATTCGGATCTCACGAGTAGCCGGGTTTATGGCGCCTCGATTTGGGACGCGTCGTTGGAGGGTACTACGCAGAAGGATATAATCATCACCCCTAATTGGCAGCCCAGCATCACTGTGGACAATCTTGAAGTTGCGCAGTTCGTATACCTGCTACTGAATAATGCCAGGATTCGCGAGGTGATCGATACCATCACCTCAAAAGCGGTACTGATCCTAGGGCGATTTACACCGGAGCGCAAACGAACGCTCGATGCATTGCGTGACGCCTTACGTGCACACAACTATCTGCCGATAGTGTTTGACTTTGAGAAGCCAACCAATCGCGACTACACAGAAACCGTTTCAACCTTGGCGCATTTGGCTCGTTTTGTAATCGCCGATCTCACCGATCCGCGAAGCATACCGCAAGAGTTGATTGCCGTAGTCCCTCGGCTACAATCGGTCCCCATCCGCCCATTGCTGCTCGGAAGTCAAAGGGAGTGGGCGATGTTTCGCGATCTGTCCCATCGCACTCAGGTTATCGAGCCATTTCATTACACCGATGACGAGATGCTGTTGAGGTGTTTAGAATCCGATGTCATCGAGCCAGCGGAGCGAAAGGCACGAGAACTCGCCGGGCGCTGAGTGTGACACCAACGCGTCCCGATTGCCGGGTTACATTTTCGCCACAATGCTGGGTTACAAGCGATGCTCGAATGTCTTGGTGGATCGATAGGCCTACGTTGCGTTCGCGCTTCCCGACGCAAAAACAATGCGCCATTGAGTAGGACCGTTGGGGCACGCCCTCAAGGCGCAAGGCATTGAACCTCCGCCAAAGTGAAACGATTTGAAGGAAAATCGGTGAAACTGTAGACTCTGGCAGGGGTGTCCATCATGCAGACGGGTATCGGTCGCGTAGGTGTTTTGCCGACTTGTCATGCCATGTGGGCACAAATGAAGTTGTCGAAGGGCCTATAGCTCAATTGGTTAGAGCAGCGGACTCATAATCCGTTGGTTCCAGGTTCAAGTCCTGGTGGGCCCACCATCTAAATCCAACAAAGATTAGTTCAAATCTCCTGATCGGTGAGTTTGAGGGCAATCCGGTGACGACATAGCAGTGTGTCGGAGATAGATTTAAAAAGTGCACCAAAACCTGTGCAAGGGGAAGACGATTCTCGTAGGATGGGATGGTGAACAAGCGCTTTCGAGTTTGTAGCTACGACCAGCCTTTTTTACTTCCTCCCTCACTCCAGGACTGGCTGCCTGAGAATCACTTGGCACGATTCATAGCTGAAGTAATGAACGAGTTAGACCTGTCTTCCATTTATGCCAGCTATGAGCGGAGTGATGGGCGAGGTTTGGCGGCGTACCATCCTACGCTGATGGCGCGGTTGTTGCTCTACGGTTACTGCATTGGGATTACGAGCTCCCGCAAGATCGAGCAGGCAACCTACGACAACGTGGCCTTTCGCTATTTGTCTGCCGATCAGCATCCTGACCACGATACCCTGGCGGCCTTTCGTCAGCGACATCATCAAGCCCTGGCAGACTTATTCGTGCAAGCGCTGCGGCTATGTCAAAAGGCGGGCTTAGTGAAGTTGGGCAACGTGTCCATCGATGGCACCAAGATCAAGGCCAATGCCAACGCATGGCGTTCGATGAATTATGAAAAGCTCAGCGAACGAGAGCAACACTGGCGCGCGGAAGTTGCGCGGTTGCTGAGCCAGGCACAGCAAATGGACCGTGAAGAAGATCAACGCCTGGGCTCAGCTCAACCGGGCGACCGATTGCCTGATGAATTAGCCGATGCCCAAAAGCGGCTCGAGCGGCTGCAACAAGCCAAGGCAGAGCTAGAACGGGAAGCGCAGGCCCAGTTGCAGGAGATCTCAACCAATCTCCCCCCATGCAAACCCGGCCCTCCAAAAAAAGGGGAGCAGACCGGCCAACCATCAGACAGCCGCAAACAGCGGGAGACGAACAAGAAGCGCCGTTTGCGAGCGAGAAAAAACGCCACTGCACCTAGCCGTCGCTATAACTTCGTCGACCCAGACTCGCGACTGATGAAAGGTAGTGGTCAAGCAGGCCTGATGCAGGCTTACAACGCGCAGATCGCAGTCGACTCGCACGCTCAAATCATCGTGGCCGCAGAGCTGACACAGCAGGCATTTGATTGCCAGCAACTGTTACCCATGGTAAAGAGCCTATGCAGCACGGTCCAAGGGGTACCGACCACGATCACTGCAGATGCAGGTTATTGGGACACACAGAGCTTACTGGATCCGTCCTTGGGCGGCATGGAAATGCTGGTACCTCCTGACTCCAAGCCGCAACTTCCCGGCGGCGCGCTGTCGCCCACCGCGCCTCGCCACGAAGTGGCCTTTCGCATGAGGCAGGTTCTGGCCACCGAACAGGGGAAAGCTCGCTATGCACTTCGACAATCCACCGTTGAACCCGTATTCGGCCAGATCAAAGAAGCGCGCGGCATTCGCAGATTCCGCTTACGAGGCTTGCTGAAAACGAACTCGGAGTGGAAGCTGATATGCGCCACGCATAATCTTCTGAAGCTATTTCGGCATCGCACAACCCTGGTATTACGCTTAACGCATTTAGCCGGGTCGATTCCGTCGGCGCTACGATTACTGCTCTCGCTTCCCAACCGCTTTTTCGCTCAACCCAACCGTCCAGCTCAGATCCAACGGTCTGCCGCGATAATGAGGCAGTATCTCTCCGACAATGATAGTGTGTCGCCGTATTACCCCGTCATGTGCTTATCCTCATTCAGTTTCTATCGTGTTGGTCGTGTGCTGTTGACCGATGATAACGCGGAATCTGCAACGCGCTGAAATACCCAGGGTCGGCCCAGCGTGCGAGAGCGTCGGGCCGTGCTTCGCCGGGTTTCAGCGAAGGATGCTCCTTAATCGTGAATACATCATCACTTCCAAATCCTTCTCCAGGCAGATTTGAACCGAGAGCAACAGCACGGATGCTGGGCATGCGCGCAACTCTTCCAGAAGGATTTCGTTAAAGGCATTCACCTTCTGCGGACTGCCATATTTCTGCGCCGGAAGGTTCAAGTCCAGAGTCAGCACATTGTTGGTTACGCATCCCACATCGGCACCACACAAATGAACAAAACTCTTGAGCAACAGCCCTGCACCGATCAACAACACAACGGTGACCGCGATCTCCACAGTCAGCAGTGTCTTGCGCAGCGCGCCGTGCCGGAAGACACGCGAGCATCGGTGCGCTGAGCCAGCCTTTATAAGGAATCAAGGGTATGGAACTCCTTTCGTTCGATAAAGAAGAGCTGCGCGGCCGAGAGCGGTTCGACGAGATCCATGAGTCCATGACAGTGCGTACAGGTATATAGTGTGTCGTTCCATGTAAGAATGAGGTGTTCTTTGCTCGAACCGGCCCTACTTCGGGCACGTCTATGGCCAACCACGAGCAGTCAGCCGGCGAGGTCTTCGAAGCAGCCCTTGACCTTCCGCCAGACCAGCGATCGGCGTATCTGATGCGGGTCTACCGCGAATCGCCGGAGTTGCGCAGCCTGGTGGAAGAGTTGCTCTCCGACTACCAGCGCATGGGCAGCTTTCTCGACGAGCCTGTCATGGAACCTGTAAACACTCCTTCTACAATCACCGAAGCTACTGTCGGCCACATCCTCGCCGGCGGCGCCAAACTCGGCCGCTATACCGTCATCGAGCCCCTCGGCTCGGGCGGAATGGGCGCGGTCTACCGCGCGCGCGATGAAAAGCTGGAGCGCGTCGTCGCCATCAAGATCCTCTCCCCGGGCGTGCTAACCGGCGAAGAGTCACGGCGCCGCTTCCGCAAAGAAGCACTTGCCCTGGCTAAACTCAATCATGCGAGGATCGCCGCCGTCTACGACGTGGGCGAGCAGGATGGTGTCGACTACATCGTGATGGAATGCGTGCCGGGGCAGACCCTCGCCGCAGCGCTGAGATCCGGCCCGCTCACCATCAAGGACGCCACCTCGATCGTCATGCAGATCGCCGAAGCGCTCGACGAAGCCCATGAACACGGCGTTATCCATCGCGACCTCAAACCCGCCAACGTCATGATCACACCGAAAGGACATGTCAAGGTCCTCGACTTCGGCATTGCCAAGCTGCTCGCCCCGACCTCGATCGAGGCGCCCACCTCCATCGAGAACGGTGTGCTGATCGGCACCCCGGTTTACATGTCTCCCGAGCAGGCCCTGGGACGGACAGTCGATGCCCGGACCGATCTTTGGAGCCTGGGCATCATCTACTACGAGACCCTCGCCGGACGTACCCCATTCCAGGCCGACAGCAACATCGCCACCCTGCACGCCATTATCAAGGATCCGCCCGCGCCCCTGCATCAGTTGCACCCCAACGTACCACCGCTTGCCGAGAAGATCGTCTCTCAGACGCTTCAGAAAGATCCAGCCGCCCGCTATCAAGCCGCCTCCGAGATGGTTCGCGATGCCTCGGATCTGCTGTCCGGACTCAGCGCAGGGACGCCGGTAACCGAAGGACTGCAATTCAAGCCTCGTTCCCGCGTCCTTGCCGTCACCGCCATTGTCGCCCTTATCCTGACCATCGCAGCTGGGAGCGCGCTCTATCATCTCCGGCTGCAGCGGACGGAGCGCTCGTGGCGAAACCCCATCGCCGACGCACGCTTTCAAACGGTCACGGACTTCGATGGACTGGAGCAGGCCGCAGCGATCTCACGCGACGGCCATTTGGTCGCGTTTCTGTCGAACCGCGACGGACCCATGGACGTCTGGGTCACCCAGGTCGATTCGGGCCAGTTCCACAACCTGACACATGGGAGCGTTCGCGAACTGGTGAATCCATCGATCCGAACGCTCGGGTTCTCACCCGACGGATCGATGGTTACGTTTTGGGTTCGCAAACCCGGCGGTCCCGACGGCAACACCATCGATACGTGGGCCGTGCCTACGCTGGGCGGCGAACCCAGGCCATATCTGGAAGGCGCGGCCGAGTTCGACTGGTCGCACGACGGCTCCCAGCTTGCTTACCACACACCCGGTCCGGGAGACCCCCTGTTCGTGACCGATGGCGGTGTACGACCAGGGATCGCGCCCATCTTCACCGCTCCTCCGGGGCTGCACAGTCACTTTCCGCTATGGGCGCCCGACGCGGCCTTCCTCTACTTCGTCCAGGGCGAACTGCCGGACAAACTGGACATCTGGCGCATTCGTCCCACCGGCGGAGCGGCGGAACGGATCACGTCGCAGGATGGCGAGATCACTTACCCGGTCCTGTTGGACCGGCGCACCTTGATGTACCTCGCCCGCGATCCCGATGGTTCAGGGCCGTCGCTTTACAGCATGGATGTCGAGCGCCGGATTCCGCACCGGCTGACCCCAGGCGTTGACCAATACACATCGCTGGCCTCCACCCCGGACGGACACCGCCTCGTGCTTACGCAGACTACCCCTCACGGAACGCTGTTTCGGCTCCGAATCGGTGACTCCCCTGTCCCGGTATCCGCCGCTGATCGCATTCCTCTGACCACCAGCTCGGGCTTCTCCCCGCGGCTCGGACCTGACTACCTTCTCTACATCTCGGCGACCGGCACGGGGGCGAGGATCTGGAAGCTTGCCCACGGGGCAAGCACCGAGCTGTGGCGGGGTGACGGAGCGAGAGTCTTCGGCGGCCCGGCCATCTCCCGCGATGGCCAATCCGTTGCATTCTCGGTGCGGCAAAATGGGAAAGCTCTTTTGTATGTCATGCAGGCGGACGGCACGAAAGCGCACATCCTGGCCAACTCGCTCGATCTGCAGGGAGCCCCTGCTTGGTCGCCCGACGGTCGATCCATTGTCTCAGCGGCCGACGATCACGGCATCCCACACCTCTTCCGCATTCCGATAGATGGCGGCTCGCCGGCTTCCTTCGTGCACGAATACTCGCTCGATCCCGTGTGGTCCCCCGACGGCCGCTTGGTTGTCTACTCCGGCCCCGATATCGGCACCACTTTTTCCGTGAAAGCAGTGACGGCCGAGGCGTCTCCGCGCCCCCTAACCGCCCTGACCCTCACTTTCGGGGCTCGGCATCTGGCCTTCCTACCTACAGGGCGATCCCTCGTTTTCCTCCGTGGAGAGATGCAACATAAGGATCTGTGGCTCATCGATTTGGATACGGGGGCCGAACGGCAGCTGACCAACCTTCCGCCCGACTTCGACGTACGCGACTTCGACCTCTCCCCGGACGGCCGCGAAGTCGTCTTCGAACGACTGCAGGAGCGCTCCGACTTGGTGCTGCTGGATCTGCCCCGGCCGTAGCCTGCATCGAGCCCATATTCCTTCCATGTCATGCCGTCCACCCCAGGCGCATCTCGTCTCAATAAGAGATACGATTCCCGCAGCAGCCGCACATCCACGTGATGAAGTAGCGTCGTAAACTTCTCCGTCTTGTTTTGCCTTGCGGCTTTCCGTAAGCGGCCCAGCGCTTGTGACACGCCTGCCCGATCCCGTGCTCGGGGCGTGCTTTGCCGGTCCACATTTTCCTTGGCCCCCGCCCTTGGCTCCATCCACTCCTCCCCTGGTTGCCCAGCTTCGTTCGTGGACTTCGCCGCTACTGTTGCGGTCAGCCGTGGTCGAAGACCCTATCACGCATAAAAGGAAGACGTCGGAACTTGGGGGATCTCGCGTTTGGGGATGAGGGGGACAGGATGAGGGGGACAAGGATGAGGGGGACAGACAGGATGCTTCCTAACTTTATAAATGGCGCGGTTGACTTCCCGCTACGCCCCTTCCCAATCCCACTGGTCTATTAGTAAGGCTGCCGCAAGGGCTAAATGTGCCTCCGGAAGCGAATCATCAAGCGCAACCGCCTGCATCGCGGAAGCATAGGCCGGCGCTAGTGACTCCTCTGGTTTTAGTTCACCTATGATGGGGCTGCCGCTGTAGTAAGTGGAGAGGCCGCTCCAGCCTAACGCGTAGTCGGGCTGGAGTTCGGTCGCCTTTTTAAAATATTTGCCGGACTCGGCGAGCTTCGTCTTGAACCAGAGATATCGCCCGCGGAGGTAGGCGTCGTGTGCCTCGGGACTAACAAATCGAGGAGGTGGTCCCTGACTAACACTATGACTCAACTGCCGGGCGATGGTCTGAGCTGCTTCTCTGGGCAGCGAGCCAGCCGCCTCTGCGTCGCGATCATAACTCTCTGCCCAGACATGCATGTCACTTGACGCCTGGATCAATTGGATCGTCATGTGGACTTTGTCATGTGATCGAACGACCGAGCCCTCAAGGACACCATCCACACCAAGCTTATGAGCTATTTCCGGCAAGGGACGGTGCACACCTTTGTATTGCATGACTGAGGTCCGGGAAACGATCTTTAGGGTCGAGTTCTTCGCCAGCATAGTCGTAAGCTCATCGGTCATGCCGTCGGCGAAGTAATCCTGACCGGGATCGCCGGAAAGATTGTCGAGCGGAAGTACAGCCAGTGACCTGATCTTCGGTTCCTTGCTGGAGCTTGAAGATCTACGGATGAACACAGCGATAGCAGCGATTAGGAGAACCACTGCCACTAACGAGATCGCGGCGCCGAAACCCAATCGGATTCCTCTGCTCGGTTACCTCTCCAGCCATGTTTGCCGGATTGGTTGCCGGCCCATCGCCGGGATAAGCGTTGGGGAATTCGAGCCCTGGCGCGCTCTCCTTTTCGCTGGCAGGTTCTGAAGGTTGTTTGAGGACTTCTACGGTGGATACGAACCGGTAGCCCTTGCCGGAGACTGTTTGCACGAACCGCGGCTGCTCAGGGTCATCGCGCAAGACTATGCGGATTTTGCGGATGGCGGTATTGATGCCGTGCTCCGTGTCCACAAAGACTTCACGGTCCCAGAGACGCTCGGCAATTTCGGTTCTGGTGACAAGGTGACCATCGCTGGCAGCCAGGAGAATAAGCAATTCCATTGGCTTTTTTTCGAGCCTGAGGCTGCGCCCCGAACGGTAAAGTTCGTACCGATCCGCAATCCAACCTGAACTCGTCGAACTCGAAAACCAGGCCTGCCACCGGCACACCCTCGCGCAGGAAGTATAGCAAGTTCAGTACCCACGATTTGGCGTCACGGCTGAAGCAATCCGATCACCTAGATCCTTCAAATTTCCCGTCCTGTCCTGGTTTTTTCATGAGGCGACAGACGGATTTCCATCGCATACTATTTTCAATATAGTATTTTAGGTGTACTATTCGAAAATGATGCGGCAGCCGGAGCCCCGCGGCCTGTTTCCAGGCGCTTTGGAACTAATGATTTTGCAAACGCTAAGCAGGAAACCAATGCATGGTTACGCTCTCGCTCAGCATATAAAAAGTGTTTCGGCTGAGCTGTTGCAGATCGAGGAAGGTTCCCTCTACCCAGCGTTGCAGCGCATGTTGAAAGTGGGGTGGCTGGAAGCCGAGATAGGCATTTCGGCTCGGAATCGTCCGGTGCGAATTTTCAAATTGACAAAGGCCGGTGCCAAACATCTTGCCCAGGAACTTGCCGGCTTTGAGCGAATGTTTGCCGGAATCAACCTTGTGCTAGCGATCGCGAGTTCATAGGGGGCATTATGCGGTGGTTCAAACCGTTATTTTCGCGTCAGCAGCGTTACGACGAACTTTCCGCCACCATCCGCGAGCACCTGGCGGAAAAGATCGATGCTCTGATGGAAGGCGGTATGTCGCGCGCAGACGCGGAAAGCAGTGCGCGTCGCGAATTCGGCAATGTAACTCTGATCGAAGAACGCAGTCGCGAAGTCTGGCAGTGGCCGAAGCTGGAGAGTTTTTGGGCTGATCTCAAACTGAGTTTTTATCAGCTCCGAAGGGCGCCTGCTTTCACGCTAACAGCACTGGCTGTGCTCGCCCTGGGCATTGGCACAACAACCGCCGTTTTTTCTGTCGTTAACACGGTAATTCTCAAGCCGCTGACTTACCCTAAGCCCGACCGCCTCGTACTTTTCTTTGAGTCATCAACCCGTGGAGGAACTTTCCCGGTCGCCTCATTACCAGAATTTTATTTTTGGCAGCAGCAGAGCAACTTGTTTCAAGATGTGTCCGCAGCCAACACGGACGCGATTGGAATGAACTTAACGGGTGAACAGCCAAAGCTCGTGCACGGAATCAACGTCACATCAGACTATTTTCGTTTGTATGGCGCCCGCATCCTGCTGGGACATGCCTTTACTGCCCAGGAAGAAAATCCAGGCAGTGGTAAGACCGTCGTCCTAGGCTACTACCTGTGGAAGAATAGTTTTGCCGCAGATCCCCACATTATTGGGAGGAGCATTACCTTAGGGGGCGAGCCTTACACGGTAATTGGCGTGGTTGCCGAGGAGTTTCACACTGATTCCTTGATTGACCTGTGGCTTCCGTTGCGGGTCGACCCCGCAAGCTCCGATCCGACGCCTTTCTACCGCGTTGTGGGAAGGCTGAAGTCAGATGTCACGCTAAACCAGGCGAATGCCCAGCTAAAAGCAGCAGCGGATCGCTTTCGCGAGAGATACCCGGGCGCGATTCCCCCAGACAGATATTTCCTCGTTCGCCCCCTTGGCGACTCCATCATTGGCAACGCGCGGTTCCCTCTGTTGCTCTTTCTGGGAGCAGTTGGTCTCGTCCTCCTGATTGCGTGCGCAAATGTAGCGAACCTGCAATTGATTCGTGCCTCACGGCGCGAGCGAGAATTCGCGATTCGCACCTCTCTGGGAGCATCAGGCTCGCGCATCGTTCGTCAGTTGCTCACAGAGAGTCTGCTGCTGTCACTGACGGCAGGCGTTCTGGGTATTGCGCTGGGTGAGTTGGGCGTGCATCTTCTATTGAAGGTCAACTCGGGAGATATTCCGCGCATTGGAGTTGGCGGTTCAGCCGTCCGGCTTGACTGGCGCGTATTTGTTTTCGGCTTATGCTTGTCGTTACTTACAGGTGTCATATTTGGTCTGGCTCCGGCTCTCAGCGCATCAAGACTCGATTTGAGCACGGCCCTGAAGGAGAGCGGTCGTGCAGCCGGCCCTGGAATCAGGCAGAGAAGAGCAAGGTCTGTGCTGGTTGTGATCGAAGCCGCACTAGCGGTCATGCTTTCGATCGGAGCGGCTTTGTTCGTTCGAACTCTTGTGGCCCTGTATTCTGTCGATCCGGGCTTCAGTCCTCAGAACATCCTGACCATGCAGATGGCGTTAACCGGCCCGCGCTTTCAGACAACTGCTCCAGTGACGCAACTGATAAACAATGCACGCGAGCGGATCGATGCGCTCCCCGGAGTTCTCGCCTCTGCGTCGACCATATCGTTGCCCTTACAAGGAGCACATCGGATCCCTCTCAACGTTATCGGGCGGACAGCAGGAAACGATCCAAATACCGGATGGGTTGCATATGAAGCAGCCTCACCGGGGTTTCTCAGCGTCTTTCAAATTCCGCTACTTCATGGCCGGGATTTCCGCCCAGACGATAACGCAGCAGCACCTCCCATTGTCCTCATTAATCAGGCCATGGCCAGGCAATTCTGGCCTAAGCAAAACCCCATCGGGCAGCAGATTGTCATGGGAAAGGGCATGCCGCCCATGTTTGCAGACAGACCGCGCGAGATCGTCGGCATCGTGGGAGATGTTCTAGTGGACGGCCTCGAAAGCGCGGCGCAACCAATGGTGATCATTCCCCAGGCACAAACTCCGGATGCAATTACGGCATTGACGAATCGCATGGATTCCATCCACTGGGTGTTCCGCACGGATGTGGAGCCACACCAACTGATACCTGCGATTGCAGACCGGCTGCGGCAGGCCACAGGGGGATTACCGGCCTCAGAGACCCTGACCATGCGCGAGATTGTATCGACGACAACCGCTCGACAGGACTTTAACGCACAGCTCCTGTCTGCCTTTGCGGCATTCGCGCTAATTTTAGCGGCCATTGGCCTCTACGGCCTCATGGCATATTCGGTCCAGCAACGTTCTCAGGAAATCGGCGTCAGAATAGCTCTGGGGGCGGATCAGGCCCGTATTCGGAATATGGTGATCTGGCAAGGAATGCGTCTGGCGCTGATAGGAATTCTGATTGGTTGGGCAGTCTCGTTACCACTCAGCCGCTTTCTCAATAGCCTGTTATTTGGAGTTAAGAGCTGGGATCCCGCCGTATTTGTCATCGTTCCGAGCGTGCTTATAAGTGTCGCGCTCTTCTCAGTTTGGGTGCCCGCGAGGCGCGGAGCGCGATTGGATCCGATGCTGTCACTGCGCATAGAGTAATGAGGACACGAGAAACAAGCGAATATGGTCATGCTTGAGGTTCGCAATCTGCATAAACGTTACTCCGGGATTCCTGCTGTGGACTCGGTGAGCTTTATCGCGCGCGCCGGCGAAGTGACCGGCTATCTGGGCGCAAACGGATCCGGCAAGTCAACCACCATGAAGATAGCCACGGGATTGATCGAGCCCAGTGCAGGGGAAATCCTCTTCGAAGGAAGACGGATCAAGGAAAACCTGATGGCCTATCGGCAGCGGATGGGCTATGTTCCCGAAGAGCCTCACCTCTATACCCATCTGAGCGGCCTGGAATACCTGGTGATGGTCGCGCAGCTGCGAAATATGGACCGCACTTCTGCAGACATGCGCATCCACGGTTTGCTGCGTCTTTTCGGAATACACGGGGACCGCGACGTAGCCTTGTCGTCCTACTCCAAAGGTATGCGGCAGAAGATTCTATTGTCCGCCGCCTTAATGCACAACCCCGACGTGATTCTGCTGGACGAACCATTCTCTGGTCTGGATGTCGGTTCCGCTCTCATCCTCCGCAGTCTGATTAAAGAATTGGCGGCACGGGGTAAGATCGTGCTCTTTAGCTCGCATGAGCTTGAAACAGTGGAACGTGTTTGTTCTCACGTCGTGATTCTGCATCGCGGCAAAGTGGTCGCCGATGACTCGATTGAACATCTAAGAGTCTTGATGGCGGCGCCTACGCTCGAAGAAATATTCTCTCAACTCGCCGTCGAACAAGACTCGGAGGCTGTTTCACGAGAGATTGCGGACTTGATTCGTGCATAGTGACTGGTCCCAGGCAAAAGTACAATTCCGTACTCTCTATGGCGTCTTCCTTCTTCGCGTAGTTGATCTTGAACTCCTTTCTGCCGGCGCCGACCCAACCAGGTTGATTAAACAGTTTGTCACCATCTTCACCACCGTCAGCTTCTTCTTTATACTTCCAGCACTTGTCTTCCTGGTCTTCGGCGGCGGTATGCCAATGACGGCTACATGGATGTACGAACATTTCTTGATCGAAACCACAATGACTGTGGCTGGGCTCGTTGCCCTACTCAACTGGGATGCTGCCTTTCCGGACAAGCGAGATATCTTGATACTTGGACCGTTGCCGGTAAGAACAAGCACATTGTTTTTAGCCAAGGTCGCCGCACTGCTAGCCGCACCCGGTCTGGCGGCGATCGCATTGAACATCTTCGTGGGCGCTCTTTGGCCGTTATTTTTTCGATCGAGCAGCGCCGGTTTTCTCGGTGGGTTGCGAGCATGGCCTGCTTATTGGATCACGATCCTTCTGGCCAGCGCATTTTCTGTCTTCACCATCCTTGCCCTTCAAGGGCTGGCGGCCAATCTGTTGCCGCGGCAATTTTTCCTCCGTCTATCGGCAGTTTTGCAGGCCGCCGTCATGAGCCTTTTGGTGAGCGTATATTTTCTCGAGCCATCGCTCGAATCGGCGGTCACTTCGCCACAAAATCAGCGGCTGCTCGAGTTTCTTCCCTCCTACTGGTTCCTGGCCATCTTTAACCAACTCAATGGATCGGCGCATCCCGCGCTCGCACCCCTGGCAAAAAGAGGTTGGATCGGCATCGCTGTGGCTGCATTCGGAGCCTGCGCGGCACTGCTGTTGTGCTACTTCCGCATCATGCGAGGGCTGGTCGAGCAGCCAGACATCCTTCCCCGCGCGCGCTCGATCTCATGGTCGCCACTATGGGGAAACCCGCTCGCGCAAGCCATTACCTTCTTCAGCCTTCGAACCTTGCTGCGAAGCCGCCAGCACCGCATGATACTCGGCTTCTATCTAGGCCTCGGAGTTAGCTGCTCCGTCGGTTATGCGAATGCATACCTCGGAGGATTCCGGTCTGCAGGCACGACCATTAGCGTATCGTTTCTGCTGGTCACGATTGTGACCACGATCCTGACCGTCTTCTCACTACGCGTGGTCGCTTCGCTTCCAATTTCCCTTTCGGCGAACTGGGTCATCCGCATCACGCAAATCCGGCCGGCTCGCGACTACCAGAAAGCTGTTCGGATGTCGTGGCTGGCATTAGGTCTTGCGCCTCCGTTGCTCCTGATGGCCGCGATCCTCGTAGCTGCGTATCCCTGGGCACCGGCATTAGGGCATTTCCTTGTGATGCTGTGCCTCGGAATCCTGCTGGTAGAGCTCTGCCTATACACATTTCCGAAGATCCCGTTCACTTGTTCTTATCTCCCGGGCAAGGCACAAATTGATTTTGTTTTCTGGGCCTGCCTGATGCTGATCTTTCGCTTGTTGAACGAAGGAGCAGAAATCGAGAGCCGCATGCTGCGTCACGTCCTCAGCTGCACCGGTCTGATTCTGATTGCGGCGATTGCCGCCGGCGCCATGCGGTGGCTGAGTGAATCTCGCGCTTCCTCGACGGAAGACCTTCTGTTTGAAGAGGAATATTCGTCAGAGGTCACATCGCTGAAGTTGAATTGAACGGAGCAAAAGGTACCTCGCAGATGCCCCTTACGTCAGCCGTACAATGGATGCATGGCAGACTCTCTCGGGAATGCTTTTCATCGGCTGCGGGCTTACGCACATCCCCATGTAAAGCACGTCATCACGCAGACATTGCAGCAAAATGATGAGGCTGACTTTGAGAATTTAGGACAGAATGAGTCGTTTGTTCATCTCCACCGTCAGGCCGTGAAAATTCAACGGGGCGAACAAGTGGATCAGATAACGGCTTTGGTGCCCAAGGTCTAAAGTTCCCGGGGTCTCCAGCCAACCAAAAGTAACCGCCGAAACGATAACCAGAAAACAGTCTCCACGGGCCAAATCCAATGCCGCAGCGTTATATCCTGTTAGTAGACGATTTCGGCACAGTGGGCGGTTCTCGCCACCTCCCACCGGTCGGTAGTTACCGGTAGTTTCGGCCTAAGCGCGAGCGAAGGACAGTTTTAAGGCTGTCCGGTGTCACACCCGATCCCTGTCACAAAATAAGCAATCCCAACATCCCGCCCCGCCTGCCCCGGCTCGCCGCGGGGCATGCCGTGGAGCGGGATGTTTTATGCCTCCCACCCTGCTTCCCCAAGCAGTGGAGAACCTGTGCCCTAACTTCTCTCAAATTCCAAGGAGCCACCTATGCCCAAAAATAAAGTCAGCGACCCCATCACCGATCAGGAAATAGCATTTGCCCGCCTGGTCCTCTCTGGCGCCATGACCGACCGTCATGCCGCCGAAGCCGTCGGCCTCAACCCCGACTCCGCCGCCTACACCAAATCCAAGCCCCGTGTCCGCGCCTACATGCTTGAGCACCGCGCCGCCGTGCAGCAACAGCTCGTCCAGCAAGAGGCCGAGGGACTGCGGCGGCTGACTCTGGACCGCGAAAAAGTACTGGACCGCCTCTGGGAAATCGCCAACCTCAGCCCCGAAATGACCCGAAACAGCGTTACCGGCCAGGTCAAGGCCCTCTCCATGATCGTGGCCATGGAAAACTTCATCCCCGACCGTCGCGCCGTCTCTTCGGAGAAGGAATCCGCCCCTGCGCCCGCCAAGGCGCAAATCTATGTCTCCGAATGCCTGTCCCGGCCTGCCGTGGAGCTTCGCGAGCAGCAGGCCAAAACCATCCACCCGCAACCAAACTCCGCCCCGCCTGTCGCGCCTGTCCCGGCGAGCCGTGGGGCATGCCGTGGAGCCCAAGCAAGAAGGTTCGCCTGCCTGCCCCGGCGCGCCGTGGGGCGTGGCCGAGCCCGCTCTCGGATCCGCGGGAGAGGCGCCTCCGGACGCTGGCCACAGCCAGTCCACCCTCGCCAACCGCTTTAGCCCTTCGGAAGTGGCCTCTTATGTCCCCGGCATCACTTATGTTCCAGACCTGAGAGTCCCTTTCTCTATAAAAAAGAACCCCTTTGCCCGCCCCCGCTGACCTACCAATCTTAAAAAGGACCCAAAAATATCAAATTTTACAAATGGCTGCCAGCGAAAGCAGTTCGCAATTGGTGTAGACCGAAGCGACAGGCCCTTTCGTGGTTTTCTCCTAAGGAAAACCACTCCTCGCGACCTTTACCAGGCCACCGTAATTGCGAAACTGCTTTAAGCCGGCACGCGCACGTCGTCCCGACCAATGAACCAATGCCGGAAAAACTAATTTTGGACAAGTCTGACTTTCAGCCGTCCCTTCGGACTCTGTGGCCCATAAGCGCTAAATTGTTTAGGGTGTTTTTCGTCAAAACTCCCACAAAATCGTCATCCTGAGAGGTTGTGCCTTTTTTGATTTTGCGCGTTTTTGTCACGCCCAACCAGACTGTTGTTTAAAAGCTCCACAAGGAGTCATCCTGAGCGAAGCGCCTCGCAGATCTACTGCTTAACAGAGGGTTTATGGCGCGTAGTCGAAGGACCCCGACGATGCTTGTTAGCCGGTGCTCTTCATAGCTTTCCGGCCACCAAAACCTAACAGAAATCAAAAAAGTCACAGCCTCTGAGCGGAGCGCAGTGGGGTGGAGGGATCTGCAGTTCTCTCTCCAGCCAGGCAACTCCGAAGGGTGAAGGCTTTAAAGGCTGCGGAGTTGCTTGATGGAGAGGCGCACCGCAGATCCCTCCACTCCGCTACCCCGGATTTCCTGTCGAACTTGGTGGCGTTGGCGAACTTCATGCGGCTTTCCTTACTGAAAGCCGCACCCGCGGCCGTTGGTGAATACCGCGTAACAGGAAATCCGGGTGCGCTCCGGTCGGGATGACAGAGGATAAATTTGTTCCTTCCTCTACAGTTTGTGATGTGGATGGAAGGATCGTTCGCCGCGCGCTCTGCGGACAGCTCTCTCCATCCCTTATAACGGCTGCTTAGGTGAACGCTGCCCTCCCCTTTTGTCATCCCGAGGGTACCCGGATTTCCTGCCACGCTGTGCCAGAGAGACTCCGTGTGTGCGCCTTTCATTAAGGAAAGGTGCATGGAGTCTATCAACGCAGCAAGCCTCCACAGGAAATCGGGGCAATGGGGCACCCAGCCTTCGTTGACGGTGAAGCAATTCAAAAAAGTCACAGACTCTCAGGATGACGACTTTGTGGGAGTTTTGACGAAAAACACCCTAAACAATTTAGTGCTTATGGGCCTACGCCCCATCGTTTTCGGCCCAGGTACGCTTTGGCGAGGGCACCCGTCCTATTCCTTCTGAGCTTGCTATGACACAGACACCTCGGGACTCAATTTGGAGAGGGTAGTTCGGATTCTTATCGACGATTACCGCTGGGAGGAACCGCTCGACGAGGATGCCATGGCCGGCGGTTCTGTGCGATTCAGCGTGTCGTAGAGCGGTTGCGCCTGGCTTAGCTCCGGGTTCTCTTCTGCGACCGAGACCGCGAGAATGCGAATCTTGTCGTTGTCTGGCAAAGTGAGCGTCCGTGCGCCTTGGGGCATCGGGATCGAGTACGCGAAGAGGTAAGAGTATTGGTAGGGCTGGTTGAGGCCATCGGCTGTGTGATGATGGGACGCGTACCAGCCGAGACTGGCGGGCTTAACGTAGCCAGGCTCGAGACCCACGTAGTCTTCGGGATAGCGCGGCGACGGAACCCGTTGCTCCCGCTGTTGCTCATCGGTGGGAGGCCACGGCGCGTGATGAGCTGAGATAGCCCAATTTCGGTCGTCCTGGTTCTTAAAGATGCGAGTGTCCCACTGGCCGATGAATCCGCCCCAATCCTCGATATTCAGATTCGCCGTCTTGGCGCCCAGCCGGAATGCCGCCGTCTGGTCTCCATCAGCGGAAGCGGCCAGAATGTAAACCTGGTTGTAGTGCCCGGAAGGCAGAGGAATCGCTTGCCCCTTGGCAACTACTGCATCGGGCACTCCGGTTTTTGCGGGCGCCAACTTGAACTCGACGCCGTGATAAGCGATTGCGGCAGGCAGCATTTCCGCCGCTATCGCGTTGCCTTTACCGTCGAAGCCGCCACCTGGAGTTTTGGTGTCGTCATTGCTGGCTGCGGCAAGGTCGTACTTGAGCGCAACCGGCAGCGAATGAATGGCGTCCAGCTTTGTGCTCGGTGGACCGAGCCGCAAGGCATAGGTGCGCGGTTGATATGCGGTGAAAGAGGTGACCAGCGCTCCGCCGTTCAGGTTCGCCGGCTCCGGTTGTTCCTGTTCCTGGGCATTGACTTCGCGTGCGGCGACAATAGGTCCGGCGAGGGAGACGCGCACATCTTGCGCTGGATGACCATCGAGCTCGACCATGCGGAGAATAATTTCGTCATCTGCTTCCGCCTTCTTGAGAGCGAGCACGCGGATTCTCGAGTTGTTGAGCTGAAGCAGGGAAAAGGTTTTGCCCAGCGGCCCAGGATGGGCCGTTGCCTGGAAAGCGATCAGCGGATCACTGAGACGATACGCCTGCCAATCCGTTTGCGCTTGTTCCCAGCTGCCGGCGTGTCCTGCCAAACCGAATACGAATTCGTGATGTCCCCAGTCCTGGTTTGCCTGGTCGGTATAACCCTGCGGACGTCCATTGGTGGGCGGCTGCATTCCGGGCGAGCGGAGAAGCGTCAACCGGATCGTTTGGTCATTCGGCTTGTCGGAGCCGTTCTTATATTCGGTCAGGACTGTCGCCCCGAAGCTGCCGCTCTTGTCCGTGAGATCGATCCAACGATGGGAGGCGACTTCGAACTGGCGCTCTTGCGCGTTGGGCCGCTCAATGGTGCCCACGTCCCAGTTGTATGTGGCATTTTCATTCGAGGGGCTGAGCGAAAAAGCTACTTTGAGATTGGCGTCCAGCGTTTGCCAGTCGATAGCGTTGCCGAATTCAACCCGGTTGCCCGCATCGCCTGCTGAAAGTCGAATCGTCTGCACGAATTTCGACTTTTCGGTCTGGCGCGTCACCTC
This sequence comes from uncultured Acidobacteriaceae bacterium, assembly GCA_963787145.1. Lineage (GTDB taxonomy): Bacteria > Acidobacteriota > Terriglobia > Terriglobales > Acidobacteriaceae > PALSA-350. Next base: position 332,772 of record CAWBBY010000012.1, read on the forward strand.
CACCGCGACCCGAACCGGACCACGCTCAACCACCCGGATCTGCGCCGGGCCGCTCACGTAGGCGCGAGGTGCTGCCTGCTCCTGATCGAAATCCATATTCCAGGCTGGATATTGTTTTGGCGAATCCGTGGAGATAGCCAGCCGAATGGGCGCCGAGAGCAGCTCCTTACTTAGAGTTTTGTCATAGATGCTGGAGACATCGCCATCCTGGTTGAGCTGCATGCGATAGCGGGCATTTTCGAGCGATGATTCGGTCACTTTCACTGTTCCGTTAGCAGCGGAGCTCTCTGCCGGCAGCACGTGATAAATGGCGTATCCCACAGACGGCGCCTGGGCCAGGAAGAGCACTTTGCCGTCTTCGAATTGAGCCGGCGCCTCCTTGCCGTCGGGACCATAGACATGAACAGCCTTCGGCATGCCGCCGGGAAACGCAATCCGGGCTTCAACCACATCTTCCCGCGCGATGTTGAGCGGGTTATACACCACAATGGGCGTTCCCTTACCCTGCGTGTCCATCCCGAGGCGATCGACTCGGTGGCGCTGATGAGCACTCCGGCGAACTGGTTTGCCGCAATATTGTCGTCATTCCAGGAGTACTGATAGGCGCGCGGAGTCGCGGTGCCGGCGGCAAGGTCGTGAAAATGTCCAGCGAGTTCCAGCGTCCAGGCATCGTTCAATTGCTGCTGGGGATAAGGTCGCCCGCCCATCCATGAGGCTGCCACCGAAGCTTTTTCTGCAGCGTCGGCGAGGAGCTCATTCTTGAGGATCATGCGCTTGTGGTAGGCCTGAGACGTCAGCGATCCGGCGGAGTGATTGATCAACTCCAGATCGCCTTTGTACTGTGGCATGCGTGAGGTCATATCGGGCTTGATGTCGTTGAACATCTGATCCGCCGTCGACTCGACCACGTGGACCGGGCCTTCGCCGACTCGCACCTCTGGCCCCTTCGGTTCAGAGCCCGGCTGATCCTGCTGGCCGAACCCCCCGGGAGGAGGAGGCAGCACCGTCTCGCTCTTGTCAACGATGGCTTCCAGCAGTTTGACTGACGACTCCCGGGCGGCGCCGCCCACGTCTCCGGTGCCGACATAATGGTAGTCGGCAAAGACGCCGGTGACTTGGCCATCCAGATCGATGCGTTTGACCCAATCCTGTTCCCACTCGCGCGGCCGTTCCCGGGCACGCAGTTGCGCCGGCGTGAGCCGCGCCTTTTCCTCGCTGGTCAATTGGGGTAGCGGCGGCGGTGGCCCGGGTTCCTGACTGAGATCGGTGTACACGCTGCTGCCATATCCGCCGGGGTTCAAGGCCGCGATCACACTCTTTCCGTCGGGACCAATCCATAGGCCAACGTTGAACGGGATCCCTTCCGGGGTATGCTCGGGCGAATCAGGGCCTCCAATTTTCGGCGCCGGCTGCCAGGCTGCACTGAGCTTCTGGGTCGAGAATCCCTTCACGCCCGCGTGCGCGAGGATGCTGGGCAAAGAGGCGGGGAATCCGAAGCAGTCGGGCAGCATGTACTCCGCGCTGGCCTTGCCAAAATCCTTTCGGTAGTAATCGTTGCCGTAAAGGATCTGGCGAAAAATCCCTTCGGCGCTAGGAAGATTTACATCGCCTTCCTCAACCGACGAGCCGGCAGGGTACCAGCGGCCGGCGGCGACATATTGCGTCAGCCGGGCGTAATCGTCCGGGAAGTACTCCTTCATCATGCGGTAACGGTTCGAGCCGGTCCAGTTGAAGACGTAGTGGGGATATTTATCGATGTAGTCAAAGTTCACCCGCATCGTCTTCAGCAGATATTCGCTGATGGTCTGCGGCATTTCCCAGCGCCACTGTGTATCGAGGTGCGCGTATGGCACGACAAACAGGGTGGGATCCCTGGTGATATCCGGGGCCTTCATCGTTTGGCCCTCGAGCGCAGGTAACAACGGGTAGGCGGCGAGAACGGGCAAAAGCCATCCAGTCAAGGTTCGCAGCCGAACGGACCCTCTCATGGTTACGAGTAAATTGCGATAGCGCGTGGCTCCGATTCGCCTGCCCAATTCAGCCATGGTTTGTAACATTTGTCCCCCCGGGGTTTTGGCCTACACGAATTTCACCAGCCCGGAAAATGAGACCAACCGAGGCTGGGCGATTCTACAAAGTGGGAAGTCATTTCAACAGCCTCCCGCTTGCACAAAAGTAAAAGGGAACTCCCGTATGTGCGGGAGTTCCCTTAGGTGCGCTACGTAGCTAGAACTGATAACGCAACCCGACTTGGAGAGTCCGAAAATTGCTCGTGGTCTTGGCAGTCACTTCCCCGAATTGGGATGAAGTGGGAGTGTAGTTCGGCGAAGCCCAGTTGGGATGATTAGGGAAGTTGTACGCCTCGGCGCGGAACTCAAACCCATTCTCCCTGAACACGGGGAAGGCCTTGATCAGCGCGATATTCCAATTCACCAGGCCGGGCGCGTAAATATTGTCGCGAATGCCTTTCTGAAGATTAAACGTACCGGCAGGCGGCGGGGTCCAGAGAGGAGTTCCGGCGCCAGTGGTCGTTGAAAACCACTTGGGGCTGCTAGAAGTGCCAGTAGGGCCGGCAAATTTGCCCAGGTGTGTCACCCCTCCGTGCTGCACCCAGAACTGGCCCACGGATCCCGATGGAATACTGGGCGGTTCGCAGTTGAAGCTGCCAACCTCTCCGACTCCGGCGTAGTCGTTGGCTACCCCGACAGAGCAGGGAAGGCCAGTTTGCATTTGCGTGTTGCCGCTGATCTCCCATCCACCCGCCACCTTGCCTACCAGGGTGTGCTGTCCCTTAAAGAAAGGCACCACATACAGGTAGTTCACGATGAAAACCTGGCGCACATCGAACTCCGAAGGCCCCCAGAGATTGGATGTGTTGTAGGTGTCGGGAACGATCGTGTGGTAATTGGAACCGTTGTCCATCTCCTTGGACCAGGTGTAGGCCGCCCCAAACAGGGAACCATCGCCGAAGTTCCAATTCCATCCCAGTTGTAACGAGTTGTAAAACTCGCTGACACCGCTTTGCGCTTGCTGAATGAAGGCGAAACCCTTATATGGACGGAGATAGTTAATGTTGACGCCCGGATTATTGGTGAGTGAACCCGCTGGCGCCTGGTTGATGTCGAACACATCCCAATTGTGCAAACCGCGAGCCCCTACATAAGCTATCGAAAATGACGAGTGCCGCCCTGGAAGCTGCTGCTGGAGGGTCACGTTCCAGTTCCACCTGGTTGGTGGCACCAAGTGGCTGTTCATCGTAGTGACCTGGATGGAACCTTCTTCAGTAGCGTTGAGCGCGGCCCCCGGATTGTCGACCGACACATTGCTGACGTTTATCGTTGGCTGGAATGGAGAGTTGCCACCAGGGAATATGTTGTCGATGATCCCCTTAAACTCTACGAACCTGCCGCCCCCCGCGCGGATCACCGTATTTGGATACAGCTGATAAGCGATTCCGAAACGCGGCAGAACATCGGTTTTTGTGGGGTAGTAGCCCTTGGGCAGGTGCGGGGCAAACAGGCCGGTGCAGGGTTGGCCGGCGCAGGCATTATTTGCCGGATTCGCAGCCGGCACGCGATTGCCTGCGAGGGCAGAGCTCGGAAAACTGCTTCTCCCGGGGATCACGATGCCGTTATAGGGATTCCCAGTGCCCACGATGACGTTGCCGTTGGTTGGATTCACGGCAGGAGCGGCCGAGGGAACGTATGAGGCCGGATCGAAGTAGACAGCATTGCCCCACTGCGCGCTGTAAGGAATGACCGTGGTGAAGCGAAGACCATAATCGACATTCAGTCTGTGCGTAAGCTGCCAGTTATCCTGGATGAACTCCTCAATCAGCGTTCCGCGCCATTCAGTGAATGCCTTGGGCCCAATCTCGGTGTAGCTGTCTGCCAGGCCGAGTGCCAGGTTGGCTATGCCTGCGCCAGACGTACCGCCCAAGCCAGTCCGTGGGTCAGAGAAAAAGAACGTGCCGTTCTGGTTGCTGGCTCCCCCGGGAACTGTCGAGACGTTGATCTGATCGTTGTCGTTTTCGCCCGCGTAGGAGTAGAAAAAGCCCCCCTTGACGGTGTGGTTCGACCAAACCTTGGTCAAACTGTCAGACGCCGCATAAATGATCCCGGATGAGTGCGACGGGTACGGGCCACCGGCAATACTGGAGAAAGTGGGCAGGCTGGCGGTGGGGATCTTATTTTCAGAAGCTTTCGCCCCAGGCAGGATGTAGGGAAAATCGATCCCGAATGCTCCCCGATCATAGCCAGCCCCTCCAGGCGCGGCGTCGATGTAGACATCGTCGATGCTGACGCTGCCGTGAGCCTCGTTGATCATCGTCGGGTTGATCGTCCACACCCAACCCAGGGCGTTGACTTGGTTGGGACGCTCGAAAACGATTGGAACCAGGGGGTTGCTCTGGTTGTAAGGGGAGAGCTCATAGAACGAGTTATCGGAGCGCCGAAACAAGATGTGCTGGTTGGCCGTGATCAGAAGGTCGCCGTTGATTTGGCCTTGACGCTGATTTTCCGGTTGGGGGAGCGAGCCGGCATAGTTCTGCGTTCCCTGTTGGAACCCGGGAGTGGGCAAAGGATAGGAGTTTAAGATCCCGATACCGTTTGGACTCAATTGGGCCGCCGGGATGATGTTGCCAGGGTAAGGCACGCAGGTTGCGGCGCCGTACACCGGGCACGTGCCTGGCACGTAGAGCTGTCTACCGCCCGCATAGAAGGGGTTACTGGGATTCAGCAATTGACTGAAGTTCCCCTGGCGCATAAGCGCGGTGGGCACGGTCATGTTCTGCGTGGCTGCAAAGCGGTAGCGGATCCAATCCTCGTTGATGAAGAAAAAGAACTTGTTCCGCAGGCCATCTAAGAAGGGCACCTTCGGGGCCCAGACGGGGCCGCCAACGGAAAACCCAAAATTATTGTAAACAAAGGGAGAAGGAAACCGGGTTGCGGGGTTCAGGTTGCGGCTCCAGGTGTTGGCGTCCATCGCCGAATTGCGCAGGTACTCGTATGCGGTCCCGTGGAAATTCGTGGTTCCGCTCTTGGTCACAATGCGGACTTGGGCGCCCGAAGCTCCGCCGTACTCCGCCGAGTAGGCGGCTGTGAGCACTTGCATTTCCTGCACCGCGTCGGGTTTCACGCCGGCGATGATCTCTCCGTCGTCTCGTGTACGAACCGCCGGAGCGCCATCGATCGTGTACAACGTATCCTGCGTGCGCGCCCCGTTGATATTGAATGAATCTCCACTGTTGAACGAGAAATTGAAATCGCCCAGGGTTGCTGTACTAACGGCGCCGGGAAGGAGCTGCGTCATGTAGATCGGATTGCGGCCGTTGAGCTCCTGTTTTTGAATCTGCTGTCCCGTGATCTCGCTTTGTACCGCTGGGGATTGGGTCTGTAAGAGCGCAGCGGTAGCGGTCACTTCGACAGTCTGGGTAGCCGCTCCGAGGCTGAGTTTGGCATCGATCGAGATGGTGCTGTTGGACGCCAGCACATTTTTTGTACTCTCGAACTTCTGAAATCCCGTGGCCTCAGCCGTCATGGTGTACGACGTGGGGGGCAGGTTCGGGACCGCGTAATGGCCCGACGAATCCGTGGAGACCGTACGGCTTTCGCCAGTTCCCTCATTCTTGATAATAACTTTTGCACCGGGCACAACCGCCCCGGAGGAGTCCATCACGAATCCGACGATGGAACCGACGTCATTTTGCGCCAACGCGGTCGCAGAAAAGAATATCGCGGTGGCCATCGTTAATGCGGCAAGAGAAGAGGGGATCCAACCTGGTGTGGATGTTTTAATCAAACTTGGTGTGGATACTTTGTCTGTTACCGGATGAATAAACCGTGACACTGCCGCACCGATAGCGGGAAGGATTCGATTCGCTGACATGATAGGCCTCTCTCAAAGACTTCAGTGGAGCCAATGTTGACGCTTCCATAACGTGTTTTGGAAGGGGTCTACCCTGTGTTTACACCGGGAGTTTGACCCGGATCTGCACTTCTCCCGGAATGTGTAGCCTGGTAAGCAAATTTCGTAGATTTTAAATAAGTTTTATGAGGAGAATAACTTAGCAACTTTTACCGTTTGTTGGTCATGGATCTGTTACCCTTCCGTGCGTGGACGCTATGAACCAGAGCGACGTCTCACTTCCAGATTTCGAGGCAGCCCCGAAAGATGCTGCCTTCAATCCCAATGAGCCAGCAACCTCCGCATGGAAATCTGTTTTCCATCTGGCTACTGAGCCGCGTTGGCAGTTGGCTCAGCGCATCGTTGCCAGCCGGAGCTTTGCCAAGTCGGCTTTACTGTCCCGCTTTCTTCTCTATGTGTGTGAGCGCGAGATTACCGGAAAGACCGACGAGATCAGCGAACATCAGATCGGTGTTCACGTCTTCGGCCGGCGCCCGGGCTACCACCCCGGAGAAGACAATATCGTAAGGAACTATGCCCGTCAGCTCCGCCACCGTCTGGACCAATATTTCCTGGAGGAGGGCAGAGAGGAGGAGCTCCGCCTCAGCGTTCCTCGCGGCAAATATGTGCCGGTCTATTCCCGCAATCACTTCCAGGAGCGCCCGTTGCTGGTGGTGACCGAGCACGAAACGGAGAGCGGCGTCGTTTTGGAAACAGCTGCTCCTGCTGCGCCTGCCACGGTAGCAGTGCAGCCCGCGCGTCGTCGTCCCTGGATTCTTCTTGGTGGGGGCGTTTTGCTGTTGCTTGCCGCCCTCGCGATTGCGTGGGTGGTCGCGCATCGCGCTGCCGCGTCTTCTGCGGATCCGTCGCATCCACTGTGGGCGCGGCTATTCGACAAGAGCCACCAGACACTGATTGTGCCATCCGACGATGGAATCGTCATGATTCAGAACCTGACCGGTCATCTGGTTCCGCTGTCGGAATACATCAATCGCGATTACCTGTCTCTCAAAAGCCCCTACAACATTGATGAGCAGAACATGAGAGACCTGGACGCTCAACGTTACACCAATATTACAGATCTGAACGCGGTGATGAGGTTCTCACGTCTGCCCGAGGCAAATAGCGGTCAGTTCATGGTGCGTTATTCGCGCGAACTACACATGCAAGACCTCAAAGATGCGAACGTCATTCTTCTGGGATCCAGTTTTTCCAACCCGTGGGCGGAGCTGTTCGAGAAAACCCTCAATTTCGAATTCGAATATCAGCCCCATCCGAATGCATCGCGCATCGTGAACAGGCGCCCTCAGGCCGGAGAGCTCCCGGTCTACGAGAATGACGCAACCGGGCCATCCCATCGTACCTATGCGGTCATCGGATTTGTTCCCAATCTCAACAACACGGGTTCGGTCCTTCTGGTGGAAGGACTGACCATGGCCGGAACGCAGGCAGCGGTAGACACTCTCTTCAACCGGAGCATGATGCGCCCGCTTCTCGATCAGTTCAGGAATGCGGACGGTTCTCTTAACCCATTCGAGATCTTGATTGAAACCAGGAGCTTTGGCTCAGATTCGCCGCAAGCCAGCGTGGTCGCAACCAGGGTGTACAAAAAGCATTCCTGAAGTGTGCATCTTGTGACCTGGAGCCGGCCTGGCATGCAGCGTCGTGAATTTATCAAGTCTGTGATCGCACTGGGAGGTGGGCTCGCCGCCTCAACAGCCCGATCCCTCTCCATGCAGGCGGCGCCTGATGAAGAGGTCAAGCGTGTCCTGGTCATGTTCAAGTGCCATTTCGACGCCGGCTTCATTGACACACAGGCTGCGGTGGTTCACCGCTACTTCACCGAGTTCTTTCCCCAGGCGATCCGGGTGGCCGAGCAGATGCGCCAGTCTGGTTCCTGCCGCTACGTCTGGACGACCGGTTCGTGGTTGCTCTACGAGTATCTCGAGCAGGCCACACCCGATGATCGCAGGCGAATGGAGCAAGCCATCTCCCGCGGAGACATTGCGTGGCACGCTCTTCCGTTTAGCTGGCAAACCGAGCTGATGGATAAATCGATGATTTCCGGAAGCATCGCTTTGTCGAAGACCCTCGACCGTCGATTTGGCAGAACCACGACCGGAGCCAAGATGACCGATGTTCCTGGTCACACGCGGGGGCTCATTGGCCCGCTGGCCGCTCAGGGCGTAAAGTTTCTCGACATCGGCGTGAATGGCGCCAGCACCCCGGCCGAGGTGCCCTCCCTGTTTGTGTGGACAGACCTTAAGGGCGAGTCCCTGGTGGTTATGTACCATCACGACTATGGCGCTGTTGGGCGTGTGCCCGGCTCGGATCTGGCCATCGCCATTGTCGTGCGAGACGACAACAGCGGCCCCCACACGCCTGAAGAGATCGTAAAGATCTGCGCCGATTTGAACCGCCAATTCCCCAACGCTCAGGTGATCCCCACCAACCTCACCGAGATTGCGAATGCCGTCGAAGCGTATCGGGGAAACTTGCCCGTGGTGAAGCAGGAAATCGGGGATACGTGGATCTACGGTGTTGCGAGTGATCCTCTCAAGGTCGCCCGCTACCGTGAAGTTGCGCGGCTTCGTCAGACTTGGCTCGCGCAACAGAGCTTCCACCTCGGCGACACTACGGATCTGGCCCTGCTTCGCCACATTCTTCTCGAGTCCGAGCACACCTGGGGCACCGACACCAAAACGTGGCTCGATTTCGACCACTACACCCCGCACGATCTGGCGGAGATGCTGCACACCAAGAACTACGAGGTGGTGCAGCACAGCTGGGTGGAAAAGCGCCAGGATCTTTTCGATGGAGTCGCCACATTGCCTGCGCCGCTGCAGGATCAGGCGCTGGCCGCCTTGCGCCAGCTCGAAGCGAAGCCACCGCAGTTGTCGCATCCCTCCAGTCACCCCGGCGGCAAGGAAATGGAGACGGAGCATTTTATCCTCGCACTTGATCCGGACACTGGAGCGATTCGTCGCCTGCGCAGCAAGAGATCGCAGCGGGAATGGGCCTCTGCCGATCATCCTCTGGCCCTCTTTTCCTACCAAACGCTTTCCCCGCAGGATTACGCGCGCTTCTTCTCCAATTACGTGATCAGCGACGCGGATTGGGCGAAGAAGGACTTTGGAAAGCCCAACATCGAGCGATTTGGGGCGGAAAGCCGTGCCTGGTTGCCATCTTTGGCGGAGCTCCAGGTGGAGGAAGGTCCGGAAGCGCACCGCGTGCTGGCGCGACTGGAGATTCGTGACCCTCAAGCCCTGCAATCAGGACGAGCTGCCTTCCCGGAGAAGATGTATTTGGAACTACTGCTTCCCAAAGCAGAACCCGTAATCCACCTGAATTTCTACTGGTTTCAGAAGTCCGCCACGCGGATGCCCGAAGCGCTCTGGCTGAGCTTTCATCCGATCGCCCCCAGCCAGAAGGGCTGGATGATGGATAAATCGGGCGAGCAGGTATCGCCGTTCGACGTCGTTTCCTCCGGCAATCGCCACATGCACGCAGTTTCCTCGGGATTCGGCTACAAGGATGAAGAGCGGTCCATCTTTGTGGAGACGCTGGATGCGCCGCTGATTGCTTTCGGGGAAAAATCGCCGCTGAATTTTTCTCGATCGCAACCAGATCTTTCCGGTGGCGTGCATTGCAATCTCTTCAACAACGCCTGGGGAACCAACTACATCATGTGGTTCGGCGAAGATATGCGCTTCCGCTTCGTTCTCCGCGCATGACTTTGTCCCGGTAGAGGAACGATGGGTGGCGCTCCTGCGCCCGCGTTATGAAGTAGCAGGCATACTTGCCCAAATTAGCCTTTTGGCTGACTCTGTCCATCCCCCTCCACCACTGCCAAGGAACAGTACCACCCTAAACTTTGTCATCCCGAGCGAACCCGGATGGCCCATACAGGTTGGTGGTGACCACCGGACTGCATGCGATTTTCTTTACGGAAAATCGCACACGCTGCCCCGATTCGAAACCGTGAATGGGCCGTCCGGGGCAGCCGAGGGATCTGCAGTTTCACCTTCGGGCACAGCGAACGTGTCATGGGCAAATTGACCTCCGGGTTCCGTTTTGCCACTCGCAAACTGCAGATCCCTCGGCTGCGCTCGGGATGACAAAGTTTAGGGCGGTGACTGTTGTTAGGAGCCGCCAGGTCGGATGGACAAAAGAAACCGTCGCTACGCTTCGCTCGGGATGACAAAGTTTAGGGTGTTACTGCACCTTGGCACTGGTGGAGGGGGATGGACCACTTTCATTTGCCCCGTGTTCTTTTCAACGCATGCAGCACGTTGCGCCCTTCGGAAGGTCGTTTGTCCGCTAATTTGGACAGCCCTAAGTAGCAGGCGCGTACTGAGCTTCACCGTTGCCGAAAGACCAGTTCTCCTTTGGGACTTCCACCAGGCTGATGAAGACATCTTCTCGGCGTAGCTTCAGGCTTTCATGCAGGCCATCGGCCACGGCTTTGTAGAAGCGTTGCTTTATCTCCACGGTTCGACCGCTATTCAGCGTGATTTGCACAAAGATGCAGTCGTCTGATCGATGAATTCCGAGAAATTCCCGGTCAAACTGCAAGCCGGCTTGGGGATGCTCGGTGATGATCTGGAAGAGGTCGTTCTTGGGTGCGTTCATTACATCGGTCAACGCGTGATACACGATCTGGCCCACCTGCTTGCCGTACTCCGAGGATTTGCCTTCAGCAAGATCAATTCGAACAAGAGGCATGCTATCTCCTTTGATAACGACGTCATTTAAAATTTATTCAGCATCACTAACACAGCGAAACCCCACAGTACCGGAGCGATCATAGCTAGGGGCCATCATCAATAGCTTCCCGTGCTGATCGTTGCGGTAGGCCTGCGGGAAATACCAGATCGACCCCTGCGGCTGGTAATAGCTTCCGCCTCTTAGAATGCCGCCCCGCGTATGCTCGTCGACAAATTCATCTGTCCACTGCCAGACGTTGCCCACCATATCCATCACTCCGAAAGCACTCGCTCCGGCAGGGTGCGCATCGACGTTATCCGGCTGCGTCAGCGAGCGGCCCTTCACCGGAAGCGGCACAGCGTTCGCCTCCCAAGCGTCGCCCCAGGGATAGATGCGCTCCGGGTTGCCACCCTGCGCCGCATACTGCCATTCCCACTCGTGCGGCAGTCGCTTGCCGGCCCACTTGGCATACGCACGCGCATCCTCCAGCGACACCCAGGTCACCGGCTTATTAGCCCATCCCTGGGGATACGCGCCATCCTTCCAATCGCGGAGAAAATTCAGAGCGTCCGCCGGTTGGTAATGCGTCGCGTCCAGGAATTTTTTGAACTCCGCGTTCGTTACCGGATACTTGTCCATGGAGAAGCGCGGGATCGTCATGCGGTGCTCGTGAAAGCGGCGCGGCATATCCTCCCACGGATATTGCACATCGACACCAATGTCGTTGAAGCCTTCGATTTCGATTCCCTGCACTTTGAAAACATAGTCGCCACCTGGAATCGCAACCATGCCCTCCGGAGCGGCCCCCATCGCCTTGGCCGGCGCAATCGCAACCATTTGCTGCCCCAGCGTCTTCCACTGGTCGGCATACGACGACAGCGGCGTCGCCGTCAACGTCTTCATGCGCGCCATCAGATCCTGCATCTTTGTATCGGGAGCTCCATGCGTGGCGAGCACCGCCGCGAAGCCATGCGCTTCGATAGCGAAGGCCAGGACCGCCGCGCTCCCCTCCTTTTCCGGAGTGAGCTCAACGCCGTGGTAGAGGTCAAAGTAACGAACGCCGTCCTCCGCTGGAACAGAGATCTCGCGTCCGCTCACGTCATACTCGTTGCGGTTCACCATGGTCCATACTGTCTGACCATTCACCGGCCAGCGGCTGGCAAAAACGCCGTAGCGATGGGTTGGGTAATAGGGCTCCCAGCCAGGGCTGACAAGAAACGCCGCTACGCCTCGCTCCATCGTGGCCATGCGGCGCGTCGCTTCTCCGTCGCGCTCCGTGATGCCGTTCCAGATACCCCAGACGTTCTCCCAGCTCTCCCAGCCCACTCCGTTGAAGAAGGCAAACTGCAAATCATCAGTTTTATTCCGCGCCCAGCGATGGGAGATATTCACCATGTGGCGGGTCTCCAGCCACTTATATTTATCGACCTCGGGGACAAAGGGGAATTGATATTGCCCCCACGTCATCACGTTCCAGGCCAGAGCCTCGTCGGCAGGTCCCCCCTCGGGTTCGAAGGCCAGGGTGTGGCCCAAGGTGTCGGAGGCCAGCGAGAACGCCAGCGGCACGCCGTCCTGCGTATCGCCATTGACTCCGTCGGCATCGATCGCTTTCATGGTCTCCGCAATGGCCTGCGGCCAGGGCTCGCCGGGATCATGGGTGCCTTGATCCCACATCATCATGGGGAATAGGACGCGGACGCCGCGGCGATGAAAGTCGCCCACCATCCTGCGCACGCCTTCCAGGCCGCCCGGCATGGAGCGGATCATGTCGTGCTGGTTGCGGTCATCGATGCCCATGTTGGGATAGGTCGGCCAGATGAGAACGGCATCGATGCCTCCGTAACGCTTCTGGAGGTCGTCGAGATAGCGATCCACGGTGTACTTGCCCGCCACAGGATCGTAGAAATAGCGGTCCTGCACCATCATCTGCGGTTGCATAAAACTCGATTGCGTCCACAGCAGTTGCGGCATCTGGTAGCGAGCATCGTTATATCCGATGCGGATGCGGCGCTCTGCACGCCAGTGCGTAACGTCGTTCAACCATTCCTGGTGCGTGCCCTCGGTGCACGGCGTATATCCACCCACCCAGGCGCCGCGCATGGTCAGACATTCCGGAGACGGGATCTGCTGCCCTTTGGGGCCGTACTTTGTGTCTTGCGCCCCCGCCGCCAGCAAGGCTATTACAAATGCCGCGACCAGACCGACATCTCTCGTCTTCACCGGTTTTCTCCTTAGGAACTCTCAAAGGTCGGTGTTGATAATACCGTCTCCTTGACCTGTAAGCCTTATCCGTCCTTCATTTCCTTGGCACGCACGAGCAACTGCTCCATCGTGTTGGGAGGATCACCCGCCTCCAGCATGGCGCGGAACACGCGATAGGGGTCGGTCCTGGACCCCGACTTACGCAGTGTGCGTTCATCATTCACCCACGCGTAAATGATGACCTTTTCCTTGCTGGAGAAGCGATAAAAGAGCCTGTACCGCTCATGGAACTTTGCCCGGAACCAGTGCCGGTTGTCCGAGCCAAGCGTATTTCCCTGGCGAAACTCGGCGGCGCCGGGATTTCTTGGAATAGTCTCTCGGATGTGACGATTGATTGTGGCCAACAATTTCGCAGCGGGTAGTTCCTTATAGCCCGCGGGGTCCTTCGCCGCTAGAGCTTCTACCTGTTCCACCAGTTGCCGGAACTGCTGCTCGAACAAGGGGTGGACATATAGCCTCCAGCCGTTTACGACCATCTACATGGACACTCCGTCGCCAAGATCTTCGTCGGGCGACACGGCAATCCCTTTTGTTAATTTGTCCGCGCGTTTCGCCAGCTTTGTATCCAGCGGCCGGATGTGCTGAGGCGCGCGAGCGATGTCTTGCGCCAGAAACGCGAGAAACGATGTCATCACGGGATCTGTTGTCTCATGCGCCTCAGTCTCCGCCAAAACCAACATCCGTCCAGGAGCGATGACGTGAGCTCTCACTTCGCCGTTGAACTCCGGATGACTTTTGAATAGAGCCCCCTCGAAACGGAATCCAGACGAGTTGCCCGTCTTGGTTAGCTTCCCGCGATATTCCGTTCCTGCCATTTGGCTGGCGACGGGCGGCTTTCTCTTCTTCGGTGTCGGCATTTGTTCCTCGACACAGATGTTAGCACAATTGTAAGCACGTCAGGCGGTCTCAGTGAAACGCAGGGGGGAGCGCGGCCGCAATCCGGTTCATCAGCAAGTCCGGCAAACAGCCCAGGATCACGACCAGCCCGGCAGTCGCCCACAATGCGATACGAGTCGTCGCCGGCACTCGGATAGCTGCGGCGCCCGCCATCGGTTCGGCGACGTAGGCTTGTTTGAGAACCTTCAGGTAGTAGTAAAACGAAACCACGCTCATGGCGAGCGCCAGCAGCACCAGCCACACCAAAGCAAAGTGGTCCGCTATGTTCAGAGCCGAAATAAAGACATAGAACTTGCCAAAGAAACCTGCCAGCGGAGGAATGCCGGCCAGAGAGAGCAAAAAGATCAGCAGGCAAAAGGCCACGTCCGGAGCACGCTTACCCAGGCCGGCGAAGTCCGCGATGCTGTCCACCTTTTCATTCTCCAAAGCAGCGAGCACGCCAAAAGCGCCTACCGTCGCCAAGGCGTAGGTGATGACGTAATACACCAGCGCCACCAAACTTTGCCGGCTGTGCACGACGAGCGCAATCAACATGTACCCTGCATGCCCAATCGCAGAATAGGCTAGCAGTCGCCTGACGCTGGTTTGTGCAATGGCCGCGAGGTTGCCCCAAAGCATCGATATCACGGCGAGAATCGCGATCAAGGGCGCCCATCCCGCGGTGTAACCTGCCCAAGCGGCGCTCCCCGCCGCCCCCATGAGCCCCAGATAGAAGACCACAAACAAGGCGAAGAAGCTGGCCACCTTCGAACTCGATGCGACCAGCGCGGCGCTCCATGTCGGCGCGCCCTGGTACACCTCCGGAGCCCACATGTGGAAGGGCGCGGCTGCAATCTTAAAGCCCAATCCTGCCACCACCATGACGATGGCGATCGTCAATAGCGGATCGGCCGGCGAAGCGTTGACCGCGGCGGCGATGCCCTCCAGCGCGAGCGAACCGGAGAGGCCGTAGAGCAGGCTGAAGCCGAAGAGCAGGATCCCCGCCGACATCCCGCCGAAGAGAAAGTACTTGAGCCCAGCTTCCGCCGATGGCTGGCTCTCCTTGTCAAACGCGGTGAGGATATAAAGCGAAAGGCTCAGGAACTCAATGGTGATGAAGATGATCAACAGGTTCTGCGTGCTCACCAGCACCATCATCGCGGTGGTGGCAAACAACATCAGCGCGCAATATTCGCCCACATGGGTAGTGAAGCGCGCAGAGCTCACCAGCAGAAGAACAAGAATCGCAAGTATCGCGAGAGCTATCTGCACCAGCTGCGTCAGCGGATTCACCAACAGCATTCCGGCCGGAAGGGCGCCTTGCGCAGGGAATCTCACCAGCACCCCCAGCCCGATCGCGCATCCGATGCAGGATAGAACCACCGCCGCACGAAATCGGATCGCAAGCGTCGCCCGGCGCAGGAAGCCGAGATCCAGTATCAGGACCAGTAGCCCCGCCAGCGCGACCACGATCTCGGGCGCGGTTAGGCGCAGAAGGTCCGTCATCTCCACGCACCCTGGCGAAGCTGCTCGAACAACGGCCCATTGAGGCTAGGCAGAATCAGATCCATCAGCAGCCTGGGATAAAGACCCAGCACAATCGTGCTCGCCAGCAGCAGGCACGCTCCAAGACGCTCCGCAATGGTGATCGGAGGCAGCGCGTGCTCCGTAGTCTCATCGGCGCCGCCAAAGAAAGTGGCCTGCAGCGCGCGCCATGAAAAGGCAATGCCGATCAGGATGCCCAGCCCAGCGACGCAACACATCCACGGAAACGCGCGCCAGCTGCCGATCAGCACTTGCAGCTCAGCAATAAAGCCGCTGAATCCAGGGAGGCCGACGGAGGCCATGAAGGCAAGAACAAACGTCACGGCCGCAAAGGGAATCAACCGGGCGAGCGGAATAAGCGACAACTCCGCCAGGTCACGCGTGTGGGTGCGGTCATAGACCATGCGCCCCACCACCGCAAACAGCAGCCCGGCGACGATGCCGTGGGAGAACATCTGGTAAACCGCGCCCGAGAGGCCAATCTGGTTCAGCGTCATCAGTCCAAGCAGGACAAAGCCCATGTGGCTGACGCTGGAGTAACCGACGACAAACTTCAGGTCCGTTTGCACCAGGGCGATGGTCGCGCCGTAGACGATGCCGACCAGGGCGAGCACGGCGAAGACCTGCTGCCACGATCCGAAGCCGAGCACATGAAAACCCCACGGATCAAGGCCGCGTGGAAACAGCATCATTGCTACCCGCAGGCATCCATAGGCGCCCAGCTTCATCACCACGCCGGCCAACAACATCGAAGCGGCGGTTGGAGCCGCTGCGTGACCGGTCGGCGCCCAGGTGTGGAAGGGCCACATGCCCGCGAGCACGGCGAAGCCCACGAAGACCAGGGGGAATGCCAACATCTGAAAATGTACCGGGAAGGGGAAGTGCGCCAGCGCCTCCAGGTTCAGCGTGCGCTGGCCGGCGACCACGTATGCAGCAGCCATCCCGCCCAGCACCAGGGCGCTGCCGCCAAAGGAGTAGAGCACCAGCTTCATGGCGGCATATTCCCGGCGCGTCGATCCCCAAATGGCGATCAAAAAATACTTGGGAACAATCGCGATCTCATAGAACACGAAGAGCTGAAAAAGATCGAAGCTGAGAAAGACGCCATACACGGCGCCGATCAGCACCAGGTAGAGCGCGAAAAAGTCCTTCACCCGCCGTTCGACATTCCAGGAAAAAAGTATGCCCGAGACCGCAGCAATCCCGGTCAGCAGAACCAGCGTCAGACTGATGCCATCGGCAGCCAGGTGATATTCAATACCCAGCTGCGGGATCCATGGCGTTTTCACAATGGTGATCAGCTGGCCCGACGGATCCTGCAGCACAGCCGCGATCGCAATCCCCAACCCCACCAGTGCCGTGAGCAAGGCAGTGAGGCGTGTAAGGGCCGGGCGGGTCGCCGGCGTTAGTGTAACCGCAACTGCGCCAATAAAGGAAAGGTAGATCGTCCAGGCAAGCATGCTCAGTACCTCACCTGCCCGACAAGCTGCATCACCGTACCTTGCAGCATGCCGCTGATCAGTTGCGGATAAAGTCCGACCACGAACATCAGCACAATCGCGGGCGCGAGCACGCACCGTTCGCCCAGCGTAAGGTCCGGCATCCCCACCCAACGCTCACCCAGCGGACCTGAGAACACGCGCTGCAGAATGGTGAGCAGGAAAACGGCGGTCATCAGCAGGCCCAGCAATGCGAGCGCGGCTGCCCACCAGGTGAGTGGGAACACTCCTTTAAAGATGAGGAATTCTCCCGGGAAACCGATCAGTCCGGGCAAGCCCAATGACGCGAAGAGAGCGATCCCCATCAGTCCACTGAATACCGGCATGGCGCGGCGCAGCCCGCCAAAATCGTTCAGGCCGAGCAGCCCGCCGCTGCGCCTTTCGAGTAGCGCCAGGAACCCGAAGAGGGCCGCTGCCGTGAGTCCGTGGCTGAACAGTTGCAGCATCACCCCGGTGAGCGCTGCCGCCTTGTCGCTTACCATGCGCGCATCCGCGCCGGTCGAGCCGGCTACGGCCACGATGCCAAGGATGCAGTATCCCAGGTGGTTGATAGAGGAGAAGGCGAACATCCTCCTCAAATCCGTTTGCGCCCATGCGGTGAACGCGGGCAACACGACGGTGGCTATCGCCAACCACAGAAGAATCGTGCGGGCGCGCCACATCTGTTCAGGGAAGATGGGGAGCAGGATCCTGAGGAAGCCGTACACGCCCATCTTCGACAGCGCGCCGGTCAGTACCATGGTCGTCTCTGGTGCCGCTTCCGCATAGGCCGAAGGCAGCCAGCCATGAAACGGGACGATCGGCGTCTTGACTGCGAAGCCCAGGAAGGCGGCGCAAAACAAGAACATGGTGATGTGGCCGCTGTCCCAATGATACCAATGAAGATTTTGCGCTATCGCGGCGGCGAGCTGGCCGGTCTGCGCCATCTGGGTCAGCTCGATAAAGTCAAGGCTGCCGGCGGCGAGAAAGATAGCCAGGAACGCGAGCAGCAAAGTGATGCTGCCCACCATGGTGTACACAAAGAACTGGGTCGCCGCGCGGGCCCGTCCCGAGCCGCCCCAGAGGCGGATTAGGAAGAACGCCGGAATCAGGCTCAGCTCCCAATACAAAAACCAGTGAAGAAAATTAAGCGCAGTATAAGTGCCGAATAAACCTGTCTCCAGAAAGAGCAGCAGAGAAAAATAAACCGGCCCTTGTTTGGGGTTACTCCACGACGCCGCGATCGACATGAGCACAGCAATCGAGGAGACGGCCAGCATCACCAGGCTAAGACCGTCGAGGCCGACGTGGTACTGAAGCCCCATCGACGGCTCCCAGGCATGCCATTCCTGAAGCTGCATCCCTTGTACTGCGGGCTGGAAGAGATGCCACAGCACGCACGTGTATGCAACCGCGACGGTGGCAAAGATCGCGGCCACCAGGCGCGCCACCGAACGGCTGGCTTTTCCCAGTAGGAGCACAGCGAACGCTCCGGCGAAGGGAAGCAGGGTCAACAGGCTGATGCATGGGAAACGAATGGCGCTATTCATCCCCTGTGTCCCAGCAGCAGAAAGAGGGCCAGTGCTGCCACCGCGGCTCCTAATAACCGCAGATAGTTTTGGATGCGTCCATCCTGCAAGCGCGCAAGCAGCCGGCCGCCATCGGCCACGCCGTTGCATCCCTCATCGAATCCCTTGTTCACCACCCACCGGTCGAGGGAGAAATCGATCCATCCGAGCCCTTTGGTCAAGCTCGCCACAGCGATCGGGATGGCGCTCCAGACCCATCGATCGAGCCACCCGGCGACGTTCGCGATCCACCAAGCCAGCCGTTGAATTGTTAGCGCGTAAAGCTGGTCCACGTATAGGCCTTGCCGCAGCGCGTGGAAGACCGCTGGTTGCAGCCGCTCCAAAGCATCCGCATCGGCAGCTCGCTTGATCGGCCTACGCCCATACACCCACCAACCCAGCCCTAGGCCGGCGAAGACAAGCACGGACGAGGCCAGCATTAGCTGCGGCAACCCGTCCTCCATCAGTTGCCGAAAGTCCAGGCCGGCAGACCGCATCTCCAGAAAGGCTTGCAGCCATGGCCATGCTGGGGTTCCGACGAAGCCCAACAGGACCGCGAAGAGCGCCAGCAGCGCCAGTGGCGCCGTCATGGCCGCCGGGCTTTCGTGTGCGGCATCATGGGGATCCGAAACCGCAGCCTCGGATGGTGCGATGGGATCCGGCGCCGGATCCTTGCGTCGCTTGCCGAAAAAGACATAGCAGACCTGGCGGGTCATGTAGAAGGCCGTAAGCAATGCACCGATCGAGCCAAGATAAAAGGGCACCCGTGAGCTGTTCCATCCATAAGCGGCATGCAGGATCGCGTCTTTGCTCCAAAACCCGGAGAAGAATAAAGGGAAGCCGCACAATGCCAGGGTGCCGACCGCGTAGGTGGCGAAGGTTACCGGCATCCACTTGCGCAGGCCGCCCATTTCGCGAATGTCCTGCTCTCCCATGCAACCGTGGATCACCGACCCCGCGCCAAGAAAGAGGAGCGCTTTAAAAAATGCATGGGCAATCAGGTGGAAGACACCGATCGCGACCCCGCCCACGCCGAGGCCGATCATCATGTAGCCAAGCTGGGAGACGGTCGAGTACGCCAGAATGCGTTTGATATCGTCTTGGGCCACGGCCACCACAGCGGCAAAGATCGCGGTCAGGGCGCCAACCCAGGCCACCACCTGCAGCGCCGCGCTCCCCGGCACACTCATCAGCGGGTACACGCGCGCCACCAGGTAGACGCCCGCCGCGACCATGGTCGCAGCGTGAATCAGGGCGCTCACCGGCGTCGGGCCTTCCATCGCATCCGGGAGCCAGACATGCAGCGGCAACTGGCCCGATTTACCGACCGCTCCGCAGAAGATCAAGAGCGCAATGCCGGTTGCTTGCGTTGCCAGCGACGACAGGGCGGTGGGCTCCATGCATCCTGCGCCGTGGTCGTAAAAGAGCAGCGTGCCCGTTTGGCCGTAGAGCCATACCATGCCCAGCAACAGGCCCAGGTCCCCGATCCGGGTGGTAATGAAGGCCTTCTTGGCGGCGGCCGCCGCCGCGGGCCTCTCATACCAGAAACCGATCAGCAGGTACGACGTGAGCCCCACCACCTCCCAGCACATAAACAACAGCAGCAGGCTATTAGCGATCAACAGACCGAGCATAGCCCCGGCAAAAAGAGATAAGAAGCAGAAGAACCGGGTGAAGTTTTCGTCGTGATGCATATACGCCACGCTGTAAATAAAAATCAGCAGGCCGACGAAGGTCACCATCACCAGCATGACCGCTGCCAGCGGGTCCAACATCCATCCCAGCTTCACCCATTCCGATCCGAATTGCATCCAGGGGAAGTTGAAGAATAGGCGCTCCGGCTGCCCCAGCAGATGGACAAAGGCAACCACCGCAAGCACAAAAGAAAGACTGATGGAGGTGATTGCGATGGCGGCGGCGAATCTGCGCTGCTCCCGTTTAAGGAGCGCACCAATACCGGCGGCCAGCAGGGGAAGTGTCGGAATCAACCACAAGTAGCGAACGATCCAGACGGGGGAGGCCATGGGCAGACTTACCGCTCCCTCCACTCTGGACTCTCTCCCCGCAGCAGACGATGGGTGCCCCATATCTCGCTCGTTTTTTGCGAGATGTGGGATACCACGAACCTTAACGTTCGTTGGTGATTGAGGGGAGGAGTTACAAGATTAGAGCAGTGGTATCCCACATCTCGCAAAAAACGAGCGAGATATGGGGCACCCATCGTCTGCTGGCGCGTGGAAATCGTCACCGGCCGCTCCCGGTGAGCTGGCTTAGATCCGTAGTTTTCGCATGCCGGTAGACAGCAAGAATGAGTGCGAGGCCAACCGCCGCTTCCGCTGCCGCGACGCCGATCGAAAACAGCACGAAGATCATGCCCGTCATCGCTCCAGCGTGAGGCCCGTAGCGCCAAAAGGCAACGAAGTTGATGTTGGCCGCGTTCAGCATCAGCTCAATGCCAACCAGAACCAGGATGGTGTTCCTGCGCGTCAACGCCCCGGCAAGACCAATCGCGAACAGCATGGAGGAAACCAGCAAACATCCAGCCAAACCCGTCATTGTGGGTTCTCCTTCATGGCAACGATGACTGCCCCAATAAGCGCTGCGGTGAGCATCAGCCCGATCACTTCCAGCGGCAGCACATAGCCACCCATTAAAGCAGTTCCCAACTGCCGGATGGTGGCCTGGGGCGCGGGCGCCCCAGCCGAATGCATCGCAAAGCTGTGCAAGACTGCCCACCCAAGAATGGCAAAGATAGCCATCGCTACCAGCAATCCGGTAATCGGCCACCGCGCTGCGGATAATGGCGGCGAATCGCTATCGCCACCGCGGGTGAGCAGGATGACAAAGACGATCAGCACCGCGATTGCGCCCACGTAGACCAGCAACTGTGCGAGACCCAGGAATTGGGCTCCCAGGCTCAGGTAGAGGGCGCCGATTCCGGCAAATGCAACCGCCAGAGCCAGTGCGCAATGCACCAGCCCGCGGAACAACATCGCGGCTGACGCGCCCACCAAAGTCACTGCGGCAAGAATAAGGAACGGTACGATCATTTCCCTCATTCGGCAAAACGATAGGTCCGTTTCGCGATCTTGTTTCTGGTCTCCACGCCACGGGCCAACAATACATAAGCAACTACGATAAACACCACACTAACCACCCAGCGGATCACGCCCTGGGGAAGAAAACGCCACGCGCCCGCCGACACCACGACCACCAGCGCCATCGGCAACATAAACTTCCAGGCAAAGTTCATCAACTGATCCATGCGCAGGCGGGGCAAGGTGCCGCGCACCCAGATGAACCCGATGACGAGGCCCAGCAGTTTGGCGAAGAACCATATCCACGAGGGCACCCAGGTCAGAAAGGGCAACGGCGCCGACCACCCACCCAGAAACAGGGTGATTCCCAGACCGCTGATGGCAAACATGCCCAGGTATTCCCCCAGGAAGAAGAGGGCGAACTTGAAGCCCGAGTACTCAATGTAATATCCGGCGATTATCTCGGACTCCCCCTCCGGCAGATCGAAGGGAGAGCGATTGGTCTCAGCCGTAGCCGCGATCATAAAGAGGATGAATCCGGCGAAGCCCCACGGCGTGAGCACATACCAGTGGGGAAAAATTCCTGAAAAACCCGATTGCTTCTCCACGATCTCCACCGTCGACAACGAGCCGGCCGCCATGATGACGGCAATCGAGGAGAGCAGCAGCGGCACCTCGTAGCTGATCATCTGCGCCACTGCCCGCATGGCACCGAGCAGAGAATACTTGTTGCGGCTTGACCACCCCGCCATAAAAACGGACAGCTCGGAAATCGCTCCAATAGCGAAGAAGAACAACACCCCTGCGTCCAGGTTGGCGGCGATCATGTTCCGCCCGATGGGGAGAACCGCATAGGGCAGGAAGGCGACCGCCAACAAAACCAGGGGCGCCAGAAAATGAACCGTGTGGTCGGCTGAAGTGGGAACAATGTCTTCCTTGGTCAGCGATTTCAGGGCATCCGCCATGGGCTGCAGGATGCCGTAATATCCCACCCGGTTGGGGCCGTAGCGGTTCTGAATTCTGCCCAGGCCCTTGCGCTCCAGAACTGTGGTCAACGCAAACAGCACAGGAAAAACGAGCAGGATAGGAATAATGGTCAGCAGAATCGAAACCCCAGGCCGGATCACTGCCGGTGAGTAGCCCAGGAGCCATTGCTTTAGCAGGACAAAGACCTGGTCCAGCATTATTTGGTCACCGCGGGTTGCTGTTTCTTGGCGTCGGCTTGCGCCTTCTCTTCTGCTCGCCTGGCCTCGACCTCGGCTGCCTCTGTCGGATGGATAGCCATGTAGTGCTCATTGGGCCGCGCCAGTTTTTCCTTCGTCCATAAGAGGCCGCCAAAGCGGTCGTCCGTGCTTAGCTCAAACTCGTTATCCATGCGGATGGCGTCGAAGGGGCAAACCTCTACGCAGATCTGGCAGCTCATGCATACCGATACATCGATGTCGAAGACCGCGGGATAAAACTGCGGCTTGCCGATAAAGTCGGGCTTTTTGTCTTTGCTCTTTTCGATGGTGATACATCTTGGCGGGCACTCTTTCTCGCAAATCTGGCAGGCCACGCAGCGCAGCCCTTGTTCCGCGTCCGTGCCATCGTAAATGAGGAAAGGGAAGTTGCGCGCCGCCTCTGCTACCGGCAGCCGCTCTTCAGGAAACTGCACCGTTGTCAGCCGGCCCTTGTCGACAAAGCTGCCGAAAAAGTTCCGCGCGGTTTCCGTTAACCCTTTGACAATCCCTACGCCCAACATAATCTTGTGCCCTCGCTCTGCGTACTTAAGGCAAGCTCAACGGTCGACTTCTCCCATGACGATATCAATGCTCCCCAGAATCACCACGACATCCGCGATGTTGTGACCGATGCACATGTCCTCCAGCACCGTAAGGTTGATCAGGCTCGGCGGCCGAACCCGGTAACGGTACGGGTTGGGCGTGCCGTCACTGATCAGATAGAAACCAAGTTCTCCCTTTGGCGATTCGATCCGTGCATAGGCTTCGCCCACCTTGGGTCGTAGGCCACGCACCTTTGTCCTAGGATCCATAATCGGCCCCGCCGGGATGTCACGCAGAGCCTGCTCAAGAATCTTGAGCGATTCGCGGATTTCCAGCACCCGCATCATGTAGCGGTCGAATACGTCTCCGTGCTCTCCGAGCGGCACGCGAAATGCGAAGCGGTCGTAGATGCCGTAGTGGTCGACTTTGCGAATGTCATAATTCACCCCGCTGGCGCGCAGGCCCGGGCCGGTAACGCCGGCATTGATCGCCAGCTCGCGGGGCAGCACACCCACTCCCTGGGTGCGCGCCATGAGAATTTCATTTCCCGTCAGCAGCCGTTCGAACTCATCCAGGAAGCCGTTAAACCCGGCCACCAGCTTCGCAGCCTGGCTAAGCCACTCGGCGGAGCAATCCACGCGCACTCCGCCGAAGCGCATGTAGTTGCACATCATGCGCGCGCCGCTCAAGGACTCGAACAGATCCAGAACCTTTTCCCGTTCGCGAAAGGCATACATCAGCGGCGTGCCGCTGGCTCCCATATCCTGCAGCAGAAAGCCCGCCATGCCGGCGTGATTCTGCAGCCGGGTCAGCTCGGAGACAATTACCCGGATATACTCGGCGCGCTCCGGCACCGGGATGCCGGCCAGCTTCTCCACCGCCAGGGCATATCCCCAGTTGTTCGTCATGGAACAGAGATAGTCCAGCCGATCGGTGTAAGGAATGGCGGCCAGATAGCTGGCTGCCTCGGCGATCTTTTCGTGATTCCGGTGCAAATAGCCGAAGACCGGCTTCAGGCGCACCACGCGCTCGCCATCCAGGCGAACATCCATGCGGAAGACGCCGTGGGTCGATGGGTGCTGTGGCCCCATCGAAATTTCCATCAGCTCGCTCTGCTCGGCCTCGGAGGGCACTACCTGTGTCATCGCTCCCCCAATTCCTCCAACTCATCGTCGGGCGGAGGTACATAGTCTTTGCGCATGGGATGATCGGTAAATCCCTCCCACATGAGGATGCGCCGCAGATCCGGATGTCCATCAAAGACAATGCCGTACAGATCGAAAGCCTCGCGCTCCTGGAATTCGGCGCTCCTCCAAATGGACGTAAAAGACGGCAGCGATACGTCGTCGGTACGGTTCCCTGTGCGCATCCGTAACACCACCGGCCCTTCTTTCCTGGTTATGGAAAAGAGGTGGTAGACCATTTCCAGGTAGCCCGGAATGGTGGTCTTTTTTGTCTCCTCTATCTCCTTTTCGACTCCATCGACGACTTTCTTAGCTTTGACCTTCTCCGTCTTCTCGCGATCAGGCCAATCCACCGCGGTTACGTTGGAGCAAAAATCGAGTTGAAGATCGTCGCGCAGTAGCCTGGCTACTTCCAATCCGTGTTGGCGATCGATGAGCAGCGAATTCTGGGTGGAAGGACTTCCATTGACCACAATCTCCGTCCGGCAACCCGGAATGGCCGTCTGCAACCGGCTGCTGATTGATTCCAATGTCATCCCTGCAACACCTTGAGTGGATTAGGGAAGATCTCATTGTTCTGCGGCGGCTCGAGTCCATGCTCGCCAAACTCCGGTACCGGAAACTCGCTGGGCAGATCTTGCTGCAGATGCCTTGGCCTCGACTCTCCTGTCAGGCGTTGGCCGCTGATCTTGTCTTGCAAGGTCATGAAGGCGTGAATCAGGGCCTCAGGCCGCGGAGGACAACCGGGAATGTGCACATCGACCGGGATATAGCGGTCGATCCCCTTGAGCACGTTGTAGCCGTCGCGAAATGGCCCGCCGGAAATGGCGCAGGCTCCCATGGCGATCACGTATTTCGGCTCCGGCATCTGGTTATAGAGACGAACCACCTGGGGAGCCATCTTCTTGGTCACTGTTCCGGAGACGATCATCAGGTCAGCCTGCCGGGGCGACGGCCGGAAGATCTCGGCGCCGAAGCGAGCTAGATCGTAGCGCGCCATGGTGGTCGCGATCATTTCAATCGCGCAGCAGGCCAGGCCGAAGGTCAGCGGCCAAACAGAGTTCTTGCGGCCCCAGTTATACAGCTCCTCAAAGGAGGTGGCGAAGATCCCGTGCTTGCTTAACTCGGTCTTTAAATTCTGGTCCATAGAAACCTCATTAGCCCCAAGTCAACACACCTTTTTGGCAGGCCCAGACCAGACCCTCCACCAACAGGAGCAGGAAAACCAGCATAGCCAGACACGCCGCCAGGGAAAGGCCGGAGAAGGCCGCGGCAAACGGCAGAAGAAAGACGGCCTCCACATCGAAGATTAGAAAAACGATGGCATACAGATAATAGGAGACGTCCAACCGGATCCACGCGTCGCCCTTGGCTTCGAGGCCACATTCATAGATTGCATTCTTCTGTAAACCCGGCTTGGCCGGGGAGACGAATTTCGCCCACAACCAAGCCAGCGACAGCGGGATTGCTCCAAAAACAACCGCCGCGGCCAGCAGCACGACGATCGTGGCCCAGGGGTGCTCGACCGGAGCTATCGGAAGACTCTTACCCATTCCTCACCATGGTTGTTGGTTGAAATATGCAGTAAGCCAAATCGCCTCCGTGGTTTACCGCTAACATTTTGACGTTTCTCAAGAATAATTATTCTCGCAAATTTTCCCCGGACTGGCGCCAGGGTGGTTTGGGATACCGCCTTACATAGCGATATCTACTAAACATTCCAGACTACGCCTTCTTCGCCGGACTGCATGATGCGATCCGCGTGTCGAACCGCGGACGAACCATCTTCTCAACCGCACCCGTGCGCAGATCCTGCTTGGAATCATGAGATTGCGACTATCTACCGCTTTTGGGTGATGCCCTTCGCCGAAGGCTTCATCGAGGAAAATCAAGGCAGGTGCCAGACCATAGGGGCTAGGTGTATCCTTATCGGCATTCAAAGATGGCGCCATCAAAAGCGTCCTGATTTTGTTGGATGAAATAAGATCCGGAGGCCCCCCGAAGCATGTCCAGCGCAGACGGAAGCGCACAAAATCCCATGGCGGGCGCCTCCCGTAGCCTGGAGATAAATCTATGAAGCAGTCCTTCGCTATCGGTATTGGCGGCGCCGCGGGTCAGGGCGTTGCCACCCCGGGTGATATTTTCGCGAAAATCTTCAGCCGGCGTGGGCTGCATTTGAACGTCTACAATGCCTACCAATCCATTATTCGCGGCGGCCATACTTTCCTCACCATCCGTACCGGACCGGAAAAGATCACCAACATGGGCGATCGCATTGACCTGCTGATCCCCCTGAACCAGGACACCATGAATCGGCACCTCAGCCTGCTGAGCAGCGGGGGAGCCTGTATCTACAACTCGGACACCATCAAGCCGGGCGAGGCAGCCGAGGGGGTGCAGTTGTGCCCGCTCCCGGTCTCCAAGCTGGCCGACATCAGCCGCAACAAAATCGCCCAGAATACGCTGGCCATCGGCGCTGCCCTCAGCATGACCGGCGTCGGCTTTCAAGCGTTGGAGAGCGTGCTCAGCGAGCAATTCCGCAAGAAGGAACAGGCCGTCATCG
The DNA here is from genome assembly GCA_963787145.1 of uncultured Acidobacteriaceae bacterium. Taxonomy (GTDB): domain Bacteria; phylum Acidobacteriota; class Terriglobia; order Terriglobales; family Acidobacteriaceae; genus PALSA-350. Next base: position 359,663 of record CAWBBY010000012.1, read on the forward strand.
ACGAGAATGTAAGCCTGGCGCGGGTGGGTTATGACTACGCCACGCAAAACTTCAAAGCCTTCGCCACTCCGCTGCCCATGACCGACACTCGCTATGCCGTACTGGGCGGCAACGCCGCTATGGCTATGGGCGGAGCGGCGGCGGGCGTCAAGTTCTACTGCGCCTACCCCATGAGCCCATCGACCGGCGTGCTGCACTGGATGGCCGAGCACGCCCGCAAAGCCAACATCATGGTTCGCCAGGTGGAAGACGAGATCGGCGTCATCAATATGGCGATCGGCGCCGCGCACGCCGGCGTTCGCGCCATGTGCGCTACCTCGGGAGGCGGCTTTGCTCTGATGAGCGAGGCGCTGGGGCTGTCTGCGCAGGCCGAAATTCCTGTGGTCGTCATTGACTGCCAGCGCGCGGGTCCGTCCACTGGGGTTCCCACCAAGACCGAGCAGGGCGACCTGTGGCAGATGTTGGGTGCGGCCTTTGGGGATTATCCCCGGGTAATCGCCGCTCCTTTGGATATTGGCGACTGCTTTACGCTTATCCCCGAAATCTTCAACATCGCGGAACGTTTCCAGTGTCCCGGCATCGTGCTTTGCGACCTGCTGTTGTCCGAAGGCCGGCTTAGTGTTGACCCCAGTATTCTGGACTTCAACCCGAAAGTCGATCGAGGGGAGATGATTACCTCCGCCAACGGCAACGGCCACGGAGACTACAAGCGCTACCTGATTACCGAGAGCGGAGTTTCGCCCCGCGCCATTCCGGGCGTTCCGGGCCACACCCACGTTGTCTCCAGCGACGAGCACGATGAAGACGGCGTGCTCATCAGCGACGAATACACCAACACGGTGAAGCGCCGCGCCATGATGGAAAAGCGGATGCGCAAGGTTGCGGGGATTGAAGCATCCGTTCCGCCGCCCACCATCCAAGGGCCGGCGGATGCCGACGTAACCCTGATTGGCTGGGGATCGACCCAGGGCGTGATCGAAGAAGCGCGCGAACTGCTTGCCGAGCACGGGATTACCGCCAATCAACTGCAAATCCGCTGGCTTGTGCCGCTGCACGGCGACGCCATTGTCGACGTGTTGAAGCGCTCCCGCCACACCATCATTATTGAAAACAACTACAGTGGCCAGTTCGCCCGCTACCTGCGCAGCGAAACCAGCTTCGTGGCCAATGGCCACATCCGCAAATACGATGGCGAACCCTTTATGCCGCACCACATTGTGGAGGCGGTAAAGGAGCAGCTGAGTGGAAGCACCACGCTTTCCGTTCCAACGCACGAGATCATGGTCTAAACCGGTTTCACAATGACTATGGGCTCATAAAAACCGCGGGTTCGATCTACAGCAATTGTGAAAACCGGTACAGGAGAACTAAACGATGGCAACAGAGACAGTAGCTCCAAAACTGACCACCATGGCAGACCTGAAGGGCAAGGTCGATCCAGACTGGTGCCCCGGATGTGGTGATTTTGGCGTGCTCGCCGCCGTGCAGAAGGCGCTGGTTGAGTTGCAGATCCCGAATCATGAGGTCGCCACCATCAGCGGCATCGGCTGCTCCTCCAACTTTCCCGGGTTTATCAACACCTATGGAATGCACACACTGCATGGTCGCTCCCTGGCCGTGGCCACTGGCTTCAAGATGGCGAACCACGCCATGACGGTGCTGGTCACCGGCGGCGACGGTGACGGTTTCGGCATCGGCGGCAACCATTTCATGCACACCATGCGGCGCAATGTCGATCTGCTCTACATCGTCATGGATAACCAGATCTACGGCCTCACCACCGGGCAAACCTCACCCACCAGCCGCAAAGGCATGAAGACCAAGAGCATGCCCTTTGGCAACGTGGAAGGACCGATCAATCCCATTTCGCTGGCGCTGTCGGCGGGAGCCACCTTCATCGCGCGTGGTTTCAGTGCGGAGCAGAAGCACCTTACCGAACTGATCAAACAGGGAATTCAGCACAAGGGTTTCTCTTTCATCGATGTCTTCAGTCCCTGCGTGACCTATAACCACGACAACACCTTCCAGTGGTTCCGGCCGCGGGTGAAGAAGCTCGAAGACAATCCTGGGTACGACTCGACCAACTGGATGGCCGCGATGGAGAAGTCGCTTCTATGGGGCGATGAAATTCCCATAGGCAAATTCTTCGAACGTACGGATGTGCCTACGCTGAATGAGTCAGAGCCGGTACTGGCTACGGAACCGCTGGTTAAGCAGAGCTGGCGCATTCCCCCCGATGTGGCACGGGGATTCGTAGAAGAGTTGATGTAGCCCGGCTTTATCGCTTAACCGCGGAGACGGTGCTGGGGGATGCATCACGACGGCCCGTCACCGTCTTCTCGATCTCAGAGTTCATTTCGCCGCCGATCAGTATGGCTCCGTTGGTGACATAGAGCCACAGCAGGAGCATCACGGCTCCACTCAGCTGACCATAACTACGCGCGTAGTTCACGTGATGGAAATAGACGCGAGCGGCGAACGCGGAGCCTATCCAAAGGAGTAGCGCATAGAATGCGCCCGGTGTGCTCCACCGCCATTCACAATCGCGAAGATTGGGCGCGAAGCGATAGAGCAGCGCAAACGAGAAAGAAAGCGAAGCGGCAAGGACCAACCATTCCAGCACGCGTAGGGCGATTGCGCCGCCATGAAAGTGTGCCGGAAGATACGCACTGCAGAAAACAAGCAGCACGGCGATGGAGCCGGTGACGGCCAGAGAGAGTGTCAGGCCAACAATCGTAATCGTCAATTCCCACCAGGATCGGTCCTCCTCCACTTCGTAAGCCTTATTGAGCCCATAAATCATTGCCCAGGTACCGTTAAAAGCAGCCCATAACGCTCCTGCACAAACGGAAACAAGTTGCACGCCCGAACGAGCTCGCTGGTTGAGCTCGTCCATCACAGTCTGTAAGAGTTGCGAGACTTGATCGGGTAATACCTGGTTAGACATTTCCTGGAGCGCAGTCTTCATGTGATCGCCGAGATGAGGAATGCGCGCGCTGACGAGGAAAAAAACGAGCAGAGACGGAAATATTGCCAGAAAGTGATAGAAAGCCATGCGACCGCCCTGACCAAAAACCTCATCCTGCCAGGACTCGCGAGCCGTTCGCCGAAGCAGGTCGGGTAGCGTGAGACCCCCGAGCGTCCAAAGGTTGACCAAGCGGTTGCGCATCGATGTTGTCGTTTTATGCCAGGCCCACCAGCACCCGAACCGGAACCAACGGATTTTGTGTCCTCGGGTTCACCCACTGAGTATACAAATTGCGCACATGAAGGGTCCGGGCTCCTCTCAACCACAGTGCTATCATCGAGATAGAGTTACCCAAGGATTGGGAATGACCGACGCAGAATTCAATGCACGAATGGACCGGCTCACCGAACGGCATGAAGCACTCACCCAATCGATAGAGCTTATGCAAGGAGAGATCGGGGATGTAAAAGAAGCGGCACGGTTGCTTCTCGAAGTTGCGAAGTCTCATCAACAACGGATTGGGCGACTGGAAGGCCAGCAATGATCGACAGAATCTGCATGTTTGGACGCATCGCTTCATGGGGTCGAGGCCTGGCCGACATCACGGGTACCATGTGATTTGTGCACCTGCACTGATGTCGCTCTGCTTGTTTGGTTTGTAAACCGGGGCCTTCCAACCTTCATACTGAATCGCTCCCTTCACTTCAAAGTTATTGTGAATGCGCTTGGTAGTAGAAATTTGAAAGTCATTCTGGGTGGTGCCGCCGGGAATGAAGTCTTTGGCAGCCTTTGCATTTCTGTAGGAAAACTGTATCCACTCTCTCGGCGAGAGGTGATACGTGAGCCACGCTTGGCCGCCTTTGGATTCACGCCCGATCCAATCTCCCATGATGAAGCCTTTATTCGTGTAACCCTGCTTCTGAATTTGTTCCCAATAAAGAAACTCGCCGCCATTGCTTCGACTTGTTGGAGGATCCGTATCAGCCGCCTCTACCCGAAAATCAAGCTGATGAAGCTTGGGAAATTGCGACAGGTACAGGCCAGGACGAATACCCGCGCGGCGTGGGGCACTGATCGGGCTGGTATCGTCGTGCACCAGAGAGTCCGTGTAGAGTGTCAGCCAGTCGCGCAAGTAAGGCACACGATAAGAAAAATCAAAGGTCCCAAAGCGCGCCCCGGGATCGTTCCGCGAAAGCTTGTCTGCCGCGGACACATCCTGAGCGCTGAAAAAACTCCTTAGGAAACTGCCGATCGTGATCGGGACATGACCCTTTCCACCCCAGATAACGGTGCGCTCGAACCCAAATTCAAGGTTGGCCGTTGGCTTGAAACTGATCTTCTCAGCATGCACCCACGGTGCATTTGGATCGGTATGGCCCTGCAGGCTGCCAACAAAGAATTGATATCGGAACGGCCCCGTCAATCGTGAAAGAAGAGGAATACGCAGAGGCTCTATCCGGTCGATTTGAAATGCATAGATGTTCTCCGCGTTATTGCTCCATGCGAAGCTTCCCCCCAGGGCCGGCCCAAGCCAGTGGTCGCTTTTCCCAAACGAGATTTCGTTGTTGGCGATCAGGTAAGACAGGTTCGCCTCGACTACGCGCACATGATTTACCGATGAAATGGGTCCTAGTGGAATCGTATCCTGCTTTGGATTGGTGGCGAACGGTATGCCATCATTCTCTGAAAGCAGCTCAGCAAGCGAAGGTGAATAGCCGGCAGCGGACGGAGCGTGCTGATATTCGCCGCGTAAGTAGAAAGCGAAGCGTCCGTCCTCCATGCGGGTGCTGAGGCCCGCTACGCTGTTGAATCCTTGCTCATAAGGACGTCCATAGTCGTTGATGATGCTCTGTCCGAGATGATAGCTGTCACGTAACGGCGTGCCCGAGATGCCATCGAAGCGCGTGTAGACGCTCGCCAACTTAGTCTGTAGCCGGGCTGCATTCTGCAAGCTGTCAAAATCCGGTTGCAGCTCTTGCTGGACCGAGTGATAGATGCGACAGGCCTCACTGTCTGCCGTGGTTTCTTCCATCTTGGACGATGCGGCTTCGAGCATGTGTACGATGCTCAATCTGGTCCAGGGTTTCATCCCAATGTAGGCGATATCGACCTGTCCCAGCGCATGGAGGCGATCCATGGCCCGGTAAATCCAGCTATCCATCGGAACGTAGGTGGAGCCTCGGGCTTCTGCGTATGGGTCATAGTCGGGAAGGAGGTTTCCACAGGGAACAAATGTCTCACCAAGAGCAGCCGGCAATAGCAGGCCGAATAGGGCGAGGCACAGCGCTTTCTTAATCATGCGCCCTCACCTTAGAGTTCTGTCTGCTTCATGATGGAAAGAGGCTGCAGCGTGCTGCGCACATCGCCTCTCCTGGCGAGCAAGTGGGCGCCTGTAGGGTCGGCCGCCATGCTCGTACGCTCCACCAGCAAGCTGATCAGGACAATCGACCAAAGGGGGAGCAACAGATCAAAGGCTTCCGCCTCGGCCAGGCCGCGCACGACCACAAACAATAAGAGACTGAGGAAGACGATCCTAAGAGGACCTCGCGGAAGTCTGCGGATCTGACGATAAAGGCTGCCGTATATGCCGATCAGCAGGCAGATGCCTACGATCCCGAAAGCGTAGAACTGCGTGAGCAGTTCGTTTTCCCCATGCCGCGCCTCGAACTGCTCGGGACCGAAAGGAGGAATCACTTTCCACATGGAATCGAAGCCGTGTCCGATCAACGGTTGTTCCAGCGCTGCGGTTAGGACGTAGGCCCAGATGCCGGTACGGCCGGTCAGCGTTTCTGCCTGGTTGCCGGCAGTTGTGTAGATGTCATAGTACGCCTCGAACAGCCCCCAGAAGACGAGGATGACCAGGACGACCGCGATGGTAAGGAGTACTTTGGTCTTTTGGCTTATCGACCTGTCAGCAATGATCAGGAAGGTCTCGCTTATCAGAAACGCAACAATGGTGGTTTTGCTCAAGCTGCGAAGAAGCGTCAGCGCCAGAAAGAGAATAGCGAAACCCCACCGCCCGGCTTTGCAGCGACTAAGATATTGAGCCAGGAAAATAGCGATCGCACAAAGATTGCCGATCTGGTTAGTGTTAAAAAACTCTTCGTCCCCAAGCCTGAGATCCTTCGGCCCGGGCATGATCCACGCGATCAGCGCCAGGCAGCAGGTGCTCACTACAAAGCCCTTCATCAGGGATTGAGATACACCTATCACGGACCCGGCGTGAAGCAGTACGACCACGATGGCCACATCGACAACTAGCCCACACCAGTAAGCAGCCGACGTGGGCAGCGAAACTGTGGCGCTCCACGCCAGGCTGCAAAACGAAAAACCAAGAAAGGCCAGAACCCAGCGGATACTCGACAACCGCAACATGGAACCGAAGGTGCGTTGCGCATATCCGAGCGAATGAAAGCAAACCAGAAGCAGCAGGAGCAGGTCTAAGACAAGACCCAACTCGGCGCCCGCGCTTGGAGCTGTTCCCAGCACGCGCACCGAAAAAAGAACAAGAATGATACGGAAGGAAAAGAAGAAACCAACTGCGAACGCGATCCCGGTTGGTTGCGCCTCTCTGCTACTGCCTTCGATTGCGTTCATAATCTCTCTCGATCAGCTCAATGGGTATACATGTCCGGAACACCCTGGCTCTCGGCCGGAGGAAGATGGCGCAGGAAAACCACGATCGACCAGAGTTCATCGTCATTCAGAACTCCCTTTGAGCCCGGCATTCCGGACGGCCGAATTCCGTAATCGAGGATCCACTTCAGTTGGCCATCCGTATATCGCTGCACGTCAGGAGACTTGAGCGACGGAATCGGGGGTGAGACGTGCTCGATGAAAGGAACACCCGTGTTCTGGCCATCGTTGCCGTGGCAGGCAACACAATAATGCGAGAAGGCTTCCTTGCCGTCGGCCCGGGTTTGCTGCGTGTCCGGCAAGGGATTCTTCTCGTCCTTGTTGCCTATGAAAATATCGTGCTCAGCGGTGGTTATGATTTTTGTCTCCAGCTTTCCCGGGGGATCGGCCTTACAACCTGCCAGTCCTATTGCCATGGCTAAAGTCACGATCACGTAGCGCATCTCTACTCCACGACATGTAGCTTGAATGCCATCGAACCGTGACCGGAACCACAGAACACGAAGCACTGGCCGATAAAATCTCCTGTCTTGTCCGGAGTGAACTGCACTTGAGCGGTGCCGTGCGCGCTTACCTTGACTTCGACGTTCAGCTCACGAATGCGCAGCCCGTGCGGTACATCCTGGCTCTTAAGCACCAGCACCACCGGCTCTCCCTTCTTCAAGGTGATTTCATCTGGATCGTAGGTAAACCGATGGGCGGTAATGTCGATTGTCCGCGGCGCGGCCTGCGCCCAGACGGTAGATGTGGCGAACGCCGTTTCTATCAGAGCTCCACTTAGCAGGATCATCAGCATGAACTTTTTCTTCATAGACTTCTCTCCCTCAAGGCGATTGGCTGTACTCTTTCATCTCACCTTAGCGACTTAGATGAAATGAGTTGTCGTGCGTTGGTTAGTCAATTGTCATCACCTTGTCGCGCAGACCAGGCCGCATCGACCTAGGAGCAAGCTACGCAGATCTCCGCAAATACGGCAGTTTCATTCCATCCGCGCTGCGGAAGCCGCCACATACAAGCATTTACCTGAATGGTGAAAGCAAGAGGGGGAAGGCGTCTCTGCATGGAGATGACAATTCGCTGACATTTTGGCGACCCATCTCTGACAACTTCAGCCTCCACTCGCTGATAGCCTCGCCCTATGTCGATTCGATCCGCCCTCTTTTCTGTCGATATAGCGGACGTGAAACGCCAAAAACATATCCATGGAGATGGAAGATGTTATCGATTGAAGATCTCGAATCCGCCTGCAATGCCTCTCAGCGGGTAGACGCTCCCAAGCACATGGTGGAACCACCGGAACTCCCTTTCCAGGCGACGTTTTATCCGTTTGGCTTCCCCGCTGTGATAACCACCAACTCGGGAGGTGTACTCAAGCAGTACGAGGAGCTTTGGGGAAAGTTCACCAAGCACCACGATACCGAGCCAATCCTGGCGGAAGTGCAAGTGGTGGAGAGCAATACGACGGAGTGTCCTCCGGAGCCGGTGTACAGGTACATGCAGCCGCTCTTGATGTGTGTTGCCGATGCGGACAACTACAGCATGGTCGATTTGGAATCTTGCCACACGAAGATCGTGATTTCGCGCGCCGCGCTGCGCCATCGGCTCTATGCGCAGTATTTCCTCCTGAGTGCTGCCGCTTGCTGCGTTGCCAGCCGGTATACAACGCCGGTGCATGCCGGGTGCGTTGCCCTGGATGGACGAGGCGTGCTGTTGTGCGGCGACTCGGGAGCGGGCAAATCGACGCTAGCATATGCCTGCGGCCGCGCGGGTTGGACCTATGTGAGCGACGACGGAAGCTTTCTGCTGAATGGAGGAACCAAGCGGCTAGTGACGGGAGATTGTTATAAGGTGCGCTTCCGGCCGTCTGCTGCAGAGCTATTTCCAGAGGTTGCAGGGCTCGAGATTACACCGCGTGCCGCGGGCAAGCCATCGATTGAACTGCCGACGGCAAATATGACGCACATTGCCAGTGCGCAGACCACGCGAGTGGACTTCATCGTCTTTCTCAACCGGCGTACAAGTTCCCCGCCGCAGCTTGTTCCTTATCGCCGCGATGTGGCTCGTCACTTCATGCGCCAGGTGCTTTACGGGCCGCCACAGTTGCTTGCCATGCAGTACAGGGCGATCGAGCGGCTCTTGACCGCGGATGTTTTCGAGCTGCGATACACGGATTTGAATTGGGCCGTCGATCGGCTGCGCGCACTGGTGCGGGAGGGCCGCTGATGGAATTGCTCCTCGATCCGGCGCCGGACGGGGCAACGGCTTTCTCCTTCTGGAGGCATCCAGCCGCGTGGTTGCGGGAGAAGAATCTCAGTCGCGGCTACTGGGTGTTTTTCTCCGCTGCCTTCTTCTTCGATGCCGGCTTCGCGATCTACTTTTTTCTATTCAACTTGTACTTGCTGGATTACCGCTTCGATGAGCGGGCCATGGGATGGATAGGCGGCGCGATGACGCTGGGCTCGCTGGCAGGAACATTGCCGGCCGGCGCGCTCGCGCAAAGGATCGGTCTGCGGCCACTGCTGATCGTACTCTTCGTGACCGCTCCCCTGGTGAACGCGATACGCGCCGTGTGGGTCTGGGAGCCGGCCCAGATCGGGCTGGCCTTCCTGGCAGGTTTAGCGATAAGCAGTTGGGGCGTGTGCTTTCTTCCCGGGGTGGCCCGGCTTACCGCCGAGAAGAATCGCACCGCTGGGTTCAGCCTGATCTTTTCGGCCAGCGTGGGCACCAGCCTGTTGGGTGGCATTGTGTGCGGCTATCTGCGCCAGTGGCTCGAAATGGCCGGCTTCGCAATGCAGTCCGCCGAGGTCAAGCGTCTCATCCTCCTTGTCTCCTGCGCGATCGCCTTCTTAGGGCTGATTCCTGTGCTGTGTCTCCGCATACCATCGCAGCCCAAGGAAGAGACCGCGCTCGATGTCCATGCGAAGCGCAGGAGTCTGTTACGCGCTTGGAAGCTCAATCCGTTCCTGCGGCGATTCTTGCCCTTTATGGCTCTGTGGTCCGCGGTACTGGCGGCGTTCACTCCGTTCGCCAATGTTTATCTGTCGCGGCAACTGCATGTTCCGATAACGCAGATCGGGCTGATCTTCTCCACCGTGCAGGTGTTGCAGTTGTGCATGGGACTTCTGACCCCATTTGTTCTGCGCGCGCTTGGCCTGGTAAGAGGCATCGCTGCTACGCAGATCCTTGCTGCCGTTGTGCTCGCCTTGATGGCGGGAGCAAGGAATGCACAGTTGGCTGTGGCGCTCTATCTAACCTTTTCCGCAGCCCAGTGGGTGAGTTCTCCAGGACTCTACAACCTGCTGATGAATGAGACCCCAGACGCAGAGCGCAGCACAGCTGCGGCCATGACGCTGTTCTGCAATGCGCTGGTCGCAACCGTTGCCACGGCCGGCGCCGGCGTTCTCTTGACCAGGTTTGGATATCCTCCGGTGCTATTCTCGCTAGCGGTGGTGGCTCTGGCCATCGCGCTGCTCTTCCGGTTCCTGCTTTCGCCGCCACTACAAACTCAAGGAGAAACAAGGTGAGGGCCGCGCTGGTCCTTCTGCTGGCGTCATTCGTCGCAGGATTTGCGCACGCGCGAGTATTGCTGCCCGCAGGCGTGCAGCTGCTTTGCCATCGAACGGCGAACGAAGACGTGCCCGAGAACACATTGGAGTCGCTCGACCAAGCCGCGCTGCTCGGGTGCAACGTGGTGGAGATCGATCTTCGCCGCACGCTGGATGGCAAAATCGTGCTCAACCATGACGGCATCATGGAGCGGCTGACTGACGGCGTGGGCGAGGCCGAGACCAGCTACTACGGCGACCTGCAATTGCGCGACGCAGGCTCCTGGATGGGCGAGCGATTCGAAGGTCTGCATATGACCCTCTTCCAGGACGCACTGCGGCTGGCGCGCGAGCGGGACATTCGCCTGGTCCTGGATATGAAGGACAAGGGCCTGGGGGCGGATGTGCTGCAGATCCTTGAACGCGAGGGCATGCTGCAGCGCGTGCAGTTCAATGGTGAATGGGAAGATGTCAAGAAGTTATATCCCGCAGCGACCGATGTCGGAGACGGGACGGCGTGGGTGCAGCCGGGAGTTACCGAGGATCAGGTAAGCCAGTACCACCGCCAGGGCAAAGCCGTGGTGGCAAACTTTTCCGCCAACCATCATGAGATGGACTTGGCAGGGATGAAAGCGGCAGTCGCTGCAGGAGTGGATGGCATCAACGTGGACTATCCGCGGCTGGGTGCGGACGCCGTGGGCAGGCCGGTGGAGCGCAGGCTGCACGAGCTGATGCTCAAGGCCGATACTGGCGATAGCGACGCCCGCGTCGCGGCCATCCTGGAGCTGTCCCGGTATAGCAGTTTTCCGCTGCAGGGAAATTTTGCCCATTGGTTACTGGATGTGGACGATCATGTTTCGCGGGCTGCCGCACTGGCGCTGGTGACAGCACGGCCGCGAACGCCAGTATCCGCCTTCGCCGAAGCGCTGCAGTGCCGCAATGCGGATGCTCGCGCCAATGCCGCGTGGGCACTGGGCATGCTGCGTGCTGCTGCGGCTGCATTGCTGCCGTTGCTGCGAGACGAGGACCCTCATGTGCTGCAATCGGCTCTGCTGGCGCTGGCACGCGCACCGGATGACGTGAGTGCCGGCGTGTTGCTGCCACTGCTGTCCCATGACGACGCCGCCGTCCGCGGCGCGGCCGCAGTGGCGCTTGCGCGGCACCAGCCGCAGGTTGCCATCAAGGCTATTCCAGCGCAATTGCAAAGAGAGGTCGCTTCCGAGCAGCTGATCCAAGACGATCATGCACGTCGGGGCAAGTCCCGATTCACCCAGCCCGAGATCGACGCGATCATGAAATCCTTCAAGTGCCAGATGGAAATGATGCGGGCGCTCGACATGCTGCAGGGGGATGATGCCACTCGGGAGCTGGCGGAGCTAGCCTTCCGACCGGACAAAGGTCTGTCGTCCTACGATGGCATCTTGGCCGGTTTCCAATTGTGGGACCGCATCGGAGCGGATGCTGCGCCCGCGGTACAGGCTCTGGGATCAAGTGATCGACAAGTGGCAGATCGGGCAGAGTGGATGCTGGTGAAAGCGGGCCCAGCGGCCCTGCCGGAGGTGCGCAAGGCTCTCGATAACGAGAACCAAGAGGTCCGCCAGCGTGCCATGCGCATCGTCGCTTGGCAGGGAGATACGGAATCGCTCGGCCCGCTTTTAGCGATACAGAAAGCGGACACGGCGGATGCATCCCTCGCCGCCTGGGCCATCGAAAAAATCCAAACCCTTCACCCAGACGGCAGGTAGCGCCTAACCTTTATCGTCCGGCAGACGATGCAGGTCCAACCTGCGCTCCTGGTTCTCTCACCAAGGACGGGTGCCCCACATCTCGCTCGTTTTTCGCGAGATGTGGGATACCACCGATGTTGACCGCTAAGTGCGTCGATGAATCGAGAGTCAGAGGGAAAAAGCAAGTGGTATCCCACATCTCGCGAAAAACGAGCGAGATATGGGGCACCCGTCCGCTTGTGAGGGAACTAGGATCGCTCGTCCTATGGTGGAATGATTTTCGACCGACGCGCAGATTCATCGCACATTAGGGGTTGAAGAACCGAAGCACCTCTTCCGCGTCATGTTGGCTGAGGGAAGCGCGCACGCGCATGTGGCGCACAATCGTGCCGGAGATGCGAGGCGAGAAACCTTCCGGCGCATTGTGGCAGCGAGAGCAGTTCTGTTGGAAGATGCGTTCTCCATCATCTTCCTGCTGCGGCGACGCCTGGGCGGAAGCAGGCTTCTTGTCTGCAGGCGCCTGATCCTGCACCACGACCGGCGGCAGCAAAGGCGCCGCAGTCAGGGCAATAAGTCCTAGCAGTTGTTTATCTTCTTCTCCATGCTGTTGCGACGCGTGAGCGGCTACAGCCGGCTTTTTGTCTGTCTGCGCAGCCTGTGGAACCGCGGGCGTCGCAGCCAGGATGGTCAGGGCAACGAGAAAACGCTTTGCACTCATGGTCATTTGCCTTTCCAAGCCGGGAAGAGGAACCGGTAGACGATTCCCGTCTCCCAAACGTTGTGGTTGCCGGTGGAGGAGAACTGGCGCGCGTAGCTGGTAAGAATTCTGGTGTTGTGCGGCAGGTTGTAGTCGAGGCCGAAGTCTGCGCGTTGCGTGTTCACCAGCGGCACGCCATCGCTGATATTAGAGTTGTCGAGGCGGAAGGTTTGCTGCATGCGGAAAAGCGGTTCAAACCGGCCAATAAAACTGTTGAGGCCTCCAAAGGCCTGCGTGCGGTAATCGAACTCGACCCAATAGCCTTGCGCGTGCTGTCCGCGATTGAACTCCGACCTTAGGCGGAAGGCAGTATTCTTCGGCTCCCACCAGGCGTAAGTCCCGAAAAAGTTCTCGTGCGTTCCCTGAAGCAGGCGACTGTAAGAGAAGCCAACCTCCAGGCGTTTCTCTGGGAGGTAGAGGCTGGTCCGCCCTCCCGCGGAGCGCTCGGAGGTGAACTGTGAATTCGTCGAGAGCGCGGAGAAGTACGCCGCGTAGGCGATGGAGTACTTACGTCGCGAGATAGCGGAGCCGCGAAGCTGGCCTCCGACGCCGAGGCCGGTGGACATGAGACCGATGTTGGCGGGTATCGGTTCGTCCTGGAAATTGCCGATCCAGATGGGCGTTAACCGCTCGTTATAAGTTTGCCAGGGAAGCAGAAAGCTGCCGCCCACAACAGTGATGTGCGGCGAAGCGATGTAGTCGCCCTGGAGATAGGTGAGACCGATGAAGTGGGTGTGGTCGTAGCCGGGTTGGGCGCTGTTACCACTGGGAGCCCAGGTCTCGAGCAAGGCCGCCCGCGACTCGACGAGAATATGCTGGCCAATCGGCGCCGCCAGCAAAGGCTCGATGATCGGGGTGTAAGTGGTGTTACCGGTGTTGGTGTTAGTCATGAAGCCTACACCGCCGGACAGAAGCGGCGTGTTCTGTGCAACTCCGGAAATCGCGGAGCAGAGCAAGGCCACGGCAAAGGCGATGGGCCTTGCTGACCGTGCCATTTTCGAGAGCGGGCAATTCAGGATCGGACGCGGCATACAGCCACAGTAGCGATCCCCGCTGTCCGATGTGTCTCGGGATGGTCTGCATTTTGTCAATTCATTGTCATTCGCAAAACACAACCAGGTTCCGAGGCTTGTATCCGCTTTCCGCGCAGTCCATTAAGGATTTGGAGCGGAATCGCTGCGGCGACAAGGAAATGACAATCGCCTTACGGTGACATGACATTCCTTAATCGAGATCCGGCTAAAGTCAGGACAGTTAACCTCCTCCGGGCCAGTTGCTATCCGCTTGCAGAGTTGGCGATCCCGAGGCGCACTCAGGTCGGTTTTCATGTCCATACTGCATACGAGAACGTCGCCCAAACCCCTGGCCAAGAAACTGCAAGCGCGCGAGGCCGTGCTGCTGATCTTCTGCGACCCTCTGCCCGAGCAATACGCGCGCCTGTGGCATCTGTCGGACAACGAATGGCAACAACTGCTGCGCTGGCTGGATACCAGTGGCCTGGCGTTGTATTTTCTCGATCGAGTGCTTGAGTTGCAACTAAATGACCTGTTGCCGCGAGCGGTGATGGCCCGCCTGCAGCAGAACTTGATCGACAATACTGAGCGGCTTCGCGGCATGGTCGACGAATCGATTGAGATCCAGCGTGAATTTCAGAGCGCCAACCTTTCCTATGCCGTGTTAAAGGGATTTTCGCTCTGGCCGCATTCGGTACCAAAGCTGCAGTTGCGATCGCAGCTTGACCTTGATTTTCTGGTGGCGGAGAACAGCGTCTCCCAAGCGCGGCAGGTGCTTGAACGTAGAGGCTATCGCCTGCACCTGGTCAGCGGCAGCACTTGGGAGTTCAAAACGGACCAGATCCCTCAAGCTTCTTTGAAAGATTTGTACAAGAATGTGCCTCACCGCTGCGTCGAGTTGCACGTGGAAACCAATACCAACGGTGACTCATCATTACTGGCTCGCACCGTGAAGCGTCGTTTCCATGGTATCTGCATGCCGGCGCTTTCACCGCCCGACCTTCTTCTGGGACAGGGACTGCACCTGTTCAAGCACATATGCAGCGACTTCTCGCGCACAGCGCACTTGCTCGAGTTTCGCCGCCATGTACTCGCCCATCGCGAAAATAATGCCTTTTGGAGCGAACTTGAGTCTCTTGCCGAGATGAATCCGAGGGCGAGCCTGGCACTTGGTGTGGTTACGCTGTTGATCACTCACGTGATGGGAGAATTCGCTCCAGCTTCGCTTACCCGCTGGACCGTCGACCGGCTCCCGGATTCTGCGCGGCTTTGGATAGACCTGTACGGTGGGCGCTCTGTTTTCTCGAGCTTTCCCGGCAGCAAGTTGTACCTGCTGCTGCAAAGGGAGCTTGCACTCGTAGGCCTTCCGGCTAAGCGCCCACTGCGGCGGGTGCTTTTGCCTCTTCGCTTGCCGCCTGCTGTCTCGCCCGCAACCGCGGACGATACCTTTCCCATGCGCCTCCGCCGATACCGGGTACAGTTTCGTTTCGTTTGTTTCCGCCTGCGCTTTCACGTGGTGGAGGGAGCTCGCTATCTATGGGAGTTGCTTCGTTGGCGGCAGTACATGGAGTCGCGTGGCCGGAGCAAGACCCCGCTCGATACTTCTCGCTCTTCAATCAACCATTCCTGATTGCCCAGCTCTTTTGGGCGATCAACAAAGGAATGACAATTCACTGACGAACCCATGACACGCCTGCTGGCCAGGTTCCTTAGGTTCAAGTTGTAGAAAGAAATGCCCATGTCGCAATCTTCCACTCTTCCCGATGCACTCAACGTGACCCCAAGCCACCTTGTGCGGCCGCGCATTGCGGCCTTCGTTGCGGCATCGGTGCTGTCGTTCGTTTTCGCCGGCGGGGCCACCGCAAACGGGCAGACGCCGCTTTCGCCTCTTCCGGCTCAGAGCCCTGTGCAGTCCACAGCGAGCGCGGACAGCAGCACGGCGACCACAACGACTGCCGGCAGCGATAAAAACGCCGACTCGAACAGCTCTACAAACGCCGGCAACCCAACTTCGTTCAGTCTCTCTTCCAGCCAGATCATCGACATTCTGCAGCAGAACCCCGACCTGGTGTTGGAGCTTAAATCCCAAGTGGCTGATCGCATGCAGGAGCAGGGCATGCAGATCGACGCCAACGACATCTCCGACGAGATGCTCTATGACCAGATTTCCGGCAACGCCGGCCTGCGTGCAAACATCACCAGCTATCTCCGCGCGCGCGGATATGTCTCCGACGACGATCTCCAGACCGCAGCACCCGGCGTAGGTGGTGCGATTGACGAGACTGGCGCAGCGCAGCGCGCTCTCACGCAGACTGGCGCCACAAATACACCAAGGCTCCCAGCGGAATCAGGCCTGAATCCGGGCCTCGACACGGGCCAGTCGCGCCTGGAGGCGAGCGGTCAGCCGGGAACAACAACTCGCTCGATGAGTTCAGCCGGCGAACGCCAGAATCCTGCAGAAAAAAGAGACCGCGAAGAGGTAAACTCATCGACCGATCTGCCCAAGGTGCTTCGCCTGCCCGCACCCTACAATCTGCGATCGATGCGCGATCTTTACACGCAAGTCCCCGACCAGACGGCGCATCTCAAGCGCTTCGGCTCGGAAGTTTTCTTGAACCGCGATCTGGTTACCGCGCGCGGCGTATCGGCCCGCGACACTCCGCTGGACATCCCTATCGGACCGGACTATGTGATCGGTCCGGGGGACACGCTCACTATCGACATGTGGGGCAGCGTGACCGTGGGCGTCACCCGCGTGGTAGACCGTAACGGCCGTGTCCTGTTGCCCGAAGCGGGTTCCGTGCAAGTTGCGGGTCTGCCTCTGGAGCGGGCACAGAGCCTGATCGGAAGCGCGCTCAAACAGCAGTATCGTAATGCACAGGTTGTGGTCACGGTCTCGCACCTGCGATCGGTGCGTGTCTATGTAGTCGGCGACGTGCAGCGTCCCGGCGGTTACGACATCAGTTCGCTGGCAACTCCGCTGAGCGCGCTGTACGCCGCCGGTGGTCCCACTGCGGCCGGTTCGTTGCGCACGTTGCGCCACTTTCGTGGGCAGCAGCTGGTGGAGGAGGTCGATCTTTACGACTTCCTGCTCCACGGCGTTCGCAATGGAAGCTCCCGTTTTGAAAGCGGAGACACGCTGCTAGTCCCGCCTGCAGGTCCTCAGGTAGCGGTCTACGGTGCGGTCAAGCGGCCGGCGATTTACGAGGTGAAGGCCGGCGAAACATCGTTGGCTGTACTCCTCAATGACGGTGGCGGCTACACGGTTGTAGCTTCGCTCGGCCACATCGTCGTCGAGCGCATCGATGCCAACCGCCAGCGCGAGACGATCACGCTGAATCTTGCCGGCGATCAAAGTCCGCAGGCTGATCGAAATGCGATCGATGCGTTCAAGGTACAGGATGGAGATCGTATTCGCGTCGAACCAATCCTGCCCTATAGCGAGCGGGTCGTCTACCTGGAGGGCCATGTCGCGCGTCCGGGCCGGCTGCCCTACATGGATGGCATGCGCCTCGGCGATGTGCTGCACAGCTATCGGGACATACTACCCGAGCCCGCCGCTCATGGAGAGATTGTCCGTCTGGTCCCCCCGGATCTTCACGCCGAGACCATCGACTTTGACGTGCCCGAGGTGTTGATCGGCAATGGGAACCTGGCGCTTCAGCCATTCGATACCATTCGCATTTTCGGGCGCTACGAGGTGGATGCGCCTAAAGCCACGATTCTCGGCGAAGTATTGCGTCCAGGCATATATCCCTTATCAAAAGGCATGACGGCAGCCCAGCTGGTGCGCATGGCGGGAGGATTCAAACGCGACGCTCTGCTGGAAAAAGCCGACCTGACGAGCTATGACGTGAACGATGGCAATCGGATCGTAGAGAGTCTCGCCACGGTGCCTATCGGGGCCGTTGTCGCCGGAAGGGACCCGAATGCGGACATTCCGCTCAAACCCGGCGACACCCTCACCATTCATCAGATCACGGGATGGAACGACATAGGCGAGTCAATAACCATCGACGGCCAAGTCAGGTTTCCAGGTAACTACGGCTTTCATGATGGCGAACGCCTCAGCTCCGTCTTGCGCCGGGCTGGAGGGCTTCTTTCCACGGCGTATCCCATGGGCGCGGTGTTGATCCGGATACAAGTGCGTGAGCTCGAACAGAAGAGCCGGGAGGAACTCATCCGCCAGATCGAGACCAACTCGGCGGCCGCGCGCCTCTCACCCAACCTGGCAAGCGGTGACGGTGCTGCCACATTGCAGCTGATCAAGGCCCAACAGCAGGAAACGTTGCAAGACCTGAAGAACCATCCGCCAACCGGCCGAATGGTGATCCACATAACCGCCGATATCGACAGCTGGGCCAACACGCCGGAGGATATCGAACTGCGCCGGGGCGACGTGCTTACGATTCCCAAGCAGCCTGGCTTTGTACTCGTGACTGGGCAGGTCTACAACGCGACCGCCCTGACCTTTGCACCAGGCCAGACAGCGGGCTGGTATCTGAGTCACGCGGGAGGAACAAACTCAACTGCGAATCGCAAAGAGATCTTCATCATTCGCGCCAATGGCTCGGTGGTCGGCCGTCGATCGGGAGAGTTTTTCGACCCCAAAGTGCTCTCCACAAAACTCAATCCGGGCGATGTTGTGGTTGTTCCTCAGAAGATCATCGGCTCCTCGCTGCTGTGGAGAAATCTGTTAACCACGGCGCAGATTGCCTCGTCCATTGCCATCACTGCCGCGGTGGCAAACCTGTAGGTAAACATGTCGAATCAGCGCAATTTTACGACCATGATGCCGGAATCCATCGTCGCCGCTCTCGAGCACGATGTGCAAACGCCCGAGCACTGGGGCGTCCGTGCCATGCTGCTTTGGAAACATCGCCGGCTGCTCGCGCGCGTGACCGCGATCGCGTTTCTTGTGAGCCTCTGCCTCGCGTTCCTCATTCCCAAACGCTACAAGTCCAGCGGCAGCATTATGCCGCCCGATCAACAGAGTTCGGGAGCGATGATGCTCGCCGCACTGGCCCGCTCCTCATCGCTCGGCGGGTTGGGCACCCTTGCCAGCGGTTTGCTGGGCACACACACCTCGACCGCACTCTTCATCAACCTGCTGCACAGTGGAACCGTAAGCGGCCATCTCATCGATCGCTTCCAACTGCAACACCTGTATCGCAACCGTTATCGTGTCGATACGGCCAAGCACCTTGCCCGCCGTACGACGGTCACAGAGGACAAGAAGAGTGGAGTCATCACGGTTGAGGTGGAGGATGAAGATCCTGTGCGGGCTCGCGATATGGCCCAGGCATACCTCGACGAACTGAACAAGCTGGTTACCCAGACCAGCACCTCCTCTGCTCACCGGGAGCGTGTCTTCATCGAGGGGCGCCTGCATTCCGTTACGGCGGACCTCGAACGCGCACAGCTTGCTCTGAGCGAATTCTCAAGCAGGAACAGCACCATCGATATCAAGGAGCAGACCCATGCGATGGTCGATGCGGGCGCACGCGTACAGGGAGAGCTTCTGGTCGCACAGTCCGGGCTTGAGTCCTTGCGCCAAATTTATGGTGACGGAAATGTGCGCGTCCACGAGACAGAAGCGCGCATCGCGAGTCTGCAACGCGAACTGGAAAAAATGACGGGGTCGTCTGCCCCTCTTACTTCCGGCGCCGATGGCGGCGGTGGTGCGAAATCTGATGTTGAGGACAAGGGCGAGCTTTATCCGCCATTAAGGCAGCTCCCACGGCTCGCCGTTCCCTACGCCGATCTTTACCGCCGGGTGCGCGTCCAGGAGACGGTCTACGAGCTGCTCACGCAGCAGTACGAGATGGCCCGGATCGACGAGGCCAAGGATGTCCCGGTGGTCAGTGTGATTGACTCTCCCGGAGTACCCGAGAAGAAGTCCTTTCCTCCTCGATTGTTGCTCACCCTGGCGCTGACGTTCTTCGTCTTCGCCACTACGGCGGCTGTGATCCTGATGCGAGATCGCTGGTCGACGATCGATCCCGGGAATCCAGGCAAAATGTTTGCGGCCGAAGTCCTCCTGACGGTGCGCAAGCGAACGCGTTCGATCGTTGAACGCCGAGGCGTCGCATGAAAAACCACCTGACGAATTCCGGCGCAGTCGCGCCCTTGATATATCTGCCCCCGTGCTCTGTGTGCGCCACTGCCACCCTCTACCCGATTCAGGAGGTATCTAAACCATGAATATTCTCATCGCTGCCGCTTCCTTCGCCTCGCAAATATCCGGGTTGCAGCGCCACGCCTTTAATGTCGTGCGATGCCTCTTGCAGCTGCAGGAGATTTCCGCTGTGCACGTTGTGGTGGCGCCGTGGCAGCGCGCGCTGGTCGAGGACCTTGATCCCAACCCGCGGCTGACTGTCCACATCGCTGACATGGAGCAGAACTCGCTCAGCCGGAACGTGTGGTACTACCGCGAGCTACCGGCGCTGGCTGCTCGTGTGCGGGCTGACATTGTTCATCTAACCTTCCCCATGCCCGTGGATGGCGCGTCCTTTGACTGTCCAACGGTAGTGACGCTGCATGACTTGTACCCCTATGAGATTCCGCAAAACTTTGGCTTCCCAAAGTGCATTTTCAATCGGCTGGTTCTGCAGCAATGCTTGCGCAATGTTGATTCGATTGCCTGTGTCTCGGAAATTACCGACGTTCTGTTAAGGCGGTATGCGCCTGCCGCCACGTGGCGAAAAGCCACCCGCATCTACAACTGCGTCGAGCCGGAGCCGCTCTGTGCCATGGAGTCGCCAATCCCCGGCTGGCTCGGTGAGCCATTCCTTCTGTGTGTTGCGCAGCACCGCCGCAACAAGAATATTCCACTGCTGCTCCGGACCTTCGATCGCTTGTTACGGCGAAAAGAGATCGATCGCGAAACGAAACTGGTGATTATCGGCATTTCCGGGCCTGAGAGCCGCCGTATCCATCGCTTGGTCTCTGATCTCCGCCTGGGCGAGCGAGTTCACTTTCTTGAAGGGCTATCGGAGCCCGAGTTGCAGTGGTGCTATGGGCGGTGCGAAGCGCTGATCACTCCTTCTGTAACCGAGGGCTTTGGTCTGCCGGTCGCTGAGGGGCTACTCGCGGGCTGCCGGGTTGTTTGCTCCGACATACCGGCCTTTCGCGAAGTGGGTGGCGATCACTGCTGCTTCGTAGCCTTGCGTGGAGACGCAGTGGAGGTGCTTGCAGAAGCGATTGTCACCACGCTTCAGCAACCCGCGAAAGCACCGATCTCGCTTCCGCAGTTTTCCTCTTCGCTTCTTGCCAGCCAGTACCTGGGCCTCTATCGCGGGCTCATCGCGTCCGCTGCGCTGCCTCACAACGCCCGGTTCTCCGCTTCGCTCCACGCGGCGGCCCAGGGCTCCCGCGCCGAGGGGTGAACATGGCCGCACCCTATGCACCAGGCCATAGATCGTTCGCATCGGGCCTCTATGCAGAGCTTCTCGCCCTCTCCCGTGGGGAACGGCAGCTTGTCTCCAAAGCACTCTTCCAAAGAGTGATAAGCGTCACGGAAGTATTGGCAGATTTTCTTGCCTGCGCCGGGGGAGTATTTGCAGTCTGTTTCCTTTATCCGTCGCTGCACCTGGGCCGCCCGACGCAATATTCGGTCAGCGTCGTGGCCGGTCTGATGATGGTGCTTTTGCTCGAAAGAGATGGCGCTTATCGCGGAGGCGGCAGCCTGCCCCAGATTCGGGCGACGGAACACGCACTTCGCATCCCCACCCGGGCCCTGCTGCCCCCGCTGTTATGCAGCATCCTTTTACATCTGAACGTTCCATCGGCAGCATTGTTTGTTGCTCTTATCTTGCTTCCGCTGCTCCTGATCGTCGAGAAGCAGACTCTTTTCGCGATCATGTGCGACCTATACGTCAGAGAGCAGGGCGTCGACCGCGTAGTTGTTTACGGAGCAGGAGACGCTGCAACACGCATGGTCTCAAACCTTCTTAACTTACCTCGGCTGGGACTACGTCCAGTGACTGTGATAGATGATGAACTCGCAACAACCGGAAAGCGCATCTTCGAGATGGGTTATCGTCGCGGTCTTTCGCTGCCGGTGGACAGTGGCCCGGTGACTGCGGCACTGCTCAAATCCTGCCGGTGCACGCTGCTGATTGTGGCCGTCTCCAACCTTTCCGCCGAAAAGTTGGCCGCTGCCACGGAGGCTGCGAGGCAGGCCGGACTGGAAACCGTGTTCCTTATCGATGCGGCACTGGAGGAAATGCCGTGGACGGAATCGATCGCACCCTTTCACTACGCGGTCGTTAAGCGAATGGTAGACGTGATGGTGTCGTCTCTTCTTATCCTGCTCCTGGCTCCTGTCCTTTTTCTGATTGCGATGCTGATATGGCTGGACTCGTCCGGACCCATATTTTTCGTTCAGAAGAGGGTAGGCCGCAATGGAGAGCTCTTCGACATGTACAAGTTCCGCTCCATGCATACCACTGCGCCGAGATATGATTTGTCTCCGACCCAATCGTGCGACACCCGACTCACCGCGATCGGAAGGTTTCTGAGGCGGACCAGTCTGGATGAACTGCCGCAACTGATCAACGTTTTGCTGGGGAGTATGTCGCTGGTTGGACCGCGTCCGGAGATGCCCTTCATTGTGCGCCGCTATAATTCCCGGCAACGGCAACGGCTTCAAGTGATCCCCGGAATTACCGGCCTCTGGCAACTGAGCGCCGATCGGGCCTTTCCCATCCACGAGAATATTCAGTACGACCTCAGCTATATCCAGAACCGCACCTTCTTTATGGATCTGGCCATTCTGATCCACACACCCTTCCGTGCCCTGCGCGGGGGTGTCTAGTGGGATCCTTGCTCCGATCGGCCGATTTGGACTGCACTCGTGAGAAACAAATCAGCTATCGCGGAGTTGCGCGATCTGTCCCGAAGGAGGGTGTGTCATAGCAGGAGCAGATAGATCCGGTTGCATGCTTTTGCGATCCAAACCCCGATTTGCGCGGATTCAAGAAATGCGGTCGTGGGGCTACGCCCAGAGCGCTAACTCGTTTAGGATGTTTTTTGTCAAAACTCCCACAAATCGTCATCCTGAGCGGAGCGCCTCACAGATTTGTCGCGTGACACAGCGCTTGTGGCGCGGAGTCGAAGGACCTCGGCGGTGCTTATCTTACCCGTGCTGCTCGCAGCTTTTCGACCACTGAGGCTCGACAACAGCGATCGACGAGTGGCGCCGTCTGAAGCACATTTCGCTTGTAACAAACGATCCGTTGTTCATTTCGGCTCCGAACAAGACGTAGGATCAAGCGTGGCCGGGCCGAAGCTGAACCCTGGCCCCCAGCGCTTGGTTCTGGGCCGCGTAGGTTGCGCGGATGTCCTCATAGAGTGGGGCAAGGATCGTTGCCAGACTATCGGCCAGTCCCGCCACGTCGGAATCCGCATCAGGGACTGGAACGCCGAGGTTGCCATAGTACTGCTCGACTGCCTGCCGCATGTGGGCCGCAGATAGCCGGATATCTGGGACACCCTCGACAGGCTTCCCCTTCAATTCACTGGCCATGGCGTGCATTACCTTGGCAATGTCCTTTTCGAACGCGACACCAGCCTGGTCAATGGGCTCGGGCAAATTGCTGAGCGGTTTGTTAAAGAGGTATTGCGCAGAGGCGACTTGCACCTGCAGCAGCGTGCGGATGGAAGGCTGCCATCGCCGGATGTCCTCGCGAATCTGCAGCTTTTGCTGGCGCGAGGGCCCAAACTCGAACAGAACCGCATCGGCTTGCGCCGTCACTGCCGCAAAACCGGCGTTGAGCTGATCGCGCAACTGGCGAATCCGCCTGATTCCTTTGATCTGGTCCTTCTCCAGCAACTGCTCGGCCAGCTCGGCAAACATCTCGAGATTGTGGGCAAAAACAGTCTGCATTTCGTCTACGGCATTCTTCATCCACAAGCGATCGTAGATAAGCCACATCGACATCAAACCAAGCAGAACCCCGCAGACACGGTCGCGGGCAATGGCGAGCGAAGTCTGGATGGTGAACTCCTGCAGATTAATCAGGTAAAAGGCCAGGGCGAGCTGCACGCCAAGATAGGAAAGCCTTGGAGAAGAGGTCGCAATCCAGGAGGAGATCGCGGTGACGAACATAAACAAGAGAGTGAAACCGGTAATCGAGTCGAGGTATGGCAGCACAAAAACCTGCGCTCCCATGCCAAAGATAAAACCGCCGATGATGGCCCCGCCGAGCCGCAGGAATTGCTTCTGCCGCGATGAGCCGATCGTGGAAAGCGCGGTGATGATACAAGTCGATATGGAAGTGCTGAGCCCCGGCCAGTCGATCGCCGTGTATATGACGTAACCCGCCAAAGACTGCGAGCCCGCCGCGCAAGGCGAATTGTATGTGGGCGGGGTTAGAGAACGCATCCGGAGCGAAGAAGTGCGTGGGTTGCTCTTCGTCCAAAGGCGCTGGAATGAACTCGCTCACAGCGGTAGACCCCGAAAATGCTTCCGGAATAAGCGCCACGATCCTTTCCATGGTGGACAAGAAGGGTAGGTTCGACGGCTCCTCTTGCGACGGCCGCCGAATCTTTTCGGGCAGCCGCTTCAGCACCAGATCTTTGCCGAGTATTTCAACCTCGTCTGCCAGGCGCTGGCAGCGGGCCTTGTCGGCTTCCGTCGGCTTCGCGCGCTCGGTGAGAGCGAGCTGGAAATTGGCGACGACGTCTACCAATTGCCCCAACAGGGCGACCGCCGTGCCCATCTGCGCCTTGAAGTGCGAGCTGTATTGCGATCGAAGGATGAGCCTGCGCAACCTCGACGTACCGACGCTCGAATAAAGCGAAAGCGCTTTCTCCGACACACTATCAAGAGGCCGCTCTGCCGCCGCGCAGCGTAGGACACTCTCCACGGTCTGTAAGCGGTGCTCGATGCCTTCGGTAAGATCAGTGGCGGGATGAACCCTGCGGAAAACATACTCAACGACGATCGTCACCACCACACCCATGGCGACCACACCCCCCAGCCATAGTGTGTCCTCGACCCGGTCGTTTACGTTGATCGTGACTCGATCCCAGAACGGAATGGCGGCGGCAATGGTGAAGCCAAAGGCCACCGCCGTTCCGTAATCGTTAGTGATGCTTATCAAGAAAAAGGATACGAAGAGACTGAAGGCAACCCCCAGGAAGTGGGTCAGCGGTTCGGTGACGAACATTGCGGCGCCGAGCAAGGTATAGGTGGTGGCCAATAGGAAAGCCGCAATTGTCCGCAGGCCGGCAACGAACGTGGCGGTGGGATTTTCCCGGCTTAGGAATAGGGTAAAAATTGCTGCCGAGAAAGCCGTTGGGAATCTGGAACGTCATGACCAGCACCATCACGAGGGTCGCGGAGATGGTGACGCGGGCTACGACCCAGGCCCTTCCCGGATAAGGGGAGAGCTCATTCTTCAGGAAATTCCAAAACCATTTCCCTGCCTCATCGATGGCGTTAGGCAGCGCTTTGCCTTGGGCCGCCATGGCTATTTCTGATCTCCACGGATGACCACGACGGCAGACTCACTCAGGCGGAAAGGCTCCGTCTCCGGAGCGAGGATGCGGACACGAACCGGGTAGCGCGTGGCCAGGTGAACCCAGTTCAACGAGCGCTGTACGTCCGGCAACCCAGTTTGGGTAAAGGTCCCCACCAGTGTGCTGTCGGGCCGCACGCCAAAGCCGACACTGTCGACAACGCCGTCATACTTCACCTGAGGCCGCGAGAGCACATAAACATCGGCATGCATGCCGGGGTGGATGTGGTGCAATTGGGTTTCGCGGAAGTTTGCCACTGCCCACCAGACGCGGGTATCGATCAGCGTAAAAACCTGCTGGCCGGTGTGAGCGTAGGCGCCTTGCGAGATGGTCAGGTTGGTCACGCGTGCATCGAACGGCGCATAGACCCTGCAGTTGTTCAGGTTGTACTCCGCCGTGCGAATGGCCGAGGCTCGCCCCTCGCGCTGGGCGGTGAGCGGATCGAGCGTAAGCACGCTGTGCTGCGATTGGTCGAGTTGTGCGTGGCTTTGCTCCATCGCGGCCTTTGTCTGCTGGTATTGGGCCTGCGCGGATACCACCTGCGCCTCAGCTAAAAGCAGTTGCGAGCGCAGTTGCTGCACCGCCTGTTGCCTTGCGGTCACCGCGGTTCTCACCTGGTCCACCTGGTCTACGGTAACGAATTGCTTGGCCAGCAGTGGCTCAATGCGATGAAAGTTATTGGTCTGGTAGGCCAGTTCGGCATTGGCGCTGTCGAGGGCCGCCTGCGCAGCCGCCACATTTGCCTTGGCTTCATTCACCGCGGCTGCGGCGCGATCCACGTTCGCGGCAGCGCTATCGGTATTGGCCTGGGCCGCACCTACAGCACTCACCTGGGAGGCGATCGTCCTTCGCTGGTCAACGATCTGACCCTCCAGCGTATTCAGGTCAGACCTTGCCTTTTCCAGGGTATATTCGTATGGCCGCGGGTCTATTTGAAACAGCAGCTCTCCCTGTTTGCGAAATTGGTTGTCCTCGACCGCAAGCTCGGTGATGGGGCCGTCCACCTGGGGAGCAATGCCGATGAAGTTGGCAAATACCTCTGCATCATCGGTACGCGGGTGGTTGTTGGTGAGGATGATCACCAACGCACCGGTAATCACGGCGGCGGCGATGATGAGAATGCTGACAATAATGCCGAGACGCTGTCGCTGCGCATCTGTGTCGTTTTCGGGCATCGCTTCTCCTTCCGGATTAACTGAAAAACAGTAGCCAGAGAGTAAAGGTGAAAAACAACGTCAAGCAGGGATACACCAGGATGAGCGGCCACAGCAGCTTATCCTCAAGCTTGATGTGCACAAAGAATAAGCGAACGGCAACGGCGAGCAGGATGCCGATCACACCGCAGCCGATCCATGCGGGGAAAAACGATCCCAGGATATTGAATGAGGGAGCGCGCGAACATCCGGCGGCCAACAGCGCAGGAGCGAATGATGCTCCGACAACAGCGGTCCGCTTAAAGGCTCGGCCCAGCGGCCCCTGCGAATTTCCCGTCAATTTTTCCATCCATTTATTTGGCGGCATTGGTTTACGGCCCTTTCGTATGCAGCAGGTCGCCGGTCTGGAAAGCTAACGCAGCGATCCCAGTCAGCAGTTGCGTGCGCGCGGTCACATCGGAGGTGCGCGCGGCAGCAAGAGCGCGCTGGGCTGAGACCACATCGATCTGGCTGCGCACTCCGAAATTGTAGGACTGCAGCGCCGCCTCGTAGGACGAAGAGGCCGCTTCCAGCAATGCCGCGGCCGCCTTCTGCTGGCGGAGCGCAGTGCGCGCGGTGGAGTACGCCGACCAGACCTGGTTCTCCACCTGATCGCGCATCGCATCGAATGTCAGCGGCGGCCTGCTTCTGCTCCGCCTTCGCGCGGGCGAGCCGCTGTTCGCGTGCGAATCCGTCAAAGAGTGTCCAGGTCAGACTAAGGTGCGCATTCCAGAACTCCTGATTGGCGGAATAAGAACCCGGATACTGATACTGTTCGGAGTAGTTCTTGGCCAGGCCGGCTGTGCCACCAATGGTTAAGGTCGGCAGGTACGCCGTTTTGGCCGCTTTTACTTCTGCGTGAGCGGCGCGAAGCTCGGCGACCCGCTGCATAAGGTCGGGCCGCTGGGCAAGTGCCTTGTCGATGGATGCCTCAACCGTAACCGTCAAGTCCTGGGGAATGGTTAACGACTGGATACTCTCGACCTGCAACGGGTTAACCGGCGAAACGCCAAGAGCCGTGGTGAGATCACCGTGCGCGATCTCCGATGCCCCGATCGCCGCCTGCAAATCGTAGTCGGCCTGAGCAGCAGCGCTGCGGGCTTCAAGCACGTCGGGCAGCGTTGCCAGGCCGAGCTCGAGACGCGCTTCCGCGGCCTGCTGGTCGGTCTGCGCATTCTTGAGGTTGGCTTCCGCCACATCCTCCTGCCCTTTGGTGTCGAGCACGTGATAATACGCCGCCATCACCTGGAAGATAACCTTGCGATGCGTGTCGTTGAAGACGAAATTGGCGGCCAACAGATTGGCCCGGCTGACGGCGATCTCCTGCATGCGCCTGCCGAAGTCGAAGATGATGTAGTCGACCTCTAACGCAGGAGAAAAAGTGCCTACCGTCTGGCGGTAATAGTTCGGCGCAAAGAAGAGGTTGTCGCGCACAGCCTGCGCCAACTGCCAGCGCGGCCACAGTTGGGTAGAGACTTGCCTTGCTGATTCCCAGGTCGGCGGCGCGCGCCTTGGCGTTTTCCCACGCCACCCGGGTGTCCGGGTTGTTCTGCTCGGCGAGGTTGACCAATTCAGGCAGAGTATAAATTTTGGTTGGATCGGGAACGAAGGCCGGCGCAGATCGCGGCGGGGGCGAAGGCAAATTCGTGGTGCCGTGCCAGGGCTGCTGCGGAGAGACCGGCGCTCTTTGGGCGCAGGCAATTGCTCCCCCCAGCAACGCCATGAGCATGGTCGCCGATTTTCGAAGAGATCGCTTCATTTACGACGCGCCCGCAACCAGACCAGCTTCTCATAGATGTATACCGCAGGCGGTAGTCGTGCACATCCTAGGAAATTTGGTCCAAGCAACGCATGATAGCATTCTGCTTTTTAGCAAGGCGGGGCCGGGTGCCGGGAGGCAAAGCTTAGGCGGATTCTAGGGAAAGGGAAACGCAGCTGCGTTGCTATTACACGGGAAAGCCGGAAGAGCAAGATGGCGATGTTGCGGAAAGTATCGTGGTGGGACAAGAAGCAAACGGGCGGAGTTTTTTAGATCCGCCCGTTTTGTTTGCCGCTGCCCTCGCGGAAGCGACTTACCGATATGTATTGGAGATCACTACTTCCAGGTTGAGAGGGGTGGCAATGGGTTGGTTGCTTACCATGCCAGGCGTGAAGCGGTACTGGCTCACGGCAGCGAGGACGCTCGCGTCCACTCCCGGACCAGCCGACTGGATGATCTTCAGGTCAGATGGCTTGCCAGTCTTATCGACGATCATTCCCACAACAACCTTGGTGTCATCATTGACCAGACGACCGGCTCCGTCTGGATCGGCTACGACATTAACTTTGTAGATCAACTTGGGAGCGGTTACTCCGGTCGAAATACGCTTGACTTGCGGCTCAGATCCATTGGAGGCGACCTGGGTTTGGGCAGGCGTGTTTGCCTGAGCGTGAAGCATAAAAGAGGACAGAGAGAGTATGGCCACTATTAGTTTACGCATATAAGTAGTCTCCTGAGTTAGAGGTGCCCGTCACCAATCTATCCGCGCTATAAGACCATTGTCAAGATATTTTTTGAACATATTGTTTTTATTAGGGATTTTTAATGTTTGTTTACCATCAAGTGACCTATTTATAAAAAGTCTTCCCAAAAACCAAAGCCCTATGAATGGAGCGCTAAACGCCCGCGGAACTAGCAGTTTCGCAATTACGGAGGCCTGATCAAGATCGCGCGGTGTGGTTTTCCTTGGAAGAAAACCACAACAGAGCCTGCTGCTCCCCCGGATTTCCTGCAGCGCAGCACTGGCCGAGAACAATGATGTGCGACTTTCTTCGCGGAAAGTCGCATGCAGCTCGGTAGTTCCAACAACATCTACAGGAAATCCGGGTCTGGTCAACACCAATCGCGGAACTGCTCCCCCGCGGGCGTCGGCACTTTTGGAGTAGGTGATTTAACTTATTGCGGAGGCGGTGCGCTGCGTGGGAACGACTTGGCTAAGTAGTCCGTGATCTCATCGAATTCATCGTCGGTGGCGACGGCTCCACGTGCCGCCATCGATTGCACTAGGCTATTCCATTCCTGCGCGCTCAGGTGCTGGTTGGCGGCTACATCTGGTGAGTGGCAGCCGGAACAAACTCTCACAGTAAGATCATGCCCCGGTCCGGATGGCAAATGAGTTTGCGTGGAAGGCGCAGAGGCAACGGCGTTCACTGCCGGCGAGCTGCTCTGCAAACCGGTCTGTGGTTTGGGCAGTGATTCGGTCAACGTGCTGGTGCTCTCACCCGTTAAGCTGAAGACCACCAGAGAGTCGCCGGCCAGCGCAGCACCGATGAGCCCACCGCCGGTAGCCACTACGGCGATATACTGCTGGCCTTTCGCGTCCGCGTAAGTGATAGGCGTGGACTCGGCCGAAGCGGGAAGTTTGACCGTCCAAAGCTCCTTACCGGTCTTGGTGTCGAAAGCGCGGAAACGAGCATCATCGGTAGCGCCAATAAACGTCAAGCCGCTGGCGGTGACGATCGCGCCACCAAGGCCGGGCCGGCCTGTATTCTGCTTGCCTATAGGCAGACTGTCGGTCACGCCCAGCGTCGATCGCCAGGCGACCTTGCCGGTATTGACATTGACGGCGACTAACTGACCCCACGGCGTTGGCGTGCAGGGCAGATGGTCGCTGGGATTCCAGAATCGAACCAGACCGGTGAGCGGCCCTGAATTGGAATAGCTACCGTCTGGGTTACGTACTATGCGCATCGGTTGGGCCAGGTTGTTCACATTGACGACAAATAAACCCAACCTGGGATCGAAAGCCCCGCCATAATAGTTGACACCACCCTGGGTGCCCGGCAACCCAACCGTGTACCGGTCGAGCGCGGTCGGCGTGTACGGCACCTCCCCCAGCAGCATGTTGTTGCTGTCGACATATTGCTCACACCACGCCTTGTGCTCAGGCGTGTCGTGGTACAGGTTGTCGCGGCTGAGCGTGTTTTGCGAAAGTGGCTCCGTCACCACCGGGAAGGGCTGGGTGGGTGAGGTCTGCTCCCCAGGAACATTGCTCTGGGGAACAGGGCGTTCCTCGACGCCGTAGATGGGCTTGCCAGTGACGCGATTGAGAATGAACATGAGTGCATTCTTGTTCACGGTGGCCACTGCCGGAATGGTCTTGCCATCATGCTTTACGTCGAACAGTGTTGGTGGCGTTTCCGTGTCAAAATCCCAAATGTCGTGGTGAACCACCTGAAAGTACCACAGCAACTTGCCGGTGTCTGCGTTCACGGCGACCAGAGAAGTAGAGAAGAGGTTATTGCCCGGGCGATCGACGCCAACGCGGTCATTGTTGGGAGCGCCAAAGGGCATATAAAGAATGCCCCGCGCCACATCAACGGTCATATAACCCCACACGTTCACTCCCGAACGATCTTTCCAGCTGTCGCCGGCCCATGTCTCGTGGCCCACTTCCCCCGGTCGCGGCACGGAGTGAAAGGTCCACACCAGCTTGCCGGTGCGCGCATCCCAGGCGCGGGTATCGCCGGCGGGGCCAACGCCGCCATTCAAACCGCCCGGCCCCTCACCGGGACCGGAGCCGGTGATCACCAGGTTTTTGTAGATAGTGGGCGGAGTGGGGAGGATGTAGCTCTTATCTTTGCCGGTGGTCATCACCTCCGGCGTCTTCAAGTCGACCATGCCGTGGTCGCCGAACTCCTGGTTAAGCTGGCCGGTGGCTGCGCTGATGGAATACATGCGGCCGCGGCGGGTGCCGAAGATGACGGCAGGCCCCGCGCCCTCTCCACCCGGCCAGTAGGCGGCACCACGCGAGGAAGCCTGATCGCCATCGGGAATTTGAAATAGCCATTGTTCGCGCCCGGTAGCGGAATCGAGCGCGACCACCCGGCTGTAGGGGGTAACCACGTACATGGTTGAACCAATCACCAGCGGCTGGTCCTCCGACGGGTGAAGGGCTGGACTGCCCGCCCCAGCCGGCTTCATGTGGTAGACCCAGGCCACCTTCAGCTGGCTCACATTGGCTGGAGTAATTTGCGTCAGCGTGGAGTAGCGCGTGCCCCCAGGGTCACGGCCGGGCATGGGCCAATTCCCCGCTGCTGTTAGGTCGGAGAGGGCGAAGGTGAGAATTGGCAGCAGCAACAGAAGTCCAAGGACGCTGCATGCAATAGCCAGGTAGAGCTTCTTGTTCAAAGCGATGCACCTTCTACGTTGAGCTCGGCATTGAGCCTCTCTAATCCCCGCTCCCGTTCCCGCTGCCGCCCAGCCCGCTCAGGGTTGAGGTAAAGCCAGCATAGAGCCGCAATCACGTTGGAGCCGATCATCAGATGAATCAAAGCCGCCCAATTGCCGGCGGTCTTCTGCAGGATAAATCCGCCAACCACCGGCATGACAAAGCCGGCCAAGTTGCCCAGCATGTTCATCGTTGCCGCAACCGTCGCCGTGTAAGAGCCGCCGATCTCAACGCAAGCGTCCCACGAGATGGGCATGGTGAGGTCGCTGCACAGGCTGGCCGCGCCCATACACAGCATGGCAATCAACACCGTCTGCGTGTGGAGGAAGACGAAAAGCAGAAGGGCCGTACCAAGAAGGCCGAAGAAAGCAATGCGGCGGCGCGGCAAGCGCACCGGAGCGAGGCCGGTTAGCATGGCACCGAAGCCGCCGAAGAGCAGAGGCAAAACTGACAGAGCTGCCGCATGACCTGCGTCCTGGCCTCGCCCCTCACGCAGGTATGTCGGCAGCCAGGTGATATAGAAGTACCAGGTAAAGGAAACACAAAAGTACTGCAGGCAAAGAATCATCACTTCAGGCGTAAGCAGCAGAGATAACCATTTCTTCTGCCCGGCATGGTGCGTCATCAGGACGCGCGAGGTTTCAAGCAGTTCCCTTTCGGCATCATTGACGGATGTGTGCTGCCTGGGATTGTCCTTGAACCAGAACCAGAAGATGACGCACCACACTAAACCCAGGCCGGCGAAGGCGACGAAGGAATATCTCCAGCCGATCAGCCCGATCGCGGCCAGCACAAGTGGCGGGGTGAAGGCTCCGCCCCAACGTGCGAATGCCCAGAGCATCCCCTGCGCGGTAACGCGTTCGCGCGCCGGCAGCCACATGCTGAGCATGCGCGTAAGGATGGGGAAACAACCTGCCTCACCGGCTCCGAAGAGGAAACGAATGACCCAGAGAGAGATGAAGCTCCAGGCTGCTCCGGTCAGAGCGGTAAAAAACGACCAGCCGAGGACGATCTGCAGCAACACCCGCCGGACGCCGATCTTGTCGCCCAACAGGCCAATGGGAATCTCGAACAGGGCATAGGAGAGGCCAAAGGCGCCGAAGACCAGACCCATTTGTGCTTTATTGAGGTGGAGATCGTGGGTGATGGGCCCGGCTGCCTGCGAAATAGCCACCCGCTGCACATAGGAGAGGATGGCCAGCCCGATTGCCAGCGCAACAATGCTGTACCGTGTTCGGCTTGCCTTCATCTCCAGGCCCTCGGTTGGCAGTGAGAAATCCGCCCGGTCAGGGTACCAGCAAGAACCCATGCAGGGCGAGAGGTATGATCTTGGATGTGGCTATGAAAATCGATCTTTCTGGCAGGACGGCCGTGATCACCGGGGCAAGCCGCGGACTCGGCGAGGCGATGGCCAAGGCGCTATCGGAGGCGGGAGCCCAGGTCGCCCTGGTGGCGCGCGATGTTAAGCGGCTGGAGGCGGTGCGCGATGCGATCACGGAGCGGGGCGGGACGGCGGCCTTCTTTGTTGGCGACGTCACGCGGGAAGAGGACGTCGCCGCGGTGGCGCGAGCCGTCCGCGAGCGCTTTGGCCATGCGCAGATCCTGATCAACAATGCAGGAACGAATCTCCGTAAGGACCTGGTGAATTATTCGCTGGAGGAGTTTCGCGGCGTCGTGGACTCGAGTTTGATTTCTACTTTTCTTATGTGCCGCGCCTTCGTTCCGGGGATGAAGGGCACCGGGTATGGCCGAGTTCTGAATATGGCCTCCATCATGGGTCACATCTCGCTGCCGGGCCGCACACCCTATTCCTCCGCCAAAGCAGCGTTGCTCGGGCTTACGCGGGCCCTGGCGCTGGAATTGGCTGCGGAAGGCATTACCGTCAACACCATCAGCCCGGGTCCGTTTGCCACGGATATGAACGCGGTTCTCATTAACAATCCGGAGTCAAATGCGGCCTTCCTGGCCAGCGTGCCGGTGGGACGATGGGGCAAGGTGGAAGAGATCGGCGCCCTGGCATGCTATCTCTGCTCAGAAGTCGCCGGCTTCATGACCGGGAGCGACGTTCTCATCGATGGCGGTTGGACGGCCAAGTAGTCAACGATCCACCTTCACCACCACCAGGGCGTTTGGTTCCAGTTCGAGCTCGAGCTTCCCATCGGTAAGGTGGTTCTGCTCCGGCGCCGGAAGCGCGGTTTCGCGATTCAGTTGTTCCACCTGGGCTGGAGTAGGATCGAGCGGCTTGCCCATCGCGGCGTACCAGGGTAAGACGTTGCCGTGCTGGTCGTCGACCCGCTGCAGCGTCACGCTTGCGTTCGCGGGCACGCCTTGAAAATCAAGATCCATGGTCCGCGTGGAGGAATGCTGACCGGGGTCGACTAGATTCCACGCAGCGATCGCCAAGCCGCCGGCAGCGGAGGTAGTGACGATCACATTCTTTGACGGATTAGCCAGGCGCCTACGCCCAAGTTCGTGCAGCAACTCAAAGCCGTAATAACTAGGCTTGTTGATGCCACCCTTGGCGCGCAAGCCGAATTGACCCTCGAATGGCTTTGCGATGGGACCGCCTTCTTCAAATACATCAGAAAACGTCCAGAACGACATCATGGTGACATTGCCATCGCATTGCCGCACCGTGTTAGCAACAGCGGGCCCGACAAAGGTCGTATCCCGTGATTCATCCATGCCCTGCACGTTCCACTCTGTCCAGAGCAGGGGCAGGTTGGGCGTAGCAGAGGCCTTGATCTGCCCGCGCACTTTGGCGATGGCCCGGCAAACTCTGTCGTCCATGGGAATATTTTCGTCGTTGTGGAAGAGGTTCTGCACCGTGTCATCCGCATAACCGTGCGATGACACGAAATCGACGGGGACGTGGTTAGCGGCATCGTACTTGAGAAAATCATCAACCCACGAGGCGGCTGCGGTTGCCGGGCCACCCACGCGCAAACGCGGGCTCACTGCTTTGAGAGCGCGCGCAGTGTGCGCATAGAGTTCGAAGTAGGATCCCTTGCGTGGAATGCCGTCCCAGAAGTCGATATTCGGCTCATTCCACACTTCGAAATACCATTGCGAAACTTCGTCGATGCCATAACGTTCGACCAGGTGTTGCGCGAAGTGCGTCATCAAAGCATCCCAGGCTTCGAGACTTTTGGGCGGCGATACATTTGGCTTGTACCAGAAGGGGTGGAGCGCGTCTGGATTGAAGGCCAGCTTCTTCGGCATAAAGCTTATCTCGACAACCGGACGAACCCCGTTCTTAAGCAGGCCATCGTAGATCTGATCGACGTAGGAAAAGTTGTAGACCGGGTTGCCGTGTTGGTCTTCGTTATAGACCCCGACCTCGTCGTGCAGTATGGCATGAAAGCGCACGTACTTAAAGCCGGTTACTTGTTTTACCGCGCGAAGGTCGTCTCGATAGCTCTCACGCAAGGTCAGGATAGCGCGGCCGGAGCCAAACATCTCTTCCCAGAAATGCGGAAAGGGTGTGGTCTCCGCGTGCGCATCGATTCGGACCTGCTCTTGAGCATACGAGGCAGCAGTACCAGCCACGCTAGCGAGCAGTAGTAGGGTAGTCCCCACGAGTGAAGCAATGCACTTCGATTGCAGCATGAACAAGACTTTATGTCGAAAGAGAAACGGGTGCGTTGGTAGACGCACCCGTCAAGGGTCAGAAGCTAAAGCGTGCCTGAAGATCGATTGTTCGTGAACCTAAGGCAGCGGTGGCCTGACCAAAGTTTGGATTGCTGGTAACACCATCGTTGCTGATCGAGGTATTGATGCTGCCGACGGCGAAGTTCAGATTGTTGAGGAGGTTGAAGGTATCGACCCGAATCTCGAACTTGGCATCCTCGCCCAGTATCGGAAGCTTGGGAATACCGAATGCTTTGCTAAGAGTAGCGTCTACATCTCTGTAGTTCGGCCCGTTTAAGAAATTCCGCGCCACACCTGGGTTCTGCGGAGGACCAAAGGTTTCTGGTATTGGCCCCGTGACGGGCGTGTAAGTCGGAACGGTGAAGTATTGGAGAGCACCCAACGGATAATTTGTGTTGTAAGTACCTCCGACGCCAGCGCCCGTTTTGAAGGAATTACTGGCTTGGCTAGTGCCGGCGGCTCCTTTGTAAGCGGCTGGACGCAGAACGCCATAGCCACTGCCTTGGTAATAGAGGCTGCCGTTAGCAATGTTGTTGTAGGTGGGCGTCCAGGGAAATCCGCTGTGCAGGTTGAAGATGCCGCTGACCGACCAGCCACCAACAACCTTCTCGAGCAAGCTGTTGCCGTGAAAGAGCACGGGTTGCCACAGGCCGTAAATTTTGAAGGCCTGACCCACGTTGTAGTCTGACCGGCCGTAGGCGAGGCGTGGATTGTATGGGTATGGATCTTCATAGTATGGCTGCGAGCCGTCGTCCATGCTCTTCGACCAGGTGTACTGGGTATCGAGAAGGAACGAGTGTGAGAACTGATGTTTCAAGCCCGCTAACATCGCGCTGTAATTCGAGATACCCTCGTTGTTATAGAAGTCCACGCTGTTGACGGTCGGATTCAGCGCCTGTCCGTTCACTGCGCCCAGGACGTTTGCGTTGTACTGGTGGATGATGTGATATCCCCTGCTTCCCTGGTAGCCGAGGGTCGCCACCCACTGCCTGCCCATATCGTACTGCGTGTCTAACGAATAGTGATAGACGTAGGCGGTGGGAACTGCCGAGGGATAACCTGTAACGCTGATCGAGCCGGTTGTCGGCAAGTTATTGGCGTTGAAGCTCACGATCGTATTCGGGTTGGCTGGATAGCCAAAAAGAGAATGCACGTTGCTCGGTATGGTGTACTGGATGGCGGGATTGATTTGTGTTGGTGAGACGCTGCTGAAGTTTGGGCTGGTAACGGATGGCGGGTTGTTGCCACCGTTGGCAGCAATGGCGATTTCTTCCTGGTTGTAGTTCATGCCGAAGCCCCCGCGCAGCACGAGCTTTCCCTGATCGCGCATCGGGCTCCAGGCAAAGCCGATCTGAGGGCCAAAATTTCCCTTTTGGGCTTGATACAGATTGCCTCCCCTGCGAATTGCCAGATCGGTGAAGGTACTGGCGCCCCTGCCCAACTCCACTACGTTCAGGTTATCTTCCTTGGAAGAGATGGGTCCAAAATATGAGTAACGCAGCCCGAGGTTAAGGGTGAGATTGGGACGGAGTTTAAAGTCGTCCTGCACAAAAAATCCCCACAAGTCTGTGCGGATATCCTCCCTGTTCAGCGTCGGAATGCCGGTGAGAGGATTGAACGTTCCCACCTCCAATTCAGGCGCGTCATTAAGAAAGTCCCACACGTTGTAGAAGGTGAACTGTGGACGGGCTGCAGACGGATTTTCGTTCAGGTAGTAGAGCCTGGTGACGCCACCGCCAAACTTAATCGTGTGTCGGCCGGCTACCTTGGTTGCCACATCCTGGTAACTATAGGTCCATTGATTGTAGACACTTGGTCCCGGTGCGCCGAAGAAATAGTAGGTCGTAGCCGGCGCTGAAGAGTTCAGGTTACCGATTGCCGTGATGTTGTCCTGTGGTAGCCCAAACGGCTCCTGCGGATTGCTATTAATTTCGTTCCAACGCCAGCCTGCGGCATTCACGCGGGCTTCGTTCAGCAAACTGGGCGACAAGGTGTGGTTCCAGATGCCGGCGAATGCATCGTTGATCGCCGAATGGTGGTAGAGATTGTAAGGACGCACCGGCCCGTTGTAAGTGGTGGAACTGACCGGCACCCAATAAATAGTGAACGTAATGCGGTCGTTCTTGGTCACATCCGCGTCCAGACGTCCGTTATATTGCTGCTCCGTGATTTGGGTTGGGTTCAGGGTGGTGTATTCGCCGATATCCGCGATCCCGTCGAGACCAGAACCAACTCCTGGAGTGCCGCTGCTCTTGTAGGTAAGATCCTGTGTGTGCAAACCGGTCTTGAGTGGTGAGCCGATGTCGAGGCCCTGGCCTGGGATGGTGGCGCAGTTAGAGCCTTCCACCAGGCCTATGTTCGCGCAGGTCGCGTTGATCTGGCCTTGCGCGCTCACGCCGGCACCGGGAAAGGTGAGAAACGTGGAGGCGATGCTGCCACTGGGCGCCTGCTTGTCGAACGCAGCTGTGTCATACCAACCGACTGCAGTGTTGGACGTGTTGTTAAGAATGGTTTCGTAGGAGAAGAAGGCAAAGATCTTATTCTTCCAAATGGGACCACCCAGGCTGCCGCCGATCTGGTTGAAGCGGCTCTCATCCCGGAGCAGACCACGTTCTCCTACCGTGCCGGGTTCGGCGGAGTTGGGGCCGTTGTAGCGCTGATAGGCGTTCAGGCCGGGCCGGTCTATTTTGATGAAGGCGCTGCCATGGAAATCATTCGTACCAGCCTTTGATGTCACCTGGATCTGCGCTCCGCTAAAACGGCCGGTCTCCGCATCGTAACTGTTGGAAACTATCTTGACATCACCGACAGAGTCTTCACTCGGCGTAATGACGGTGGTGCCTCCCCACACGGCGCTGGCGGTGCTGATGCCGTCAATGGAAACTCCATTGGCGTTGTTCTGTCCGCCGTTAGCAACGATCTGCGGGCCATTCTCGGTCTTGAAGATCCCGTCTGTAGCACCGCTGCCGCCAATCTGCGAGCCCGGCAGGCTGTTGGTGCCCCCGCCGGCAGCCTGTGATCCATCTCCGAAGGAGCCTGGCGCAAGCTGGCTTAGCTGGAAGACGTCTCTTCCGAAGGAAGGCATGTGCTGTATCTCGTTGCTGCTTACGACCCCACTGATCGAAGCAGTCTCGGTATCGAGTGCGGGTTGTTCCTCGCCCGAGACGGTAACGGTCTGTGTGGCGTCTCCAAGTTCCAACTGCACGTTGACCGCGTTGGCCTGCTCCGGGATCAATTGAAGATGATCGAGAGCCTTTTGCCTGAAGCCGTTCATGTTGACGACCAGGGAAAATTGATCAGGCGGCAAAGCGTTGAAATTGTAAAGGCCATTGGCGTCGCTGGTGGTCGTAAGAATCTTGGCGGTGCCGAGATCGGTCAGGGTGAGGGAGGCTCCGGGAATGACCGCGCCGGATGGATCGGTTACGGTTCCCTGGATAGATGCGCGAAATTGCGCCTGCGCTGCTGGAACGAACAGCAATGTGCTAATCGCAAGCAGGAACATGCTGGCCGCGATCCTCCTGGCCGCTTGCGCCGCCAGTTGCCGCGAACTTGTGTCGATTTGCAACAAACTCTGATACATTGTGGCCTCTCATAAAAATGGTTACATTTCCTCGCCCATCACTATTGCAACGCTTGGTTGGCCCGGTTTGATTGCAAACGGAGACAGTCGCAGTTTCCTATCGTCGCGATGGTGCGATCACGCATGGATTTGTTGATGGGATGTAGTAGGCGACTCCCTCCTGGGTGTCGACCGGTCGATCTGCGGAACCCCACGGGGACTACGAGGCCGATGAGGGTCAGCGAGCTGATGGAAGGGCACAACACCGACACATTGCTCTGATGCGGGGTTGGTTCTAAAAGGATTTCTCGGTCAGCAGATTTTTGCTGGAGGCTGCTCAATCGTTTCTGGCCGAGAGAAAGCTATGGAGTGAAATCATTGTCATCCATAGGCGTCGGCTCCACGTTTCCAGAAGGACAGGATGCCGTTAAAAGAATTGTCTAATCGGATCTCAACAAACCTTCATTCAGATGCACAAGCAGGGATGCGACGTTTGTGGTCCTGGCAGGGCGCTGAGGAGGGAATCTTTCGGGGCCGCGGACGATCCCCTGCCGACCTAGGTATACATGCGGGCGCGCCTGTCTTTCGGATCGTGTTCCGAAGCATCGCTTGTGGCCAACACCGCTGCCGTCAGTTTGGAAGGCTGGATAGTAGAAATCACAACTTGGGGCTTGTGGAGCACGTCGATCACGCGCTCGTACAACCGGTTGCGCACCTCGAGGCGGTCTGATGCTCGAGTGACA
This sequence comes from uncultured Acidobacteriaceae bacterium, assembly GCA_963787145.1. Taxonomy (GTDB): domain Bacteria; phylum Acidobacteriota; class Terriglobia; order Terriglobales; family Acidobacteriaceae; genus PALSA-350. Next base: position 399,191 of record CAWBBY010000012.1, read on the forward strand.
TAACGTACCAGGATGTCGACTCCTGAGCCGGCAGGGCGCATATTAACGGATGAGCTTGCGCTGACTTGGCTCAAGCCATTCTTCCGCGGGACACGCTTCCACTCCTCTTCGGCAAGCCTGGCATCCTGTTGCGTCTCTTCCAGGACGGCCTGGTTAATGAGCGCCACCTTGGCGTAGGTTTCTGCCGACGCAGGAATGCTTATCGACATTTCATCCCACATCCATTGGCCTACAGTCGAAAAGTTGAAGAACTGCCCGGTGACGGCAAAGTTGTTGATAAAGGTTGCGCGCCGTCCCGTCGGATGTCCTTTGTCAGCCCAGTCACTGTTCTCCAGGATAGTCGTGCGAAAAAGGTTGATCTCAACCACCTCGCCTGCCACGCCATTGATCTGCACCCAGTCCCCGACACGGATTCCGTTCTTGCCCATCAGAATGAACCAGCCGAAGAAGGCGAGGATGAAACTTTGCAGAGCTACCGTGAGCCCGGCGGTGGCGAGACCGAGGATGGTCGATATCTGGCTGGGCACACCGAAGGTGACCAGTAAGACACACACGAGGCCGACTAACTGCACGCTGAGGCGCAGGATGGTGCGCAACGTTTGCAGGCGCCGCCGATCAAGCTTGCGACGCTCCAGCAAGTTTGTTCCTACCGCTTCAAAAAGGATGGCGCAAATCAGAATGAGAGCAACCGTGGCCAGCGACCGCAGGGTCATATGGGTCACGATGCGATGCTGCAGGAGAACCTGGGCTGCCCACTTGCTGTACACCCCTGCGAGCTGCTGCTGCGTCTGGATGCGGTCGTCGTAGATGCTGAGGAGCTGGCGCTGTTCTCTTCTCTGCTGCAAGATGGCGAGCTGGTTTGCTTGGGTCTGAGTGCTCGCGGCTTTGGGCTGCGATAGACTGGCCGCCGCGGCAGCCGAGCTGGCATTGGCCTGCGCTTCCAGGGCATTGTGCTGCAGGGTCAGGCTGGCTGCGTCGGCTTGCGCCTGTTGCCTGGCCTGCTGGATTAATTCATACCGGCTGCGTTGGCTGCTCCACGCCTCGACGCGGCCGGCAAGCGTGCCATATTGCCGGGTAGATAGAACAGCCAGCTGGCTGTTACTGCCAGACTGGGCGTTCGTCTTGCTAACGGCGGCCTCGTGTGCGGCCAGCTCCTGCTGGATCTGTGTGCGCTCGTCACCCGATGCTCGGGCCAGATCTTGCTGGGCGTCCTTGAGCTCATCCTGATCGAGGTCCAGCTGTGCCTGCGCAATTCTCCGGTCGTCTTCGCTACCAGCATTTGCGGCGCTCCCGGGGGTCGGGGTCAAACTCCGCACTTGGGCCTGATCCTCTTTGGCCGTCTCCTGCAGCTGGGCCACCTTTTGCGAAAGCTCAAGGGCTTCGCCAGTAGGCGCGAGGTGCTGTTCGCTAGCCTGGCGCAGCGATGCAGCAAAGGCCTGGTTGACCTCGTGATCGGCCAGACGTTCGGCCTCGTGCGCAAACTCCTCCTCTTCCTTGCTGACGGCGAGGGGGGCCAATGCTTGCGCAATTTGCCAGGGGTGCAAATCTACGATTGTGGTCTGGCCGGGAGCTCCCGCCTGTGCTTTTTGGCCTTTGAGGAAAGGCAGATGGGCCATCGCATCGCGTGTAGTCCAGGAAAACGCGAGGCACACGGCCAGCACACCGAACAGGACGAGAAGAGAGAGAAACCTACCCCGGCCGAGCATGCGTTGCAGTGCCGTGTGCTCCTGCGTTCGGGAAGCTGCCAGGTTGGTTACCATGGGCCATTCTGGCAGGTTACGCATGGCCCGGGGTAGACCCCGGTAGTTGTAGCCGTGTCTACGTAGCAAACAGCTTTTGCGCGAGGTCTTTATACTCGATCGCATCGAAAGCGGCTTCCCCTGAGGTATTATGGGCGCGCAGCAAACGACGACTATGCCCCTGAAAATCGAAGAGCCGATATGTATCGCCGCCACTGGAGATGTGTGTGGCGAAGGAGTGCTGTGGGAGCGGGACACGCAAAGCGTGTACTGGACGGACATCAATCGATTTCTCGTCCATCGCTACGCGTTGCAGGACGGCGCGCTTAGAACCTGGTTCTTTTCTGAACCCGTTACCTGCGTGATGGAAACCAGCCGCAAGGATACGCTGGCCTTATCTCTCGGCTCCGGCATCGGACTGTGGAAGCCGGGCAGTGCTGCGCCGCCTACGCTGTTATTTGCTCTTCCCGGCTGGCCCCTTGTCCGCTGCAACGATGCGGCCGTGGATCCGGGTGGTGCGTTGTGGGTAGGCTCGATGCGCAACAACGTGGAAGCGAATGGCGACGCCGCGCCGGCGGGCGGCACAGACGGAGTGCTCTACCGCGTCGACGGAACTGGCACTACGATGGAATGGCGCCGCGACGTGGGCATTTCGAATACTCTACTTTGGAGTCCGGATAAGTCCAGATTTTACTTCGGCGATACGCTGAAGAATTGCATCTGGTCTTATGAATATGACTTAGCCGCAGGATCCATTCGGGCCGAGCAACCCTTCTTCCACGGTTTCGAGCGCGGAGCGCCTGACGGTTCCGCCATGGATACAGAAGGCTATGTTTGGAATTGCCGTTATGGCGGGAGCTGTATCGTCCGGGTTGCGCCAGACGGACAGATCGATCGCGTGATTGAGCTGCCGGTGAGCAGGCCAACGAACTGTACCTTCGGTGGTCCACACGGCAATGTGCTTTACATCACCTCGGCTTCGCCGGAAGCCGGACACTGGGAGCGATTTGGTGGTTGCCTCTTCGCTTTGGAAACCAACGTGACCGGCATGGTGGAGAATAAGTTTGAGCTATCCTGACGCGTGAGAACTCCACGGTTGGGTAGGTCCAGGCTTCAGTGTCTGCGTGAGAACTAAATTGAGTCCCGGAGGAGTGTGTGTCATAGCATGAGCAGATAGATCCGGTGGAATGCTTTTGCTATCCAAACCCCGATTGCGCGGATTCAAGAAATGCGGTCTTGGGGCTACGCCCATAAACGCTAATTTGTTTAGGATGTTTTTCGTCAAAACTCCCACAAAATCGTCATCCTGAGCGGAGCGCCTCACCGATTTGTAGCGTGACACAGCTCTTGTGGCGCGGAGTCGAAGGACCTCGGCGGTGCTTATTTTACCCATGCTGCTCGGAGCTTTTCGACCCTGAGGCCCGACAACAGGATCTGCTGCGATATGCACTTGGTGGTCACGGGTACATCTTTTCATGCACTGTAATCATCTTCCATCCCCAGGTGCTATCAAGTTCTTGGTTTTTGCCCCCAGCGAAAAAACGTAGCGGGCCCGTCCGGTGCGGGCTCGGTGGTCGAAAAGCTCCGAACAGCACGGGTAAAATAAGCACCGCCGAGGTCCTTCGGCTCCGCGCCACAAGAGCTGTGTCACGCTACAAATCGGTGAGGCGCTCCGCTCAGGATGACGATTTTGTGGAAGTTTTGACGAAAAACACCCTAAACGAGTTACGCTTATGGGCCTACTCCCCATCGTTTTCGGCCCAGCGAGGGGCACCCGTCTTATTCCTCCTAAGCTTGCTATGACACAGACTCCGGAGGGACTCAATGTAGTTCTCACGCAGACACTTCAGCCCGGACATCAACGGGGTAAGTTCCTTGGCCTTTGGATCCTGAGGTATGGATTTACTTGAATTCATGCGGATGGATGGACAGGAAAGTCCGGGCTGAAGCACGCATCGACCCAACCGCTGGTTCTCACGCAGACTGTTCAACCCTGACAAATTGCGGCGAAACTAAACGCGCCGTGCTCAGATCGAGCACGGCGCGTTTGGTGAGTGAAGCGTTCGGCTTAGTTGTGGCTGAGCTGAATCGTGACCCCGCTGGTAGAGAACGCGTTGCTGGTTATGGTGAGCGTGTCCGTCGCCGGCCCCGCTTGGGAGTATGTGACGGTGATGGTGCAGCTGCCGCCCGGCGCAATCGATCCGGTGCAAGTGTTGGTTTGCGTGAAGGCGCTGCTCGATCCATTGGCGAACGTCAGCGCGGAGATGGTCAGATTCAAGTTGCCCGTGTTGGTGAGCTTGGTGGTGAGTGAGGAGCCGAGAGTCGTTAACTGGAGTGCTCCGGTGTTGACCAGCAACTTGACGACGTTGGTGTTCAGGTCGCTCACATAGATGTTGCCGGAACCATCCAGAGTAATGCCGGTCGGGTTGTTAAGCCCGGTCAGCGGTACCTGGGTGGTCGGGGCGCCGCTGGCCGACACCATGAGGACACGTGCATAGCTATCGGTGACGAACATATCCCCGTTGGGGTCAAAGGCAATGCCGCCAGGCGATTTGAGCGCGCAGGTGGTGACGGTAGAATCGCAGGGCGCAATGGTCACCGGCGAGGCTGCGCCGGTGCCGCTGAGAGCGACCTGCAGGACCTGGTTGAGCTGTCCGTCGCCAATGTACAGATTGGCGCCGGCGTTATCGACGGCGAGCGCTTGCGGGAAGCTTACGCTCTGGCTGCCCAGGTTCAGCAGGCTGGGGGTGTACGATGCATAGGTTTCCCCGGGAACCTCGATGATACGCGGGGTGCTGCCTGCATCAGCGATGTAGATGTTGCCACCAAAGTCAACCCTGGCCGCGGTGGGAAGTCCGAGTGTGTATGTCCCCGTGTTCACTGTCGATTCGGTCAGTGACGGGTTGAAACTGACCACCATGGCTGCCTCAGCATCCGACACGATGAGATTGTCGAAGGCGTCGAAGACCAGGTCGCTGGGATAAACCAGGTTCTTGGTGTTGGCAGGGTTCCATTGGGTCAACGAGCCGCTCGATGAAGGTAGCGTATCAATCTGGGCCGCGTTGCTGTTGGCCACATACAGCGTAGCGCTCGTGAGGTCGGTGGGGTTAAAGGTCAGGCTCTGCGGCTGGTTGAGGCTGGAGTTCAGCATCAACTGTGTGGCGCTGCTCAGCGAAATCTGCGCCGCACTGCCCAGTCCGGAGAGGAACAGGTAGAGAGTGGGTTCGGCCTGACCTACGGAGGGAGTGAAGTTGACCTGCGCCACGCCCTTGCGAATGCCGGGCAAGCCTGGCTTGAAGGCGATGCTGAGGATGCAAACCGTGCCTGCAGGTTCCTGTGCTCCAGACGTGCAGGTAGTCGCTCCCGTATTGCTGAAGTCGGAGGCGGGCCCGCCTTCCGGGTTGAAGTTGAAGGTCATGGCCCCTGCCACAGGGAAGGCGTAGGGCACTTCAATCGTACTGGTGCCACCGTTGACCGTTGCCGGGTCCGCCCCGATCGCCGGATTACGCAACGGAATCACTGCCGAGCTGCTGCCCGGGATGTAGTTGTCGTCCCCAAGGTAGTTCAGCGTCACGGTGTTGTTACCAGGCGTGAAGTAGCTGCTGATCAGGTACAGGGTCACGGACGAACTCGCGCCCGACCCAGGTACGAGCGTACCGCTTCCGAGAGTCTGACCATTGAAGACCACGTTTACGGTTCCGGTCGGAGCGGCTGTAGATCCCGACACCGTTATGGCGTAAGGAGTTGGTTGACTAAAGAAGCAGCAGTCGCCGCTGGAGAACACGGGCGATCCGCTGACGCCGCTGGAGCCTGTGGTGCCGACCACGATCTGTACCGTGGCCGTCGCGGTGGTGAAGTCGGTGGTATTGGTGGGCGTAAAGAGCACACTCAGCGTATGTGTACCGGCCAAGAGCTTCGTACCGGCCGGTGGTGTGTAAGTAAATGTTCCGGGGAGAGTCGCGCCCTGGAACGTGGCGGTGGCATCGAGTTGGGTGCCGCTTAACGGCGTACCTACGGCAATCGCTGCCGGTGTTGGCCAGTTGAGGACGGGCGTCGCCTGGGTCACGACAATAGAATTGTTCGCGGACGCGCCTGTATAACCCTGCGGATCGGTTGGAGTGAATACTACCGACAGTGGATTAGTTCCCACCGGCAGCACAGTGCCGGAAGCCGGAGTGTAGACATAAGTACCCGGCACAACCACCTGAGTATTGGTGCCAAAGCCGAGCGCCAGGATGACTACATTACGGTTATTGGGAACACTGATGCTCTCCAGCGTGCGGGTGGGATCAACAGGAATTTGATATCCGTAGAGATCAAAGGTCCCCGCTACCTCTCCGCCGGCCTGGGTGTTTTTGTACGGTGTTGTGGCGACGATCGTCTCACCCGCGTAGCCCGCGGACTGAGCCCATGAGCTCATGTTGATCGTCTGGGTCACCGGGTTCCCGGTGGAATAATTGAGAACGAAGGGCTGGTTTATCTGCCCGGTGGTGGTCGCAGCGCCAAGCAGGAACAGAGCGGAATAGCTGCCCGGCGCCGGTAGGGTGTACACCGCTCCGTTGGTGATAGCGTCGGGAACAGTTGGCTGCCCGAGGGTGAAGGTTGTGCCCGCGAAGACGACCGAACCGTTGTTCAACTGATTGTACGAGTACGTTCCGCCGGCATCGTCGAAGCCCGGCTGGTTATAGGGTGTACCGTCAGTAGAGGTGGCAATCACCTGCAACTGACTAGTGGGGATAACGGGCGTGGGCCTGGGCGCCCCCATAGCTACCGCATTGAGTTGAGTGGAGCTCAACGGCGTACCGTAGGTGATGGGTGCCGGCGTCGGCCATGAGATTGTTGGCGTGACGATCGGCGTGACCGGGTTCGTCACCAGCAGCTGCACGGTGCCTGTGGCTGTTGTGTAATCGGTCGTATCGGTCGGAGTGAAGGTTACAGACAGCGTATCCGTACCGACCGGTTCAATCGTACCCGCCGGGGGATTGTAAACGAACGTTCCCGGTACCGGCGGAGTGGCGAGGTCCATGGACAGCATCACAATGTTCCGGTTATTCGGCAGCTTGACGCTCTTCACCGTCTTGGTAGCGTCAAGGGGAATATCGTATCCATAAACGCACACTGAGTCCGGTTGTGAAGTGCCGTCTTGGTAGTTGCGCTTCTCACTGCAGTTAACAACCGACTCGCCCGGCCATCCCGCGGCGTTGAACCAGTCGCTCATGTTCTGATTCAGTACCGTCGTCGTGCCGTCGGTGTAAGTCACGGTAAAGGTCTCAGCCGGCGGGATGTTATTGACCATCGCGCCAAGCATAAACAGGTCCGAGTACTTACCAGCCGGAAGCGTAATCGTGCCGCCCCAGACAGCGTCCTTCAGGTTGGGGGGACCTATGTCGAAGGTCATGCCGTTCCACACTACGGTTGAACCCAGCGTTGCAGTCGAATAGGAGTAGCCATCGTTATCGAAGCCGCCGGTGCCGTATGTCGACCCTGGAGTATAGATGCCCCATACGTTGTAGTAGGTGGAGAGCGGGACCGACACGATGCCGGTCGAAGCCGTCGCATCCAGCTGGAAGCCGCTCAACGGCGTACCGTAGGTGATGGGTGTGGGTGTCGGCCAGGTAATGACCGTGGAATCCTGGGTCACGGTGAGCTGTACCGTCGCCGTCTCCACCGCGTATAGAGGACTGTTCGGAGTAAAGGTTACAGTGAGAGTATGTACCCCCGCGGCAAGAACCGTGCCGGCGGCTGGACTATAGACGAAGGTTCCGCGCTTATTATCCGTCGCATCCAACTGCGTGGCGCTCAGCGCAGTGCCGTATTTAATTGGTGCGGGCGTCGCCCACACAAGGTTTGATGCTAACAAGGTCGTACCGGCCACAGTGTTGCTGGAGCTGGCACTGAAGGCGCAGTCGCCTGCATAAGTTGCCTGGTAGCTGTCGGGGCCGCCGGGCGGTGTATACACCAGCGTTGCGACTCCGCTTGCCAGCGGCGCGGTGCCGATGGTCACCCCTCTGTTCTTAAAGGTGACTGTCTCTCCATTGGTTGTGGCCGTACCGTAATTGTAGGGGGAGAGCGTGGCCACCAGCGTGACCTGTTGGCCTACAGCGCCATTAGCCGGGTTGGCGGTGAGAGCCAGAGCGGTTGTATCCTTCGCCGCAGCGAATGTCAAAGCCGATGAAGTGCTTGTCCCATAGTTGCCATCCCCGCCGTAGGTGGCGGTGACGGATTGCGTACCGCATCCATAGAAGGCGACGTTAGAAATCGAAGCCGTCTCTGTCTGACCCGACAGCAGCACGGCGAGACCGCCTGCGGTCACTGCGGTGATATCCACTCGATCATCGCCGTTGATATCTTGCGCGTTGGCGAAGATAGCGCCGCTGTCCACTTGATAGTAAGTCGCCGCGCCAAAAGTGCCGCTGCCCGTGCCTAGCAGAACACCTACCGTGGCATTGCTATTGGCCGAGATGATGTCGAGCTTGCCGTCGCGATTGAAATCTCCGATGGTCAGGTAATAAGGGTCAGCGGCCACGGTGCCATCGTTCTGGACGTACTGCACCGCCGCCTGGAAGCTGGGGGTCGCCGTACCCTTGTTGAGCAAAATATAGATAGAATTGTCCGGAGCGCTGGTGGTGGCCAGGTCCGGGTACCCATCCCCGTTGAAGTCGCCGATCGCTACCGAACCTACCTGGGCGGATCCGACGGTGGCAGTGATATACGGCTTGAAAGTACCGTCGCCGTTGCCCTGAAGGATGCTGGCCAAGCCGGTGCTGTCCGAGGCTACAGCTAGATCCAGGAAGCCATCCTGGTTGAGATCACCTACGACGACATTCCAGGGGTTATTGCCAACCGGGTAATACGATGGCGCTTGAAACGAGCCATCGCCGTTGCCCAGGATAACAGCAACGTTATTCAGGAAAGCATTTGTGGCTACCAGATCCTGAATGCCGTCGCGGTTGAAGTCGCCGACGGCGAGGAGCCTCGACCCCGAAGTGGATGGTGCGACCGGGTAGTTCTTGGCTGCCTGGAAAGTTCCGTTTCCGTTGCCGAGGTAGATGTTGACTGAGCCCGCGCCGGCGGCGCTGAGCACGGCAAGGTCCTGCTTACCATCGCCGTTGAAATCTCCCACCACTACGGAAGTCGGCTCGAAAGGAGAGGTGGTGTTAATCGTCGTGCCGTTGGTGAAGGTGCCGTCCGCGGCGCCCAGCAGAATGGCTATGGGGCCGGTGTTGGTGGGCACTGCGTAATCGGGGCGCCCATCACCATTGAAGTCGCCAATCGCTGGTCCGATGGTGCTGCCAGTGTCGCCGTCGTTCATGTTGGCGACGGGGTAGAGGGTGTAGGGAGTGAAACCGTTTTGCAGTGAAGCCGCGTTCAGCGGCGCCGTGCCCAGGACGAAATTTGAGGTTGTATCGGTAAAGGTGACACTTCCCGTTGGAGTTACCGGACCAAATGCGGATATTGTGCCGGTAAGCGTCACGTTGGGCGAAGCACCGGTGCTTGCCAGCGCGGTGGCCGACAAGTAAGGACCCGCGAAAGTCACTGATTGCGGGGAGGACGAACTGGTCGCGAACGCTGCGGTGCCCCCATAGCTGGCGACGAATTGATGGGTTCCTACCCCGCCGACTTCAACCTCCAGAATCGCCGTGCCAGGATTACCGTTGGTCGACTGAACCTGCACTGTGCCCAGCACTTCGGTGACACTGTTGTAAGTATCAGTGAAGGTCATCGTACCGCCGGCAACGGTAGATTCCGTGGCCGATACCTGGGCCGTCATGGTGATGACCGCCCCGCTCGTTGGGTTGTTCGGGGTGGTAAAAAGTGTAGTGGTAGTCGCCGCGGATGCCCATGCGGCGGGCCCAGCAGACACTAATGCGAGAGCGCTCAACAACACTGGCATCCATCGGCCAGGAGATACCCGTCGAGAAGTCATGTGACGTCTAAATGGAATGATGGGGAAGGGCGTCATGGGTTTCAGAGCTCCGATTCGTACGGTTTAGTTCGCAAGCGTCATCTTTCGAAAAACGAACGCCTGACAAGAAGGCAGTAATTCATCGCAGCTGCGCTGTTAACACATTTGCGGTAATGGGATCGCATCAATTTCCATCAGCGCCTGGAGAATAACGCCCCGTTTGGCACATTGTTATTACCCTTATGGGGGATTTAACAATGCGTACGGAATAAGGATTTGTTGGCGATTTATCACATGTCAGGCGGAATAAAGGCGCTTATTTAAGGCAGGTAACACGGTCACAGTAACCGATCCGGCAAGATTGGTTGCCGGGCGCTTGGCGCCCCTGGTTCCCTCGCAAAGGACGGGAGGTCCGTAAATAGAAACGAGCCGTGCTCAGATCGAGCACGGCTCGTTTGGTGAGTGAAGCGGTTGGCTTAGTTGTGGCTGAGCTGAATCGTAACCCCGCCGGCAGAGAACGCGTTGCTGGTTATGGTGAGCGTGTCCGTCGCCGGCCCCGCTTGGGAGTATGTGACGGTGATGGTGCAGCTACCGCCCGGCGCAATCGATCCGCTGCAGGTGTTGGTTTGTGAGAAGGCGCTGCTCGATCCATTGGCGAACGTCAGCGCGGAGATGGCCAGATTCAAGTTCCCGGTGTTGGTGAGTTTGGTGGTGAGTGAGGAACCGAGAGTCGTTAACTGGAGTGCTCCGGTGTTGACCAACAACTTAACCACGTTGGTGTTCAGGTCGCTCACATAGATGTTGCCGGAACCGTCCAGGGTAATGCCGGTCGGGTTGTTAAGCCCGGTCAGCGGTACCTGGGTGGTCGGGGCGCTGGCCGAATGCCCCGCCGGCACCATGAGGACACGTTGATCACTATCGGTGATGAACATATCCCCGTTGGGGTCAAAGGCTATGCCTGCAGGCGAGTTGAGCGCGCAGGTGGTGACGGTAGAATCGCAGGGCGCAATAGCAACCGGCGAGGCGGTGCCAGTGCCGCTGAGAGCGACCTGCAGGACCTGGTTGAGATTTCCGTCGCCGATATACAGATTGGCGCCGGCGTTATCGACAGCAAGCGCTTGCGGGAAGCTTACGCTCTGGCTGCCGTTCAGCAGGCTGGGCGTGTACGATGCATAGGTTTCCCCAGGAACCTCGATGATACGCGGGGTGCTGCCTGCGTCAGCGATGTAGATGTTGCCCCCAAAGTCAATCCTGGCCGCGGTGGGAAGACCAAGTTTATATGTTCCCGTGTTCACCGTCGACTCGGCTAATGCCGGGTTGAAACTGACCACCATGGCCGCATTGGCATCCGACACTACCAGGTCGCCGAAAGCGTCGAAGACCAGGTCGCTGGGATAAACCAGGTTATTGGTGTTGGCAGGGTTCCATTGGGTCAACGAGCCGCCCGATGAAGGTAGCGTATCAACCTGCTTCGCGTTGCTATTGGCCACGTACAGCGTGGAGTTGCTAAGGTCCGAAGGGTTAAAGGTCAGGCTCTGCGGCTGGTTGAGGCTGGTGCTCAGCGTCAACTGCGTGGCGCTGCTCAGCGAAATCTGCGCCGCACTGCCCAGTCCGGAGAGGAACAGGTAGAGCGTGGGTTCGGCCGGACCTGCGGAGGGAGTGAAGTTGACCTGCACCACTGCCTTGCGGATGCCGGGCAAGCCTGGCTTGAAGGCGATGCTGAGGATGCAAACCGTACCCGCGGTTTCCTGCACTCCAGATGCGCAGGTGGTCGCACCAGTGTTGCTGAAGTCAGTGATTTCCCCGCCTGACGGGTTGAAGTTGAAGGTCATGGCTCCTGCGACTGGGAAGGCGTAGGGCACTTGAATCGTACTGGTGCCACCGTTCACCGTTGCCGGGTTCGACCCGATCGCCGGATTGCGCAACGGAATCACTGCCGAGCTGCTGTTGGGGGTGTAGTTGCTGTCCCCAAGGTAGTTCAGCGTCACGGTGTTGTTACCAGGAGTGAAGTAGCTGCTGATCAGGTTCAGGGTCACAGATGAACTCGCGCCCGACCCAGGTACAAGCGTACCGCTTCCGAGAGTCTGACCATTGAAGACCACGGTTACGTTTCCGGTCGGAGCGGCTGTAGATCCCGACACGGTTACGGCGTAAGGAGTTGGTTGACTGAAGAAGCAGCAGTCGCCGCTGGGAAACAAGGCCGATCCGCTGACGCCGCTGGAGCCTGTGCTGCCGACCACGATCTGTACCGTGGCCGTCGCGGTGGTGAAGTCGACGTTATCGGTAGGCGTAAAGAGCACACTCAGCGTATGTGTACCGGCCGAGAGCACCGTACCGGACGGCGGTGTGTAAGTAAATGTTCCGGGGAGAGTCGCGCCCTGGAAGCTGGCGGTGGCATCGAGCTGGATGCCGCTCAGCGCCGTACCTACCGGGATAGCTGCCGGTGTTGGCCAGTTGAGGACGGGCGTCGCCTGGGTCACGACAATAGAATTGGTCCCCGTCACGGTTGTATAGGCCGCCGGGTTGGTTGGAGTGAATGTTACCGACAGCGGATTCGTTCCGACTGGCAGTACAGTGCCGGAAGCCGGCGTATAGACATAGGTGCCAGGCACGACCGCCTGAGTGTTGGTACCAAAGCCGAGCGCCATGATCACTACATTCCGCGTACTCGGAAGAGTTACGCTCACCAGGGTTCTGGTGGGATCGGCGGTAATTTGATATCCGTAGAGATCATAGGTTCCCGAGGTTTTGCCGCCGCTTGACGTGTTCGCGTAGGGTGTGGAAGCGACAATCGTCTCGCCGGCGTAGCCTGCCGATGAGCTCCATGAGCTCATGCTCACGGTCTGCGTCACCGGGCTCCCGGTGGAATAAGTGAGGATGAAGGGCTCACTTGTCTCCCCGGTTGTGGTCGCAGCCCCAATCAAGTAGACATTGGAATAGTTGCCTTGCGCCGGGAGCGTGTAGACCGCTCCATTGGTAAGGGCGTTGGGAACAGTTGGCTGCCCGAGAGTAAACGTCGTGCCCTGATAAATGACCGAGCCATTGTTCAACTGCTTGTAGGAATATGTATTCCCGTTGCCGTCGAAGCCGTTCAACAGGTAGCCGGTACCGTCGGTAGAAGTTGAAAGTACCGACAGCTGACTCTGCGGGACTACAGGAGTCGGCCGCGAAAGGGCCGTAGCTACCGCGTTCAGTTGGGTGGAGCTCAACGGCGTTCCGTAGGTGATGGACGCCGGCGTTGGCCACTGGATCGTGGGTGTTTCGATCGGGTTGTTCGGCGCATCGACGACCAACGGCACGCTCGCCGTTGACGTGGAATAGTCCGTCGAGTTGGTTGGAGTGAAGGTGACCGAGAGGGTATCGGTACCGACCGGTTCGATCGTGCCTGCGGGTGGGTTGTAGACAAATGTTCCCGGAATCGCAGGCGTGGTGAGGTCCATGGACAGGAACACAATGTTCCGCGTATTCGGCAGGGTGACGCTCTTCACCGTCTTGGCCGAGTTGAGGGGAATATCATATCCATAGACACATACTGAATCTGCCTGGGTGGTGCCGTTGGAAAGGTTACGATCATAATTGCAGTTGACAACAGACTCGCCTGGCCACCCGTCCGCGTAGACCCAATCGCTCATATTCTGAGTCCACGGGGTGGTCGTGCCATCAGTGTAGGTCACGGTAAAGTTCTGACTTGCTCCGATGTTATTAACCATCGCCCCAAGCATATACAGGTTTGTATATTGTCCCGCAGGCAGGGTAATGGTCTGGTTGTCGACGGCATCTAGTGCGTTGGGCGGACCGATGTTGAAGGTCATCCCGTTCCAAACTATTGTCGAGCCGATCGAATTGGTGGAATAGGCGCTCCCATCATTATCGAAGCCGCCCGTGCCGAACGAGGTGCCAGGCGAGTAGATACCGTAGACATTGTAGTAAGTCGAGAGCGGGACCGAGACCGTGCCTGACGACGCAGTGGCATTGAGCTGGAAGCCGCTCAGTGCCGTTCCATAGGTGATGGGCGTTGGTGTGGGCCAGGTAATGACGGTTGGATCCTTGGTCACCGTGAGCTGCACCGTCGCCGTCTCCACCCCGTAAAGGTTGCTGGTAGGAGTGAAGGTTACGGATAGAGTATTTGTGCCGGCGTTAAGAACAGTACCGGCCGCCGGGCTATAGGCAAACGTGCCGGCGACTGAGTCCGTGGCATTTAACTGCGTGGCGCTTAGCGGAGTACCATACGCGATCGGCGCAGGTGTTGGCCAGGTTAGGGTTGATGCTTGCAAGACCGTACCGGTGAAGGAATTGCTGTTGCTGGCGGCGAAGGTGCAATCCCCGGGATAAGATGCATAAACGACGTAGGTGCCGGTAGCGGTGGGGGTGGCAACGAGCGTGGCGACCCCGCCGGAGAGGTTGGCCGTGCCAATGTTCGCGCCATTGGCGTAGAAGGTCACTGTTTCTCCATTCGTCGTGATCGAACCGTAGACGTAGGGAGATAGTTTGGCCTGCAGGGTGAACTGCTGGCCGACCACGCCAGTCCCCGGCGTGACCGTGAGCGTCAGGGAGGTGTTGTCCTTGGCCGGAGTAAAGGTCGAAGCCGATGAAGTGCTTGTCCCATAGTTCCCATCGCCGCTGTAGGTGGCGGTGACGGATTGCGCGTTGCATCCATAGAAGGCGACGTTGGAAATGGAAGCCGTCTCCGACTGACCCGACAGCAGGACAGAAAGGCCGTTGGCGGTCACCGCGGAGATATCCACCCGATCATCGCCGTTGATATCTCCCACATTGGCGAAGATAGCGCCGCTGTCCACTGGGTAATAAGTCGCCGCGCCAAAAGTACCGCTGCCCGTGCCCAGCAGAACACCTACGGTAGCATTGCTATTGGCCGAGATGATGTCGAGGTTGCCGTCGCGATTGAAGTCTCCGATGGTCAGGTAGTAAGGGTCAGCGGCCACGGTGCCATCGTTCTGGACGTACTGCACCGCCGCCTGGAAGCTGGGGGTCGCCGTACCCTTGTTGATCAAAATATAGATAGAATTGTCCGGAGCGCTGGTGGTGGCCAGGTCCGGGTACCCATCCCCGTTGAAGTCGCCGATCGCTACCGAACCTACCTGGCTGGATCCGACGGTGGCAGTGATATACGGCTTGAAAGTACCGTCGCCGTTGCCCTGAAGGATGCTGGCCGAGCCGGAGCCGTCCGAGGCTACAGCCAGATCCAGGAAGCCATCCTGGTTGAGATCACCTACGACGACATTCCAGGGGTTATTGCCAACCGGGTAATACGACGGCGCTTGAAACGAGCCATCGCCGTTGCCCAGGATAACAGCAACGTTATTCAGGAAAGCATTTGTGGCTACCAGATCCTGAATGCCGTCGCGGTTGAAGTCGCCGATGGCGAGGAGCCTCGACCCCGAAGTGGATGGCGCGACCGGGTAGTTCTTGGCTGCCTGGAAAGTTCCGTTTCCGTTGCCGAGGTAGATGTTGACTGAGCCCGCGCCGGCGGCGCTGAGCACGGCAAGGTCCTGCTTACCATCGCCGTTGAAATCTCCCACCACTACGGAAGTCGGCTCGAAAGGAGAGGTGGTGTTAATCGTCGTGCCATTGGTGAAGGTGCCGTCACCAGCGCCCAGCAGAATGGCTATGGGGCCGGTGTTGGTGGGCACTGCGTAATCGGGGCGCCCATCACCATTGAAGTCGCCAATCGCTGGTCCGTTGGTACCACCAGTATTGCCATTGTTCATGTTGGCGACGGGGTAGAGGGTGTAGGGAGTGAAACCGTTTTGCAGTGAAGACGCGTTAAGCGCTGCCGTGCCCAGGACGAAATTTGAGGTTGTATCGGTAAAGGTGACACTTCCCGTCGGTGTTACCGGACCAAAGGCGGACACTGTGCCGGTAAGCGTTGCGTTGGGCGAAGCACCGGTGCTTGCCAGCGCAGTCGCCGACAAGTAAGGACCCGCGAAAGTCACTGATTGCGGGGAGGACGAACTGGTCGCGAACACTGCGGTGCCGCCGTAGTTGGCAACGAATTGATGGGCTCCTACCCCGCCGACTTCAACCTCCAGAATGGCTGTGCCAGAATTACCGTTGGTCGACTGAACCTGGACTGTGCCCAGCACTTCGGTGACACTGTTGTAAGTATCAGTGAAGGTCACAGTGCCGCCGGCAACGGTAAATTCCGTGGCCGATACCTGGGCCGTCATGGTGATGACCGCCCCGCTCGACGGGTTGTCTGGGGTGGTAAAAAGCGAAGTGGTCGTTGAAGCGGATGCCCATGCGGCGGGCCCAGCAGACACCAACGCGAGAGCGCTCAACAGCACTGGCATCCATCGGCCAGGAGATACCCGTCGAGAAGTCATGCCGCGCCTAAATGCAACGATGGTGGACTGGTTCATGAGTTTCAGAGCTCCGATTCGTACGGTTTAGTTCGCAAGCGTCATCTTTCGAAAAACGAACGCCTGACAACGAAGGCAGTAATTCATCGCAGTTGTTTTGCTACCGCACCTGCGGTAATGGATGTAGCCTTTTCCATCAACTGCTGGAGGATACCGTCGGTTTTGGCACATTGTTATTACTCGTCCGGGGGAGTTAGTGTGCTGGTTCGGGCATCCTCATCGGACCAAAGGAATCCTTCCGGCGGATTACTCATGGTTGGTTCGGAGCGTTTCTCCGCTGCTGTATTCTTCCCAGGAGGTCAAGCGCAGCTCTTCATGGGGCGTCTTTGGCTGTTCAGAAAGCTCAGACGGGTATACAGATGGATAAGAGAGAGTTTTTAAAAACATCAGGCGCCTTCCTTGCCGGCACCATGCTGTCGCCCTTGGCCACGGGCGAACAAACCGGCGGGCGCACCAATTGGTCAGGAAACTACACCTACAGCACTGACCGCCTGCACCAGCCGCAAACTGTCGACCAAGTACAGCAGGTGGTGAAGAGCTGCAGCAAGCTCAGGGCGCTGGGGGCTCGCCACTCCTTCAACGGGATTGCGGATAGTACGGAAAATCAGATCTCCTTGACTCACCTCAACCAGATGGTCCTGGATCGCAAGGCAGGCACCGTCACCGTAGGAGCCGGCGTCACCTATAGCCAATTAGCTCCGTATCTTGACGGTCAGGGCTACGCGCTGCACAACCTCGCCTCGCTACCCCAGCTTTCGGTCGCAGGCGCCATCGCTACGGCAACCCACGGCTCGGGCAACAAGAATGGCAACCTGGCCACGGCTGTCACCGGGCTGGAGGTGGTCACGGCGGATGGTGAGGTGCTGCTTCTCTCCCGAAAGCAGGATGGCGAACGATTCCATGGGGCAGCTGTGAACCTGGGTGCGATCGGTATTGTCACCAAGGTCACGCTGGAGGTGCAACCGTCTTTTCAGGTCAGCCAGGTGGTTTACGAGAACCTGTCCATGGATCAACTGGAACACCACCTGGAGGAAATCTTCGCCGGCGGCTACAGCGTCAGTCTGTTCACCGACTGGCAGAATCACAGGATCGGGCAGGTATGGGTAAAACGACGGGTTGAGGGAGGAAAGCCACCGCAGTTCGCCCCCGAATTACTGGGGGCCAAGCTGGCAACCAGGAGACTCCACCCGATACCTGGGCATTCCGCAGAAAGTTGTACCGAACAACTGGGCATTCCCGGTCCCTGGTATGAACGGCTGCCTCACTTCCGCATCAATTTCACGCCCAGCAGCGGGGCTGAGTTGCAGTCGGAGTATTTAATCCCCCGGGAGCGGGGATACGAAGCCATTCTGGCGGTCGAACAGCTTCGAGACCATATCACTCCGCATCTGTTTATCTCGGAAGTGCGGACCGTCGAAAGCGACGACCTTTGGATGAGCACGGCTTACCAACGGCCTACCATGGCTATCCACTTTACCTGGAAACCCGAGTGGCCGGCGGTTAAGAATGTGCTGCCGATGATCGAAGAGAAATTGGCGCCCTTCCATGCCCGCCCTCACTGGGGCAAGCTGTTTACAATGTCAGCGTCGCAGATAAAGCCTCTCTACCCGAAACTATCGACCTACCAGGAGCTTCTGGCACATTACGACCCCCAGGGTAAATTCCGCAATCGCTTCATAAACACCAATATTTACGGAGCTTGACGGGTAGTGGGACCGCAGGTCCCACTACCCCACGCCAGTTCCACGTCTCCCACGGCAAGCAGGGGCGTGTGGCGGGGCAGGCGCGAGAATCGGTGGCCGCTGCTTAGTCTTCGTCCGGCTCCTGAAACACTTCTTCCTCGATTTCCATGTCTCGGAACTCGTTGGAGTCGAATACCTGACCACAATCCAGACATTCGACGTATTCAACGTCCTCTTCACGAGCTACCACGCGGACTTTTGGGTGTTTGCAGGTGGTGTCCATCTGGGAGATTTGAGTGCGTATTTGAGTCTGTAACCTACTTCTTCTGGGCAAGATTGTACCCGCCGGATTCAGCCTGTCAAATCTGTTTCTGTGCATTCCGTGCCGCCCCACGGAATTTAACCGAAATTAAGCCTCCCAGAGGCGCCGGCACGGCCTGAAGGCTCTCTTAAGGGATGCGGCTCACCTCGGTTCAGGTTGACACGGTTTTTAACTGGAGAGCTCGCTGATGGTACGAACCTGCTCCGGTTTGAGCGTCTCCTCGAGCTTGCCGAAGATCATCTTGCCCGATGCGGTCTGCAAAACGCTGGTGACCGTGATTTCGACGGCGCGGCCAATCATGCGCCGGGCGTGGTCCACCACCACCATGGTTCCGTCATCCAGGTAACCTACCCCTTGGTTGTACTCCTTGCCTTCTTTCAGCACCACGATGTTCATTTTTTCGCCGGGCAATACCAGTGGCTTCAATGAGTTGGCGAGATCGTTGAGATTGAGCACCCGCACATGGTGCAGTTGGGCCACTTTACTGAGATTGAAATCATTGGTCACGATGGGAGCGCCCATCTTTTTAGCCAGCTCAATCAGCTTCAAGTCGACCTCACGCAGCTGGGGAAAGTCATCCTCGACGATTTGTACGTCGAGCAGAGGATGGGCCTGCATCTTTTGCAGGATATCCAGCCCGCGCCGGCCGCGTTGCCGCCGGGAGCTGTCAGAAGAATCGGCCACGATCTGCAGCTCGCGCAACACGAACTCGGGAACCACCAGCGTTCCTTCCAGGAAGCCGGTCTCCACCACGTCGGCGATGCGGCCATCAATAATTGCGCTGGTGTCGAGGATCTTGAGGTTGCGCTTGCCGGCCGCGGCCCGCTCGCCGGCAAAGAGCTCAGCCAAGCCCTCGGTAAAGTTGAGCAGGTCGCCCTTGCTGGCGCCTACCATCAGCCCGATGTAGGACATAAGCATGAGCACGAAAAGCTGGAGCAGCGCCCTTGTTCCCCCGG
Organism: uncultured Acidobacteriaceae bacterium; assembly: GCA_963787145.1. Taxonomy (GTDB): domain Bacteria; phylum Acidobacteriota; class Terriglobia; order Terriglobales; family Acidobacteriaceae; genus PALSA-350. The sequence goes on from CAWBBY010000012.1 coordinate 418,176, forward strand.
GCGGCAAACTTCCGCTCAGCACCATGCCGAACAGCGCCGCGCCTGCGATGCCCAGCACACTGCCCAGCACGGCGCCCAGGAGCCGCTTTATGCTCAATGCGCGAACGCGCAGCTCAAAGACGATTACGGCAGCAGCGGCGCCGGCGCCCAGGACAGCCGCAGCCCAAGGCTGCAGCCCGAAGGGGCGGAGAAAAAAACAGGATGAGGTAAGAACAAGGATGAATAGTATTCGGATAATGACGAGATCCATGCGGGCTCCCTGCCCTGTTGCCCTGCCTGATGCCAAGAGGCGGCATTGAAACGGCAGAAAAAAGTGCAAAATGAAAACCCCCGGAGTATACCGACGCCGCTGGTCTTCGGGCAAAAAGAAATCCCGAAGCCGCAGCTGACGCGGATTCGGGATCTTAGTTCTTGAAAACAGTAACCTGCTAGTACTTGGGTACCCGAGGATCGATCTGCTCGCTCCAGGCCTGAATTCCGCCGGCAAGGTTCTTGACCTTGAACCCAGCCTGCTGCAGTAACTCCGCCGCTTTCTGGCTGCGGCCACCCGCCTTGCAGTGGGCCACGATCTCACGGCTGCTATCCAGTTCGCCTACGCGTTTTGGAAGGTCGCCCAAAGGAATGAGATACCCGCCAATCTCCGCGATTTTGTATTCATGCGGTTCCCGCACATCAAGGAGAAAGTAGTTCTTGCCCGCGTCGCGCTGCTGCTTGAACGTGGTGACCGAAATCTGCTCGATGCCGTTTACCAGCGGCGCGTCGGCCGCCGGCGCGGGCTGGATGCCGCAGAACTGCTCGTAGTCGATAAGCTTGGTTACGGTCGGATGCGTGCCGCAGACCGGGCAATCCGGGTTCTTGCGCAGCTTAAGCTCGCGGAAGCGCATGTTTAACGAATCCACCAACAGCAGGCGCCCAATCAGGGGCTCGCCTTGGCCCAGGATCAGCTTGATGACCTCGGTTGCCTGGATCACACCTACTAGCCCAGGCAGGATCCCGAGCACTCCGCCCTCTGCACAGGAAGGGACCAAACCAGGCGGCGGCGGCTCCGGATAGAGGCAGCGGTAGCAGGGCCCCTGCTCTGTGGCAAAGACGCTGGCCTGACCTTCGAAGCGGAAAATCGAGCCGTAGACGTTGGGCTTTCCACTCAACACGCATGCGTCGTTCACCAGGTAACGGGTGGGAAAGTTATCGGTGCCGTCGGCCACGATATCAAAGTCCTTGAAGATCTCCATGGCGTTTTCGCTCAACAGCATGGTGTTGAATTTCACGATCTTCATGAATGGGTTCAGGGCCTTCAGCTTCTCTTCGGCCGAGTCCAGCTTCAGCCGGCCTACGTCCTTGGTGCTGTGAATGATCTGGCGCTGCAGATTGCTCGAGTCGACTACGTCGAAGTCGACCAGTCCCAGGGTTCCAATGCCCGCCGCGGCGAGGTAGAAGGCTAAGGGCGAACCCAAGCCGCCTGTGCCCACACAGAGCACCTTAGCCGCTTTGAGTTTCTGCTGCCCCTCGATACCAACCTCGGGCAAGAGCAGGTGGCGGGAGTAGCGCGCGATTTCTTCGTTGCTGAGCGACGGGAGCGCCGCCGCGGGTGTTTCGGTAAGTATCGCCATGCTTGATCCTCTTTCGATGTTTTATCTGCCGCCTGCAATGGAAGGAATAATCGACAGGCTGTCGCTGTCTTGAACCGCCGTATTTTCCTTGTCGCTCAGGTAGCGTATGTCTTCGTCATTGAGATAGACGTTCACGAAGGCGCGCAATTTGCCATCCTCTGAATACAGATGCTTCTTCAACTCCGGATGCGTGATCGTCAGCTCATCCAGCGCCTGGCCTACCGTCGTGGCCGAAACCGTCACCGTGGCCTGCTTGGCGGCAAACTGACGCAGAGGGGTAGGGATGTGAATCTTCATTCGTCGCACTCTCTTTCTTTTCGTGGGTGGCGCAGAGTTTTTCGGGGCCGGCGGTCAACAGCGTTCAGGGAGAACCTGAATCTCTTCGTCTTCAAACCGCTTGTCGTCCTCCCCTGTACCGGCCAGGAAAAACGAGTTGGTCTCGACCGCTACACCCTTTTCGACGCTGGTGATCACGTAGGAGCAGCCTAGCCAATGGGCTTCGTTGAAATCGGTCGGTGACCAGCGCGCAGGATGGTCGGGATGCGAGTGGTAGAAGCCGACGATGTCGAGACTGCGCTCCCGTGCCTGGCGTTGAATGCTGACCAGTTCCTGGGGTGCGATGTGATAGCGGTTGTGGGCGGAATCGGTGCGCGTATTGCCCGCGCGTATGGCGGTCTCCACCTCATTGATGCCATCGAGCGCGTGGCCGAGCAGCACGCCGCAGCACTCATGGGGATAGGTCTCTTCACCGTGCCGGCGCAGCTGCCGGTAGACCGTATCGCCGATACGGAGCATCAGCTTCTTCTGCTCGGCACTCTCAGTCGTACTAGCCATCATTGCTCCCAAAAGCGTTCGCTCAGGTACTTATCGGCGGAGTCACACAGGATAGTCACGATAACAGCGTTCTTGCCCGCGCGCGATACTTCCTCCGCAATCCTGAGACTGGCTGCCACCGCTGCCGCGGCGGAAATGCCCAACAGCAAACCCTCCGTCCGGCCCAGATGCTTGGCCATCTCGTAGGCCTCTTCGGTTGACTGCTCCACGTGGCGGTCTACCAGGCGAGCATCATAGATAGGCGGCACAATCGCAGTCGCCATATACTTCAAGCCTTCGAGCCCGTGAAACGGTGAATCCGGCTGCATGGCGATACACTCAATCGCTGGATTCAGCTCCTTCAGACGCCGGGTGACCCCCATGAACGTTCCGCTGGTGCCAAGGCCGGCCAGGAAGTGCGTAATCCGCCCGTCGGTCTGCTGCCAGATCTCGTTCGCCGTACCGTGATAGTGTGCCTGCCAGTTGGCTTCGTTGCCGTACTGGTCAGCGTAATAGTACCGGGTTTTGTCCTGCGCCAGCTCGCGCGCCTTCACAATTGCGCCATCGGACCCATCCGCTGGATCGGTCCAGACTATGTTCGCTCCGTACGCAGCGAGAATCCGCTTCCGCTCGGGAGAAACATTCGACGGCATGCACAGCGTGACCCCAAAACCACTGGCTGCGCCCAGCATGGCATACGCAATGCCGGTGTTTCCGCTGGTCGCATCCAGCAAGTGCTTTCCCGCAAGCAACCCCTTGGCGTTGGCCGCGGCCACAATCGAGGAGGCGGCGCGATCCTTAACCGAGCCGCCGGGGTTCGCCCATTCGGCCTTGCCCAGCAACGTGATCCCTGGCAGATGCGCCGTCAAACGGTCGAGACGCAGGAGCGGAGTATTCCCAATCCGTTCCAGGATGCTACTTCCCAGGACGCGCGGCGTCGAACTGACTTCAGTTGGCGCTTCGGTTTGCATTTTTCCCGTTCAAAGTCCTCTCATTGCAGCCATGAGCGCGAGTGTGCGAAAGTTAGAGAGCCAGCCTTAGTGTAGCGTCCACCGGAAAACCGAGGCAAACCCTAGTCAGACGTAAGCCATGCGAACAAAAGTACACTTCCTGAGTTTCGATGAAGTTCTGAGTACCCTGCGCACATTGGGTTTTGATGTTCAGCAAGCCCCTGGGGTCGCAAATCAGATTCTGGTGCGCAAATATGGCGCCGGAGCGATCCTTGCCCATGCCACTCGCGCGGACGATAAGCTGCCGCACACGGCGGTAACGTGGGTGGAGCGCCCAGGCTACGTGGTGGGCGGGGAAGTGGCCACGCTGCTTGATCGTGGATTTCAGAAATTCTGGAAGTCCAGCCGCCTTGAGGTTCCGGCAACCGCGGAATCCCTGCAGGCGGTGCACCGCTTCGCAGAGGAGTTGCGGGAGGTCGTCGGGGAGCCAAGCCTGTACAACGAATCCTTGGGCACAACAAGCGATAGCTACTTGTACGACCGCGTCAAAGGCCGCGAATTGCCGCTAGCCCAGCGCCCCACGCCGGCCTGGGAATTACCTCCGAAGAGAAATGAACCACTTTAGCTCTGTTTCGGGAGCTGGCGGTCCCTTCGCCCTCCGCTTTTCCGGCTTATGAGGAAGCGAAAGATTTGTTGCACAACCAGACGCATGAGCGAAGTCGAAGTGGACCTCCGGTTCCACGCGGAGGCATAGGCTATCTTTTGGAGCGCTCTCTCTGTAGTTCGCGGTAGACCTCGCTCTTGGAGACGCCTCGGTCACGCGCGACCCGCTTGAGGGCGTCCTTCTCATCCAAACCCTCGGCCTCCATCAGCTGCGACACCTGCTGCACTACACTACCGCCGGCATTGGCTGGCTGGGTCACGGGAGCGGCGTCGATCAAGAGCACGATCTCGCCCCGTATACGCTCGCGGGCCGCCAGCGCCAACCGGACTTCCCGCGCGGTCCCGCGCAGAAACTCTTCGTGGAGTTTTGTCAGCTCGCGGGCTACCACTACGCGCGCGAACTCTCCCCACACCCCCTCGACGTCGGCCAACGTCTCGAGAATGCGATGCGGAGCCTCATAGATGACGAGGGTGAGGCCAGCGATGCGAGCGGCCAACGCTTCCAGCTCCGTCCGCCGCGCGCCTGGCTTCGCCGCGAGAAATCCCACATAGAGGAAACGATCCGTATCCAGGCCAGAGGCGATCAGAGCGGTGAGTGCGGCATTGGCTCCGGGGATAGGAATGACGGGCACGCCCGCTGCGACCGCTGCGCGCACTAAGTCCTGCCCCGGATCAGAGAACGCCGGCGTTCCCGCATCGCTGACCAATGCGATCCGGGCCCCCTGCTGCAAGAGCGCTATCAGCTCCAGCGTTCGCGATTGTTCGTTGTGCTCGTGGTAACTAATGGTCGAAGTGGAGATGCCAAAGTGATTCAGCAGCTTCTGTGTCTGGCGCGTGTCCTCGCACGCAATGCGGTCGACTTCCTTCAGGACGCGTAGCGCACGAAGTGTGATGTCCTCTAGATTGCCGATCGGCGTGGCGACCAGATAGAGCCCTGGGGCCAGCCCTGGTTCAGGGGACAACGATTATTCCTGGCTCTGGCGACGAAGTTTCCGGCTCTCCGCCAGCAGGCTCATGGAGTGCATCAGGTTCTGTAGGGTCACAATGCCTACAATGCGTTCGCCTTCGGTCACCGGCACCAGCGACAGTCCGCGCCCGGCGAAGCGGCTGATCGTGGTGCCCAGCGAGTCCTCCGGTTGGGCCACGTGGAAGCTGCGCGACATCACCGCCTGCACATAGCCATTGCCCTCGTTGCGCAGCGCGGAAAGAATGCTCTGGCGGGAGATGATGCCGACCAGGCTGTCGCCGCGCACTACCGGAAAATCGTCCTGCAGGCTGTGAATCGATTTGTGCAGGGCATCTTCCAGCGTGTCCGATGGAGCCAGCATGGAGAACTCAGTCAGCATAATGTCCTGCATGTTGACGGTATCCACCACGCTCTGGAAGAGCACGCCCTGGTCTTCGAGCTGAGCGCCGATGAGAATAAAAAAGCCGGCCATCAGCAGCCACGCGTTCATCAGCACCAGGCCGGCGATAATGGCCGCCATAGCAAGGACCTGACCCAGTCCATTCGCCACGCGTGAACCCTGTGCCCTGCCCTGCGTCCGGGACACGCCTCCACGCACCACCCGGCCGCCATCCAGAGGATAGGCGGGCAGTAGATTCAACACGCCGAGAAACACGTTGAGCCATATGATGCTGCGGATCAGGTGCCCGGGCGTGATCCAAGGCCGCTCCAACAGGTTCAGCGTGGGCGACATGCCGAGCACCAGCATCGCAACCACGAGAGCAAAACTCAGGTTTGCGAGTGGTCCGGTGAGCGCCATGCGCCACTGCACTTTGGGGGCGCCCGCGTTTTCTGCGCTCTCCGCGTTGGCGTAGGCCACCAGACCGCCGATGGGCAGAAGCAAAATATTTCTCAGTTGCAAACCGTGGTAGGCAGCTACGATCATGCGCGCCACTTCGCGCACTGCCACCGCGCCTAGCAGGACCAGCCATAAACCAATGCCACGAAACATGGAAAGGTGCGCGCTCTCGGTGTAGGCCATACAGATACCGAGCAGCAAGATGAAAAAGGTGTGGATACGCAACTCGACACCCATCCATCGTCCTAAAGGGAACGACCATCCACGCATTGCATCCGTCCTTAACGCATTCTTGCTGATACTGTGATCCTGGTGGGATCGGTTATGTGCGGCCATTCTTTGGCGGAATGGCCGCGTCGGGTTCAGCTTCCTCACCTACACCATTAGCAAAAATGCTTTAGCGCTGCCGTTTGCTACTACCTGCATTGTAGAACCTTCCCCGCAGGCGGGGCTCGGGATTCATTTACCATCAAACCCGATGCGCGTGGGCTTTTATGCGAGTGATTGGCGGCACATACCGTTCGCGGCGGCTGATCGCGCCGCGCGGGCTGGCAACCCGGCCGACCAGCGATCGTCTGCGCGAGACACTCTTCAATATCCTGGCCACACGCATCGAGGGGGCCGTCTTTGCCGACCTTTACGCCGGCTCCGGAGCGGTGGGCATCGAGGCTCTGAGCCGCGGGGCCCGCTTGGTCTACTTCGTGGACAACGCTGCGCCGGCAGTGGCTGCGATCCGCGAAAACCTCGCAGCGCTTGAGATTCGCTCCGGCTTCAAGATTGAGTCCGGGAGCGTCTCTGGCGCATTGCGTAGGCTTTCCGAATCCAGCCCCGACGAGCGCTGTGCAATCGTCTTTCTGGATCCACCCTACGCGGCCACGGACGCTTACGCCCGCACCCTAACCAGCATCGGCGAACACGCGGATTCCCTGCTGACGCCCAGCGGCATCGTGGTCGCCGAACACGGGCGCAAAATGCAACCGCCGCTGGGGGAGAGCTACGGCGCGTTGCGGCGCTACCGCGTGCTCGAACAGGGCGACGCGGGTTTGAGCTTCTATGGCAGGTAGGCTCCGCCCTTGTGTTCACCGGTCTGGAGGTCAACCTCGAACTCCAGTTCCCTATCCGTTCTCATCTCCCAACCCAGCCCGAAGATGGTCGCGCCACGGACTGCTGTAATGCGCACTCCATCCCAACTAAGCCGGCCCGTTTGCCATGCCTTCCCTTCCCGGCCCCAGGCGAGCAGCGAATGAAAGCTTGAAAATAGCAGGAGATCCTGCTCGGCCAAAGCCCGGATTTCAGTGACCGGCCGGTACTCCACCTGTTCCCAGCGTGCTGGATCACGGGTGTCAATGAGGTAGGCGTAGCCGCCCGCTGCCACGCAAATCCATGCCGGGTGAGGACAAGCCCATACACCGGTGGGCACTCCGGAACCGGCAAAACCCAGGGCACAGGTGGCGAGGAATTGCCCCGCGCTATTCGGCGGCCGGATCATGACCTCCAGGGCTCCCCGCTCCACTTCTTCTACTTGGGCCGGATAGACGAATTGCCGCCCGGGCAGGATCAAGGGCCGGGCGGCGAGGACTTCTGCCTGCCAGGCGTGAGCAAAGGTGGAATCGATCATAGGATTCAATTCAATGGTGGGGCTTCCCCCGGATTTCCTGTGCACCTCGTGGATTCGGCGCACTTCATGCGGTTTTCCTTAAAGAAAACCGCACACACGGTCGTGTCCAGTGCAGCGTACAGGAAATCCGGGTCGCCCCGTCTTTTTCGTCCCAGGTACGCTGGGGCGAACCTGGGGCACCCGTCCCTGTCTTATGGGGAGCGGTGGTAAGTTTAGCTGCCGACGCTGGAGGCGATAAAGGCTTCTACACGCTCGCGAACGCTGGAGACGTGGGCCGGCAAATCGAGCTTGCTGCCGTCTTCGAGCAGAGGAATCAGTTTGTCGAACTCCGGGCCGGAGTGGGCTCCGGTGAGGATGATGCGTACCGGGTGGAAGAGGTCTTTTCCCTTGACCCCGGTCTCGGCCTTCACCTCGTTCATCAGCTCCTTGAAGCGCTGGGGAGTTAATGCGCCCGGTTCGGCCAGGATCTTTGCGGTAAAGGTGCGGACTACGCGCTCTCCTGCTTCGGAGGCTAACAGGGCTGCCTCTTCCTGGGTCACCGGGGCAGGGTTCCAAAGCGCGGCCGCCTTTTCCGGGAGCTGCTGGAGCTGGTCCACGGCAGGGAGAAATAGCTCCAACACCCGGTCGAACCAAGCTTCGATGTCCGTGGTGGCAAGCGACGGCAGCCAGCGCAGGGCTGCGAAATAGGGCCAGGAGAGTGCTCTCAGCTCCGGTAGCGGAGTTTGCTTGATGACATGCCGGTTAAGCCAGTGCAGCTTGTCCCAATCGAAGACCGCGGGCGAGGGCGTTACCCGCTCCAGCTTGAACTCCGCTATCAGCTCTTCGCGGGTGAAAGTCTCGCGCGTTCCACCCTCCGCGCCCCAGCCGAGCAGGGCGAGATAGTTCGCCAGCGCCTGGGGCAGAATTCCCATTTCGCGAAAGCTGGCCACCGAGGTCGCACCATGACGCTTCGAAAGCCGCTCGCGATCGCTACCGAGGATGGTCGAAAGGTGGGCAAACTGCGGCAGATGCCAACCGAAGGCCTGGTAAATGGCTACCTGCCGGGGAGTGTTGGAGATGTGGTCGTCGCCGCGGATGACGTGCGTGATCTGCATGAGCGCATCGTCGATGGTGACTACGTAGTTGTAGACCGGCACGCCGGTAGAACGAACGAGGATAAAGTCACTCACCGTATCGCTCGCAAACTCCACGTCACCGCGCACGATGTCGTGGAAGCGCAGGGGCGCGTCGGGCACCGCCAAACGCACGGCGAAGCTCTCGCCCGCGGCGGCCCGCGTTTCGGCTTCGCTCGCCGCGAGAGTCCGGCATTTGCCGGAATACATCTGCGCGCGGTGCTCCTGCAAGGCCAACTGGCGCTCTTGCTCCAGCTCCTCCGCGGTGCAGAAACAGCGGTAGGCTTTGCCTTCCGCGAGCAGACGATTTGTGTGCTGTTGATAAATCTCCATGCGCTCGCTTTGACGGTAGGGCGCGTAGGGGCCGCCGACCTGCGGTCCTTCAGTCCAGTCCAAGCCCAGCCAGCGCAGATCTTCGATCAGCTGGGTTTCGTAGCGGACCTCGCTCCGTTCTACATCGGTGTCTTCGATGCGCAGCACGAAGTCTCCACCGGTGTGGCGAGCGAAGAGCCAGTTGTAAAGAGCGGTGCGGGCATTGCCCACATGCAACATTCCGGTGGGGGAGGGCGCAAAGCGCACCCGTGGGGTTGGGTTCTGCATAAGTCTACGTCTGATGCTATCAAGCTCTCGATCTAGCGAAAGTGTTCCCAGCCGCCAGCCGCGAGCGCTGTGCGCTTGCCGTTGCGGTCACTCATCTGCACCAGCGGCCCTCGTCCCCGCTTCTTCATCCGGCCAATGGCATGCACCAGCACTCCTCCCAATGGGCTGGGCACCACCGTCTCAGGGTCGGCAGTGAAGAGGAGCTCGTAGTCTTCTCCACCGTGCAGTGCCTGCTCCAGGGTGGCACGGGCATCGACGGGCAGGGATTCGGCGTCGATCTCCGCGGCCAGCCCGCTCTCCTCACATAGGTGCGCCAGATCGGTCGAGAGTCCGTCGCTAAGGTCTATGGCCGCCGAGGCGAGGCGGCCGCGCATAAGCTTGCGGCCGGTCGCCAAGCGGGGCTCGGGATATAAGTGCGGGTGCCCCTCGCCGCCCTCGTCCCCTCTGCGAAAAGCGGCTGGGCGGCGTTCCAGGGCGAGCAGTTCGGCGGCGGATCCCCCCAGGGCTCCGGTGACATAGATCATGTCCCCTGGACGGGCGCCGGAACGGAGAAGCGACCTCCCCTTAGGTACGCTTCCCAGCAGAACGATGTCGGCAACCACCAAGCCGTTGCCATGCCGCAATCCAGGCGGCGACTTCGCCAGATCCCCGCCGGCTAACGGCACGCGGTAGCGCTCGGCCAAAGCCATCAACCCGTCGAAGAAGTCCTGCATCCAAGAATGGTATGAGGACCCATTGTGGTGTCCGCTCAGTTCTGCGGGCACAGCGAGCGAAAGAAAGGCCGCCTCCGGGCGAGCTCCCATGGCTGCCAGGTCGCTCAAGCCACGCGCCAGGCAGCGATGGCCAACGCTCTGCGGCGGATGCCAATCGCGGCGAAAATGGACATTTTCGAGCGAGAGGTCCGTTGTGACGACCAGCTCTTCTCCGTGTCGTGGCCGTATTACCGCACAATCGTCGCCGATGCCCAGATGCAGGATCCTGCTATGCAGCTGTCCGGCGCGTTTGCGAATAGCCGCAATCAGTTCCCGCTCACCAAGGCTCTTCGATCGACTTCTTTTGCGCTGGTCAGCCATGGCGCCAGCATACCTTGCCGGTCGTCGAGAACCGGCGTAATGGCGAGTTGGTAATACCACTTCCGCGTTTGACCCATTAGATTCACTCTGTTAGGGTCAAGATTCGGCACCATGTACAGTTCACCGGGACTTGCGGTTGAGCAGTAGTGCAAGGCCATATTTCTTTTAAGGTGAGTATATTGCGCAAACGCTACTACATCATTTTTGTAGCCCGCCAAGAAGATGGCGATTTGCGCAAGATCCCAATCCCTCTGCACTACGCCTATATCTTTGTGGCAGCAGCGGTCATCGGCCTTTTCACCATCACTGGGATGGCCGGCTCCTACAGCCGCATGCTACTGAAAACGGCGCGCTTTAACCAGGTTCGGACGGAGCGCGAGACGATACGGCATGACTACCTGCAAATGGAGCAGGTCGCCCACGAGAAGGATGTTCAGGCGGCGTCGCTGGGCTCTCTGGCCAGCGAAGTGAGTGCCCTTTACGGTTTGCGGCAAAACAAGCTGGCCAAGTCCACTATGCTGCGCGCTTCGACGTCGGCCGGACGAGCAACGAGTGACGGTATCAGCGATCAGCAGTACGGTCAGTCACTGGATCAGCTTCTGGAGCTGCGTTCCTCGGCCATGTCGGGCGAGATCACGCACGGGCTCGACTTCTCGCATCGTTTTCCGGCGGCTTTCAGCGGCATCGTGAATTTGGCGGACGCGCCATCGCAATGGCCGGTACAGGGGATCGTAACCAGTTCCTTCGGCTCCCGGCTGGATCCCTTTAACGGGGAAGGCGCATTCCACACCGGAATTGACATCGCCACCGCCAAGGGCGAGGCGGTTCGCGCGCCTGCGGACGGCACCGTCCTGAAGGCTGGTACGGGCAACGGGTACGGACGCGAGGTAGTGATCGACCACGGCCACGGCATTGAGACCGTTTACGCTCATCTCTCCGGGTTCGCGGTCATTGAAGGACAAGACGTGAGCCGCGGGGATATCCTTGGCTACGTCGGTTCTTCGGGGCACAGCACCGGCCCTCACTTGCACTACGAGGTCCGGATTCACGATACCCCTGTCAATCCGTCCAAATATCTGCGTGGCGCCGCCGCGCGGCAATTAGCGAGCAGCCCATCCATACCCACGCCCACACTTGCACCGACGTCGTCCACCCCACCGCCCACGGTCGCAGGCGGCGGCTCAGACTAAGACCGCGTTTTCCCGTAGCGGTCCTGCTGTGCCTGGCGATCCTGGGCTCGATACCGGCTTTGGGGCAGACTTCGCAGGCCGGCTATTTCGGCTTCGACAGGAATGAGTATCCCGGCGACAACCTGTTGCCGGCGCTGCGCCGAAGCTTTTCCTATACCGGCTATTGGCTGAACAACCCTCCTGGCGCCAAGAGCAATGGCTGGGTGGGCAAGCGCGCCACCCTCAAGGCACATGGTTTCGGCTTCATGATCCTGTACAACGGACGGCTGGATGCCCAGCTTACCGGCAAGGATGCGGCCGCACTCGGCCGGTTGGACGCCGCCGCTGCCGTCTCCGCGGCCAAGAAGGAGGGCTTTGCCCCGGGGGCGGTCCTATTTCTCGATCAGGAGGAAGGCGGCCGCCTGCTGCCCGAACAGAGCGCTTACCTGTTCGCGTGGGTCGCGGCGATACGCGCATCGCAGTATAAGCCGGGCGTTTATTGCTCCGGCATTCTGGTTCCGGATGGATCGAGCACCATCAGCACCGCGCGCGATATTTTGAGCCATGAGGGCAACCGGCCACTGCCTCTATGGGTGTGGAATGACGCGTGCCCGCCAGCTCCCGGTTGCGTGATCCCGAAGAAGCCTCCTGCTGCCGCTTCAAGCGGAGTTAAGGGTGCGCTGGTTTGGCAATACGCGCAGTCGCCCCGCAGCCAGTTTGCCCGCCAATGTGCGGCGAACTATGCCGCCGATAACAATTGCTACGCGCCCGGCACGCCCCATAGTCCGCAGACTTTCCTGGATTTGAACGTGTCTTCGACTCCGGATCCTTCCGGGGCGCGGTAGGCACGGTCACGCCTGGAAAGCCCAGGACTGGCGTCCTGGGGTACTTTCAGCCTTCCCTGCGGAGTGTGTCATAGCAGGAGCAGATAGCGGTTGAATGCCTTTGCTATCCAAACCCCGATTTGCGCGGATTCAAGAAATGCGGTCGTTGGGCTACGCCCATAAGCGCTAACTTTTAGGATGTTTTTCGTTCAAACTCCCACAAACTCGTCATCCTGAGCGGAGCGCCTCACAGATTTGTCGCGTGACACAGGGTTTGGTGGCGCGAAGTCGAAGGACCTCGGCGGTGCTTATCTTACCCATGCTGCTCGGAGCTTTTCAACCACTGAGGCCCAACAACGGGATCTGCTGCGAGATGCACTTGATGGTCACGGGCACATCTTTTCATGGACTGTAATCTCCATCCCCAGGTGCTAGCAAGTTCTTGGTTTTCGGCCCCAGGAAAAACCGTAGCGGGGCCGCCCGGTGCGGGCTCGTTGGTTGAAAAGCTCCGAACAGCATAGGTAAGATGAGCACCGCCGGGGTCCTTCGACTCCGCGCCACCAAACCCTATATCACGCGACAAATCGCTGAGGCGCTCCGCTCAGGATGACGATTTTGTAGGAGTTTTGACGAAAAAACACCCTAAACAAGTTAGCGCTTATGGGCCTACGCCCCATCGTTTTCGGCCAGGTACGCTTTGGCGAGGGGCACCCGTCCTATTGGGCTATTTTCAGCCGTCCCTGCAGGACTCAATTCTGAAGTAGAACAGGCCTTAGCCTTCCTGCAGCATGCTGGGCTCTTCAGGGGCACGGAGCCGGACCAGACGATCGATGGCGTAGGGCGCCCGATGCGACGAGGTGTGATAATGCCGGACCTGCAATTCGCCCAGCAGGCCGATAGCAAGCATCTGAATGCCGGCCAGAATCAAGACGCCCGCAACTACGAAGAGCGGTCCATGCGTGTCCATCACATCCTGATGGGTAAAGACCTTTAGTCCGGCCAAAAACAAGGAAATGCCGGAGCCGAAGAAAATACCCAGCGCGCCAAAGGTGCCGAAGAAATGCAGCGGACGCGTCATGTACTTTAACAGAAAGCGGATGGTCAGCAGATCGAAGAAGACACGCACGGTGCGCGAAAGACCGTAGTGCGACTTGCCCCGCTCGCGGTTCACATTCCGGATGGGGATCTCGCAAATGCTGGCCCCATACCAGGAAGCAAGCGCGGGGATAAAACGATGCATCTCGCCATAAAGCGGGATGTTGTGGATCACCTCACGGCGATAGGCCTTGAAGGTGGTGCCAAAGTCGTGAATATCGACGCCGGAAAGTTTGGCCATAAGCCAGTTGGCACAACGGGAAGGAATCCTGCGCATGACGAAGTTGTCGATGCGCTCCTTGCGCCATCCGCTGACCACGTCGTAACCCTCTTCCAACTTGGCGACAAACTCGGGGATCTCGGAGGGGTCGTGCTGCAGGTCGCCGTCCATGGCGAGGATGTAATCGCCCTGGGAATGGTCGAAACCCGCAGCCAGCGCGGAGGTCTGGCCAAAGTTGCGCCTCAACTTGACCACCAGGACACGGCTGTCGACGGCTGCAATCTCTTCCAGGAGCTTGTAGGTGCGGTCACTCGATCCGTCGTCTACCAGCACTAGTTCAAAACTGTCGCCAATTTGCTCCATCACCGCCTTCAGGCGATCGTACAGAGCCGTAACGTTCTCTTCCTCGTTATGGAAGGGCACGACTATCGAATACTTCGGCATCTAGTTAGTATAAATCCCGAAAAAGCTATCTTTGGACGGGAATTCTCTCTTTTTAAGCGCTCTTGTGTATCTCTTCGGCAAGGATCGCGGCGGCATGCTCGCACGCGGCTCGATCCACGTCGTGGTGGGTCACCAGGCGCACCGAATTGGGACCAATTGTTGAGGCGAGAACGCCGCGCTGGGCAAGAGCACGGACTAACACCTTCGCGTCTCCCTCGCCGCGCAGAGAGAAGATCAGGATATTGGTCTCGACCAGCTCTGGATCGAGCACCACTTGAGGTAGTTGCGCCAATGCATCGGCCAGCAGACGGGCGTTGTCGTGATCCTCTTGCAGCCGGGCTGTCATGTCGTTTAGAGCGATCAGCCCAGCGGCGGCCAAAACGCCTGCCTGCCGCATCCCTCCGCCAAGCGCCTTACGAAAATTACGCGCCCGGTCGATGTGGGCGCGGCTGCTCACCAGCATGGATCCGACCGGGGCGCACAGTCCCTTGGAGAGACAAAACATGACCGAGGCAAAGCCGCCGGTCAGACGGTCTACCGGCGTATCGAGCGCCGTGGCGGCATTGAAGATACGCGCGCCATCAAGATGCACGGGCAAGCCGGCATCGGCGGCGCCGGCCCAGATTTCCTGCGCTACTTCCAGCGGCATCACCGTTCCACCAGCTAGGTTGTGCGTGTTCTCGAGCGATATCAGGCCGGTCCGCGAGCGGAAATGAAGTCCAGCTGAGACAACTGTCTTGATGAGCGGCCAGGTGAGAATCCCGCGATCGGCATAGACGGTGCGCAACTGGCACCCCGAGAAGGCTGAGACCATGGACATTTCCCAGTCCACCAAGTGACCGCGGGATTCGCAGATGACCTCCTGGCCGTGCTCGGTGTGCATGCGGACAGCGATCTGGTTCCCCATGGTGCCGGTGGGAACAAACAACGCAGCCTCGCGGCCAAAGATCTCCGCCGCGCGTGCTTCCAGAAGGTTGACGGTGGGGTCTTCTCCATAGACGTCATCTCCCACCTCGGCCGCAGCCATGGCGGCGCGCATGGCTGCGGTGGGGCGAGTGACGGTGTCGCTGCGCAGGTCGATTGTCATTGGATTTGGAATTCTTCTTTTACTCCCAGGAAGCGGGCAAAGACTTCGTTGGAAAAGAGCACCCCGCGTGGAGTGAGACGCACCATACCCGCTTCATCTGTGAGTAGACCCAGAGCACATAGCTCGCGGACTACAGGGAGGAAGATCTGCAGCGGATCCCGGCCAAACTCCGCCGCCAGAGCCTGCCATGCGACCCCCTCATGCAAGCGCAGGCCCAGGAACCAAGCCTCCTCCAACTCCTCCGACGGGTTGAGCCGGCGCACTTCCTCGGCATCTTCAGGGCCGCGCAGGTACTCGGCCAGCACCGCGGTATTGCTGAAGCGCAGCGCGGAGCCCAGCGGGGTGCGGAGCATGGAGTGCGCGTCCAGGCCGAAACCGAGATAGGGCTGCCGCCGCCAGTACTTCAAGTTGTGGCTCGACTGGCGCTCGCTGCGGGCAAAGTTTGAGATTTCATATTGGCGCAGTCCATTCTGTCCAAGAAAAGCGATGGCGCTCTCGTAGAGATCCGCAGTCAGCTCTTCGCTGGGTACGGTGCGCGCTTGATAGCGTGGGCCGCCCGCCAGCAGCTCGCGGCCCAGGCGGGAATCCTCGTCAATCTCCAGCATGTAGATACTGGTGTGCTCTACGCCGGTCGCAGCAAGGACCTCGAGCGACTCCTGCCAGCTGGCAGCGGTTTGATGGGGCATACCCGCGATCAGATCGATGCTCAAATTGCACAGCCCGGCGGCGCGGACCCGTTCGAGGTCTTTCCAGACCACGGCGCGGGTATGAAAGCGTCCCGTGGCAGCCGCCTCACGATCCACAAACGATTGCACGCCGAAGCTGAGGCGGTTTACGCCCAAGGCGAGCATGGCGGCCAGCGCCGCGTCGTCCAACTGCCCCGGAGCGCATTCGAGGGTGATCTCGGCCCCGGGTGTGAGCGCGAACTCCTGGCGGAGGGTATGAGCAAGCTCTCCCAGAAGGGCTGGGGAAAGCACGCTGGGGGTGCCTCCTCCCAGGTAGATGCTGTCGACTTGCTCCGGAATGAGGGCTTCGTTAAGGCGTTGGCGTACGCTGCGGATTTCGCCACAAACGCGGGCGACATATTGCTCATGAGCGCTGACCGAGGAAACGCCAGAGGCAAAGTTGCAGTAGGTGCATTTGGCGCGGCAAAAGGGGACCGAAATGTAGATACCGAGAGAATTCATCCGCCGCCAACGTTTCCCCTGGACTGAAGTCCGGGGCTGCCTTCGCGCGGGTTTGAAAACCCGCTCCCCCGGACTGAAGTCCGGGGCTGGCACCTAGCTATTGTGACATCCTCGTTTGAGGACGCCATTTGGCGTATCCACGTAAAATGACAGCGGTAGGCCATGGCTGAGCAAAACACGGAGAAGGACCGGAAACCCCAGCAGCACGACGACGACGTTGTGGGCAAGGCTTATGACAGCCGGCTGATGGGGAGATTGCTGACCTACCTTCGGCCCTACAAGCTACAGGCGGTTATTTCGCTGGTGGCGATCCTGCTCAAGGCCGGCTCGGATGTACTCGGCCCTTATCTGACCAAAGTCGCTGTGGATCGGTATATGACCACGCGGCCCGCGCCTCATCCGGCGGCTCTCACCCGGTGGCTGAGCTCCAATGCCGTGGTGGGCGTCACCCAGATTGCGAGCATCTACCTTGCCACCCTGGTGTTCAGCTACTTGTTGGAGTTCGTGCAGACCTACCTGATGCAGTGGACCGGACAGAAGGTCATGTTCGACATGCGGAGCCAGATCTTCCGCCACATCCAGAGGATGCACGTCAGCTTCTTTGACCGCAATCCGGTGGGGCGCCTGGTGACCCGGCTGACCAGCGATGTGGACGCGCTGAACGAGATGTTCACCTCGGGCGTCTTTGCCATCTTCGAGGACGTTTTTGTTCTGGTTCTGATTGTCGCCATCATGCTGCGCATGAGCTGGTGGCTGGCGCTGATCGCCTTTGCCGTGCTGCCGCTCATCCTGGTAGTGACGCGAGTCTTTCGCAAACATGTGCGCGACTCCTACCGGCGTATCCGCTCCGCGATTGCCCGCATCAACGCCTCCACCCAAGAGCATGTAAGCGGGATGAGCGTGGTGCAGCTGTTCAACCGCGAGCAGCGCTCCTACGAGGAGTTCGAAGAGGTAAACCGGCAGCACATGCTGGCCTTCAAAGACGCCATCCTTGCCTACGCCCTGTATTACCCGGCGGTGGAGTTGCTGAGCTCGGTGGCGATTGCGCTGGTGATCTGGCTGGGCGGTTACGGCGTGCTGCGCAATGCCGTCACGATCGGCGTGCTGGTGGCGTTTATCCAGTATTCCCAGCGCTTCTTCCGCCCCATCCAGGACCTGAGCGAAAAATACAACATCCTGCAAGCGGCGATGGCCGCCAGCGAACGCGTTTTCAAGCTGCTGGACACGCCGGCGGAGTTGCAAAGCCCGGCTGCGCCGCGCGCCTGCGACGGTTCCGGCCGGATCGAGTTCACCCACGTGTGGTTCACGTATCAGAAGCTGGATGCGCAACAGTTGGCCAGCATTCAGCAAGCCGAGGGACCGGAGCAGATCGCCGCGGTCTCCCAGGACGTGGAGTGGATTCTCAAAGATGTGTCGTTCGTGATCGAACCCGATCAGACGGCGGCGATCGTGGGTCACACCGGCGCGGGCAAGACCACCATCATCGGCTTGATGATGCGCTTCTACGAGGTCCAGAGCGGCAGTGTGTTGATCAATGGCGTGGACGTGCGCGAACAGGATGTGACAGAGCTGCGGCGCCATTTCGGGGTGGTGCTACAGGATCCCTTCCTGTTCACCGGGACCATTGCCGAGAACATACGGCTGGGTTCGGACTGGATCTCAGACGAGCGAATGAAGGCGGCGGCGGACGAGGTGAACGTGGGTGATTTTATCCGCGCACTGCCACAGGGGTTCAATGAGCCTCTGCGCGAGCGCGGCAATAGTCTTTCCACGGGGCAGAAGCAGCTGATCAATTTCGCTCGCGCGCTGGCGCACGATCCGCGCATCCTGGTGCTTGATGAAGCTACCTCGAGCGTGGATACCGATACGGAAATGCGGGTGCGCTCCGCTCTCGAGCGCATGGTCCAGGGGCGCACCTCGGTGATCGTCGCCCATCGCCTCTCCACGGTGCAGCAGGCGGACAGGATCCTGGTCATGCACAAGGGCCAGTTGCGCGAGTTGGGCACACACCAGGAGCTGCTGGGACAGCGCGGGATTTACTGGAAGCTTTATCAACTGCAGTACAAGGATCAGGAAGTACACGGTGCAGCTAATGGATTGCTGGACGCGAAAATGGCGGTCGGGACGGATTAGTGCCGTTGGAGGGGAAAGGAAAAACCGGTCGCTCCACTACGCTGCGCTCCGGTCGGGATGACAAATTTGTTGCACAAGCAGAACTGTCATCTCGACCAACGTGCCACCCGAACCCAGCAGCTGTTGCGGGTGGAGCGAACTGCAGGTCCCTCGGCTTCGCTCGGGATGACAAAGGGTGGGGTGGTACTTCCATGGGGAATTGGCTAGTGGCTGAAAGAATCGTAGGTCGGTTGCCTGCTGTCGGCCGGAGCGGAGCGTAATGGAGGGACCTGCGGTTCACTGCTCATGACAGTAGTCAACCATAGCCCGAAGATCTTTCTGTCTGCCGGCGAGGCCAGCGGAGAACACTACGGCGCGCTGCTGATGACGGAGATTCGCCGGCTGGCGCCGGAGGCGGAGTTTTTTGGCCTGGGAGGCACGCGCATGGCAAGCCTGGGGCTGCGCCGCGTGGTGCGCGCCGAAGATGTGGCGGTGATGGGCATCACGGAAGTGATCCTGCACATGCCCCATATCTATCGCGAATACCGGAAGCTGAAGGCCAGCTTGCGCGCGGAACGGCCCGATATCGCCATCCTGATCGACTTTCCGGACGTAAACCTGAGCCTTGCGGCCGAGCTTCGCCGTTTGCATATCCCCGTGGTGTATTTCGTGAGCCCGCAGATATGGGCCTGGAAGAAGTGGCGGATACGGGGAGTCAGACGCAACGTCACCCGCATGCTGGTGATCTTTCCTTTCGAAGAGGCCTTCTACCGTAGCCACGGCATCGCAGCGGATTTTGTCGGCCATCCGCTGGCGGACCTTGACCGGCCCAAAGTGACCCGGGAGGCGTTCGCTAGCGAAAATGGTCTGGATGCGTCAAAATCCTGGGTTGGGTTGCTGCCCGGAAGCCGCACCAGGGAGTTGCTCGCCAACTTGCCGCCAATGTTCGAAGCCGCTCGACTGCTGGGCCCGGAATACGAATACCTCTTGCCCGTGGCCCCCACGCTCAAGGATGCGCAGGTGCAGGCCTTGGCCGGTCAGGCAAAAGGGGTGACCATACGGGTGGTTCACGATGCCCGCGTAGTGTTGCAGCACGCGGGCGCCAGCATCGTAGCCAGCGGCACCGCCACCGTGGAGGCCGCGCTGATCGGCAATCCCTTCGTGGTGGTCTACCGGGTCTCTCGAGTCACCTATGCCGTGGCACAGAGGGTCATCCGGGTGGCCCATGTGGGCATGGTCAACCTGATCGCCGGACGCCGTATTGTCCCGGAACTGATCCAACATGATTTCACCGCATCCAAAGTGGTCGAGCGGCTGCGCCCATTGCTCGAAAATGAGGATGCTCGTGCAACAATGCAGTCAGACCTGCGCACGGTTGGGGCTGCACTCAAAGTGAGCGACGGGGGGACAAAACAGACTGCGATTGAGCATGCCGCCCGGATTGCGTTGCAACTGATTCCCGCAGCGCAGCAGCCGCGGCTGCAATCTGCTTTGGTTTCACCATGGCCCGTTGAATGACTCCGATGAAGCTTTGTTTCAACACCAAAGTCCTGGCCCTGTCGCTGCTGTTGGTGATGACTGGCCCGCACCTCTCCGCTGCGGAGCGGTCGACGATCAACATCACGGGCTATGTGATCGATGCCCAGCTCGATCCTAGCGACCACACCCTGAAAGCAACCGCGCGGGTTACCTTCACCGCAACCGACACCACCAGCGCCGCAGTCTTCGAATTGCACAACGCGCTCAAGGTGGATAGCGTGACGGATAGCCAGAAACATCCGCTGGACGGAGAACGGGGCCCCAACGCAACCATCAGCGTCGTCTTGCCAAGTCCAATGAGAAAGGGCGCGAGCGCCACCCTCACTTTTGTCTACGAAGGGACGCTCAGCGGCAGTGAAGAGAGTCCGGTGGAAGGACTCAAGGTGGCGTCGATCGGCGATCCCATCAGTTACCTGTTGTACGCGGGTCGCTGGTTCCCCATGGTCGGCTATCTGACGGACCGGTTTACGGCGGAGATCCACGTACAGATACCCGAGGGTTACCGGGTGGTGGGCAGCGGCAATACGGGTAGTCCCCGCCAGGTCGCCGGGGGCACGGAATACACCTTCAATTGGACCAGGCCGAGCTTTCCCGGCACCATCATCGCGGGCAAGTTCAATGAGCCCATGGTGGTCGCAGGCTCGCCCAATGTTCGCATCTACGTGACCGACGCGCACAAGCAGAGCGGCCCGGAGTTCGCGCAAACCGCCAACAAGGAATTTGAGTTCTTTGGGGAGACGTTTGGGGAGTCCTCTACCCGTCTGCTGAACGTGGTCGAACTGCCGGACGACACTTTGCCTTCCTATTGGGCACCGGAGATCGCGGCGATCGCCGGCGCCCGGATCGCGGACCGCAACAACTATCGCCTGCTGGCCAACACCATGGCGCACCAATGGTGGGGCTGCATGGTGAGCCCGGCGACACTTAATGACGCCTGGATCACCAACGGCATGTCCCGCTATGGCGAGCTGATGTACGTGGAGAGGGTGGCCGGGCAGACGGCGTTGCAGGCAGCCGTGATCGATATCTCTGCCGGCGCACTGGCTTATGACACCATCCCGCTTACTTCGGCAGGACGCCTGGATCCCTTTTCGCCACAGTTCCAGTCCATGACCCTGGAGAAGGGCGCCATGGTCTTCCACATGCTTCGTTGGGAGATCGGCGACGATAACTTCACCAAGACCCTGCGGGCACTGATCACGCAGTACGGCGATAAGCCCACGCGCACCAGAGATGTGGAAAAGGTTGCCGAGGAACAGTCGCAGCAGCAGCTCACGGCTTTCTTTGCACAATGGCTGGATGGAACCGGAGCACCGGCGTTCGTCGATAAGTACACCGTTTACCGGCTGGGCAACAACAAGGGCTTTCGCACGATTGGGGAGATTGGCCAGGACCTCGACCTCTTCAATATGCCCGTCGAGTTGCGGGTCGAGACCGAAGGCAAGACGGAAATCAAACGAGTGGATGTGGTCGGCACGAACTCACAGTACGTCGTGGACACCTTCGGCCGCCCGCGTCACATTGCGATCGATCCGGATAACTGGGTACTCAAAAATACTCCGGAAATGCAGGTGCGGATTGCGATTTTACGGGGCCAGCAATTGGTGGCGGAGGGCGACACTCCTGGCGCGCTGGCGGAGTATCAAAAGGCGCTCACGGCGAATCCCAACAGCTCCCTGGCTAGCTACCGCATCGGTGAGGTTTTGTTCAATCAGAAGAACTACCAGGCGGCTGCAAATGCCTATCGGGATGCGCTCCGCGGGGATGATGAGCCCAAGTGGACTGAGGTCTGGAGCCATATTGCGTTGGGGAAAATATTCGACGTCACCGGGCAGCGCGACCGGGCGGTGAACGAATATCGGCAGGCAGTGCAGACGAACGACAACACGCAGGGAGCGGTCAACGAAGCGCGGAAGTATCTGCAACAGCCTTATAAGCGGCCGGATACGGAGTAGGGAAGACAGCACAACCGTCGGGACCTGCGGTTCTCTGAGACCGAACAGCAACTACTCCATGGTGCACCATCAAAAAGTCACAAGCTGTCGGGTTCAACCTCAATAGTCATCGCTCCCCTTCAAAGAAAGGATAGAACAATAAAGCAGCGTACAGAGGAAATCATTCGTAACGGAGGGCTTCCACCGGGTTGAGGTTGGCGGCGCGGATGGCGGGCAACATTCCGCTTACCAGACCGACGGCTACCAGGATCACGGTGGCAACCAAAACAGTGCTGGGGGATATCAGCAAGCGGATGTCCGCGGCTTCCCCATTTGCTGCCATGGCACTGTATAAAGTGATCCGGCCTACGACGATCGAAACAAAGTAGGCGAGGCCTATGCCACAAACCCCTCCCGCACCGGTAATGACCAGCGCCTCGGTCAAAAACTGAACCAGGATGTGACTGCGACGCGCACCCAGCGCCTTCTCAATGCCGATCTCGCGCGTTCGCTGCTGCACCGCCACCAGCATGATGTTCATCAAACCGATGCCGGCTATGCCCAGCGTCAGCGTTCCGATAAACGCCATCAGGACCTGCAAACCGGTCGAGATCAAACGGAATTGGGAGAGCTGCTCCATCAGGTTGGCGACAAAAACGGCGTTGTGATCGGAAGGCGGAAAACCATGGGCTTCGCCGAGCGTGGCCCGCAATGCCGATTCGGTGGTTTCATAGTTGCCCTGGTAGTTGAACCAGATGGCGTCCAGGTATTTGGTATCTTTCACATCGCTCATGGTGGTGAACGGGATGTAGATAACCCGGTTTATGTTGTCATCTCCCTCCTGCATCTTGGCCTGCAATACACCGATGACGGTAAAGCTGACGCCTTTAATGCGAATGCGCTGCCCGATTGGATAGAGCCCCGAATAGAGCTTGGTCTTGGCTTCCGAACCGATCACGGCGACATGGTTGCGCTGCTCCAGGTCTTTGGCGGAATAGAAGCGGCCATAGTCGAGATCCAGTTTTTGTATGTCGGCAACTGCCGGATACGATCCGTTGACTGACCAGGTGTAGCTGTGGGTATCGTTCTGCACCGTGACGTCCTTGGACACCTCGGGCACTGCGTGAAGCAGGCCAGGCACGTCGTTCTCGATGCGGTCAAGGTCGGCGAGCTGAAGCTTCACCTGAACGCCTGCCTTCTTGCCCCCTGCCTGCTCACTTGTGGTCCCAGGAAAGACGCCCATCATGTTGGTGCCAAACTGGGCAAAAATTGCCTCGATCGCGCGGCTGAAACCGGCGCCATACGCCATGAGCAGCACCACCGTGGCGATGCCCCAGGCCATGCCGATCATGGTGATCAGCGTGCGCCGTCGGTTGTGCAGCATGGCTTCGCAGGCCTGAGAGAGCAAGTCGCGCAGCATGGTGCGTCCCTATTCCCTTCTCAGTGCTTCGACGGGATCAAGTTTGGCCGCCTGGCCGGCAGGATAAACGCCGGCCACGATGCCGCTGAGGGAGAGCGCGCACAGAGCCAGCGCCGCCGACCACGGCACCAGCCGGGGCGCATCGAAGCCGGGCAAACTGGTGCCCAGCGCTGCGTTGAGGGCATACATTAGCAGGCCCGCAGCGGCGATGCCTATCGCCCCGCTAATGCCGGTGAGAAACATGCCTTCTAGCAGGAACTGGGTCATGATGTTGCGGTTGGTCGCGCCTAATGCCTTGCGCAGGCCAATCTCGCGCGTGCGCTCGGCCACCGAGACCAGCATGATGTTCACCACTCCCAGGGCGCCCAAGCCCAGGGTCACGATACCCACCCCGCCCAGGAACAAGTCCATGGCATCGAAGATCTTGCCGACCATGCGTTGTGAATTGATCGAGTCCCACTCCTCGAAGGCATCCGGCGCGTGGGCATCAAAACCATGCTGGCGGGCAATGATGGCGTGCACTTCTGCGATCGCCGGCAGGTTGTCGTTTTTGGTTGTGGGCTGGTATTGCAGCGAGGTGACCGCATCCCGGGGGATGTTCTCCCCGGTTAACGGGAAGAGCTCGAGCATGGTGGTCAACGGGATGTAGACCCGTTGATTGTCACTGTCATTGTTGCCGCGCGCGATGCTGCCGGCCACGCCGATGACCTGGAATCGTACACCATTCAGGAGCACCCACTCGCCGAGCGCGGGGCGGCCGGGAAAGAGCAGTGCGGCGGCCTTCTTGCCCATCACCACCACACGGCGGCGCTGCTCCAGATCGTCGGAGCGCAAAAAACGGCCCTCGGCGACAGGCACAAAGCGAATTTCGCTGTAGTTGGGCTCGACCCCCGTCACCTCTCCGCTGGTGCTCGATAGATCGCTTACTTCCTTGATGGTCGAATTTTGCAGCATGGCGGTGATGTTGCGCACCCGCTGTGCTTCCGCGCGCACGGCCGTCTCGTCCGCCAGGGTCAGTTTGTAAGGCCGCATGCCGGTGTGCTGGCTGGGGACGGCGGGGATGTTGCCGCCCCACATCATGATGACATTGTTGCCCAGCGAAGCCATTTGACGGCGTTGGCCGGAGCGGAAGCCCTCGCCAAAGCCGATGAGCAACAGCATCGAGCCCACCCCCCAGGCGATGCCGAACATGGTCAGGAAAGCGCGCAGTTTGTGCGCCCAGATAGCGCGAAAGACCTCGCCGAAGATGTCAGCCGGGGATTGTTGCATCGCTACCCGTGGATACGGGTCCTCCGGGCCTGCTGGTTCCAGAAAAGGCCTTATTTGAGGTTCAGGGCGGTCATCGCCTCGTCGGCGCTGGGTGAGCTGGCCTTCAGGTACTCGCCTACCCGCTTGCGCTCTTCAGCTGAAAGCGTGGGGCTTAGGGCGAGAATGCGCCGCAGCGTGGTCGAAATGTCGTCGATGTAGTTCATCATTCGTATGGCTTCGCCGGACAGTGGCATGGTTCTTCCTCGTTACAATAGAGTCTCTGTACCCATTTTCCGTGCTGGGCACGAATTCGTAAAGCGGCCGGCCGGAATTTGGCATTGCGAATCGGGACCGGCGGAGGCGCATCCAATGCACCATGTCCGTAGCCAGCCAATCCCCTTTTGGCGGTTTCGCAATTACGGTGGCCCGATAAAGATCGCGAGGTGTGGTTTTCCTTGGGAGAAAACCACGAAAGGCCTACCGCTTCGGTCTACACCAATTGCGAAACCGCCCTCGCGAGCGTCGCGTGCCTGAACCACGGTGAAAGCCAACCCGCGCCAGGAAGCCTCCAACGACATGAAAGAATGCGTCGATCGGGTGCTGCACACCGATGCCCGGGTTCCGGTTTCGACCTATCGGGTGCAAATGCACAAGGACTTCGCTTTTGCCCGTGCCCAAGCCATTGTGGGCTACCTCAAACAGCTGGGCATCGGCGATTTTTACTCCTCGCCGGTCTTTGAAGCCCGTCCCAACAGCATGCACGGCTACGACGTGACCCGTCACGACCGTCTCAATCCCGAGCTGGGCGGAGGCGAAGGCTTTGCCAGTTTCTCGGCGGAGTTGGAGCGGCAGGGTCTGGGTCTGCTGCTGGACATCGTCCCCAACCATATGGGAGTGGGCAACGACTCGATCTGGTGGCAGGACGTGCTGGAGAATGGGCACGCCTCGCAGTACTCCGAATATTTCGACATCGATTGGAAGCCGCTCAAGGCGGCAATGCGCAACAAGCTTCTCCTGCCCATCCTCGGCGACCAATATGGCGCCGAGTTGGAGGCCAAGCATATCCAGGTATCGATTGAGGACGGGCGCCCTCTGATTCACTATTACGACCACACCATGCCTGTGGCGCCTCGTACGCTGCCCATCATTTTCGACCAGCTAAACCCCGCCCAGCCCCTGCCGGAGTTAGTACGCGAACTGATGGCACAATTGCGCGACATTCCACCGCATGAAACCAGCGACGAGAGTCTGCGGGATAAACGCCGGGCAATGTTGGCGGAGATCTTGCCGCGGTTGCGGGAGGCGCTGCGCTCTCCGGAAATGCAGCCCATTACGCAACAGGCTCTGGCCGACATCAACGGCATCGAAGGGGATCCCCACAGCTTCGACCGCCTGCACCTGCTGCTGGATGCGCAGCCTTATCGGCTGGCGTCCTGGCGTACTTCCGCGGAGGAGATCAACTACCGCCGCTTCTTCGACGTGAACGACCTGGTTGGCCTGCGCATGGAAAACCCCGCGGTCTTCGCCGAGACCCATTGCCTGATCCGTTCGCTGATCGCCTCGCATAAAGTAACCGGACTGCGCATTGACCACTGCGATGGCATGTTCAACCCGCGCCAATACCTGATACGGCTGCAGCTTTTGTATCTGGCCAGCCAATGCGGCGGGCCGGCGCCGCAGCAGGAGACTGCCGCGAACGGCATCGAGCGCAGCATCCTCGATCCTGTCCGTGGGTACGACTGGTCGCAGAGCCAGGGTCCGCTCTACACGGTGGTGGAAAAGATCCTCGAGCCGCGCGAATACCTGCCGCCGGCATGGCCGGTGCGCGGCACCTCGGGCTACGACTTCGTCTACCTGGCCAACGGCATCTTTATCCAAAGCGAGAACGAAAAGCGCTTTAACGCTATCTATGCCCAGGTTCTCGGGCATCCCGCCGATCCGGACGAGATCATTTACCGATCGAAGCTGCAGGTGATGCAGACGGCGCTGGCCAGCGAAGTGTATGTGCTGACGAACCTGCTCAGCCGCATCGCGGCTTCGAACCGGCGGGCGCGCGATTTCACCGACAACATTCTGGAGACGGTCATCCGCGAGACCATCGCCAGCTTTCCTGTCTACCGGACCTATATCGACGATCGCGGCGAGTATAGTGAACGCGATGTGGCCTTCCTGCGCAACGCGATTGCCCGGGCCAAGCGCCTGAATCCGGATATCAACACCTCGGCCTTCGATTTTCTACGCGAGACGCTGTTGCTCAGGAGCGGCTCTTCAGCGGCTGCCAGGCAACAGAAGCCGGATCCAGCAGATGCTTTACTTCGCGCTCAAGTTCCAGCAACTCACAGGACCCGTGATGGCGAAGGGTGTGGAAGATACGGCGTTCTATGTCTACACCCGCTTTCTTTCCTCGAATGAGGTGGGGGGCTCGGCAAAATCTTTTGGCATCTCGCTCGAAACACTGCACCAGAGCAACCAGGGGCGCCTGAAGCACTCGCCGGATTCCATGCTCACTACCTCAACCCATGACACCAAGCGCAGCGAAGATGTGCGCAATCGGCTGAACGTGCTCTCTGAACTTCCCCAGGCGTGGTCGGCAGCGGTGCGCCGGTGGCAACGCATGAATGCCAAATTCAAGCGCACCCTGGAAGATGGGCGCACGGCGCCGGATCACAACGAGGAATACCTGCTCTATCAAACGATTCTGGGCGCGTGGCCGTGGCAGATGGAGAGCGGGCAGGATCGCGAACATTACGTAGAACGCTTAAAGCAGTACACGGCGAAGGCTTTGGCTGAGGCCAAGGTCAACCTTAGCTGGATCAATCCTGATCCGGAGTATGTGGCGGCGGTGCACGCGTTCCTCGATTCCATCCTCATGCCGGCTGCGAAGGGTAAGGAAAACCCATTTGTTGCCTCGCTCGACGGGTTGTTGCCACAGCTCCGCTTGTTTGGAGCGGTGAATTCGCTGGCCCAGGTGGTGCTCAAGATCGCCTCTCCCGGGGTCCCCGACTTTTACCAGGGCAGCGAGCTCTGGGGGCTGACTCTGGTCGACCCGGATAACCGGCGGCCGGTGGATTATCGACCTCCGCTCAGGCTATCTCGATGCCCTGCTTGGACTGGCGGAGAAGGAGGGGGCGGAAGCAGTGTGCCGCGAGGTGCTCGACAACCTCGCGGACGGAAGGGTGAAGCTGTGGACTACGCATCGCGCGCTTGTGTTGCGGCGGCAGGAACATGCGCTCTTCCGCCGGGGTGAGTATATCGTGCTGGAGGTTTCGGGAGAGCGGAAGGAACATGTGATCGCGTTTCTACGCCGTGACCCAGCAACCGGCCGAAGTGTTGTCGCCGTGATGCCGCGGTTCGCCTGCACGCTCATGCGGGGCAAGGTGCAATTGCCGCTGGGCGAGGCCTGGGGGAAGGATCAGCTTCTTCTTCCGGTTTCCGCGGGAACGCGATATCGCAATGTGTTCACAGATGAATCCGTGACTGTGGCAGAAGACGGGTTGCCATTGAGCAGTGTCTTCGCGACGTATCCTGTGGCTCTCTTGCTCAGCGAGGGGTAGTGTATTGGGCCAAAAAAGGAACGGTACGGGTGCGCTGGTTCCCGTACAGTTCATCTCGTCACTGCGGATTCTTGAGATGCTGGTCTAGAAAGCGATAGGCATTCTTCCGCATTTCTGGTGTGAAGACGTGGTCGCCGGGCCAATATCCAAGCACCAGCTTTCCTTTTGGAAAAGCTAGATTCCGCGTATGCAAACATCGCCTCGGCTCCGCGAGACCACTTGTCATCCGCAGTCGCTTGCAGAAGTAACGCGCGGGGAGCCACAAGCTTGAGGATGTCTTCCACGTCCCCCAGTTGGAGGACGCCCGGAAGGCAGAATTCCATCTGCACACCGGTGTCGTGAGTGAAAGACTGCTTGTAGTTGACGCATCCGCAGTTAGAGACGGAGGCCAGGATGCGGTCATCGATGGCCGGAGCCCAGATGGCCATTCTGCCACCGTAGGAGTGGCCTATGAACCCAATCCGCTGGGGATCGACTTCAGGCCGGGTGGCCAGGTAATCCAACGCCACACTGATAGTCATGAAGGCACTTGGACAGGAGCGTCCTGCCCTGTACCAGGCGTGTTGCAAGCTCGTAGTATTCCGCTTCGCCGGATGGATTGCTCAGTTTCGCTCTTCAAACGCGAGGGCATCCGGTGCAATGACGACGTATCCGCGCTGGGCGAGTTCGGCAGCATACGCTTGATCGGGATCGCCTGCGAGACCTACGATCTCACTTTTTCCCAGATGAAACTCGCGGTTGTGCTGATGGTGAGCAAAGATCATGCGGGGCAAGGTGCAATTGCCGCTGGGCGAGGCCTGGGGGAAGGATCAGCTTCTTCTTCCGGTTTCCGCGGGAACG
This sequence comes from uncultured Acidobacteriaceae bacterium, assembly GCA_963787145.1. Lineage (GTDB taxonomy): Bacteria > Acidobacteriota > Terriglobia > Terriglobales > Acidobacteriaceae > PALSA-350. The sequence goes on from CAWBBY010000012.1 coordinate 447,093, forward strand.
CGATATCGCAATGTGTTCACAGACGAATCCGTCACTGTGGCAGAAGACGGGTTGCCATTAAGCAGTATCTTCGCCAAGTATCCTGTGGCTCTCTTGCTCAGCGAGGGGTAGCCATTTGCTTCAGGCTTTCGGCGGCTCTACCCAGCCATCCCGATCCGTCAGCTCAGCAAGCCGCGCCAGGCCCTTAGCCTGTTCAGCGTTCAGGGCATCGGGAGCCATACGCCAGGTCCAGTTATTCTCCGGCGTGGCGGGTGTGTTCATACGCGCTTCCGAGCCCAGCACCAGGATGTCCTGCACGGGAAAGAGGCAAACATCGGCCACCGAGGTGGAGGCGGCGCGAATCAAGGCCCACACCACGTCGTTGGGCGCCGGGTTGAGATAGGCGTAGACCGCGTTCTTCTCCTCCTCCGTGGTGCCGTGTTGCCACCAGCCCAACGTGGTGTCGTTGTCGTGGGTGCCGGTATAGACAACCGTGTTAGTTACATAACGATGCGGCAGGTAGTTGTGCGCACTGCGGCTGCTGAAGGCGAATTGCAGCACGCGCATCCCCGGCAGATCGAACTGCTCGCGCAGCGCATCGACCTCGCGCGTGATCAGGCCGAGATCCTCGGCGATCAGGGGCAGGTTCCCCAACTGATCGCGCAGTGCGGTGAAGAGAGCGGCACCCGGAGCCTTGACCCACTCGCCATGAATGGCTGTCTCATCCTCGGCGGGGATAGCCCAGAAGGCTTCAAAGCCGCGAAAGTGATCGAGACGGATAATGTCATAAAGGGTATGGGCCCGGCGCATGCGATCTACCCACCAGTCGAAGCCCCGGTTTTCTAGCGCCACCCAGTTGTAGATGGGGTTGCCCCAGCGCTGGCCAGTCAAGCTGAAATAGTCCGGCGGTACACCAGCGACGCGGATGGGAGAGAGGTCCTCGTTAAACTCGAAGATTTCGGGGTGGGTCCACACGTCGGCGCTGTCGTAATTGACGAAAATGGCCACGTCTCCAATGAAGCGTATGTCGCGCTCTGCGCAGTAGGCGCGCAGGGCCTTCCACTGTTCGTCAAAGGCGAATTGGATGGCTTGCTGGATCTCGAGATCATCCAGGCTCTCCTGCTGCAACTGGAGCAGCGCGCTGGCCTCGCGATGAGCCAGTTCCTTGGGCCAGGATGACCAGGAGCCGGAGTGGAACCTGTGGCGCAACACGCTGTAACGGGCGTAGTCGAGCAGCCAGAAGGCGTTCTCTTCACGGAAGCGCTGGAAGCGGACCCATTGCTGCTCGTCGTGGTGAGAGAGAAAGGTTCGCGCGGCCTCCACCAGGAGCGGCCATTTGCGCTGCTCCACTTCTTCAAAGCGCACGTTTCCAGAATGGCCCGGTAGCCCGGCGATGCGGTCGGCGGCAATCCATCCTGCTTCTACCAGCTTTTCCAGGCTGATGAGCAGGGGATTGCCGGCGAAGGCAGAAAGAGCAGCGTAGGGTGAATTGCCATAGCCGGTTGGGCTCAGCGGCAATACTTGCCATAGCCGCTGCTTGGCGGCGCCGAGAAAATCAGCAAAGGCATAAGCAGCGGGCCCGAAATCCCCGATGCCCCCGTACGAGGGTAAAGAGGTGATGTGTAGAAGTAGTCCAGAGGATCGTTCGAGGGCCATTTAGTACCTGTGTGGGAGGGCCATGGCCTTCATTTGAGAATGATTCCAAAGCGGCGGCTTCGGTTGCTTGCGGGTTATCGACTCCGGGCTAACACGGTCCGGCCATTGCCGGGACAATTGAGCGTAACCCGAGACACGGTGACGAGTAGGTTCAGAAAGCGTTCAGTTTTCGGTTAGGGACTATTTTTAGTCAATAGAAAAGCTATTGTGGGGCTGCGCCCCGTCTTTTTCGGCCCATGTACGCCCCACGGCACGCCGGGGCGGGTGATGCGAACATGGGGCACCTGTCCAGGGAAACGGGCTTGGTTGCCTGCTCAACTGCAGGGTGGCTAGCTTTGTAGTCCCTGGGGTAAGCCGGTTTGGGCACGCTTGTTCATGCGGATGCCTCCCTGCTTTTCATAGCGGTCCGTCAGCGAGGTCACGAAGACGGCAAACATCTGCTCTCGCTTTTCACTGAGCAGCTGGTCACGCGTGGCGTCCAGGTTCTTGGCTATCTCATCCGCACTCGGCTGCTGCTTTTCATCAATCTTGGCCACGATGCCGGCGTGGCCGGTGTTGATCGCCTTGCTGAGTTGCCCAACATTCAGGTCAAACAAGTCGGGCGCCGCAGTGGCTAACTCGCCGATATCCGGCACCTGCGCGGTGCGGGCCACCAGGTCGCTGGTCTTGATGGTTGCGCCGAGTTCCTTGGCAGCCTGGGCCAGACTGTTCTCCGCGTGCGCTTTGTCCGCCAGCTCGTTGGTCTTACGCGCCAGCAGTTGGGGCAACTGCTGTTCCCGGAAATCGTCCACCAGGTGCGACTTGTATTCCTCAAAGATGGGCGCATGCGCCGGCTTTACGTCTTGCACTTGAAATACGGCGAAGCCCTCGCCGGTTCCACTCACCTGGGGCGCAGCTCCCGGCTTCGCGCTGAAGGCCAGGCCGAGCAATTTGGATCCGTCAGGAAGTCCGTTGAGCACTGCGCTCTGTGGCACGTAGTCGGTGGTCACCAGTTGCAGGTGATGCGCCTCCGCGGTCTTGGCCAGGCTTGACTTGGCGGCTTCTGTGGCCAGCTGCTGAGCGTAGCTGGCTTGCTGGTCTGCTTCCTGCTGGCGGGTCAAGGTCGCCAGGATCTGGGGCTTCACCTCTTCCAGAGGTTTCAGGTGCGCCGTCTGCTTCTCTTCTACCTGCAGGATGTGGTAACCGAACTGGGTCTTGATCACATCGGAGGTCTGCCCAGGCTGCAGGGAAAAGGCTGCTGTCTCAAACGCCGGCACGGTAACGCCGCGTTGAATCATCCCCAACTCGCCACCCGCATCCTTGCTGCCCGGATCATCGGAGTTGGCCTTGGCCAGCGCGGCAAAATTAGCGCCGCCCTTGATCTGCTTCAGCAGGTCCTCGGCCTTTTGCTTGGCCGCCGCGTCCGTCTTGGCGTCGGCGCCGGGCGCCACCTTGATAAGGATGTGCCGTACCTTTACTTCCTCGGGTACCTGGAAATCCTTTTGATGCGCCTGGTAATACTGCTCCACTTGCCCGTTGGTGACCGGGGGGGCGCCATTGGGCACGTCGGTCTGGTTGAGGGCAATGTAGGCCAGCTTGCGGGTCTCAGGCACAGCGTCCTTGTAGCGCGCCGCACTCTGCTTGAAAAATGCCTGCAGCTCGGCATCCGTCGGATTGATCTGCTTGCGCAGATCTTCGGCGTTGAGCACCGCGTAGTCGAACTTGATCTTGGTTCCCTGCTGGCGATAGGCGTCGCGCACTTCCTGGTCGGAGACGGTGATGCCGCCGGTGACCATGGCCTCCAGGCGGTTGATCTCGATTTCCTTCTTCACCTGGGTTTCGAAATCCTGAACTGAGATGTTGAAGTTGCGCTGCACGAAGTCAGCGTAGCGGTCCTCGCCAATGAATTGGCCACCGGGGAAGAGCGCCTGGGCGAAAGGCCCGGTTTGCATAGCCCGGCGCAGATCCGCATCGCCTACCTGCAGGCCAAGGCGATTTGCTTCCTGGAGCAACACTTCGCGCTGGATCAGGGCCTGCGCCGCCTGGGGCATGATGTAGGGCAGAACCATATCCGGGTAGTGCTTTTGCTGCAGAATTCTTTCCGCAACCTGCTGCACTTCGGGGGTAGTGATGGCAGTGGTGGTGCCGAAGAAGCGGCCGAAGAGGCCTCCGCTGTGCACGGTTGCGTAGTTGTCAGAAGAGGTCGCTTCGTCGGCAAAAATGCCCGGCACCAGGGTGATGACCATGGTGACTACAGCAACGGCAATAATAACGATGAAGATGATCTTGACGACGCGGTTGTCTTTTTGCAGGAAACGGATCATGGGGTAGCGGGGGCTTTCTAAAGCGAATTGCAGGACTCTGCAAGTATAGATCAGTTGCCAGGGGGGCTGTCCCTCAGCGGCTAAAGCCGAGGTCATTCCAAGCATTTGCGTACGGCGTAACCTCGCTGCGGCAAGGTAGGCCGTAACCTTCAACCCATTTCTGACGCATAGGGTGCGTCAGAAATGGGATTCGGGAGGGCTGCAGGTTTCAGCTTATCTCCAGCGGCCGTAGTAGTAGGGGTAGCCGTACACGTAAGGGCGGGGATAAGCGTAGACGTACGGATAAGGGTACGGATAGGCATAGCCGTATGGATAAGGCGCGTAGCCTGGAGGCGGCGGCGCATACCCTGCAGCGGGCCCGTAGCCATAGGGTCCCGGCGGATAGCGGCGACCCTGCGGGGCGGAACTGGCCTCGAGCTGGTTGGCCTCCTGGTAGGAGACCGGCTGCACGGTTAGCTCACTTGCAAGATGGAAGGTGAGCACCGATTCCGGAGGTACCACGCTGCGCGGGCCTGGGGTAGCTGCCGAAGCACCTAACCCAACACCTGCGCCTGCCACAGCGCCGATGGCAGCGCCTGGGCCGCCGCCGGCAATGGCTCCAATGGCCGCGCCAAGCGCCGTGCTGCCGACTGTATTGGCGGCGGTGTAACCGCCCTTGCCCGGGCTACTGGTGTCAAAAATATCGGTTGCCAGCGCGTAGGAATTGCCGCCCAGATTGAGGTTGGTTAGTTGGAGAGCGATACTTGCGCCACCCTTCAACTCGCCCGGCTTCTTGACATCCACGACCCGCCCGGTGACCTGGGCGCCACGCGGAATCGCCAGCACGTTGCCGACGTACACGCTCTGGGCGATTGTTCCCTGAAAGTAGTCTCCCGGCTTCACTTTCTTCGAATCCAGAGGTTCACCGGTACGGATGGCCACCAGCATGCCCTTGGTCAAGGTGACTGGGCCGGACGGCGGAGGAGGCGGCGCCTGCGCTGAGGCCTGCGGGCCCTGGTATCCGTTGTACCCATTGGACTGGTTTTGGCCAGGCTGATAGGCGGGCCGCGGAGGCTGTCCGTAGCCGACACCTGGTGACGAAGCCGGCGGCGCAGATGGCGCCTGGCCGGGATATTGGGGCGGTCCCTGATCGGCATCCTGGTTCGGATCCTCCGCCGTATTATCCGGCGGGGGGATCTGTCCATTTTGCACATCGGGTGGCGGGCCGGCCGGACCCCAGTCGCCCGGCTGGCCCGGGTTCGGAGTCTGTTGGGTGGTCGCCCCTCCCTGCTGCTGCGCGACCAAGGCAGGAGCCAGTACGAGGCTTGCGCCTAACGCCCCAGAAAGCAGCCATGATGAATGATTTGTCCGTATTAAATTCATTTGCTTGTAACCCCCTTGCCCAAGCTGGACGCCCGATCCGCCGGCCAGGGCTTATTGCATAGACGGCGTAGCACGCAGTCCGTCACAAGTGATAACCCAGACGCGGGGCAAAAGTTACGCCTACCGCCGCGCCCAGACATCGCAGGAAGGTTACAACAAGCGAGTTAGTCGCGATATTCATCTTTCGTCCTTGCACAATTCTTGGGGCATCGCAGACCGGGCACGAGTCGCTCGGCTGAAAGTGCATTGCCTTTGACGTCGAAGATTTGCACCGCTTCCCTCTTTAACGGTCCGGGTATTCGTGGTAGACATGCTTTCATGCCTGCCACAACAGAAAATCATCTGCACTTGAGCGAGATCGCTCCTCATATCATTCAATCGGAAATTCGCTCCATGACGGTGGAATGCGATGCCGTCGGGGGCGTGAACCTGGCCCAAGGGGTGTGCGATACACCGCTCCCCGCGGTTGTGGAAGAAGCCGCCATACAGGCGATCCGCGATGGGTACAACATCTATACCCGTATGGATGGGATTGCCGTGTTGCGGCAGGCCATCGCCGAGAAATTCGAACGCCATAATGGGTTGGTTGTCGATCCGGAGAAGGAGATTCTGGTGGCCTCGGGAGCGACCGGGGCCATGTCCTCTGCCTGCCTTGCGCTGTTCGATCCTGGCGATCAGGTGATCCTATTCGAACCGTTTTACGGATACCACTACAGCACCCTGCAATCCATTCGAGCGGTGCCGGTGGTGGTGCCGCTCGCCCCGGCAACCTGGGAGATCGACTTCGATCGTCTGCGGGCGGCAATCACCCCGCGGACCCGCGGGGTGGTGATCAATAGCCCAGGCAATCCCTGCGGCAAGGTGTTCACCCGCGCCGAACTGGAAGGAATTGCTGCCCTGGCCATCGAACATGATCTTTTTGTGCTGACTGATGAGATCTATGAGTACTTCATCTACGAGGGCCAGCAGCACATCAGCCCGGCGACGATTCCCGGGATGGCGGAACGTACGATCACAATTAACGGGTTTTCGAAGACCTTCAGCATGACCGGGTGGCGGGTAGGTTATATGGCCGCCAGCAGCAAGTGGATGCCTGCCATCGGCTACTTCCACGATCTGCAATACGTGTGCACTCCCTCGCCGTTCCAGTACGCCGCAGCCGCCGGACTCCGCGCCTTGCCGGATAGCTTCTACCAGGGGCTGGCTACTGAGTACCAGGAGAAGCGAGACCAGATCTGCGACGCGCTGGGAGCCGCCGGTATGACTCCGGCAGTGCCCGCCGGGGCTTACTATGTGCTGGCCGATGCCAGCCGGGTTGAAGGAGAACTGGCCAGCGTCAAGGCTCGGAACCTGCTTCGCGCTACCGGGGTGGGGGCGGTTGCGGGATCGGCGTTCTATGAGGGCGGCCGAGGGGAAAAGGTCCTCCGGTTCTGCTTTGCCAAGCAGGCGGCGGAGCTGGACAGGGCTTGCACGGCGCTGAGGGCCTTTGGCGTGTAGCCCACCGGTTCCCTATTTTGAACCAGCTAACAAATGGCATGAACCGCAGGTCCCTCCACTTACGCTGCGCTCCGGTCGGGATGACAATTCTGTTGCACAGCGGGAACTATCGGGAGAAATCGTCGATTTCAAAACAGAATTGTCATCCCGACCGGAGCGCAGCGTAGTGGAGGGACCTGCGGTTCATGCCATTTGTCAGTCCCACGCAGCCCGCTCAGCGCGGACCCTCTCAGCCGATTTCCATTTCCCCTTGGCCCCGGTGGCTGAGCAGGCCGCCCGTCTCTATCTGACTGAAAATGAGACGGATAAGAGAAAATTTGCCTCACCTAGCCACAAAATGTTAGGAGATGAATCTATTTGGTGAATCCAAGCATCAGATAGCTTGACAACAGTAGACTCAAGTGCGAGTCTAAGTCCACAAACTCGCACACGAGTACTGTGCAAGCAGGAGCAGCGAAGCGATGGCAAAGATTATAGGCATTGATTTAGGCACTACGAACTCAGTGGTGGCAGTGATGGAGGGCGGGGAGCCCAAGGTTATCCCGAATGAAGAGGGTGGCCGGACAACCCCGTCCGTCGTCGGGTTTACAAAGAGCGGTGAACGGTTGGTGGGCCAAGTGGCGAAGCGCCAGGCGATTACCAACCCAGAGAACACGATTTATTCGATCAAGCGGTTCATGGGTCGCCGGGCCAACGAGGTGACCGATGAGATGAAAATGGTGCCCTACAAAGTTAAGGCACAGGGCGACCATGTAGTGGTCGTGGCGCAGGGCAAGGAATATACCCCACCGGAAATCTCGGCAATGATTTTGCAGAAGCTGAAGAAGGCGGCGGAGGACTATCTCGGCACGACGGTTACCGAGGCCGTGATTACCGTGCCCGCGTATTTCAACGATGCGCAGCGCCAGGCGACCAAAGACGCGGGCAAGATTGCCGGCCTGGATGTAAAGCGTATCGTCAACGAGCCCACTGCGGCGGCGTTGGCTTACGGGCTGGATAAGAAGAAGGACGAGACGATCATCGTTTATGACTTCGGCGGCGGAACCTTTGATGTGTCCGTGCTCGAAGTAGGCGAAGGTGTGATTGAGGTGAAGTCGACCAATGGCGATACCCACTTGGGCGGCGATAACCTCGACCAGCGCATCGTGGACTGGTTGATCGATGAGTTCAAGAAAGACGAGCAACTGGATCTGCGGGCTAAGGGCAACGAGATGGCCCTGCAACGCCTGAAGGATGCGGCAGAGAAAGCCAAGATCGAGCTTTCGACCACCGTCGAGACGGAAATCAACCTGCCCTTCATCACGGCGGATGCTACCGGCCCGAAGCACCTGGTCAAGAAGCTGACCCGGGCCAAGCTGGAGCAGTTGGTGGAAGACTTGTTGCAGCGCTCGATCGAGCCTTGCAAGAAGGCCCTGGCCGATGCCCAGATCGACTCCAGCAAGATCGACGAAGTGGTGCTGGTGGGCGGACAGACGCGCATGCCGCGTATCCAGCAGATCGTCAAGGACCTTTTCGGCAAGGAACCGCACAAGGGTGTGAATCCGGACGAAGTGGTGGCGATTGGCGCCGCGGTCCAGGCAGGTGTACTGGCTGGCGAAGTCACCGACCTGTTGCTGCTGGATGTGACGCCGCTGACCTTGGCCATTGAGACTTTGGGCGGAGTGGCGACCAAGATGATTGGGCGCAACACGACGATCCCGACCAAGAAGACGGAGACGTTTTCGACGGCGGCCGACAACCAAACGGAAGTGGAAGTCCATGTGTTGCAGGGCGAGCGTCCGATGGCAGCGCAGAACCGGACATTGGGCAAGTTCAAGCTGAGCGGGCTTCCTCCGGCTCCGCGTGGAGTGCCGCAGGTTGAGGTGACCTTCGATATCGATGCCAACGGCATCCTGAACGTGACGGCGAAAGACAACGCCACGGGCAAGGATCAGAAGATCACTATCACTTCTTCTTCAGGTCTAAGCAAAGAAGAGGTGGATCGCATGGCGAAAGAAGCCGATGCGCACGCCACCGAGGACCAGGCGAAGCGCGAAGAGGTCGAGGCGCGCAACACGCTCGACAACATGACTTACAACGTCGAGAAAATGCTGAAGGACAACGGCGACAAGGTTTCCGGCAGCGAGAAGAGCGACGTCGAGGCAGCGCTTACCCAGGCTCGTACGGCACTGCAGGGCAGCACCAGCGCGTCGGAACTAAACGCCGCGCGGGAGAAACTGACCGCGGCTTCGCACAAGCTGGCCGAGGCCATGTACAAAGCGAACGCTTCCGGAGCCACGGCTGCGGCTGACGCCGCGACCGGCACCCCCGGCGACGCTGGAGAAAAGAAAGAAGAAGGCGTGATCGACGCCGAGTACGTGGATGTTGCAGACAAGAAGTAACGACACAGGAAACGCAACGGAGGGGTCCGTTGCCGCTCTCAGTCAATACACGGCATGGGGCGCTCACCGCTGAGAGCGCCCTGTGTTTTCAGCAGCAGGAACAGGCGGAAGGCAGGGCGAAATGACTGACACAATGTGGAAATATGAGCAGCTGAGAGCAGGACAAATCTATAACCAGGTCATGTTCAATACTCGCGAGGAAGCGGAGAGCTTCGCCGCCCAGATGAACCGGGTGGAACCCGATCTCTTTTGGCGAATCGAGCCGGTAGAAGCCCGGTTGTGGTGGAACTGACGTAAAGCCCGGGTCGCCCTATCGCGACCCGGCACTATTTTTAAACCCTGATTGAACCGAACCAACTAAGACATGGCAACGACACCAACCAAAGATTATTACGCGGTTCTGGGAATCAAGAAGACCGCGACCACGGACGATATTCGCAAGGCCTTCCGCAAGCTCGCCCGGAAGCACCACCCCGACGTGAATCCTGGGGATAAGAGGGCAGAAGAGAAGTTCAAGGAGATCTCGGAAGCCAACGACGTATTGAGCGATGAGAAGAAACGCAAAGTTTACGACGCGTTGGGCTACTACTCCGACCAGATTGATCCCGCTGCTGCGGAAGCGGCGGCTCGGGGTGGCTATGGCTTTCCCGGAGGAGGCTCAACACGGCAGCCAGGCGGAGGGCGTGGCGTTCCCGATTTTGGCGGCTTTGACTTCTCCGATTACGTGACCAGCCATCCCGGCGAACATGGCGGGGGAGCGGGCAACGCAGGGTCCAGCTGGGGTAGCTTCCGGGACATCTTCTCCGGCGTGTTTTCCCAGGGACAGAAGCAGCAAGGGCCGCAGGCGGGAACCGATCTCGAATACCAGATCACGGTCGATTTCTGGACTGCGATCCGCGGCGGCGTAGCGAAGCTCCAGGTGGTGCGGCAGGAGGTTTGCCCCACCTGTAAAGGGAAGCCCTCAAGTGGGGGCGGTACGTGCCCGGAATGCCAGGGCACCGGCCAAGTGACCCAGATGGGCGGCCGCATGAAATTCAAGATTGCGTGTCCCCGCTGTGGGGGCTCCGGCAAGCTGGATAACGAATGTGCGACCTGCGACGGCGAGGGTACGGTGACCAAGACTGAGGTGGTCGAGGTCCGAATCAAACCCGGTACCCGGGACGGGCAGAGGATACGGCTTGCAGGCAAAGGGAACGCTGGGGTTAACGGCGGACCCGCAGGCGACCTTTACCTGATTATCAAGATCGATAGCCATCCTGTATTCACACGAGCGGGCGATGATATTCAGATCGTGATCCCGGTAACAGTGCCGGAAGCGGCCCTGGGAGCCAAGATCGAGGTGCCCACCATCGACGGCCGGGCGCAACTGAAGATTCCGCCGGGAACCCAGAGCGGGCAGAAGCTGCGCATGCGCGGCAAAGGGGTTCCTTCGGCGACCCACGATGGAGTGCGCGGCGACCAGATCGTTACTGTGGAAATGGTTGTGCCACATCTCCGGGATGAGCGATCGAAGGAGATTTTGCGGGAGTTTGCCAAACTGAATCCAGAAGACCCCAGAGAGGCGACCTTCGCAGGAGTATGACTGAACTGATGCAGAGGCACGAGAACCAAAATGCCCACCAAGCGTAAATCCAAAGGCGCATACATGATCTCGGCAGTTGCTGAGATGTACGAGATCCACCCGCAAACACTGCGGCTTTATGAGCGCGAAGGGCTGTTGCAGCCCTCCCGCACCGTAGGAAACACGCGTCTGTACACGGACGAAGACCTGGAGCGGCTGGAGTTCATTCTCAACCTGGCGCGCGAACTGGGCGTCAACATTGCCGGCATCGCCATCATTCTGCAGATGCGGGAGCGCATGGAAGAGATGAATCGGCAGATGCAGGATTTCGTCGAGTACGTGCGCACCGAAATGCTCACCAAGATGCAGCATGGCATGGCCCCCAGCGAAGGGGCAATTGTCGCCCTACGGCGTCCGGTGGCCGTCCCTCCGGTTATGCGCAAGCGCTAAGGCTTTTGCACTTGCGAGGTAGGGACCACGAATATGCTTCTTTCAAGACGGTTTATGGGGCAAAGTGTACTCTAAAGAGGGCAGGGAGAGTGGTACCTTCGGCGGGGCCCGGGGATACGGAAGTTACCTTGAGTTCAGAGTCGGCCGCAAAGCATGATGAATTTTCTGCTCGTCGTCAGTATCATCGGCATCTTTACTTCCACGGTGTATGCCCTTCTCGTGGTCGTCGGCGCCGTGCGCCTGGCCGCCCGACGGCGTAAGGTGCCACCGGCCGCGTTTGCCCCACCGGTAAGCCTTCTCAAGCCCCTGCACGGATCAGAACCCGACCTCGAATCTCATCTGCAAAGCTTCTTTGAACAGGAGTATCCCAAGTTCGAGATCATTTTTTGCGCCCGGAGCGATCAGGACCCGGGTCTGGAGATCGCCCGCCGGGTTGCGGCCCGCTACCCGGCGATTCGGTCCAAGTTCCTGTGCAGCGGCAATGCACCGTATGCGAATGCCAAAGTCTGGTCGCTGGAGCGCATGCAGAGCGCGGCGGCACACAGCTTCTTCGTGATCAGCGACAGCGATGTTTCGGTGACTCCGGGTTATCTGGCTGCAGTGATGGCGCCGTTCGCTGATAAGCGCGTGGGCATGGTGACCTGCCTTTACCGGGGCGTCGCCGGCAGCGGTTTCTGGTCGCAGCTGGAAGCCGTTGGGATGTCGGTCGAGATGTCCGCTGGGGTGCTGGTTGCGGAGATGCTGGACGGCATGAAGTTTGCCCTGGGACCGACTATGGTGGTGCGGCGCGAGAGCCTGGAAGGGGCTGGGGGCTTTCGCGCCCTGGGGCCCTACCACGCGGACGACTTTATGCTGGGGAACCGGATCTTCGCGAGCGGACACCGGGTCGTGCTGTCCACCCATCCGATTGAGCATCACGTACTGAACTCGTCCTTTCTCGCTTCCGTGATGCACCAGGTCCGGTGGATGAAAAGCACTCGCTTCTCCCGGCCTAAAGGACATTTCGGGACCGCGCTGACCTTCAGCCTGCCCTACGGGTTGCTGGCCTTGGGCGTTGCGTTGTGCTTCCACCGTCCGCTGCTGGGCGCAGCCCTGCTCTTGTGGAGCTGGGCCTCGCGGGTCGCCCTTGGTGCGTTGGTGAGCCGCCTGGTGGTCGCAGAGCCCAGGCTGTTAAGCAGTGCGCTGCTCTATCCTCTGCGCGACCTGCTGGGCTTTTGCTATTGGGCCGCTAGCTATGTAAGCAACCAGGTGCGGTGGCGCGGAGAGGTCTATAACCTGCTCCAGGATGGGTTCATGAGGAATGATTCCCAAGCGGACGAGCGCGAGCCCGAAGCTATTCTTACGGCATAATTCTTCCGACCACACTTAGACCTCAGATCTCTCCAAATACTTACGAGTGTCCTATTTTGGACCCACTGACAAATCGCATTAACAGCAGGTCCCTCCACTACGCTGCGCTCCGGTCGGGATGACAATTTTGTTTGAAATCGATGGTTTCTCGCGATAGTTCCCGTCGTGCAACAGAATTGTCATCCCGACCGGACCCGGATTTCCTGCCACGCATCGCCGGACATAGCCGCGTGTGCTGCTTTCGTTACGGAAAGCAGCATGAAGTCCGCCAACGCCACCAAGCTCTACAGGAAATCTGGGGGAGCGCAGCGCAGTGGAGGGACCTGCTGTTTCTCTTCCGGTTCTCACGCACACATTGAAGGCCGTACCCTTCAGGAAAATGAGTTTTTCCGAAGCCTGCTAGAGCGGCCGGTCGGTGTAGAGTGCTTTGTCGGAGAGCTCTTGCAGGAGATAGGCCCGCGTTCCCAATAGGCCAGCCACGTGGGCCCGGACGTCTCCGGGCACGAAGAGGAATCTGCGCGGCCCGTTCCCCCAGAGCGCCAGCAGATCAGCATCACTGATGAGCACGGGCGGCGCGTCAGGATAATTCGAGCCCCAGAGCATAGAGCTCACCCTTCCGTTGACCAGCAGGGCCTGCCGTTGCGTGTAGAAAAGAAGCGAAGAACCGTCGGCCACATCACCGTAGAGGATGAGGGTGGCATCGCTACCCCCTTTGGCGATGTGGTTGATGGTGTCTGCCATGGCGCGCGAGGAGAGCATGGGCTCAAAGCGCACCAGGGCAATATGCGCTGCGATGAGAAAGACGGCCGAAGTAAAGGCGACGCTGACCGTAGCCTCGAAATGGTGCCGCTGCCGGCGCAGCACCCAGGCGACCACCGGGCCCACCAGAAGGACGGCAGCGGCCAGCCCCGCGGGCAAGCGCAGCGCGGCAAAGGATGGCCCGGTGAGATCAAATAAGTGAGACATGGAAAGCGTATAGCCGGCTACATCGCGATGCGCCAGCAGGGCGCCAATGTCGCTGCCGGAGGGAATGGCGCGTGACGACCATAGGCCGTAGCCAAGCGCGATCGTGGCAACGATGCCGATCAGGGCAAGCACCGCATGGGCTCCGGTGAGCCACTTACTCACCGGAGCAGGTTCGCTTTCCTCGCTTGCCAGAGCTCCGGCAGTGAGCAGCAGCAAGGGGAAGTACACAGGGTAGGTGTAGTACTCCTGGTTGGTGGAAAGGGAGAAAAAGACCAGGATGACGGCGGCATAAAAGGCGAGCAGCCAGATGGTTCTGCTGCGGAAGCGAGAGGCGCGGGCAGCAATGGAATAGGGAGCTGGCCGCACATCACGCAGCCAACGGGTTCGGGCGGTCCACGCCCGCCGGGCAACCACCGGCAGATAGATGCTCCAGGGAAAGAGCCAGACCAGGTGCAGGCTCCAATAGAGAACAAAGGGAAGTTTGTTGTAGTCGACGGGATAACGCCGGCCAAGAAAGCGCAGCACCTGCTCGTTGATGAAGTAGAAATAGAAGAAGCCATGCACATTGCCCGGGCTGGGAATGTTGCCCAGGGGGTGGCCTGCGCCGGGATTGCGCAATCCGGCGAGGATGTGCCATGGCGCGGCGATGGCAAGGAAGAGCACAATGCCAGAGAGCAAGCGGAATTGCCGCCAGCGGCGCCAATCGCCAGTGAGCCAAAGGTACGGCACGGCGGCTGCAAAGAAGAAGACGGGGGCGACCAACCCTTTGGCCAGCATGGCCAGCGCCAGGGCAGCCCAAGTCAGATAAAAGCGGAGAGGTTTGTCATCTTCGAGCCCAATGAGAAAATTGTAGAGAGCCAAAGCCAGCAGGAGCGTCAGCAGGACTTCCGGAATGAAGACGCGCGTGAACAGAAAGACGCCCACGCTGGTCAGAATGCTGAGGGCGGCATAGAAGGCCGCACGATCGCCGTAGGCGCGACGGCCCCACGCCCAAGCCAAAATGGCCAGTCCAAGCACTCCCAGGGTCAGGGGCAGATGGGTGGCAAATACGTTGTATCCGAAGAGGTGATAATCGGCGGCAGCCAACCAATACGGCAGTGGCGGTTTCTCCAGATAGCGGATGCCGTCCACGCGCAACGTTACCCAGTCGCCGCTGCGCGCCATATGCTGGGCAGCGTCGGCGTGAGTGGCGTCGGCGTCATCCAACAAAGAAGGCGCGAAGAGCGCCGCCACGTGGACGGCGGCAAAGACCAAAAGCAGCAGCGTCCAGGCTCGCGCTGGAGCGAGACTAAAGGTATTCTCGGGAGGCGCCTCGAGGGAAAGAGCGAAGTGATTCGACATGGTTGCTAAACGCGCGGTAGTACACAAGCAGCAGGATAGCAGCCGCCCGGCTCCGGACCCGCTGGCTCATTTGTTGCCGGTAGCTGACGCTTTCAATGCCGCGGTCGAGCAATGCATCGAGAACGCGGACCCTGAGGCGGTGCATCGCGTGAGGACCGGCTCTCGCCGTCTGCAGGCAATGCTCGAAGCCACACTGCGCGAAGCGGGCCCGACGGCCCATGCATTGGAGCGGCCGGCGCGCGCGTGGCTTCGCGAACTCAAGCAAATTCGCCGCGCTGCCGGGGCAGTGCGCGACCTGGATGTGCAGCGCAAGCTACTGGAAAACTGGGTTGGCGAACAGATGCCTAAACAGGACGCGGCGCCGAGCACCAGCGAGACAAGCCCGCCCGAGATACAAGCAGAAATGAAGCAGGCAGAAATGCTTGAGGCATGGCTCAAAGGCGAGCGCAAGCACCTGGCGCAAGGTATGCAGAAGCAGATAAGGAAGCGGCAGCAGGGACTGGCGAAAGGACAGGCCGCACTCTTTACTGCGATCACCCGTGTACCTTTGGGCAGATCGATTGCTCCGCGTTCGGCGGCTCCGCGTTCGGCCGAAGCCGTGGCGCTGGAGGACTTCGTGCGCGCTTCCGACGCCATGCCGTTGCTGCATGCGGAGAATTTGCACGACTTTCGCAAGGCAACCAAGAAGGCACGCTATGTGGCCGAAGTGGGTGCAGAGGGCAACAGCAGTGTGGCTAAAGCGCTGAAGCGAGTGCAGGATGCAATCGGCGAGTGGCACGACTGGGTATGCCTGGGGGAAGAAGCCAAGGCGGCTTTGGGCCAGGATGCGCCGGAACTGACGGCCGCTTTCACGAGCGAGATTGAACGCCATTTTGCGGCGGCGGTGAAGAACACGCAAAGCATGCGCGGACGGTTGTTGGGAGAGTGGATGGCGGCCAAATCACCTGGCAAACGGCCACCCGGCACCGTGGCGCCCGGCGACCGCCGCATCGCTGCAAACCAACGATCGGCTTAAACATAATGTAAGAAGAAGTGGTGTATCTTGCATTGCAGACAGCATCATCCCTAGTGCCAGGTAAAACTCCCCCCAACATGCAGACGTACGCGGCGATTGACATTGGTTCCAACTCCTGCCGATTAAAAATCGCGCGAGTCCAACAACACGAGCTGAAAGTGCTGCACGAGGATCGCGAGGTAACGCGCCTGGGAGCGAGCGTTTTTGAAAGCGGCGTGGTTTCTCCCGAATCCATGGCGAGCACATTGCTGGCGCTGAAGCGTTTCTATCGAACGGTCAAGTTGCACGGCGTCGACCGGGTGCGGGCCGTAGCAACGTCTGCGTTACGCGACGCGCGCAATGCGCAGGCCTTTACCGCCTGGGTCAAATCCGAGACCGGTTGGGAAGTGGAGATCATCTCCGGCCTGGAAGAGGCGCGCCTGATCCATCGCGGGGTGATGGGTGAACCCGGCACACAAGGCAGATGCCTTCTGGTCGACGTTGGCGGCGGTAGTTGTGAGATCACCCTATCGGAGCGAAAACGGATCCGGGAAACAGTAAGCCTCCCTCTCGGGGCGGTCCGCCTGACCAAGGAGTTTCTTCCCAGCGATCCGCCGACGGAGGAAGAGCTGGCACGCTTGAAGCAATTTATTGCGCGCGAGCTGCGCAAGGCGGAGAGGCGTTTTGGCGCTCTGCGGGTTTCGCTAGTGATTGCCACTTCGGGGACAGCGGCCGCGCTCACGGAGGCCAGCCAGGCCATGCGCAAAAGCAAGGCGACGGGGGCGGGCCGCGTCGCCAGAGGCAAACCGCTAGCTGATACACGCAATGTGCGCCACCTGACAACCAAGCTGACAGGGATGACCAGCGCCCAGCGCAGCAGCATTCCCGGCATTGGCCCCAAACGGACGGAGATCGTGGTCGCCGGCGCCCACGTGTACGCCGAGCTGCTGGAGCGTTTCGCTTTGCCGGGATTCATCTACTCAGCGCTGGGGCTGCGCGACGGCATTCTGACCCAGATGCTGGCCGAGCAGGACGCCAAGACAATGGCGCATCAGCAGTTCGAGCGGGAGCGCTGGCAGGGCGTGCTGGCCACCTGCAAACTCTATGGCGTCGACCCCAGGCAAGCCGATGCCGTACGCCAGCACGCGCTGCAACTCTTCCGCGATCTGCAGCCGGTGCATGAGTTACCACTGGAATACGGGTCGTGGCTGGAAGCGGCGGCCATGATGCGCGATGTGGGCAAGTTCATGAACTACCAGGGACACCATCGCCACGCGCAATACATTATTGCCAACTCCGAGCTATTCGGATTCACGCCGCCGCAACGGGCGATCATGTCGGCGATTGCGCGCTACCTGGGCAAGTCCCGTCCGGACGTGGCGGACCGTACCATGCGGTATATTCCCCCGGAAGATTTCACGCGCGTACAGCGGGCGGTGGTGCTATTGCGCTTAGCGGTCGCACTGAACCAGGATCGGGCCAGCGACGTGCTCAAAGTAACTTTGCGCGTCTATCCCAAGCGGGTGTTGATGGAGCTGAGCCCCGGACGCACGGGCGCGGAGCTGGAGCTCTGGTCGCTGCGCAAGGAAGCAGACTATTTCCGTGAAGTCTTTCGCCGCGAGCTCTTTGCGGCGCTGGCATAGATCTGGCGCAGCATCCGCGAGTCCAACAGGGAGATTAATTGTCCCGGGCGGCGGGTGCAGTCGACGCGCGCAATTGCGCCCTTGCGCATCCGTATGCTAGCTGGCCTGGGCGAGCAGATCAGCGAGCCGAGAAACTCGGGCAGGTTGGGGTTGTGGCCTACAACCAACACGTTGTCATAGGCAGAGAGCGGTGCGATCAAAGCCTGGAAGCCGGCGATGGTACCCGAAGGCGAGACTGCGTCCGTGATTTGTATTTTGCTGTCGTAAGCCACCTCCGTTCCCACCAGCGAGGCCGTTTGCAGTGCGCGCTTGAGGGGGCTGGAGAGGATCAAGTCGAATTGAATCCTCAAGGCGTTTAGATACCTGGCAATCAGCAGGCACTGCTCTTTACCTTCCTTATCGAGAGGGCGCTTGGCGTCAATGGCAGGGTCTGCGCGGCGGACGCCCGCGCTCGCATGTCTAAGAATATAAAGGTTCATCGGGTTGGGATTTCTTTCTCATGCAGCGCTTATGGGCTCGGCCTTGGCTGCGAATCAATCCGTTAACGCAGTTTCGCAATTACTTTGGCACCGTAAAGATCGCGAGGTGGTCCCGGCACGCCGGACCACGAAAAGGAAGATCTCTTCGGTCTAGACCAATTGCGAAACTGCTAGGACGATGGTATGCGTCGCCAGAGCGATCATCAAATTCATACGATTGTAACAATACCTTGACGGTAAGAGAAGTGACTCACTATCACGTCAATAGACCGGCGCGGGCGTTGGCAGCGGATCGAGAGGGAGGCCGGGGTCGGGATCGGGTGGCGGAAGAGGTACCGGGTTCGGGTCGGGGCCAGGGTCGGGACCCGGTCCAGGGAAAACATCGGGATCATTTCCCTCAGCGGCGAAATGTGGATCTGTTTGCAATGAGTTATGTACAGGCTGATGCTCGCTGTGGCGAGGCAGCCCGTACCCTTCCACGAGCGGCTGAAGACCGCACCCTTCTAAGACCCGCCGAAGACCGTAACCTTCAAAAACCGGCAGAAGACCGTACTCTTCTAAGACCGACCGAAGCCAGTGCGCTTCCAAGAGAGGAGTTTTTTCGCAGCTCGTGATGTCCATCACGGTTGTGAGTGTGGCAGACGGCGGGCAGTTGCCTGGACGTGCCTATGGTAACGGTATCCCATGGCGTGGAGGTGCCTCCGGATCCTCGGGCTTGTTCTCTTCCTCGACCGGGTCCGTTCCTTCCTTCTCAGGGCTCGCACCGCCCAGGGGAAACTTCGGAGCATGACGGTCCGGATCGTCCGGCACGTTCTCATTCTCGACGGGGTCCGCCACTTCCTTCCCGGGGCTCACACCGCCCAGGGGAAACTTTGTTACATGCCGGTCGAGTATCGAGATCTGGGGCTCGTTGACTCTCGGATCGGCGGCCGGAGCGGGTGCGAGCTCGGGTGATGGGCCTGGTGGCACAACGGGTACAGCCTCTGGACCAGCCAAGGGCTGGGTGCGCAGCTTTTGCACCAGCTCGCGCAGCGTGGGTTCAGACATACCCGCGAAAGCTTCCGGGCCGGCCGCAACCGGCTCCTCTTCCTCCTCCATCGCGGCAAACTCCTCCACCGCCACGATGGGTGAATCGGCGGCCATAACCAGGGTGGCCTCGATTCCGCGCTGCCAGAAGCGGCTAGCCAGGAGGAGAAAGAGCCCTAGCTGCGCCAGCAGCCAAGCGAGCCAGACCTGATGCGCGGGGACAAACTGCTTCCAGAGGAAGAGGCAGAGCGCGAGAGCGCCGACGCCCAGCATACCGCTGAGAAAGAAGCTGCCTACGGTGCGGAAGAAATATTTCCCGAGCAAGCGGAGCGCCGGCAGCAGCGCGTGGCGTACTCTGCGCTCGCCGTCCATGGCATTGCGCACGATGTAGACCTCGACCAGATCCCACCAGAGACGCGCTATCAGGGCGACGAGCAGAACCACGGCCCCGCTGATGGCGGAGTAAAGAAACATCGTGCGCTCGACATAAAGTGCGCTGACCCGATCCAGCAACAGGACACGAGCGAGGAGCAGAATCCCAAGGACGACGGCGGCCACGCAGCCGGCCACAATCGCGGCGCGCACAAAGCGCCAGAAATACGCGACACCGCCGCGCAGCAGCACCGAAAGCCGCGGCGGCTCGGCCGAGACGTAGACAAAGGTGGTGCCCGCGAAAAGAACGAAGAGCACAAGGACTTGCAGCAGGTTAAGCCAGACAGCAGTGTGGATTGCGATAAGACGAAAGCTGGTCTCGCGGAGGTGCATCAACAGCTCGCCGAGATAAGTGACGTCGATGGTGCCGGCAATTCTTTGCGCGGCCAGGCTGTGATCCAGGTAAGGGGCCAGTCCGGCGGCGAACGGTATGCCGGCGAGCAAGCCAAAACCAAGATTGATGGCATAAGCCCATACCACAAAAGGCCAGTTGCGCAGGGCGAGTCGAAATCCCTGGACAAAAAGGTTGGGTAGGGGGCGGTTGGTCCGAGGTGGTTGGTCCCCGGGAGAAATTAATTCGATCGCTATGTTCACTCAGCCATGCCCTTCGGGAGTGTGGTCATACCAGGAACGATAACCATTGCGCTAGAAGCTGCTGGGTGAAGACCCAGTAGTTGGTCAATTTCAAACGCGCCGTGTGGTCTGATCGCAGCGTGTAACTATTATTGAACGAATTGACGTCCAGCAGGACATTCTGGTCCGGGTCTATCTGGGCATACACCGCCCGCGAAGGCTTGTCCCAGGAGAAGCGCGTCCAGCGGTCTTTGCCGTCCCAGGCGACTTGCTCCTTTGAACCGTCTTCGAATCCTACTTCAAGTTTCACAGGGAAGAGGAAGGTGCCCTTGCGGCGCAGCGTGACACTGGTTTGAAATGGCCCCGCTGCACTCTTGTCTTCCCACCAATCGACGGGGCCGGAGGTGAGAGAATCCACGGAGTAGTCGAGCACCTCGGTGCCGTAGATGGCCTGGGTGAAGTAAGGCTCCAGATCGGTGCGGCCAGAAACCTCGACCAGAGTTTGAAGAAAATCGGTCCCGGTGGGGTGGGTAAAGCGGTAGCGCAGGAAGTAAGTGCGCAAGGCTTGACGGAGAGTGTCCTCCCCCAGGACCGCCTCCAGGGTCGCGAGCACGGTGGCAGTTTTGCCATAGACGATGCAGCCGTAGCTCATATCATTGACGAATTTCCAACCCTGGCGCACGATGGGGTCCTCGTCAGGACTAGCGAGATAGAACATACGGAGGGTCTCGGCGTCGCTGCCATACAGTCTGCGCCCATTCACCGCCGAAGTATTTTGACCGAAAAGCGAACCCATCACTTTCTCTTCGCTGTAGCTGTTGATGCCTTCATCCAGCCATGGTTCTTCAAATTCATTGGTGGCGACCATGCCGTACCAATACTGATGACCGAACTCGTGGGCGACCGTCACCTCCAGGCCGTAATAAACCCAAGACGGTTCCCACCAGTTGGTTCCACCGGTGATCAGGGTGGGATACTCCATCCCTCCGAACTCCGAATCCGGCTCGGGATCGATCAGCGTGATTTGCTTGTAGGGATAAGGTCCATACCACTCATCAAACTTCTGCATGCTCTGTTTCAGGGCGGAGAGATAGCGATCGGTCTGATTCGCATGGGAAGCGAGAATGAGCGCGTGGAGTTTCACCGGGCCAAGACTGTTGTCGAAGGTATCGTCGACGACCTGAAAGTGTGGGGAGGCGGCCCAGGCGAAGTCGTGAATATCCTCGCCGCGAAAGCTGAGCGTCCTGGTGCCATCGGAGTTGGGCACCTCGCCGGTCTGGATGCCGCTGGCCCCGACAATATAAGGCTCGGGTAGCGTGAGGTTGACGTTGTAGGTGCCAAAGTCGGAAAAGAACTCGGTATCGTTGTGGTATTGATGGCAGTTCCACGCTCCATGCCAAAGGACGCCGACTTTGGGAAACCACTGGGCGCCCATGATGAAGTCTCGCTTATACCCGTTTCTAGCGACGGAGAGGGGGAATTTATCGTGAAAGGCGATGTGGAAGCGAATGGCCTCAGTGGGAGGGAGCGGTTTGGGAAGGGTGATCTCCATCACCGTGTGGTCGTCTTGATTGCCATCGTCGGGCGCAGTGAAGCGCATGCTCTGGGCGAGGTCTCCATAGCCCTCGGCGGAGATGCTATTGATCTCGATGGCGCCCTGCTCTGCCTTCGCGTGGGGGATGTCGGTGCCGTTCTCATGCGACTCCCTGGCAAAGGTCGATTGGGGCCGGAAAGCGTTGAGATAGAGGTGAAAAGGGATGGTGGAGACGGGCTGGTCGGAGGGATTGCGATACTCGACGATCTCCGTTGCATCCAGGGTTTTTGCGCTGGTGTCGAGTTTGGCATCGATCCAGTAGGCCACCACTCGCTTCGACAGCGGCTTGCCGTCAGGCGAATTTATCGCCGACACCTGTGCCGACGCAGACAGGGCAAGCAGCCCGATGGCCGCGTGAAATAGCAGCATGCGCAATTGCGGGGAGGGCATGCGGAATTCTAGATCATTTTTGCAAGGGAATGGCTTGGCCGCGACCAGACTTGGGAGCAGAGGAGCCCAGCCAGATAACGGCGGTCTTGACCAGGTAGGAAGCCGCGGCGGAGCAGCGCGGCAGCGTAGTCCGGCAGGGCGCGCACAGGAAGACCGGTAAGCACCCCGAAGGCGCGATAGAGCAAGCCGATGAACCCCTTGGCGAGATAAGCCGCGAAGGCATTCCGGGGAATGGCGAACTCCGAGATCACCCATTGCGCTCCGGGGCGAATATGGGGAAGAACGCGATCGAAGAGTTGCTCCAGTTGATGAGGGAAGAAGCAATCGAGAAAGAAGTGAGAAACAATCAGATCGTAGCTTCCGCTGGGATTCCATTTGAGAGCATCGGCGTGATGCAGACAAATGCGCTGGCGGGCTTGGGGGACGGAACGCTGAATGCGGCGATCGAGTATCTGCAGCATGGAGTGGCTGGAGTCGACGACATCCACGGTGAGGGTAGTATTCGCTGCCAGCAGGCGCGCCAGGAAGCGCCCGTCCCCATCCCCTAAGAGCAGCGCACGCTGTGCGCCGGCCAGATGCTCAAGTTGAGCACTGCGGCAGCGGCCGAGCCAGGGTCCAAAGCTCAGGTATTCGAGCCATCGGTAATAGCGGGCGATGGAATCGAAATTAACGGCCGGCATGCACAAAGAACATCTCACTTCTACTCTGCACAGGTTAGTGTAGCGAGGTGCGGCTTTTCGTGGGGAAAAGCCGCGCTGAGACCCGTCCCTTCGTTTACACCAGAAGTGAAGATGTTCAGCGAGCAAACGGGAAGAAGGCCAAGGGCGTCAGCAGAGCCGCGTCGGCGGCGATACGCAGGTGCAGCGGGGAAAAGTGGGTACGGCGCAGGTCGAGTGCCAAGAGCAGTCCGCTGCTGAGCAGGGCGGCCAGATAAACCGCCATCAGGCCACGCGAGGGCGCAAGCAGGGCCCCGGCCAGGGAAAACAGCGCAATCATGGTTACGATTGAACGCAAGTGCAGGCTGGCCCAGCGGGTGGTGGAGTGAGGATTGCCGGCCTCCCACTTCTCGATGCTCACACAATTGATCCAGCAAAGCACAGCAAAGAAGACGACGGCGGGCGCCAGTTGCTCTTTCCCCAAACCGGCGCCGTTGCTAACCCCGAGGCGCGACCAGGCGGGCACGGCGGTGGCAGCGGCAAAGAGGATGGCCACGGCGAGTTCCTTAGGAAGCCAAGGCGCGTTGGCACCAGTGGTCCTGCGGTGAACGGCGAAGAGATAAAGAACGGCAAAGGCCCCGATCCAGGAATCGTCGCGGAGTGCTTCGGGACGCATGCGGGTGAGGACGAACCAGGCAAAAAGCACGACCAGCAACGAGGCTGCCCAGAGAAAAGCCGTGCGATGACGGGCGTGAAAGTAATGGCGCTCGCGCAGCTCGCCCTGTTGCTGGCGGAGTCCATCGAGAATGCGGTCGGCGACGTAGAGTAGCCAGGTGCCAACGGCGAGAAGGAGCGCCGGGAGAAAGGGCAAGTGAAGGTGCATGGCGCGGGCGAAAAACCATGACCAGAGAGCGGCCACGGTGGGCGCATCCAGGCTAAGAAGATGCCACCATTCGGCGAGATTGGAGAGGCGCAGGGCCAAGTTTTAGTTTACTGCGCGTGGAGCGGCGGTCGGAGATATGGGATGGTGAACAGCATGCGTGACAACCACCAGCGAACTCAGCCTCATAGGCTCTCGTTCCCAGACAAAGGACGGGTGCCCCATATCTCGCTCGTTTTTCGCGAGATGTGGGATTCCACTGCTCTTTCCCTCTGACACTCGATTTCATCCGACGCACTTAACGGTCAACATCGGTGGAATCCCACATCTCGCGAAAAACGAGCGAGATGTGGGGCACCCGTCCTTTGTCTGGGAACGAGAGGCGGGTCAGGAGGCGGCCGGCTCGGGCTGCTTGCGGGCGGCTTTGCGGCGCGGCGGCTTGGCCGAATCTGCGGGCGCTAGAACCGGGGCAACCACCCTCTCCGGCTCCCATGCAGGTTCGGGAATTGAGTCGATGCTGTCTCGCCCTTCGGCCAGGCGGATGAAGAAGTCCTGGGCACTGAAACACTTACCCTCAGATGCGCGGACGCGCGGGTAGGCGCCGGCGGCCGTCTCCATACGCGACTTGGCCGTGTCGGCCAGATAAGCGGCCAGGATCTCGTGGCGAATGCGATGGCGAATCTGCGCATCCCGTATGGGGAAGACGACCTCACACCGTTCAAAGAGGTTGCGCGGCATCCAGTCGGCGCTGCCGCAATAGATTTCGTCCTCGCCACCGTTGGCAAAGTAAAAGATGCGGCTGTGCTCGAGGAAACGGCCAACCAGCGAGCGCACGCGAATATTCTCGCTGATCCCGGGGATCCCCGGGCGAATGGAACTGATTCCGCGCACGATCAGGTCGATTTGCACCCCGGCCTTCGAAGCTTCGTAGAGCGCCTCAATCACAGCCTGCTCAAGCAACGAATTCATTTTGGCGATAATTTGCGCGGGCCGGCCGGCCAAGGCATGTTCCGCTTCGCGATGGATCATGCGTATGGTGCTCTCCGCCAGGGTCAGCGGCGCGACCAGCAGAGGAGCGTAATCGTCCGATTCTGCATGCGCGGTGAGGTAATTGAAGACACTATGCACGCTGGCCGTAATCTCCGGGTCGGCCGTCAGCAGGCTGAGATCCGTGTAGAAACGAGCCGTATTGGGATTGTAGTTGCCGGTGCCGAGGTGCACATATCGGCGGGTGATGCCGTCCGGATCGCGGCGAATGAGCATGGCCAGTTTGCAGTGCGTCTTGAGCCCGACGATGCCGTGGAAGACTTGTACCCCCGCATCTTCCAGATTGCGCGCCCAGCGAATGTTCGAGGCCTCATCGAAGCGAGCCATCAGCTCCACCACGACGGTTACCTCCTTGGTTTGCGCCGCCTCGGTAAGGGCATGGAACATGGGCGAGTCGGAGCTGGTGCGATAGAGCGTCTGCTTCATGGAGACTACCCGCGGGTCCTGCGAACCCAACTGCACGAAGTTGACCACGGCATCATAAGAATCGTAAGGGTGGTGCAGTAACAGGTCATGGTGACGGAGTTCGTCGAAAAGATCCTCGGAACGGCGGTTCAGGCGTAGTTCGCGGGGAAGAAAGTCTTTGAATTTCAGGTCCGCGCGCGGCGTGTCGCTGTATAGGTTCATCAGGCGCGACAAATTGACCGGCCCGTTGGTGGGGAAGACCTGGGAATCCTCCAGCTCGAAATTCATGCGCAGGCGATCGACCACCTCGTGATCCGCGCCTTCGTCAATTTCCAGGCGCACGGCGTCGCCTTTGCGGCGATTGTGCAACTCGGAACGCACACTGTCTAACAGACTGCGTGATTCTTCCTCCTGGAAATAGAGGTTGCTGTTACGAGTGACGCGAAAGGCGGCAGTCGACAGGATTTCGTAACCGCGGTACATGCCGGCGGCGTTGTGCTCGATCAGGTCGTGGAGAAAGATGAAGTCGTGGGTTCCGGAACTGGATGGTACGGGCACAAGCCTGGGGAGGGCCCGGGGCACGGTGAGCACGCCCAGCAATGCGCCGGTGGCGCCCTTGCGTTTGCGGCGGAGCAGGAGGGCCAGGCAAAGAGCTTTGTTCAAGACCCGGGGGAAAGGATGGGCTGGATCGATGGTGATAGGCGTTAAGAGCGGATCGACTTCGCGCTGATAGTAATCAAGGGCATGCGCCCGGGCTGCTGGGTCGACGTGGCCCCACTCGAGCACGCGAACGCCATTCTCATAAAGGGACGGGCGCAGGTCTTCCGTCCAGCAGCGGTACTGATCGCGGACAAACGCGTGCATATCGCGGACGACGTTATCCAGGGTCTGCCGGGGGGTAAGGCCATCGAAGCCCGGTTCGGTGTACCCGTCTTCAATGCGTTGCATGATGCCGGCCACACGAATTTCGACAAACTCGTCCAGGTTACTGGCGGTAATGGCCAGGAATTTGACCCTTTCCAGCAGGGGGTTACTCGCATCCTGGGCTTCTTCGAGGACACGACGGTTAAAGCTCAGCCACGATTCATCGCGGCCGATAAAGAGACTTTGCGGATTTTTGCTCACAATGTCCATAGTCAGGACTGGGACACCCATTGTCTCTGTCTACCTTACTAAAGAGCGAAGCAAAATGAATCGCGACGAAAGTGACAGTTTATACAGGAATTGTTCGCCGGGCCGCACTCGATTTGACGCCCGGAGAGGGGTTGCGGGAGGATGGAACATGACAAGCTATCGAATGACCGACGGTTCGCAAGGAGAAGCGCATGATCGATCAGGATTGTAGCCAAGCGCCCGGGGCCAGCCTTCTCATGGCCGAGGATACGGCTGTGCAGCTTTTTCAGATCGCGGCCCTGATGCTGGGCGACGAGCAAGAGGCGGTTTCCCTGGTAGAGGAAACAGTGGCAAAGGTAGAATCCGACCCCTGTGCCGAGGCCACGGTGGCCTATGCAGAGGCCCGCTCTTTGCTGGTCCACACAGCCATGCAACGGATGGCCGGGCTTTACCCTGAAGCGTTTGCTGTGCCAGCCGCGGAGCTGGCTGACGCTGCCTCCTGCATTGAAACCGACGACCTTGGAGCGGCGGATTTGACGGGCGAGCAGTTCGGAGCGCTATTTTCGGGCGCAGGCCCGGCGGGAATGCGGGAGTGGCTGGACCGGCTAGCGCCCGCCTTGAGAGCAGTTTTTGTACTGCGCGCTGTAGCCGGACAAGACGGTGAGCAGACCGCAGAAAGCCTTCGCCAGAGTGGAGCGAGGGGAGCACAGGGGTGGCGGCGAGACCAGGTTGGTACCGTGTATCGCCAGGCGCTGTGCTCGCTGGCCACCTGCCTTGTCAGTTCGCGTACCGCGCTCATGCCGGCCTGAGCGGGAGCAGCCCAAGCCAACGGCCCAGACGTTGGGTCCCGGCTGTATGATCACCACGTCCGTCATACCCAGCTTCTCTGCCGAAACCGGTGCGTTCGTTATCGCCGGTGGGCCTTCTTTTTGAATAATTAACAGGTTATTTTGCATCGAAGTGGATGCTGTTGGTTTTCCGGGCCGTTAGGTTGCATGCCGAGGTTGACTTAAGGATGAGACGTTACCGGGGTGGATTGAGGGGCATGGAGTGGCGATCACTCGTGATCCTCTTCAGCTTAAGCCTCATCCCGGCCACCTCCCCGGGGCAATTCACGAGTCAATCCGCGCCTTCTGCGTCGTCCGGCAGCTCGAGTGCAGGCTCTGTTCAGGCCCAGCCGGCGCAGGTGAATAACGGCACCTATCAAGGCAGCCTCGTAAAGCGAGCGCCGGTTCCAGGGGTTCTTCCGCTTTCGCTCGATGAGGCGATTCGCATGGGGCTGCAATACAACCTGGGCCTGGTACTCTCCGGGGTCAACGCGGGATCGGCCGGTGCACAGCGGTTGCAGCAATTGCAGGCGTTGCTGCCTACCGTGAGTGCTTATGCCAAAGAATCGGACCAACAGGTGAACCTGCGGGCAGAAGGGCTCAACATTCCCGGCTTCCCAGCGGTGATCGGGCCCTATGCGTATACAGACATCCGGGGAACGGTGCAATGGTCGCTCTTAAACGTGTCGTCGATGCGGAACTACCTGGCTTCTAAACATAATTTCGAAGGATCCAAACTCTCGGTCGAGGACGCAAAGGACATGGTGGTGTTGACGGTCGGGAATGCGTATCTGCTGTGCATCGCCGACGCGTCGCGGATCCAATCGGCGCAAGCCCAGGTAAACACTTCGAAGGTGTCGCTCGACCAGGCGGTGGCCAACCACCAGGCGGGCACATCTCCCCTGCTCGACGAGCTGCGGGCCCGGGTTGATTATCAGACGCAACAGCAGACCTTGATTTCGGCGCAAAATCAATACGAGAAAGACAAGATAGCTTTGGCGCGCACGATTGGGTTGCCGCTGGAACAAAGCTACGAATTGACCGACCAGGCGCCTTTTCAGGCGCTGGACAACCTGGATCCCAATGCCGCGGTCCAGCAAGGGCTCGCGCACCGTCGTGACTTGCAGGCATTGCAGCAGCAGGTGGAGAGCGCGAAAGCTTTACGGTCCGCAGCCACTGCCGAACGTTATCCGACCGTGAGCTTCTCTGGCGACTACGGGGTCATTGGGCCGACCCTGGGCCATTCCAATGGAACCTTCGACGCCGTGGGGACGGCGACTGTGCCGCTCTATGAAGAGGCCAAATTACGGGGCGATGCCCAGAACGCGCAAGCCCAACTGGAACAGAAACAGGCACAGTTGAACGACCTGCGGGGGCAGATCAGCGCCGACGTGCGCGACAGCATTCTCGACATACAAGCAGCGGCCAAGCAGGTTGCCGTCTCGCGCAGCAACGTAGAATTGGCGACCGAGGCGTTGAGCGAGGCGCAACAGCGCTATGCGGCAGGCGTGGCCGACAATCTTGCGGTATCGCAAGCCCAGTCATCGATGGCGCAGGCGGATGACCAGTATGTCTCCAGCCTCTACCAGCACAATGTGGCGAAACTCTCTCTCGCCCGGGCGCTGGGCATTGCGCAGACAAATTACAAGGATTACGTGGGAGGAAAGTAGCGGTGGCGGAACAGAATCCGGAATCAGGCCGTGCAAGTACCGTCGAAGAAGGTCCCGAGGCTGGCAACAACGACCAGCAGGATCTGGACAGTCCTCCGCGGAAAAAGGGGCAGCGCCGATTCATCGTCATCGGCGTGGTCGCGGTTCTTATCGTGGGCGCCCTGCTCTTTTGGTGGCACTCCACGTATTACGAAGATACCGACGACGCACAGGTGGATGGTCACCTGATACAGATCAGCGCCCGGGTTGCCGGGCAGGTGATCAGGGTCAACGTGGATCAGAATCAATACGTGCCGGCCGGTACCTTGATTGCCGAGATCGATCCCAAGGACTTTGAGGTCGCGGTGCAGCAGGATGAGGCCAGCCTGGAGAGCGCCGAGGCCAACTATGAAGCAGTGCGGGTAAACGTGCCCGTAATCGGAATCAATACCAGCTCTACGCTGCAGTCGGCCTCCTCTGGCGTGAGAAGTTCCGACGCGACGGTGCAGCAGGCGCAGCGCCAGTTGGAAGCGGCGCAGGCCCAGGTGCAGCAGGCGGAAGCGAACAACATCAAGGCCCAACTGGATCTGAAGCGGTACACGCCGTTGGTGGAAAAAGATGTCATCTCCAAACAGCAGTTCGACGCCACCGTGGCCACGGCGGATGCCTCCAAGGCTGCGCTGCTGGGAGCGAAGGCCAGCGAGATTGCCGCCGAGGACGCGGTGCGCATTGCCCGCGACCGGGTGGTGCAGTCACAGGCAGAGTTAAAGACTGCGCAAACCGCTCCCGACCAGGTGAAGATTCAGAAGGCCAAGGCGGACCAGGCCGCCGCACAGGTGCAACAGGCGCGCGCCGAACTGGCGCAAGCCAAATTGAACCTGAGCTATACCAGGATTGTTGCTCCAGTTAACGGCATCATCACCAAGAAGAGCCTGGAAGTCATGCAGAACGTCAGTGTAGGGCAGAACTTGATGACCCTGGTTTCGCTGGACGATATCTGGATCACGGCTAACTTCAAGGAGACACAGCTCCGGCTGATGCGTCCCGGGCAGGCGGTCAAAATTCACGTGGACGCTTACGGGCGTGACTACGACGGGAAGGTGACGCAGATCGGGGGCGCTACCGGTTCGATGCTAAGCCTGTTTCCGCCGGAGAACGCCACTGGGAATTACGTCAAGGTGGTGCAGCGGATCCCGGTCCGGATCGACCTGACGGATCGAAACGAAGACAACGACCACTTGCTGAGGCCGGGGTTGTCAGTGGAGCCTACGGTTCGGGTTAAGAACTAAGGGCAGGCTGGGAAAAGAGGGGAAGAAAAGAATTGAGTCCCGAAGGGACGGCTGAGAATCAGAGCTGTCCAAATTAGCGGATTGGTCGACCCTGTAGCGTTGATTTTATTGGACAAACGAGTGCTGCAACCGGTCATTGCAAAATCAGGTTGGGGTGAGGGGAGCGGTAGATTGAGAAACGTGCTGTCCAAGTGTTTTGCTATAGAGCTCCCGATTGTAGGGCGATTTAGGTTTTTTGACGGTCGGCTAGGTTTCAGCTGTCCTAAAGAAAGCTAAGAAAATTAGAGCGCCAGCCGAAGCTGATCATGAATTCCTGCCAGGGCAGGCGGCGGTTCAAAAGGACAATCTAACCAAGCCCACAAGTCGCGGTATACGAACAACTGCTGGCGCAATAAGGCCACTAGATTGGAGAGCGACCAATCGAAGGTTGATTTCAGCTTCAGATATTTCAGAATCAACATGGCGATCAAGGCGGTCCAGATCTGCGTCTTTAGGGCGTTGGCGCTGGTGCCTACAAATGTCTTGACCCGCAAAGACTGCTTGAGGGCCTTGAAAAAAGTCTCGATCTGCCAACGATCGCGATAGATTTTCGCAATCGTGCTGGCAGCAAAATCCAGTTTGTTGGTAAGAAATTCGAACTTCTTGCCTGTCTCTGGATCGCGCACTGCCACCCGCCTGACCGGCACCCCGGTGCGGTAACCGCGGTGGCCCAACAGCACCATCTGATCGGCCAGGATGTTGCCCTTTTCCGGGATCGGCAGCTCCTTGACTACCTTCCGATAGCTGTTCCACCGTTGCCGGGTCACGAAGTACACACCTTGCGCGGTCAAGCTGGCGAACCACTTGTAATCGGTATACCCACGATCGAACACCAAAATCGTGCCCGGTTCTAAAACCAGCTTGCGCGCTACCTGGATTTCCGCCTTGCTGGCTGGCTCGATCACCGCGTACTGGGGCAGATATCCGTCGTGATCCAGCAACAAATGCAGTTTCACTCCACCTTTGGTCCGGCGGAACCGGGCCCAGTCATACATCGTCGCGCTGAGGTCAATCACACTGCCATCCAAACTCAGCAACTTGTTCTTAAAGCGGAATTTCTTCCCTCCCCGCACCTCCCGCTGACACTTTTCCAGCAACTGCTCAAACACCGTCTGGTACAGCTCCCATGGTCTATGTTCGTTGGCGTAGGCCAACGTCGAACGCTTAGGGCACTGATCCACCCCCAGATGCCTCAACTTGCCTTCGCAGGCCGCCAGCCCTCCGCAGATCTCTCGCAACGACTGCGCTCTGCCCAAATGACAGAACAACATCGCCACCATCTGGCTCCAACTGCTAAATCCACGAGCGTGATGCTCCGCTCGATGCTGGCAAACCGCTTGTTCAAACTCGACCCGAGAAAATACCCCCAAAACCTGCGAAAAAATACTGCATACTCCACTCATGGCGGAAAGCTCCTCCTGATTGAGATTGGTTTTCCTGGAAGAAATCCCAACCTCAACCTAGCAGGCTTTCCGCCTCATTCATAAAACCTAATTTGGACAAGACTGGCTGAGAATAGCCCAGGACGTCAGTCCTGGGTTTAGATAAGAGCGAAGGACCAGTCCCGCAGGGACGGCTGAGAATGCCCCAGGACGTCAGTCCTGGGTAGCAAATGAAAGGACGACCTAGTCCCGTCAGGGACCGCTGAAAATGCCAGGAGGCAATCATGCGAAGCCCACCCTGAAATGGACCTTTTCTTGAGTAGCCTGTTAAAGTATAAGAGGCAACTTTTGGTTGGGCTAGAATGATTGCCTCGGCATTCACACGTGGTCCAAGTTCACCCAGGATTGCATCCTGGGGCATTTTCAGCCGTCCCTGACGGGACTGGTCCTTCTTTCATTATCTAACCCAGGACTGTCGTCCTGGGCTATTCTCAGCCAGTCTTGTCCAAATTAGGTTTTATGAATGAGGCGGAAAGCCTGCTAGGTTGAGGTTGGGATTTCTTCCAGGAAAACCAATCTCAATCAGGAGGAGCTTTCCGCCATGAGTGGAGTATGCAGTATTTTTTCGCAGGTTTTGGGGGTATTTTCTCGGGTCGAGTTTGAACAAGCGGTTTGCCAGCATCGAGCGGAGCATCACGCTCGTGGATTTAGCAGTTGGAGCCAGATGGTGGCGATGTTGTTCTGTCATTTGGGCAGAGCGCAGTCGTTGCGAGAGATCTGCGGAGGGCTGGCGGCCTGCGAAGGCAAGTTGAGGCATCTGGGGGTGGATCAGTGCCCTAAGCGTTCGACGTTGGCCTACGCCAACGAACATAGACCATGGGAGCTGTACCAGACGGTGTTTGAGCAGTTGCTGGAAAAGTGTCAGCGGGAGGTGCGGGGAGGGAAGAAATTCCGCTTTAAGAACAAGTTGCTGAGTTTGGATGGCAGTGTGATTGACCTCAGCGCGACGATGTATGACTGGGCCCGGTTCCGCCGGACCAAAGGTGGAGTGAAACTGCATTTGTTGCTGGATCACGACGGATATCTGCCCCAGTACGCGGTGATCGAGCCAGCCAGCAAGGCGGAAATCCAGGTAGCGCGCAAGCTGGTTTTAGAACCGGGCACGATTTTGGTGTTCGATCGTGGGTATACCGATTACAAGTGGTTCGCCAGCTTGACCGCGCAAGGTGTGTACTTCGTGACCCGGCAACGGTGGAACAGCTATCGGAAGGTAGTCAAGGAGCTGCCGATCCCGGAAAAGGGCAACATCCTGGCCGATCAGATGGTGCTGTTGGGCCACCGCGGTTACCGCACCGGGGTGCCGGTCAGGCGGGTGGCAGTGCGCGATCCAGAGACAGGCAAGAAGTTCGAATTTCTTACCAACAAACTGGATTTTGCTGCCAGCACGATTGCGAAAATCTATCGCGATCGTTGGCAGATCGAGACTTTTTTCAAGGCCCTCAAGCAGTCTTTGCGGGTCAAGACATTTGTAGGCACCAGCGCCAACGCCCTAAAGACGCAGATCTGGACCGCCTTGATCGCCATGTTGATTCTGAAATATCTGAAGCTGAAATCAACCTTCGATTGGTCGCTCTCCAATCTAGTGGCCTTATTGCGCCAGCAGTTGTTCGTATACCGCGACTTGTGGGCTTGGTTAGATTGTCCTTTTGAACCGCCGCCTGCCCTGGCAGGAATTCATGATCAGCTTCGGCTGGCGCTCTAATTTTCTTAGCTTTCTTTAGGACAGCTGAAACCTAGCCGACCGTCAAAAAACCTAAATCGCCCTACAATCGGGAGCTCTATAGCAAAACACTTGGACAGCACGTTTCTCAATCTACCGCTCCCCTCACCCCAACCTGATTTTGCAATGACCGGTTGCAGCACTCGTTTGTCCAATAAAATCAACGCTACAGGGTCGACCAATCGTATCCGTCAGAGCAAACCCACGGTTGACTAGTGCGGATGCCTCGCGGCCCAAGCGGCAGGGGTAAGTTCTGCGGTGCGCTGGAGTGGCGCGTTTGCAAGCCCTGGAAGGATGTCGGCAAGGTAATCACGGATGGGGAGTTTGAGCCGGCGGCAGCTTTCAACCACGGAGAAGATTGCTGCGATGCGTGGGCCGGCGTGTTGGCTGCCGATATGGATCCAGTTGGATCGGCCCAGGGCGATGGGACGCATCGAATTTTCGGC
Source organism: uncultured Acidobacteriaceae bacterium (assembly GCA_963787145.1). GTDB lineage: Bacteria > Acidobacteriota > Terriglobia > Terriglobales > Acidobacteriaceae > PALSA-350. The sequence continues at coordinate 480,583 of CAWBBY010000012.1, forward strand.
AAGATTGTTGCTCAGTTCCAGTTCTGGATGGTCGAGGAAGCGTGTCAGCCGCGTCCAGATCGCCAGCGTGTAACTGCAAGCCTGGCCCGCAGCGCTCTTGGGCAGCACCGTCTTGCTCATCGCCAGGATGTGACTGCGGATTTGGTCGAGCAAAGGCGGAGCTTGCTGCTGTCGGAGAGCATGGCGGCGGGCGTGATCCATGTTGTCATCGCGCGCCTGGGCATCGATGGCGAACAAGTCGTCCATAAGTTCCACCCCCCGGATCGAGGCGACATCCTGCCTGTTAAGCTTCACCGCGTCGACAAACCGCCTTCGCGCATGGGCCCAGCAGCAGGCGTGCACAATGTTGGCTCCGCCGACCCCGCGATCATAGGCAGCATAGGCGTCGGTCTGCAGTATCCCTTCGAACTTATCCAGGAAGTGGGCCGGGCCTTCGCGCCCGCGGCTCATGCGAAAATCGAACACCGTCGCTCCGCCCGGTGTTCCGTACTGCCACAGATAGGCCTGATGATTGGTTCCGCGGCCATCCTGGGTCTGCACATCCACCGGTGTTTCGTCGGCCTGAATGTAGGTTCCCGCCAATAACTCCCTACGCATCGCGCCGGCAACAGGTATTAACAGCTCTCCCACACGCATGATCCAGCCGCACATGGTGGCACGGCTGATCTCGATGCCCGTGTCGCGCTTCAGAATCGAACTCTGCCGATACAACGGGCAGTGGTCGGCATATTTTTTGACCAGCGTGTCGATGATGACGCGGTCAGACACCAGGCTCTTGTCGATGATGCGCGCGGCCAGCGGCGCCGCAACCACGCCCTGCTCCTCGCACTTCTTACAGGCACGCTTCTCGCGCTTGGTGAGCTCGACGAAGTACTCGGCGGGCTTGACATCGAGCACCTCGCTGGTCTCATAGCCGATCACCGTTGTCTCTGCTCCGCAGCAGGCGCAAACACACTGTGAGGGCGCACAGGCAACCACCTTTTCCATCCGCGGCAAGTGCGCCGGCAAGCTCTGGCGGCCAGGATGCGGTGCACGTGGCTTTCTGCCCGATGTCGCAGGGGGCGGGGCTGCCGGCTTCTCGCTCTCCGCCTGAACCTCATCCTGGCTCACCCCCGGTTCTTCGTCCAGCAACTCCAATTGCAGGTCGCTCAACTTTTCGCTGCCCGGACCATATTGGGCAATGCGCTGCTGGCGAAGCTTCTCTTCCAGCACCTGAATCTTCAGCCGTGCGTATGCCAGCTCTTTCTTCCCCGACTCAAGTTGCTTTTCCAGTTGTGCGACGACCTCGGCCATGAAGGGATCCGAGTTCGGAGGAACGGTGGGCTCAGAAGGCATGCTCACGATGTCTTTTAAATAACAGACAACGAGGAACAGAACGAGCGAAATCGTCAGTGTTCATGCGGTTTTCAGTGACTCTGCTGGTTCTTCTGCAGAAACCCTGCGATGCCACTTACGTGACCGCGTCTGAGTCAAATCAATGCCCCCCAACAGCAACGCCAGCTCTTCGTGACTCAACACGATTTTCTTCGCATCGCTGTCTCTCTCGGGCCAACGAAATCTCCCACCGTCTAATTTTTTCGCACACACCCAAAGCCCGCTCCCGTCATATACCAGCAGCTTCAGCCGGTTGCGCCGCGCATTGGCGAACAGAAATACATGGCCGCTCTCCGGATCGCAGCCCAGTTGATCGCGCACCAGGCCATACAGACCGTTAAAGTTCTTGCGCATGTCTGTCGCGCCCGCGGCTACGTAAATCCGTGTCGCCGGTCCGAACCCAAACACCGCCTTACACCTTGTCCAATATCGTGAGCAGGCGCTCCAGCGTTTGCCCGTCGAATCCGCGTCCCACCTCAATGCGGCGCCCGCTACGCGACTCGACCACCAGACCACGGTCGCACCGAACAGCGCATCTTGAACCCCGCGCTGTGGACAAAACCACTTCCACGGGAAGTATCGGACCGGCGCCCGATCCCGCCCATTTCTCTACCCGCTGCCGGTACTTATCTAGAGTCGTTACAGACAATCCATGCTGCTGACAAAAACCATCCCGCGTCAGCCCACTGGCTTCATACTCCGCAACTAGCTTCTCCACCTCGACGCGACTGCGCCGCTTCCTTACCGATACTGCTTCGCTCATCACTCAAGTCCAACACCAAACCAAGCAGAACAACAGGTGCGTTACCCTGACGGATACGACCAATCCGCTAATTTGGACAGCTCTGACTCTCAGCCGTCCCTTCGGGACTCGATCGTGAACCGGGCAGATTGCCGTTTTACCTTAGGAAGTGGCGAGCGCGACCAGCTCCCCTAGGTCTGCTACTGTGGTTGATTCGGTTCCGCGCGGGATAGAGGGTCCAATCACCAGGGCTTGGTTGTGGCCTTCAAACCAGACCAGGAATGCGGAATGTTCGGCTCCCGGCAAGCGCTGCTGGTTAAGCCAGTTGTAGTAGGCTCCCATGTCGGCGTCGACCAGGGAGCCGGCCAAATCGAGCTCCACATTGCCCTGGCTATTCGATAGCAACTCGTTCATTGGCTTCTGCCGTTGCCGTGGGGCGAAACGCACCAACAACGTCAGCGACTGGGCCCTTCGCAGCGCCTCGCGGGCTGTCCACTGGGCAAACGTGGTGCTGAATATCTGGGTCCCAGAGCCCTCGGTGAGCAGCTTGATTTGAAAACGGTTCAGCACTGCGTCTCCCGACTCGTCCATGCCCAGATCCGCGGGCACCAGCCGAGCCAAATGGGTGCTCAGTTGCTCCGGACCCATACCGGGCCGCTGAATCTCTGCCTGGATATTGCGAAGCAAAGCGGCACGCGTGGGTTCCAATGCGTGGTACGAGACGCAGGTAAGCGAGGGGCTGTGATCAGCTTGCTGACCACCATCGACGTACCAATGACCGTAAGGGACAGGATGCGCTTTGGCCCGCGCGGCAACCGCGTTCAGTAACAGTTGCAATCCGTTATCGGGGTTGACGTGCGCAAAATAGGCGCCGTGCGGGCGCAGGTTGCGAAAGAGCGGGGCATCGTAAGCGGTGACGCCCTGACCGATGACCGCAATGCCGAGCCTGCGCACAGGAATCACTTCGGGCGGCTTGGCTGCCTGCAAACGATCGCCGTAGACGGTCGCGGCCTGGCGAAAGCCATCCAACTGGTGAGTCGTCCACAGGTATGCCGATAGCTGCTCGACAAACTGGGCCGGCTGATTGATCCAATCAAAACTTTCCAACTTCGGCGATAGAGAAAATTGCGCGAAGGCGTGAAACCACTCTGTCATCTGCGCCGGGGAAAGAGAACTGAGGTTAGCGAGTTCCCTATCGATGGCCACTCGTTCGGCTGGGAACTTGTAATCGTAGTCGATCACCTCGCGTAACAAGCTGGGCAGAAAGCTGAGCGGAAGCTGCTGGAGCGCGTCCAGGTGGGCTACGACCAAAGCTCTCGCCTGGGGAGGATACGACGCGAACTGTTCGGCTTTTAGATCGCGTGGAAGCATGAAACTACACCAACTCCCTAGATCAACTCTTTAACCGGCCGCCCTCGAGAAAGTGCGGGAGAGAATCCCATCATCGCTCCCAAAGTGGGTACGAGGTCAATCGACTGCATCGGCTGGTCGTAGACCACGCCTTGCCGGACACCGGCGCCCAGGGCCATCATCCAGGTGGTCCGGGAGGCAGCGTCCCCGGTGCGATGGTGCTGAAAACCGTTGCCGCCGGAATCCTCGTCGGCATCCCGTCCAAAATCCGGCAGGATGAACAGCGTTGTGTTGCCGGCGTATTCGGGCTCGCTTTGCGCAGCCTTCCAAAGCTCCGCACAAAGCCGATCCGTGCGCCGGATGCCATCAATATAAAGAGAGTAGGCCCCAGCGTGGGCAACATCGATGTCGTGCATGGTGATCCAAAGCAAACTGGGCGCCTCCTGCTGCATCAACCGCCGCGCGATATACATCGAGAGCTCGTCCGGGCTGGTCAACGTGAGGGCATGCGCCTTGAAGTCATCGACGGAAAGCTTGAGGATCATTTCCAGCTGTTGCAACTCGAATTCGCTGCCTGCGAGTTGTGGAGTGTACAGCGGAGTCTCGTAGTTATCACGCAGCAAATGCGCGTAATCGGTGGCGCCGCCAGACATGGCCGCAGCCAGCAAATGCTTGGGCAGAACCACCCTGGCTCCCGAGCCTTGGCCGAAGGAACGGGAGTCGCTTTCACCAATCCGGTTGAAGCCGTTGCTGGGCGCGACCACCCACGCATCGGAAGAAGGCCGATTCAAATCCTTGCGAAAGTACTCGAAGACCGTGGGATGTTCCGGAGGGATAGCAGAGAAGTTATTGAGGGTTTCGTAGACGCCCGTGGCCAGACTGGCGGTGGCCACATAGTGGCCCAGGATGCCTTGATTCATCACCTGGGTGAAGAAGCTCGCTTGCGGCGCCAATTCGTGGATCAAGTGCGGAATATTTTCCTGCCCCTCAGGGGCGAAGGTCTCCTGGTCACGGGCGCCTCCGCCGAACGTGATCACGATGATCTTGCGCTTCTTTGCCGCAGCCGCTCCGCGCACAAAGGGGCTGGCGCTGAGCAAAGTAGACCCCAGCGCCACGCCGGCAGCGCCACGCAGGAAATCACGCCGGCTGCGGCCGAGGTGTTCCGCGATATTTCTGCCGAAGGATGATTGGGCCGTCAACTCACATACACCTCATACCGCTTTACTGCTTGGTGGAAGGAGCGTCCTTGGCTGCATAGACAAACTGCTGCACCTCTGCTCTATCTTTGTCGAGCTCGGCCATATGCTGTGCTCGCAGCCGCTGATAGACTGCAAACTCCGCCTGGGCCCGATCCTTTTGCCCGGTGTGCACATAGTCCTGGCCGAGGCGGTAGTGGGCGTCAGGAAGATTCGCGTTCAATTCCAGCGCTCGCTGGTATTCAGGGATCGACTTTACGTACTCATGCTGGTCAGCATATAGATTGCCCAGCTGCACATGCGCTTCGGGGAGCGCCGGGTCGAGCGTTACCGCCTCTTGCAGCAGCGATTCAATTTGCCGCAGATCGAAGCCGGGATCTTCGGCCCGCTTGCCCTTCCACAAACTCATCGCGTAATAGTAAATTGCCAGTGCATTGTTGGGCTGCAGCTCAGCATAACGACGGAAGCGCTGGATCACGCCGTCCGCCTGATTCGGGGAGCTGTCATAGGCCTTGGAGAGGAACAGATAGCAGCGAGGATCGGCCGGGTTCAAGTCAGCCGCGGCCAGCAGGGCCTTGACCGCCTCGTCATATTTACCCCGCGAGTACAGCGCCATCCCCAGCCCGATCAGCACCCGAGGTGAATTGGGATAGCGCAGCGTAGCCTGCTCAAAAACCTCGATCGCTGGCTCATACGTGCGGTGGAGAAGCAGTTCGCTCCCCCAGTCAAACAGGTTGCCCTCGCTCGGATCCATGTGTGCGGCTACTTCATATTCGTTCACCGCTGACACAAAGTCTCCGCTCTTTTCGTCGATTTGAGCCAGCAGGTTATGCAATTCTCCCGTGTTCTTAATCTGCTCAAGATTTTGAACGATTTCCTTGGCCTGACCAAGCTTTCCAGTTAGAAAATACGCTAGCGCGAGATCATACCCATTGTCGTAAGAAGGATGAATCTCCTGCGCCCTTTCCAGCAGTGGCACCGCGTCCGCAATCTTTTTCGACTGAATATACAGCTCACCCAGATTGTGGTTGGCATCGTAGTCGCGAGGTTCCAGTTCAAGAGCCTTACGAAACTGTCCCTCCGCCAACTCCGACTTGCCTGAATGGAAGAGACTCGCTGCCAGATTGGTTCGAGCCGCTGCCGAATCCGGCTTCAATCGAACCGCGATTTGGAGCTGCTCTACGGCCTTAGCATCCTGTGACTGTGCAGCATAGACCAGCCCCAGAAGCTCATGAACCTCAAAGGTCCTTGACGCATAGGGCAACAGGGCTTCCAGCTGCGCCTCAGCCTCGGCGAACCGGCCTGCGTCATATTGAGCCACTGCCGATTGAAACTGACGATCCAATTCTTGGGTCTGGTGCGCCTCGGTCTGGTTTTGATGGTCCTGGCCTGTGGCAAGCGCCGCGCAAAACACAAGAGAACTAAGAACCATCCCCCGCGACCAGTACATTTTGCTCACAGCCCACCTTTGTTGTTACCGCGTGAGCGAAGGCTACGCAGAAACACCCCGAAAGGCCGCAGGAGGCGGCCTTTCGGGGTGTTTTTATCTTAGCCTAGTAATACAACTTCAAAGAAAATTGTATTTGCCTCGGGGCGTAGGGAGCATTGCGGGTAGATCCGATGGCGCCGAAGTTAGTGTTGTTGAAGTTGGTTGAGTTCGAAATCGCGACAACGCCGTTGCCGCCGAATCCTGGAGCATTGAAATTCGGATGGTTGATGATGTTGAAGAACTCAGCCCGGAACTGCATGCTGAAGCGCTCCGTGATGGGAATGTTTTTGAATGTGGAGAAGTCGAAATCATGGTACGACGGCCCGGTAGTCGTCCCCGGACGGTTGCCAAGAACACCGAAACCAGTCAAAGGTACGCATCCGGCTGGTGAATTTTCTATCGGTTGATAGTTGTCGCCCAGCTGGCAAGGCTGTTGGAAGGCTTTCGGATTTCCCAACCAATACGGAGTCAAATGGCCGCTTGCACTGGGCCGGACCTTTATTCCGAGATCCGGGCTTTGCCCGGGTACGGTCACATCGTTGCAGCCTGTGCCGGTGGTTGTTCCAGTCGGGCAACCGAGGGAGAGAGGCTGGCCGCCCTGAAGGGTAACGATCCAATTTATCATCCACCCTCCGAGGACCCCATTCTCGAGCTTGCTACTGTTGGTCAGATACTTCTTGCCTTTGCCGAACGGCAGTTCGTACCCGCCGCTGAAATGGAATACGTTGGTGATGTTAAAAGAGGCCTTTGACCAATCTCCACGGACACCAAAGCCCGGCACGTCTGGTGCGCGAGCGCCATTCAGACTACCGCCATTCAGCAAGTCGCCGGCGTCAGTAAGGGTGTTTGAATATGTGTACGTAAGCAGGTAATTCAGTCCGTTCGAGAACTGCTGTTCGAGCTTGGTTTGTAAGCCGTTGTAAACGCTGGCTCCAATCATTCGCCCAGTCGAACCACCTCCGAAATCCGGAAAAGGCTCTTGACCCAAGGGTCCTCCACCGACCGGACCCGTGGCACTGGCGTTGTACGGCAGGAGTGCGGTCACGTTATTCGCGCCAAGATTCATCTGAAGATTGTCGGCCTTTGTCATTACATAAGCGACCTGCGCCGAAATTGAGTGAGTGATCGCATACTGGAAAGAGAGGTTGGCGGCTACGGTGCTGGGGTCTACGAAATTGAATTGAAGCCCCTGCAGCCCGATTTGGGATGCGTTCACGTCAAGAGGGGTGAATGAATGGCAGGAGAAGCCGGACTCAAAGGTCGCTGTCTGACCCGGACCTGCTGTCGCACAGGTAGCGTACGGCGTGCCGTAACTAGTAGGTGCGACCGTAGATAAGCCGCTAGGGGAGCCGTTAGGGACTATGGGGGTGTAGCTGAAGTTGTACACGAAGGGATAATTCTCACCAATATTCGGTCCGTAGCCCTGATTCTCGAAGGCGTTCCAGAAGAGACCCGCACCGCCGCGCACCACTAGTCTCGGGGTTACTTCATAGGCAAAGCCGAAGCGTGGCGCAAAATTATTGTATTGTGGCTTGAGCAATCCCTGGCCGTACTGGTTGGTCGACAAAAGCGCAATTCCATCCTTGGCCAGCAGATCGGTGAAGCCGTTGCCGGCCAGGGACGGATTATTGGCCGTCGAAGACAATTCCCTGTTGTCCTTGCCCGAAGCCGGGATGATGAACGTCGGAACCCCGCTATTATTGCGGCCGTGGGGAACGAAGTTGGCTTGGCCGCCATTTGTCTCGTTAATGGGCCCAAAGTATTCCCAACGCAGGCCGAGATTGAGAGTCAGCTTAGGACTGACCTTCCAGTCGTCCTGGAAGTAAGTCGCGAAATAGGCTCTTTCGTCGTAGGTTTTGTTGATGTTGGAGGAGCGGACATCGTCAGAGCCTCCGGAGTAATTCACTCCATTGGGAACTGTCGCGGCTGTCGGGGGCAGAATAAATTGTGCGATACCCGTGGTGCTGCCGTTATTGTTGGGAATATCTGTGAAGGTGCCATCATAGTCGAATTGGCCGTGCGACCAGGCGGGCTGGAGGGTGTTGAACACTACGTGCTGGTATTCAACGCCCATCTTGAAACTGTGAGCGCCGTAAACCTTGGAAAAGTCGTCGACGACCTGAGTTGTTTGGGTGGTTTCGTCCGAAGGCAGGAAGGAGTTGCCGCCCAAGGTCTGCAACCCACCGAATGAGAAGGCGGGCAGACCGCCGTTGTTATCCACCTGCGGGATATCCGGGATTCCGTATTGCGCCGGAATGCCGTACGTGGAGCCTTCTGGCCCGAATCGTGAGGTGTGCAGGTGATCCCATCCAACCCTCGCTACATTGACAGTGGTCGGAGTGAACAGATGGGTATAGGCCGCCACACCCTGGAAAGATTTTGCGGTCTGGACGCCTTCCTGGAAGCCGCCGCCGTCCGCTATGCCCGTAAAGGGCCCCGGAATGAATTGAGGGTTATCCCAATAACTGGCGCGCACAAATACCTGGTCTTTGTCGGACGCATCGAAGTCTCCCCGGACGTCAAACTGGTTGCTGTGCTGGTAGAGATTGGGACTGTCTGTAAAATTTGAACTGACTCCACTGCTGGTTGGCAGGGGGAAAAGATTCAACAGCTTGACGGCGTTGGGATCGATGCGAGCGCCAGGAATTTGATTCAGGCCGGGGCAGGCGGCGAGCGAAATCGTACCCCCTGTACACGTGCCGACGCCGAACGGATCGCGAACATAGCCAGTGGTCGCTGCCGCAATGCCGGTTACGGGATCGACCGTGCCCGCCGTGACCGCCCGGGTGGTTGCGGGGTCGAGGACGGTGCCGACCGGTATCAAGCGTCCCAGGGCATCGGCTCGCGCCGCGCTCGAGGCATTTGCGGAGACCAACTCGGAGAGATTGGAGTAGCCGCTGTTGCGCTGCAACACGGTCGGCACTCCGATCCCAGATTGGGTATTGCCCTGTACACGCCGAAAACCTTGATAATCACCGAAATAGAAGATCTTGTTCTTTATGACGGGGCCGCCGATGGAACCTCCGAACTGGTTCCAGCGCAGCTCTCCCTTTTTAACCCCGTTGTTGTCTTCAAACCAGTCCGCTGCGTCGAGCACATCGTTGCGGAAAAATTCCCAGACTGCGCCATGGATTCCGTTTGTGCCGGACTTGACCGTAGCGTTGAGGACGGCACCCGCGGCACGGCCCAGCTCGGCACTAAAGTCCGAGGTTTGGACCTTGAATTCCTGGATCGCGTCGGGCGGAGGAAGAACAACAAAGTTTGTTCCGTTCAGGAAGTCCACATTGTCGGAATTGTTGTCGATACCGTCCAGCAGGTAGTTGTTCTGCGCCGGTCGAAGACCATTGGCGGCAAAGGCTCCGTTCGCGGCATTGCCGCGAGTGTCCGCCTGCGGAGTGTTCACGCCGGCCGCCAGTTGGGCCAGGAAAGTAAAGTTGCGTCCGTTCAAAGGCAGGTTATTCACGCTCTGCTCGTTGATGACTTGCCCGACCGACGCGTCCTCGGTCTGCATCTGGGGCGGGGCGGTCGTGACCTCAACGGTTTCCGTCGCGGCGCCGGTCTTAAGCTCAATATTGACACGTACATTCTGACTCACGGCCACATTGACATGCTGCTGGGTGGTCACAGAGAAGCCAGGAGCAGTGGCGGACACGGAATAGTTCCCGATTCTGACAGGCGAGAAGGTGTATACGCCGGAGCTGTCCGTATTCGTCGTCTGGGACAAACCCTGGTCCGTATTCAAGAGCGTCACTTTCGCGTTGGGAATCAATGCGCCAGTGGGATCCTGAACCAATCCAGTTATTGATCCTTCATCGACTTGGCCGAATGCACACGGCGCCAGAAGCACGCAGATGGATATGAGGGTTATGCAGCCAAAGGATTTAAACCGGCGTGAGAAATTGCGATCATAGCCCATCCGAAAAACCTCCAAGTTTTTGAAACCACGGTCATTTGCGCTGTTGTGCGCTGACTCGATTGCCTAACCGTTTCAACAGTGGCCCGGTAACCGTTTTCCAGCAGTAGCCCTGTAACCGATTACATTGTTGCCGAAAGAAAACTAGTACAGACAAATAACACTTGTCAACCAAAAGGTTGAGATCGTTTCGGCCAAAAGGTGGAAATCGTGCCGGGCGAACGACGAAGGGCAGGCTTCAGCTGTGCCGCAAGGGGCTTTGAGCGGAGGTGATTCAGGCTGGATGTGGCCTTGGCGCCACCATGCCAGACACCTTGCCGGCGAGAGCAACTTTACTGTTACTGTGATGGGATGGGATCGACGGAATGGCTGGTTCAATCCAGCCTTTTCGTTTACACCAGGCGTAAGAATGCTCCAGGCGGAACCCCTAAGGATGTCGCCCCACAAAAACGAGATCCGGTTCCCTTCCCGGCGGGCAGTCCTTAAGAGCATGGGGTTGGCGCCCCTACTCCTCCGTCCGGCTCCGTTCCATGGATACCCATTTTTGTTCGGTCCTCCGAAGGGCTTCCCGAATCGGAACGGCGGTCTCCCTTTCTCCGATGCTCGTCTGACGCCCCACTATCCGGCGGCCTCCCCTTTGGAAGGTGTCCTCCGCCTTGTCGCTCCGGGTTCCGATGATTACGTTACTGAAAAATATGCCTGGGAAATTGAGTCACTTCTCAAACAATGGGCCCAAGCCCTCAAGGCATCGGCTCCCGGCCTTTCAGCCCTGGCAAAGTCACTGGACCCGTCGATTGAAGCCTCCGCACTGGTTCCGGCCAAGGAAATCACGCTGCGTGCCGGGAACGGGATCACTATCGCGAGAAGATTGTTTGACGGCAAGGTTGTTCCCGGGCGGGAGCGGTTTCTCCAGCAGATCCGGGTTTGGCTGGGGCAGGTCTCAGGGGTGGAGACTGCGGAATTCGAAATTACCGGTATCGAAGAAATCGCCGGCGCCCCGCCGTCGGTTCGCCCTGCGGTTCGTCTTGACATCCGCTATGACATTGTCGCCAAGCAGAACGATGAGCGGCGTGAAGAGCGGGTTGGATCATGGCACACCGAGTGGTCGCACGACGAATCAGAGGGGTGGAAAGCCCGGAGGTGGGAGGCCAGCGAAGAAACACTCAGCGTTACGCACGGGCTGATGTTTATTGACATAACCTCGCAAGCTCTCGGCCGCGCGGAATCGTACACAAACCAGATGCTTCGGGGCTCCGACTATTGGCGGACAGTTCTGGATGGTGCATGCGGCATAGACGTTTACGGCAACAATGGTGTGGCGGCGGGTGACTTCGACAATGACGGTTTCGATGATCTCTATGTTTGCCAGCCGTCGGGCCTGCCAAACCGGCTTTACCGCAACCGGGGCGACGGGACGCTGGAAGACGTAACAGAAAAATCCGGGGTCGGAGTGCTCGACAATACTGCGTGTGCTTTGTTCGCCGACTTTGAAAACAAGGGACGCCAGGATCTTCTTGTGGTTTGCGGCGGCGGCTGCCGCTGTTTATGAACCAAGGGGATGGGACCTTCTCGATCAAGCGCGATGCCTTCAAGTTTGAGCGTCCTCCGCAG
>CAWBBY010000013.1:0-278000 GCA_963787145.1 uncultured Acidobacteriaceae bacterium
CAACTCCGGGGTTAGCGCCTCCCAGGCCGGGCCAAACTGCGCCAAGCTGATGCCCTCGCTGAGAGGGACGCGCAAGTAGACGTAACGCGTGTAACCAAAATGCAAATCCAAGATCGAGTTGGAGCTAAGCGTGATGGAGTCTGCGAGAGAAACCTGCTTAGCCGTGGTGGTTTCTGTGCAGCGGTCGGTACAGATTTGGCTGAAAGGATTGTCGGGGAGCGAAAGGATCTTCGACTGGGTGTAACGTCCGAAAATCCTCTGCCTCTGACTCAGGGCATAGTCGATGCGTCCATTGTACTGATCCACGTTGCCGCCGGTGCTGTAGCTATCTGCGAAGTTAGCGGTACTACTGCCGACCAGGTTAGGCATCGGCATGAACTTCAAAAGCGCTACCGCGGTGGGGTCGAGCCGGGCCTGGGGAATGACGTTGTTGGGGAAGGCCGTTCTGCAAACGGGATTGGTTCCGTTGCAAGCCGCGTTTCCTCCACACCGCTCGTCGTTGGATCGTAAATGGTGAATGCCGAAGCGGTGTTGGCCGATCCGACTGCGGAAAAATCACCGCTGCGCTCGGCAGCGGTGGGAACATACGATTGGAAAGGGCTCCCCTTGCGCAGCCGAAAACCCTCATAGCCGCCGAAGAAGAACAACTTGTCCTTGAGAATAGGCCCTCCGGCGTTGCCCCCAAATTGGTTTTGCGTAAAGGGAGGGCGATTGACACCATTTCTGTTGTCAAAAAAGTCATTGGCGTTCAGCACCTTGTTGCGTATGAATTCGTAGACCGTACCATGGTACTGGTTGGTTCCCGACTTGGTCGAAAGGTTGATGACTCCGCCGGCAAACCGGCCGTACTCCGGCCCCAGGTTGTTGGTTTGCACCTTGAATTCCTGGATGGCGTCCTGGGTCGGAATAACGGTAACTACATTCAGGTACGCTCCATTTGTCGGTACACCATCAATCAGAATCTGGCTTTGACCGGACATGCCTCCGCCAATCTGAAAATCTCCAAGCGCGAACGGATTGGCGCCGACCGGGCCGCCCGTCGACGAGTTCCCGGCCGAAGGCTGGCCCTGCGGCACAACGCCGGGCACCAGCTGCGTCAAGGCAATCGGGTTGCGGCCGTTGAGGGGCAAATCGGTGACGGATCGTTGGTCGATAACTTGCCCCAGCGAGTTCGTCTCCGGCTGGAGTAAAGGCGTCTGAGCGGTTACCTCAACCGTCTCGGTGGCGGCACCAACCGCCAGAGCAATGTCGATTTTGAATCCGCTTTCGATCTCCACAACGATCGGTTCCTGGACGAAAATCTTGAACCCGCTCTTCTCTGCCTGCAACTTGTAGCGCCCCGGCGCGATATTGGGAAACGAGTAGTTGCCGGATCCGTCACTTGTTATCTTGTCGCTTTCAGCGGTGTCCAGATTGGTTAACGTGACGGCGCATCCACCAACCGCGGCGCCCGTGTTGTCTGAGACGACACCGGAAATCTTTCCGTGCGTGTTCTGGCCAAAAAGGGCAGCGGGAGTGACCGCCCAAAGGAGAAAAACCACCATCCAACTACCCCATTTGAGAATCTTCATACGTTCCCTCCTATCTTTTAGGGGACTGATTCGGGGATATTGTTCTGAGCGGGACGGATCGTACGTATCACAAAGAGGCTTGTCAAGGGGGAAAATCGCTATGGGTAAAAAGGCCTTTCAGTCAATAGCGGCCGGCGATTTGCAAATCTGCGAATGCGAACTTGTGAACTTCCAGTTGTAAATGTCGAATTTCGTTAAAAAACATATTTCGTAATTTTTTAAATCCCGATTACTGTATTTTTCGGTGCCTCGGTTGAGCAACACCGTCTTGCCCGTAGGCTCTGCGTCATCCCCTATCGAAACCCGGAAGTGCTGCGGTTAGCTCGCATCGTGACGGTGTTAGCTGGCGTACGCCGGCTAAGCCGACCTGTTTTCGGGGCGCACTTGGGACTTGATTTTCAGGCTTTGGACCAGCCGCGGCCGGCCACTGGCCCGACCCCTTCTTTGAGAGTAACGAGCCGATTTGCAGAAAATCCTTTGAAAGCTTCATGGAGCCCGCTTGGCCAATAGACGTCAATATCGGCGGTGGTACAGGCCCCCAGGCCGAAATGCAAACGCGGGTCGTTGCAGGAAAAAAAACTGGATTGGCTTAACACGGCTTGCGCTTGGGTCTTATTTCCATAGTGGACTAGAACTCTGGCTCCGATGCCACTCCGGTTGGACTTTGCGCCCTCCAGTTTCACCTTGATCCAGTTATTCGTCGTGCCGCGGAGGTCATTGCGAAGCAGTGAGGGAGGCTCGTTCAGATTAATAATCAGAATGTCAACATCTCCGTCGTTATCGAAGTCTCCAAAAGCACATCCACGGCTGCAGTGAGGCGCCGCCACGCCCGGGCCGGCCTCCTCGATGAGTTCTTCGAAGATTCCGTCGCCTAGATTGCGAAAGACGACGCGCGGTGTTTTGTTGGGATATTGCGGCAGGGTTCGTTCCACCTCCGGATAAACATGGCCGGTGACCATGAAAAGATCCGGAAGACCATCGTTGTCCAGATCAACGATGCCTGCGCCCCAACAGATATATCGGGTTTCGACCCCAATGCGAGAGGCTCGCGTGACGTCATCGAAATTGCCCTTACCATCGTTGTGGTAAAGAATATTGGCGTCATCCAGAAAATGCGTTTTGAAAAGGTCTAGATGTCCGTCCAGATCGTAATCGCCGACGCCGACCCCCATGCCTGCTTGTTCCATGCCATCTTCGTTCAGTCCTACGCCTCGCAGGACTCCTTCTTCGCGAAACGTTCCATCGCGATTATTCATGAACAGGAGACTCGGAGTGGAATCGGAAGCGATGTAGATGTCCTGCCAACCATCCTCATCAAAATCGGCCGCCACGACTGTCATGCCATAGGTAGCCGGAGCCTGGTTAATGCGCGCTGCCTCGCTTACGTCCGTAAATGTTCCATTGCCATTATTTCGATACAGAGAATGCTTTCCCGTTTTCAGCCCGCGAGGTCCGCATTCGACCGGAAGTCCTTTCCAGCGGCAATAAGGATTCTCGCCGGGGACGCCGGCACTTTCAAAAGTAAAGCCAACGTAGTTGGAAACGAATAAGTCCAGGTGCCCGTCACGGTTATAGTCCAGGAATGCGCAACCGGCGCCATACCTCTCATGGTCGTTCCAAAGCCCTGCCGCTTTGGTTACATCCGTAAACGTTCCGTCGCCATTGTTACGGTAAAGGATATTCTGCCCGTAGGTGGCGCAGAAGATATCATCGAAACCGTCGTTGTTGTAGTCCCCAATGCATACGCCGCAGGCCCATCCGAGCGAGTGCAAACCGGCCTTCTCTGTGACGTCAGTGAATGTGCCGTCGCGATTGTTTTTGTAGAGTCGATTTGTAGTGCCTTCGGGGGCTCCGCCAAGACGAGTTCCCGAAAGGATAAACAAATCCATCCACCCATCGTTGTCGTAGTCGATGAATGCGCAGCCGCATCCCGTTGACTCGATGATGTACTTCTTTGCCTCTTCGCCGCCATAAATCACCGGCATGCGCAATCCGGCGTTTGCGGCAACATCGACGAAATGCGCGTTGAAGGGACGCCCGGAGGGCGCGCCTCTCGGCATGGGCTTGACGGTATGACCGCCCATGCCCTGCTGTCCCACCAATCGATTCGCAGAAAGAGAGAACGCGGCTCCCACCCCGAGTTGGATGAAGCTGCGGCGGCTGGAATTCATGGCTTGTCAGCCCCTGATCTTAGCACGACCGCGATCGTAGTCGCTGTTCTCGAACACATCGCCGGATATCGCCGGCAACATGCATAGCCCGAGTCGTACACCCGGCACAATCGCGCGCGGATACCGGTTCTGGCATTACACCATAGCGCCAGCAGCCACGCGGCCATCACTGTGTTTAGAACGATGAATAGTCCCATGAGCCCGAACAACATTCCGTCGAGCGGAGTGGAGTAGCGGAATATGAGATCGCACTCCGCGCGCCGATTGCTGTTGTTTTTGCAAATGCTTCCCGAAAGTCCCTGTTCAGTCGTGCACTTCAGGGCATCAGCGCATCAGCCACAACTTTGCTTTCCCCAACCCTCGTCGTGGTTTTCACCTAGAGGTTTCGGGAAGATTTGCAGTGCTATTCAAGTTCACGCCGGAGCCGGCACTTGTTTCAGAGTCGGTTCGCTCGGTTGCCTGCGGGCGTGGTAGGACGTTACCTCTCCGGCCTAGCTCGAGAGATCTTAGGCTAGGCCGGGCTGCGGTGTTAACGAAGGTGAAGTTAAACGACGGACGGCAAGAGGTCGTAGCGATCCAGGTTCATTACCTTGTTCCAGGTGGCGACGAAATCCTTGACGAACTTCTCGTGAGAATCGGCACAGGCGTAAACCTCTGCCGTGGCGCGTAGCTGGGCGTTGGAGCCGAAGATGAGGTCGGCGCGCGTAGCCTTCCACTTCACCGCGCCGGTCTTACGGTCGCGGCCCTCAAAGGTGTCCTTCGAGTCCGTGGTGGGCCTCCACACGTACTTCATGTCCAACAGGTTCACGAAGAAGTCGTTGGTCAGTGTCTCCGGACGGTCGGTGAAGACGCCAAACCTCGTGCCCCCGAAGTTAGTGTTGAGCATGCGCAGTCCGCCGATCAGCACGGTCAGCTCCGGCGCGGTCAACCGCAGTAGCTGAGCCTTGTCGAGGAGGGCGACCTCGGCAGGCTCCGAGCTCTTGTAGCCGTAGGAGCGGAAACCGTCGACCTTGGGCTCGAGCGGCGCGAAGGATTCAGCGTCCGTTTGTTCCTGCGAGGCGTCTGTGCGGCCGGCGAGGAAGGGCACGGTGGTCTCGATACCGGCATCCTTCGCCGCCTTCTCGACACCCGCAGCACCCGCGAGGACGATCAGGTCGGCCAGCGAGATCTTCTTACCCCCAGCGGCCGACGCGTTGAACTCGCCCCGGATCTTCTCGAGCGTCTTCAGCACGCGGGCCAGTTGGGCCGGCTGGTTGACCTCCCAGTCCTTTTGCGGGGCAAGGCGGATGCGGGCGCCGTTTGCGCCGCCACGCTTGTCGGAGGCACGGAACGACGAGGCCGAGGCCCAGGCGGTCGAGATGAGCTCGGAGACCGAGAGGCCTGATGCGAGCACCTTCGCCTTGAGGGCGGTGACATCCTTATCATCGACCAGCGGGTGGTCGACCTTGGGGACGGGGTCTTGCCAGATAAGCTCCTCGGCCGGAACCTCGGGCCCGAGATAACGGGCGCGAGGACCCATGTCGCGGTGGGTCAGTTTGAACCACGCGCGGGCGAAGGCGTCGGCGAACTTCTCTGGATGCTCGTAGAAGTCACGCGAGATTTTCGCGTAGGCCGGATCTGCGAGCAGCGCCACATCGGTGGTGAGCATGGCCGGCTGCTTCTTCTTGTTGGGGTCGTGGGCGTCGGGCACGGTGTTGGCGCCGGCGTCACCTTTGGGTTTCCACTGGTTCGCGCCGCCGGGGCTCTGGGTGAGTTCCCATTCAAATTTGAAGAGGTGGTCGAAGTACTCGGTGGACCATTGCGTGGGCTTGGTGGTCCAGGTAACCTCCAGGCCGCTGGTGATCGCGTCCCCGGCGATGCCGGTCTTGTAGGCGCTGGTCCAGCCGAGGCCCTGGTTTTCAATCGGCGCTCCTTCGGGCTCGTGAGCGAGGTGGGTGCCCGGGCCGGCGCCGTGGGTCTTGCCGAAGGTGTGGCCGCCCGCGATCAGCGCGACCGTCTCTTCGTCATTCATGGCCATGCGGCCGAAGGTGACACGGATGTCTTTGGCCGCACCTGCGGGGTTTGGCTTGCCCTCGGGGCCTTCAGGGTTTACATAGATGAGCCCCATGGTGGTCGCGCCGTACGGGTCGGCCAGATCGCGTTCCCCGGAATAACGCTTGTCCGTGCCCATCCAGGTGGCCTCGGCGCCGAAGTCGACATCGTGATCGGGCTCCCAGGTGTCTGGGCGGCCGCCGGCGAAGCCGAAGGTCTTGAAGCCCATCGTCTCCAGCGCGACGTTGCCGGCCAGGATCATCAGGTCGGCCCAGGAAATTTTCTTGCCGTACTTTTGCTTCACGGGCCACAGCAGCCGGCGGGCGCGGTCGAGGTTGACATTGTCAGGCCAGCTGTTGAGAGGAGCGAAGCGCTGCTGACCGCGTCCGCCGCCGCCACGTCCGTCATAAGTGCGATAGGTGCCGGCTGAGTGCCAGGCCATACGGATAAACAGCGGACCGTAGTGGCCGAAGTCGGCAGGCCACCAATCCTGCGAGTCGGTCATGACAAAGGCCAGATCTTTCTTGAGGCCTTCGTAGTCGAGGGTCTTGAACTCCTTCGCATAGTCGAACTCTGCGCCCATGGGGTCGGAAAGCTCTGAGTGCGCATGAAGCAACTCCAACCTGAGATGGTTTGGCCACCAGTCACGATTGGTACGCGGCCCGCTGGGTGCGCTTACCGGGCTGGCTGCGATCGCTCCGTGGTCGACCGGGCATTTCGCCTCGGACGTTACCTGCGCGTTCACTGCGGATTTCGCTTCGGACGTAAATTCGGTTCCTTTGCTCGCCATCGAGTCTCTCCTTGAGTGTTGTGGTCTTCAATGTTTGGGTCTTCACGGCAGGCCATATCACCACTCGCCTGCCCACTTTTACCGATTCTGACTTTAGCCCTGACCCGCTGGTTCTCTTGATTCGAGGGCCGCGTTACCGGCAAGAATCATAAGGTCAGCACAGGACATTTTCTTGCCGTACTTTCGCTTGAAGGGCTAGAGCAGCCGGCGCGGGTTCTCCTGCCGCAGTGGCGAACTGTTCTTCCCTGGCCATATATTGCTTCTCCTTCGAATGAGTTAAAACAGGACGAACTACGATTGGTCGCAGGTTTGAAATTGCTAATTGCAGAACTGCGCACGGTTACTCATCGAGCGTGCGCCGCCGGCCGCGCTCGCTGAGGCGCACCTTGCTTCGCCGCGCATTTAGTGCAAAGTCCGCGGAAAATGAGTTCGCAATCGCGAACGATGCGCTTGCCCAGGGAGCGCGTGCCAGGCCTGGGCACGTCGTACCACTCAATGTCCTCAACATTTCCGCAACGGTCGCAGATGAAGTGATGATGCAGCAGGCCTTTGGCATCGAATCGCGCGGCGCGGCCCTCGACCGCAACTTCACGCACCAAGCCTGCCTGCACCAAGTCACGCAGATTGTTATAAGTGGTGGCCCTTGAGGAGCGGGGATCTGTACGATTCACAGCTTTGAAAATCTCGACGGCGGTGGGGTGCCTGTTCTGTTCCATCAAGAAGGCCATCACGGCGTAGCGCTGCGGAGTGCAGCGCAACCCGCTGCTTTCCAGTGACCGTTTGATCGCCTCGGTGTCCACCGGATTTAGACTATCTCTAACTTGATATTTTGGCAAGATAGGGCTTCCGGGCCTCTGTGGAAAAGAGCAGGGCAAAATCGGGTCCCGAAGGTTGAAGAGGCAGACGAGGTAATCACCGCCTGAACGGCCTCAGTCTGCTGGCGGCCTTGCATCGAAGTGAGCCTCTCAACTCAAAGCCAATCCCGAGCTTGAGCGGCAAACGCGGGCGAAATGAAGGCAATTCACAAGGCGGCACGGCGGCATCCAAAGCGGGACTGGTAGGTGCTCCGCCGGCACATGGCGCGGAAAGCCGTGCGAAACCCGGCACAATCGCGCGCGGATAGCGCGTTCTGGCACCATAGCGCCAGCAGCCACGCGGCACCCAATCGATACGAAGGTATCGATCGATACCTTCGTCCAATGGATCTCGACGCCTATGGCTTCATCTAATTGTGTGTTGAATCCGAAACTCTAAAGAGGAGATCTCATGTGCCAGACAGGAAAGAAGCAGTTGTCATGGAAGCACAACAAAGTACCGCTCAACCTCACCAGCCCGGTGAAGGCGTTTTCAGAGCGATCCTGTCCGAAGACATCGACTGGAAACCCTTCGCCGCGTTTCCACCTTCGGCCCGACTGGCGGTCGTCGTTGGTGAGCCCTCTGAGCCCGGCCTGTACACGATGAGGGTCAGAGTGCCGCACGGCGTGAAGCTGATGCCACACCGGCACCCGGAGGATCGCGTCTACACAGTTATATCCGGCGTTTTCTACATAGGCCTGGGCGATCAGTTCAACCCCGATAAGCTGCAGGCGTATCCGCCCGGTAGCGTCCTCTTTCTGCCTGGCAATACGTCCCATTTCCACTGGGCAAAATCCAGTGAATACGTTACCCAAGTCACCGCGATTGGGCCGCTTGGCCTTGAATACATCAGCGCGAAAGACGATCCGCGAAACAACAACTCTTAACAAGGCTTCTGAGTGATTCCCGCAGGGAAGATATGGGGACGGCGCTTCAATGCCGCCCCTTCAATGCCCCTTGGCGGTGAATATGTATCATGTCACTCAATATCTACTTATGGGTGAAAACAAAAAACAGGCAGCAACTCCGGGCACCGGCGCCAGTTCTAGCGCGAGAACTGGGTCATTGAAGGATTTGAAGAAAAGGGCATCTGGCGGCTTGTTGTTCGTGCTTTTCGTGATGGCAGCACTCTTATTTCTTCCGGCGTGGACGCTTAGTTATTGGCAAGCATGGGCCTTCCTGGCGGTATTCGGAGTGTCGGCGATTGCGATCACGGTATACCTGACGAAAAGAGACCCGGAGCTCCTGGAGCGGCGGATGCATGCGGGGCCAACGGCCGAGAAGGAGACGAGCCAAAAGGTAATACAGACCATCACGTCGATATCGTTTGCCGGGATACTGGTTGTTTCCGCCCTAGATCATCGGTTTGCATGGACCCCGGTACCGCCTTATGTTGCCGTGGGCGGTGACGCTCTGGTTGCGTTCGGGTTCTTCATTGTATTTCTTGTATATAAGGAAAATACCTTCGCTTCGGCAACTATCGAGCTCGCTCCCGAACAGAAAGTTATATCGACGGGGCCCTACAAACTGGTACGCCACCCAATGTATATGGGAGCCTTCTTGCTGTTAGTTGGCATACCTCTCTCGCTTGGCTCGTTGTGGGGGTTGTTCGCGATTGCGCTGATGGTGCCTGCCCTCATATGGAGACTGCTTAATGAGGAGACGTTTCTGGTGAAGAGCCTACCGGGCTATTCGGAGTATCAAAATACCGTGAGACATCGCCTGGTGCCGTTCATTTGGTGAATTGAACCTGGGTGCCAATACAGCCATTCGACAACGTCGATTTATACTCTGATGGCCGAGATTCTAAAGATCAACCCGCCAAGACGGAGGGCTCTGTTGCGCCGTTGATAGACCCCCCGGCGAGTTGTGCCGCACCGAGGTCGCAGCCATGAAAGTGAAGAGGGAACTGCCGGCAGTCCGAATCGAAAAGCGGACAGGAAGCTGTGCATTCGCGCTCCCCGTGCTCATCATCATGGTGCTCGGCAGCGCAGTTGGCCGGGCACAAACCGTGTCTGTTGAGGATGCCCGGTGCCGGGCCCTGGCAACGACGGACTTCTCCGCGGTCCCCGGCGCCTCCACCCGAATCTCGGAAGCAACTCTGGCGAAGGACGTCCAGGGACTCACGGGCAAAGCGCAAGTGAGCGAAGACCTCGTAAAAGCGATTGGCCAGGTTCAGGCCACGTGCCGCGTTTCCGGCTACGTCGCACCAAGTGCCGGCTTTGTCCTTCTGCTGCCGGTATCGCAGTGGAACGGGAAGCTGCTGCATGTTGGCTGCGGGGGCTGGTGTGGCAGCACAGACTATGTGCCTGGGTCGTGCGCACGGCACCCCGGCTATGCCTGTGTCGGCACAGATATGGGTCACACGGGCGAGGGCGGTCTATGGTCGCGTAACAATCTTCAAGGCCAAACCGATTTTGAGTATCGCGCCACGCACGTCGTAACCCTTGCCGCGAAGGCGATCCTGAAAAGTTTTTACGCAACCGCACCCAACAAGTCTTACTTCATGGGATGTTCCACAGGCGGCTATCAGGCCATGATCGAAGCGCAGCGCTTTCCCTGGGACTTCGATGGCATCGTTGCCGGCGCCCCTGATATGGATGAGAGTGATCTGGCGGTGCGTGGCATCTGGGCCAAACGGAGTTTTCTGGGTGACGATGGAAAACCCGTTCTGAGTGATGCCGACATTCAACTTGTGCACAATGCCGTGCTTGCCGAATGCGATATGGATGACGGCGTCAAGGACGGCATCGTCAGCGCGCCGCAGAAGTGCAAGTTCGATCCGTCGGAACTCCAGTGCAAGGCTGGTAAACAGGCCAATTGCTTGGGCGCGCGTCAGGTGCAGGCGGTCAAGGATATCTACAGCCGGCCCCATGATTCCAAAGGCCACGCTATCTCGCCGCGAGGTATCTTTCCCGGCGCCGAGCTGCAATGGAAGGATGCGTTCTCCGATACCTGGGGCGACGAATTCTTCAAAGATACGGCCCTCCTCTCCACTGCGGGAAAGGAGTGGAAGTACACCGACTTCGATTTCGACAGCGACTACAAACGCAGCGGGATCGGTGTGCTCTATGCGGATACCGACCCTGATTTGCGCAGGTTTAGAGACGCCGGCGGAAAACTGCTTAGCTACCAGGGCGACACCGATATGACGGAAATGCCCGGCGCCGCTTTTGACTACTACGAAACCGTGGAAAAGACGATGGGCGGCCCGAAGGCCGCGCAGGATTTCTACCGGCTATTCGCGATTCCCGGCATGAATCATTGCGGCGGCGGCGAAGGAGTATCTGCCTTCGACTATCTGAGCTATCTGGAAGCGTGGGTAGAACGTGGGCGGGCGCCCGATGTCATGATCGGGGCGCATCTCCCTGGTCCTTCCCGGGCACCGCTCAAGATGCCGCTCGACCCGGCCACTTCGGTTACCTTCACCAGGCCGGTCTATCCCTATCCGCTACATGCCAAGTACAAAGGTACGGGCGATCCCAACGACGCGGCGAATTTCTTGCCTGTGGAATGATGGGAACCTAGCCGGGAAATGGTGGCCAGGAAATGACCCTAAAGGACAGGCCTTGAAGTAGATGCTTAAAGACGCTTTTTCATTGGCGCCATCTCCGTTTGTCCTGCTTTCCTTCTGGCTTCCCGGCCCGCGATGATGTCTCCATTGGCACGCAGCGATAATCGCTAGTGCGCTGATTTAGGTTCATACAAGCTCAACACTTCCGCGTTGCTCCCCGAGTCACCGGTTAATCAGGAAGTGGTCCGTGTAGCCTTGTCGGCCACGTGATTGCTGGGTCTGGCTAGGAAAGGGACAACTAACCCGTCGAGGAGAAACACGTATTCTCTAGGAACCCCTGTGACGCACATCACTGTCAGCGACGCGTATCTCTCATAAAGTCTGGATATGCAGGAAACAGGAGATAAACACCATGCCAAACGAACCCGAAAGCCGTAAAACACCAGAACTAAATGAGTCCTCCACCTCGGAGACGCCCGAGCAAAGGAAAATTAACAGCATTGCCAACAAAGCCGCGACGAAAGCCGGAAAGAGGGAAAACTTTTTCGATCGGAACCACGGCACGTTCCCACGGGGCGGACCTTCCGGAATGGCATAAATCCCGCTCTTCTCACATCCAGCTTTTTTTGAGAAACGGCCCGGGCAAAGTCTCACAGTTCAAGATGAGGTTCAACCACATGTCAGAAGAAAAGATGAAAAACAACCAACCTTTTCGTAGCATCTGGCAGTCGCTCCGAAACCAGATTGTCCAGACGGTCCCGGAAGACTTTGCCATTTGCGAATTTGATTGCAGTAAGTGCCAGTGCACTGTGGGAGAGTGGGAAATCTGCGCCAGGCGGTTGAACAAAGCCGCTGGCGAATATATGGCACCCTGCGAAACCCCTCGTTAGGTTTTTTCTGTTCCACCCTTTTCCTACCCTGTATCTTCCCAGTTTCGAAGGGGGGAACTTGGGGACGGGTCCCCCAGTTCCCCCTGTAGTGGACCCCTCATGAAGTTTCGGGCCACCGCAATCAGTTTTTGCCGCCCGGGGAAACCGACGCGGCTTGAGGTGCTGCGGTTACACGCTTCCGTCGAATATCTGCTCGGCAAAAATACGGCTGCGCCGCAAGTCGTCCTCCAGAGTGCGGGAGACGGTCGTGCGCTCGGCATAAGCGAGTTCCACCACCACCAGGGGTTCGAGCCGCTCTTTCTTGAGGAAGGCAGCAATCGGCTTGTAGTCAACGTCACCGTCCGCCTCGACGGACTCTTGCCAAACAAGATTCCGCGAGCTCCTGATGTGAATCTCGGAAACACGGGAGCCGGCCTCCCGTAAGAGGTCCATGGGTTCGTATCCGGCTTGCTTCACCCAATCGATATCCAGGCAAACAGAGACAAGTTTGGGATCGGTGCGGCGGAGCATGTAGCGCCATTCTCTGGCATCCGATTGCAACTCCACTTTGTGATTGTGGAGGCGCAAGGCTGCACCCTCTGCTGCTAGCTTTCGCCCCAGCTGGTTGGCTACCATCGCCTGCGTAGCAAGTTCCTCGTCCGTCTTCTCTCCCACAGCCTTCGGCTCCGGATCGCAAACGATTGCGCGACACCCTGCTTTTCTGGCTTCAGCTAAGACGCTTAACGCGCGCTGCTCCGTCTCCGCTCCCACGGCCATCTCATGCATCGCTCCGTGCACATAAACAGAGGGCGTGCTGAGCTGATTGGCCTGCAGGAGAGAAAGCGTGCGGGCGCTCAGATCGGGCGTGAAGAAAATGTCGGTCAGCTCAATGTTGTGGAAGCCTGCGGCCTTGGCGGAAGAGAATATTTCCGGCAACCCATCGCTGAGAGAGCGGTGTTGGTGGCTTAGGAGCTGCAGCCAAATGTACACTTCGACGGAAAAACGGGACGCAGGTGCGGCTGCAAAGAGGCGCCGGGAATCCCCAAAAGCCAGACACGGGATCCCGATCAAGGACGCTTTAAGAATCTGACGGCGCGATTGGATAAGTCCCCTCATTCTGGCAAACCGAATCGTTCCATGAGCGGATTCGTATTGTCAACCGCGGCTTCTCGAAAGCTCGAACCGGCTGCCGCTTAAGACACCGTGGCGGCTCGTCCTTGGAGTTGGAGATAGGAGGCCATCATACCGATCCGCGGCTTCGCCATTCGTATTAATTTTCCCCATGGTACGATTGCCGCGTACGGTGGTTGCCGGCCTTCCGCATCACGTTACGCTCCCGAGTTTTCAGCAGCCAAACGCAACCACAAACGGGGCCGAAGCCAAAGACCAGAACGAATTACGACATGTTCCCTTATCTCCCATGAAGGAGTCCTTTTGTGACTGAAACCACATCTGCTGAGGCGTCGGGTGATGGTGTGCGCGGATCTCAAGCGAACACAGGTAACAAACTGCAGGCGAAAAGTGTTCTAACGAAGATTGCAGCGTTTGTTGCAGATCGAAATATCCCTTTCCTTGTTTGCAGCATTGGAATGATCGTGATGTTGCTGTGGGCAGGCAAGTTCAAAATGACAGCACCCGGGGCAGAGGGCATCATCCCGCTCGTCACTAACAGCCCACTTACCAGTTGGCAATTCAAGGTCCTTGGACCATATATTGGGTCGGATATGATCGGGGCCACTGAATGGACAGCAGCAATCCTACTGATCATTGGCTACTTTAAACCTAAAGCAGGCATTCTGGGCGGGATCATTCTAGTCGGCATGTTCTTCACCACAAGCAGCATGTTGATCACGACTCCGGATGACACCGTCGTGGTTCACGGCATCCATTACATGAATAATCTCGGCCTGTTTCTCTTCAAGGACATTATCTCTTTCGGAGTTGCGTTCTATCTGATCAGCTATTATGGCCGAAAAGCGATCATGGCTGAAAATCAGAGCTGAATACCTTTACAGGGACCGTAAACGTGATTCTGCTCCGCCTGACAGTGCATCAAGTTGTCAGATAAGAAAAGAACACATTGGCGGGATCGTATTTGCGTTTCAGTGATTTGAGTCTCTTCCACGCCGTCTGCGAAAAACATTGCTCGGCGCGCTCGGGGGCGACAGATAGATCGGCCTCCCCGACATAATGACCAATCTTGTATGGACTTGCGGCACGTACGGCTGCATGAACCCAATCGCGATTCATCTGATCGTCCTTTGGATTTTCAGAGAACGCATAAGCGCCGACGTAAGTCCGTCCACCGACTGAATAGGCTGCGGCGTCGGACTTGGGCACCACAGCGTCGCCGAGAGCCATGAAGAAGATACCGGAGGGCGTCGCGGGCGCTTTGGGCACCAGCGGCTTCGTCGCCATCATGAGGTCGCCCAGTTGGGCATTGGTCCAGCAGCTATCACCGCTCATACGTTTGTTATCCGGAAGATCGGCATCCATGGCCTGAAATAGATCTGTCATTGTGGAAGGCGCGTCGAAAACATCGCCGATCGGCTTGATTTGGGCAGGCGGCTGCAGCAATGCGGCATAGCGTTTGCGTGCTTCGTCCTGAGATGATGCGAAAGCCACGGCCGTGAGGTTGACCGAGAACTTCGGATTTACAGCGCTGGAGCCTTCCACCTGTCCGAGCGTGCAAATGACCTCCACGCGCTGATCCACGCTCCGCATTGCGCCGTTCAGCCAAGTCGCCACCTGGTCATAGGAGGCGTAATCAAAGGTTATCGAGCCGGTCCGTATCGACTGCGGCTTTGGAAACAGCTCCAGATCGTAGCGGGTCACCGCGGCAAAAAAGCCGGAGCCGGCACCCCGTGCCGCCCAGAAGAGATCGGCGTGGTGATCCTTGTCCGCGTAGAGCAACTCGCCAGCGGCAGTGATCATCTCGATACCACGGACGCTCATGCAAGAAGGGCCCAATTCAGGAGCATTCCAACCGATGCCTCCATTGAGCAGATAGCCGCTGAGTGCGACGCCGGAGCAGTGGCCCACGGGAAACGCCAGATCATGCCGCTCGAGCGTGGCAGCCAAAGCGCCGCCTTTGGCCCCAGGTTGCACGGATGCCCGGCGCGTCGCCGCGTCGATATCGATGCCTTTCAATTGCGAAACATCGATCAGCAATCCGCTATCGCGCAACGCGGCAGCATGAAAGCTGTGACCGCTGCCGCAGAGGGTTACCCTGAGACGGTTCGCATTTGCGTAGGCGATCGCGGTTTGTACATCACCTGCAGATGTTGCTCGCACGATAGCATCCGGCGCGCGCGCATCACTGAGCCGCCGGTTCCATATCAATGTCTCGCGTGCGCTCGCATAGCCGGCACTGCCCTTGGCTATAAGCTTGTCGCCAAGCGAACCTTGCAATTTAATAAGCCCGCTATTGGGCGCCGCAGACGACAGGCAAGGAAGGCCCTTCGGTACCAATAGGGCGGTCGCACCGCCCGCGAGCAGCCTGAGAGATTCACGGCGCCCGATTTTTGTAGACTTGCCAGACATTGCAACTACCTCCGGAAACGTGCGTGTGCGAAATATAGGCTCCCCGCAGGGTCAGTCAATTGTGTGAAAGCGTGGCGTTGGGTACAGTAGGCCAGACGGCCAAGAAGATGGTATCAGCCTCCGGTTGAAATTTATGCGTCGAAAGTTATGCGTCAGGACGGGACTGGTACTTTTAGAGAGCTGTTTCCGCAAAGTACCCAGATAGCTTCAATAATCTATGTGGGGCAGCCATGCTCCTGATCTTGAGAGGAACTAAAACAGTGAGTAAACCTTGGATTCTATTGATATCGACCACTGCGGACTTAACGCCGGCGTTGGCCCGAAGAACGGCTGGCCGGCCTGCCATCATTCGGTTGCCTGGGACCTTGGTCGAACGCAGCACCACCAAGGGCGTTCACTAATGCAGCCGACATGTTCCTATGCCTTGCTCGACGCCGTTCCTACAATACATAGCGCGGACTGTGATAGCTGGAAAGCACGTCCCAACTCTCCGGGCGCGCATATCGTGATCGATCAAGGTCTGCCTGATGAAGTCGTTGGCTACGTTATCGGAGCCAGACGAGTCTATTATGAGCTGCGACGCTTGGTCGGTCAGATCGCAGGCCTTTTGATCTTGGCGCAAGCTAGCAATCGGAGAGAGGCGTTTGATCTTCCGATACTCGCGGCCGCCAACGAAGTCTGGCTTTCGACGCCAGAGCAGATGGAACGCCTTCGAGCTCCCAACCGATTGGACGCGCACCTCTCTCATCTGAAGTCGGCCCATAGACTGCTCGGCGCGTGCCTCGATGCGCTGAAAGCCCCTCGGCTCCATGACGAGAAGATCGACCTGACCGGCGCCGCGGCGGATTTGTCGAGCGCATATTCCCATTTACAGTCCGCATCCGAGCCCCGCACCGGAATGACCATGGTCGATTTCAGTCACGCCTGCTGCAACTGCGGACAGCCCACAAGCGAACCTTAGCGTCGGAGGATAAAGTGGCTCAGTATTCAATTTGGGTTCTCGAATATTCCTATGTCAAGAAGTACCACAAGAGCGGCGTACTCTATGGAGCGCACAATCAGGGGTACGTGAAACTGCCCTATTGCTACGCCGTAATCAAAGGCAATGGCCATGTCGCGATGGTCGATGTCGGCTACAATGACACGGCATATGGCAAGCATTTGGGCGACAAATTTGGGGTTGAGAATTGGCGTTCGCCTAAGGAGGTGCTTGCCGAAATCGGTCTGACGCCGGAAGAAGTCGACACTGTCTTCATCACGCATGCGCATTTCGATCATTTTGGGAATGTCGAGGATTTTCCGAACGCCAAGTTCTTTATCCAGGAGAAGGAGATCGCGAGATGGACCTGGGCTATGTCGCTTCCTGATCGTCTCAGGTGGATGATGGTGGCGGTCGATCCCGGTGACATTGTGCGCGGCGTTCAACTGGCGGCGCAAAAGCGCCTCTCATGCATCGACGGCGACGTAGCGGACGTTCTTCCCAACATCGATCTGCATGTCGCCTATGACAGCCATACCTTTGGATCGATGTGGGTGTCGGTGCGCAATGACGGAAAGTCGGAATCGTCCGATGCGTGGGTTCTCGCGGGCGATCTTGTCTATGTCTTCGACAACATCAGAGGGCCCGGCGCAGTCGTCGATTTGGATACGATGTACGTGCCGGTAGGCTTGGCAGTTGGAAGCCAGGCCAATCTGGTTATGGCCACCGAGGCGATGATGAAGACGACAGGCTACGACTCACATCGCGTTATCCCGATCCACGAAGAGCGACTCAAGGACACGTTTCCCTCGCGCATTACGAAGAACGGACTGCGCGTATCAGAAATTTGTCTTGCCAATGGCGAGGCGTCGAAAGTCAATTAGCCAAAAACCCGAGGAGGGACAAATCCCCCCCATGGGCCCACGGGCCGCATGGGTGTCCTCCACGCCCTGGTCCTGAGACCGATACACTAAATGGATGCTGCGTACCGTCCAGACTATCCGCTACGTTCTCGCCCTGCGCGAGGGCGGCTCGCTGCCCGCGATCGTCGAGGCGGATGATTTCGGGCTCTACGTGGTCAAGTTCCGCGGGGCGGGGCAAGGACCGCTGGCGCTGGTCGCGGAACTGGTAGCCGGTGAAATCGGCCGCGCGCTGGGGTTGAAAGTGCCGGAACTGGTCTTCGCCGAGGTCGACGCAGCCCTCGGACGCAACGAGCCGGACGCAGAGATTCGTCATCTTCTCAACGCCAGCACCGGGCTGAATCTTGCACTCGACTATCTGCCCGGCTCGACGACGTTTGACCCTGCGGCGGGCGACCGTGCGACGCCCGAGGTCGCGTCCATGGCAGTCTGGTTCGACGCCTTCGTGCAGAATGTAGACCGCACCCCGCGTAACCCGAACCTGCTGATGTGGCACCGTTCGCTGTACTTCATTGACCACGGCTCCGCCCTGTTTTTCCATCACAACTGGGAGACGGCGGAAGAGAAGGCGGAGTCGCCCTTTGCGGTGATTAGCAAGCATGTTCTCCTGCCGTGGGCGAGCGCGATTGCGGACGCGTCGTCGTTGGCCCATCAACGGCTTACGCCTGCCGTGTTGCGCGCGATTCTCGACCAGGTCCCCGATGCCTGGATTGCTTCCGGCTTGGCGCCCGCCGAGCAGCGCCGCGCACAATACCTCGCCTACCTGAGTCACCGACTGGCGACAGCAGTAAACTTCGAACAGGAGGCGATCCGTGCTCACCAAAGCTTCGTTTGACTACGCCGTGCTGCGCGTGGTCCCACGCGTCGAGCGGCAGGAGTTCCTCAATATCGGCGTGATCGTTTTTTGTTTGGAGAAGCGTCTGCTTGAGGCCAAGGTGCACGTCGACGAGGGACGGCTGCGCATGCTGTGGCCGATGCTCGACCTCGAAACCGTGAAGCAGCACGCGGACGCCGTAGTGCGTATCTGTGCCGGCGACGAGACGGCTGGACCAATCGCAAAGCTCTCGCAGAGAGAACGCTTCCAGTGGCTGATCGCGCCACGTAGCACGATCATTCAGACGTCGGCGGTTCATACCGGGATCATTACGGAAGAGGATTCGCTCGCGGATAGGCTGGAGCGACTGTTTGAGCAGTTGGTGGGGATTACGTTGCTGGGAACTGGGGCCGGGGGAACCTGGTGACGGGAGGGATGTTCACCTTATGCTTAGGTGATATGTGAATTAGAAGGCACGAGCTGAACCTGCAAATTCATACAACACTTTCTCGCTAGCGTTCGGCGCGCAGTGCGATGAACCTATTCCCAATTGGAAACAACCATCGAAGGTCCGGCCTTGATGAATGCGAAACGTCACATCGGTCAGGCTCGTTCTCGTCTCGACGAGCAGTACGCAGTTGCTGAAGAAGGCATCTGCCCTTAGTGTTTCCGGCATCGAACCAGAAAGAGGCTTTTATGAGCGCACCCAGGTTCGTTCACGATGACATCGTGAAACTTACGGAGACTGGCCAGATCGGCACGGTCAAGGAAGTTCACCAGACCGGCAACGCGTACGTCTACCGAATACGACTCAAAACCGCCGCCTCAGAAACCGTCAACGTACCGGAAGCGGAGCTTGAACTGGTCAAGATTGCCAATGAGGATGAAACCGGGCTCCACATCCGGTACATCACGTAGCAGGGCTGCCACGGTTTGCAATACTAACCGCGCCGCGAGATGCATACACCCGATTCCTGTACAGTTTCTTCCCCTTTGCAGTTCCGTTCTGGTCCCTTCAAACGACATGTGATTGCAGAAGTGGAGCCGATTATGCCGCACCTGAAGCCGTGCCCCTCCCGCAGAGAGTTTTCGGCAGTCTGTTCAGTTATTTGTAAAATTTGATATTTTTGGCTCCTTTTTAGGATTGATAGCTCAGCGGGGCTGGCAAAGTTCTTTGTGTGGTTCCACACTGGATGAGGCTACCACTGAGATTTGCTGTGAAGACGAGGGGACATCTCTCCTGTCGGGATTTCAAATGGGAAGAGATGCGGCGACAGGATACAAGACAGACGGCATGGGACGGGCCTTGGGAGAAGCGCATCGGCGATATACCAACTTCGTGACGGGCTTCAAACCAGAGCTCGACGCAGAGCAGTCCGGGCCCGTGATAAGCGGGACTTGGCTGCCGAAGTAGAGATGCCTGCAAGTTCGGCGATTTCCTTTACTTGCCCACCTTCCGACTGTTGAATCTCGACCACGGCTCGCAATTGTGGATTTAGACGGCAGATTGCCCGTCTTAAACGCTCTACACCCTCGCGATTTACGTATTCCTCCTCGACGTCCTTTGTCTGGTCCGCAATTTCCCGAATCAGCCAGGTCTCACCATCTGTTGATTCCAAGGAGGCCTCCAGGCGCGAGCCTCTCTTGCGCAGCGCCATGAGCGCCGAATTGATTGCAATTCGGGTGAGCCAGGTCGAAAATTTGGCTCTTCCATCAAAGGTGTTGAGATGAATAAAAGCCTTTATCCACGCATCCTGAATCACATCTTCCGTATCGGCCCGGTTTTTCGTGATCTGATAGACCTTCGTGTACGCAGTCCTCGAGTGGCGCTTCCACAGTTCGGCAAAGGCGGAGCGATCTCCCAGCTTAGCCACCGCAACAAGCCCTTCGTCGGATGTGGCCGGAGGGAATCTCACACTGATTTGATCTTGCGATCCGCACGTACCCATAGGTATCCCTTCTGTGAATGGGCAGCATTCCCACGCCAGGTCTTCGGCCGGTGGCGCTTCAAGCAGGAATCTGCTCAACCGCCAATTACCAGGCAATTCGCCGCCACCGCTCCACCGAGCGGGGAGGACGACTCAGGTTCAAGCAGCGGGAATCTCTTCCTCGGGAAATTCGCAACACCTTCCTTGGATGGCTCGCATAAGACACGGTAGATTGGGCGATTTCGGCAGCAAACGATTGACCAGCCAGGTACAGGCTGGATTTAGCAAGCGCGCCCAGAACTTTCGAACAACCGCTATAGAATCCATTTTTCTTTTCTCGCTCTTGCAACACTTGAGGCTAAGCAAATAGTAGTCAGAGTTCAGTGTATCGATTTACACGGACGGGCAACGGCCATCACACACTCCGCAATTCTGGTGAACCTGCACAAGTTGGAGAACCAGGTAGTTGGCAGCATTTTCCGGCCTCGAATTGCGACCGGCCATTCCTAGTTAACTCAATTGCAGACTGTCTTGAAACTGTCACTTGTGACAGGCGCGGGGAGCATCTCGCTAAGGGAACGTAATGCGTCGACATGATACCTATTCCCCTCGGTTTTGGTTCGTGGTAATTTTGCGCTCATGACGCTTTTGGCCGCGAAAGTCAGGGTCACTTCTCCGCATGACCTATACCTTTGAGCGCTGCCTTCTCGATCCGCAGCACCACTCCTGCATTGCGGTCTGCAACTTCACTCAGGTGATAGTGCGCCGACGTGCCCAAAAATTGCGCAAGCTCAGCGGGAGTCAGTTTGTAATCCTCGGCGAGCCACTGGGCCATATTGGAGGTGGCGCCACGAAACGCGTCGTCGAGTGACCCCAGGCCCATGGCCATGATCGAGGTGGAAGTCTCAATGCGAGGTGCGGGCGTACGTTTATTGGGGATGACGTCGACGCTGAACTCAACGTCCATGGAAGTTTCGAGTGCGTTGCCGTTCAGCTCGCCGTCGCCCTGGGCGGCGTGCGCGTCGCCAAGGTAGAGCAGCGCGCCTGGATTAGAGACGGGGAGATAGATCGTCGCACCGTCCGTGATCTCGTTGAAGTCCATGTTGCCTCCGTACGAGCCGGAGTCTCCGGTACCGGGAGGGGCCTGCGCCGGCCCGGGGGCGGTGGCAATGCAGCCGAGCATAGGACGGAGCGGGACGGTGTAATGAGCCAGATGTTCGGCAGGCTTCGCGGGTGAGGCGATGCCGTTGGCGAGATCGAGATGCCAGATGACGGTCTTCCCGCCGTCCTTCATCTCGATTGCAAGCCTGCTGTTGGTGGCGCGTTCGACCAGATCGTCGTCGCTGACCGCCCAGTCGCGGTTGAGGCGGAGGCGCAGGATGTGCACGACGAGGGTGTCGCCCGGCACAGCAGACTCAATATAGAAGGGACCGGTCTGAGGATTGCCGCCAAGC
The DNA here is from genome assembly GCA_963787145.1 of uncultured Acidobacteriaceae bacterium. Lineage (GTDB taxonomy): Bacteria > Acidobacteriota > Terriglobia > Terriglobales > Acidobacteriaceae > PALSA-350. The sequence goes on from CAWBBY010000013.1 coordinate 21,440, forward strand.
ACTCGCCTGACGTTGTCGTGGTCGGTGCCGCCGGCGTCAACGGTCGTAGTGTGGATCGTATCTCCAGGTTTGACGGTAAGGACCGGAGGGTTGAAGGGAGAGAACTGGCGGTAGAAGACGGTGGGGGTGAACTCATGGTGCTGGGGCGGCGCGGTGGGACGCGGAGGACGAAGGGTAGCGATAAAAGTGAACGTGACAGGATGTGCGGGGGAGTTGGAGTCGGTCTCAACCACTTCGCCGTGAAGGACGCCGCCCTGCGCGGTCCCTTTCACCTGCTCGGTGCGGCCGTCGTTGTCTTTGGCGACAAAGTGGAACCCACTGCCTTCGATCGAGCCTTCGAGCGCGTCGCCATCGAGTTTACCGGTAAGTTTTTCGCCCCGTTGCTCGAGGTCGAAACTGGAATAAAGGCGGCTGCCCAGGTAGTCGACAGCGGCAGTCCAGTGGCCGGTAAGGGAGGAGAGCCTGGCCTCGTCTGGCTGCGAAGTCTGAGCGGCGAAGGAGAGTGCGGAAACAACGAGGAGGGTGGCGAAAGCGAACCTACGCAACATGCGGGTCTCCTGGTAGCGGAGCTTCCTGGTTGTGACGCTCGACGCAGGATCACGGCCACGTCAAATCGACCGTGTTACTCACGATACGCAGGTTTCTCGCAATAGGTTCCGGAGTTTCGTGGGGGTTTCGTGGGCAGGACGGTGCTAGCACTTTCACGAAACTCCGCCACGAAACTCCAGAGCAAGAATGAATTTCGCGGTGCGTGGTTCGGTTGCGAACGTTTGCGGAGAAGCTTTTTAGGAAAGTAGCTGTCCGCTAGCTTATGCTGAGCAGGCTGAAACGTCACTCTTAAGAGGTGAGGGAAAGGGAAGAAGATGCCGGATCCGGATGAGGACCGCATGGTCATTATCGATGCACATCTCGACCTATCGTGGAATGCGCTAGGGTGGAACCGGGACTTGGACCAAACTGTGGCGGCGATTCGCCTCTCCGAAGCCGGCATGCAAGACAAGGGCCGAGCTACGAACACGGTTGCATTTCCAGATATGCGCCGCGGCAGAATTGGTATCGCCCTAGCTACGGTCCTGGCTCGTTGCAATCCGCGGGGGAGGTCCTCGATAGACTTTCGCACCCAGGAGATTGCGTCTGCTACGGCCCAGGGACAACTTGCATATTACCGTCTACTTGAGCGACGCGGCGCCTGCCGCATCCTGGTCGATTGGCCGTCCCTTGAAAATAGCTTCTCGGAGTGGAAAACCGATCGCGCGGATGCTCCGTTCGGTTTCATCTTGAGCATGGAGGGTGCAGATCCGATTGTTTCGCCGGCGCACGCGGTTGATTGGTATCAGGCCGGCCTGCGCGTCGTGGGATTGGCTCATTACGGACCCAGCGCATACGCCCACGGAACCGGCAGCCCAGGTGGCTTGACTCAAGCGGGAAGAGAACTGTTGCGCGTTATGGAGGAACTCAACCTGATCCTCGACATGACTCACCTCGCAGATGAGAGCTTCTGGCAAGCCGCCGATCATTTTAAAGGCTCGGTGCTGGCAAGCCACAATAACTGCCGCGCGCTCGTTCCGGGGGACCGGCAGTTCGATGATGCGCAGATCCGCTTGATCATCGAGCGCGACGGTATCATTGGTGCGCCGTTTGATGCATGGATGATAGTCCCTGACTGGAAGCACGGCATGGATAAGCAAGCGCGGCCATCGCTGGACTCCTCTGTTCGACACATCGATCACATCTGCCAACTCGCGGGCAATGCAAGGCACGTGGCTATTGGAAGCGACCTGGACGGGGGATACGGGACCGAACAATGTCCCCAGGAGCTGGATACCATCGCCGACCTAAAGAAGCTCAGACCGTTGCTGCAACAACACGGATACACGGAAAATGACATCGAAGGGATATTCCATGCCAACTGGCTTCGGTTTTTTGAGAGAGCGTGGAAGGATCACCGGTTATCACCGCCGTCCTCAGTGGTTGGCTGAACGCGTTCCTGTAACCGTTTGAACTCCCAGGCATGCTCATGAAAGAGCTTTTGCCAGCGCCCGGCATCTCCAGGCTCGTACGTGTAGAAGCCGTTGCCATCGAGAGCTCCGCGTGCCCCCTGGCGAGCGGCGAATAGGGCAGGCACCTCAGAGCTGCCTGCAAGATCGGGAAGAATTCCGGCCATAACCTTGGCGTAAAGGCCTGGACCACCCGTTATATCGATCCACCGGAAAGGGCCACAGAACGAAGACCATAATCCAACTGCGTTGCAGAAGGCCTGATCGATCGTTTTGACATCGGCCACACCTAGTTCGACAAGATGGGCAGCTTCCCGATACATCGCATAGCTCAACCGATTGATGATGAAGCCTGGAATGTCCCGATTGACCATAGAAGGGTCCTTGCCAACTCTTCGGCCTAGCTCCACGGCGAGCTGGAGGGAGGCGTCCGAAGTGAGTTCGCCGCGAATGATCTCCAGGAAGCGTGTGGCGTAACACGGTTGAGACCAATGCATGCCGAGAAAGCGTGAGGCATGCTTTCGGCCTTGCTGCAGAAGCGTAATCGGAAGTGCAGAAGTGTTACTTGCAATGGGAGTATCCTGCCCTACGATGGCCTCGAGTTCTTCGAACACCTGTCTCTTGACAGAGAGATCCTCGTTAACGCTCTCAATGACAAAAGCACAGGACTTGAGAAGGGAAATTGAGTTGCAAATGGTTAGATGCTCAGGCCAGGCAGCGGCCGCGTGCGGAGCCAGGACGCCATGGCGAACCATCTCCTGAACGGCGTTTTCAATAAAGGAGAATGCATCTTGGCGGGCTTGCTGACTTATATCGAAGGCGACGACATGCATTCCGGCGCCGACAAGCGATGCCGCGATTCCTCTGCCCAAAAGGCCTAACCCAACCACTCCGACAGGATCGATTCTCATAGCTCTCATCCTCTTTAACCGCCGTGCTGCGTTGACAAACGTTTCCGTGGCCCTGATTACGATCGTACGGCTGCCATCAATCTTCCGAGTCAAGCTTCGAACGCGTCAAAACGATGATTGCTCCCACAACTTCTTCTGTCGTTGGGTGACGGTCTGCATGCTTGAAGACGGCAGACCAGCTCACGGGCTCGCCGGCATCTCGATGAAGGTGGTTCGCTACCCGGCGTTCGAGATAACCAAGTTGCGATCCGTCGACCCGTGTGACTGCGATAGCCTGCGGATCGATGGGATGATTCGGATCAAGTTCTAAACGCAGAAGTTCCATCGGTTCGCATTTCTTGATGGCTGCTCGCCGGCGACTGCCCTCTGCAGTCATGTCCGATGCCCCCGCGATCCTGGTAGGGAAGTATTTGTCTGTGTGGGGAGCGATGTGCTTTGCAAACGCCGCGTCAAATGCTGCATCGCCCGGGTCGAGGCCCTCGATCGTTGCGTCGTCATCTTCGGCCTGATCGTTCCCCCGCAGCTCTTCAGAGGCAGGCTTGCGTCCTACAGCAGCATAGATTGCAAGTGCGAGGAGTAACAGAGCTGCGAGAAGGACGACGCCGAACATGGTATCCAACCATGGTATCCGACGATCTCCCTTCAATGCCCCCTTTCAGCGGCCAATAATGGCGTGGATGAGGTGAATTGACGCGTGTGCTTTGGTACAAAACGACGCAACATGTCAGGGGGGGCGGTGTTTATCTCAGTAGCAAAGTTTTAAGGAGTTGGGCCATGGACGAACCAAACGATCTGAACAAACTGCCTTCCCAACTGAAGCAAACGACGAGGAGTATCAGCCGTGTGAGTGAAGGCGGCATATCCTCTGACTCCCGGCCGAGCTCGGCTGAGATCGAGCTTTTCCTGAGCCAACACAACTTCGCGCCAGACGCCGGGATCGAACAGATTGAGATATCAACCGATGGCGCTTTTGAGTTTTACATGTTCGCAGTCTCTGAGCGATGCGGCGATCGTCTGTCGTTGCTTGCAATGTGGCCGGAACAAAGCGTGCCCACCGATGCAGGCGAGCCGTGTCAGAACAGCGAATAATCGAGAGTGACCGAGGTCCGTTCTCAGGCCGCGGTCGCTACATGGGCTTTCCTCAACCGTCTTCAGAGCAGCTTCAACTGCTGCCAGGATTTCTTCGGCATCAGTTGGACTCTGCAGCCAGCATTACAACAGGGAAGCTGGCTTTGCCTCTACCCTGTTTTGCGGAGGGGTTCAATGATGAAAGAGCGCCAGTTGTCCCTCAATAGATCCCCGGAATTAGCCGCCAGGTCCGCTTGACGTAGGCATCGTATTCGGCGCCGAAGTGTCCTCGCAGAAGGCGCTCTTCGGAGTGAATGCGTGGGATGAGCGGCACCAGCAGTAGCAAAGCGATCGCAACGCCGGACCAGCCGCGAAACGCCAGTCCCCATCCCAGCATGTTGATAACCATTCCCAGGTAGCTGGGGTTGCGAATAAGGCTATAGATGCCGTGTGTTTCCAGCGTGTGGTGCGACTGAATGGCCACCAGTCCGCTGAAGCGCGAACCCAAGACAAAAACCGGCCACAGTCGCAGTGCTCCGCCCGACAGGTATAGCATCACGCCTATCCAGCGCGTTGTTTCTCCGTCGATGGTCCATAGGCCGATGCGATCTGTATAGGGCGGCACGATGGCGCTCGCCAATGCGATCAGGCTTAAGGCGATGAAGACCCAGCGATTGGCGCGGTCCTCTCTTTCACCCGAGCTCAGGTTTACCTTACTGAAGGGCGCAATAAGCATCATCCCGAGCGTGGCTATCGTTAATGCGATCAGTGCGGGATGGCTGAAGAAAGCATGCCATCCACCGAGTACGATCATCGCCAGCCCGAATTGCACCGCTCCAGCGACGAGGCTCAAGATAAGTACTCTTGCAGGAGTCAAACGGCTTTTCATGTCCGTGAACCCTCCTCAGCTATCGCTCTACAGACATATTCAGTATATTCGGAATATGCCGAATATACTGAATAAAGAAACCCGAAAGGCCCGCGACCGTTTTATTCAGGGCATGGCCGCGCTCCTTACGCCCCTTGGGGTTCCGCAGACCGCAGCACGGCTCTATGGGTACTTGCTGCTTGGTGAAGGCCCAGTCAGTTTGGACCGCATCGTGGCTGACCTCGAAATCAGCAAGAGCACGGCCAGCGTCGCGGCGCATCTCCTGGAGATGTATACCCTCGTCCGCCGCAGCGGCCAGCGTGGCACCCGCAGGGTATTGTTCGAGCCATCAGACGACTATAGCGGGATGATCACTGCACAAAAGCGAACGCTGGAGCAATTGGCCGCTTTGATTAAGGACGGCGCCCGCAGTTCGTCCAACAGGAAAACGCGTGAACGTCTAAAAACCATGGCCGAGTTTTACCTTGTCAATCGCGACGCGATGGAATCGGCGCAACGAGAGTGGTCGGCGCGAAAGTGAGGGAGTTCCTGCGCCAACCGGCTTTCTAGATCTGATCTGTGAATTGGGTATTTAGTGGTCGACGGGACTGTCACTTAGGGAAAAGAGAGTTTGCTACGGGTCGAAGGTGAGCTAACGTTGCCTTCGGTCTGAGACGATCTTTTTGCAGGGTCCTCGCTTCTGAAGAGCTTCTGAAAAATGCCAGCCAATTTACCACTTTAGCAAAGCCCCAGTCCCGTCCGACCACAAATCTCCCGTTTCCGGTTGACTTTTAGCCATCATGGATGTCCCCGAAACACTCCGTTCATGTCTGAGGAATTACAGCCGAGGTGGGTATCTGCAGTTGCTCCAGCCGCACTATGTCCTTGACGATGGCTGTCATGAGACTGAGACAAGCGTTGATGAACATTTGGGCATTACCGGGGGAAACCCGCCTGATTTTCGATGGGGGTTACCCCGTCTGTGCCTTCAATGCCTGGATATGAATTTCCCAACCGATACCAAGGTATCGAACGATACCTTGGTCTAATTGTTCGACTCCAGCGCATTTGGTGTGATTGCGTTTGCTCGCAGATCCCACTCGTAGGGCGCATCGGATTCGAAAGAGAAGCACCATGAACCTGCTTGGGCACCGCATGATCAGCTTGGCGACAGGCGCCGACAACCGCGTTTCTGGCTTGAAGGATTCGCTGCTCCCTAGCGGAACCCGTTTGCTCCTGCTTCTCTGTGGACCCAGCCTATTGGCCTTCGGTCAAAGCGGCAATGTAAGCCCTGCAACCGTCGATCAACTGAGCCCACCAGCCCAAAGCCTGCCTTCGACTAGCAGGGACGACCAGCCTGACGAACTGAAACAGGAGCTCGATGCGGACGCAATCGCATTGTCGAAGATACCCGCGGACCCACTTATACAGCCGGATCCCGTAGCTCCGATCCTGCGGCCAATCGACATGCTCGTAGATCACAGTATTCACTCTCTACGATTGAAGTTCGGCGCGACTTATACCCTGCTCAACCAGTATGCAACTATAACGCCGGACGGGGTCCGGCACGATCAACCCAGCGGACGCCTCGATTTCACTGGAGCGTGGACTGTGTACGATCACGAAAGCACAGCCGGATCCATCAGCCTGCTTGTTCGTTCCGGAACCAACATTGGCATGAGTCAGCAGTTCAACCTGAGTGATTTACTCGGCTCGGGCCTCTATCTCAACTGCCTCCAGGGTGGAGGCCCGCAGGAACCGATCACTCTGAACATCCTCTATTGGCGGCAGGATTTCCTCAGCAAGAGGCTTTCCTTTTATGTGGGCAAGATACACCCTAACGAATACGTGACCCTCAGCATGTTCAACAACGACGAACGTTCACAGTTTTTGAATGGGGCAAACGACGGTAATCTTTCTGTTGCCTCGGACGGGACATACGCCGGTGGCGGCGCGGTTGAGTTCCAGGCTACCCAGCATGTTTTCGTCCACGCTGTCGCCGTAGATACGGAGGGCGCACAACAGAGGAATATCGAAACGCTGGTCGATCAAAAATACGCGGAAGGCGTTGAATTAGGCTGGTCCTCAGGTTCACTTGGTGAAAGGTATCGGCTTTATCGCGCGGGCATGTGGCGAGACGATACCAAGGATCGCGGGAGCGGATATGGCGGTGGTTTTGAGTTCGACCATGAATTGTCTGATGGCTGGACGCCATTCGGAAGATTTGCCTTCGCCACCAAGACCGGAACGGCCATTAAAGATGAATACGGACTCGGGCTGGCTCAGGTTCATCCATTCGGACGCCGGGGAGACATGTTCGGCGCCGCATTTAATTACAGTGAACCGAACGCCCCTGCTAAGCACCACGAGAGCGTGTTTGAGTCGTTTTATCGCCTACGTCTGACGCAAAGTGTCGAGGTTGGGCCGGATGTAGAGGTTTCCATTCATCCCACCTACGCAACCAGGGCTTACACAACGACTCTTCTCAGCGCGAGAATGCGAATTTCCTTTTAAATATGTGCTTGTCCAGCGGGAAGCCAGACAAACACGGCAACAGGATGTGTGCTGCAGAGGCACGGAAGGAGTCGGATTTGCGATAAAACCCGTGTTGTAAAGCTGCACAGGAGACGAGGGCAGGCCCCTCGGAATCGGCTTTCATGAGCAGGTCTCAAACCAGCCCGAGCTCGCGCGGCAGCCCCACCATGCGGAGAATGAAGCGTTACATCTACCAGCTCAAGACATGGCCCCACTTCACGTGGGACCACCTGCGTCTGGCCGAACCGCTCGCTCGTGTGCATCATGAGCAGGGCCGGCTGCCGGGTCGCATGGAAGGTCTCGGGTTCCCTCTGCAGCAGGAAGGCTCCTGTTGACGCTTACGGAAGACGTGCTGAAGAGTAGTGAGATCGAGGGCGAAAGGCTGAACGAAGGCCCGGTGCGCTTCTGGATTGCGCGGAGGCTCGGCATCGATATCGGGGGCTGGAGACAGTCGATCGGAACGTGGAAGGTGTGGTGGAGATGATGCTCGACGCGACCCGCCGATACGACAAACCTCTATCCGCAGACCGGCTTCACGGCTGGCACGCATCGCTGTTTCCGACGGGACGTATCTCTCCCCGGGCGTCATGGCATTGGCCGCGGGCATCATTTGCTAGAGTCTGCTGCCGGGATGCGCCACGTCGGGCAGCTACCCAGATCCTTATGAATGCTTGAGGAATTTCAAGTAGAAAGCTGCGAACACCGAGACGATGCCGATATTGACTATCAACCGTCCCCAGACCAGGTTTCGGAAGAACGCTAAATCTACGCCGACTATTACGGCTACCATTGCGACCCCGTAAAGGACGATAGCTACCGGTCTGCCCATTTCAGCCATTTAGAGTCCTCTTTATCAATTCCACGGGGTGGCGAGTCTCATCCGCAAGCCGTAACTCGGCTCTAAGCGACTTGAACTCTGATGCACAGGGGTAGTGCGGCCCTGAGGCTGTCACTTCAAAACAGACCAGCGATTCCGACCACGGCCATGCCCACAATTGTGGCTAAGATCCAGATTTTCACGGCGCGGGTCTCCCACTGACCCACACCAGCGCTTCTACACCAGGATAGGCGTGTTACGCCACATTGCAGACCGAACTGAGCCATACCAGCACCTCTACCACCAGTATAGGCGCGTTACGCCACATTGCAGCCCGACCAGGTCTCTCGGCCTGTCACCTGTTTTTACCCGAAATTCCCGAAATTCGGGCCGTTTCATCGATGCTGAGGACGAGTGGGCTGTCATCTCTGGGTTAACGCATCTTCCTTGCCCGCTCAGCGCTGCTCTTCACAGCCTATTCCGGGTACTTCTACCTGGGTGGTCAGAATTCTGGATTGAAGAAGCGCGCGTGACTGCTCAGGATCGACCGTCGGTGAGGTCAGCACGAACAGCGTCTTCCCGCACTCGCCGCCGAGAGTGCAGGCAAGACACAGTTGATCGGTTTCGATGCGCTCTGTGACCCGGCCGCCCTCAAGCACGCGGATTACCTGATTCGTGAAGGGAGACGCGACCCACAGCGCACCTTCTGCGTCTAACGCGATGCCATCCGGGCCGTCGGGTGCGATATCAGCCCATACGCGCCGATGCTCAAGCGCCCCATCCTGCGCGATATCGAACGCGGTTAGCCTCCGTCCCAACGTCTCGCCGACAATGAGCGTTTTACCGTCCGGGGTGATCACCATGCCGTTCGGAAAATCGAGATCGTGCGCGACCACGGCGGCGTTTCCATCGGGTGTGACCATGACAAGTTCAGCGGGTTTTCTGGGAGCGTTGGCGAAGAAATCGAACCCGAAATTACCGATGTAGGCGCGCCCGCGCGCATCAACAACCATGTCGTTACAATCTGCCGAGGCAAGCTCGCTGAGATCAGCGTGTACCATCAGTTGATTCGCCTCCAGGCGCATGAGTTTTCGATCGGCCATCGAAACAACAAGCATGCGCCCGTCCGGCAGCCATCCAAGGCCGGACGGACGATTCGGCACGTCACATATATTGTCAACATTGCCGTCAGCGCCGACCGCGAGCACGGTGCGCATATGCATGTCCACAAAGAAGAGTTTTCCGTCGTGCCATCGCGGCCCCTCCGGAAGCGCAAGCCCCTCCACCAATCGCGTTAGCACCCGCATGAGTAAACCTGAGAAAGTATGTCCTATCAAGCAGCAGGCCGCAGGCTGCGAATAGCGCGCATGAGACGAACGTCACCGAGTCCGAATAGAACCCAATTGTGTCCGCTTGAAACCTATGGCGAACCATTGTGCCTCAGCAGCATTCCGTTTTGGAAGAGGCTTGTCAAGACGAAATTTGCTCGTCAGACGGGAAATTTGATCGTCTGTCTGGAAGCTTCGAAGAAATTGGCCTTGGCATCAACTGATGAACTATTGCGGCAGCGCTATTGCGAATACGACCGGGGGACAATACGACCGGAGGACTCTCCGCCGGAACCCAGACCGGCCAGACCCGAATCGTGAGTTGTGATCGCCTGGTTTCGACAACTATCTATGTTATTTGGGGTCTGCCAATAAACGAGTTGTACACGTCAGGCCCTTGCCGCCGATTGATCCGATATCCGTCCGAGGCAAATCTTAGCGTGATTTTTCGGTCAAAAGTTGAGTAATCCGCCGGGGCTTGATCGTATACAGGATATATGTCGGCTCTCCTCATGACATTGAATACGACAGCCGAAACCGAAACGGCAAAGATTGCGCGAGGCTTACGTGAGAGGGATACGGAGCTTCTTGCAGACCTGGTGGAGCGCTGTCAGCATCGACTGGTGCGCTACTTGCTATACCTCACCGGGAGCCGAGAGTATGCGGAGGACCTTGCGCAGGAGACCTGGATTCGCGTGCTGCAACGGGGCAGCCAGTACAACGGGCGGCAGCGGTTTGATCCATGGCTATTCGCGATCGCCCGCAATTTGGCAATAGATTACCTCCGGAAAAAACGAAAAGCGGTGGCAACAGTATCCTTGCCAAATGATCCCGATGCAATGCTGCTGTTACCCTCTTCCGATCCTTCCCCTTTCGAAGCCGTCGCCCGAAGCGAAGACGCAATGCGTCTGGCCGGCCGGCTGCAGATTCTGCCACCGCTGTATCGCGAGGCTTTGCTGCTGAGGTTTCAAGAAGACCTGTCTCTTGCGGAGATGGCTCAGGTCTTGGGCGCCCCTACTACAACGGTGACGTCCAGAATCTATCGCGGACTTGCAGCACTGAAATCCGCATTTGAGGACGGTGATTCGCATGGAGGGTGACAAGAAATTTCGCGAGCTTATCGACAGGTCTTTCGTAGAAGAGGTTTCAGAGGGCGAAAGACAGCTCATTCATGACCACGTCCGCGACTGTGATGGCTGCAAGCGCTACCTCGAGCTAACTGCGCGTACGATTCGGGGGTTACGGGAATTCACCGTTACGAGTGAACCAGATTCGAATGCCCAGGTCCGTGAGATTCTTGCGCATCATACCGAGACATTGCGCCAGCACAACGTGCAATTCAAGGTCTGGGCTGCATTTGCTGTAGCGCTCTCGATGTCAATTGTGGGATCGGCACTTGTCTACCAGGTGGCCAAGCTCCTGACGGTCCCAATGCATTTCGACACTGCTCAAGTCCAGGCAGGCGTGCTCGTCTTTTGGCTGCTGCCATCTTTTTGCTCGGCCTTACGTCTGCTCGCGACGCCTGGTGAGAATAGAGGTATTGCATGACACAGCAATCGGCGGTGCTTTTGATAGCGTTCTTGGCCGGGCTTGTAGTTGCGGCTGTCTTGTTGGGAACCGCAAGACGGAATGTTCTACCCAGGTCTGCAATGGTCATCGCAGCACTGGCGATCCCGATTTGGGTAGTCTATTTTGCTTCCAGCCAGGGCCGTTCCTTACTTGCTTCCAAAGGATTTCTCAGTGCCATGCCTGAAGCGCTTTGGTTTGGCTTGACGTTTGGCGTCTTCACCGCGGCTTTTTTCCTTGCCCTCGGATATGTTTATGGGGACGCAAAAAGGCGTCAAATGCCTGCTTGGGCCTGGCTGATTGCCGCTTTCCTCATACCCAATTTGATTGGATTCATCCTTTATTTTGTGTTCCGAGGGCCTCTCCTTGGGCCTTGCAGTTCCTGTGGCGAGCCTATTCGAGGGGGAGAAGCATTCTGCTCACACTGCGGATGCTCGCAGGGTTCCAGTATCGGACGCATCACAGCTGACAATCGCACAATCTGAAGTAAAAAAGGTGGTAATAACCTTGCACCGCACAAAACGGAGGACGGTATGAAACGTGAGCGCGCCTTACAGGTAGTGTTGGTGTTGGTGGGCTTGTTTTATTGCTTTTGGGGCTACCTCCTGTTCGACGATCTGTGGCACTCTAGGTGGCTTAGCGGGCATAGTGACGTCATGCCGATGTTCCTGAGCCTTAACACGGCGCTTGGGGTCTGTCTGTTGGTGGCCGTTAATCAGCCGGCCAAGCATCGCTTGATGATCGCCTATGGGGCGTGGTCAAGCCTTGCCCATGGGTTCACGATGACACTCATGTCGGCGCAGGCCGTGGCGCACGGGATGCACAGGAAGGATAGCCCCCAGGACATTGTGATCTTTGGCGTGATTGGAGTCACGCTGCTTGCACTCCTCCCGGCAAAACAACCATCGCCGGCCGGCACGCCTATCGGTGAGCCGCGCGTTGCCGAACTGTAGTGCACCCCAAAAGTGAGACACGGCGGGGGAGAAAAATAGGGGGAGATACGGGGACATGATGTAGGGAGATACGGGGATACCTATCCCCGGTTCCGTCATTCGTGTTAATTTTCCCCCACGAAACTCCCGCGGGGCAACTCATTCGTAGCGTAACGCCTCCAGCGGATCAACCTCTGCAGCACGTCGCACGGGCGCCCAGCACGCGAGCAGCGCCACTCCCGCGAACAACGCCCCCACAACCATCAACGTCATCGGATCGCTAGGCTGCACCTCAAACAGAAAACTCCTCAGCACTCTGGACAAAACAATCGCCAGCACGACACCCGCGCATACTCCGCTGGCGATTAAACGAAATCCTTCGCCGAAGATGAGCCTCCGAATGTCCTTTTGTTGAGCACCAACCGCCAGGCGAATCCCCAGCTCACGGCGCCTCGAGGCGACCGAGAGCGCAAGGACGCCGTAAATCCCCACCAGCGTCAACATACTCCCCACCGCCGCAAACCCGATCAGGAGCTGCATCGCGAAGGTGCGCGAGGCCAGAGATTCGTCGCGAATCTGTGCCAGCGTCCTCGGGTTTTCGATCGCGGCGGTAGGATCCACTGCGCGCAGCTCGCGTTCCACCGCAACCATCACCGTTTGGGGGTCCGCCTGCGTGCGAATCACCAGGTGCTTGGAAAACGCGGTCGCCTGCCACAACGACAAATAAATCTCCGGGGACGCCGCTTGCGTCAAATCATCGGTTCGCCCATTAGAGACCACGCCCACGATTTCCGTAGCCGGCTTGTCCCGGCCGTTCGGCCAAATCTTCCGACCAATTGCATTGCCATGAGGAAAATACCGATCCGCAAAAGGCTGGTTGACGATCGCCACGTTTGCTGTCTTACCTGCATCGTTCGGACGAAACGGCCGTCCCCCGAGCATGGGCAATCCCATCAGCTTGAAATAGTCCTCGGTGACAGCGCGCAATGGCAGCGCGGTCTTGTCGCTCTCCTTCACCGCCGGGGGCTGTCCTTCGATTTCCATAGTCGCCGGCCAATTGTTTCCCGTCAGCGGCACTCCCCACGCGAACGCCGCGTATTGCACGCCGGGAATGGCCTGGACCCGTTGCAAGGCCTGCTTGTGAAAATTAGCCCACTCTGAAAAACTCCGAACCTCCGTAACACTCATGGTTAAGATGTGGCTTGTGTTGTAACCCGACGGGACCCTCGCAATATTGATCATCGTACGAATCAGTAGGCCGGCCCCGACCAGCAGCGCTAGAGTCAGCGCTGTTTGGGTGATGGTAACCCCGCGCAGAAGGCGACGTTCCCCGACTCCCGCTGTTCCTTTCGGGCCGGCATCCTTCAGCACCTCCATCGGATCCAGCCGGAACGCCCGCAACGCCGGAAAAACAGCCGCCAATATCGACGCCAGCACGGCCGCACCCAGCCCCCATGCCAGCACCGCCCATCCGGCTGTCACATTATCCAGGCGCGGAATCGCATGTCCTGCAATCAGCTTGAACACCTTTACGATGCCGGCCGCCAGCCCCACACCGAATACCCCACCCAGAAGCGCCAGTAGCAGACTTTCGATGGAAACCTGGCGCAAGAGGGCGACACGTCCCATACCCATCGCGCTGCGTACGGCATACTCCTGCTGGCGTTGCAGCCCGCGAACCAAAAGCAAAGCCGCAGCGTTGCCGCAACCAATCAGCAGCACCAGCGCGGCCGCACCCAGCAGCGGGAGCAAAATGCCCCGGCCGTCCTGATTCATCTCCTCAGTCAGCGATTGCACCTGCGGCCGGAAACCTTCAAATTGTTTATCCGCTTGTGCCTCCCTCGCCGTCAGCACCGCCAGCTCGCCTTGTCCTTGCTGAGGCGTCACGCCATCCTGCAGTCGCGCCACCACATTCCAATCCGGATCCTTCAGATATTTCGGGTCGGGCTCGGCAGGACTCCAGAAATCCACCAGCGCGTTCACGTTGTAATTCGGCTCCTTTGCCGCCCCCGGCGAAGGCAGAAAGCGTACTCCCGGCGGCATCACGCCGATGATTGTCGGCGGCACATCCCACCGGCTGATACGAACCGTTTTGCCTATGATTTGCGGATCGCCGTTGAACGTCCGCTGCCAAAACTCGTAACCCAGAAGAATCACCTTGACTGGTCCCTGTGCGAAGTCTTGCTCCGCGAAGCCGCGCCCCACCACAGGGCGCAATCCCATGATCTGCAGATAATCCTTGGTCACTGCCATCCCTTGGATCGATTGACTCCCGTCATTGCGGATCAGGAAATTGAACTGCCAGTCATAGCCGGCAATGCCCGCAAATGACTTCGCTTGCTTTTGCCATTCCACCCACTGTTCGGCGGGCCAGCCGCGTGGATTTTCCTCTTTTTGCCCGTCGGTCCGTGCGCTCTGCACCAGCACCAGTTGCTGCGGCTTCTTGTAGGGGGGCGGCGTCAACAGCACGCCCTGAATCAAACTGAACACCGCCGAGGTCACCCCGATCCCCAGCGCCAGGGTGAGGACCGCAATCAGGCTAAAGCCGGGTTGTTTCAAAAGCATCCGAATCGCAAATCGCAGGTCTCGTTTCATTTTTTCCCCACCTCGCTTCTGTGAATCACAATTCAGGCCGCTCTATACCTTAAACGTTCCTGACCCTCCGCTTGTTCCCGAGCTTAGACGAATAACGAGCCGCACCAGCAGACAGGAGTAGCGGAGACGCACAGCTAGCATCCGCCCCCGCCGGGCCTCTAAGGTTGCCTGACTCCGGCGTTCCCGGGTTTCGCCCAGCTCTTCACTCTCAGGAACGGGTCCTCGTCAGAGATGGGCAATTCGCGATAACCCGCTTCTGGAGGGGAACTGGGGGACGGGAACTGGGAAGTTTACCTGATGCTCTGCGGATGGGTGGAATTTCGAATTCTCCGGGCGGGTTCTGTCGCTCCGCATCCCCGAGTTCCCCCTAGTTAGTGCTTGATCGCTTCTTCTGCACGAAGTTTCGTCGACCAGACGGGGCTGCCACTCACGGGAGTTCCGTAGAGGGAGTTTCGTGAAAGTACCAGCTCCGTCCACGAAACTCCGGGGCAATCTCCTCAGCCGTCCGACAAAAGTTGTAGGCCTTTACAAGTGATGAGTGGCTTGGTCGCGTACTACTTTCTAATCAGTCAGAAGCGGATTGAATTTCCGGCTATTTAGCTTAAGCTGGACGGAATCAAAGCCTCCTAATTTACAGCGATCGTGACGATTGCGGTTACATGGCAAATGGTAGCCGTAGCTCACTGTGCTCTAAATATCCAGTCAGCCGTGCGAGTTGAAAATAGTGAGATGGCGTTTTAGTTACCTGCTGCGTAATATTACCGGCGGCCGGCCGCCTTCTTTAAGGATGGCGCGATGTTGGGAAGCTATTTTACCTTTCTGCTTAGTATAAGGTGCGCTTCACGCTAGGGAACGAGTTACACACGCAGTGAAGTGTGCACCAGGGAATGTCAAATGTGGAATGTATTTCTTTCTGCCTGGAGACGAATCGTATCGACTCGTTGCCTGACTTCGAGGCTAGTGTTGACTGCCGCCTGTATTTTGGCGATGGCTGCACAAGCGGCTCCGCTACCCACGACGACGACACTCACCATCTCCTCGTCATCGGTGGCGTCGCCCGCGAAGGTGACGTTGATGGCTTCGGTGACAGCCGGTGGCGCGCCGGTAACAACAGGCTCCATCACCTTCTGCGATGTGACAGGCCTTTATCCTCTGTGCGAAGATTCGGCAGTCGTAGGCAGGGCACAGTTGAACGGAGCAACCGCGACGTTCTCATTGATCCCTGCGATCGGAAGCCATAAATATACGGCGATGTTCAACGGCACAGCGGCTGCCGCACCGAGCACTTCCAGCGCACAAAGCTTGACAGTGACTGGCCTCTATCCGACGACGACCGCGATTGCTGCAACCGGTAACCCCAGCGGCTATGGGCTGACGGCAACGGTAGTCGGCTACGCAAATCATCCGCCGTTGCTATCGGGCACTGTGTCTTTTCAAGACACCAGCAATGGCGACTTCGTTCTGGGAACAGCTCCGCTTGGCACACCCGTCTTCGCGGAGACTTTCACTCCGGCGAACAAATCCCCAATCCTTAACGGCAATGAGCCTGCAGCCGTCGGCATTGGCGACTTCAACGGAGATGGAAAGCCGGACCTGGCAATCATGCTCACCCAGCAGAAAGCGATTACCATTCTGCTGGGCAACGGAGACGGGACCTTCACCCAAGGCACAACAATCAATAACGTTGGCAGCACTCCCTGCATCCCGTACCCCTTAAACCAGCGTTCGAATTGCTCAGTGGTCGTGGGAGATTTTAACCACGACGGCAACGCCGACCTGGCTGCAACCAGTGACTTCGACAATACCCTGATCATCCTGCTGGGCCATGGAGACGGCACATTTACGCCCGCCAGCGGCTCCCCGATTACCGTGGGCAATTTCCCTGAAACGGTAAGAATCGGAGATTTCAATAATGACGGCCTTCAGGATCTGGTGGTCGCCAATGGCAAGGACAATACGCTAAGTATTCTGTTGGGCAATGGAGACGGCACCTTCACGGCTGCAAACGGCTCGCCCGTTCAGGTGGGCGGATTTCCTTTTTTTCTGGCGGTAGCAGACTTCAATGGCGACGGCTCGGCCGATGTAGCAGTGACCAACGCAAACGATAGCACGGTGAGCGTGCTGCTGGGCAACGGAGACGGTACCTTCACCCAGGCCCCCGGTTCGCCGCTTGCCGGTTTCAACTACAACCCCGTCCAGATCGCCGCCGCCGATTTTAACGGAGACGGCAAGCCCGATCTGGCGGTAGTAGACTATACCGCCGTCGACCAAACGCCTCCCTTAGACGAACAAAAGAGCAATGTGGTCATTATGCTGGGCAAGGGAGACGGTACCTTTGCCCCTGCAGCGGGATCACCGATTACGGTGGGGTTGCAGGCTACGAACGTGCTTGCCGCAGACTTTAACCAGGACGGCAAGACCGACTTGGCCGTCATTAACCAGGGCGACATTACGGACTTCCCGACCCAGACCTTGATGGTCTTGCTGGGAGATGGAAACGGCGGCTTCGCACCGTTGGGACCGCCGATCCAGATGGGGCAAACTCCCAGCGACATAGCGGCGGCGGACTTCAACGGAGATGGCGCCATCGACCTGGCCATCCCCAATGTAGCGAACTATAACACTACCATCCTGCTGAACGAGTTCACGCAGACAGCAACCGCAAGTGTGTCGAATGTCACCGTCGCCGGCACCGGAACCCACTATGTGGACGCCGTTTATGAGGGAAATAGTGGGTTTGCCCCGAGTACCTCGTCCACCGTCCCGTTGCAGGGCTCGACTGTCGCCACGACGTTAACCTTAAGCGCAAACCCCGCCGAGCAAATGATCACCATGCCGGTGACGTTTACGGCCCAGTTAAGTTCGGTTTCGAACGAACCTTTCTTTGCCAATCCTGCCGGCACCGTCACCTTCTACGATCAGAGTGTCGGCGCCCAGATTGGGACCGCACCCATGGGCGCCAACGGACAAGCGGTTTTGACCGTGACCAACATAGGCCCCGGCGTGCATACCATCACCGCCAGCTATGGTGGAGATTCCGGCTTCCTGCAAAGCGGCTCGAATGCAGTATCGGTCAAGATCGACGAGTTGCGCACCCTTCGCGTAGGAGACAACAACACGACGATCCTGCCCGGCACCACGGTGGTGTATACGCTTCAGGTGCAGCCGCAGGTGGCGATGGCATTCCTGTACAACGTGAGCTTCTCGACCGGTGGCTTGCCCGCCGGGGCGACCGCGACCTTTTCCCAGGCAACCCTGCCGGCGGGCGGTCAAATGACCAATATCACCATGACCGTCAAGACAGCAGCAACTGCCTTGAACGAGCCGCCGCCTTCTCCCTTCGAGCGCGTGCCGCTCGCTCTGGGGCTCTTGCTTCCGCTCTTGGGGACGAAAGCGCTACGACGGCGGTTGCGACAGATTTCCCCGTCGCTGGGTGTGGCCCTGTTTGCAGCGCTCACCCTGGCTGCAGTTGCGGGCCTGAGCGGGTGCTCGGGTGCGGGCCTTTTCGCGGCGCGAAAAGTTCCTTACTCCATCACCGTTACAGCCACTGAGGGAACAGTTCAGCGCACAGTGGAGGTGCCCCTTGAAATCCAGTAAGCGGGGTGCGCTGCGGTTATTTATGGCCACGATGGTCGTATTCATCACGGTCGGCCTCCGTGGCCAGAACGTGCCCGGTGGAAGAGACTTTTCTTTGCCGCGGGCGGAGGTCTCGCTCGCCTACAGTGCAACAGAAGCCAACGCCGGTCCCGGGCAATGCGGTTGCTTTTTCATGAACGGCGCCAGCGCCGAGGGAAACTTCCGCACTTATCGTGCATACACCACAGTGGTCGACGTGACCGCGGCGCATACGGGGCAGATCCACAACACGGGTCAACCCTTCTCACTACTTATGGTGACTGGGGGGACTCGCCTCAATTTTAGGATGGGTCACCAACGGGACGACGGAGAGGATACGTTCCACAGCCTCAAGCCTTTCGTGCAGGGTCTGGCGGGCTTTGCGCATGGCTTCGATTCGGCTTTTCCCGACAAGTCAGGTTTTATCCAATCCTCGGCTAACTCCTTTGCGTTGTTGGCGGGCATTGGGCTCGATTACAAATACCGCAAGCATCTGTCCTTCCGCGTAATCCAGGCCGACTACGGATACACCCGGCTGCCCAACCTCGCAGGCAACGACCAAAACCTGCTACGGATCTCTTCGGGTATCACCATCCATCTCAAATAATCCGGCGCAAGATCGTTGGGGGATAGGGGGACATGACCCATTTTTCCGCTCTACGTGTCTCACTTTTGGGGTGCAGTCCGGTGAAACGCATCCTAAATGCTGCCGGGATTGAAACTCGCCGGCGTCAACGGTCGTCTTCCTACTACATCGCTTCCCAGCCCTGGCCCATGCGTGCGGGGGCTACGCGCGCAGTTCGGAGGAGTTTCTACGTATGAAGGGTTATTGCCAGTTGCTGGCATTTGCCAGCGCGCTCATATTGTTACCTCTTGCCGCCTACTCTCAGAACCCAAACGCCCCTGGTTCCCAGAACGCATCTTCCGGGCAACACGAAGCTTCATTGATGAAGCCTGCGAGTGCCCGGCTGGTGGAAGCTGTGGATGCACACAAGGACACCTCCGGTCAGACCATCAAAGCCCAACTTGACGGCAAATTGACCTTAACCAACGGTACCGAGTTGCCGCGAGGGACGGTGCTCCTGGGGAAAATTACCGCCGACGACACCGACCAGCAGGGGAAAGCGAAGCTGGCTGTGCGTTTCGACCAGGCTCGTCTTAAAGACGGAACCATTGTGCCTATCAGGACGGCCATCGTAGGCTTTTACGGCCCGCATGCCGAAAGTGCAGATGAGGATCCACTCGATACGGCGATCGAGATACCGAATGATTGGACGGCCAGGACGCTGCAAATGGATCAGGTGAACGTGGCCCCTGGGGTCGACCTGCACAGCAAGATATCCAGCCAGAACTCTGGCGTCTTCGTAGCGGTTCAGAAGGATGACATTAAGCTGCGGCAGGGAAGTGAACTTCAGTTAGCCATAGCTCCTGCAGTCAGCGGACAAGTGTCGTCGTCCCCCGGCCGGTAAGGCGAAGTAACTCAGGGCTAAAAGACAAATACGCCTTCAGGATGGGCGAAATAACCATCCATGAGAATGCCGGGCGTTACGTAATTCTCTGACCTCATTCTGGGGGCCAGCATGGCCTGTCCGACATTCAGCCCAGTGGAGTGGCGTGGTATGCAGGGGAACCCGTTCGCCCAATGACCCAGAGCACGAAGGAAAGAGCATGATCAACCGTCGGGATTTTTTGAAAGCGGGTGTTTCGATTGCGGCAAGCCCATTCTGGTTTCCGCATTGCGGTTTCGCGCAAAGCGTGGCGTCCTCAACCGCGTTGCCGCCGGCCGGAGCCGACGGTTGGGTATCGCTGCTCAACGGCCGCGACCTGACTGGTTGGTACACAATGTTGCAGAAGTCCGGCAAAGATGTGGCTCAGGCAAAAAAAATCGTTGTGATGGAGGAGCAAATGCTCCATATCCTCGGCAACGACGTTAACGCCGAACCCGCGGAGCCCGGCTATCTCGCGACCAACCAGGAGTTTGAGAACGTCCATATTCGAGTCGAATACAAATGGGGTGTCAAGCGTTTTCCGCCACGTACGGAAACCAAGCGCGATAACGGCATTCTATACGGCTTGGTAGGCGCCGACAAAGTTTGGCCAACGTGTGTGGAGTGCCAGATCGAAGAAACGGATGTCGGCGATTACTTTCTGGTGGAAGGCATCCGCGGTGTTCAGGCGAGCCATGGGAACGGTTTATTTGGACAAGGCCTCGGACCCAATGGGTGGACCATCCCGGCGACACCGAGGGCGGCGAAAGCGGGCGCGCCGCCACCGGAGCCCACGGGCGGCCGCATGATAAAGGATGGCGATTTCGAGATTCTCGACGGATGGAACGTCGTCGAGGTGATCTGGCAAGGTGATCGGTCGGCCCACATCGTTAATGGACGAACCGTCAACGCCATTTCCATGCTGCAGCAGCCCGACCCGCAAAACCCGGGAAGGTACATTCCCCTGACTCGAGGAAAGATTGCGATAGAAATCGAGTTTGCGGAGATATGGTTCCGGCGAATCGAAGTTAGATCCCTGGTCTCATAATTCAAGGATTTCAGATGAGAAAGCAGACGGGGATAGGTGGTGAGCAGACGCGCAAGGCCGGAGTCGAGGCGTGGGCGTACTGTCTCATGTCCAATCACGTCCACCTCATTCTCACCCCTACGCGAGCGGACCCGGATTTCCTGCCACGATGCACCGGGCAAGGCTGCGTGTGCGCCTTTCTATGCGGAAAGGCGCATGAAGATCGCGGAACCATTAAACTCAACAGGAAATCCGGGGGATGGTCTAGGGCCGGCGGTGGGAGAAGCGCATCGACGCTACACCAATTTCATCAATGCCCGAGGGGCGATGGACAGGGCACCTCTTTCAGAGCCGTTTTGCTTCGGTTGCCATGGACGAGTTGCATCTGCTGGCGGCGGTCTCCTATGTCAGCCTGAATCCGGTGCGAGCCTGCCTGGTGGAGTATGCGGCGGATTGGGCTTGGTCTAGCGTACGAGCCCACCTGGCGGGGAAAGATGATGGGCTGATAACAGTCCGGCCAGTGCTCGATCGCGTGTCTTGCTTTGCGGATGACCTGCTCCTGGAGGATCGAGATGAAGCCATTGCTGCCCATCGGCGCGCCGAAAGCACCGGGCGTCCGGTTGGTACTGCGGAGTTTGTCACCGGGCTTGAACGCGTACTCGGACGGCGGATTGCACGGCGCGCTCCAGGACCCGCGCCGGCAGCCAGCATGAGCGCCAAGCAGCTAAAGTTATTGCAATGGCCGTGCCGTCCCTGATCTCTCTCGTTATCTCTCCTGCCAGGATTACAGATGAGAAAGCAGGCGGCGATAGGTCGTGCAGCCGATGGAGGCTCTTAGGCATGAGTAAACTGCGGCCGGTGCATCGCAACGTTAGGAGGTTTTCTCATTTCGAGTGGACAGAGGCATTGCGCATAGCGATCGCTCTTCCGTTGCTTTTCGCTGCCGTTTTGTCCGCATTAGCTCAATCTCTACAACCGGGGCATCTCCCCAGCACAAAACAAGTCGCCCCCATGACTCTCGCAGAAGAGAAGAACCTCGCCTTCGTTCTCGACTGGTGGAGAAAAGTCATCGAAGCTCGTCACACCGAGCTTGCAGCCGACTACGCGGCCGAGGATTTCAACCAGCACAACCCCAATATTCCTACGGGTCGAGCTGCTTTGGTGACGTTCTTCAAGAGCCTCGGACCTCCGATCGACCCGATTCCTGATCGACTTCAAAATCCTCCGGTGGTCGAGGGCGCAAAGGGAAATTTCGTCTGGCTGGTCTTTGAGCACAAATTCAAATATCCCAAAGACCCTTCACAGACGGTCTATGAAAACAGCTTCGATTTGTTTCGCATGCAAAACGGAAAGATACAGGAGCACTGGGATGCTGCCCGGAAGGACCCCGGTTCACCTGCGTTCATTCCGTCCACAGCTCCGCCGCCCTCGACTTGGAACACAGCGAAACCTTCAACGGCGGAACAACAGAACCTGGCGATCGCAACGCGCTTCGAAAGGAATGTCGTCGAATACGGACACATCAAGGACATCGAAGAGCTTCTTTCGTCGTCCTTCATCGAGCACAATCCCGTTGAGCCCGTTGACCGTGAAGGCTTGAAACAGTTCATTCACAGCCTGCCCGACCATCAGCCCCAGGACATCAAGCCGGAGTGGAAGAATGCGCCGGTGCTGGAATTCGCCAACGGTCCTTTTGTCGTAATGATGTGGGAGAAGCGCTACAAAGATCCTTCTGATCTGACGCAAGAATATATGCGCAATCATTTCGCGATTCTGCGGATCGAAGACGGCCGGATCCAGGAAATCTGGGACTGATTACCCTAAGAACACTCCAGAGGAACCGAGGAGTGATAATTGCGTCGGCCCGGCGGGCGTTTAGGCGGCGCAATGCGTCGACATGGGCGCAATGCGTCGACAGCGCAATGCGTCGACATGATACCTATTCCATTCCGTTTAGGCGCACAGGACAGACGAGCGCGTCGAGACTCGCACGTCAGTCCGCTGGTGCAGGCGTTCCGTCTGACCATTTGGACACCGAAATGATGAACTCGGTGATCGGTTCAGGAGAGTATTGATGGACGTACACCGGGGAGCCAGGGAGACCAGCGCCCCAAAGCATATCGTCTGTTTTGGGAAACCAAAACATTAAATGAGGATCTGCGTTCCCATACTTGCGGCCAAAGTACTGTTGCTTCGACATCATGTAACACATTGAACCAGGCTCCGGCACCGGCAGTTCTTTCTTGTCGAATGCGGCCTTGATACCATTAAACATCTGAGTTTTAGACAAGCCAGCCAATGCCAGGTCCGTCATTTTGAAGGTGAGCGGAAGATGGGTTCGTGCAGCAGGAGGATTGAGGCAAAGCGGAAGCCGCTGATCGGGGTTCAAAAACTCCGGGTCATCGAAGGGGGCCATCCACGAACGCTCCACGATACACACGAAACCGTTCTTACCTTTAACCGCAGTTTCGTAGCCATGTCGGCCCAAAAGCAAGACCTCGGCATCCCGTGAGATCGACTCGGGAGCCGCATTTCGCGCCAGGGCTATCTCGGCATTTCGATCCGCCATCAGGTATTGGTCAATCGGGACCATGCGCTCATACGCCGGCCCCGAGTCCTGCGCCCGTGCAGGGCATAACGGGCTGAGCGCGATCACCAGCGCGAAGATTCCTAATGCGATTGCATTGACGATCTTTTGGTTCACTGGATTTTCTCTTAAATACCGCCGCGCTAATTCGCGGGTACAGCCGTTCCGTCCGACCATTTACCCACGGGAACGATGAATTCAGAAAAGGGTTCCGGGGCCTGGGCACCACCCATGACCGGTGAGTTAGGCAGGTTCGCACCCCAGGCCGCGTCGTCGATGCGCGGAACTTCAAACATCAGATGAGCCAGGTCGTGACTCCCGCGATCGGTAAGGTACGCTTCCTTCGACATCATGTAGCACATTGAGCCGGGTTCGGGAGTGGGCAGCTCTTTTCTGTCAAATGCGGCCTTGATACCGTCGAACACCTGGGTCTTGGAGAGCCCCGCCAAAATCATCTCTTGCCTTTTCGCCCGAGCAGGGAACACAGATCGTGCGGCCGGCGGGTTGTAGCAGACCGCGCCGCGAACTTTGGGGTTCCAAAACTCGGGGGAGTCGAAATCGGCCTCCCATGATCTCTCCACAATACATACGAAATCGTTCTTGCCTTTGACCGCCATTTCGTAGCCCTTCGGTCCCAGCACCAGGACCGTAGCATCGCGGGAAATTGCAGCAGGCGCCGCGCTACGTGCCAGGGCTATTTCCGCATCTCGCGGCATCAGATATCGCTCAAGTGCAGCCATGCTGGGGTAGGGCGTTTTATTGTCTTTGCTGTTTCCTAGGGCCGGCATCTGCGATAGCCATCCAAAGGCACCAATTAAGGCCACAATCAAAAGAATAATCATCGGGGCTTTCTTTCTGATCATCAGTTTCTCCACGTAACTTTAACTACGGCTTTTGCATTTCCTTTCATGCGGGAAACCATACCTGGTCAGCTTTTTGAGCGGTCGCAGTTCGAATTTGTCAGACGACTACCGCTTGCAGTATGCAAGTGGTGTCAAAATACACGACGTTGTTGCGAAACGCAAGTGGTATTCCAGTCGGACGTCTTCGCCCAGGGCATTCTGCTAATTGCTGCCCTCAAGATCCGAATTTATCGTCAACTTGCATAGTGCAAGTGGTGTCATCGTGATGGGCCTCATCGTAATATGCATGCAGTACATTTGGAAGTTGGTATACAGAGTGAAAACTGAGCGTCGCTCCGGCTGCCCGATCAATCTGACACTCGAGATGCTCGGAGACCGCTGGAGTCTGATCGTCATCCGGGATGTAATGTTTGGGAATCGCCGCCACTTTGGAGATCTTGTCAGGCTCTCTGAAGAGGGCATCGCATCGAACATTTTGGCAAGCAGGCTCGCCCGCCTTGTTGATGCCGGCCTGCTGTCGCGGACCGGCGACCCAACTCACAAACAGAAGGCAATTTACAGCCTTACAGAAGCATCCATACAGCTCGTCCCGTTGCTGGCTCATATGGGTGCGTGGGGGCGGCGGCACACTCGGCCCTCCAGAGAACTATCGATTCGAGCACAGCTTCTTGAAGAGGGTGGCGAACGAGTGTGGAAGGCCTTCATGATCGAGCTCAGAAGCATCCATCTCGGAGCACCCGCACCGCGGCGGTCCGTATTCGCTGAACTTCAGGCAGCTTACGAAGCTGTAGCTATGCCCCAAAAGAACAGGAACAAGTAGGCTCCGGCGCGCACAACGCAAATAAACCACGCAGGTCAGGCTGGACTGCACCCCTAAGCTGATACACGCTGGAGGCGATTAACTTAGCGATTAGTAAACGTCCCGTCCCCGAAAACGGCCTAGAAAGCTAGGCGCAGGCGGTTGCCGAATCATTCTCGATAGCGCGCTTTAGATTCTCCAAGTCTGATCGAATGGCTTTCCTCATCCCATAAAAGATTGGAGTCAAAAGAATATATGGCAAGCGAAGCGTGAAACGGGCGGCACAAATGACCAGTGAACCTTCAGCAGCGGGCATAACCTGAAAACGCCATTCTGCCGCCTTAAAAAACCGAGCGTTGCCTCGGGAACTGGTCAACTGAACGGTGCAGCCTCGCGCCGGGTCGGCGTCCGTTATGCGATACGACATCTTCCCGGGATCCTGGCCAGCGTTCCCCCGGCTGGGGTGCGCCAGGGTGTCGAATTCGAAGCCTATCCCGGGCTGGGTTGATGAAGTTCGTCGTACCTTGGCGACGCCGCGATCCCACTTCGGTACGTTGGACACATCTCCTAAATAAGCCCACACCCGTTCCGGCGTGCGATGTATCAGGACCGTTGCTTCAAGATTCACCGCTCCTCCCGCTGACCAGCAGTCACTTCCAAAGGTTACACAATGAAGAGCTGAGATAAAACATTTTCAGATTCCCCCTGTTTTTGAGCTGGGAGTTAAGGGGAACTGGGGGACGGGCGAGAAGTACCTTGTCCTGCTTCAGCGCAAATTCCGTCCAATCCGCAGTCAGAACGACGGGGGGGGTACTTCCTCCGTTCTCGGAACTCTCCCTTTCCGTGTCCGCAACTGGAAACAACCATCGAAGGTCCGGCCTTGATGAATGCGAAACATCACATCAGTCGTCAGGCTCGTTCTTGTCTCGACCAGCAGTACGCAGTTGCTGAAGAAAGGCATCTGCGCTTCGTGTTGCCGGCATCGAACTAGAAAGAGGCTTTTATGAGCGCACCTAGGTTCGTTCACGATGACATCGTGACACTTACGGAGACTGGCCAGATCGGTACGGTCAAGCAAGTTCACCAGACCGGCAACGCGTACGTGTACGGAATACAACTCAAAGCAGCCGCCTCCGAAACAGTCAACGTACCGGAAGCGGAGCTTGAACTGGTCAAGATCGCCAATGAGGATGAAACCGGGCTCCACATCCGGTACATCACGTAGCAGGGCTGCCACGATTTGCAATACTAACCGCGACGCGAGATGCATCCACCCGATTCCTGTACAGTTTCTTCCCCTTTTCCTGTTCCGTTCTGCTCCAATGACATGTCATTGCAGAAGTCGAGCCGATTATGCCGCTGCTGAAGCCGTGCGAGTTTTCGGCAGTCGGTTCAGTTATTTGTAAAATTTGATATTTTGGTCCTCTTTTAGGATTGATAGCTCAGCGGTGCTGGACAAAGGGGTTCTTTATAGGGAGACCCCCTCCCAAGTCTGGAATAGAGGCGAACAGGAGGACAGGTATGGGGGCTTCCGAGGGGGTAAAGCGGTTGGCGAAGGTGGGCTGGCTAGAGCCACGGTCCGGAGGCACCTCTGCAGGGGCAGGGGTTGGTTGCGAGTGGATGGGCGCAGGGTGGGATTTTTTCTCCGATATGCGTCCCTACCGCGATCCTTATCTCCCCATCTATGTACCCCGGAGGATCGCAATCTAGTCGTTCCACCTCGCCGTTGGCTTCAAAATCCCCAATAGGGCGCATACTGGGTACATGAGCGAAAATGAGATTCCGTTGTGTGATCGTCATCATTTTAGAATGAGGCCTGAGGAATCATCCATCTTGCCAACGATCATTTTCGACCCAAGAATACGGCGCAAGGGAGCAGAGACCTCTGCCACTGGTATTGCTGTGAGACCAGCAGAGCAAGGTGATCCAACCGAAAGTGAACCTGGACGGGGGAACGACGGTGGAAGAGATGGCAGGCGAAAAAAGGAGACTGGTAGGGGCACCTTTGTCGGGTATGAGGTGACTGGTTGGCGGTACATGAACACTGCGAGTTGGCACGTAAAAGTATGGCCTGCAGAGCGTCCAAGTGACTGGATTGGCTACACCGTAACGGGCGGGGAATTCGAGTTGAAGATGTTGGCTCTTCCTCAAAAGGAAGCTGTGTTGCGCCTGATTCGCCAATGGGAAAGCGAGTATGCAAACTCGACCGCATGAAACAGGCCTTTCGCAGCTTGGTCACTCGCGAAGCGTATGATTCATAAATAGCCCGGACTTCCTCCTCGCCTCGAGCTGTTTATTGCTTGGCTTCAGACGGGCACTCATCAAAACAACAGTTGAATCCCGACCCGCGGAAGATGCACGCGTGATTCTTGGTGATGGAAATTTAATCACACTACGGCCTTCGGTTTTGAAGGAAGAGGGAGATCAACACAATGGTAAGTCGAGTGCAAATAACGCGATTAGGCGGCCCACTCCCGTGTTGGCAAATTAGGGACACCAAGGTCTATACATCCCAACTTCGCTACGCGCTACGTGCATCCGAAGAACAGATTCAAGAAGCAGTCAAGCTAAAGCCGGGGCAACAAATGCTTATGGATCTCTATCTAAGTTGAGCCTAGCCGATGGAGGTTCCTTCGTCTATGGAGCTATGGCAGCAGATTAGTTCGTGTCGATAGACTGAGCCAGGGAGCGCCGGTTCAAGTGCTTTGATCCAACCGAATTTCATTTACATTCGACGTGGCCCAACCCATCGGTCTGCGCCAACGCAGCGCGTGCTGCGGACCAGGATGGGTCTTTGGGGTAGAGTGCAGTTCGGAGGTAAGCCCAGGTGAGCCGCTCAAGAGCAGCTACTCGTTCGGGACTCTCGTCGGTTGTTTCCTTCGCGTCGTACCCAGCAACTCCGCCAAGCCCGTGTTTGCCACCAGACAGAATGAGTAAGCACTTAGGGCTTGGGCTGAGGCGATAGGGATCGGCAGACCAGTCCGCACCACGCAATTCCATGGCCATGCGAGAGAAGAATAATAGGTAGGTTGCTCCCGGTGGTCGGCGCCGAGACACGCACCTGCAGATCCACTGCTCGGCCTGGAGCAGGCAACATCACTGGACTGACAGATAGAACGGGCGTTCCTGGGCTAATCGGGATGCTTGCCGCTTTACCAAGATTCGACTCACCAGGCGTCATCGCGCTCGTATAGGAATTCGCCGATGTTCTATCAGGCTTCTGGTCGGGAGCGCTTTGGCCATTTAGATTCGGGACTTGCGATGGCGCAAGGATCGCCGTGAGCAAAACCGTGACGGCGACCGGATTGAGTATCCTCATTGGATGTTGTCCTCGACGTGAGCGTCATCAAATCCCCATAGTTGAGGCAATACTCGCGTACTGCTATATTTGAGTATGGACTCGCATAAGTCAAGCTCGAAAAAAACCAGGGCCGTTCACCTGCCGCAACGGTCCAATGGCAGACTGCGGGTGGCAGCCATCTTGCAGGCCGCAGCGGCCGTTATTGCTGACGAGGGATACGAAAGCGCGACGATGGCCGAAATCGCCGCCCGGTCAGGCACAAAGATCGGCTCTCTGTACCGCTTTTTTCCGAACAAGGAAAGCCTCGCAGAGACGCTGGTCGTGAGCGCTCGCAAAAATCTCGATACCGTGTTTGATCATTTCGATGCCGGCGCGAATGCGCTCTCCAGCCGGGCACTTGCGGACGATCTCATGGCGCTGATCGTCGAACTCTTTACCAGACCCGCATTTTTGAAACTCTACGACGCCAGCCAGGATTGGTCAGTGAAGCGCGAGGAATTTCGGATGGCGCTGTTGAAACGTATTGCCAAAACGCTGATGATCCATTCCCCGAACCTGTCGAAAAAATCTGCTGGCAGATATTGCTCTCGTCGTGCTTCTCAACGGGAAGGGGATGGCAACTCACCAAGCCTTTTTCGATTACGCGTCTGGCGCCGCTGATGAGTTTCGTGATATGACGCGACTCTATCTGCAAAGCAGATTAGCGTCATCGATTTCTGGGGGAACTGGGGGACGGAAACCTGTGAAGAAATTGGCGAAATGCACCCACTAAGGAACTGCCGCCGACACACTTGATATGGCTAGATGTCGAGAGGCTAATCGATGAGGATCAGTGCGCACGTGCGATCTGGAAGTTGATAGGAGGGCTGGATCTCGTCACCCTATGCTTTGGACAGGTTTCTGGGGGACGGACGTAAGTGGCACTGTTACGGTGACGTGTAAAGTGCCACTTACCCCTGTCCCTCGCCAGTTAGGTCACGTGTTAAGCGTCACTTCCGTCTGCCGCTCGTCGGTCGGGTAACATCCCCGCGGACATGTTGTAGGGGCCTTTGGTCACATTCTCGACGGCAAGTTGTGGTTTAACCGACGGAGCAGCGTGATAGCTTGAGATTGCCCCCGGAAAGTCAAAGTGGCAAGCGTGCGCGGGTAAAACGCTCATCGGGCCCCGGTAAGGAAACGCGGCAATGCCACAACAAATCGGTCGCCAAGCCGCCCCACGGCTCCAGGGGTTGGATGCGCTGCGCGGGATCGCTGCCCTCACGGTGGTTCTGTACCATTTCACATTGGGTTATCAGGACGTTTTGCGGCAGCATCGGCTGGGCCTGTTGTTTGTGGTGAGTAACGGCCACTTCGCAGTCAATCTTTTCTTCATTATCAGTGGTTTCGTCATCTTCATGACGCTTGAGAGCTCTGCCGGCGCGGCTGACTTCGCCGTTTCGCGCTTCGCACGCCTGTGGCCGCCCTATATGGCATGTGCGGCGCTTACCGGCTCGGTTATTCTCTTCCAACACTTCAATCCACTGAAGCTGACTGTAAGAGATGCGTTGCTCAACGCCCTGATGATGAATAGGGCGTTGGCTATTGTCTCCATCGATCCATCCTACTGGACGCTGACGTTTGAAGTTCTCTTTTATGCCGGTGCGGCGGTTACGTTTTTTGTCCTGCGGGTACGCCGCATGGAGTGGGCCTGCTTAGCTTGGCTCGGGGTAGCACTGGCTGCGAAAGTTTCAGGATTCGATGCGCGCCACGCACGCTTCGGGGTGATTCTTGACGCGGACTACTGTCAGTTTTTTTGTGCTTGGCATGATGATCTACCTGATAGCGAAACGGCGCGCTACCAAATTGACTATGTCAACCGCGTTGCTGGCTTATGCCATGAATCTGTTTGGCCCTTCGGACAATCCGGGCAACGTGACGCTTTGCTGTTTTATGGTCATGACGGCTGGCTTTGGGTTGGCAGTCTGGCTGATCGCCGAGACAAGGCTGCGCTTCCTCAATGTTTGGCCGCTGCTAGTTTTAGGCGAAATCTCGTACTCGCTTTACCTGGTACACCAGATCGCCGGCTACTGGATAATCGAAAAGCTGGAAGGCCGGGGCTGGAATCCAAACATCGCGATACTGGCGGCAATTCTGTGCGCCATCGCTGCGGCGACATGCGTGCGCCGGGCGGTCGAGCTGCCGGCACAGAAGGCAATCCGCTGCTGGTATCGAGAGAAGGGTAAGTATTACCTGTCAAGGCCCAGTCGAACCTTCGTGCCGGCGAACAGTGCTCCAATCGTTCCCATGGAAGCGAGTGAGCCCCAGTCCTCATGAGCCCCAGTCCTCATGAGTCTTGGACGCGGCGAACGAGGTCCACGCCATTCGGGCTCTTGATCCACTTCAGAGAAATGAGTGAGTTGAAGGCCAAAAGCAGGTTTACCACCACTCCCACAGGCCAAGGGACCACGGGCCGGAAGGGTGTCCTCCACGCCCTGGTCCTGAGACCGATACACTAAACGGATGCTGCGTACCGTCCAGACTATCCGCTACGTGCTCGCCCTGCGCGAGGGCGGCTCGCTGCCCGCGATCGTCGAGGCGGATGATCTCGGGCTCTACGTGGTCAAGTTCCGCGGAGCGGGGCAAGGACCGCTGGCGCTGGTCGCGGAACTGGTAGCCGGTGAAATCGGCCGCGCGCTGGGGTTGAAAGTGCCGGAACTGGTCTTCGCCGAGGTCGACGCAGCGCTCGGACGCAACGAGCCGGACGCAGAGATTCGTCATCTGCTCAACGCCAGCACCGGGCTGAATCTTGCACTCGACTATCTGCCCGGCTCGACGACGTTTGACCCTGCGGCGGGCGACCGTGCGACGCCCGAGATCGCTTCCATGGCAGTCTGGTTCGACGCCTTCGTGCAAAATGTAGACCGCACTCCGCATAACCCGAACCTGCTGATGTGGCACCATTCGCTGTACTTCATTGACCACGGCTCCGCCCTGTTTTTCCATCACAACTGGGAGACGGCGGAAGAGAAGGCGGAGTCGCCCTTTGCGGTGATTAGCAAGCATGTGCTGTTGCCGTGGGCGAGCGCGATTGCGGACGCGTCTTCGTTGGCCCATCAACGGCTTACGCCTGCCGTGCTGCGCGCGATTCTCGACCAAGTCCCCGATGCCTGGATTGCTTCCGGCTTGGCGCCCGCCGAGCAGCGCCGCGCACAATACTTCGCGTACCTGAGTCACCGGCTGGCGACAGCAGTAAACTTCGAACAGGAGGCGATCCGTGCTCACCAAAGCGTCGTTTGACTACGCCGTGCTGCGCGTGGTCCCACGCGTCGAGCGGCAGGAGTTCCTCAATATCGGCGTGATCGTTTTTTGTTTGGAGAAGCGTCTGCTCGAGGCCAAGGTGCACGTCGACGAGGGACGGCTGCGCATGCTGTGGCCGATGCTCGACCTCGAAACCGTGAAGCAGCACGCGGACGCCGTAGTACGTATCTGTGCCGGCGACGAGACGGCTGGACCAATCGCAAAGCTCTCGCAGAGAGAACGCTTCCAGTGGCTGATCGCGCCACGTAGCACGATCATTCAGACGTCGGCGGTTCATACCGGGATTATTACGGAAGACGATTCGCTCGCGGATAGGCTGGAGCGACTGTTTGAGCAGTTGGTGGGGATTACGTTGCTGGGAACTGGGGCCGGGGGAACCAAGTAACGTGGTTAGGGCAAGCGGCGGGCCAGATGCAGAAGCGTGAGATTGTGTTTGAGAATACGTCCTGCGGGTCTCGCTTGGATCAGGCGACGCATCTGGTCGAATAGCCACTCGCGCTTTACCGGCTCCATCAATTGGTGGTCCGAGGCAGTGCGCATCAGGGCGACGTGTTCGTCCGCAGTAAACTCCTCAATCCAGAGCCGCCGGATTACGCGCACGTCCCCGAAGAGACCGGTCTGTTCAATCTCTGCGCGCGCACCGGCAATCGATTCGGGTGGCGGCGGAGGCCACGGCAGTCTACCGGCGCCGATGGCTTCATAGCCATCCTGTATCTGCTCGAAAAATGGATCGTAGCCCGGAGGAAAGGCGTGCTCGCTGATCGAGAAGGCAAGAATTGCGTCGGCTTTCATGGCTGCAGCGGCTCGCTGATAGCGCACCACGGGATCGAGCCAGTGCCACGCCGTGATGGCGAGCGCGAGATCGAATGGTTCGGCGGCCGACCAATCTTCGAAGCGCGCATTGATGATCTGCACCTTCGGAAAGGCCGCCAAATGCTGGCGCGCAAGGCGTGCGAGTTTCGCGCCCATTTCAAGCGCGACGACATGGCATCCGCGCCTAGCCAGGGGCAGAGTCGATTTGCCTGTGCCACAGCCGATCTCGAGGATTTGCGTATGGACGGGGTCGAGCCCCGAGGAAGAAAAGAGCGTGTCGTAGAGCCAGCTAGGTGGCTCACGCCGACCTTGGTCATAGAGTTCGGCGATCTCGTCGAAAGTCTGCGCGCGTTGCAAGCGTAGTTCGGCAGGAATCTGCATTTCTTCACCGTATCACCGGGGCGTGGGTGACGCGGGGGTTTCGGGGACAGGGTTTCGGGGCCAGCCTGGATTTCAATGCCGTCCCTTCAATGCCCCCTTCCAGCGGCCAATAATGGCATGGATGAGGTGAATTGACGCGTGTGCTTTGGTACAAAACGACGCAACATGTCAGTGTGGGTGGTGTTTATCTCAGTAGCAAAGTTTTAAGGAGTTGGGCCATGGACGAACCAAAAGATCTGAACAAGCTGCCTTCCCAACTGAAGCAAATGACGAGGAGTATCAGCCGTGTGAGTGAAGGCGGCATATCCTCTGACTCCCGGCCGAGCTCGGCTGAGATCGAGCTTTTCCTGAGCCAACACAACTTCGCGGCAGACGCCGGGATCGAACAGATTGAGATATCAACCGATGGCGCTTTTGAGTTTTACATGTTCGCAGTCTCTGACCGAAGCAGCGATCGTCTGTCGTTGTTTGCAATGTGGCCGGAACAAAGCGTGCCCACCGATGCAGGCAAGCCGTGTCAGAACAGCGAATAATCGAGAGTGACCGAGGCGCGTTCTCAGGCCGCCGTCGTTACATGGGCTTTCCTCAACCGTCTTCAGAGCAGCTTCAACTGCCGCCAGGATTTCTTCGGCATCAGTTGGACTCTGCAGCCAGCATTACAACAGGGAAGTTGGCTTTGCCTCTACCCTGTTTTGCGGAGGGGTTCAATGATGAAAGAGCGCCAGTTCTCCTCAATAGATCCCCGGAATTAGCCGCCAGGTCCGCTTGACGTAGGCATCGTATTCGGCGCCGAAGTGTCCTCGCAGAAGGCGCTTTCGGAGTGAATGCGTGGGATGAGCGGCACCATCAGTAGCAAAGCGATCGCAACGCCGGACCAGCCGCGAAACGCCCGTCCCCATCCCAACATGTTTGATAACTATTCCCAGGTAGCTGGGGTTGCGAATAAGGCTATAGATGCCGTGTGTTTCCAGCGTGTGGTGCGACTGAATGGCTACCAGTCCGCTGAAGTGTCCCCAATTAACGGAACTCGGCGCGTCTCATCTTCGGGGTGCATTACAGGGTGTACTGTAGCGCACCCCGAAACTCCACGTAATCCTCACCGGAAAGGAACCAACCGGTTCCGTCGGGTAGCCGTTCAGATACTCTTTTGCCGCAACCGAGCCGGCGGCTGCCGCGTAAGTTGTTGGAAAGCAACGAGGATACCCGCTGAGGAGGCGGTTTGGCGTTTGGCCCGCGGCATGCCATATATCAGCGCGTTAGCTCAAATCGCTTTGGATTCTATGGAGGGTCAAATGAAAGCTGCAACCAAGTTCCTGCTCGTAGTCTCACTGTTGGTAGGCTCCAACTCACTATTCGCACAACCTAAAGTCGTCTTCATCGGCGACCAATTCACGTATGCGTGGGGCACTACCCCGTCCTTTGCTGCCAACTCGACATGGATCAACCAGGGTTGGGACTCACCAGTTTCTACATACTGTTTCTTGTCTTGCAGCGCTGGAACGTCCGGAGGTACGCTCGCTCGATTCCAAGCTGACGTGATTGACCTTCATCCGGCCATCGTTCACATCATGGTTGGCGTGGATGACATAGCCAATGACGATGACGAGACTCAAGCGGTTGGCTACGTGTATCCGAACTTTCTGGTTAATTTGGAAGGGATGGTTAGTATGGCCAAAGCTGCCAACATCCAGGTGATCCTGGGAATGGAGTCGACGGCCTGGGCAAGCGCGTCCCCGCAATATCCGCAGGGGATTAACGCCATCGTCGCGGCCTTCGGAGCACAGAATAATATCCCGGTTATCAATTACGCAGACGCCCTATCCCAGTTTGCTAGTTCTACTGGTGGTGGCATTAGTTCCGGTCAGTACCTTGGCCAAGCATCAGCGGGGCTTTCGTTCATGGCACCTACCGCTGCTGGCTACGCACTGATGACCCAGATGGCAGAGGTGGCTATTCTCAGTACCTTGGGGCAGGCTCCAGGAGGGGGCTATCTACAGAACATTACGGCGCCCAACGCGAACACGAACCAATCATTTTCAAACGTAAACAGCATAACTGCGGGGAATGCACTCAAGTTCACTCCGTACGGTTGGTACAACAACAATCCATTGGTTGCGCCTTTCGTCAACGCCACCTTTGCCGGGCCGACCGGTACCTGGACCTCAAGCAACCCATTGGTGATGTACGTTACCCAGACAGGATTTGCGTTCGCGCTTTCTCCGGGAACTGCATCCATCACCTATACGTCCCCAACAGGAGTGAAATTTAACCAGTGGGTCATGAATGTCGGCTGCAGTGGCTGCACACCCTGAGCACCGGTAGGGTGAAGGTTGAGGAATAAAAGCAGGACCAGACGGAAATGACGCTAAAGGGAACACATGGAGTGAACCCAAACAGGCGCTTTTCCATTAGGGTCATTTCCGTCTGGACTGCTTTACCTCCTGCTTTGCCTCTGCTTTGCCTCCTGCTTTGCCTCCCGAAACTTTCGTCCCCGAAACTCCATGTCAAAAGCTCGAACCGGGCGCCGCAACTGCCCCGAAATTCCCACTGGGAGCTACGTAAAGGGCTGGGATAGGCAAACGATGAAAATCAGTTTTGCACCAGAGCAGCCACTCAGGCGCTCCTCTGTGGCATCTAATACTGCGGCTTAGGGAGAGTACCGCATGAACGAACCAGTTGCTCCGTACGTGCTAACGAACGAAAACAGCCCGGCCTTCTGGCTGATCGACAATCTCTGGATGCCTTTGGCAGGCAGCTTTCTTACAAACGGCAACTTCTGTTTCATCGAGCAGGTCTGTGGAACGGGAATCGGTGGACCCCCTACGCACAGCCACCCTTCCGACGAGGGGCTTTATATCCTTGAAGGCCATTGCACATTTCATGCCGGCGGGGAGACCCTTGAGGCCGGACCAGGCACTCTGGTTTCAGTACCCCGGCTGGTCGAACACAGCTTCACCGTGGATGCTCCCAGCTCACGCCTCCTGAACTTCTACACTCCCGGTGGATTTGAAATGCTGCTGATGAGCATCGCAACCCCCGCGGCGGAGCGCAAACCGCCCACTCCAGGTTCGACTCCCATGCCCCCGCGTTGGATGGTCGAGGAATGCTCGCGCGAGTTCGGCCAGATCGGTGGCTCCGCGCTTCCCTTTGCGGATCCCCCAACAAAAGAGAACATGGTTACCAAGCCGAGCACCGTCAACCCGATCAAGCCATACGGGATCAACGTGAGCAACGCTCCAGCCTTTTGGTCGCAGGGAATCCTGTGGATCATTCTCGCAACCGCGGAACAGACCGGCGGCTCGTACTCGCTCATGGAGGAGCTCTGCCCCAAGGACGCGGGTCCGCCGCCGCATACGCATGAGCAGGATGAGTTGATCTATGTCGTCGAAGGCGAACTCACGATGATCGCAGGAGCCGAGAGGTTCCATGCGAAGGCCGGAGCTCTCGCATATATCCCTGCCCATTGCGTCCACAGTTTCCGAATCGATTCGGCGGAGGCACGGCTTCTCAATTTCTACCTGCCTGGCGGCTTCGAGCGTGTGATTACAGAATTCGGCGTTCCCGCTAAGACCCGCGCGATCCCACCACCGGACCTGAAACCGGCCGGAACGCCTGAGCAGATGAAAGCGCTCTTCCAGAAAGTAGGCATGAATCCACTCGCCCTCCCAGACTCACTTCGTGAGGGGCACTGGACCTGAATCTCCACTGCCGCAGCCACTGGGGTCGGCAGAGCTCACGCGAACGCTTGAAAGGGAAGCCAAGCGTCGCCTAGTCCCGCAAAAACGCGGGCCCAAACAGAAGAATGATCCGGGGGAGGGCCAGGGAACTTAATTCTTCGGCGCTTAGTCGATGCTCTCCACATATTAGCCGTACATGAGCAGGACTTGTTGATGGGGGGTTACCCCGGCTGACGTGTGGCTGAAACGTTTTTCGAGCAGATCGCACTATAAAGAGCAGAAAGGAGCTAACCATGGCTCTGACCTTTACGCTCGTTCGCGATTGTCTCAATAATGTTACCGACATTGCCGGCCTCTGGCAGATCGAAGGCGGGAAGGTCCTCGAACACGAGAAACAAGTGGCCAACTACTCCAGCGTCAAACGGGTGACCTGCGGAACGCAGCAACAGAACACCGCCATGTTGTGGGTAACCCTATTTTTTCTTGAAGAGAAGCCGCCGCAAAACATTACCCTCCACGGTGCTCATGACTTCAGCAGTGGTGGCGAAATAGGCAGCGTGAGTAGCGCCTCGGCGGCCTTTGCGGCACATATCGGGAAGCAATTCAAACGCGTGGTCAACACTCTGACAATCGCGTAGGCCATCTGACCTCCTTTCGCTCTTACTCCGAAGCGTTCGTGCGCCGAAGAGTGATAGATCTCTTGTAGTAAATTATCCGAACGACGGAATTCTTCCCGGCAGAAGTTTGGTTCCGTTTGCTATTCATTTAAATCGAGGCGATTCCGATGTCCTTTCAGACAGATTTCCGGCCGCAGCTTCATGGTTTTGACTTTGCCAATAGTTGGGATCTCGACCAAAACTACGCCAACTTCGTGAGGGGCATTATCGAGAACTCGCTTCCGCTGGCAGTGAAGGCTGTGGTGACGGACCCTGCGATTCTTGCGGAACTGCTCGGGATCGGAGGCATCGCCATAGGCCTGGCTGAGGCGCTGATTCCCGGGTTCGATTTGATCGTCATCGGCCTCATTGCGGAATTCCTGACGAATACTAAGAACGTGCTCAAGGATCTCGACTTCCAAATGTACGGTGCATGCGGTGGCATGGCCTACGCTTCGACAGACTACTTCATGAAAGGATGGGTGATTCCAAAAGGGATATTTGCCAATGGGAACTACAACTCGCCGCCGGTAAACGATCCCAATGCCAAGATCCTCCGAGATTACATCTTCAGCCGTTTTGAGGATTCCTGGAAGTCCGGCGGAGTGCTGGACCAGATGCTGGAGTGGTACATCCTGCTGAAAATGTTGCCCTCGCATCTCGGCGGCGGCGGCAAAGCGCTGCAAAAGAAGACCAAGCCGGAATGGACCAAGCTGACGGGCCTGCTCGATCAGCGTAAGCCTTCGCCGATCGCGTTGATTTTCGATGACTTCAACATCTTCGACAACCATCAGGTTGTTGCCTATGGATACAGCGGAGATCCTGCGGCCGGGCCGGCGTACATCAACATCTATGACGACAGTGATCCAGACGCGGAATACCGCATCCAATTCGACTTTACGCAGTCCGAGATGCAGGGCATTTTATTGGACGGCAACGGCAATCGCTACGATTATGAGAATACTTACCTGAAAGGGTTTTTCACTTCGAAGTACGCGCCGGAAACGCCGCCGATCGGATGGGGATTTCAGGCCGGGATGCGGTCCTTCCTCCGACTGCGGAGGAGCGAACACTCCGTTTGCGGTGAGCTATGCCGCGAATAATAACTTCACCTCGGCGGAGAGCCCGGGTGAGACCCAGGCCGTGCTTGTTCCCTTGCTTGGAGATGCGGCCAATCTGAACGTTACCCCAGCGGATTATCAACATGCTCAGTTTTATGCGGCATATGAGCATGTGAATGTAGAGGTGGAAACTACGAGGGCCTACGCCGACCCGGGGATCTATATGTTGTTCAGCAAAGTCTGGCTGGCGGTGATGGACACAAAGACGCACGTGATCCAAAAGGATAGTGAAGGTCAGCCTTTGCAAGCGATCTTGCTGCTTCCGGCCAGCGCACCACGCACGCAGAGCATATTG
The DNA here is from genome assembly GCA_963787145.1 of uncultured Acidobacteriaceae bacterium. Lineage (GTDB taxonomy): Bacteria > Acidobacteriota > Terriglobia > Terriglobales > Acidobacteriaceae > PALSA-350. The sequence goes on from CAWBBY010000013.1 coordinate 59,976, forward strand.
CAGCTAAGGGTTTTCCCAAATGTGGCTGTGCGTCCAGTGGCAGGCGTATTGTGCCGGCCGCCGCTAGTGGAGGGCGGCACGGCAAGCTTGACGGCGACAGACGAGCCGTTCGGGAGCGATCCAGTGTCGTATCAATGGACGGTTGTCGGCGCGACAGCCGATAGTCTGACCCAGCAGGTGGTGGAACTGACGCAGCTCCCGGAGCCGGCGGCACGGTAACCGCGTCGGTGGTCGTGCGTGACACCCAGACAGGGTGTACTACAACGGGCTCGGCTACGTTTACGGTAGTGAGCGCCGCACAGGCAAACGAGCAGGAGAGTATCTGTCTGCTACAACTCCAATTGGCAATTTTGAAAAAAATCGAAGATGAAGGTTGGGATGTCAGAAACTTTGCGGAGTTCCAGCCTGACCTGGATAAGGTTCATCGAGCCGCGAAGCAAATCTTTACGCTGTCCGGCGAGCTCTTAAAGAAGGGGAAGTAACCGTCACCATCCAGCCCGATGGGGAACTGGATAAAAATCTGGTGACAGGTGACAAAAATCTGGTGACGGTAAAAATCTGGTGACAGGCAGGACGTTTCCGCGTCTGTACGTGATTGCAAGTAAACGTTCTGTCTGTCACCGGTTTTTTCCCTAAACTTTTGCACTGCTGCAAGCTTGTTGGTTTTTAGTGACCTGCTAGATAATGCAGGGCATGTTCCAGACCGATAAATACTGCCAGAGGCTAGCCACGAGAAGGGCGCTTACCTTACCGACGCATGCGAGAGGCTTCTTGTCGATGTCGAGGTACTTATTAAACCGCCCCCAAATGAATCGTATTCTGCGGCTGACCTTTATAGCAAATCCCGATGTGACATACAACCAGAGCCAAACTGAGGTAAAAAACGAACTATAAAAGAAAATTGCAAACGGACTCGCGGAATCTGAAGCAAGGTCGACGTGTGACCGGAACGCTGACAAACTCAGGTCGCTTGTGAGCCTATTGAAAACGGTGATAAACGCCAGGTGAAAACCAATACCAGATCTCAAGTCGTAAGCAATCGTTAACATTGAACCGAGGACGATGCCTAATATAGAAATGAAGGAGGTTATGATTGCATCAGCAATGAGGAGGAAGACGATGCGCCACAATCGTGGATTGCGAGGGATCAGCATTATGATGGATCTACTGACTAGTAGGGAAAAATAGTCCGGTATCAAGCTAATGGAGAGAGAAAACTCGAGAAAACCCACAGCGTCATCTAAGTCAATATTCTTCCGCAGGTGCAACCGTATATAAAGCAAAAATACAAGGCACACAGCAATGAAGGATGCGATAAATGAACGAGCAATAAACTTCAAGGAGAATGGGCGCTCACCGAACACTCTGTCTATTAACCCTGAAAGAGCTACCGGCCACGAGTCATCTTGCTCATCGGGCGGAACGTTCTTGAGCCATTTGGTGATGGCTACCCTACCGGCGTCGTTCAGCATACTGTCCAACCAGTCAGAGCCTTTTGCAATTCCTGCTACGATGCCGACAAAAGAAAGGCCATCAATCCAAGGGATGATTCCATGAAGAGCGTCGCTTTGTAGCATCGTGCCGTGCCTCTGAGCGAATTTAGCGTGGACATCCCCTGTTTGCCCAGCTAAACGTTGGCGCGACCGGGAGATGGGATCGTGACGGTCAATGGGAAATGGTACCAGACGGAAATGACCCTAAAGGAAACACATGGAGTGTACCCCAAACAGGCGCTTTTCGATTAGGGTCATTTCCGTCTGTCCTGCTTGCCTCGTCCTGCTTGCCTCTTGTCCTGCTTGCCTCTTGTCCTGCTTGCCTCTGTCCTGCTTGCCTCCTGCTTGCCGTCCTGCTTGCCGTCTGCTTGCCGTCCTGCTTGCCCTTGGCCAGCCGGCCGCTCTCCTACAACCGTCGTCAGAAGCGAACTGCAAAGGTGCTTTCATTCAAGCCGCATGACTGACGCACGCTACAATTACCGGCATCGTGCCTCAAACCTAAAGCCACCCCTTTGATGAGGTGCCTTGTTTACCTTGATATTCAGGCAATCAATGATAGGGCGATGGAGACCCAAGGCATGATTGACTGCGATTCGCCTTTGATTCCGTCCAACTGCAAATAAATATCAGTGGCTGCTGATGCGTGCCGCGGAACCGCTGCCAGAGTCAGAGCGAACATGGAAGCGGCTAGGACGATATTGGTTCTCTTTTTCATTGGAGTTCTCCTTTTGGGCGTGTCACTCAACGCCTTCACTTACTAAAGCGCGCCCGTCCTAAAAAAAGGGGCCATCGCAACCTCGAAATTATTTCCAACAACCTCATCTGCAAGTTTCTCCAGAGAGATCATCTGCAAGTTTCTCCAGAGAGATCGGGGACATGATACCTATCCCCGCTTCCGTCATTCGTGTTATTCGTACTGAGAAACGGTAAGGTCCGACGACTTTCGAGGAGCGCAAAGTGCGCTCAGAAGAGTAGCGACGACGAGGGCCCGAGATAATCGACCTTGATGAAGAGGCGTGCGGAAGGTGAACCGGCGGCGGAGAGCCGAGCGGTTATGAGGTGACTGCCTTCGGTGGATACCGTAAAGCTCGCCGTGAGCGGGGCAAGCGGGCCGGCCGCACCGCTCATTGCAGGGACAGCGGGTGCGCCGGCCGGGGAAACGATCAGGGCGTCGACCTGTTGGGGTGTATCCGCGTAGATGAAAAGGTTGACGGTTGAGCCGGCAGCAGGCCAGATGGCTCCCGCATTGCGATAGGTGACGGGGATGACATTTCCGCCGTATTGAGGAGTGGCGGGGTTGCTGTCCCCGAGGTCGTCGGCCATCTCGAACTGCTGGACGGTGCGGCGGGGCGCAGGAGAGAAGCCTCCGGTGACGCCAGCGGGGCCCCAGATGGAGTAGGAAAGCGGGGGCACGGCGATATTCACCCAACCATCCTGATTGGTCCAGATATCGTCGGGGCGCGAGCCGCTGTAGTCGTGCAGTTGGGTGTTGGGGAAGAAGGCGGTGGAGATCCAGGCGTTGTGCCAGTTGACGCCGTCGTTGTTGATTGCGACGATGGCGCGCGCCCCCCGCTCGAGGATGAGGAGCTGTTGGGAGTCCTGGTAGCGAACGAAGTAGTCGCCGCTTTTGAAGGCGAGCTTCTGGTGGCACCAGACGAGGTTCTCGACCCAGGGACGGGTGGGGATGGTGGCCGCCGAGGCAGAAGCCCTTTCGGCTGGATAGTTTTGGAAGAGATCGTCGTAAAAGAACTGAGGACTACCGTCGACGGTTAGGGCGACTGCATAGGCGAGAGGTGTGCGCCAGTTGTCAGGGTCGATCGATGGGCCTAGCTTGAAGTTGTTGAAGTTAGGGCTAAATGTATGTTCCTGCATTTTATCGCCGGATGAGTCCCAATAGGCGCCGCGGCAAACATCCTGATTGTTGATGAAGGGTACGGTCTTGGTGCGGTTCTGTTGTTGGAGCGAGGGGAGGCTTCCGACGTCGAAGAAGCCGTTGGAATATACCAGGCCCACGAGAGCATCTCTGAAGGGGTAGTCGAAGGTGCCGGAACGGTTGAGCGTGGCTGCCGCCCAGTTATCGAGGTCGGATGTGCCGCCGATAAACTCGCCGACGCAGAAGTATTCGATTCCCGGACCCATGGCGTTGTACAGAACGTCTTCGACGACCTCGGGGGGGAAGCCCTTGACGTCGTCGAAGCGGAAGCCGTCAACGCCGGTCTGGCGGACGAACCAAGTGAACCATGCGCGGGCCTGTGCGCGCGCGTAGCAGTTGGGGTCAGCGTTGCCGGAGTCGCTGCAACGGCCCTGATAGCAGAAGTCATCTCCGAAGTTGGTGCCGGGGCCTGGGCACCAGTCTCCAGAGAGGTTCTCATGGGCGGGGTTGGCGTGGAAGTCAAACCACGAGCGTGGCCAACGACCGGTGGCTGCGAAGCCGGCGGGCTGGTAGGTCTTCGAGTTGCCACCGTCGCAGTGGTCAAGAACGACGTCGGGATAGACTTCGAGACCGTTGGCATGGGCAACGGCGATCATTCGGAGGAAGTCATCCTGGGGGCCGAACCAGGAGGCGACACCGCCCTGCTGGTTCTTCTGGCCGATGTCGTAATAATCGTAGGGCGCATACCCCATGTTCTGGGTAATGCCATTACCCTTGCAGGGCGGTGGGGTCCAAATGCCGTCGAAACCCATGGCGGCAATGCGCGGGCAGAGCTTGGCCAGGTACGTGTACCAGTTGGAGTAGCTCGAGTTAGCGCAGTTCCACCAGAAGGCTTCGAGGACGGCCTTTCCATTCCATGGATTCCTCATAGATATCTCCATGCTTATGCGGCACGATGCACGGCGTGGCCGTGCCACAGGTCGTAGAATTCGGGTCCGGAATCTGTTAGCAGCTTTGTCGGTGCCCGAAGCTCATCTGGGAATTGATGACTTAGTATGCGTGCAAATCTAAAAGGCGGCTAGAAAGCTGTTGCGCACGATCGCGTCAAGAACGCCGGGGTGGGAACAAGGTGCTCTCGGCGATGGTATTAAGGGAACGGCCCCCGCGGCCACTCCGCCACCCCCGACTGCCCCGCTACAGTTTTGTGGTGACGACTATATTGACGACTAAATTCTGAAATTCTGGGGCCAATAGCGCGAGCTGCAGACTAACCTACGGCAGGGCACCCACATACTCGCATTGCACAACGGCTGGAGTGATTAGGATCCCGTCGGAGACTGTTGCGCTTCCCGCTGTCATATTTATGTTGTTGCCAGTACCACCGTCGACGGTGACGCCGCCCACCGGCAAGGCCGCCAACACCCCCGGCAGTACGGAGTCTTGTGGACAGACCGTGTTTGGCATTTTCACGAAAGCGAACGCACTCTTAAAATAGGGTGACTCTGTTTTCCCAAAGTGTCAGGTCCGTCTGTCCACGAAACTCCTGTCCGAAACTCTTGTCCGTGTGCCGCTGTATACTATTTGATAAATAACCGAGATTACCACTACAATAATTTCATGCGGCGCTACAATTGGCGCGCTTGGGAAGAGATAGGGGGACATGATACCTATCCCCGCTTCCGTCATTCGTGTTAATTTTCCCCATGGCACGATTGGCGCGTACGGTGGTTGCCGGCCTTCCGCATCACGTTACGCAGCGTGGGAATCGTCGGGAGGCGATCTTTTTTGAGGACGGCGACCAGGAAGTTTATCGAGATTTGCTGGCTGAGCAGACGCGCAAGGCCGGAGTCGAGGTGTGGGCGTACTGTCTCATGCCCAATCATGTTCACCTCATTCTCACTCCTACGCGAGCGGATGGTCTAGGGCTGGCAGTGGGAGAAGCGCATCGGCGCTACACCAATTTCATCAATGCCAGAGGGCGATGGACGGGGCACCTCTTTCAGAGCCGGTTTGCTTCGGTTGCCATGGACGAGTTGCATCTGCTGGCGGCGGTCTCCTATGTCAGCCTGAATCCGGTGCGAGCCGGCTTGGTGGGGTGTGCGGCGGATTGGGCGTGGTCTAGCGTACGAGCCCACTGGTGGGAAAAGATGATGGGTTGGTGACGGTCCGCGCGGTGCTCGATCGCGTGTCCTGCTTTGCGGACTTGCTCCTTGAGGACCGAGATGAGGCCTTTGCTGCCCTTCGCCGCGCTGAGAGCACCGGGCGTCCGGTTGGTACTGCGGAGTTTGTCACCGGGCTAGAACGCATACTCGGACGGCGGATTGCACGGCGTGCCCCAGGACCCACGCCGGCAGCCAGCGTTAGCGCCAAGCAGCTAAAGTTATTGCAATAGCCATGCCGTCCCTGACTCTCTCGTTTTCCAGCCAGGATTTCAGATGAGAAAGCAGACGGGGATAGGTATCATGTCCCCTATCTCTCCAGTTTCACAGAACCCTTGAGCGCAATTTATGATTGCAGGCCTAGCATCAGCGGCACCCACGCCATGGAAGCGAATACGCGCATTCATCGTCATTCGTCCCCGGAAGACAAGATCACGCTGTTCCGATCGCTTTTCCGCGGTCGTGAGGATGTCTATCCACGCCGCTTCGAGAGCCGCAAGACGGGGAAATCCGGCTACGCTCCTGCTTGCGCAAATGAGTGGGTCAAGGGCGTATGCGAAAAGCCGAAAGTCAAATGCGCGGAGTGTCCGCATCGCCGCTTTCTGCCAGTTACGGATGAGGTCATTCGCTGTCATCTCTCCGGGCAGGATGGCAACGGCTGGGATTTCACCATGGGCGTCTACCCTATGCTATTGGACGAGACGTGTTTTTTCGTTGTTGCGGACTTCGACAAAGCAACATGGCGGGAGGATGCAACGGCATATATCGAGACCTGTCATGCAATGAATCTCCCGGCTGCCCTGGAGAGGTCTCGCTCCGGAAATGGCGGCCATGTCTGGCTGTTCTTTAACGAAGCCATTCCAGCTGCGCTTGCCCGAAAGCTCGCTACGTCTGTTTTGACGGAAACGATGGAGCGCCGGCCAGATGTCGGCTTGGATTCGTATGACAGGTTTTTCCCTAATCAAGACACACTTCCGCAAGGCGGCTTTGGCAGCCTGATCGCACTGCCGCTGCAAAGGAAGCCAAGGCAGCTGGCCAACAGCGTGTTTCTCGGCGACAACCTTTCTCCGTATGACGATCAATGGGCTTTTCTGTCAGAGGTTCGCAGAATCAGCCGTAGCGAAGTGGAAGAGTTCGTCAGCAAGGCGGAAGCTAAGGGACGCGTGATTGGGGTGCGTCTTCATCTGAGCGGGGAGGAAGATGATGTCCCTCCTTGGGTCGCCACGGAGCCGCGCCGTAGGGAAAGACCGATAGCCGGTCCGTTGCCGAAAGAATTGGAGTTGGTTCTAGGCAGCGAAATATTCATTGATAAACACCTCTTGCCTCCTGGTCTTCGCAACCGTCTCATCCGGCTGGCAGCGTTTCAAAATCCGGAATTCTATCGGGCGCAAGCGATGCGTCTACCCACATACGAAATATCCCGAATCGTCGGCTGTGCACGGGATTACCCGCGTCATCTCGGATTGCCTCGTGGTTGCCTGGAGGATCTGCGGCAGCTGCTTTCTGACTTGAAGATCCCGTGTGTCCTGCGAGACGAGCGTTTCTCGGGCAAAGCGCTGAACGTTTCTTTCCAAGGCGAACTACGCCCAGAGCAGAGGCTCGCGGCGGAAACCATGCTTGCCCACGAGACGGGCGTACTCGCCGCGACCACCGCTTTTGGCAAGACCGTGATTGGCGCGTGGCTCATTGCAAGACGCGCCGTCAATACGCTGGTGTTAGTGCATCGGCGTCAATTGCAAGAACAATGGATCGAGCGACTGTCGATGTTTCTGGGGTTGCCGCCAGATGCTATCGGCCGGATTGGCGGTGGACGCAGACGGCCGACCGGAATCCTCGACGTAGCCACCATCCAAAGCCTTATCCACAAAGGAGCAGTCGACGAAATCATTGGAGGTTATGGGCACGTCATTGTCGACGAGTGCCATCACCTTTCCGCTTACAGCTTCGAACAAGTTGCGCGCCAGGCAAAAGCGAGATTCATGACCGGTCTGTCTGCAACCGTGACGCGCAAAGACGGGCATCATCCGATCATTTTCATGCAGTGCGGCCCACTCCGTCATCGGGTCAATGCCAGGGAGCAGGCGGCATCCCGGCCATTCGAACACGCTGTACTGGTCCGGCCGACCGGGTTTCGAGCATTACGTGCTCTTAATCCTGACCTGCGCGCCCAGTTTCGCGAACTCACCGATGAGCTTGTCTCCGACGAAGGCCGAACGCGCATGATATGCCAGGAAATCATGCAAGCTGTTCGAGATAAGCGTTCCCCGATAGTACTAACGGAGCGGAACGATCATCTCGATAAGCTCATAAGCCAGTTGGCGCCGGAAGTAAAACATGTTGTTGTGCTCCGCGGCGGTATGGGCAGAAAGGAGATTGAGAAGACCCGTGCGCAGCTAGCTTCCATTCATGACGATGAAGATCGTCTCCTGCTGGCAACAGGACGCTACGCGGGCGAAGGGTTTGATGACGCTCGGCTGGACACCTTGTTCCTTACGTTACCCATCTCCTGGCGTGGCACCATTGCGCAGTATGTGGGTCGCCTGCACCGCTTACACGACGGCAAGCGGGAGGTCCGGGTGTACGACTATGCCGATTTCGACGTGCCGATGTTGTCGCGGATGTTTGATCGTCGCTGTAAGGGCTACGAGGCGGTAGGTTATACGATCCAGCTCCCGGCCAGTGCTGTGCCTGGCTGGCCGCCGAGCGTATCGCTTCCACTCGAGTCCCAATGGAAGAGTCAATACTCGTCTACGGTACGGCGGTTGGTCCTCGACGGTGTCGACCCTCCATTAGCGAACCTCTTTGCCCAGATGGCCGGTACTCCCTCGTCGAGCCCGGAGAGCCCTGATCGTGCCAGGAGCGCAAGTGAGCTCTTTTTGTTTCGTCGGCTGGAAACCCTGCCTGAGACAAGCGGCCGGTTCCGATTGAATGTCGAGTTGCCGATTCCGTTCGATGGTTTGGGGCGAATGGAAGTAGACCTGCTGTGCGCGGATGCGCGTATAGCTGTTGAGTTGGATGGGGAACAACATCTTGCGGGTGCCGAAGCTTACCGGCGCGACCGGCGTAAGGATTCTTTGTTGCAGGAGAACGGCTATCTTGTACTTCGATTTCTTGCAGAAGATGTCGGAAAGCGCCTAGACGACGTCTTGAACGGGATTGTCCGAGCGTTGTCTCATCGCAGCCGTCGACCGCCTGCAACAGTAGTCCCTTATCTTTTCAAGATTCTTTGACACCGGAGCCAGCGGGTTGCTCGAGATTCATTGCAACATCAGCGGATTGCCGCCTGCTTCTACCAAAGGCGCGACGGGCTAAAGGCTTCTATTGGCGCGAGATTGTCTTCCTTCGGGGCTTCTGCAATACTTAGGGTATGGCTGCACAGGAAATTACGACGCCCTTTGCTACACCCGAGCGTTCGGCGGATGTTCTCGGTGTCTCGAAAGCCCGTGCCAGCAAGTTGATCCGATGGGCCCGTGAATCGGCGTCCAGGAGTTCGCTCGAGAAAGCCGGATCCAGTTCGACACGGTCCAATGGCAAAGCCGCCCACCGCAAAACGACCGGCAAGTAAATCGGAAGACCTCGTTTTCCTGAACGTTCCCTACGACTCCTTGTTTGCTCCGCCCTTTCTTGCCTATGTATGTGGAATTTGCGCCTTCGGTTTGATCCCCCGCGCTACGCTGGAGCTTCAGGGCGGCACGAGACGGCTGGATCGCATCGTTTCTCTCATCGAGAGCTGCCGATACTCCATTCACGATATGTCGCGAGTGGAATTGGACACTACGCCGCCTCCAACGCCTCGGTTCAATATGCCGTTTGAACTCGGGCTTTCGGTTTTCCACGCAAGCCGAAATCGCAGAAATCACACTTGGTTCTTGTTTGAATCGGTCAGCTGGCGGATCCAGAAGTCGCTTTCGGATCTGAACGGAACCGACCCCTACATTCATGACGGCACGGTGGAAGGAGTCTTTCGAGAGCAGGCCAAGGCGTTCGTCCGACCCGATCGACGGCCGTCGGTACACCAAATGCAGTTTCTTTATGAAAGGCTGACACTGACGATGCCGCGATTCTTGACGGATGCGGCAGTGACCGACCCATTCAATGCAAGGGTTTTCCAGGATATGGTTGTTTTCACGACTGCGCTGGCGCAAAGTCTGTAAGGGGGCCTCCCCGCACTGCCTAAGCCCAACTAAAGCCACTACGCTATAACGGCAGCGTACGAATCCTCTTACCCGTAGCCGCAAAAACAGCATTCCCCACCGCCGACAAGAACGGCCAGCCGTTTCAGGTGCGCACTCCGCCTCCGCGGCCAAAAGCAAGGCTGAGAAAGCGGAAAGAGTCAGCAGCTCTGGCGTCAGCCCCTTAAGGGAAAAGACGCAGCCGGTTCGACGCCGCTGGAGTTTTCCCAGGCATGCCGATCTATCGCCCGATGGTCACTCCCAGCTGGTTAACATAAAGGGGAATTCTCCAAAGAGGTTCCCCCTGGTGACACATCGGTCCGATGAGTCGGGTCGAGTATCCCTGGCAGGGTGCTCTCCAGCAGAGCCCGCTTCCGTTTCCTCGACCCACTCAGGCTACCAAAGTTTTTATGCTCGATCTGTCAGCGATCCACCGGCCGGTCCTCGCGTATTTCGTGGCTGTGCACGGGGGCTTCGGCTCTCAATACACCTCACCGTCTGTTTTGAGGCCGGCCGGTTTACTCTAGCTCAATCTTCGTGGACGGCGTCTGCTCGGCGCTGTTCCCGCAAATGGATGTCTGGCCACGCTGCCAAAGCGTTGGTCCTGATAAGCGATCGAGGACAGCCAAAAATCAGAACCCCTTGCTCACTCGGGGAACCTACTCCGCCGGGTCAACGGGAATCTCCGTTTCCCCTTGACCATTACCTATCATGGATGTCCACGAAACTCTTTTCTCCTCAGATTCTTCCGCGCTGGGCTGACGTGTGGCTGAAACGTTTTTCGAGCAGATCGCACTATGTAGAGCAGAAAGGAGCTAACCATGGCTCTGACCTTTACGCTCGTTCGCGATTGTCTCAATAATGTTACCGACATTGCCGGCCTCTGGCAGATCGAAGGCGGGAAGGTCCTCGAACACGAGAAACAAGTGGCCAACTACTCCAGCGTCAAGCGGGTGACCTGCGGAACGCAGCAACAGAACACCGCCATGTTGTGGGTAACCCTATTTTTTCTTGAAGAGAAGCCGCCGCAAAACATTACCCTCCACGGTGCTCATGACTTCAGCAGTGGTGGCGAAATAGGCAGCGTGAGTAGCGCCTCGGCGGCCTTTGCGGCACATATCGGGAAGCAATTCAAACGCGTGGTCAACACTCTGACAATCGCGTAGGCCATCTGACCTCCTTTCGCTCTTACCCCGAAGCGTTCGTGCGCCGAAGAGTGATAGATCTCTTGTAGTAAATTATCCGAACGACGGAATTCTTCCCGGCAGAAGTTTGGTTCCGTTTGCTATTCATTTAAATCGAGGCGACTCCGATGTCCTTTCAGACAGATTTCCGGCCGCAGCTTCATGGTTTTGACTTTGCCAATAGTTGGGATCTCGACCAAAACTACGCCAACTTCGTGAGGGGCATTATCGAGAACTCGCTTCCGCTGGCAGTGAAGGCTGTGGTGACGGACCCTGCGATTCTTGCGGAACTGCTCGGGATCGGAGGCATCGCCATAGGCCTGGCTGAGGCGCTGATTCCCGGGTTCGATTTGATCGTCATCGGCCTCATTGCGGAATTCCTGACGAATACTAAGAACGTGCTCAAGGATCTCGACTTCCAAATGTACGGTGCATGCGGTGGCATGGCCTACGCTTCGACAGACTACTTCATGAAAGGATGGGTGATTCCAAAAGGGATATTTGCCAATGGGAACTACAACTCGCCGCCGGTAAACGATCCCAATGCCAAGATCCTCCGAGATTACATCTTCAGCCGTTTTGAGGATTCCTGGAAGTCCGGCGGAGTGCTGGACCAGATGCTGGAGTGGTACATCCTGCTGAAAATGTTGCCCTCGCATCTCGGCGGCGGCGGCAAAGCGCTGCAAAAGAAGACCAAGCCGGAATGGACCAAGCTGACGGGCCTGCTCGATCAGCGTAAGCCTTCGCCGATCGCGTTGATTTTCGATGACTACAACATCTTCGACAACCATCAGGTTGTTGCCTATGGATACAGCGGAGATCCTGCGGCCGGGCCGGCGTACATCAACATCTATGACGACAGTTATCCAGACGCGGAATACCGCATCCAATTCGACTTTACGCAGTCCGAGATGCAGGGCATTTTATTGGACGGCAACGGCAATCGCTACGATTATGAGAATACTTACCTGAAAGGGTTTTTCCCTTCGAAGTACGCGCCGGAAACGCCGCCGATCGGATGGGGACTTCAGGCCGGGATGAGGTCGCTTCCGCCGAACTGCGGAGGAGCGAACACTCCGTTTGCGGTGAGCTATGCCGCGAATAATAACTTCACCTCGGCGGAGAGCCCGGGTGAGACCCAGGCCGTGCTTGTTCCCTTGCTTGGAGATGCGGCCAATCTGAACGTTACCCCAGCGGACTATCAACATGCTCAGTTTTATGCGGCATATGAGCATGTGAATGTAGAGGTGGAAACTACGAGGGCCTACGCCGACCCGGGGATCTATATGTTGTTCAGCAAAGTCTGGCTGGCGGTGATGGACACAAAGACGCACGTGATCCAAAACGATAGCGAAGGTCAGCCTTTGCAAGCGATCTTGCTCCTTCCGGCCAGCGCACCACGCACGCAGAGCATATTGCAGCTAAGGGTTTTCCCAAATGTGGCTGTGCGTCCAGTGGCAGGCGTATTGTGCCGGCCGCCGCTAGTGGAGGGCGGCACGGCAAGCTTGACGGCGACAGACGAGCCGTTCGGGAGCGATCCAGTGTCGTATCAATGGACGGTTGTCGGCGCGACAGCCGCTAGTCTGACCCAGCAGGTGGTGGAACTGACGCAGCTCCCCGGAGCCGGCGGCGCGGTAACCGCCTCGGTGGTTGTGCGTGACACCCAGACAGGGTGTACCACAACGGGCTCGGATACGTTTACGGTAGTGAGCGCCGCACAGGCAAACGAGCAGGAGAGTATCTGTCTGCTACAACTCCAATTGGCAATTTTGAAAAAAATCGAAGATGAAGGTTGGGACGTCAGAAACTTTGCGGAGTTCCAGCCTGACCTGGATAAGGTTCATCGAGCCGCGGAGCAAATCTTTACGCTGTCCGGCGAGCTCTTAAAGAAGGGGAAGTAACCGTCACCATCCAGCCTGATGGGGAACCTGGTAAAAATCTGGTGACAGTAAAAATCTGGTGACAGTAAAAATCTGGTGAAAAATCTGGTGACAGGCAGGACGTTTCCGCGTCTGTACGTGATTGCAAGTAAACGTCCCTTAATTCCGGGGCTGTAGAATTTTGCCGGGAGACAGGTATGGGGTCCATTGGAATCAATAGGCACAACGTAGGGCGTATCGCGGAACGTATCGTATCGAACGAACTGGAATATTACGGATTCCGTGTCAGCGACCTGAACAAGGAGGGCACATCCGCCAATGCCGATCTGCTGGCGGCCAAGGATGGAAAGACCTGGCAGATTCAGGTGAAAGGAGCAACAGAGGAAAATGGCTGGTGGGTGAATTACGGCTTTGGCACCCAGGAGGTGATTGACGGCAAAAGGCCGATGTACAACGCCGCCGACAGCTTTTACAAGGCACAGGTCGTTGTTCTGGTTTGTGTGAAGACTGCCTCTGGATACTTGTGCGTGGTGCTTCCTATGGGTGAGGCAGAGCGAGCTGCGCAACTCAACCTCGACCATTCCTACCGAAATGCGAAGAAGGAAGGCTCAGCGAAGAAACCCGGTAAAGTCTATGTTTCTATCCGCTATATTCCCCAACCGAAAGACTCCAAGCGTCTGCCATTGCTGCAGAAGGAGCAAGAGATACTCGAAAAACATATAAACAATTGGGAGATCGAGAAGTTCCCAGAAAGCGCTTAACGAGTCGTGTTCAGCAGGCACGACGCTCGCATCTGTCCGCAATTCTGAAAATTCGCCGACCGGCAATGACGACGGATTTTAGATAGCTAAGCTAGCCTAGCGAAGCTGGCCAAGGGCTTACCGGCCTAGCTCCAATGTGGGCACATTGTTAACTTGCTTGTTTGGGAGCCTCAGTTGCCGGGTGAATGACCTTGGCCGCACTAATGGCTTTCTGTAAATCATCCGTCAACTTCTCTGCGGTCTGACTGTCAATTGTGAATTCAGGCGTTTTGCCGTCTATTGCTCTGACAGTGATTGATTTGTCTGGATTCGCCCATGCGTAGATGTCTTTGTTTGTGGTCATATTCTGACTCCAAAAATGTTACTAACTAATATACCTGTTCACAGACTCTTATCAGACGCGATATTAGAAATGTGTTGGTAACTATGTAGTATCTATCAATCCATAATACTTGAGCCAGGTACAAAGCCAGGCCCGCCGCCAGTTTCGGGCTTCGCCACAAGTTCGCGAAACCGTAACCCGTTGAGAAGGGCCGTACTGCTATGCTGTGTGCCCATTCATTGGGGTACTTTTCGTCCCCCGGTTCTTCTGTCCCCCAGTCCCGTCTCCCGACAGATCTCCCTGCTCTTGCGTCGTCTGCATCCTGTGCACAGTCTTATTGCGGAGTAAGGATCTGCACTTCCCATGCAGCAAGAGAGACCGGGAGCGAAGCAATCTGCGTAGAGAACGGTGTAGCACCCGCTGTATAGATCGTTCCCGGATTGATGCCGGTCTTTTGTATGCGGGCAGTTCCCTTGTTGCTGTACGCGATTTTGAAGGTCGTGCCACTGCGGTTGATATCGATGTCGCAGAGAATCGACCCATTGAAAGGGCCAGAGCCGTTGGTGTTGGCGATTACCAGGACTTCACGGTTGGAGAGGATTCGCGAGAACGCGATGACGCCGCCCGCGCCGGTCGACTGACCGAAATCGTGCCCGTTTCCGGATACCTCGCGGAAGTACAGTCTGCCGTAACGCAGCGTAGTCTCAGCCAGGCGGACTGAGGCAATCGCCTGCAGTTGAGTGTAGAAGACGCAAGCAGGGTTGAAGGGGGTGGGCTGGTTGCCCCAGATAGCTTCACGAACGGACTCGGCGGCGTCGAGCCCGTCGATAGTTCCCTGGAGACCCTGTTCCGTACCATAGTAAACACAAGGAATTCCCTGCAGGCTGAAGAGCAAGGCGAGCGCCATGGTGACCTGTTCGGGCGGCGTGCCGGGTGCGTTGAAGCGGGCATTCTGGTCGTGATTGTCGATGAAGGTGACAAAGTACTGGCCCGCTTCGCCGTGGGATGAGATCTGCCCCTGCTCCGCGAGCTTTCTGTTGTTGAAGACGGTAGCGATCGTTTCTACTCCCGGCGGATTTGAGCCGAGAGCTTTGATCACGGCGGGAAGTTGGAAGAACAAAGGAAAGTCCAGAGCCGCGTCCATGCCAAAGCCCTGGTCGGCTGGACTGTCGCGGCCAACGAAATGCTCGATCATGCTTTCTGAATCGTAGACCTCGCCGAAGGTAAAGAAGTTCCGCTTGCCTGCGCTCTGGGCGAATTCGCGCATGGCGTTACCGAAGGTGGCAATCATGTCCGCGCGAACATACTTAACAGTGTCGATGCGGTAACCGTCGATGTCGTATTTCGCCATCAGGTACTGGTAGGCACGGATAAGGATGCTAAGTACGGGAGAGATGCCGTACTGATCGCGGAGCAGCTCCTGGCCGGCGACCGAAGCGTCGTATTCGACCACGAGTTGGCGCAAAACGTCGAAATCACCGGGCACATAATTGAGCGGAGGTCCCGGGTCATCGGAGACCTTGGAACCGCGCCTGCGGAAGAAGACGGGTCTCTGCAGATCCAGGGGCCAGACCGCGTCGTCGACACCTGCTCCCGCTGGAGTCACAACGTCCTGCCAATCGGCGCGCGGAAAACCCAAGCCGTTCATCCACTGGATGGGCGGCTCGTTACCCGGCGGACCATAGAGCAGCGTGGCATCTACAAAAGACGATTGAACCTGGCCCTGCCAGACATAGTCAAAGATCCGGCCGGCGTGATTGAGGACTATGTCGAGGATGACGTTGATGCCGCGGGCATGGGCCTCCTGAACGAGTTCGACGAGCTCGACCTCGGCGGTGGCTTCGGTGCCGTCAGAAGCGAAGCGTCCCTCGAGGTGGAAATAGTCCTGGGTGTTGTAGCCAGGGTAGGCGTAGGCAAAGCCGGGCCCGTCAGGTTTGGTGTTCTTGAGCACGGGAGAGAGCCAGATAGCATTGACTCCAAGCTGTTGCAGATAAGCGAGCTGGGCTTGAACCCCTTTGAAAGTTCCACCTTGCCGAAAATCGTACTTCTTGTTCCAGATAGACTTCGGGGCGGCGTTGGGGTTCTGGAAGCGATCCACCAACAGGAAGTAGATCCATCGGTCTCGCCAATCTTCCGGCGAAGGATATGGGTAGGGTACCTGCACTGGATTACCGTCCACCAGCACGGGCTTTGGAGCCGGCTTCTGAGCGGCGGCTAGATAGGCATCGAGAACAGCCTGAACGTCGGCGGAAAAGGCTTGGGTAGGCACGGTTTCTCCGTAATCGTTGCGGTCGAGAAATGCAGAAGTAGCAAAATGGCTCCTAAAGCTGCGCGCGGTTCTCGCATCGCTAGTTACCTTTTAGTGATAGCTCCACCGATTCCGTTTCACGCGTGGATGAGATTTGTCAACGTCAGAGGAAAAAACAGGATCCTGATCCGGAAATCGGAGTTCCCTTTATGAAATCGTTCTATCTTACGTCATTGGTGTCAAGCGACCAGATCGAGAACGTTGTCGCCTGGGGTGTGTACATCGCACCCAGCGAAATTATCTCACTGGGGATATTTGCTTTAGGGATTACTCCGCCTGTTCCGGTTTAGGTTTACGCGAAGAGGTCCACCTATTCACCGTGCACCCGGGTCAAGCATGCACCAGAGTAGCTGAATTTCTCCTGTGGGAGGATTAAGGAAGCTTAAGGAAGAACTGTTTCCAATCGGGAGGCGACAGCTTTTTAGGCAGCCTTGGCCACGCAAACCCATGCAGTTCCGCAGCTCAGAGGATGGGGGTTACTTCGTCCCGCAACTCTGGGCGAGGTTTAGCGAATGATGGCCGTGCCGTGCGAAATCGCCCAAACCTGGTGCTCTTGACTTGAGCTAAGCACAGGCAGTGACGTTGCACCCTCCCTGCTGTGCCTCTATCCGGGAAAGGGTGCGCCGACGTACATGATCCACTCGTTCCACACGCCGTTGGGGAGGGTGAACTTGACGGTGGTTGCGCCCTCGTTGAACGCCCAGAACTCGCCGGACTGGTTAACAAACCCTACCAGTGGGTTGCTTGAGGTCCAAGTTCCGTTCGATCCCGTGAGGAAATTACTGTTGAACCCGGCCTGCCCTGATACGCCGTTGCTGTAGCTTATCACCGGGTAGAACTGCACAGTGTTTCCTGGACTCACGGTGTTGACATTAGGAATGTAACTGCAGGCCCCACATTCATTCCCTTCTAACAGAGTGTCCTGCAGATAGAGGGATTTGGGTTGTGCGTTAAGGGTTGCGAAGGCCGTTTGCGCCATCATGGTCATGATCGCGTACCCGGCAGATGTTGGAATATTGGCTGAGTAAATGCTCGCCCCCGTGCTGGGTGTGAAGAAACTCCCACTACCTGGGAATTGCCCTACTGATGGGCCAAATCCTAGCGCGGTTCCACCAGCGGAAGCGTAAGCGGTTCCACCATAACCAACCTGAGCATTACTGAAAGCACCGCTGTAGTTGATGATCGGAACACCATACTTGGTCGCCACGGCGTACACAATGAGGTTCACGGATGGAACAGCCTCGTAACCAGTGAGTTGTAAAGGCTCAATGCCAACTACTACAGGAATGCCGGCGGCTTGCGCCTGCGTAATATCCTGTATCAGGTCCGTTTCGAGTTCGGCGGTTACAAGGTTGTAGCTCGCGTCGTCATCCCAATATTCTGACCCGACCATAATGTGGATAATGGATGGCCTTTGTGCTATCGCAGCAGCGAGCCCGCCACTTTGGTCATAGTCGATCCAGTTGGCTGGAAACGAGGCACTCCAACCGTCAGTCAGCCAGTCTCCAACGAATGCTACCTTGGGCGGAGCGGTGGCGGCTGAGGCAGTGGGGGCAGATATCAAGGCAGAGACAGACAGAGCTAACGCAGCAAGCGTTAACTTGGAGGGATGGTTCATTTGACGCTGCCTCCTGGGCAGCTTAGTGGGGGGCCTTCGTGTTTACCACCAAGCTCTACGATCGGGCAAGCTATTTTTTTGTTAACGGCTTTATTGGGGGAAAATCTTACTTGGGAGAACTTGGGGACGGGACGGGAAGTTTACCTGATGCTCTGGGGATAGGTGGAATTTAAAATGCACGGACTGAATCATTGCCAGAGTTTAGTGATTAAAGTTTCGTGGACAAAGTTTTGTGAACAGAGGGAGTTGGCACTTTCACGAAAGCGAACTCACTTTTGAAAACCTAGCGTGACTCGGTTTTCCCAAAGTGTCAGGTCCGTCTGTCAGGTCCGTCTGTCCGAAACTCCTGAAACTCCTGTCCACGAAACTCCGTCCAACTCCACGAAACTCCCCCCGAAAC
Source organism: uncultured Acidobacteriaceae bacterium (assembly GCA_963787145.1). Taxonomy (GTDB): domain Bacteria; phylum Acidobacteriota; class Terriglobia; order Terriglobales; family Acidobacteriaceae; genus PALSA-350. The sequence continues at coordinate 78,146 of CAWBBY010000013.1, forward strand.
TCCCGAAACTTTACGCGTCTGTCCCCGAAACTTTAACTCCTCGAAACTTCTCATATTCCGACTCGTTGTTGCGGTAGAGAGATAACCGCTGTTGCGTATCCGAAACAAAGAGGACAACTCTCTGGCAGGCAGATGTTGGTCTAAACTCCCCTGCAGCGAAGCCAACTGATTTATCGAACGCTCGCGCGTTGCGTATAGGCAACCAGCAGCTATGGCCGTTTTCCGGGGTGTGGGTATCGGGGAACTGGGGGACGGACTGTAGTGGACCCCGAAACTTGCCACGCGTTAAGAAGGACCGTACTGATATGCAGTGCGTGCATTCATTGGGGTACGTTTCGTTCCGTCCGTCGGCTTTATGTAACGACTCTGTGGGTGCGGCCACCATCAGCTATCGGCAGGTTGTGTAAAACCGAGCTGAACTCGCAGGCGCCGTCATCGGCTGCATAGGAGCAGTGGCAAATTTGGGGCAGCTGTGGAGCGATATGCCGAGCTGGAGCGTGCTTGTACTGGCGCAAGCGTGAAAGGTTTGATTGCCGGGGAAGTCTCGCGGTCAACCGTTTTCCTCTGGGTCCAGCTCCGTCTATCCTGCGCAAGCCTCGGACGGTGAATTTATTGACCTGAGCTTCCTCGGAGGGCAAAGGTGACCGATACTTTTAAGATGGTCGGTGCATGGATGCTCACAATCCTGGTGGCATTCGTTTTACTCGTTCTCCCAGCGCTCGTGATGTTGCGATTGACACGTGGAATCAAGGAGCGTCACCCCCTCCCTCGTCTGCTAGTCGTGCTTCTACCAAGCTCTGCAATCGTGATAGTTATCCTCTTTTTCACCCTCACTCGTGGCGCACGTAGTCCTGCGCCTAGCGTCTCGCAGCCGCCAGAGTCGGAGCCGTTGCCGCCGCCGCTGCCCGAGTCGCGGCCGCAGTTTCTAGCATTCCCATGGCCTCCTCCAACTCCGTCTGCGAGATTACTAATTCCGAAGGAGGCGCTGCCCCAGGCTAAGACATTTGGTCAAGCATCTTCTTATTTGGAGTCGGCTCTCAGTTCAAAAGGATATGCCGAAATCAGCTACTATACCGTTCCAGGTGGAGTGGCAGTAGTGACGCGATTGGAGCATATTTACTCCAACGGAAAGTCGTTTGAGGAGCCTAATCGCTGGGTAGCCGACGATAAATATCGTCAATCCCTTTCCCTTACCGACTACGTGAGAATGCTTTTCGCCGTCGATGAAGGATACTATAGAGTCGTTGTCTTCATCTTAACAGACCAAGCTTTTGGCTCCGAAGATCGCACAATAACGTCCGATGAAGCGAATAAGTGGTTAGCAGACGGATACAACACTCTGCCGCCGTACTTGAAAGCACAACCGATGTCTTCTGCTCACCAGTGCACAGCCTTGATTTACGAATTTCAGAAGAGCCATGGCCAGTCGCCGCTCCTGCTGATCCCGAGTCCAATGGGGGCGAGGGAACATCTTATTGCCTCAGGATTGTTAACGGCGCTTATGAACAACTCTGCTGGAGTAAATCCATGAGCACTAATCCACGCCCCGTCGACAGACGGCCGTTGAAGGCAAATCAATTGATCTCGCTCGACGACGTCCGTAACCAGCTAGCCAAGATATGGCTTATCGGATCAGGTCTCGTGTTCCTCCTTCTGGTCGTTCAGTCACTTCTTCACGCCTATGGTGACCTTACACAGGATGTTTGGGGGTGGTTCCTCCCGACTCTCTTACCTACGCTCGGTCTTATCGTGACCGTCCTAACGTATACGGCGCTAGATCCCCTGGCAACAGGCTCCGTCGTTCGGAGGAGTTTCACACAAATGGCCGTGTGGCTATCGATCGGATATTTGATTACAGTTCTTCTGACCATTCTGATCCAGCCTTTCGCGTCACAGACCCCAACGGAGGCGGTCGCACTCATGAAGACCTCTAACCTATGGCTCGGGCCTTTCCAGGGTCTCGTAGCGTCTGCGTTAGGTGTTCTATTTGTCTCTAAAGAAAAGAAAGACTGAAGTTCACCGAAGGTTTCCAATGATGCATCGTTTGCTCGCTGGACTAGACTGGTGGCCGATTATGGGATTACTCCGGAGTGTGTCGGAGAGAAGTCCTGACAATCGGTCTAAAAGTAGGAGAGATAAGTACTGCGGTGCCGCGTATTGTCTTGGAACCGCAGCCAGGGGTCTTTTTCTTACCAAGAGGAAGACGGAACGGCAAGAGGCATGCAGAGGCAGAACATTGTCGTGAATCGCTCATGCGCAGGCGATGGCAGCACGGAAGCGGAATAGTTTTAGGAGATTGTGGGTAGCGCAGATGAGTTTCCATTCCGAGGTCACCTTGGACAGGCCTCGTAGGCGAAATCTACGGATGCCGCGAGCTTCTTTGATCTGTCCAAAGACTGGTTCGACCGTGGATTTTCGAAGGGCGTAGCGAGCCTTTCCTTCTTGGCTGGCTAGGGCCTCTCTCATGCGGACGGCTTCTTCGTTGCGAGGTGCACTGGGAGGCAGCGGCGCTCCAGGTGATTGTGGATTGGAGTCAGGCGAAACCAGGATTTCAATTCCCTTCAACGACGGATCCAGAAGGCTGGCCGTGTCCCAATAACCCGCATCCGCCGTGATGGTCGCTGGAATGGCCTGGGTGGTGCTGCACACACTTTTTACAAGCGGCAACAGCTGCTGCCGATCGATGGTTTGTTGGGTTAACTCGGCGGCCACGATGACTTGAGCGTCTGCGTCCACTGCGATCTGGACATTGTAAGCCTGCACAAAGCATTTCTGCCCGTTGTCTCTCATCACCCGCGAGTCGGGATCGACGAAGTTATACTGACGGCCCGGTGCAGCGGCATTCTTTCTAGCGCGTTGGCGCTGCTTTTTTTCCTTCTCGCGCTGCTTCCGATCCCTTGGCGGTTGGCCGGTTTGCTCCTCTTTGCTGGGGCGACCGCGTTTACGCAGGGGAAGGGCGCCAACGGCTTGCAGCTGCTCTTTTGCCTCCTGTTCTAGTTCCGTCTTAGCCTGCTGGAGCCGCTGCAGGCGCTTTTGCGCATTCGCTAAGTCGTCGGGCATTGGATCGGCTGATTGGCCGGCGCCAAAACGTTGGTCTTCTTCTTGATCTGTTTGCTGCGCTTGGCTCAGTAATCGTTCCACTTCGGAGCGCCAATGTTGCTCGCGTTCGCTTATCTTTTGGTAGTCCACTGATCGGTGGGTGCTGGCGTTAGCCTTTATCTTGCTGCCGTCGATGGCTACGTTGCCCAACTTCACCAAACCGGCTTTCTGACATAATCTCAAGGCCTGTACGAACAAGCCAGCCAGTGCCTCTAGATGCTCCTGACGAAACGCGGCCAAGGTATCATGGTCGGGATGCTGGTCGGCCGAGAGATAGCGGAATGCTAAGTTATCGTAGGTCGCCTTCTCGATTTTCCTAGAGCTGGTGATTCCAACGCAGTATCCATATAGCAATAACCGAGTCATCATCAGCGGATGATAAGCCGACAGCCCGCGCCCGTCCTTCCGCTCGTACTCAGCATAGATGGCTGACATATCAAGTTCATTGACTACATCCGCAATGAACCGCGCCAAGTGGTCTTCCGGTAGCCAGTCTTGTAGCGAAGGGGGCAACAAAAATTCTTGATCAAGGCTACAAGCTCGAAACCGTTTGTTCATAAGGAAATCATACGAACTTCCTGCCCGCGCCCAGACAGGTTTTCGCTGATTGCCTATTTATCTCCGACACACTCTCAGGTCACGGTAGGGACGGACATCGCTGGCCGCCCCCCGTACAGATCCGTGCGAGCGGAACTACCGCACACGGCTCCTACCTCGGATGATTGGCGTCGAAACGCACGTCAGGAAAAGGATGCAGTACACGAGGGCGAGGTATCCATCGTTCGAAGGTCGGGCGAATGCGCGTCCAACTGGGACGGCTGCGTGGACTGCGACGGCCAAGCATCGACCGCCACAGATCGCACAACCGGTCACGGAATCGCCATAACGCCCGCTGGTTTTCTGGAACCGCGTGGTATCGGTAGTAGCCACTGACCACACGCTTCAGCCATGCGCCCACCGCGTTGACTGGCTCATGCATGCGCAGACGCAGCTTCGCCTTAATGGCATGAAGCGTCGCCCGCATCCGCTGGGGCACAGTCCTACGGCGTATAACGAAATGGCCTTTGGAGTTCGTAGCGCAGTAATGCGTGAACCCAAGAAACGTGAACGTCTCCGGTTTTCTCTCGCCACGCTGTTGCCGATTCACCTGCGCGAACCGACCAAACTCGATCAGTCGCGTCTTCTCCGGATGGAGTTCCAACGCAAAGGTCGCCAGCCGTTTCCGAAACTCTTTCAGGAACCGCTCGGCGTCTTCGCGCTGCTCAAAGCCGACCACCAGATCGTCAGCGTAGCGGACAAACACCATCTCTCCGCTCGCCACCTTCCGGCGCCACGCCTCAACCCACAGGTCGAACACATAGTGCAGATACACGTTCGCCAATAGCGGTGAGATCACCGCTCCTTGCGGCGTGCCTGCCGTCGTCTCTGACCACTTGCCTTCCTCCGACACCCCAGCCTTCAGCCACTTACCAATCAGCCGAAGAATACGTGTGTCGGCCACTCGATGCTGGACAAACTTCATCATCCACTCGTGGCTCAGGTGATCAAAGAACCCACGAATGTCCGCATCGAGGATCCAGTTCACTCGCTTCCGTTGAATGCCCACATTCAGCGCGTCCAGCGCCTGATGTGGGCTGCGTCCCGGACGAAATCCGTACGAAAAGCCCCGAAAGTCCACCTCGTATATCTGATTGAGGATCGTAACCACCGCCTGCTGGACAATCTTGTCTTCCAGCGAGGCGATGCCCAACGGCCGTTGCCGGCCATCAGACTTCGGTATGTACACTCTTCGCGAGGCTTGCGCCCGATACGCTCCTCGGTGCACTCGGCCATGGAGTTCGACAAGCCGAGCCTCCAGGTCTTGCTCATACTGTTGCCAACTCACTCCGTCTACTCCAGGCGCTGCGCTCCGCTGTAAGGCGTAGTAGCTTTCCCGGAGTAGGTCGATCGTGAGATGGTGCAGCAAAGCGGTGAACCGCTCCTGCTTCCTGTCCCGCGCCGTCTGGCGCACGCCGCCTAACCCCTGGGACACGCGCGTTCCGCTCTGTGTCGGAGGCGTGTGTGGCTGGGCGTCGTTCTCCTTGGTCTGCGCCCTTCCCTCCGCTGGCTCCGCGGAAGTCTTACCTTCTCTGTTCGTCAGCTTCATCGGTACTATGGCGCAGTCCGACTCCTCCAAAACGTACATGTCCGGATGACGGGTCTTTCACCTTCCCGGACCGGTCTGCTCGCGCAGACGCTCTGGAGGTCTCCCGGTTCTCGTGCACACTGTGTGCTGACGTGCCTGGACTCTTCGACTACGCCGTGCCCAGCGGCCACTCGCGATATAACGCGGCTCGCTGATGTTGCCTTCCCGCTGACAGAAAAGGGTCGGCACCCGGTTGCATGTTTTCGGAGCTCAATTATCCCGCCCGCCAGCCCCCTGTCTACGCTTCGCTGTGACACCTCACGAAATCACAGGCAAGACTCGAGGCCAGAATGGAGTCGCTTCTCCTTTTCCGTAGGGCTCTCTCATCCCCTACAATGTGCCGGTTTATCCCGGCGCTCTCTGTCCCCGAAATTTGCCCCTTTTCGCCCGCGCCACCCGCCGCACCCCTGCCGGATTCTCCCCTCATGGTTGCCTTTCTCTTTCCACGCGCTCCTCGACTCTCGCCTCCTCCTCCCGACTCGAAGCTTTTCTCAGGGCGAATTCGATCTCCCTGATCTCTATATCCACTTCTTCTGTAAAATCACGGTGCTCTTGCCAGGGACCTACAGGAGGCCAAAAAACGTTATTTGCCCTCGCAAGCGATTGGAGGGATTTGAGCAAGGCGACTCTTCGGCTGAAGGCCAATCGTCTGGCGTAACGGGTCCAACCGAATAGGGAGAAGAACACTCGGTCGCTAAATGAAGGCTCGGCCAGAAATTGAAGAGTCATCATTTCCGAAATCAGGCGAGACGAAAGCCGGATAGAGACATTCGCAGAAACAAGTCGTCGTTGTGCATCTTTCCAAACCGTAGCCCCGACTTTGAACGACCAACCCACGACCAAAAGCTCCAACGCGAACGTGGCGATGAACTCTATCGACCTCTTTTGGGGCTGACTGAACTGTCCAAAGCGCTTTAAATAATAGGCCGGGAAAGAAAGCAAGAGGCCGGTGTAGCCCCAGGCCATGTAGCTCAGCCAGGTCGCAAGAAAACGGTCTGCGCCTTCCCGCGATTGATGTCTGTGTTCCATCAGCTCCTACTCGTTAAAAGTCTTGAGCATATTCCAGAGGAACTTGCAAAGCACGACGAAGTCCACGGTGTCGACGCAATACTTGAGTGGAACGATGCCCCATAATCGCTCACTGCCAATCGTATGGGCGACTAGCAGCCTCACGCCGTAGATGCTCATTATGGTGAGCACCGCAGCGGTGAACTCCCGCAACACGTCATCACCAATCTCTCTATAGGTCTTGGTCGGCATTGCCGAGCATTGTAGCCTAATCGGCAAATACAAGAGTCTTGGCTGTCCAGTTCTGCTTTACAGCTCTACGAGTAGGGCGAGGGTTTTCACTCCCGGGCGGGCTGGTAGATCGCAAACCAACCTAAGATCCCGTCTCCAACCCCGAAACTCTCCCCGCCGCGATAAACTGCACAACTCCTCAGTTGATAAAGCTTATGGAAAACGCTGGTTTCCAAGGGCACCGGGAATCGGTATGCTTTCCCCATATCTCAGAACAGCTATTTCCTTGCAGTATCGCTGTTTGATTTTACAGAGGAGTTCACATGCGGGATTGGTCGGTAAAGCTAACTTTTGCTTCTCTTCTAATCCCGGGAATCTCCGTGGCGCAAGCCCCGTCCTTGAGCAACTTCGTCTATATGGTTAGAGTTCCACCCTCCGGCACACATCAAGCGATAGTTCAAACTGGCTTTAGGCTGGCTGGCACCAAAGGTCTCATCACTAGCCTCCATGGCGTTATAGGCGGGGGCCCGTTTAGTGCCTTTAATGAGAATGGTGACGCTCTTGTCAATCTTACGTTATCCATGGTGGATGTCAGGCAGGATCTTGCTCTATTGCGTTCAGACGAGATCCTTCAGCGACCGGATGACGGTCTAGCTTCATCTGGTTCGCAGGTAGCTCCTCGCGACCCACTGGAGGTCTTCGGGCATCCGGTGGGTATAAACTTATACATCAAACCAGTCACCGCCAGCAAAAGTGCTACGCGACTTTTAAGCGATCTGATTCCGCCTTCCTCAACAAAGGCGTTTGGCGAACGCAACAGTCCTGCAGACGACATCTCAATTATCAGTCTCGACGGCAATCTTGTACCGGGTGATTCGGGGGCTCCCGTTCTCAACGCTTCACAACAAGTGTGCGGCGTGGTTGACGGTGGGCTCCTAGGCGGTGCGGCTGCGATTTCCTGGGCGATCCCTATATCGTCGATAAAATGGAGAAGTTCTGCTTCTGCGACCGCCGACCTGCAGCGAATCAGCAAGCTAGAATCCCAGGATTTGTTCGCTTATCAAGATGCCTCGGAGGCAGATGAGGGTGCATTAGTCGTCGCACCGGGTACACCTGGCCGCTTTCAGTCGGTCATCGAGGCCGTGTCCGAGGTTAAGCCTGGTGGAACAATTAGAATTGCCGCCGGGACTTATAGTGGTGATTTAATTATAGACAAAACGATCGCTTTGATCGGCGACGGCAGGCCGGAGGATGTAGTTATAAATTCGTTCGTTACGATAATGGAAGGCTCTGTGGTTACCCTGGAAAACATGAGTTTTCTGAAGGGTCTTACTATTAGAGGGCATGCATCGGTTGAACAGTGTCGACTCTTCGGCACGCTACCGCTAAACGTCGGCTCTTGCGCACAGAGTGGTGAGGGTCAAGCAGTCGTCAGGCACAGCACGCTTGCAGTGGAAGAAGATTTTCAATCTTCCGATGCTTTTGTGCCGTGTGGAAATCTCATGATCGAACAGTCCACGCTCTCAGGGGCAACATATGCCGCTATCGAGTTAGCTAAAGGCTCGAATGTCACAGTCGATAAGTGCATCTTCTCGGGGAACGCTGCTGCGGTGCATACCTCTGGAGGATCTTATGTGATGATCAAGAATTCTGATCTCAGCGGGCTCTCGGGTGGTGCATTTGTTCCCAGGGGCGCGAACGAAGATTACAGTACAACAATCGATCAAAATAACAAAAAAGTGATAGCAAAGTAGCATAATTTATGCGCTCCCTCTACCGCTCGTCGGCTTGACCCTTCTAAGTTCCGTGACATAACATCTCCCTTATTGCAACTAGGCAATCGTCGCCGCTGCATTTAGCAACTGCGGAATTTATCGCCGGATCATTCAGCGCCTTCAACCGAGTTCGTAGTTCCGCGCCCTGCTTTAGGGCAAGCAGGCCGCATGCATCTACCCTCACAGCGAATAGGCCCGCAGCCCATTGGTTAGATTTCGCTCCCTCTTGTTCCCCTGGTTTCGTTTCTGCGGAAGCCGGCACGTTCGTTGCCTCTGTCGAGGTCGTGGCATGATTGGTCGAGTAGAGTTCGTTAAACATTCGACTTTGTATCTCGTTTTGCGGAATTCCCGTTCCCGTCCATCGTTTTGAAGAGATCTCAGGGTAGAGCCCAAGCAGGTTGTTGGTTCTTGCGAGGATACCCCCGGAGGCTCCGAAGGCGATTCCGACAGTCATTAGGCACAACGGTAAAAGGGTAACGCGGGACCGCAGCACCAGAGCAGCTGCGTGTGCGGGCTCGCCACCGTCTTTGGGCTGGGCGGCATCGAGGCTGAGGCCCGCCAGCGCACTGGTTGCCGCCACCGTCAAAGCGACGATACTCGCAACAACGACTTGCAGGACAGGCGAAAGGGATAGTCCGACCAGCCAGCCGACGGCCAACCCGCTGCCGAATAGAAAAATCCCATTCCAAAAAGACCAGCGATGGTTCGAAGAGGCCATCAATTCCTCCCAGGAGCATCACGACATTCTGCCAGACTTCCGGCGCAAGGGCAATCTATGTGCATCGTCCCAACGCGGATTTAGACTCCTCTGCTATTAATACTTCTAAGCCATCGGCCGAGAGCGCGTTCATATTTACCAGCTCCCGTTGGACTTAATATAAGTCCGGATACATGGTTGCGGAATCGCTTTCCCACCTGAGGGATCAATTCGGCCTAGAGTAACGCTGGTCTGCTGACATGCAAGGGGCTGGATAACGTTCCTCTGGCCTTCGCGGAGCTGCAGAACTCAAGGATCGGTACGACTGCTGGTCGGAAGGCAAAAATCGAAAACTCAATCTCGCCACGGGGGATGGGGTTGAATCTCCGATGTCCGAGGTTCGAAGTATTCCGTTCGAACTCCGCCGATACGTTCATTGATTTGATTAGAATAGGGTGTTCTAATTTAACGCCAAGTGCCGCAAATAAAAGGGATCTTGAAATTGGGTCTGAGGGTGTAACGCGGTGTCTATCCCGGAGCGAGGAAGCGAAATTAATTTGCGAATGCGGCCGGTAAGTATAGCTCTTACGTTGATCCTGACACAGGGTATCTGTGTAGCCCAAGCGCCGACACTGGGTAAGTTCGTCTACATGATTCGAGTTCCAAGGACAATCAAGCACGAGGTAGCCATTCAGACTGGTTTTAGGCTCGCGGGCACCAAAGGCATTATCACCAGTCTTCATGGGGTCGTGGGCGCGCCTTCACTGAGCGCTTTTAATGAGAGTGGTGATGTAATCACGGGGCTGACAATTTCGATGGTTGACGTGAAGCAAGACCTTGCGTTATTGAGTTCAGCCGAGCTTGTGAAGCGGTCTGCCGCTGGCCTCGCTCTATCTGGTTCACGGGCCGTTCCTAATGAGTCACTAGAAGTATTTGGGCACCCTGCAGGTATCAACCTGTATATCAAGCCGGTTACTGTGAGTAAGCAGGCGGGGAGGCGTCTGAGCGATTTAATTCCTCCAGGATCCGCTGAGGAGTTTCGAGAGCGTGACAGCCCAGCAAGCGCTATACCAGTTATCAGTATAGACGGTAACCTCGTACCTGGTGACTCAGGGGCGCCCGTTCTCGATGGTGCGGGTCGAGTGCTTGGTGTTGTCGACGGTGGGCTCTTGGGCGGTGCAGCTGCAATTTCCTGGGCTATCCCTTTGAGCGCGGTCAAGTGGAAGGATACGGGTGAATCTCAAGCTGACCTTCAGCGAATCGAGAATCTAAATGTCGGTGATCTGTTCGCGTCCCAGGAATCTCGAGAACCAGGCGATGAAAAGCCACTGTTTGCAGCAGAGATTGGCGCACCAATAGTTAATCCGGGTCAATTTTGGGCCGTATACACGTCCGGGGAGGGGGAAACGGTTTCGCCAATTGACGTTCTGATTGGATGCATAGAAATAGTCAACCTCCAAGACAGAGCAGTCTCCCTCACCTCGGTAGCTCTAGAAATGAACGACGGGAGGAGCTGGATCCAACTGAGGAGGATACCATTAAGTGGTGTCCGTTTGTTTAGCGGCCCATTGCAGCAAGCAGGCGAGATTACAGTCGACCCCGGGGACCTGAATCTTTCGCTAGTGAATACAGAAATCCCGCCAGGGAAAACCATTCGCGGAGCGGGAATTTTTGAATATAAGGACGCACACTATAGGTTTCGCGGAGACAGTCGACCAAAATTTAGGATCACGATTGCTGATACTGCTAGAAATAGGGTCCAGCTAATCGACACTGATCCGGCGGATCACCTTGCTGCGGCCGATGATCCGTTCGGCGGGACCCAACAAATTGAACTGATCTTCGCCGGAAAAGTGAGAAATCTAAGTAGTTTGCGCTTACGGTACTTTCTACCGCCGACCAACTAGGCTGATCTCGAAGGAGTCAGAAAGCCAGTTTTTCCCCAACCCGTTAAGCCCAACTAAACCCACTACGCTGAAGCGGCAACCCACCATGCGCAGAATAAGGGTATTATCTCCGCATGTTTGCGGAGAATCGGGCAGGAAGCAGTACGTCAGGGGCTAATGCTCGCTGCGGCGAGGTAGCCCGACCTATTCTCAATCCTTTACGGCGCGACTAAAGTCGTGCCCTGATGCAAAACATGAGTTTTTCCGCAGCCTGTAAAGTCGTGCCTTGATACAAGACGGAGTTCTTCCGCAGCCTGTAAAACCGAGTTGATTCAATAGCAGTTACGCACAGCCTGATGCTCCCTGCGGCGAGGTAGGCCGTACCCTCCGTTCACCGGGTGGTTCCGCGGCGCCCCCGCCTCAAGCCCAACTAAACCCGCTCCGCGCCAGCGGCAGCGTGCGAATCCTCTTGCCCGTCGCCGCAAATACCGCATTCCCCACCGCCGGCAAAATCGGCGGCAGCGTAGGCTCGCCCAGCCCCGTAGGTGCGAAATCCGTCTTGCGCCAATAAACCTCAATCGGCGGCACCTGCTTCATCCGCATCAGCGGATGCTGATGGAAATTCGTCTGCTGCACCTTCCCATCCACCAGCGTGATCTCCTGCTGCATGTGGCTCATGCCCTCGACCACTCCACCAAACCCCATGCTCTCCGCCGCCTGCGGGTTGATGATCTGGCTGCCTACATCGCCGGCCGCCCACACATGGTTCACCTTCACCTTGTTGTCTTTGTCCACGCTCACATCCGCCACTTCGGCAAAATAGCCCAGGTGGCAGAAGTAGGTGGCGATCCCCATGCCGCGTCCCGGCTCCCGTTTGCGGTTGGCCCAGTTGGATTTCTCCGCCACCAACTGCAGCACTCCTTTCATCCGCTCCGGATTCAAGTCCCGCGGTCCTTTCGGCTTGTTCTCTTCACCCGGAACGGGCACCTGAGTTGCGCTCAGGATCTCCAGTTGAAACTCCAGCGGGTCGCGACCCGCCGCCACTGCCAGCTCATCAAGGAATGACTGCCCCACAAACGCGTAGGCGTTGTTGCCCGGCGCCCGCAGGTAGCCGGTGCGCAGCATCAGCGGCATCCCCGAAGTGTAAAGCGCATAGTGCGGCGCAAAGCCGGAAGGGAACTCGTCGGCGTTAATGTTGGCCCCCGGCGCCAGCTGCTTGCCATCACCATACGTGACCAGGTGGTGGCGCCAGGCGACCAGCTTGCCCTGCGCATCCAGGCCGGCCTTCAGACCCACGAAGCCCCCGGCTCGATAGGCGTCGTGAGTGGTGTCGTCTTCCCGCGACCACAGGAGCTTGACCGGAGCATCCACATGCTGGGCCAGCCAGGCCGCCTCCACCATGTAGTCGTTCATGAGACGGCGGCCAAAGCCTCCACCCACGCGTGTAAGGTGCACAGTGATGTCCTTCTCTTGGATGCCCAGCGACTTGGCCACCAAGGCGCTGCCGGAACCAGGGTTCTGGCTGGGAACCCACATCTCCAATTTGCCGTCTTTCCAGTGGGCCGTGGTGTTCATCGGCTCCAGCGTGGCATGGGCCAGGAAGGGGAAGGCGTAGGTCGCCTCCACCACTTTGGCGGAGCTTTTCAACGCGCCGTCCACGTCGCCATAAGTGCGGAGGGTGGTGCCCGGCGGGGCCTGCAGCAGGGCCGCAGCCTGCTTCTGGAAGCTGTCGCTGCTTTGGGTTTGAGCAGGGCCGTTGTCCCACTCGACCTTTAAGGCCTTGCGCGCCTTCTGCGCGTGCCACCAGGAGTCGGCCACAATGGCGATGCCCGGCTCCATGCCCGGCTCGGGCGGCGTGTAGGACGCGAGCTTGATCGTGCCGTCGATCACCAGCACCTGGCGCACGCCCGGCATTTGCTTTACCTGGTCGAGGTTGGCGGTTTTGACTTTGCCGCCAAAGACAGCGCACTTCTCGATCGAGGCGTAGAGCATTCCGGGCAGCGCAACATCGATGCCGAAGAGCGGCTTGCCGGTGATGATGGAGTGGGTGTCAACGCCGGTCTGGGACTTGCCAATGATGGTGTAGTCTTTCGGGTCTTTGAGCGTGACCTCATCGAGGACCGGGCAGGGCAGCGCGGCGGCTTTGGTGGCCAATTCTCCGTAGGTGAGGGATTTGCCGGTGGCTTTGTGCAGGACGCAGCCGGATTGGGTGGTGCACTCGGAGAGAGGGACGGCCCAGATTGTCGCAGCCGCGGTTACGAGCATCTGGCGGCCGGCCGCTCCTACGCGGCGCAGTGGATCCCATGACTTGGGAGTGGAGGTGCTGCCGCCGGCGGATTGGCTGCCGTAGGTGGCCTCGTCGAGGTCAGCCTGCTCCACGCGGACGCTCTTCCAGTCGACGTCGAGCTCTTCGGCGATGAGCATGGGCAGCTCGGTCTTGATGCCCTGGCCCATTTCGGGTCCGCGGGCTTTGATGGTGACGGTGCCGTCGGGGGCGATTTTGATGAAGGCGGTCGGCTTCAAGTCCGACTTTTTGGGCGCTTGGGCGTGGTCGGAAGGGATGTAGAGACCGAGGGCGAGGCCTCCGCTGGCCAAGGCGCTGATTTTCAGGAAGGATCGGCGGGTAAACGACCGGCTGTTCATGGGGTGGGCTCCTAGCTGGTGAGCGTGGATGCGGCTGCCTGACGGACGGCCTGGCGAATGCGTGGGTAGGTTCCGCAACGGCAAAGGTTGCCGCTCATGGCGGCGTCGATTTCCTGATCGGTGGGGTGCGGGGTGTGGGCTAACAGGGCCGAAGCGGTCATGATCTGGCCCGCCTGGCAGTAGCCGCACTGGGGCACGTCGATGGCTTCCCAGGCACGTTGGACGGGGTGAGAGCCGTCCGGGGAGAGGCCTTCAATGGTGGTGATCGGCTTGCCGACGACCGAGGAGACTTGCGTCAGGCAGGAGCGGGTGGCCTGGCCATCGACATGGACGGTGCAGGCGCCGCACAAACCCATGCCGCAGCCATACTTGGTTCCGTGCAGGTCGAGCGTGTCGCGTAACACCCACAGAAGGGGCGTGTCCGGTTCCACATCCACGGTTTTGACCACATTGTTGATTTTCAATTCAATGGGCATAGGTTGGCTCCCAGTCGCAAGGGGATTTGCTGCGATTCTACGCTTTTGACGGCTTTCGATAGGTTGGACGTTCGGCAAGCGACCCAGGTCTCAGGATCAGGGTTAGATAGGGTCGGAAGAGCCTGCGTGGAATCAATACGGTTTCATATAGATAACTGCCAAAAATCAAGACGAATATCGCTGCTTTTTGAGCTCTCACGCAGACACTGAACAGGCTGCGGAAAAAACTCTCTGAACGAAGGGCACGGCGCAAACTGTGTAGCCCGGACTTTGGTCGAGCCGCAAACGCTGCGAGAGTTAAGACGCTTATCCTTTTCCTGGCGCTCTCTTACCAGAGTACTTGCGGCGGACTGACACATAGCCTTTCGGGGCTACTTCCTCCGGAGCGTGGTTTGTTGGACGGTCCAAAATTTGGAGGGCCTTCGCGATGGAGCCTTTTGTCGCTTTGGGCCGGCGAGCTAGCCACTCCTCGTGCTGAAGATGGGCGAGCTTCTCCGCTACGGCGACATTGATGAACTGGTTGAGCGAGACGCCTTCCTTTTGGGAAAAGTCTTCTGCCACCCTGCGCACCGATGGCATGAGCCGCAGTGGGAACTTGTTCACGGTAACCTTCTTCTGATTGGCCGGCATAAACTCTAGCTCCTCGTCCGGAACCCGCTCAGGAGTTCGGCGGGTCTGAGCAGGCCCAGCCCGAAACGCTTCGCAGGCTCTCGAAAATGTTTTGTATTGTTGCTGACGATGGCGTCTGCGCTCCCGTTGATGGCTACGTCTAACACCATGTCGTCATCTGCATCCGGCGAGAATGGCCGGTGCCGAACAATAACCATGACAGGTTCGGCAACTGCTTCGAGCGTATTTAAAAGCAATTCCGTCTCTTCTCGCGTCTTGCCCGAGGCAGACAGGTGTTCCACGCGCAGAGCCACATCTCGATACTCACAAGCCAATTTGTAGTCCATCAGAATGGTTAGCTCTTGGAGCAACGTCAAGCGCACAACTTCCGCGGCGGCCCCTGTACTGGAACGAAATGCCGCGATAAGAACCGAGGTATCAAGGACCACCCTCACGATTGGATGATATCACAGGTGATGTCATGGGCCGACCGGAGGTCAGGAAGGGAAAGCCACACCTCGGGATCTCTATCAGGCCACAGTAATTACCAAACTGCATACGGCGCTCACCCTCCCCCCGGCGATCCCTGCTGGGGGAAGGACCATTCGTGGCTTACAGTAGCCATGACACGCAACATGAGTTCCTTCCGCAGAGCCTGCCCTGAGCTTGTCGAAGGGGCCATGCTCAGCGCCGACGACAGTTTCCACGTCCCCCAGTTTCCATTTCGTAGTTCCCCTACCCTTCTTCCACATCTTTTTTTCCCGGGACTCTGGACGGTAAGACCGAGCCGTAATACCGTCCTAACAGGACTCCGATGATTTGAGATTCTGCTCATCGAATGAGCCGCGGCACATCGTGCTTTGTGTCGGGCCACGGCTTTAGCCGAAAGCCTCGTTGGCAGTCGGCAAATAAGGCTCTCCTAAATAGCTTATGGGGGCGGGAAAAATAAATATTTGACCATCTTCGTAAAACAAAGGACTTAGCCGGCACCTCGAGGGAAAGCAAGACGGGAACATCGCATTCCTGAAACCAAACCGAAACCAGGGCCGTTGCCCCTGGCACGCCCCAAGGGGCGGACCAATCGATCTTTCTCATCTCAAAAAACGGCAGAGACTGGATTGACACTCGGGAAGCGCGTTGGTATTGCCGGCGCATTTCATAAGGCCAATCCAGCCTGTCTTCTCGAACCAACATGTTCGCGGAACTTGTTCTGCGGCCTTTTTGAGCGACGCGGGCCCGCCTCTTACGGCGGGCGAAGGCGGGATCGCTGCCCATATCTGACCTTGCTTCCGGCCTCAGCCGGGATGTTCGCGCGGTCAGCCGCGACGTGGTTCTCTTAGAGAAAGCCGGCCTGCTGCGCACCAGCTATCGCGCGAATACAGGTTAACTGCCAGATTGTAAGAGGGGTGCCGAGAAGCACTTCCTGGTGGATGCGCCATAGCTCCACGCGTTCTGGTGAGTTGAACGGCGGCGGCCGGCATTTATTCCCAGCGACAAGCTGCGCCTCCAGGCTTTAAAACAAACTTAAACTCGCTGCTGATAGGGTCAAATACGTAGTATCTCTCCGGGCAACTAATCGACTGACTCCGACTTCTTACTCCTTGCGGGGGAGGGAAGTATGAGAAGTTCCTGGTTCCAATTCGTAGCAGGCGCCGCACTGGCAACATTGCTTACCGGTGGGGTAGTACAAGCGCAAGATACCACTTCGTCAGATAAGACCTTCGTGAAAGATGCCATGGAGGGGAGTCTCGCAGAGGTCAATTATGCGAAGTTGGCTCTGGAAAAGAGCAAGGACAAGAATGTAAGAGAATTTGCCACGAAAATGATTAAAGATCACGAAGCGCTAATCGCCGACATGAAGCCCGTTGCGAGAAAGCTGGATGTGAAGGTGCCGAGCGGGCCGCCGATATCGGACCATGCGAAATACATGGAGCTTAAGATGAAGTCGGGCACTGACTTTGATCGGGCTTATGTAGAGGCTATGGTGAAGGATCACAACGATGATCTGCGAGCCTTCATTGAGGAGCGGGACAAGACAAACAATCCGGACTTGAAAGCTGTTGTCGAAAAAGGCGAAGCCGTGATTCGGCAGCATACAGAGCTGATTGACAATATCGCGCACATGGGCGGCATCCAGACTCCTCCCATGCCTTCCAACGCTTAGGATCTTTACGGAGTGAATACAAATACGGTGACATTCTATCTATTCAGCTCCAACGGATAGGTGGGGTGTCGCCGTTGAGTTCGAAAAGCTACACGGCAGGATCGTAGTTCAAATTGGGTCCCAACCAGCGCTCGACTTCGGCCACGGTCATACCCTTGCGTGCTGCGTAGTCGGCGACTTGATCGCGGTCGATCTTGCCCAGGCTGAAGTAGCGCGATTCCGGGTGGGCGAAGTAGAGACCACTCACGCTCGAGCCGGGCCACATCGCAAACGATTCCGTGATCAGCATGCCGGTGTTCTTCTGCACATCGAGCAAGTGCCACAGCGGCCCCTTCTCGGTGTGGTCAGGACACGCCGGATAACCCGCGGCCGGGCGGATGCCGCGATACTTCTCTTCAATGAGGTCGGCATTGCTCAGGCCTTCCTTGCGGCCGTAGTCCCATTCCTCGCGTACGCGCTTGTGCAGGCATTCGGCAAAGGCTTCTGCCAGGCGGTCGGCGATGGCTTCCGCCATGATCGCGTTGTAATCGTCCTGCTTGGCGCGGAAGCTGTCGCAGAGTTCCTTAAGGCAAATGCCGCTGGTCACGGCGAAAGCTCCGATGTGGTCCGGCAGCCCGGTTTCCTTGGGCGCGATGAAGTCCGCGAGCGAGCGGCACGGCTCACTGCCCTCACGGTTGGCTTGCTGACGCAGAAAGTGGAACCGCTGCAGTACCTTGGTGCGCGTGCTGTCAGTGTAGAGCTCGACATCGTCGCCTGCGGCGTTGGCAGGGAATAGGCCGTATACGCCACGCGCCGCGATCAGCCTCTCCGCGACCATCTTGTCCAGCAGGGCATTGGCTTCGGTGTAGATCTGGCGCGCCTGCGCTCCGTACTCCGGGTGCTCGAAGATGCGGGGGTAAATGCCCTTGAGTCCCCAGGTATGGAAGAACGGTGACCAGTCAATGAACTCGCGCAGCGTTGCCAGCGGGAAGTTATCCAGCGCGCGCACGCCTGTGAAGGAAGGCGTGGGTATGTCTTCTGCACGCCACACAATCGGAGTCCGTCGCTTGCGCGCGGTCTCGATCGAGACCACCTGTTGCTTGGGAGCAGAGTGGGCCTTGCGAAGCGCCTCGTAGTCGGCGCGATGCTGGACCACGAACGCCGCCTTGCCGTCGTCACTCAGAAGGGAAGTCGTTACTGGTACCGCCCGGCTGGCATCGAGCACGTGGACCACGGGCTCGCTGTAATGCGGAGCAATCTTGACTGCCGTGTGCGCCCGGCTGGTCGTGGCCCCGCCGATGAGCAGCGGCATCTTGAAGCCCTGGCGCTCCATCTCACGGGCCACGTGCACCATCTCGTCGAGTGAGGGCGTGATCAGGCCGCTCAGGCCGATCAGGTCCGCCTTCTCTGCCTTGGCGCGCTCCAGGATCTTTTCGCTCGAGACCATTACCCCCAGGTCGATGACCTCGTAGTTGTTGCAGGCCAGCACCACGCCGACGATGTTCTTGCCAATGTCGTGCACGTCGCCCTTGACGGTGGCGAGCACGATTTTCCCCTGAGCCTTGACGACCTGGCCGGCCGCAACCATGGCTATCTTCTCCGCTTCCATGAACGGAGTCAGGTGGGCCACCGCCTTCTTCATCACCCGGGCCGACTTGACCACCTGGGGCAGGAACATCTTGCCCGCTCCGAAGAGATCGCCCACCACGCTCATGCCATCCATCAGTGGGCCTTCGATCACCAGCAGAGGGCGCCCTAGCTTGACGCGCGCTTCCTCGGTGTCGATCTCGATATAAGCGTCGATGCCCTTGACCAGGGCGTGCGAAAGCCGCTCCTCGACGGTGCCGTTGCGCCACTCCTCGGCCTTCTTCTCACTTACTACGGTGTCGACGCCCTTCAGCTTTTCGCCAAAATCCACCAGGCGCTCAGTCGCATCAGGACGGCGGTTGAGCAGCACGTCTTCAACCAATACTTTAAGTTCCGGATCGATCTCCTCGTACACCTCAAGCATGCCGGCATTCACGATGCCCATGTCCAGGCCTGCGGCGATGGCGTGATAGAGAAAGGCGGAGTGCATCGCTTCGCGCACCTTGTTGTTGCCGCGAAAGCTGAAGGAGATGTTGGAGACCCCGCCACTCACCTTGGCATGGGGCAGGTTGGCCTTGATCCAGCGAGTCGCGTTGATGAAGTCGACGGCGTAGTTGTTGTGCTCCTCCATGCCGGTGGCCACGGTGAGGATGTTGGGGTCGAAGATGATGTCTTCCGGCGGAAAACCCACTTCGTCCACCAGCATCCGGTAGGCGCGCTCGCAGATGCTGATCTTCTCCTCATAGGTCGCGGCCTGGCCTTTCTCGTCGAAGGCCATTACTACGACTGCTGCTCCGTACTTGAGGACGGTCGCGGCGTTGTGGCGAAATTTCTCTTCGCCTTCCTTCAGCGAGATGGAGTTGACAATGCCTTTGCCCTGCAGGCACTTGAGCCCGGCCTCGATGACCTCCCACTTGGAGGAGTCCACCATGAAGGGCACCTTGGCGACCTCGGGCTCGCTGGCCAGCAGCTGCAGGTAGCGGGTCATCGCGGCGACGCCGTCGATCATGCCCTCGTCCATGCAGATGTCGAGGACGTTGGCCCCGTTCTCCACCTGCTGCCGGGCGACGCTTACTGCTTCTTCGAATTTGCCTTCCTTCACCAGCTTGGCGAAGCGGGGCGAACCGGCCACGTTGGTCCGCTCACCAATCATGATGAAGACGTTTTGCTGCTGGGTGAAGGGCTGGGACCCGGAGAGACGGAGCGGCTTGGGCTCCACGGCTACGCTCATGCGGATATCTCGAGCGGGTGCGCGTGAGCTCCCACAGGGCGGGGAGGCAGGCCTTCGAGTGCTTTGGCAATGGCCGCGATGTGCTCCGGTGTGTTGCCGCAGCAGCCACCGGCGATGTTGATCAGCCCTCCCCGGGCAAACTCGCCGAGGTAACGGGCCATGTCCTGCGGCCCCAGGTCGAAGCCGGTCTCGGAGAGGGGATTGGGCAACCCGGCGTTCGGATAGCAGGAGATGGCCACGTCCGCCTTCTCTGAGAGCTCCTCCAGGAAGGGATACATCAGGTCGGGACCGAGCGAGCAGTTGAGCCCCACGGAGAGCGGTTTCACATGCTGTACCGCGTTCCAGAAGGCCTCCGTGGTCTGGGCCGAGATCAGCGTCTCGCCGCCACGCCCCACGGCCGCCGAGATCATCACCGGCAGCTCGGTGCGGTCCTGGTCGAAGACCTCGCGGATGGCGACCAGCGCCGCCTTGGCGTTGAGGGAGTCGAAGATGGTCTCAACCAATAGCAGATCGACCCCGCCGGCGATGAGGGCGCGCACCTCGTGTGCGTAAGCGGTCTTTACCTGATCGAAGGTGACTACGCGAAAGCCTGCATCGTCGGGATCGGGTGAGTTGGAGAGAGAGACGGTCAGCGGCCCGATGGCCCCGGCCACAAACCGTGGACGCCCAGTTTCGTTGGCGACGCGATCGGCCCATTCACGGCACTGCCGCGCCGAGGTCTCATTGATTTCCCAGGCCAGGCTGTTGAGGAAGGGATCTTCAATGACCTTCTGGTAGAAGGCGGGGTCTTTGCGGCCGCCGTGCTCCCGCGGATCTTCCACGAAGAATTCGCTCTGCGTGATGCTGGTGGCGCCAAAGGTGTTGGTCTCGATGATGTCCGCTCCGGCCTCGAGAAAGCGGCGATGGATGTCGCCGATCATCTTGGGCTGCGTCAGGGAGAAGAGGTCACCGTTATTCAGCAGGTCTTTCTTCGAGTCCGCAAAGCGCGAGCCGCGGATGTCCGCTTCCTTCATGCCGTAGGTGCGGATGGTGGTGCCCATCGCTCCATCGATGATCGCGATGCGGCTCTCGAAGATCTTCTGCAGAGGATGTTGGTGGGCTTTGGTCATTTTCGTCCTGTGTGGTTACTCTGCCACATGCGGCCGTACCACTCCTCCTTATTATATTGATACAACGGATGCGCCCCGGTGCGGGGAGGGTTCAGAAGGTTTGAACCTGTGATCGAACTACTTCCAATTAAGGTATTGACTCCGCTAGCTTTAAGGGGCCACAGCGGGTCGGGTCGGATTAATGACCACAGGGGATGTTTCATAAGCAACAGAGGCAGGAACCGTCAGTTGAACTTCGGTGCCGGCTCCGGGTTCGCTCCAGAAATCCAATTGAGCCCCCAGGCGCTTGGCACGTTCACGGACGCCGATCAGTCCCCAATGTCCGGCGCGCCCGCCTTCTTCCAGGACCTTCGGAGGAATGCCCTTGCCGTCATCGCGGATACGCAAGCGAAGCAGGCCCTCATCGTAGAGAATCTCGGCATCAATGCGACGCGCATCTGCGTGCTGAAAGGCATTGCGTAGCGCCTCGCGGCCGATTCGGAAGACTTCGTCCTGGAGGTTCGGCGCCAGGGTTTGCCGTTCCCCCTCGACCTTCACACAGAAGGCAGGCGAATCGCAGTTCGCCTCCTGCGCGTCGGCCAGTTCCTGGCCCATCGCCGTCAGCAAGTCCGCCAGATCGATGGGAGCAACCGGCGCGGTACGCAGGCCCTGAATCGCGTCCCGGCTCTCGGCGATGGCCTGATCCGCCCGGGTAAGCGCGCCATCGAGAATGCGGACTGCGTCTTCGGGGCGCCGGGGAAGCATGTTACGGGCCGCCTGAAAGCGGAGTATCAAGCCGTTCAGACTTTGCAACAAGGTATCGTGCATCTCGCGGGCGATGCGCATGCGCTCGCTGACGCGCGCTTCCAGGCCCACGTGGAACAGCGCCTCTTCGGCACGCTTCTGCTCCGTAATATCCTCGCAGGCGATGAGCACAATGGGGCCGTTCACGCGCGCCACCGCTTTGGCCGACCCACGAACCCGGAGCACCGTGCCGTCCTTGCGCACACAGCGAAACTCCCAGCTTTTGCCACGTCCGAGTTGTTCCAGGCAGAGGGCGAGATTGGTTTCGACCTCTGCGCGATCCGCCTCATAGAAAAAGCAAAGCACCGGCTGGCCCACTAACTCATCGACACGGTACCCCAGCTGCTCGGCCCCAAAGGGGTTAAGCGCCATTACCTTGCCGGTGGCATCCACCATGAAGTACATGATGGGATTATTTTCAAACACATCCCGCCATTGCTCCTCGCTTAGGCGCAGCGCTTCCTCGGCCTTTTTGGCAGCGGTCTCATCCATCACTGCGCCAACGAATTCAATGTCCCCCGATACATCCGTTAATGCGTGGGCCACGAAATGAACGTACTTGATGGAACCATCTGGCATGAGCAGGCGGTACTTGTGTTCATAATCTTTCTTGTCCTGGGCTGCGCGTTCGACGATCTGTTTCACCGGCGCCACGTCTTCCGGATGGACCCGTTGAAGAAAAAGTTCCACGGTTGGTTTTGTGGTTCGCTCGTAGGCGAAGATGCGATAAGTCTCCTCGGACCAGTAAAGCTCTCCGTTCGAAAGCTTCCAGCCTACGCTGCCGGTCTGGCTCAGCCGCTGCGCTCCTGATAAGTAAGCCTCGCTGCGTCGCAGGGCCTCCTCTGCAAAGGTTCGCTCGGCTCTTTCCTGGCCTTCGCGCAGTGCTCTTTGCACGGAGGGCAGTATGCGCGAGAGCCGCGTCTTGAGAACATAGTCCGTGGCCCCGATCTTGAGCGCTTCGATGGCCACTTCTTCGCCCATGGTTCCGGAAACAAAGATGAATGGCAGTTCCGGGCGCTTGTTGACCGCGAGTTTCAATGCCGAAATGCCGTCGAAGGAGGGAAGAGAATAATCGGCCAGGATCAGGTCAAAACCATCCTGCTCGAGCGAAGCCAGGAAATCAACCCGCGTCTCCACGCGGGTTACAAGACAATCGACGCCCTCTGCCTCGAGCATCGTCTGAACCAGCTCTGCGTCCTTAGGATCGTCTTCAAGGTACAGAATGCGTAAAGGAGAGTTCACAAGCCTCTGATGTTGCCATGGTCGAAGTGGCTAGTTCTTTCTTATGCTTCCCGGCGGCGGCTGATTGATAACTGCCCAGAAAACTCCGAGTTCCTTGATCGCATTGACAAACTCGTGAAAGTCAACCGGCTTCACGACATAAGCGTTCACGCCCAGCTTATAGCTGGTGATCATGTCTCTTTCTTCACGCGACGAGGTCAGCACCACCACCGGAATCGCTCTCAGCTTGTCGTCTGACTTGATCTGCTGCAGCACCTCCAATCCGTCCACCTTGGGCAGCTTGAGATCAAGCAGTAAGACCGCGGGATTCTCACTTCTCCGCGCCGCAAAATCTCCGCGAGAGTAAAGGTAGTCCAGGGCCTGTGCCCCATCTCCGACCACAATCACTTCATTCGCCAGGTTGTATTCCTCCAAAGCCATCAGGGTAAGCTCCACGTCTTTGGGGTCGTCTTCCACCAACAAAATGCGTCCAAGATTGTCCATGTTTCTTATCTCCTGTAGCTAGGGACTGAGAAAAAAAAGGTTGCGCCCCGGTTTACTAAACTCTCAGCCCAAACTCTGCCTCCGTGACGATGGATGATACGTTGCACGGTTGCCAGACCTATGCCAGTTCCTTCAAATGAATCCGATTGGTGAAGACGTTGAAATACACCAAATAGCTTGTGGGCATACTTCATATCAAAACCAACCCCGTTGTCCCTTACAAACACTATCACGCCCCCTTCTTTCTTCTCCATAGACCCAATTTCAATTTCGGCGTGCGGCTGTGTCCGGGTGAACTTAACCGCATTGGAGACAAGATTGACCAGCGCCAACCTCAGCATCGAACGGTCTCCATATAGATCAGGCAATGCGCCGATCTTCCACGCGATCGTGCGCCCACCTGTCTCGGGCTGTACCTCGCTGAGTACTTCTTTTACCAGTTGTTCCAGGCTAACCATCGTTTCGCGTGTCTCTGCGCGTCCGATTCTTGAAAAGGCAAGAAGGTCATCGATCAAGGTGCCCATCTTCTTCGCCGATTCCAGAATGATCTTCATATACCTGCGGCTCTTCTCATCCAAGTTTAGGGCAAGATGCTTTTGCAGCAGCTCGGTAAACCCGCCCATATGGCGAAGAGGGGCACGCAGGTCATGGGAGACGGAATAAGCGAACGCTTCTAATTCTTTGTTCGTCACTTCCAGTTCGGTGGTCCTTATTCCAAGCTCGACGTTGAGCTTGCGAATTTCTTCTTCCCGCCGCTTGCGATCGCTGATGTCATTATTTGTTTCCAGTATCGCCAGGGGGCGTCCCTGCTGGTCTTGCCGCAGGGACCATCGGCTGGCTACCACGACACCTGATCCGTCGGCTTTGGTCTTGCGGAGCTCGCCTTCCCATCGGCCGGTGCGCAGCAACTCCGCCCGCACCTCCTCGATCGGTAGGGGAAATTCCGCCTGCAAGAGCTGCTGGCTATGCTTGCCGACTGCCTCCTCTGCCGCCCAGCCGTACAACTCCTCTGCCCCGCGGTTCCAATAGGTAATGATGTCACTCATGTCACGGACGAAGATGGTGTCGTGGGTGAGGTTGAGCAGGCTGGCCTGTTGGGTTCGCTCCGCTACTTCCTTCTCGAGTTCGTCGCGGGATTGCAGAAGCTCCCGTTCGACCCGGCGCCGGATGGTGCTGAACCAGGTCAGCAGCGAGGCAAATAAGATGAAAACGACATAGTAGGGGAGATCAACACGCGCGACATAGAAAGTGTAGAGGGGCTCGGTGAAGTAGTAGTTGAAGGCCAGGCTCGAGAGTACGACGGCTAGAACACCAGGCCACAGCCCTGCGTACCAGACGCTTACGGCGATGGCGAAGAGGAAGAGAGGGAATTCCACCCCGCGGAAGTTGGAACGTTGCAGGAGCAGTGCCAAACCGAGTGCGAGCGCAACAGATCCGACAGCCAGGCCATACCGGAGAATCGGAGGCAGGTCCTTCAGGATTGTGGGTTTCTGCGTGCGCCATGGCTTGCCTCGCTTGAATCGCCGCTGACTCTTCTAGTCCAATCAGCGAATAGCGTCAACGACCCCATCTATTCTGCCACGTCTGCGGCTTCATGGCCGGGGATCAAGCGGTTTCGCACGGGGAATCCAGCGGGAGACCTGGACACAATACTCCTCATATTCTTTGCCGAATTTTCGTGAGAGCGCAGGCTCTTCATAGAGAACAACAAAGGCAAAGAATGCCAGCCAAACAATCAGTCCGTACTCCAGCAGGCGGGCGCTGCCGAAGAGCAGTCCCTGGCCGAATATCAGCAGCGACACGGCCACATACATAGGATTGCGTACCCAGCGATAGAGTCCGGTAACTACCAGCCGCTGCGGCGGAGCGATGGGTGCGGGCGTCCCCAGCCCCTGAATCGCGAAACGGGTGAAGGAATCGAGCAGGATAGGAAGACCGCCCGCGATCATCAGCCCGCCAAGGATGCGGAAGGAGGAAAATGCCGATGCAGCGGAGGAGCGAAGCGCCAGTGAGTGACTGCCCATGGGAGATAGATAGCGAGCGTTCCCGGGGCTACAACCAGAAAGATCGCGGAACCGAAAATGGCGCTGGCGCGTTTCATGCCCGTCACTTGGGATTAAGATAACTCAAAGCGTGTGGCGATGAATCTTGATCACCAATCACCCAGGAACCTTTCGGAATACACGGAGTTTCCCGCTCCCGCGCCGCTAGCCGACCGCTTCCTATGTTTGTGGACTCAGACAATCATTGGATCACAGGGCGACTATCCACAACGGGTGCTGCCCGACGCGTGTATCGATATCGTTCTTATCAACGATGAGACGCCTGTGGTGGTCGGCCCTTGGACCATTCCCTTCGTGAGCCGATTGGCGGTTGGGACTACCGTTACAGGGGCGCGGGTGCGTCCTGGCCGCGCGTCCTGCCTGCTCGGCATTCCTGCATCAGAATTGCTCAACCAGACGATTCCAATTGCGGATGTCAAGGGCGCCGTGCAAAGCATCCGGCTTGAGAAGGTGATTGAGCAGCCAAACGCCGCAGCCCGGCGAACAGCCCTCGGCCAGGTTCTTCTTGCCTCGATGGAACATTCCGCCGCCTTCGACCAGGCCGTGGTGGCCGGTATCCAGTGGCTTTCACGCCGTCCGCACGGCCGTATCGTGGAGCTGAGCCGCTGGATCGGGATAAGCGAACGGCAGCTTCATCGGCGATTTTC
The DNA here is from genome assembly GCA_963787145.1 of uncultured Acidobacteriaceae bacterium. Classification (GTDB taxonomy): domain Bacteria; phylum Acidobacteriota; class Terriglobia; order Terriglobales; family Acidobacteriaceae; genus PALSA-350. Next base: position 104,043 of record CAWBBY010000013.1, read on the forward strand.
GGCGGCCATTGGCTACGGTCCAAAGATGTTTCAGTCCGTGCTGCGTTTCCAGCGCCTGCTCAAGACTGCGCGCGAGACCGGCGCGACGCAAACCCTGGCGGATCTCGCCGCGAGTGCCGGCTACGCCGATCAAGCACATATGACTCGTGACGTGCATCGTCTCGCCAACACCCGGCCAACGGTGCTCCTCCGCTCCGCCGAATCTACCCTGCAAATGTCCGATTTGTTCAAGAGCTAATCGCTCTCTCCGAGCTATCGTTTGATGCATGACGAGAAGAGAGCTCATTGCCGGGATGGTGGCTGTGGGAGCAACTTTCACCGTCCGAGGAGGAGATGCCATGCAAGGACTGGAAAAAATCAGAATTCTCTTCATCGCGGGTTTTGGGCCAATCGTCCGCGATGTAGATACTAGCCGCAAACTTTACGCGAAGGCCCTGGACATTGCTTTCAAAGAGGAGGATGGCGGCTATCTCCATACGGATGGGCTTCAAGGCGCAAAGACGTTCGCTCTTTGGCCACTCTCTCAAGCCGCGGAGTCTTGTTTTGGTACCAGCACATGGCCGGATACTTTGCCGGCGCCCCACGCCTGGCTTGAGTTTGATGTGGAGAGTGTCGAGAGCGCCACAGCGGAACTCGAGTCGATGGGCTACCGAATGCTAATTAAGAACAAGAAGGAACCATGGGGGCAAACTGTGAGCCGATTTCTCGATGCAGATGGAATACTGGTCGGACTTACCTTGACGCCATGGATGAGAGAAAAGAAGTAGGGCTGCCCGGAGCTATTCGACCTTCATGCGCGACTTCATCAGGACAACAACGTAGGGATTCCAGGTGGAGAGAACGTAGTAGACACTAAGCTCGGAGCCCTTCAGTTTCGTCCATCGCTCCACTACGTACGGAGCGTAGGCTCCACCACGCACGGCATCTGGATCCATCTGGCCTTTGCCGATGACTGGCCCAGCGAGCCCGTCAGGCGGACTGCTGTTTGGATTGTGGATGAACTTGCCGATACCATCGCTGGCGGCGTTAAAGAGAATCTGCGGCTCACTCCATGGCCCCCACGGTGTGCGGGAATAGCTAAAGGCGATCCCACGCGTGGGAGCTCGGCGATCATAGGTCATTAGCCATAAGCCGAGATCCTTGCACCAAGTGACCGAGAGATCGCCCAGAGTGCCGTTCTGCACGATGGGCTTCGCCGCTGCTTCATTGGCGCTCCACGACGGCGCGCCCGCCGCATCCGTGCCCGCGAAATACATCGTTCCCTTGCCGGTCTCGAATTGCGCTACCGGGATAACGGAAAGATAAGCGTCGCTTTGGCGGTAAACGCCCGTACCCCACACAAGGACGAATGGGCCGCCCGCGGGCATACCCGCAATCGGTCCGGGCTGGGTGTGCAGGGACATCTTGACGAAGTGCCCGGCGGGAAGCTGCGAGATCGTGCGCAGGGGCTGAAATGTCGCGGGGAGCGTAAACCTTGTCAGTACGGAACGGTCTGTGCTTCGATCGGGGGAATGGTTCGTGCTGACCGCCACATACATCTGGCCGCCAAGGCTGATCCCCGCCACGGGCACCTCAAACGGGCCCATGCTTATCCCGGGAGGTTGGATGGTCAGATAGTCGCGGCCCGCCATGAGGAAATCCAGGCGCACGCCCTGCTCCGGGTCGGTCGCGTCCGTGGTCGCGATTGTGTCCAGCGCGTGGTCGAGGCGCCCCACGGTATCGCCAAGTAGAAAGTACACGCGCCCGTTGTGCTCGAATGAGTTGCCGAGGTCCGTGCCTTGAATTCCGTAGCGTGTCCAGGTCAGGCTTAACGTGGGTTGGTGTTTCTCTTTGTCCTCTTCGCCAAGAAGTTGCTCTAGCTTGACCGTGGAGCTGGCCACGAAGCGAATCACGGGTGCGGCCGCTGCCCCCTGCATTCCCCGTATGCCGGCAAGCCTCAGATTCATAGCGGGCTGCACGGCTCCGAGCATCACAGCCAGGAAACCCGCAAGGCTTGTCGTAGCGACTACTTTTCGTTTCATGACGAGCCCCCTATTTCGTAGGGTTGTTGCGAGCCCTTGGAGACGACTCAATTGCTCATTGCGGCGTGACTCCAATCATGTCCCATGTAATCCGAGTCCGGTTGTATCCACTTTGTCAAGTCACAAATGGTAGCCGGAGACTTTCTGAACAAAATCATTTTTTGAGGCTAGGGAACATCCCTGCTCGATTGCTCGTATTGACCGCCAGAGGGCGGCTATGCAAACTCTGCGCCAAGACATTTCCTATGCTCTGCGACAAATGCGGTTGTCCCCGGTCTTCACCTTGACAGCCATGCTTACCCTGGCCCTGGGCATCGGAGCAACCACGGCCATCTTTTCGCTGATCCACTCGGTCATGCTCAAGTCGCTGCCGGTGGTCGACCCGTCGAGCCTTTATCGCGTGGGCGATGGCAATGATTGCTGCATCGAGGGCGGCCCGCAGACCAACTGGGGCATGTATCCCTACCAGCTGTATCAGCGCTTTCAGCAGGCCGCGCCGGAATTCGAGCAATTGGCCGCTTTCCAGGCGGGTGGATCACAATTCAGCGTGCGGCGCAGTGAAATCGATCGCTTGGCCAAGCCGCTGCGGGGCGAGTTCGTCACCGGAAACTACTTTGCCACCTTCGGTGTTCAGGCCTTTGCCGGCAGAGCGCTGGTGCCTGCCGATGACCAGCGCGCAGCCTTGCCCGCAGCGATGCTCAGCTATCGCGCCTGGCAGCAGGAATACGGCGCCGACCCCAAGGTGGTCGGCGCAACCTTTATGCTGGATAGTCATCCCTTCACCGTCGTCGGCATCACGCCCCCGGGTTTCTATGGTGAAACACTGCGCAGCGACCCACCGGAGATATGGATTCCGCTGCAGCAAGAACCTATGCTGGCGGGGACAAACTCTCTCCTGAGCCAGACGAATGCGTGGCTGCGCGTGATCGGGCGCCTCCGCCCCGGAGCGACGACAGATGGGCTTGACGCTCGCTTTACAGCAATCATGCGGCAGTGGCTGGTAACCGATTTTGTGGGCGAGGATTTGAAGGAATACCTGCCGCAGATAAAGGCCATGGCGCCCAAGCAAAATATCAAGGTCGTTCCCGCCGGCGCAGGCGTGCTAACGATGAAGGAGGACTACAAAGACAGCCTCCGCATCCTGCTTCATCGTCTGCTGCCTGGTGCTGCTGATCGCCTGCGCAAATATCGCCAACCTGCTGATGGCTCGCGGGACGGCCCGCCGGGCACAAACGTCGGTGCGTCTTGCCCTTGGTGCTTCAAGAAAGCGCCTTATTCGCCAGTCGCTGACGGAAAGCATTGTGCTTTCCTGCCTGGGCGGATTGGCCGGCATGGCCATCGCTTATCTCGGGGTCAAGGTGATCGTCATGCTGGCCTTCCACAGCGCGCACTTCGTTCCCATCGATGCCAAGCCTTCACTGCCCATTCTTGCTTTCGCCTTTGGCCTTTCGCTGCTCACTGGAGCACTCTTCGGCACCGCACCGGCATGGCTTACTTCGCATGCTGACCCGGCGGAAGCATTGCGCGGAACCAATCGCAGTACGCGCGACAGTTCCTCGCTACCGCAGAAAACTCTGGTCGTTTTGCAGGCTACACTCTCCATCGTTCTGCTCGCGGGAGCCGGGTTGCTCATCCGCAGCCTGCAGAAGATGGAGCACGAGGACTTCGGCTTTGAGACGGATCACCGCATCAACATAGCCGTGAATGCGCCGTTTTCCGGCTACTCGGCGGAGAAGCTGGATGCACTCTATCGCGAACTGCAAGCCCGCATGACCGCCATCCCCGGGGTGCAGCGGGCCGCTCTTGCACAGTATTCCCCATTCACCGATAACTGGGGCGAGATGGTGATCCGCGAAGGCCACGGGATCCCAAATGTGAACGAAGATCAGGGTTCCTCGTGGGACCATGTCGGCCCCGGCTATCTTGAGCTGATGGGCCAGCACATCGTGCGCGGCCGGAGCATCACGGAACAAGACACCGCGGCAACGCGGAATATCGCTGTGGTGGATGAAGTCTTTGTGCGCAAGTTTTTCAAGAAGGGCGAGGAGCCGATCGGGACGCATTTTGGCTTAAACAAGCCGGATTACACTGGCACGTTTGAGATTGTTGGCGTGGTTCGCGAGGCGAACTACACCGACCCCAGCGGTCACTTTAGACGTCCCTTGTTCTTCGTACCGCTGGCGCAGCATGTGCATTACCCCATCGCCATGCTGCAGATGATCGATGACCGCACACATCTGATCGAGAGCATAGTGCTGCAACTGCGCGGCAGCATGGAGGGCCTGGAGCCGCAAATCCGCCGCGTGTTCACAGAAGTGGATCCCAACCTGACTATCCTGCACATCCAGACGATGGAGGAACAGGTTGCTAACAGGCTTGATCAGCAGCGCACGGTGGCGCAGATGACCGGGCTGTTCGGCATCCTCGCACTGATACTGGCCGCTGTGGGACTGTATGGAGTGACTGCCTATACGGTCGAGCGCCGCACCAGCGAAATCGGCGTGCGGATGGCCCTGGGGGCAGACCGGGGCAACGTGATTCGACTGGTTCTGCGTGGAGCATTCCTGCAAGTCCTCATAGGACTGCTCATTGGTATTCCAGCTTCGATCGGATGCTCCCTCTTAATCGCCGCTCAGCTTTACCAGGTCCGGGGCTGGGATCCGTTGGTCCTTGGGGGATCCGTCATGGCGCTAGCGGTCTGCGCGCTCTTCGCCAGCATTATCCCAGCACAGAGGGCCGCCTCCATCGATCCGGTGAGGGCCCTGCGCGCGGAATAGCCCATTGATATCGTAAAAACTTAGGTAGGGGCTTCGCCCGTCTTCTTCGGCCCAGGTACGCTCCACGGCACGCCGGGACAGGTTTGGCGAACCTGGGGCACCCGTCCTTTGTGGAAGGGACACGCTACGAATTTGCTCGTACTCTACTGGTCCATCGGCGTTGTAAAGGGGCGCGAGATGGATCCCGTGGCTTGAAGCAATGCTTTCAATTTCTTCCACCCGATGCGGAGTGATGAAGCCTCTTCCCTGAGAGAAGGGTTCGAAGCGGCCCTCCAGTGCGAGAGCCATGCCTTCGAGGAGACATCCATGCACCACGTCGGGGAAGGGATGCCGGTTCAGAACTCCATGAAAATCGGGTGTGAAATGCAATCCGCCGGTGATCTGGCCCAAACCTCCGAAGAAGATTCTGGCATCAGGCATCTGTGCGTTTGGGGAGAGGTTCTTGGGGTAGCCCGCATCGCACACGATTGCGTCGGGCGAGATACGATTCAACAAAAGGGAAGGACACGCCAGACTCGCCGCGCAGATCACGATGTCGGCCTCGGCGGAGAATTGCTGTCGAGCCGTTGCCATTTCCACCTGAACTCCATCAGCTTCGAGCTCGGCGGCCAGCTTGCGTAGACGCTCCAGGTTGCGCGCGCTGAGCAGGACGCGCTTCACGAAAGGAGCCAGGCAGCGGGCGCAGCCGGAACCCACATCTCCGGTTGCTCCCACGATGAGCAGGGTCGATCGGCGGAGGTTCCGGCCTTCGAGCGCGCACATCTTCTGAATGCCCTGAACAATGAAGCCGACAGTCAGCGTATTGCCAGTGGTGAAGACCGTATCGTGTCTTTCGGGGAGCTGATCGAAGTTGCCCTCGATCAGAATGGAACTGAATCCGCCCAGGCTCACGATCTTCGCTCCCGCCTTGATGGCGTAGGCCGCGGCCCCACGAACGCGGGCGATGTTGTCGTGCATGAAGGCGGCTTCCAGACGGTCGGGAGGAATGAAGGAGTCGATATACACGCCGTGCGCCTTCGCGCCGGCAATCGATCCCACGTCGACATGGCAGACTGCCCTGGGCGGGATCCAGGGGAGGATATCCTTGATCTCGTCGTCGGGCAGAGGCGTATGCTCCGGCCCCCGCAGGACCGCGAGCACGTCCGCAACCGCGCTCCAGCTCTCTTGATGCCCGATGAGGGCGAAATCGACCTCTCGCCCACTCCTGGCTAGACTGGCAACTGAGTTACCCATGTAAGTGTCACCTCTCCGGGAATTCCCAGCTTGTCGAGCGTCTTTAGATACTGTTGCAGTGACACTCCGCGAAGCTCGGCCGCAGATAGCTTGACCTCGGGCAGTGATGGCTTTACACAGCTGCCGTGGCACACTTCGCAATGCCCGTTCCGGCATTCCTTGGTAAGCATCTCTGCCAGAGTGGTCATTACGTCCAGATGCAGCCGGTGCACCTTGTCGTCGAAGCGCTGCGGGTCCAGGGCTCGCTCTGCTTTGAGGATCTCCATGGCATGATCGATATGCCCTTCTTCCTCGGCTGCGATGGCGGCAAAGGTTTTGCCCAGACTCCCCGGGCCTACCTTCCCGACACGGGCATAGCTGGCGACGGCGAAGGATTCCAGCATGATCTCCTGAACGATCAGGCAGCCAATAAAGTCACGGTCTGCGATGCAGCGCAGGAATGCCTCGCGGAGCCGCTTCCAATGCTTCCCGTTGACGTTATTGGGGACGTCCAGTCCCATCTTGCGTCCCTCGCTAGCGAAGGCAGTAGCATGCCACCGTTCCCCGTCCGCGTGCTCCAATGCATCGGCTACCTCCTCGGGATCGTCGCATATCTCCGCAAGGGAGGTGTAGTTCATCGCGGCGATTAGTTCGCCGGTCATTGCCTGTGCCAGGACGTCCTGCCAGATCGCAGCACTGGGTGAGAGGGAAGTACATGCAGTGGCTGAATTAAGAGCAATCATGGTTTCCATACATCCTCCTGAACTTCGAAATTAAACCCTACTGCAGAGAAATCAGATCGGTTCCCGATAACGGCGTAACCGGACCGCAGCGATGAGGAATGCGGCCGCGAATAGCAGCCCGATCCACAAACCCGGGCTGCCCAGGAATCTCCCCGGAGTGATTTGGGTTATCGGAATGAAATGGGGATCGATCCAGGAGCCGTCGGGCATCCTGACGTTGAAAGCCTTGGGAGCGAATCCAATGAAGCGCTCTCGCAATAACAATCCGAAATACGAAGTGTGGAATGCAATCAACTCGACCAGGGCGACCGCCAGCGGCGGCAGCACCGCCCAGAGGAATGTGGTGCGCCGCGCCCAGGCGGAGATCAGCAGCAGCCACGCATAGATGGGCGCATACCAGAGCGTGATCACAGCCAGCGTGTAGAGCAGCACGGCTTGTAACTGGAAGAGCGGCAATTGCCTCCACAGGGTCACGACACTACCGCCGCTCATGAGCAGCGCTGCGCTGCTCAGCAAAAGCATGGCCAGCTGCACGGCGACGGTGATCGCGAAAACAACCAGTGGCAGAACCACCAGGGGGATGCTGGCCTTGGCGAGCACGGTCGTCAGGTCGGAAACCGGCAGCGACTTCCAGAACAGGATGCTGCGATCGCGACGCTCCCCGTACAGGGCGTCGAGACAGTAGAAGATCACGACAAAGAGCGCGGTCATGAGAAGCAGCATCGCAAGGTGGCTGTAGGGCATGGCGAGCGCGGTGGGCTTGAACGACGGGCTGATCGCCGCCAGTCCCTCTTCTTTCGGCCGTTTAATCAGGGCGATCAGGAAGCCGAATAACCCTAAGGCGGCAACGGCCAAGGGCGCGATATAGATGGAACGGTTCTCCCACAATTCGCGTCGAACCGACCAGTACAAGGGCCGCGTGGCTGCGATCACCTGCGGGTCGCGGGAAGATGGAGTATTCATAGGGTGGCTCCCTGGTGCGCGACCTCGTTTGCCTTGTCTCCCATCAAGGCTACGAACAAGTCGGCAATACCCGGAGTGCGCACATCGCCCAGCGCGGTGAGCTGCTGACGATCGACCCCATCAAATAGCAGCACGCAGCGGCCGAAGACCTGGCGCTCGTGGATGGGCTTGAGCGCCCGCGCTGCGGCGACCTGCTCGGGATGCACCATCGCTTCCTGATAGCGCGCCCCCAATGCCTCCATGCTGCAATCCAGTACGATGCGGCCGCGTTGGATGAACATTACGTCGGTGAGGACGTGCTCCACCTCTTCCACCTGGTGGGTGGTGACCACGATGGTGCGGTTGCCATCGAAGTATTCGTTCAGCAGGGAATCGTAAAACTGCTTGCGATACAGCAGGTCGAGGCCCAGCGTCGGCTCGTCCAGCACCAGCAATTTCGCGTCAATGGCCATAACCAGAGCCAGGTGCAGCTGGGTCACCATGCCCTTGGATAATTCTCCGACCTTGCTGGAGCGCTTGATCGAGGTCTTGGCGAGAAAGCCTTCCGCTTTCGCGCGATCGAATCGCGGATGGACACCGGCGACGTAATCGAGCGCCTGCGAAACCCGGAGCCAGCGCGGCAGCACGGCGACATCGGCGATGAAGCAGACATCGCGCATGAGCTGATCGCGCTCGCTCCAGGGATCACGGCCGAGCACTTTCATTTCTCCTTGATATGGTGTGAGGCCGAGAATGGCGTGGAGCGCGGTGCTCTTGCCGGCGCCGTTGGGACCGATGAGGCCGAGGATGCGGCCCTCGTCGATATGCAAATCCACACCGTCGAGGGCGATGGTTTTGCCGAAGGACTTGCGCAGGCCGCTTGCTTCTATGACGTTCATGGCCTCGGTTTCTCCTTTGCGGCAGCCAGCAGTTCTTTCGCGTTCAAGCCAAGCCGCTGAATGGTGGCGTAGACTCGCGGCCATTCTTCGTCCAGAAACCTCTGGCGTTCGCCTTGCAGTAACAGGTGGCGCGCACCCTCATTGATGAACATGCCACGACCTCGCTTCGTCTCGACCAGCTGCTCGTCGACCAGTTGCTGATAACCCTTGAGGACGGTAATCGGATTTACCCGAAACTCGGCAGCGACGTTGCGCACGGAGGGCAGGGGATCGCCTTCCTTGAGCACGCCGTCTAGGATCATGGCCGCGACGCGGTCGCGCAGCTGGCGGTAAATCGGCTGACTGTCGTTCCACTCAAGATCCATCCTGTTTTTCCCAGAAAGCCTACTGGTGATGTAGTTAACTACATCACCACACCACATGCAAGTCTTTTTTTTAGGGGGTGTTTCTTTTCGCGGGCTGGTGTTTGAGAGAAAAGGGTTGATTGGGAGGCTTGGGCGGTCTCACCAGGGTTAAAGTTGGGTCTTTGTGGAGACCCTCTTTGCTTGACGCTCTCCATCCACCTTCACCCATACCCAGGTATGCCGCCGCCCTCAACTTTGTCATCCCGACCGGAGCGCAAGCGTAGGGGAGGGACCTGCAGTTTGCGTTGATGGTCAAAACGGAACCCGGAGGCGATTCGCCCCGGTGCATTCGCCGTGCCCGAAAGTGAACCTGCAGGTCCCTCCCCTACGCTTGCGCTTCGGTCGGGATGACAAAGTTGAGGGCGGCGGCATACCTGGGTATGGGTGAAGGTGGATGTAAAGAATCGCACTTAGAAATTGAACGACACCTGAAGATCGATGCTTCGGTTAGAGGAGGGCGAGGAAAAGAAGCCGCCTGCCAGTGCGTTTGATTGTCCAAACAGGGGTGATTCCAACACGCCCACCGGCGGCGCTAGATTCACGTTATTAAAGACGTTTCTGCCCATCGCCGTAAAGTTCAACGAATAGCGCCGTGCTGCCTGCTGATCGAGCATGGGTGGCCTTCCGCCAGAGCTGCTTAGGCCGCCTGGACCAAGTCCGCCTCCTGGAGGGCCACCGCCTCCGGGCCCGCCGCCACGGCCGCCGCCACCGCCTGGAGGGGGCCCATTGAAACCACCGCTCGAAGCTCGCTCGGAACGCGGTCCGATCCCGATCGATTTGCTAACGCGCAGATTGAGACTGAACTGCCCGGGACCGTTCACGTAGTTGTAGGGGATGCGCGGCGTGTTTCCTGAGGGGTTCAGATCGAAACTGCCGTATTTCGTGTTCATCACATCGGTGCTGGTAGAGGTGGCGAACGAGGGGCGATCGTTAAACTGGTTGTCGCCGTTAAGGTCCTGCCCGACGGTGATGTTGAAGGGCGTCGCCGAATTGGTCACCAGGAACGGGCTGATGGAAACGCCGAACGGCGCCAGGTAGTTGCCCCCCAACAGGAAGCGATTGTGGACGTCGAAGGTCGATCTGCCGTAGTCGGCCCGGGGATCAAATTGATTGGAAGGGAAGTAGGTCACCCCGGAGGTATCGGCCTTGGCAAAGTTCACCATGTAGAAGCCAAAAAGCGTGATCTTGCGTTCGCGGATGCTGAAGTTGGTGATCAATTGATTCTGGTTGTAGATGCCTCCGGACTGGTATTGATACGTATTCTCATTGATTCCGTTGGGCCGCACACCGGTTCCCGTAGTTTGGTCATAGGTGCCGGGCAGAAACGCGTTGATATTGTCCGTGTACAGTTGGTGCTGGCCTACCGAGTTGATATAGGTGCTCGCGATGGTGATCTTTTGTCCAAATTTATGTTCGATACCGATCGCCGCCTGCATGTTCACAGGGGCCCTGAGGTTCGGTGCTATGGAATACGTCGTCGGTGCTGCCTCGCCGGCGGCCTGCGAGGCTGTTGCTGCCGTAATGTCAGGAGGGGGATTCTTGACTACATACTGCTGCTGATTGATACCATTCTGGCGAATCGCCTGCAGGACGTTGGTATATTGGAACCGGTCGAAGAACCAGCCGTAGCCACCACGGATCACCGTCTTTGCCGGTTTGCTCTTGCCATTAACAGCCCAGGCAAAGGCCAAACGCGGTCCGAAGTCAGCGTGGTTATTGATCCAGTTTTGTCCCTCATAGCGGATTCCATAGCTCAGCGTAAAGTCCGGTCGCACCCGCCAATCATCCTGGTAGAAAACACCGGCGTCAAACACTGTGACGCGGGCGGCCGGCGTGCCGACTGTCACCTCGTACTGCGACGGCAGTCCGGCAGAATAACTATTGAGAGATTGATAAGTGTAGTTTCCATTGAAGCCCGCTGTGGACTCATTGGAATCCCGCACCGCCCGCAGCCGCGCGCCGAAACGGAGGGTGTGTGCTCCAAGCGCGGCGGTGGTGTAATTCTGCAGTTCATAGTGATCCTGGGCGTCGCGGACCGTTCCCTCGTTGCTGCCGCCCCCGGTAAAGGCGCCTTGTACGGTGATGGTCGGGGTGTTGTAGAGCGGAGTTTGATTGTTTCGATCGCGAATATATTGAAAGCGCGTCTCATTGATCACCTTGCTGCTGAGCACCTGCGTGTCACTCAACTGCAAAGTATTCTCCTGGTCCAGGGTGTCGTAGCCTTGGGTCTGCAGGGCAAACTGCGACACGCCGTTATTGGTGCTTTTTTGCCGGTCATACATATAGCGGACGGTGAGCGTGTTACTCGGCGTAAGCTGGAAGTCAATGCGCGGGCTCAGATCCATGCGCGATTGCGGATTAGGAACTGCCGCCGAGTAGTTGTAGCTTCCGCCCGTAGGATCCAGCAACTGGGCATTGATAATCGAGTTGGCATCGTTGTCACGCCGGAATCCGCTGAAAAACCAGGATGTCCGGCTGTTGAGAGAACCGCTGACATTGCCTAGAAAAAACGTGGAGTAGTACGACGGCTCGCTGGTTACAAATGTGTTCAGCGAGTTGAAAGCGGAAGAGTTGCCGTTGGCCATCACCATTCCATGCAGTTTATCTGTGCCCGGTTTGGTGAGTATCTCGATACGTCCATATCCGAGCTTGTCGTATTCCGCAGAGAAGGGGTTCTGGTTGATTCTTATTTCGCGAATAGAGGACTTGGGCGGAAGCTGTCCTCCGGAGAAGCCGTCAATGTAGATCTCGCCTCCGTTTGGTCCGGCTGCGGGGCCGGCCAGCGCATTCAGCTCATCCTGCAGTTGATCGGGATCGTCGGAAAGCGCATCCAGATCCTTGCCTTTGATCACGATGGCGTTGGCGTTGTTATCGGGGCTGGTGTCGAGTCCAGCACCCTGCTCACTGACGGTGACTTGCTGCTGCTCGATGGCAATGCTGAGCGCGAGATTCTGCAGAGTAGCATGCCCAGCCGAAACCGTTACCACCTGGGGCTGCGCGAGGGCCAGTCCCTGGGCCGTGACCGTGATGGTGTAGCTACCGGGAGCAAGTTGGGGAAAAACATAGGTGCCATCAGCGCCGGTCTGAGCGGTTGCTGTGGTTCCATCCGCCGCCTGCACGGTGATGGTGGCTTTGACCACGCGTGCTCCAGAAGGGTCCGTCGCCGCCCCGTGAAGCGATCCGGTGGCCTGAAACGCAAGCAGATTCGTGGCGGAAAATAGACTCAGGCAGAGGAGGATCAAGGTCACTCTTAGGGTTGCAGCGGAAGTACGCATGGAATCGCTCCTGAGGTCATGAGGGTTTTGTCACCACCCTCAGAAGACACTGATAAGCCTGGCTATGCGGTCACAATGAGTAATGCTTGGTAACGGACTGTCACCTCCCTGTGACAATTTGTTACATTTTCGGCGTTCCCTCGCTGCCCGATCGGCGTAGTCTCGGAAAGGACCGAAAGATACAGCTATGGAGCCCATTCTTCTGATCGACGACGATGTGGAGCTCTGCTCTATGCTGACCGACTATCTCGGTCGTCATGGTTACCAGGTGACCGCGGCGCATCATGGCAAGGTCGGTTTGGAAACGGCGCTAGGCGGCGGTTACGCTATGTTGCTACTCGACGTCATGCTTCCTGGTCTGGACGGCTTTGAAGTGCTCCGTCGATTGCGCGCCGCCGGATCGCCCATGAATGTGCTGCTACTCACGGCCCGCGGCGAAGATGTGGATCGCATTGTCGGTTTGGAGATCGGGGCCGATGACTACCTGCCCAAACCTTTCAATCCGCGCGAGCTGCTGGCCAGGATCCGGGCCATTCTGCGCCGGAGCGGGAACGTAGAGGCGCCGGCTGCTGCGGGAGACTTGCTGATCGTGACCGGTCTGGAGCTGGATACCGCCGCCCGGGTAGCGCGGTGCAACGGCACCTTGCTCGATCTGACGGATATTGAGTTTGGGCTGCTGCAAACACTGATGCGCTCCGCCGGCGAAGTCGTGGCCCGGGAGCAGCTGGCGGAGGCCGTGCTGGGACGTAAATTTCACCCCTTTGATCGCAGCCTTGACATGCACGTGAGCCGGTTGCGCCACAAGTTGGACCTCGCAGACAATTTCGGCGAGCGGGTCAAGACGATCCGCGGCGTTGGGTATCAACTCGCAGTGCCGGCTCAACGAAAACTCGCAGGAGAGCGATAGGCGATGCGAGGGCTATTCACCAAAATCTTTCTCGGCTTCTGGATTGCGCAAAGCCTCACGTTCGCCATCTCGACCGTGCTGATCATGCAGCATAGCTGGGTGCGGCCCAACGAGATCATGGATGTTCTCAAGACAGCCCTTCCCAGTGAGGGGGCGGCGGTTGTGAATACCTACGAGACGGCTGGATGCTCCGGTCTGCGAGAGTATGCCGCATCGCGGAACCTGACCATCTATCTGGCCGACACGCCAGACCACTTTCTTTGTGAACCTGCCGGCGCCCCCGCTGCCGCGAATGCCTTGATTGCCGCAGGGAAACAGCCTGGTGTGCTCTCCACCCCGGCGGGCGGCGTTTATCTGTGGAGTACGACGATCCATTCTGCTACCGGACGCAGTTACGTTTTCCTCCTGAGCCGGCCGCGAATCGGAAACAAATACTGGCTGCGCGATCTTGTGCATTTTGCTTTTCCTCAGCTATGGGTCGCGATCGTAGTCTGCGGAGCGGTCACCTTCGTTCTCGTTCTCGTGCTCACCCGTCCCATCGGCAAGCTGCGGGTCGCCGCTCGCAGCCTGGCCAACGGCGAACTGGCCACGCGGGTTCCTGAGCCAGACGGAGAAGAGCGGTTGTTCGGAGGAGATGAGATCCAGGGATTGGTGCGGGATTTCAACTACATGGCGGAGCGGCTCGAGCGGCTAGTCGGAGCGCAGAAGATGCTCTTGCGCGATGTCTCGCATGAGTTGCGATCGCCGCTGGCTCGTTTGAGTGTGGCGCTCGAACTGGCGCGCGAAGAGTCTCCTCCAGCCATGATGGGGCACCTCAAACGCATAGAACGCGAAGCCGGACGCTTGAACCAACTCATCGGGCAACTGCTCCGCCTTTCCTCGATGGAATCTACAGACGCGGCCAATTTTACGGAGAGCTTCCATCTGAACGCTTTGCTCGAAAAGATGCTGCCGGATGTGGAGTTCGAAGCAGAACAACGGCTTTGCCAGGTTCGCTTAATGAACCATTGTGACTGCGTGGTTCAGGGAAGCCCGGAGCTGATCTACCGCGCCATCGAGAACATTGTTCGCAACGCCGTTCGCTACACGCGCGAGCAATCGGTGGTGGAGCTCAAGCTCAGTTGCGAAAAACAGGTTGGCGCGCCCATGGTCACACTTGATGTCAGCGATTGCGGGCCCGGGCTTCCAGAGAATGAGCTGGAGAATATTTTTCGACCCTTCTACCGGGCTGACGACGCAAGACAGCGCGACACCGGCGGATTCGGGGTTGGATTGGCGATCGCTAACCGCGCGGTACGGTTGCATCATGGAGAGGTCTGGGCGCGGAACCGCCCGGAAGGCGGCCTCGTCGTCAGCCTCAAACTGCCATGCCAGGGAGAGGGATCCGCCGGCATAGAGAAATAAAAAGAATGATCAGCGGCCATCCAGAGATCTCGCGAACAACCGGACGTCATGAGCATAGGCCTCAGGCGCTTCCCAACCGGGAAAGTGACCGCCGTGCTTCTGCATTGAGTACCGCTGGACGTTGTAAAAGCGCTCACACCATTCCCTGGGGGCAATTACCAGGTCTTTCGGCCACATGCAGACGGCGGTTGGTACGCTGACGTGATCGCTCGTCCGCAACGGGGGTCGAAAGTGGCTGTGCTCGTAGTAGTAGCGCATCGACGATCCGATGGTCTGCGAGGCCCAGTAAATCATAAGGTTGTCGATAAGCATGTCGGGCGGAAATGTCTGCAGCAGGTCATCGCCATGGTCGCTCCAGAAGTAGAATTTCTCCACAATCCAACTAGCGAGACCCACGGGCGTGTCCGCCAGAGCGAACGCCACGGTTTGGGGTCTGGTGTGGTGCAGGTGCTCGTAGGCGCCCTCCTCTCTCTCCCACTGAGCACAGCGAACCTTGTAAGCCTTCTCAGCATCAGTCAGTGGCGGTGATGTCGCCGTCAGAGGCGGGTCCACGACCGCCGAAGTATGAATGCCCCGATTGCTGTTGGGGTATTTCAATGCCAGGCGCGTGGCCACGCCCGCGCCAATGTCGGTGCCTGCCGCGATATACGTCGGATAGCCCAGGTGTTCGGTCATCAAGGCGTGGAACAAGTCCTCGGCAAATACTTGATCGGGGCGCGTTGGCCGGTCAGAGAAGCCAAAGCCGGGAAGGGCGGGGATTACGACATCAAAGGCGTCGTCCGCGAGACCGCCAAATGCGGCAGGGTCGGCGAGCCTTGGCGCCAGTTTTAAATACTCCACGAAGCTGGATGGCCATCCATTCATCAAAAGCAGCGGCTTTGGACGTGGGCCACGTCCCTTTAGATGAATGTAGTGGACGCCAAACCCTCCAATGGTTGTTCGGAACTGCGGCAGGGCGTTGAGTCGTTCTTCCGCCGCGTCGAACTCGTATTCCGTCCGCCAATGCTGCACGAGCGCCTTCAGGAACGACACGTTCATTCCATACTGCCAATCCGTCGTGACGGAATCGCTCCAACGCGTCTCAGCGAGACGGCGTCGAAGATTCTCCGTAAGAGCGCTGTCAAAATGGATCTCGAACGCATTACCTGGCATCTTCTGGTTCTACCACCTTTGCCGATGCACGCTCTGCGACGGCGCGCCCCCCTCATAGGATGGTCTCGCACCCCCTCTTTCGGATTGCCTGCAGTCTAGTACCTCTCCCCGCAAATGGATTTCCGTCTTAGTACGTCGATTTCCCACGCTAGCCGGTAGGTGCAAGTCGAAGTCGAGGGTCGCTCCCACTGCACCCCAAAGAGCCGTTTTACTTAGCTCGGATGAGGCTTTCGCGTCCATCGAGCAATCTGGATACTGGCATCAACATTTGGAGAAAGACAAATGTACGAAGAAATCAACCAGAATCGCCGCCGCTTTCTATCCACTGCGGCGATGACGATGGCCGCGACCCAACTCGGCCTGATCGGTTTTGCGAGAACCAGCACCGCAGCGGATCGATTGCCCGTCGAAGGTAAACTGCCTTCTCTCGGCGGCGCTTCCGGGTGGCTCAACTCACAGCCATTGACAGCGGCCAGCCTGCGCGGAAAGGTCGTCCTGGTCGACTTCTGGACTTATTCCTGTATTAATTGGCGGCGCACGCTCCCCTATCTGCGCGCATGGTCCGAGAAATACAGGGATCACGGATTGGTAGTGGTCGGCGCGCACACGCCCGAGTTCGGGTTTGAGAAAAACATCGATAACGTTCGCTGGGCTGCAAAGGATATGAAGATCGAGTATCCGATTGCGATCGATAGCGACTATGCGATATGGCGTGCCTTCAACAACGAGTATTGGCCGGCCCTTTATTTCGTCGATGCACAGGGGCGTATTCGGCACCATCAATTCGGCGAAGGCGAATACCAGGAGTCGGAGCTGATTATTCAACAGTTGCTGGCCGAGGCTGGAAACTCCGGTATCGGACGGGAACTGGTGTCGGTCAATCCCTCTGGCGTTGAAGTTGCCGCCGATTGGGGCGATTTGAGATCTGCGGAAAACTATCTCGGCGATGAGCGCACGGAAAACTTTGCCTCTCCGGGTGGTGCGCACTCGACTAAGAGCCGCGTCTATGCTGCCCCCGCACGGCTAGGAATCAATCATTGGGCCCTCACGGGCGATTGGACGGTGGGGAAGCAGTCCATTGTGCTGAACCAGGCCAAAGGGCGGATCGTGTATTGCTTTCACGCCCGCGATCTTCATCTGGTCATGGGGCCGGCAACCCGTGGGACCCCAGTGCAATTTCGCGTGCTCATCGATGGAAAGCCGCCAATGGCTGCTCACGGAGTTGATGTTGACGACCAAGGCTGCGGCACGGTGATAGAACCGCGGCTGTATCAGCTGATCCGGCAACCGGAGCCTATCGTTGATCGCCAATTCGAGATCGAATTTACTGATGCCGGCGTGGAGGCTTTTTCGTTCACGTTCGGCTAACCCAGCAAATCGAATTCAGAGGAGATGAACCATGCCGCAAGCAGATGTAATCGAAATATCACGTCGTCGTCTTTTCACGATGGCCGGCCTTTCTGCCGGTGCCACGCTACTCGCGCCCCACGCGCTCTTCGCGGAAGGTATCCAATCCCGATCCACCGGGAAGATACTTGCAGATCTGCCCACGGTTACGCCGGGAACACACACGTCCTTCGCCTCAATCAAGCAGATCGATGCCGGTCTGCTTAATGTTGGATACGCCGAAGCTGGCCCCGCCGATGGTCCGGCAGTCATTCTTCTCCATGGCTGGCCCTACGACATCTACAGCTTTGTCGACGCCACACCGGTGCTTGCGGCGGCGGGTTACCACGTCATCGTCCCCTACCTGCGCGGTTATGGCACCACCAGCTTTCTCTCCAGCGCAACCAAGCGCAACGCCCAGCAGTCGGCCGTTGGCCTCGACATCATCGCTCTCTTGGATGCTCTCAAAATTCAGAAAGCCACCGTCGCCGGCTTTGGCTGGGGCGCGCGCACAGCAGACGTCATGGCAGTACTATGGCCGGAACGCTGCAAGGCAATCGTTTCCGTCAGCGGCCATCTTTCGCATTTTGGTACCAGTTACTATTTCGCCACTGAAGTCGGCAAGGCCGGCTATGCGAAATACCTCGACGAGTTCAACAAGTTCATTTGGCACCAGGCTTCGCCGAAGTGGAATTTCGACGACGCCACGTACAACCGCACAGCAGCTTCCTTCAACAACCCGGACCATGTTGACATCGTGATGCACGATTATCGCTGGCGGCTCGGCCTAGCGGATGGTGAGCGGAAATATGACGACCTCGAAAAGCGGTTGGCCGCGCTTCCTGTCGTCACCGTGCCGGCCATCACCATGGAAGGGGACTCCAACGGGGCAATCCACGCGCCCAGCACCGCCTATCGCAACAAGTTCTCCGGCAAGTATGAGTACCGGCTCATCACCGGCGGTATCGGCCACAACATTCCGCAGGAAGCCCCGCAGGACTTTGCCCAGGCGGTCATCGATGTCGATCGCCTTTGATACACGCTCGAGGGAAGAGGATCTTTGCGGGGGATACTAGTTCGATTTCGACGCCGATAATCGGGCAATGATGAAGTGAGATACCTGTTCAGCAGCCGGCGGGTCCATATTTGCCAACGCGACTATGGCATAACGGGAATCCACACACATTTCAAGATCGCCATTGACTCCAGGTCCGGTGCCGTTGTGACCGAAACATTGAGTTCCATTGATTGTTTGAACTCCGAAACCAAATGCGTCAAGACCAAAAGGGTTCGTCACTCTGCCGGCCGTCAAGAGCTTCGTGTAATGCGCATCGAGGAGCTTGTTCTCCCGCAGGGCATTCGCAAAGCGCAGAAGGTTTCCAACAGTCGAATAGCCACCGCCCGCCGATGTACTGCGATACTGCATGTAGCGCGTGTTTGAATTCCAATCCCCAGCTTTCACCTTCGTGTAGCCGATGCTCCGGTCCGCAGCCCTCGGCTCTTCTGGCTCTGAGTCGGTTGAGCTCATACCCGCTGGAATATAGATGTGCTCGCGCACGTAATCGTAATAACTCTCGTCGCTCACTTTTTCGATCACCACGCCGAGCAGAATAAAGCCGTAGTTACTGTACTCCCAACGACTGCCCGGCTCGAATCTAAGTGGCCGTTTGCCGTAGAGATTGATGTAGTCCCGTAGAGTACGCAACTCCAGACGATGTTTATCAAACTCCGGCCCCCAGATATCCCCTGTTCCGCCAGTGTTGGTCAACAATTCACCGATCGTCACTTTTGCCGCGAGTTCCTTGTTCGGATAGTCGGTCAGATACTTTTCCAGTGGATCGTCGAGCGCGAGCTTTCCCGCCTGTACCAGCTGCATCGTTGCTACAGCCGTGAACACCTTGTTTATGGATGAAAGGGAGAAGCGTGTCTGCAGCGTGTTGGGGATGTTATGTTCCCGGTCGGCCAGCCCATAGGCTTGCGCAAAGATTGGCTCACCCTGCTTCGCAACCAGAACGGCCCCGGCAAACCGGTCCGAAGCCGTTTCATTTTCGAGTCGCTTGCGCAACGTAGCTACCAATTGCTGATCGGTCATGTGGGGTAAGGCAAACTCCGCCGGCCGGTCGATAAGCTTCAATTCCAACTTCAGGATGCGATGTGGTTGTTCGGGTTCAACGTCCAGCACAAGTCGCGTGAAACCATCACTAGACCGCTCCTGCAGGAACGCCGTCACTTCGGTTGGAGTTTCACTCTCGATTTTCTTAAGATCGTACCCGCCAGTGCGATCGCGGAGGGCTGGGTCCTGGAACCCGCCCCCGGGTTGAATCGCGAAATTCGTTTTCAGAAACGTGAGGTAAGTATTCCAATCCGTCCCATCATAGGCCGCTAACCATCCGGCAAGTTGCCGACTAGCCGGGGATTGTTTGGCCGGCCCTTGCGCAGCGGAGAGGACAGACATGGAGAGTAAGAGACAGACCACCTGGTAGGGACGCATAGAGTTCACCCCATCGTTTTTATTGCGGACGCATCGAGCCGAAAGGCGAATGCGTGAAGCTCGTTTTCGAAGCCTCGCTTCATGCATTAAATAATGCACTAGTGAACTAGTACATTGCAAGATAAAAAATGTTTCCAAATCGGCGAGCCACTTCTTGACCCGTGATTGGCAACCTGATGGCTGAATTAATGCGATTCCTGCCTGCAAATCGGGCTCGGCCAGCTACCTACCTTTCTTTCAGGAGTTCTGTCCGGTACTTAGGAGCAATCGCCTTCGCTTTCTCCAGGAATTCCGTCATCTGCTTTTCTCCCAGTTGGGGCGGAGCGGTTGTGCGTGTTGCGACGGGTACTCCGACTTCCAGAAAGAATTTGTCATTGCCCGCTGGAGAGCAGATGCAGATCATGCGGGCTGGCCCGGAGGAGGAGTTGTGGAACCGATGAGGTGCGTTGGATGGAATGTTGGCTGTTTCGCCTGCTCGGACAATCGATGTCTTACCCCGAAAAGTTACCTCGATCTCACCGTCGAGCACGATAAACGTCTCTTCGAAGTCATGGCGATGCGGACCGGGACCACCGCCCGGCGGGACGTGCATATCGATTACGCAGAACCGGTCATTGGTGTCGTCTCCAGAAACGGTGATGGTGTAGGTGTCCCCAACGAGACCTATATGTGGCAGCTTTCCATCCTCCTTGTCGGGCGCGGCCAATTTGAGAGTGCGCTTAGGGTCGTCGGCGGGAATGGGTGGATACTCCAATTTCTTTTCATGCATGGTGCTTCTCCTTGACTGCTGGCAGGCCGCAGAAAACTCTGTTTTGTTATCAGGGTACGACATGACTGAGAATAGGTCCGGCTTTACGGTCTGCGTGAGAACTACTCCCTAAATTGAGTCCTGCAGGAGTCTGTGTCATAGCAAGCTCAGAAGGAATAGGACGGGCGCCCCTCGCCAAAGCGTACCTGGGCCGAAAACGATGGGGCGTAGGCCCATAACGGCTAACTTGTTTAGGGTGTTTTTCGTCAAAACTCCCACAAAATCGTCATCCTGAGCGGAGCGCCTCACAGATTTGTCGCGTGACACAGCGCTTATGGCGCGGAGTCGAAGGACCTCGGCAGTGCTTATTTACCCATGCTGCTCGGAGCTTTTCGACCACCGAGCCCGCACCGGACGGGCCCGCTACGTTTTTTCGCTGGGGGCAAAAACCAAGAACTTGATAGCACGTGGAGATGGAAGATGATTACAGTGCATGTGACCATCAAGCGCATATCGTAGCAGATCCTGTTATCGGGCCTCAGTGGTCGAAAAGCTCCGAGCAGCATGGGTAAAATAAGCACCACCGAGGTCCTTCGACTCCGCGCCACAAGCGCTCTGTCGTGCGATCAATCTGTGAGGCGCTCCGCTCAGGATGACGATTTTGTGGGCGTATTGACGAAAAACATCCTAAACAAGTTAGCGCTTATGGGCGTAGCCCCACGACCGCATTTCTTGAATCCGCGCAAATCGGGTTTGGATAGCAAAAGCATGCAACCGGATCTATCTGCTCCTGCTATGACACACACTCCTAAGGGATCGCGCCAAGGGATGCTTCACCGACCCAGGACTCCGGGGACGCAGCCGAACGAGGGGAACAGAATCACCCGTGCGCACCGCACCGTTGATGTGATTGAAACTTTTGCCGCTCCCTGGTGATTACGCTAAAACTTAAAGCTGCTTCCGGGTCCAACCCCAATGCTGGCTTGCATCCCAAGAGACGCGCCATTTGCCGCCAGGATTTTTCAATTCTTAGACGATACGATACGCTTTGGAGGCCCCCATGAATTTCCCGATACAAAAGGAGCCGTTCCTGAGGAACGCCCAAGCCGCCCGTCTGAACCGGCAATCTGGGCTAAGCCTTAGCAACGGCTGGTGCCCAAAAGAATCCCATGCCGCGCAATATCGCTGAGTCCGAGAGCAAAAGGCCGGTTCCGGCCGGGATTTCAGGTTCATCGCCGGATATGTCCAGCCTGGTCAGCGCATTCGACTGGGGTACGACGCCATTAGGGGATGCCACGCAATGGCCCGAGAGCCTCAAGACGGTGGTGCGCATCCTGCTGACCTCCCGCTTCGCCATGTGGATGGGATGGGGACCGGAACTCACATTCATCTATAACGACGCCTATGCGCGCATGACCCTGGGCAAGAAGCACCCCTGGGCACTGGGCCGCCCGGCATCGGAGGTGTGGTCGGAAATCTGGGCAGACATCGGTCCGCGCGTCCAGAGGGTTCTGCAGACACAGGAGGCCTCCTGGGATGAGGAACTGCTCCTCTTTCTGGAGCGTAATGAGTACACCGAGGAAACCTACCACACCTTCTCCTACAGCCCGCTGACTGGGCCAGATGGAGAGATCGCGGGGCTGCTTTGTGTAGTCATCGAAGAAACCGCGCGCGTGATTGGCGAGCGGCAAGTGATGCTGCTGCGTACACTCGCCTCCATCCTTGGAGAGACGATTACCGGACGGGTGTCGCTTTCGATCAAACGTGGACTTGAGGCAGACGAAAGGGATCTCCCCTTCACGCTGATATACCTCCTGGATGAAAGCGGAGAACGTCTGCGCCTGGATTGCTGTACCGGCGTCAAGGCAGGCCAGCCGGCAGCGCCCCAGGTGATCTCTCTCAATGAGGAGCCCGCGGTGTGGCCTGTCAAAGAGGTTCTGGAAAACAAGTCCGCAATCACCATCGAGGGAGTGTCCAAGCGCTTCCGCGACCTGCCGGTGGGAGTGTGGGGGGTGGCGCCAACCAAGGCGCGCATGGTTCCCATTGCCAGGCAAGGACTGGACAAGCCAGCGGGGATCCTGATCGCCGCGCTGAACCCCTACCGGCAGCTCGACGCAGGCTATGCCGGGTTTTTGGACCTTGTTGCCGGGCAGATTGCCGCGAGTTTTGCCAGCGCGCGCGCATTTGAGGAAGAGAGAGCGCGAGCGGAAGCATTAGCCCAGCTCGACCGGGCGAAAACCACCTTCTTCAGCAATGTGAGTCATGAACTAAGGACCCCTCTTACGCTGATGCTGGGTCCGTTGGAAGATGCCCTGCAAAGTGGGGCAGCCCCTACACCTGCCTCGCTGGAGCTGCTCCACCGCAACGCGATGCGGCTACTGAAATTGGTGAACGCGCTGCTCGATTTCTCCCGTATTGAGGCCGGCCGTTTCCGTGCGACCTATCAGGCGACGGATCTTTCCTTGTTGACGAAGGAGCTGTCCAGCGTCTTTCGCGGCGCTGTGGAGCGGGCTGGACTGCAGCTGATCGTGGACTGCCAGGCGCTGCCGGAGCCGGTTTATGTGGACCATGAGATGTGGGAGAAGGTGATTCTCAATCTTCTCTCCAACGCTCTGAAGTCGACCTTCGACGGAGAGATTCGTGTGCACCTGCGTGCCAGCGGCGCAGGCGCAGAACTTCGCGTGACGGATACCGGGACGGGAATCTCCGCCGAGGATCTTCCCCATATATTTGACCGCTTCAGCCGCATCGAGAACGCGCCGCGGCGGACCCACGAGGGCAGCGGTATCGGCCTGGCGCTAGTACGGGAGCTGGTGGAGATGCATGGCGGATCGATTGGTGTGGAGAGCGCGCCGGGCAGGGGAACCACTTTCACGGTGAAGGTGCCCTTCGGGCAGACACACTTGGAGCGCGGCCACATACGCAGCAGCGCAGAGAATCGTTTCGCGGTGGGGGAATCGGCGGTCGAATATGTGCAGGAGGCGCTGAGCTGGCTGCCGGAGCCACATTCGCCAAATGGGTCTTTCGGCCTGGCGGGCGGCTATAGCATAGATTCCACCGACGCGGTTGCTGCAAACAGGCCAACGGTCTTGCTGGCAGACGATAACGCCGATATGCGGCAATATGTGGGCGGTTTGCTCAGCCGCCACTTCCAGGTAGTGACAGCGGAGAATGGCAAGGTCGCGCTGGAGCAGGCTATCCACCTCTCTCCGGATCTGGTGTTGACCGACGTGATGATGCCTGAGATGGATGGTTTTGCGCTGGTCTCCGCATTGCGGCAGCATCCCGCAACCAGGACAATTCCCGTGATCATGTTGTCGGCGCGTGCCGGCGAGGAGGCGCGCATTGAAGGCCTGAACGCGAGCGCGGATGATTATCTGACCAAACCATTCACTGCCCGCGAGCTCATTGCGCGAGTGGAGGCCCACCTCAAGATGGCCCGCCTGCGCCGGGAAGCCTTTGAACAAGAAGTTGCGCTGACCAAAGAAGTGAGGAAGGCCCAGCAGCTGGCGCTGGAGGTTCTGGAACATACCCCGGAAGCATTCTTCCTCTACGACAAGAGTTTTTGCGTCACCTACATGAATCCGGCGGCGGAAGAAATCACCAGGCGTCTTGGAAAAGAGCAAGTGGGGAAGCAGTTATGGGTGCTGTATCCGGAGGTAATAGGCTCGCTGTTAGAGAGCAGCTATCGGCGCGCCATGGAGCAGCGGATTCCGGTGGAATTTGAGTACTACTTCGAGCCCTGGGGCCGATGGTACCGGCATCGCGCATTTCCGCAGCCGGGCGAGGGACTCGCGGTCTACGTGCAGGATTCGACTGACAGCCGAAAAGCGGAACAGGTTTTGCGGCGGTCGGAGCAACTGGCTGCAGCGGGCCGGCTTGCGGTAAGCATTTCGCACGAGATCAACAATCCCCTCGAAGCGGTCACGAATGTGCTTTATCTAGCCAGAATGGACGAAGGGTTAACCGGAAGAGCGCGCGATCTATTGACCATGGCGGACAAGGAGTTGCAGCGCCTATCGCATATTGCCGCGCGAAGCCTGAAGTTCTACCGCCAGCGAACTTCTCCGATACTCACGCCCCTGGAAGAAGTTCTGGAGTCGGTGCTCTTCTTTCACGAGACACGCATCAAGACCCGCGAAATCCAATTGGAGCGTCGATATAGAACTGCGCCCCCGGTGTTATGCATGCCAGGGGAATTACAGCAGGTATTTACCAATCTGATTGCCAATGCGCTTGACGCCCTGTCGCCTCACGGGCGTCTGATCGTAGCCATAAGATCCTCACAGAGACTCGGAGGCGCCAAGGGAGTGCGGGTCACGATTGCCGATACCGGAACCGGTATGGACAAGGAGACATTGGATCAACTCTTTCGTCCTTTCTTTACCACCAAGGGAGAGGTGGGAACAGGCCTGGGTCTGTGGGTGTCAAAGGGAATTCTTGAGAAACATGGGGCAGACTTAGCGGTGCGCAGCAAGCTCGGGCGCGGAACCGTCTTTCAGCTCTTCTTCCCGCTGGACTCAGAGCCGAACGCAATCGGGTCTCTAATGGAGCCGGGGTCGACGCAGAGCAGATCAACGCAATGAGCGAGTGGATGGCGCAGGATATCGCCGATCGCCCGATTACGGTAATCGGTTGTGGCACGCTAGGCCGGCGCATCGCCCTTATGGCGAGCACACGGGGAGGGGAGGTGCGCATATTCGATACGCACCACCGCTCCCTCGACGAAGGACTGAAATATGTCACGGAAACACTCCCGGCCGTCATTGCGGCGATTCCAGGGGCGGTTGCAGGACGCGTGCGGCCAGAAACAAACCTAGCCAGCGCAGTAAGAAATGCCTGGTTGGTAGTGGAAGCTGTTCCGGAACAGCTCAACATCAAGCAAAGTGTTTTCGCGGAGCTCGATGCGGTGGCGCCACAGGACGCGATCTTAGCCAGCAACTCGTCCTCGTATCCTTCCAGTCAACTCATCGACCAGGTCGCGCGTCCGGAGCGCGTGCTCAACATGCATTTTTACATGCCTCCTGAACTACCGATTGTGGAGTTGATGTCTTGCGGAAAGACAGATCCGGCGATCGTCGACTTCTTAATGGAACGTTTGCCACTCCATGGCCTGGTGCCATTTCGCGTGCAGCGCGAGAGCGTCGGCTTCATCTTCAACCGAATCTGGGCGGCTATCAAGCGCGAATCCTTGTCTGTGGTCGAAGACGGTGTAGCCGAACTCGAGGACATAGACCGGATGTGGGATTTGTTTACCGCTCATCAACCGGCGCCATTCCGCCTGATGGACAGGGTCGGGCTCGACGTTGTACTCGCGATTGAAGAGCACTATGCCGCCGTCCGCAAGGACGTTCCTGAAGGCCCGCGCAAGCTGCTGCGACGTTATGTCGCCGACGGGCGGTTGGGTGTCAAGTCAGGCCGGGGTTTCTACGACGACTACTCCAAGGGAAAGTGAGCCAGACAACTATCCAGCTCACTCCTCGCGCAGCAGGATCAACGGATCGACGGACAGTGCGCGTTGAGCCGGAATCCAGGTGGCCGTCAGGCCCAGCAGCAGCATGGCGAGAACACAGCCGCCCAACACCAGCGGATCGCGAGGAGTTGCCTGATACACGATGAATGCCAGCACTCGGGTCGCCAGAATTCCAAGGAGCAACCCTGCGGCCGACCCCAGAGCGAGCAACTTGAGGGCCCGCCCCAACGCTGCTTGTAACACTTCCTTACGTTGCGCGCCGAGAGCGATGCGGATGCCTAGCTCGCGCAGCCTCCTGCTTACCGAGTACGCCGCCATTCCGAAGATGCCGGTGATGGCGAGCAGGGCTCCCATGCCACCGAGCACGCCGAGCGCCGCGGTAGCCGCGCGCGGAGCAAAGAGGGCGGTATCCAACGCTTTGGTCCAGGTGTTGATGGTAAACGGCAGTCCCGGATCTAGAGTGTGCAACGTGTGCTGCACCGCTGCCGTCAGCTCCTGCGGATCGCGGTTCGACCGCACCACCAGCCAGGTAGAACTGGACGGCGATTGCAGGATAGGCAGGAACATTGCCGGCTGCGGTTTTTCGGCCAGCGTCACGTATTTGCCGTCCTCCACGATGCCCACCACCTGAACACGCGCGCCATCCCAGATTTTGAAGTAGCCGCCGACGGCCTTCGGTATGGAGCCAAAGACTCTACGCGCAAACTCCTGGTTTACGACTGCCACGTGCGGTGCGTTCTTGTCGTCATGCCAGGTGAAGGTCCTGCCCGACAGCAAGGCTGTGGCTGCGGCCTCGAGATATCCCGGCGAGACCTGGTAGCGCATGGCATCCGCAATGCCGTTGGAGACCCTGTAGTCCGTAGTGCTGTCTGTGAAGACCACCGTGTCGCCCGCGCCCAAATTGAGCGGAAGCCGGTCCGCGTAACCGGCCGCGGTGACTCCGGGAATGCCGGCGATTGCCTCCAGCACGCGCCGCTGCATCACTGGCACCTGGTCGCCGCTGTATCTGGCCATATCCAGATCTGTGCCTACCTGCCACGCATTCTGTGGTTGAAACCCAAAGTTGCTATGCAGCGACCGCACCAGACCTCGCAGGGCAACGAGCGACGCGGTGACGAGAACCGCACAGACGGTGATCTGTCCCGCGAGCAGCAGGTCGCGCAAGGTGAGACGCCGCATGGCCGATGTCCCCGCCGCACTGGCCTTGATAACGTGGTAGGGATCTGCCTTGAACACCTGTCGCACCGGAACCATGCCGAACAGCAAACCGCTGACCAGCGCCAGCAGCAGGGCCACAAGGTAGGTCCAGGCATCGGGATTAACGGTCACATTGATGGGGATATTCGGAACAGGCTGCCAGGTGCTGAGCCAGCGCAAGAGCGCGACGCCGCCGAACAGTCCGAGCGCACCGCCCGCCAGGGAGACGAGGACCGCCTCCGTGA
Organism: uncultured Acidobacteriaceae bacterium; assembly: GCA_963787145.1. GTDB lineage: Bacteria > Acidobacteriota > Terriglobia > Terriglobales > Acidobacteriaceae > PALSA-350. The sequence goes on from CAWBBY010000013.1 coordinate 131,319, forward strand.
GCAATTGGCGCACGATTCGTCTGCGGCTGGAACCGAGCGCAAGCCGCAGAGCGACTTCCTTGGAACGATCGGCGGCGCGAGCCGCAAACAGGCTGCCCAGGTTGGCGCACGCCGCCAGTAAAATCAGCCCGGCCAATAGCATCAGGGCCGCGACGAAGGCACGCACCGGCCCACCGAGCGCGTCGCCCAGCAGTCCAGGCCGGGCCAGGTGAAAGAGGATGCCGTCGTCTTCTTTGGGATAGGCCCTCGCCAATGTTGAAGCGATGGAATTGAGCTCAGCGGTGGCCTGTGCTGGAGTCTTGCCGGCCTTCAAACGCCCCACCAGCCACAGGCCCCGGGCTGCGCGCGAGTCCAGGCTGTTCCACCCTGAAAGCTGCTGCTGATTCACCATAGGGGCCCAAAGGTCAGGCGCGAAGAACAGCTCCGACCCGCGGAAGTTGGGTGGCGCTATGCCAAGGATGGTGTAGGGATATTTGTTGAGTTGCACCGTGCGCCCCACCACGCCGGGATCGCCCTGAAAATGGCTTTGCCAATATGCATAGCTGAGCACGATGTAAGCTGCGCTGTTCACGCCATGCTCATCGGAGCCGTGGAAGAAGCGGCCGAGATACGGTTGTACACCCAATACGTCGAAGTAATTGCCGCTGGCCTGATAAAGCCAGATGGAGGACGCGTTGCCCGTGATATTCAGGCTTGCCGGCACTATCGCGTAGGCCATCAAACCATCAAAGCTCCGGTTGCGATCGCGGAGATCGACATAGTCGGGATAGGACTGCTGCGGTGTGCTGCTATTCCGGACCTCGCGCTCGATCATGAAAAGGTCCTGTGAGTGCGGCACATTGAGCGGACGCAGGATGAGCGCGTTAAGAACGCTGAAGACCACGGCGTTCGCCCCAATGCCCAACGCAAGCGTTACCACCGCGACGGCGGTAAAGGCGGGAGATTTGCGCAACAGGCGAAGGGCATAGCGTAGATCCTGCAGGAGCGATTCTACGAGTGTTCCGCCGGCCGCCTTGTGGCACTCCTCCTTGACGCCTTGATAGCCGCCGAACTCAACGCGCGCACGACGCTCGGCTTCGGCACGAGCGAGACCTGCGCGCTCGAGGTCGTCGGCACGATGTTGGATGTGTGAGCGAAGTTCGTCTTCGATCTCGGCATTCATCTGCGAACGCTGGAGAAGTGTGGAGATGCCTAAGCGAAATGAGGTGAGGAGTTTCATACTTCCTCCGGCTGCCCGCCGAGAGCGCAGGCGATGGCAGCGACGAGCCGATTCCAGTTATCGGTCTCTTCGCGCAGACGCCTGCGGCCCGCGGCAGTAAGTTCGTAGAATTTGGCGCGGCGATTGTTCTCGGATGTGCCCCAGCTCGCCTTGAGCAATCCTTGACGTACCAGGCGAAATAGACCGGGATAGAGCGCGCCCTGCTCGATCAACAGGGCGTTGCCGGAAATCTGCCCGATGCGTAGAAGAATGCCGTATCCATGCAGGGGGCCAAGCGAGGCCGCCCTCAAGATGAGCAGATCGAGAGTGCCAGGAAGAAGCTGAGCTTGCTGGGTCACCATTCCTCCTAAGTTAATTAGGAGGCTACGCGATCACTCCTAAGCTGTCAAGGAGAAAAGGCCGGCAAGCATTCCGCTCACTATTTGACAAGCCGATGACAATCCAGCTCGCAGGTTGCGATAGGCTAAGCACAATTCTTGTAGTGATATGCGATGCCAGCCAAAAGAGACAATCCTTTAGTACCCGCCTGGAGCCATGATCAACTCGACTCCCGCTGCCCGCCGGAGATGGAAGCTCCGTACTTCGATGATCATCTCAGAGCATGGGTCCTCAGCAGGCACGCGGATATCCTGGCCGCGTTTCGCGCTTCGAGCCTCTCCCTCGCCGGCCCCAACGACCAGAACGGCGGTGAGCCCCCCGCTGAAAGCGAGCGATCGAAGATGCGCTGGGAAACCATCGAAGCGCTGTCTTCGGCTCAACTACGCGCGTGGCGGGAACGGATAATCCCTGAGGTCGATGCGCTGGTTAACAGTTTGCCCGCCGGAGAACCGGTGGACCTGATGGATGGCTATGCGCGGCCACTTTGTCTCTCTTTGGCGGCGATGGTCACGGGCATCTCCCGGGACGCTGCCGAAGGTCTGCGCGAAATGGCGCGATGGGTATCAGCGAGCGCTGCCGAACCCTATGATGCCGCGGTGCGCCTCGGTGCGAAGGCTGCCAACGCTGAACTTCGGAGCTGCTTTCACTCCGGACCCGAGGCTCTGCGCGATTCTGGATTCGTCGCGCTCTCGCAGACGCTACCCTGCTTGCTGGGGAATGCCTGGTTCGCGCTGATCGAACATCCGCAGGAATGGAGCTTGCTGCATCAACAGCCCGAACTGACAGAGCAGGCAATTGAGGAACTACTGCGCTACGCCGGCCTGGCACGCACTCTCTTTAGAACCGCTACGGCGGATCTCGACCTCAATGGATTCTCGATTCGAAAGGGCGAGCGAATCATCCTGAGGATCGTTGCGGCCAACCGCGACCCCGAGCGCTTTTCCGATCCGCATCGGGTGGATATCACACGCCGCGATGGAGGACATTTCACCCTGGGGGCCGGTCCTCACTCGTGCGTAGGCGCGGGCTTGATTCGCATGGCGGCCACTACGATCACTCATCCCCTGCTGCGGCGGTTCCGCTCGGCGAGTCTAGCCCTCCCTATACGCTGGCAGGGTGGATCGGGCTTTCGCTCGCCGAGTGGATTGTGGGTGTCACTCATTACTGTTTAGTGGCCGGTGTGCGTTGCAATGGCCTGGAGGACGATCTTGCTATCTTCCCGTGGATCTACCTTTCTCCAAACCTGGGCAATCTTTCCATCCGGTGCGATGAGAAAAGTATCGCGCTCGTCGAACTTCATGTCCTTGAAGGTCATCAGGGGCACACCGTAGGCCTCGGCCGCTTGTCTCTGAGGATCCGCAAGCAGCTTAAAGGTCAGCCCATCCTCAGCACAGAAGCTCTTGTGGCTATCTGCCGTATCGAGGCTAACGCCGAGTACCACAGCATTGTGCGACTCAAACTGAGGCAGGCTGCTCTGGTACTCGTGGGCCTGAATCGTGCATCCGCTGGATTTGTCTTTGGGATAGAAATAAAGGACGACCCATTTACCCCGATAATCCGAAAGACTGATGGGAGTCCCGTCCTGCGAGGGCAGAGTGAAGGTGGGAGCCTTGGCTCCAGGCTGTAGATCGGGGGCCGCTGTGTTTGCAATGGCTGGAATCCCGGGGCAAAGCCCCATCAACAAGAGGGAGAAAAGCATCTTAGAAAGGTTGTTTCGCATGGTCCTTCACCTGGCAACGGATTTGAGTACTAACTTCTTGCTTTGTCATGGTAATTCAACGAGCACACACATCGCCGGCATGTCGGGTTCTCACTTACATTGAGCGACTGCCTGAAAGCCCGGGCTGCCTCACCGTTCACAACCTCTTCCAAAGTTGAGGAATGGATGTTTCCGATGGAACGATGAAAGAAGCAGGGCTTTACCGATCCGTCGACTTCGACCACAGATGAAACCCAGGGCGCATTGCAAATTGGAGAACCTGGAGCGGTTTGTCCTAGATGTGCCCGGAACCGGCCAACAATGCGGCGAAGCTTTTCGGGTGTCTCCGCTATGTATTTGCGGCGAATGTCGTCCGCGCATTCCAGGATGAGTTGCTCGATTTCGTCCGCCAGGACGGCGGCTTCTGCCACGGTCAAACCAATTTCGTTCTGTCTATCTCCTGGCCAAATCAACGGTCGATTGAAGGCCTCTGAAGTCAGATCGGCCGCCAGAAAGGAAATCGAATCAAATCCAATGGTTTTGGCTGCCGCGGCAGTGGCGCGAAGATGGCGATGATTGGCTTTCTGGACCGTGGTGCGACAGGATATTTGCATCTTTGGTTGTTGCGCGCGAATTGCCGCAACCCCCTTGGCGATTACATCGAACGCTCCATGCACCCGCCGGATAGCATCGTGTACCTGCCGAGGACCATCAATGGAGACGATCACGTCGTCGAACAGAGTTGCGACATCGTTGGCGCGCTTGAACAGCAGCAAGCCTGTGGTTAACAGGGTAAGACGAATATTCTCCTGACGAAAGAAGTCGCAGAGAGCAGCGAGGTCGCCGTGCAGCAAGGGCTCGCCGCCGGTAAGAACGACTTGGCGAACACCGAGATTGCGAAGCGACGCACGATGACGATCCAGATCGGAGACGCGGACTTGCTCGTGGGTCTCCCGCTTCCAGATGTCACACATGATGCAGCGGCAATTACAGTGGCTGTGAACATTCAGGATGAGAATTGGCATCGACGTCAGCTGCGAAGCGAGCTGAAGCGGCCGGCTTGATGCTATGGCTTCCTCATGCAGCAGGGGCACGGCGCACTCTCTTTCCACCGACACGAAGATCGCTTCCCAGAGCTTCTTCGGCATCGGCCAACAGCTTGTTGATTGGAGCGCGCACCCATCGCGGCTGGCCATCCACTTCAAAGCGTTGCAAGCCCTGCTTGAGCACGTCGGGAAGCCGCTCGATGAGTGATGGGCCAGCGAGCTGAATGCGGCCGCCAAGTATCACGAGTTCAATTTGGTCGCTGGTCAGCTGGGCGAGCGTTTCGGCTGGGCTGAGCCCGGCGTCGCGGACTACCAACATATCCGCTACCGAACCAGGCTTGATGCCGCCTTCACCCCGGCGCAGGCGAAGGACTTCAGCCGGACGATTGGTCACCATGGCATAGATTGCGTTGGCATCGATGCCAATCCGCATGTGTGCAAACCTGATTTCATCCAGCAGATCGCCGGCCGCGGTGAGGGGCGAATCATTACCCAGTACAACCGTATCGAGCGAACGGACGAACTCCAACGACGGCGATCGGTGGAACAGAAATTCATTAGACGTAGGGCATAGGATGAGCGCGGCACGGCGCCGGTTAATGAGCGAGATGGCCTCGGGAGTGCACGCGAGTCCGTGGACAAGCACCGTACGATGGTCGAGAGCATGGATTCGGTCCAGTTCGAAGATCTCTTGAGCGCTTCCTTCATCTACTCCTTCCGCGGCATGCACAATGACGGGCAGATCGGCTCGGCTCTCGCGAAATTTGCTCGCAAGATCTGGTTCCACTGAAAGCGAGTGTGCCCAGCCGAACTCTGACACAACGCGGATGGGGAACCAGGGACCTGTTAGTTCGGGGACAACCGGGTTGTGATGGCAGACGGTGGTGGCGCCGCACAGTAAATTGCGGATCGCCCCCCACCATAAGCGGGTGGACCGCGGTACTTTGCGATGTCGCGCAATCAGGGGTGCCCTGTTGGCGTGAATATCCCGCGCCCATTGTGCCGCATTGTAATAGGGACCATCCCCGATATTGGGATAGAGACTGAATTCCAGATGGTCGTGGGAATTGATGAGTCCTGGCAGCAAGAAGATATCCAGACAGGTCAACACCACATCTTATGAAGGAGTGAGTTTGTGCATCGACCCAGTACCGGCCATCGAATTGGGCTTGGGATTGATTTTGGACCGACTGAATGCGTTCGCCCACGACCGCAATCGAACCCGCCGCAGTCCTATCCGGTCCAATGGCATAGCGCACTTGATTAAGAACAAAAGCTTCGGCCGATTGCGGCATCACCTTGCGAAGCCGAGGGGAACTGGCAGGCTTGCGCAACTGTAGTACGTAAATCGCCGGGAGATCCTCCGTGGAATGGTACAACTCAAGCTTTCCGCACTCTTCGAAGATCTGCCTCTCTTCCGGACCGAACGCCGGCTGAGCAAGCGAAACAAGCTTGAATCCACGAGCTTGAAAGGCCTCGGTGATCTGCTGGAGATTCCACCCCCTGGCGCTGATCTGCATCTCAGCGCCCTTCACCTTGAATGCCCGCTTCCAACCGCGGAATGCCTCGGTCTCCGGATGCATGTCACTAAGAAAAATGCTTGCGCCCGGCCGGGCAACTCGATTGATCTCACGGGCGAAGGCTTCCAGATCTTCCAAGTAGCTGACGACGAAGGAAGACAACACCAGGTCGCACGACGTGTCGCTTACAGGCAGAGCCGTGCAGCTCCCGGGGCGGAGACTACATTTTTGGCTCAGCTTGATGCCGGCGAGAAGCAGCATTGCGGGAGAGATGTCGACACCGAGCAGGCTTCTCGGCGAGCGATCGGCCAATCGCTCTAACCATCTTCCCGTACCGCAGCCGGCATCGAGCACGTCCAGGCCGCGAACATCCGGCATCATGGAACCGAGGACACGCTCTTCCAGCGCCAGCAGAGGATTCGGCTGGGTGTCATACACCTCGGCCCAGGCGTCGAACGCTTCCACCGGTTCGGATAAGTCTTGTTTCATAAGCTCTCCCGCTTCGGCTTGCGGAGATTGATGAAGTCGTTTGCTAACTGGAGCTCAAAAGGAAAGGAATAGACCCGCAGCGCATAACGCCACCAGCTGAGAATCTTTAAAAGCGCACGGCTCCATCGCGGAGCCCGGATGTCTTGAACGGTAGGCCAGCGCGACGCAACCACGGTCTCGAAGTTGTCAATCAGCTTCTTGGTCCTGGGCTTCAACCATGGGGCGTGGGTATCAATGCGCAGAGTGTAGTCCAGCCACTCTTTGCTGGCCCACCCGGCAGGGCTATCTGGAAAGCTGATTTGGCCTTCAACATCTCCATACATCTTGCCCGGTTGGGGCGTGGGGGTGTAGTGCTGCACGATGATCTCGGAGGTGGGATTGATTCGTTTGAGCTTGCGAATGAAGCTCACTGTTTCTCGCGTGTCGCGTTCTGGATCGTTCGGGTTGCCGATGACAAATGAAAATTCGGGAATGATGCCGAACTGGCGCGTGCGATGGGCCATCGCCAGAGTTTCCTCGGTGGTAATGCCTTTCTGCATTTCTTTCAGCACCCAATCGGAGCCGGATTCCGCCCCAAAGAAGATCATGGTGCATCCGGCCTTCCTGACCGCTTCCAAGGTGGCATCCGAGTAGCGCGACATAATATCCACGCGCGCTTCACACCACCATCTAAGGTTGAGTGGCGCGAGCCGGTCAGCCAACTCCCGGGCGTGATCTTCGCGAAGAAAGAAGTTCATGTCGTAGAACTGAACCGAGTCGGCGCCGTATCTTGCCGCTAGATAATTAAGAATCTTGACCGTTCGCTCTGGAGACTCCATACGCTCTGCTCTTCCGTAGGCTGCATGGACACCGCAGAAGCTGCAATTGAAAGGGCAGCCGATGCTGGCGTGATGGACCGCGGTGCGTTTGCCAAAGAATGAGGGGCGCAGGTACCTGGTGACTGGAAGGCGATGAAAGGGCGACCACGGAAACTCGTCCGGGCCTTTCATCGGCCGCTCAGGGTTCGTGCGATGAAAGCCGAAGGCGTCCTTGTAGCACAAGCCAAGGATAGATTCGAGCGCACGCTTTCCACGCAGCGCGTCGATAAGCTCAAGCAGAGTGTCTTCCCCTTGGCCACGGACCACATAGTCGACGTACCTGGCATTAAGCGCGGTGTCAGGATAAAGAGAAGGGAAGTAGCCGCCCCAGACAATGCGCACATGAGGGCGGAGACGGCGTATTTCACGCGAGGTTTCCATGGCTGCGACCATCTGCGGTCCCGGCATGCAGGAGACGCCAAGAAGCTCTACCTGGTGATTGTCGATCGTGCTTACGATCGCTCCCGTGGGATCATCCTCCAGGTTGCCGTCGATGATTCTGTATTCTTCGCGGCCTTCGAGCACAGCGGCAAGCGCAAGCACGGCCAGCGGGAGCCTGCAGTTGCGAGGCCGGGTCGCCCGGGGATGGAAGAGGATAATCATTGGCTGGCCTTGTTGGCTACGTAGATTCGGAAACGGGACGGCTCGCGTTTGTGTTGTAGTTTTGCCAGCCAGGGTCGCAGTTGCCAGCGTATTCCGTAATAAGGTTCATGCATCCGCCAGCGGATACCAAAGTATGATTCCATGCGCGCTAATCGCCGATCAGTGAGGAATTCAAGGCTTCTGAGGCCGTCGGAGGGAAAGCCGAAACGCTTCACGAACCCGGCGCGGCGCTCCAGGAGCATGCGGAGGCCGCTCTGCTCATCGCTATACCACGGAGTGTCGGCGATGATCACCACGCCGTTCCCCCGGACGCAGCGAAGCGCTTCGGCTATTGTCTTTTCGTAATTCTCCGAGTAATGAAACGAGGCATTGAAGATCACAAGGTCAAATTGACTATCGGCAAAGGGCAGATTGTCGAGCTCCGCCCGAAATCTCGGGAAGAGAAAAGGCAGCGACTGCTTGTAATGCTCTGCGGCCTCAAGACCATCCTGGTTATTTGTCAAGAGGTCGACTGCGATCGGCGTATGGCCTTGCTTCGCAAGGCGGTAGCTCATCCATCCATTACCCGCGCCCAGGTCGAGAACGCGAAGCGCAGGGCGCGCGAGGGTAATAATGCCGGGCAGAATCTTCCGCTCGATGTAGCGAAAAGTACGAGCGCGGATGGCCCACTGCCTGCTATTGCGCCCGGAGAGATCGCGATAGGGAAGCGCCAGGTAGTAGTCGTGGTTTGTACTTCCTCGACCCTCAGAGGCGCGAATGTATTGATAGTCTTCGACGAAGCGCGCGAAGTGTGCTGCGCGCTCCGGCAAGAGCGCCTGCCAAACGCCTCGACGGCAGGTCATATTCATTTTGCAGCGGGAGCAGGTAAGGGTGTGGTGATCGCCTGGCAAGCCGCCGATCGAGTTGCTGCACTGCGGGCAGCGCAACCGAATGCCGGTGCTTACCTCACTGCGGGCTCTCTGAGCCTGTTTTTGGGGGCTCAATAGCATCTGCTGCACTCCACTCGCTCAAAATGAAGAAGCATGTGGTCGCCCATGATGCGCAGCAAAGGAAGATGGGAAATGCGCTTATCGATCCAACGGAGTAGGCCGAGCAGACGCGGGTATTTGCGGATCATCGGTTCCAGATACGATGGTGGAACCGCGACACCGATCCCGGTGCACGAACGCAGCCGAAACCACGGCGAGAACGACTCCCTCACCTGGCGCAAGGTTGGGTAATGTACTTTCACCATGAACTCGCTTACTTTTGCGTGCGCAACCCCTGGGGTTCTGCGGAAGGCTCTGCGAAAGTCACCATGGAGCAGAAACCAAAGCGTTTCTGCGAGGCAGAACCGGGTCGAGAGACAGATGAGTACAGGAGCACGCGCCGTAATCAGGGTTGCGAGGTCCCATACCACCGGATCGAGGTTCGACACACAATTTAGTCCGGAAAAGTTCGATAGGGCTCCATCGAATAGGTGGCCGGGGTAAAGCTGCGCCAGGTGCTCGGTGGGAAGAAGCTCGAACTGGACGGGGGCATCCGGGTCTTCTTCCTGCTTGCGCTTGCGCGCCGTCCGGATCATGCCTTCCGACCCGTCACAGGCAATGACGGAAATGTCATGCTGGGCAAGGAAGAGCGCGTCTTCGCCGGTGCCGCAATTGAGTTCGAGGATGTGGGCGCCGGGCTCAAAGGCATCGAGAAGCGCATCCCATACGGCTCCGCGCTGGGCGCGGCCAATCATGGAGCGGGTAAACAGGTCGTCATAGCTTTCAGCAATACTGTCAAAGGCGAGAAGCGCCTGATTCTGAACTTCGGAGACGGCGATCATGCTTCCACCTCTGAGACCGAAGAGAGCAACCCTGCGCGCGATAACTGGATACTCTGGCGGAGGCTGGTTGCGCGTTCGGAGTTTGCCGCGGGTGTACCGGCCAGGCGCGCCAGCTGCACTTCATCCTTGAGAAGCTTGTCGGCATAACTGTAAAACCGCTGCGAATGACGGCCCTTGACCTTTAAATCGCGATCAGAGCTGGTTCCCCACGGTTGTAGCTGAACCAGGCGATCAGCCATCTTCTTGTAGTACGGAGTTCCCTTGATCGGATAAGAGACCGTGGTGAAGAAAATATCCGGTTGTGAAGTGCTGACGTGCCGGATGGTAGCCTCTATGTCTTCCACCTCTTCTCCCTCGTAACCCCACATGAGAAACATTCCGCTTTCAATGCCACGCTCCCGGCTCATGGCCACTGCCTGGTGAACCTGCTCGATCTTGACTCCGCGATCCATGGAATCGAGAATTCGCTGCGATCCGCTTTCTGACCCAATCCAAATGCGGAAGCAACCCAGCTCCGCCAGCAGATCGAGCATTTCGGCGTTGAGGCGATCTGCGCGGGAGATGCACTCGAACGGGATGCGCAAGCCGCGCGCCCGCATCTCCGCGGCATAACTGCGAAGCCATTGGTGGTTGATGGTGAACACATCGTCAGAAACCCAGACCATGTCTGGCGTGTAAGTGCGCAGCAGCCATTCCACCTCATCCACTACCAGCACAGGATTGCGCCGGCGGTGCGTTTGCCCAAAAACCTGGTGACTGCACCAGCGACATTTGTAAGGGCAGCCACGCGCGGTGATGAAGTTGATCGATCCTTTCCCGTGGGCGTCGCGCCAGGTCTTTACATAGCGGGTGATGTCGATGGCCTGGCGCGCGGGCCAGGGTTGGCTGTCAAGATCCGCGATCTGGGCGCGTTGCCCGGTTTCGTGCATGTGGCCGTCGGAGTCGAGGTAGGCGATGCCGCAGATTTCGGTGTAGGAGCCCCTGGCGCCATACCGGAATGAGGCGAGCAATTCCCCCATGGTGAGCTCACCCTCGCCAAAGACCACGAAGTTTGCCCCTGCCTGCAGATACTCAAGCGCATAAGCTCCAGGCTCGGGACCTCCCACGATCGTCTTCCAGCCCGCCTCCCGCGCTACCTTCAGAATCTCGACCACGTTCTTGCGCGTCATCAGGTTGGCATAGATACCCAGGACGGAAGGGGTCTCGCTGCGCAGATGTAGAAACAGCGCCTCACGGCTGGAAAAGGTGGTGTCGAATACCTCCACATCAAAGCCCTGTTGCCGCAGGTGCGAACACAGATACAAAATGCCCAGGGGAGCATAAGGCTTCATGATTTGAAGCTCTTTGGGATCTTCGTAGAGAAAGTAACCGTGTGTGAGTAAGAGTTCCGCCATTTATCTCCCCCTCTCCTCAATGCGCTCGCGCGCCTTGCAGGCGAACAAGCTGGTACCGGTTGGTCTCTTTGGGCGGCGCGTCATAGTCTGTGAGAACGGTAGCCTCTGCGTTCCGGCTGCTTTCCTCGAGGGCAAATACACGTTGCCAAAGAGCGGCCAAGTCCGCCGCACTGCGGTTATCGCGCCAGGAGTCGACCTCCGCGTGGAGCGCATTGCGCAGCGCGAGGTAGAACTCGTCCTTGTAGGCCGCCGTGAACATTAGGCAGAGGTCATCGCTGTCAGTCCAATTTGTCTTGGGGCCGATCTGTTCGCGCACCCGGTCGAAGAAGGCAGTTCCGGGAAGAGGATAAGAGAAGGAAACGCCTATGTCGTGCGGGCGTGTGTTACGCACCAGCTCAATCGTTTGCCGGATGTCCTCCCATTGCTCCCCGGGATAGCCGAACTGCAGGAAATAGCATGCGTGAATGCCGGCGTCGCCCAGGCGCGCCCGCGCGTCTTCTATCTCTGCGATACGCAAACCCTTATCCATGGCGTCGAGCACTCTCTGCGATCCGGATTCGACACCCATCCACACTTCGGCGCAACCCGCCCGTTTCAGGCCGTTGACTGTGTCCCGCGTCATAAGGTCGGCGCGGGATTGAATCTTGAACGGCAACCTGCAGTCGAGCGTTTCCATGGCATCGGCGAATTCCTGGACCCAGTGCTCATTCAGCGCAAAGATGTCATCCCCAAACCAGATATGTTCAACCCCATATACGTCCTTGAGCTCGGAGATCTCAGCCGCTACCAGCTGCGGTGAACGAAGCTGGAACTTATTGCCGGAGATCGGTTTGGCACACCAGTTACAGCGGTATGGGCATCCGCGGCTGGCGACCACGTTGGTAGAGAACTGACCGTGAGCTGAGAGCCATGCCTGCCGGTATGGCGCAAGATCGACCAAGTAACGTGCCGGCCTCGGCAGGTTCTTCCAATTTGCGTTGCGCGCTGACTTGACCGGGCTCTGCACAAGATCGCCTGCGGCATCCAGATGGATGAGACCGGGGATGCTGCTGGGCGCTCCTTTCAGGATCGACGCACAAAGTTCTACCAGGCTCTGCTCGGCCTCACCCACCAGAACGAAGTCGGCGCCATGGTCGAGATACGCTTTGGCGTGGTCTGTTGCGTCCGATCCGTGAACGATTACGATCGCTCCCGCATCCCGCGCCGCCCGCGCAAGTTGCCATGCCAGCTCGCGCATCCGCGTCAGGCACATCTTGGAGAGAAAGTTGAAGTCGTCTTCATAGATGGCAAGTACCTTGGGCTGCTGCCGCCTCAATACCTCTGGAAAAGCAGAGGCGGGGTCCTGCAGCATCGAGTCAAAGACGGCAACCGAGATGCCGTGCTCCCTCAGGGCTGTGGCCGCATACAGAGTGCCGAGGGGCGGGTAGGGTTGCATCTTCCGTAGCTGCTTGGGGTCATACGCGAGATGGTAGGAGTGCGCTAGAAGGATATCCGCCACAAGTTACCTCATTTACGTCATGTTCAGCTGAAGCCCAGGACTCACGTCCTGGGGTATTCTCAGCCGTCCCTACGGGACTGGTCATGCTGTCAACTCACACCCAGGACTCACGTCCTGGGTGAACCTGAACCGCACGATAATGCTGACAGGCAATCATCCAAAGCCAACCCGATTCTCCCGTCTTTGCAGAACTCACTTCTAAACCAAAAAATCTGAAGCGCGTAACTTCACCTCCGCAACCTGCTAGCACGCACTCGCGGGCAACTTAGGAAGATCCTCCCCAGTTACCAGCGAACGGCGCAAGGCCAGCCGTTCAGATAGGCGTGCGAGCCAAAGTTCCCAGGGGAAGAAAGATTGACTGGAACGCAGCCGCCAACGGATCGGCGTTTGGATGAGGAATTTCACTGCTCGCCGTAATCTTGAAAGACGTGCCGTTTGACGGCAGAACTGACTGTTGAGCAGAAAATATTCGACCATCCGTTCCAGCCGCTCCAGTTCTTTACCTTTTAGCCATGGCAACATATTCGCCCCCAGGGGCATGTCCATCCATTCCCGCAACCCGTGTGGCTCCGGGACGCCAAGTTCCCGCAATTGAGGCCAGATGGGAATGCCCGGATACGGAGTGAAGATATTTGGTGAGAAGTTCACATTGGGAAATTGACGCGCTATATCGCTCATGGTTTGAAAGGTGATCGCGCGGTCCGCCTCGGTTTCGCCGGGATAGCCGAAGATGAGATTGAATGTGACGCGGATTCCGGCCAGATTCGCCTTTCGTGCGGTCTCATACATCTCGTTCACTCGTTGATGACGCTTGTTCATGAGCTTCAGCACAGATTCAGAAGTCGATTCGGTACCGAAGCCCATGTGCGATACGCCGCTATTGCCGAGCAACCGCACTTCGTCTTCGCTCATGCGACATAGAAAATCCGTGGAGGCCTGGAAGGTCCAGCGGAACTTGACGCCGGATGCCAATATGCCGCGGGCAATGTCAAGCGCCCGGTCCAGTTGGACCGGAAAGTTGGAATCAAGCAGGGCGACTTCCTGGATGCGATACCGGGTCACCAGTTCAGTCATCTCGGAAACAACGCGCTCAGCAGAAAGCGCATTGAATCGGCGCTTGTAAAAAACCATGTCGGTGCAGTAGTTGCACGCGTATGGGCACCCGACGCTGGTCGCATATCCAATCTTCCTGGCGCCGCTGACTTTCTCGTATGCGTCAAAATCGGTAAGGTCAAAGGCTGGAACCGGAAGCGCATCCAGGGGTTCCACCCGGCGATCGACGTTATGCTTGCGGTGGCCACGGCTCTTCCATGAAACTCCGGCAATTCCGTCCAGGGATCTCTTCGCCAGAAGGGCTTCTGCCACTTCAACGATGGTGATCTCGCCCTGTCCCCGCACCACTACATCGACAAAGGGCTCGCTCAACGTTTCATCCGGCAGTAGAGTCGGGTGCCAGCCACCAAAGATAATCGGAAGCCATGGATGGACACTCTTTATGGCAGCAGCTATCTCGATGGCGCCTTTGATCATGGGCCCGGTGAGCACCGAGATACCAATGCAGAGAGCATCAACGGCCTCACATTCGATGCGCGTTCGATAGTCAGGTTCAATCGCTGCGTCAATCACCACAACGTCAAAATTGGCTAGGCGTAACGTGGAAGCCAGTGCAAGCAAACAAAGGGGCGCCCCGAGCGGCGGTCCGTCGTACGCGGGATAGAACAGGATGACTTTTCCCCGGGTCAGCACGTGGCCTCCACCGGATTTGGCTCCAGCCGCTTTGCATCTACGGCAGGCTTCAGCGCCGCAGTGTACTCTTTGAGTTTTTTATTCAGCCAAAGCTCGACAGGGAAGCGGTAAGCGCCGTGGTCGAGACGCCAGCGGGCCGGCAATGAGATGCATTTCTGCGCCAGGCGGGTAATGGGCTTGCGCGTGTCCGCCGAGATCGGGATGCGATCGAAGGCTATGCGGAGATAGTCGCGCATTACCTGCAGTTCCTGGTGATCGCGGCCGTTCAGCCAGGGAAGTTTGGTATAGCGGGGGAAAAAGTCCACCCAGCCTTCGAGCGAGTCCGGCGTCTGGACGCCTAGTTCCGCAATCTTATCCATGATGGGAGCGCCCGGATACGGAGTGAAGATGTTGGTCCAGAATTCAGCGCCCGGGAAACGCCGGCATACATCCATCACAAAATTGATGGTCTCTCTTCGCTCTTTTGCTCCTTCGCCCGGAAAGGCGAAGATAATGTTGAAGGACGGGCGAATCCCCGCTTCCAGGCAGCGCGCCGCGCTTTCATATATGGTCGGGAAGTCCTGAAAGTCTTTGTTCATAGCCTTCCAGACTTTGCGAGACCCCGATTCGGCGCCCTGGCATATCTGGTGGAGGCCGCTCTTGTGCAGCAGCTTGAGGTCTTCGAGAGAAAGGCGTGCAGTGAGGTTTGTGGTTGCCTGTATGCTCCACTTGAAGCCGGCGGCGGCGCGCACCAGTCCTTCGGAGATGGCCCGTGCCCGGTCAAGGTCGACCAGGAAATTGTCATCGACGATCCACAGCATCTCCAGGCCATACCTGCGGCTTAGATCGACCGTCTCCTCCACAAATTGTTCGGCCGGCAGGGCGTTCCATTTGCGCCCGTAGACGCCCGCATTGGTGCAGTAGGCACAATTGAACGGGCAGGCGAGGCTGGAGGTGTACATTGCCCAGCGCCGGCCACACAAACGTTCATATGCGTCGAAATCAGCCAGGTGATAGGCCTTTGGAGGCATATCTACCAGCGGCCTCAAGGGACGTTCGGGAGTGAAGACCAACTTGTTGTCGCGCTTGAAGCCGATGCCGGCGACAAAGTCAGGCGCTGAGCCCTTCTCAATATGGTTGACGAGCTCGAGCAGAGACTCTTCGCCCTGCCCGCGAACGACATAGTCGATATACGGGGCCTGCAGGGTTTGTGTCGGCAGTAGCGAGGGGTGCCATCCGCCCAGGATGATGGGGAATTCTGGATTCCACTCCTTGATGGCGCGGGCGATTTCGACTGTCTCCCGGATCATCGGTCCGGTCACAAGAGAGATACCAAGGCATAGGGCATCGCGCACTTCTTCGAGGACGCGCTTTTTGTAATTTGGGGTAATCGTGGAATCGATGAGGCAGATTTGATATCCGGCACGAAGCAGAGGGGTCGCAACTGCCAGAATGCCCAACGGCGCAGTCGCGTCGGAACTTGCGAAGGACGGGAAAAAGAATACGATCTTGCGTGACTTTGGCAACGCTCACTCCCTGCTTAAGAAGGAAGATAGAACGATTGCCGGGCGTAGTTGTCACGCGGATGTCACTGGTTTGTCACGTACTTGCTTGCTGTTTTAGCGATTTCGCACACCGGGAGAACTTCCTCGGTACGGATTACCCGTTGCTTAAGGAGGTCGATCCTGGGTTGAGGGAAGCCAATCGAGGTTCAATGCGGGCGCCCTCCCGATCCGTTTGTTCACTGAAACTAGCCCGCGACCAAGCATGGTTTCTGCTTCCCGGCGTCCGAGAGAAGATTGTTCGGAGGAACTTGCTTGCAGAACAAGTGGAAGTTGACTCCGCCCATGATCAGCGTACTGGTCAATATTGCTCAACCCAGTCTATATACCTAGAGACGGTACTTTCATCTGTGGCCGCTCGTTGGGCGCTCATCCTGCGCTGTAGTCTCATAGCCTCGTCAGTGAAGCGAGCTGATCGGCATGAGCACTTCTGACCAGCATTCGCTGGCTTAATAGTTGGATACTTCAGACGAGCATCTCGCTCGCAGACGCTAAGCGCGTAAGGAGTTGTCAATATGGATCTCACTCTCATGCATCCAAAAGTCATCGTTATGGCGGTTGTAGTGGCTCTAATAATTGTCGCTGCCGTTGCGCTATACATTAGACAACGCAAGCAAACCAGCGCTGGACTACGGGCCCGGTTCGGGACGGAGTATGAGCGAGCTGTTCGACAACACGGATCAGCACGCAAGGCCGAAGCGAAACTGGCAGACCGTGAAGCAAGGGTTGAATTGCTGAAGATTCGGGATCTTGACCCGACGGAGCGTGATAGCTACCGGGCTCAGTGGCAGACAGTACAATCCCGTTTTGTCGATGATCCGAAGGGGGCACTGACTGAAGCCGATGAGCTGGTGTGTTCATTGATGCAAGCGCGTGGTTATCCCGTGAGCGATTTTGAGCAGCGTGCGGCCGATATCTCCGTCGACCACCCCCGCGTCGTGGAGAACTACCGATCGGCACACAGCATCGCATTGCAGCTGGATAGCGGAGAAGCAAGCACTGAAGAGCTACGCACCGCAATGATTAAGTATCGCTCGCTCTTTGACGATCTGGCGCAGGTGCAAACACCAGCCGAGATAAAGGTGGCCTAAAGACGAGGGTCTGAGACTTGCTGCAAGGTGTTACATAGTCGAACTCTCCACGATCGCGGCTTTGTGTCAGGTCTTCCGAGGCGCTGAACAAGGTGTCCTCGAACGCCGGGTATCCATTTGCCGTGCTGACTCTCGTAGACAGACTAAGGCGTACGGAGCCAATCCAAACGCCGGTTTCTCCTTACTCTCAGAAGAGCCATCCACTCCGGTGGAAAAGGCGGCCGCCTAAAAGTTTGGATATCGAAGTCGCATCTGCGCCGTTCCCGATTCAACATGGGGAACCGGGAAAGCATACCTATTGCGGTCACCGCGCAGACTGCATCGCCGGATTCGTCGCGAGGGGGCTGAGAGGCGGCGGTTTAAAACGCCGGTTGTCCCGCGGAGTTATCCGGGTAATACACCATCACGTACAGGGCATTCCCCACCAGGTTTGTGCCCTGGAAGCCGTTACCCAAAGAAAAATTCCATTCGAAGCCCTCGTCCGGTCCATTGGGCTGGCAGGCCGAGGAAGCCGATTGCCCGGCGCAAGCCCAGTAGAGATAGGGCTGCACATTGTAAAAGGGACCGACGCGAGCCTCGGACGGTGCGATGACAGAGTCGCCCGGACGAAGACCGAGCTGTCGATAAAACAGCGATCCCATGGCGCTGCTGGTGCAGCCGAAGCCGGTTGTGCCTTTCATGCTGCAAGAGGGGTCGGGCGGCCCGGTTTCGGGCAAATCCCAGTCAGTGTGGCCGAGGTATCCACGGCCGCCATCGGATTGATTCATCGCCTCGATCCAGCGGACTGCCGTCTCGTGATCCATGGCGCCATCACGGTTGATCTCTGCCAGACCAAACGTTTGCCGGGCGGGCAGGTTTGCATCCGCGAGCCACGTGACTTGAGTGATGGGGTCGTATACGGTGTTTGCATCTGGATTGGCCTGCAAGTGGCTGCCCGACGCCGGAGGTGCGCCCGGCAGCTTGCCTTTGATCATCGGCAACACGTAGAGATAGTTGCGGAAGACGTTGGCTCCTTGAAATCCGGTACTGAACGAGAAGCTCACAAAGCCCTGCTTCGGATCAGCGGCCGCAGATTTGGACCAATACAGATAGGGTTGGAAGTTCTGGAACAGGCCGACTCGATTTTGAAAGCTTGGAACGGCCGAATCCGGTTCGTGGAGGCTGAGCGAGGCATAATACAGAGATCCCTGGGCACTGCCTGAACAGTTAAACCCAAACGACTCGCCGTGGCGCCCAGTAAGCTTGCAGGTTCTATCGCTCTCCGGCGCCGTCGGCAGTTGCCAGTTATGGTGTCCGAGATAGCCCGCGCCGCTATCGTACGCATTCATCGCCGCGACCCAGCGAACCGCAGTTGCGTAGTTCATCGAACCGGATTGATTGATGTTTGGAACCCCAAAGGTTTGCTTCGCGGCCAGGTTGGCGTCCGCCAGCCAGGTGACTTTCAGGCGGGCATCATATATGGTACGACCCCCGTCGCGGGCAATCAGCGGGGATGCTTGGGGAGGCAACTGCGCGTTCTCGACAGGCGATTGCTTGGCGAGGGTTCTCTCCTTGCATGCGGCCGCCAATTGAGGTGTGATTTGCGGCAGCGGCCTGGAAATCCGTTTCGGCGGCATCTCGCCAAAGACCAGGGGATTGAAGCAATCGAGGACGAGGCGCTCTCCGACCGCTCCCCCTTGGACGAAGCCGGCGTTCTTACACGCTGTTCTTATCTGTTCGCATGGCGCTTGACCCCGCATAGGTGCGGCCACCATCACATTGATTGCCGCGCAAAGGATACTCAACAAGCACCGCCCCCCCAGCCTCATCGGTGCCTCCGGGTGTTGCGGATGCAGCTACAGTGAACCTGCGGAGTACCATCGCTCAACTAACCCCAGCACGTCAACTTCACGGTTTACTTCACGTCGGCGGAGCGGTCCTGTTCATAACGCATAATGTGGTAATACGCTTCCCAATTGCTCCAAACCAGCGGCGGAGCCATTCTTGTCAGCGGGTCTTGTATATAGCGCGCAAAGGTTTCCGCTATTTCGCCTGTGCGGGATACATTGGTCAGCCAGTCCCCGCGATACCAGTTTGTCCACTTCCCATATTCGGCGCTGCTTTGTGCGGCTTCGATCCGCCTCACGTCGCTTACCGCCTCTTGTGCTTCCCGTTCTGCGTCCGCTGTTCGCACATCCTGTGCATCGACAATCGATTTCGAGATCTGGTAAAGCATGTCGTTGCTTTCGCGATTGATCGTGATCATGGTAAGCACCGCAGCGTTATAAAACTCCTGCCGATCGGCAGGGATGAGCGACTTCGCCTGATTCGCCTCCTGCCACACCGCGTCCCATCGCGCCCGTGCATCCCCACATTGTTGTATCTCCAACTTGGCCGTCTCGAGCATCCACTCCTTGCCCTGGGGCTCGCCGCTTCGGGACTGCACGAAGCGCGGCGGCTCCCACTTTGGAGCCTGGCTAGGCACAGTGTAGAGAGGCGAATCGATCATATAAGTCAGCATCAACTGGCGCCCTTCAGTATGGTAGAGCTGGTCGCCGTACTCTTTGGCCGGCTCCCCGAACTGCGCCGGCGCGTGGAAGTAGTCCTTATACACTTGCACGAGAGCAGAGCTTGCCTTTGGCCCGAACTCCTCGTCGGTCCACTCGCGGTAGTATTCGTCGGCGCCCCCTTGCGGAACCCCTTTCCACGCGATCTCCATCACCGCATTGCTTCCCATCGGCACCGGGCGAATGTCGCTGGTGTTCAGCAGAAAATATGCCGTGGCTCCAGCCTTCTGATAGCGGCCCATTTCGGCTACGATGCGTTCGATAGGAACCATTTCGGTTAGCTGGTTCGCGCGGTTGTTCATCATCGCCGTGTGATAGTAAGCTCCTTCGCCGGCGGTAACTTTACCTCCATCCTGCAGATCGCCGTAGCCAGTGTCTGCCCATACCGTAGTCACGTCGGGCGGGATGGTCAGATCGCCCTGCTGGACGAGCCGTGCTCCCTCCTGCCACAGATCGGTCACAAACTTCGCATCGGGACGGACAGCGTGCACAATCTTGATCTGCTCCGCGATGGCCTTGCTGATGAGCGCACCGAGAGCCTTATCGTTGTTTTGCACGCTGGGGTCCATCGATGCGTAGCTCACGTCAGAAAGACCGCGCAATCCAACATCCCAAAGAATTTCCTGCGTGGGAGAATAGGTCGCGACCGCATCCTTCCAGGCTCTCTCCAGAATCTCGGGATGCGTGGAGTAGTTGTAAGGCACGTCCTTCGGCCACCGGGCAACATTCAGGCCCAACGGAATTGCGTGATGCTGGGTAAGGATCAGGCCCCGCTTTCCCGCCAATGCAACTTGCGCATCGTCGGGAAAGATCCACGTTCCGGGAACAACCATATTTCCCTTAAGCCGCAGTATGGTTTCATACACCTTGTTCCAGGCCTCGAGAGAGATGCCGGTTTTGTCCTTATCACCGGGGGCCCATCCAGTCAGAAGGTCTTCATCATTAATGAAAAAGCCACGATATTTGAAAACCGGAGCGGGAAAGGTTTCCGCCAAGGAGGAGGGCAGGGCGATTTGACTACGATGCTGGGCCAGGTGATCGGTCCAGTAATACATCGGATCGATCCCCAGATGCTCCTGGGAAAACTGATAAACGGCAAAGATTGTGCCGCGCATGTCAGCCCCGCACAACACAACGGTGTGTTTGCTGCCCGAAGCACCGGCAGCGGCGATCGAGAACGATTCGGGCGCACTCAATCCCTTGGGCCGCATCCCTGGTGATAGGTGGTCCAGTTCGCTCACCACGATCGCTTGCGGCCCCGCATCCTCCACGCGCGTGACGATATTCGGCCTCGCGCCCAGGACCTTTTCAAAATCGCCTGCTAAATCCTCCGCTGCCAGCCGAACCGGCTGAGGCTCGTCGCTACTTACAACAATGGTGACTGACCCATCCAACATAAAGTCACCAGTTGCCTGGTGACCCCGTTGTCCCAACGACGCGGTGGCCATGCCGGCAACCACGAGCGTCGTACCAAGTCTATGAAGAATGCGGCGTGGCGGCCGGTCGGTCATCGTTGTCACCCCCGTTGGTTCATTGTTGCCGGGCTACTTCGTCGGGCTGGCGGCTGTGAAGTCGGAACAGCAGGGCTTGACCGCCGGCTGAAACTCCATCAACTCGGCGCGCGTGCCATCGGGATCGTAGATGTTCAGCTGCCACTTGCCATCCAGTCCGATCTGCGGAGGGCTATGCTTCGCCGTCAAGCGGTCTCCGGCATAGAGCAGGTCAACCGTCTTCTCCATGTTGAAAACCCCCAACGAGAAGTGGTCAAGCACGCCAAGCGTATCCTGCGACATGCCGGCTGGAATGCCCTTGGTCTCAGGGCCGCTGACCACCATATATTCCAGCCAATCGGTGCCGTCCGGCACCTCCTGCGAAATCCACTCCGTCTTACCATTCCGGCCGCCATGCCAGTAAGGGCGGAAGCCCAATACGTCCCGGAAAAACGCGTTCTCTGCGTCAGGACTATGCACCACGTAGCCCACGTGGATCATGTGATTGCTGAGCGGGTTAGGTGGGACGGGCGATGGCCTGGCGGGCGGCTGCACAAACTGCACTTTGTTGCCCTCCGGATCCCTCACGTCAAACCATTGGCTGCCGTCGCTCCCCTTCTCGACATTCGCCGGCACGGTTGTGCCGTGGTCCCCGAGATACTCCCTTAATCCTTCGGCATTGGCGGTGTTGAAGGCCACGTGATTGAGGCGGTTGATGGACGTATTCCCAGCCGGCAAGGGCATCACTTCAACAAACTGGATTGCGCTGAAGTAATAGCGGACGCCGGCGGAATTCTCCGGGTCCGGTCGCTTTACCCCACCGAGATCATTCACGTAGAAATGTTCGGTCTTGGCCGCATCTGAGCTATAGACGCTAATATGGGATATCCCGCGGATCGCCGGCCGGCGGGTCGCGGTCTGCGCGAGCGAATAAACTGCGGATAGCAAAGCAACCCCGGCAAGCACAGCAAAGTTCGGTTTCTTCATCGCAAATCTCCTTCTACGTCTTCGGTCCGGCTGAACAGGCTCGGGAAAACTCTGCACCGAGAGCAAACACCTCAGGGGCTAAAGTGTCTGCGCGAGAACCTGCGGTTCAAAATTGATTCTCGGTGGAGTCTGTGCCCTAACACAACCCCATTAGGAACTGGACGGGTGCCCCACGTTCGCCTCAGCGTACGTGGGCCGAATAGGACGGGCGACCCGGATTTCCTGTCACGCGGCACTCGCCAACGGCCACCAAACTCAACAGGAAATCCGGGCGAAGCCCACCATAGCTTTTTGCGAGTCGAAAAGCAAAAGCATTCGAAACATATCATTTTCGGCCCACGTATCCGGATTTCCTGCACGGGGCGCCACCAACACCCGCGTGTGCGGCTTTCTTTAAGGAAAGCCGCATGAAGTGCGCCAACGCCAACAAGGTCCACAGGAAATCCGGAGTACGCTGAGGCGAACGTGGGGCACCCGTCCAGTTCCTAATAGGTGTGCTAGGGCACAGAGTCCGCCGGGACGCAGTTCCGAACCGCAGATCTCACGCAGACTCTAAAGCCCAATTCTCTTTTAACCCTGTGGCCTGAGAAAAAACATGAGTTTTTCCGCAGCCTGTGAAACCGATGTCCACTGTCTTTCTACCAGAAAGAAGAGAAGGAGCGAGCGGCGGCTGGAAGCTGCCGCTCACGGGCGCCGGCGTAACGGTCAAAAGGTAAAGCGGCCGCCAAACTGCAGCACGCGGGGGGGCGGTTGGCGGGGTAGAGCCGAATGTGGTGATATAGCCGAAGGTTCCGGCGCCCACCGTCGCGTTCGGGTTCCGCGGCTAAACCTGCCCACGACGACAAGGTTGAAACGATCCTCGGCCAGACGCGCCTGCAACTCGCGGATTCGACGATGGCGTTCAATTTCCTCATTGGGGAGATGCGCCGAGGCTGTTGGAAGCACGCCTGCAAGTTCGAATTTGCTCGCTTCGTATGCAGTTAGATCCATTGGTTCTCATCCTCTGGGCTAGCGGCGTCCCATGCGGTAGTCCAGATAAAGAACGTGAAACTTGATTTGATCGTCGACTCGATACTGGGCTCGGCTGGCCATCTGCAGCATGCCTAAGATGCTGCCCGGATTCCCGCCGCTTAACTGCACCATGGATTGCAGTGCGGCGTCCAGGTTGCTGGCCCAAAGGTCCACACGCTCCGCGTTGCGGCGCGCAAATTCAAGCGCCACTTCCGATGGCCAGTTCATCATCTCCAGCCGCTCTTTCTTGTCGTAGCAAAGGGCTTGCAAAGCCCCTATGTCTTCCATGTGAGGCGAGCGCGCGGCGAGGAAGATCGGAGTGCGACCGTAATACCCGAGATCCTTTAGGATCCTCGCCACCACGCGAGACGGCCCTTGCAGGTGATCTACCAGGAGCAGGAAGGGCTTCTCATTCAAAGCCCTGTCGACCGTAGCCTTCAACCCGGAGGTACTCATGGTAGAGGTTTGGGAGGGAAGGCTGCGGACGCTCAATTTCGTGCGCAGGCTTTCGACCAGTGAGAGCAGGAGATCGTGGGGAGACTTCGATTGCGGCACGTAGAGTGCAAGGGGCTCGATGCGGGCGAATTCTTGTAGAAGGCGCGTCTTTCCTACCCCTTCGGGTCCGAAAACCAACAGGTGTTTTCTCTCGTGTGCGCGGGAGACCAGGCGTGCAAGCTCAGCCGTACGCTCGACAGCCTTCACGTACGCTTCGTTGAGCTCGACCCCCGTGTTGGATGGTTCCATTGCAGATTGGCCTCGGTGCCCGGAGCTCTAAGCCGCAGCGTGCTTCTGCCGATATCGGTTCACAGCAGTGATCAGTTTGGCAGTTCCGTCGCCGAGGGGAAGATCGAGGTAGCTGGTCATTATCGCCGCCTTGTGCTGATGTGTACGCGGGAGCAATAAAAAACTCCTACGCATCGTAGGAGTCATCAGCCATCCGTTTCGGAGGGCGGTTAGAGGCGGATTCCTTCGCCTTCATTGATCGTACACGGGAAAATGGCCCGGCTGCAAGCAAGTCCCGAATCACGTGCAAGCCCCGTTGTGCTAAATTGGCAATGCCTCCAATCCAGGGAGGCAGGTGATGGAATCCGCCGAAACTGTCTTCTAAAATGGAAGATTAATGACTCCTGGTATCGAGACTGGGAGTGCGTGATTCTCGCCATCCTGTCTAAATATCAGCGCAAACAATTCAGTGGAATCGGCATCTTCGTTTGTTGGATGTGCGGCGAGCGTTAAAAGGAAAACATGATTCATAGCGCGGCTTTCAAGACAATTTTGGTTGGGGATGACGGTACTCCTGAAGCGGAGCAGGCGGTTGAAGTCGCAATCTCGCTGGCACTAAGTCTCAGGGCCAAATTGATTGTGTTAGGGGTAGTGGGTCCGCCAAGCCCCGAGTCTCAGGCCGAAGGTTATGGATTGGAGACGGTCACGCAGGCCCGCGAGAGATTGAAAAAAAGGCTACACGGGAAAATCCAGGCCCGCGGGCGATCTGGCATGGAAGTGATCACCGAGATCTTTGAAGGAAAACCTGACGAGGTGATCATACAAAGAGTGGAGCAAGATTCCGTGGATCTGGTTGTGGTAGGCCGCCGCGATATTGCGCGAGTGAGGCATTGGCTGGAAGGCTCCACTTCAGAGAGCCTGGTCCGTCATTGCCCGGTCTCTGTGCTGGTTGTTCAATGACGATCATAGATGAACACGCCCCATCCCAGGCAATCTCTCGCCTTGATACGAGCCTGGAAAGCCCAGGATTAGACGTCCTGGGCAATTCGGTCCAAATTAGCTTTTTGGTCGGTAATTGATCGAGAGCGTAAGTGTTCAGTCTGGGTAAGTGTGGGCACCCTTCCACCACTGCCAAGGTGGAGCGCCACCGTCCAGAAGGTCCTTCGCCCGCTAATTTGGACAGCACTGATTCGCAGCCGTCCCTGCGAGATTCACCCAATTATTTGCGAGCAATCTCTCAAGACACGGTCGAGAACATCAAGGCCTGCGGTGGGTGGTTGTTTGCCGTCCCGTGGACTGCAAAGAGCGGACCGCAGGCTCTCTGTAAGCATCGTTACGGCGGCGCTGAGGCCTTTTTCAAATTGAGTCATGCTCGACTGAAGTCGTTCGATATAGTCGTAGCGGATGCGGCCTGCATTCAAATCCAGGAATTGCCAGATTCGCCCCTGCATTTTTCTCAGAACCACCGGGCGCAAGAGGAAGCGAGGCAGTGCCAGGAAGAACGAATCGAGCGAATGAAAGATGCGCATAACCCTGAAATAGAGATGGCTTTCCACGCGAAGCGGACAGTGAATCATCAACGGATCTACGGGTATCTCAAAAAGCATCCCGGCGGCTTGTTGGAGACGGTCCAGGATCGCGTTGGCCCGATTCACGAAACGAGCCGAGAGGATGTCAAGTAGTGACTGAACTACCTCATCTTCCCGGATTCGCCAGCTGCGGAAGACGGTCTCTATTTCTTCCATGAGAAAGCCTTCGAGAAGGACACCAAAGGCGCGGCCGGTTTCCTTGGGATGCTGAGATTGAAACAGCTGTAGATGTTGCCGCACGACGGGAACAGACTCTTGCACGTGCGCAGTCAGATCGCGCTCAACACGGGCAATGATGTCGGCTGAATGCTGGCGCAGCAATACTTGCAGCTCATGCATTTCGGATTCCGTTTGCTCCAACAATTGGTCGATCGCGCGGCCTTTGAGATGCAACTCGTCAAGGCTCATCGATTGCGCTCGTGCGCCAATTGTTGCGGCAAACTTGAGTGTGCGCGCTATATGCAGAGCGTCCAAGGCAATGGAATGGACAAGGACCCGGTCCTTCTCCTCCAGGAGAAAGGTTCTTAAACGCTGTTCGAAGATCTCTATCCCGCTCGATGTTGCTGCAGCACCAAGCCTGCTCCGGCCTTCAAGAGCTCTGCGAGCCGATAGTCGGAAGATCTCCGGGGACCCAATCTGAAGGTGGCTCAACTCTTCTTCGAGGAAACCTGAGATGTGACACACCTCGTCTGCGGTGGCCGCGTCAACCTTATTCAGGACGAAGAAAAGCTTGGGAATCTCTTCTTTAACGTTTCGAATGAAGTGGGACTCAACTTCGGTAATCGGGGGATCTACAGAGAGCACCACAATCCCGGCATCCACTTGTTCGAGATAGCCCTCGGTAGTACGAGTATTGTGGGCATGCGTCGAGCCGATACCCGGGGTATCGATAAGTATGATTCCACTCTCAAGAAAGGGCGAAGGGTAAGCGAGCTCAACAGACGCGACCTGCTTCTTGTTTCCGGGATTACCGGATTCTGTAATGTAGTCTGCCAGAGTTCCGAGATCAACCTGCTCCCGAGTGCCGGTGGAGTAGAGGATAACCGCTTCCGGAACCACACCATATTTGATTTCCGTGATGACGGCGGTCACGGGCAGAACCCCGGTTGGCAAAATTTCGGCCCCCATCAGAGCGTTGATAAAAGAACTTTTCCCGCGCTTCATTTGACCCAGCACGGCAAGATGAAGTTGATTGGAAGCAAGCTTTCGTTCCAGGGAGAGAAGCTTCTCGTGCAGGCTATCGTTTCTTCTTCCGGAGTCTGAGATTGCCAGCAGAACACGCAGCACCCCCGCGATCGAATGGCGCTGCTCGGCGGAGTGTGGCGTGTTTTGCTCAGTGGCGGTCATACGGTGGCTTTAGCCTGCCGCTGGGGAATCCTTTGCTGATCGTGAATAGCGAATCACTTCAACAGTCGATGTGGCGATCAAACCTCCCGCAATCATGCGGTCGAGGTGAGGAATCAATTTTAGAATCTGTTCCTCCTTGTCAATCACCGTTACCATGATGGGAGCGTTTTTCGAGATGGAGAGGCTCCGGGCATGGTAGATGCGGGCGCTCGCTCCAAAACCCTCGAGGCCGCGGTAGACGGTTGCACCCGAGATTCCCAGATCGATGCATTTGGCTACGATGGCCTTATAGAGCGCCTCGCCTTCCCACTTATCACCCTCGGTAAAGTGGATGCGCAGCATTCTGGCTTGAAATTGCTCTTTCATGGCTCACCCCTGCTCTTCGTTCAGCTCGACGGCACGATGGGCATATTTAACGATGTCTACGTCGGAGAGAACAACAAGCCCCTCGGATACCATCTGATCGACGATCGGTAAAAAGTTTTGCAGTTTTTCCTCGGTATCAACGACGGAAAGCATCATCGAGCTGTCATGCGAGAGACGAAGCGCTTTGTCTTTGTGAACCCTGCGGTGGGCTCCGTAACCCAGGATGCCCCGATACACAGTAACGCCCGCCAGATCATGACTCCGCATGGCGCGGACGAGGCCCTCATAGAGCGGTTTGTCTTTCCACTGGTCGCTCTCGCCTATGTAGATCCGCATCATCTTTGCCTTGCCTTCAATCCTGACATGTGACGGCGGTGCAGCTTTCTTCGGTTTCGAGACCTGCGCGGGCTTGGCGATCGTTGTCTCCTGAACCTCAATCATTCCGGAGCCTGCCATTTCTCCCAGCTTTCCAAGCAACTCATCGACCTTTTCTCGTGTCTCGATGAACTCGATTTTCAGCGGAAGATGGTCCGAGATGTCGACCAGAGAAGACGTATGGAGATGATGGTCGGCTCCGAAGCCGGCGACACCCTTCAACACAGTTGCGCCGGAGACCCCGCGAAAGAAGAGAAAGTCGAGAATGCTTAAGTATCTCGGCATGCCGTGGTAGGCCGAGCCTTCGCTTAGGTAGATGGAGACCTTGACAGCCTTCCCAGCGTTTAACATGTGTTTTCCTCTAGATGTGAAGACCACGCTGCGATACGAGAAATTCCGCCGCATGTCCGAGCAAGCCCCAATTGGCTGTATCCGACCGGTATTCCTCACGGAGTTTTTCCAGATCCTCTGCGAGCTGCTTACGGTATCTCTCCATAATGGTTTGGATGGTTGAGGCAAGGACGGGAGGCGCACCCTGTTTCAGCTTCGTGCCGTGGATCAGACAAAGAGTCGCCTGCGACCGCAGCCATTGGGCGACGAGCTTATGGTTCAGGCAGCTGACGAATTCCCGAATGCGCAGATCTTCTTCCTTCCATAGCAACAAACAGATATCGCAGGGAAGATTTGGGGAAGCTCGCGAACCTTCCTCGAGCAGAGTTAGAAAGAGTTCTGCTGCAAAAGGGGCGCGCTGCATGGCTGCCGGGCCCCAGGTATGAAAGTTACAGAGATGATGGATCAGCGTTTTCCCCGGCGACTGAAGGGCGGCAGCCTGAAAGTCTTTTAGGAAACGACAAAATGGACATCCGGATTCCCCCAGCACTTGGAGAATGGATGTGTAATTCATGATCTTATTTGCTCTCATCGCACAACTCCCGCAATCAGAACTCCGCACCAGACAGCTACCAGGCCCAGAACAACACTTAAAATAACGTACAGTCCGGCGACGGAGAGGCTGCCTGTCTGCAAGCTTGAGAAAGTCTCCCACTCAAAGGTGGAGAAGGTGCTGTATGCGCCCACAAAACCCACGGGGATGAGGAACCTCCACGCTGGATTCACCCCTGTGCGCCGCCCCAGAAAGGCCAAGGAGAAGCCGATGATCACACAGGCCGTTATGTTGATCACGAATGTGCCGTACGGGAATTTAGTTCCCATACGGCCTGCAATCGTTGAACCAACCCAATATCTAGCCAAGGACCCAAGTGAACCGCCGATGGCAATCCATAAATATTTCTGCAAACCCTATCTCTCCTTGTTCATGCATGAGTATCCGTAAGAGTGGCGTCATTCGCCGGGCGCCAGTTCCGCAAGAGCTCCAAATCCGCCTGGAGTTGGCCCGGATCCATCGATGCCTCTGACGTTCCACGGAAGCGATGGATCTGCATTCGATAAGCGTCGGCGTATGAATTTATCAGAAGTTCCAACTTTCGCACAATCTGGTCGCTCCATTGGGACAATGCCATCCCATAGAGGTGCAGATCTTCTTTGAGAGGGAAACCGATACTTTGCCGCAAACTGGCTTTAATTCGGGAACGCAGTATTTTGTGGCCCCAGAATCTCCAGGGCCCAGTATCGAAATGCCCTGGCAAGGTCGCCATTTCAAAGCGTGGCATGTCCCGCAGAAGGGCTTCAAAGTCATTCTGCGACGGAGCATCACTGCGCTCCAGCTCTTTGGCAATTTGCTGTAGCCGGTCGACGGCGTCCTTACCTACGTTGCGCAAAGTCTCTATCGCCGATTGGATGGAATCGTTAACAACCTCGTGAATCCACTCGGAGAATTGCAAAGGGGGCACCTGATGTTGTGAGGCACTGCGCAGAAGCGATGTTGCTTTATCCGTGACTGTTTCAATGACAGCGTCTGGTGTCTCTCCGAAGGTACGGAATGCATGGTCAAGAACCGTGCGTTGTTCTCCAACTTCCCCGGTCACCACGCGCAGGGTCGATTCGACTTCTGAAACATTCGCCGGGGTTGATGACGCACCTCTTTTTTCGCGGTGCAGATTGCTATCAAGAGCAGCCGTGATGGCATCTCGCATCGCTCCTATCTTTCTTGTTATGGAAGCCTCCCTGAGGAATCGAGCCTTCTCGAAGCGAGGGAGCAACTCACGCTCGAAGAATTGATCAAGCAAGACCTGGTATTTGCTCAATGCGCTTACTGCGTGCACTGTGGCGGCAATGCCAAGCTCATGCTTAAGTTGCGCTTCTATATAAGAAATCGTGCGGTGGAGATCGCCATTCGCCAGCAGGTCCGATTTGCTCAATAGAACCAATGCGGGAATTCCGGCCTCGTACAGAAGCCGCAAGGTGCCGATGTCTTCTTCGTTGAGTGCGGCGCCGGCATCGATCAACAGGAGAGCAAGGTCGCAGGAGGGTAAATAAGCCAATGTTTCTGCGGCGCCGCGTTTCGCGAGGGAACCAAGTCCAGGAGTGTCGACGAGCAGGATGCCATCTTTCAACCGCGGAGATGGAACCTCCATAACGGCGCGCACGATGTTTTTAAGATTTCCCGGATTTCCTTGCTCGGTCACGAGTCTCGCCAATTCTTCCACCGGGACTTGTGCAGAGCGGCCATCTCCGTAAGCGACTGCAGCTTTAAGCGTCTTGCCGTAGCGCAGTTTAGTGGGTACAGCGGTAATCGGATTCACTCCGACGGGCAGGATGTCGGTTCCTAGAAGGGCGTTGAGGAGCGAGGATTTCCCCGAACTCACGCGGCCAAAGAGTGCAACCTCGAAGGTATCTTCTTCCAGGCGGGAGGCGAGAGCATCGATGCGTAGACGAAATTCGACTAGACCATTGCGTGTCGCGACCTGTTCGAGAAGGCGGAGTAACACGACATCAAATCCGGTCCGCTCCAGTTGCCGCAAACGCTTATCCAGATCTCGATCCAACCCCTGCTTGAGGTACCGCTCCATCCCGGTGACCAGCGACCGAAGCTCATGGACGACTCCATTGAGCTCACTGACGGCGTCGTCAGGGACAGGGCCGAATCCGCGCATATAGTGCGGTTTGAGTTCCTCGATGGCGATATCTACAAATGTCAGATTGGTGAGGACGGCTCGGGTAGCTGGAATCTCAGGCGGGGAAGGTTTCATGTGTTGCCACTCAAGCGAGTGGATCAACTGCGACCGCAAACGCCGGATGTAGTCCTCGATAAGCCGGATTTGCGCAGGATTAAGATCGACCAGGTAGCGTGGAAATGGCGAGGAGGAACTTGCGGCGTGGAGGATGTCCTCCATATCACTGAGCTGCTTGTCGATATATTGACAGGTAACTCTCAGCCTGGATTGTTGGTGCTCGTTGAGCTGTCCTGTATGCCGCTCCATCGTAATCTCTGAGTTTCGTTCCGACATGGCTCCTCCAAGTGATGAACAACTTTGAGGAGTCATTTGCTCTTTTGGAGCGATTCCGGTGAACTCCAACACCGTAAACTTGTGACCATAAACGGGCGCACGAATGCAATCCATTGCGCGGGTCACTTCATTCGAGTCTGTTTGGGAATCTTGGCGTGGACATGACTCCGCGACAGGATTCCCCTGTCAGGAGTCATCATCCGCCCATCCGGAGTGCGATTCGTTTGGCTGGGCGGCAGTTAAGGGCGAACTCCTTCACCGCAACATACTCTTTGTATGATGCGAGCTCCAGCTTTGTCAACTCCCGATAGGTCTCATGGGTTCGATTTTGCCGCCTGTCTATCTAGGAAAGGGCGGGTAGGAAAGGGCGGCAGGGAAGGTACCTGTCGGGGTGCCCCAAGGAAACGAAACGAACGGGAAGCCGCTGTGGCCTTGACAATTCAATGGTTCCGGATTCAACATTCAACATACAATTCGCTTCGGTGATGAAGTCCACCGTTAACCGCCTTCCAGGCTGATGACTCCTACAACAGGAGGAGTCTTGTGATGAAAGAAAGCCTGGAACCGGTCACCCCGGCAACCTACATCTGTGTGCGTCCCTTCCGGGACCCCTTTTATTTCCTACTTCATGGCGGGAGACTGCCGTGATCCTTGCAGATGTCCTCCTTCAGATCCTGCAGGTTTTGTGCGTTTTATTGCTGGCGCCCCTGCTGCAAGGATTCATTCTGAAAGCAGAAGAACGCGTGCAGCGAAGCCTCGGCCCAAGCATCTTTCAGCCGTACCGCGACCTCTGGAAGCTGTTTCACAAGCAATGCGTGATGCCGGAGTCCGCCTCCTGGATTTATCTAACTGCACCCATCGTCGCTTTCACCGCGATGATGATTGTTCCCATCTTGATTCCGGTGTTAACCGACCGTCCGTTGCCGCAATCCGACATGGGAGACATGTTAGGCGGGGGAATGATCCTGACGCTCGGGTCGTTCGCCATCATCCTTGCCGGATTGGATAGCGGAAATGTGTATGGCGGTATTGGCTCAAGCAGAGCCGTGATGTTGGCCATACTTGCCGAGCCCACCCTCATTCTGGTGCTGGTTGGTATTAGTCTGCTGGCCAAGGCGATGCTGCCGTTCGTGGTAAACCACCTCTTGTTGAGCAGTGCATCTGCCTACTGGAGCCCGGCGCACTTATTCCTCATCCTGGCCTTTTTCGCCTTGCTCCTGGTGGAGACAGACCGCCTCCCCATTCATTCGAGCACGCATCTCGAAATTTACATGATCGACGAAGCGCGGATTCTCGAATATTCCGGCCCCTTATTGGCGTTGCTCAAATGGGCATCCATGATGAAGCAATTCATCCTATACACGATCTTCTGCAATGTATTTCTGCTCCCTTGGGGAATGTCGCAGCTGGGCACAGCGCTTGGCCAGTTTGGCTCTGTCATCGCGTTGCTCTTGAAATTCCTTTTTGTGGCGCTCGCTGTCATCGTCGTCGAAACAGTGCAGTCCCGTCTGCGGTTTTATCGCTACCAGGAACCCCTGGCCGCGGGATTCTTATTTGCTGTGCTTGCCATCGTCTCCAGTCAGCTGCTCTGAGGAGAGTTTTGGATGTTCCTGGCGCATGTCAATTCGCTGCAGGCTTCGATCTTCAGCTCGCTGGCGGTCCTCAGCCTCTTGCTCACCTTTGTGATGTTGGGATCGCATTGGTTGCGGAACTACGTCTACGCGTTTGCCGCTCAGTCATGGCTCATCGCCGCGCTCTCCGCGGCGGTTGGCTATTTCGCCGGCTATCCGGAACTCTACGTGATCGCAGTTCTCACCGCTCTTTTCCGAGGCCTCGTGCTGCCATATCTGCTGATGCGAATTATTGCGCGGCTGAACGTGAAGCGCGAATTACACGCGGTGCTTCAGCCGAGTTCCAGCCTGGTCATCGGGGCTTTCCTGGTGATGTTCGCATTCGTGATCGCGAACCATATGAACTGGCAGTCGTTGTTATCGGCGCATGTTGTGGTGCTCGCGCTCACCATCATGCTGTCAATGAAGTTTCTCGGCTTCCTCATGTTGGCGGTACGCGACGAGGCAGTTAGCCAGATCCTTGGCTTGTTGGTCCTGGAAAATGGCATCTTTCTCGGATCACAGATTCTGGTTCCAGGCATGCCACTACTGATTGAAATCGTGATCCTCTTCGATCTGCTCATCGTGGTCGCGTGTTTCGGCATGCTGGTTCGCTTTTTGGTGGTACATGCTGGCACAACCAGTAGCCGTCAACTTAATCGGCTGGTTGGCTGAGGGTTCATGACCAAGGACTTGCTCATCATCCTGTTTGCCGCTCCATTGGCAGCCGTGGTGTTGTCATTTGCCGTTCGATCTTCGAGGCTCTCGGAATATGCAACAGTGATTGCCGCGGTCATCGACCTGGCGGTAAGCATTCCCATTCTGCTGCGTGTTCTCAATGGCCCTATCGTGCTTGCGCACAGCTATCTTCAGGTCGACGGGTTGGGAGCATGGGTCATCCTTTGCATCTCCATCGTCTACACGCTCTCATCGATCTATGCCGTCGGGTACATGCGTCTTCTCGATGAGGAAAGCCGATTGCCGTTATTTTACGGGCTGTTTTCCGGCTTTGCCTTCACCATGCTTGCGGCGTGCGTTGTCAACAATGTTGGCGTCTTCTGGATTGCGATCGAGCTGACTACCCTCATCAGCACATTCCTGGTGGGATTCGAACGGGAAGCCGAAAGTACTGAGGCAGCCTGGAAGTACATCGTTGTGGTTTCCGGTGGTATCAGCCTCGCTCTACTAGGAACGGTGCTCTTCTACTGGGGAGGCACGTTTGTCCTGGGGCCAAGCTATGCGATGACATGGGCTGCGCTGCATCGATCCGCGCCTTCCGTGTATCCGCCCCTCCTGCTGGTGTCGTTTTTGCTCGTTCTTGTCGGATACGGAACCAAAGCAGGACTGGCGCCTATGCATACCTGGCTGCCCGATGCGCATAGCGAATCGCCCGCTCCGGTCTCTGCCATGCTCTCCGGTGCGCTATTGAATACCTCCATGTTGGGGATCGCGCGTTTTCTGGCAGTTGTGCGCGGAACGTCCATCAATCAATTTGCCCATTCCGCAGTCGTTGGTTTTGGAATCTTTTCCTTTGTCATAGCGGCGCTCTTCATCGTTCGGCAAACAGGCATCAAGCGCTTGATGGCCTATTCGAGCGTGGAACACATTGGCGTACAAGCCCTCGGCCTTGGATTCGGTGGTGTCCTGGGCGTTGCGGGCTCGCTCTACCACATGCTGAACCATTCGCTGAATAAGTCGCTCATGTTCTTCGGCGCAGGCAACGCGATGCGCGTCTATGGAACCAAGGACATCTCCCGTATCCGGCACGTGCTGCGGACATTTCCCGTGAGTGGGACGCTATGGTTGCTGGGCGCGGTGGGAATTGCGGGAGCACCGTCGTTTGCCCTGTTTCTAAGCGAGTTCACCATTCTCCGTGCTGGGATCGGTGGTCGTTACCGGTGGGCTGCGGTGTTGTTTGTCGTGTTCCTGATCGTCGTTTTTATCGGCTTTCTCGCACACTTTCGCGCCATGTACTTTGACGATGCGCCGGAACCGCAACTCTCGAGGGTTCCGGGGCTGGTATGGAGAACTCTCCCCATGTGGCTGGCCTTTCTCCCCTTACTTGTCCTTGGCCTGTGGTGGCCGCATGCTTTGTGGGATATCTTCACCAGAATCTCGTATGACGTGTTGGGAGGCGGTCAGTGAGGCCTGCAACGGAACAGACGCTTCGGCCAGGTGCAGTGCCGAAAGCATGCGAAGAGCTTATGGAGGAGGGCGCACGTCTGCAGATGGCCTATGCCTGGTTTCCTGAACCGGGCGAACCGGCCGAAATACTTTACCTGGCAAACAAGCGCGCTCATGAACCCTTTGCTTTGCTGCGCTGTCGGCTCGAAAGCCAGACGCAGTCATTGGAGTCGCTGGCGACACGCATTCCCCTGCTGGGCTGGTACGAGCGGGAAATGACAGATCTCTGCGGCATCTCGTTTGCAGGGCATCCGGAGCCGCGCCGGCTGGTGTTGCATGAAGGCGCTCACCCGTCGCTTCCACCGCTTGACCCAAGATATCCAAAAGATACGATCCTTCCGTACACGTCGGAGCCGTGGGAGCTGCCGCCGATAGAAGGTAGTGATGTGCAGTTACTGCCGTTTGGCCCGGTGCGTGGTGACGTGCTCGAGTCGGCGCAGATTGTTTTTTACTATATCGGGGAAGCGATTCTCCATTGTCTGCCGCGGCTCTTCTTCAAGCATCGTGGCATGGAAAAACGATTCGAAGGCCTGTCCCCGCTTCTCGGCGTTCTGATCGCCGAACGCATCTCCGGAGTAGACAGCGTCGCCCATGCGCTCGCCTTTTGCCAGGCAATCGAAGCAGCGAGCCAATGCGAGATTCCGGAACGCGCTCGATACTTGCGCTCCATTCTCGCGGAGATGGAACGCCTCTACAATCACCTTCACTATCTTGGCCATCTCTGTCATACCACTACGCTTAAAGTAGGCGAGGCGCAGGGCAAGTTGTTGGCCGAGGAATGCAAGCAGCTGAACGGCATCTTTACCGGCAGCCGTTTTTTGCGCGGATTGCTCAAGCCGGGTGGTCTAAGGCGTGATCTCAATCTTCACGCTCTCCCTGCCAAATTGCGCGCTCTCGAACCCACAATCGCCACCTACATGCAAGCTCTCGAGGTAACAAACAGTCATCTTGACCGGCTGATTACGACCGGCCATCTTCCACACAAGATTGCATTCGACCAGGGGGCTACCGGCCCGATCAAGAGAGCTTCCGGCATCGAGCGCGATTTGCGCCGCGACCATCCCTATGCTGCCTATGACCAACTACCCATGAAGATCCCAGTGCGCACAGAAGGCGACGCGCATGCCCGCGTGCAGGTACGAATGGAAGAGATCCGCAACAGCATTTCCCTTATCTTGAGAGCGGTGGAGCAGGCGCCGGAGGGTCCGGTAGACACGGCGATCGACTTACCGCCGGGCGGGGAAGGCCTGGGATGGTGTGAAGGTCCAAGAGGGTCGATCTACTACTGCGTACATTTTGATCCCGTAGGCAGACTGGCACGCGTGAAGGTGAAATCCGCGTCATTTTCCAATTGGCGCGTCTTTCCGTTTACCGTGCACGACACCAACATGATGGATTATGCGATCAACGAGGCAAGCTTCGGGCTAACCATGGCTGGGTGCGACCGCTAGAAACTGGAGAAAACACGATGCCGATCTGGACTCTATTTGGTATCCGGCAGGGAATCGCAACAAATTCATGGCCCGATGGCGGAAACACAGACGTCCAGCCGGGAGTGCTCGGCTTGCCCCGTTTCCAACCGGATCAGTGTGAGGAGAATTGCCGCGCCTGCGCCGAGGTTTGCCTTCCTGGAGCGATCGGAATCGAGGCAGGAGAAACGGGTGAGAGGGTCACCATCGACTACGGGAAGTGTATTGCGTGCCAACTTTGTACCGAGTCGTGCCCAACAGATGCCTTGATCAAATCGCAGGATTGGGCGTTTGGCGTACGAAACCGCGAAGATCTCGTCTGGATACAAGCTCTGGCTTCGAAACCAGCTCAAGAGCTAAAGAAAGATATTCAGCGATGCTTTGGGCGAAGTCTGCATATCCGCCATGTGGACGCCGGTTCCTGCAACGGATGCGAGTCCGAATTACAAGCGCTGAACAATCCCTATTACAACCTTCACCGGCTGGGAATCTTCTTTACCCCTTCGCCTCGATTTGCCGATTTGCTGCTGGTCACGGGATCGGTCACGTATGCGATGCGCGACGCGCTGCTCGAGACCTACAACGCTATGCCTGAACCGCGATGGGTGATGGCCATGGGCACATGCGCAGTTTCAGGCGGCGCCACTGGCGGCGGATACAGTTGCGGCCACGGCGTTGAAGGCATTCTGCCTGTAGATATTTATGTACCGGGTTGCCCACCAAATCCGGCAGCCATGATCCAGGCGCTGCTTCTGCTGCTCAACCGCTCTACACAGTTCGTCCAGGGAGGCCACTATGCAAAGTGACCTGCTATTGGCCATGGCTGTGCTCTGGGCTATTTCGTTAGCGGCTGCCCTGCTTGAAAAGAGTGGATGGTTGGCGCGTATTGGAATTGTGGTCGGATGTGGCGCAGGTATTGCTGGTTGCTTGCTGAACCTCCAGGCACCCATGCCTACTTTTTTGCTCGGCTTCCGTGTGAGCGACACCCCAGTGCAGTTTCATATGGACACTGGCGGGTCCTGGTTATTGCTCTTTGGGCTTATTCCAGCGCTCTTCGCGGCCGCGCTAAGCACACCGGCACCTTCGCAGCCGTCAAGGAGATATTGGCTGGCGGGGCTCTCGCTCACGCTGCTTGGAGCACTCGGGGTCTTCGGTTTGCAGGATGCCATGTCGTTTCTGATTGCATGGGAAGTGATGAGCGTCGGCGGGGCCGTCATGATCCTGGGGGAAGGGGTCTCGCGATCTCCGGGCGGCCCAATGCTCTTCATGCTAGCTTTGCTTGAAGTGGGGGCGGTCGCAATTCTTCTCGCGATCTTATTGCTCGGATCTTATGCCGGCTCGTACGCATTCTTAAGTCTTGCCAACCCACAAGCTTTGTTGAGCGTAAGAACGCTAGTGATTGGCCTACTCCTGTTGTTCGGGTTCGGCGCCAAATTGGGGGTGCTGCCATTTTACGAATGGTTTCCTGCGGCCTATGGCTCCGGCAGTGGAGCTACCGGGGTCATCTTCTCCGGGGTCGTTCTGAATGCCGCGTTCTATTCGCTGGCGCGGGGGGCGCTGCAATGGCTGCCCCGTGCCGGAGTGTGGACGATGAGCGTGGCGATCATCATGATCATCGCTGGAGTGCTTAGCGCCATCCTGTCGATCTTCAATGCTTTTCAGGAGGAGGATTGGCGGCGCATGTTGAGTCACTCCTCGGCCGAGAATGCCGGCGTCGCCGTGGCGGTTTTAGGCGCTTCCTTATTGTTTGCCGCCAGCGGCTTGCCCGGTCCCGCGGGGTTGGCCTGGATCGTATGTTTGCTGCATTTGTCAGCCCACAGCCTGGCCAAGGGCACGCTCTTCCTAACTGCCGATGGAGTGTATTCCGTCAACGACAGCTATCTCATTCGGCAAACCGGCCTGCTGCGCAATAGTCCGATCCTCTTTGGCGTGGGCGCGCTCTTTGCGGTCATGAGCCTCGCGGCATTACCTCCGCAGTCCGGGTTTGTGAGCGAATGGTATGTCTTTCAAACGCTATTCCAGGGAATGCAGATGAATGTCGTCGCTGCAAAATTGACCATTGCCTTGGCGGCGGCGGGATTGGCATTGGTCGTGGCCGTAGCTTTGGCCACATTCGCCAAGCTCTTCGGTATCGGTCTGCTCGGAGACGGCCATGTCCATACAACACATCTTTCCACGGTCCGCTGCGGCAGTGTCTTCATTCTGGGAATGTGCGTCCTGGGATTAGCGGTGGGTATGCCCTGGTGGGTACAGGGCCTTGGCGCAGGAACTCAGCTTCTCTTTGGCATCAACGCTGCAGCGGCGATGAAGGATGGTTGGCTCCTGGTTCCACTGAGCGGAAAGTTCGCTTTCATCTCGCCGACGAAACTGATCATTGCTGCCCCACTTTTGGCCTTAATCCCAATTGCCTTGTTTCTGATCAGCCGGCGTGCATTTCACGTGCGCCGTGTGCCCGTGTGGTCTGGCGGACGGCGCGAAGATGCGCAGCGTATTGCCACGACATCCTTGGCGTTCTCGAATGCTCTGCGAACTTTCTATGGGTTCATCTACGGTCCAACGCATAACCTGGAGCGCGAATATGACCATGGGCCTTACTTTGTTACACGCCTTATCTTCAATCAGGAGGTCGCGCCTATCTTTGGTCCTTACCTTTTCGCCCCACTGACCCGCCTGGTACAAGCGGCAGCCGACAAGGTGAGCATTCTACAGTCTGGATATCTGAACTTTTATAACGGATTGATCGGATTGCTCCTTGTGCTGATCCTCGGATTGGCGTTGTTCTACAAGTGAGCGCGCTAGAGTGGGGAAGCTCCTGCCGCACTCGTCCCATCGGGAGCGGTCCCAAAGACGAGTTGATACAAGTCCTGCCCATAGCTTGTAGGCAGCGGTTCAGCTGCTTTCAGTCGAAAGGTCCTCTGGCCCTCGGCGAGTCTTTCTGCCCGAAGGAAGAGAGCGTCATTCATCTTCCGGCGGTAGAATCCTTTTGCCAAATCGAACATGTGCGTGACGTAAAGTACTTTCACGTCCATTTCCAGAAGAGCACCGACAATCTGCCTTGCGATCTCCGACCCTTCCCGTTCGTTCGTTGAGGCGAACGATTCGTTGAAGAGAGCCATGCTGTAGGGGTTTATCTGATCGACGATCCCGCTCATCCTCTTGAGTTCTTCGTCGAGTTTCCCACTCTCCATGCTGGAGTCCTCTTCCCGCTTGAAATGGGTAAAGACTCCATGGCAGACATTCGCGCGAAAGGATTCAGCGGGCACAAGCATGCCGCATTGCATCATCAGCTGCGCCAGCCCGACGCTGCGCAGGAAGGTTGACTTTCCTCCGCGGTTGGCGCCCGTGATCATTACCAGCGATTTCCGATCGCCGGTCACATCGTTGCCGACTACGCGTTGCTCCATATTCAAACTCAAGCAGACATCATAGAGCGCTTGACTGGTGAGCATTGGCTGATTCGCCGGTAGCGGCTCGGGAAGGCAAAGTGGTTCCCCCTTGCGAACCAGCCGGTCACGTAAGTTTAAGCACCCCACGTAAAAGCCCAGCTCCAATCGCAGCATGCGGAAAAAGCTCAAAATGTGATCCGTCGACTGCGCGAGCGCCGTTGCCACGCGGCTAATGCCCTGGCTCCTGAGCTCGGTCAACGCGCGAAATCCAGCCTCGTCGCGTTCTTGGATTTCGTAGAATCCAGCGGCATCTTTAGATGTCAACTGCTCCACCCAGTCCTGAACGCGCTCAATCCAGCTCTGCGCCTTGTACGTGGGCTTGCGAAGAATGTAGTTGACCCCTTTGTTGCCCTTGCCAAGGTCGGCGCTGGTCAGCGTGCCATTTCGAAATGCCAGTCGTTCCAGATGGTCGTCGACGATTCCCAGGTAGTCGTCGCTAAGTTCCGTTGTCACCATTTCAAAGAGCCGTCTGAATCCTTCGGAACGAAATTTCCGGCCGTCCGCATCGGCAACTTGCCGCAGCCGCTTGAGCGATTCCACGAAAATCTGAAGCACCTCGACCGACCGATGCAGCGTGCTGTCCGGGTACTTATCAGACACCCACCCCCAAACCTTCCTCTCGCGTTCGAGGGCTTCAACAGCAATCGTATAGAGTTCTCTGACACTCTCAGGCCATTGCTGGCAATCAATAAGGATCTGTTGGCGATAGAGGATCTCCTCCGGCTCTCGAAGACTCGCTAAAAGAGCCTTTTTCCCCACATCGCGCAAGAACTCGTCTCCGGCGGCCATCGCCAGGAGAAGGCTGTTCAACTCCAGATCTTGCATTAAGTCCGCAGCATTCCGTATTTGGTCCTCTATGAGTCCAAAATCGCGATCTCGATACATGAGAAAGGCCTTCATGTGCCCCTTTTTCTCTTGGCAATGCGTGCTTTTACGGCATCGTGTGTGAGCTTGTATTTTTGTGCGATCGCAAACGCGTATGCCAATCCATTGGCCGGCATGCGAATGATTTTGAACGTCCGTAACGCTGGATCGTTTGCATCTACAGTGCTCACCATGCTTACGGTCGTTTCGCAGAATGATGCCAACTCATCGAGGAAGGTTACCGAGACGCAGAGCATATCTAACTGGACAATACGGCGCATGATTTCCTTGCTCAGAAGCAGCGCATCATCCACCGTTGTTGACAGGAAACTCTCGTTCATAATGAGGATGCTGTCTGGCGTCGCGTTCTCAAGAATTTGGCGAATTCTGCGCAACTCGTCCTCGAGCTTGCTGCTCAGGTCATGGATGTCCTCTTCTTTCTCAAAATGTGTGAAGAGCTGGGCGAACAGGAAGAGACGCGCATCCGTGCCCGGCACTGGACAGCCAATGCTGGCTAGATAATGGAGCTGTCCGAACGTGCGGGCGAAGGTCGTCTTGCCGCCCTGGTTCGGACCGGAAACGACAAGGATCCGCTCCGGGTTCCTCAGATAAAAGTCGTTCGGCACAACGGATGATCGCCCGGGTTTATCCGCCAGAGCCAGGTCGAACACGCCATTTCCGTAGACCTCCTTTGAGTGGTCCGTGACCTCGGGATAGCAGAAGGAAAGTCCAGTCAGCTTTAACCTCTTAACGTACTCGTGACAAGCAATGTAGAACTGTACTTCACGGTCAAACGTCGCAATGGTCTTGTTTAGATAGCCGCTATGACGTTCGTAGTGCCCCTGCATAGAAGAGAAGATTTCAGGAAACAGCCGGGCGACTAGATCGAGGACGGCCGCTTCTACATGGTTCATCTCCAGTCGGGCGTTATAACGAAAAAGGTACTCTTTCGCTGCTCCCTGGCTGAACTTCTCGAATGTCTGCAATACGTCTGCACCGTAATCCAGTTCGTTATCGTATTTGCGAACGGTAACGCGCTTGCCTTCGATATGTAGCGAATATCTAATTCCGGCTAAGTCGGTCCTTAGCTTCCGCGTTTCAACGACCAGCATCCGGAATTCGTCGGATTCGACGTAGCCGGCCAGATATCCTCGAAGACCAATGAAACCGCGCGAGCCGATGTTTGCGCGCAGCAGATCGTGACTCAATTGAGTGACCGCGTTGCAATAGGTCCCCACTGCGTCAAGAAACCAGCTGTGTTTCTGATACTTGTAATAGAGTTTTTCTGACTGAGAGAGATGGTGTCGCATCTCACGCATCTTCTCGGCAAAGGAACGCACATAGCCCGGGACTGATGGATCCTCCAGGTCGCGCAGGACGTCGTGACGGTAAGTCACCGTCTCCACATCTCTCAACGGCGTGTAAAAGTAAGGCTTCAGGTTATATTCGTCTCGATCGGCAGTGATCGAGTCAACGATCTGGTCAAGGTTCAGATCGGCGAATATTTCGGGACATCTCTGGCCATCAACTTCGATGCTCCTCTCGGGCCGGTCGAAAAGGATGCTGTAAAACGGCAACGACTCGGCGCCTTGCGGTGCTGAAGATGAGTTGTGATTCGAATCAGTGGACAATTGTGGCGCTGAGGGGAAGTGTTCCGCGCCGGACGCTTCTATTCCGTCCCAGTGCCGGAGAGGCAAGACCTTGCGTCGCGAAGCCCGAGCAGGCATGGGACTCCTTTCGAGTTCCAATCTGACAGGAGTCATCTTCCCCACATGGAAGGGGCGGTTAAGAGTGGACTCCAACACCCGCTCTCATTCAGTATCTTTGGGGCGGGGAACGCCTGTCAATGCAAGATCAGGTGGCTGGAGTAAGACCGTAACGGAGCATCACGGCGGCGAGGGCAGCGGGATCGGCCGGTGCTCCGGCCTGGACCAAGGCAGCGATTTCGCGGAAGTAGCTTGAGCCCAGAACCCCCGGGGTGATGATGGCAAGTACGCGGGCGCTCGAGGGGAAGGGGTTGTCAAAGCGATGGATGGTTCCGCGACGGATGAAGAGCGTTTCGCCAGGGACGACTGGGAAGGACTGGCCGCTGACGGTCATGGTGAGAACACCTTCAAGGCCGTAGATGGTCTCATCAAAACCGTCGTGGCTGTGGGCCGCGGGGACTTTTGCGCCCGCCGGTACGCTCATCTCGAAGATAGTAACGGAAGCTCCGGAAGCAGGGCCGTCGATAAGGAATTTGAGAGCGATTTGCCCGATTAAGATCTCTTCATCATGCCGATCCCACCTGGTAGAGAGCGAAACGCCCAGCGTCATAGGTTGCCCGTCCTTTTGTCCTGTCCCACGAACTAGTAACCTGCCGAGGATCCCATCCGGCACGCAACGTCTCTGTGGATTCTACAGAACCTGTTCACCTCCCGCGACAATATACTCTGGGCACATATCGTTTTCTCAGAACAGATACGGTATCGATGCGGATCTTCAAACGCGAAGCGGGCTACCGTGCCTACTCGTTGCGCAATGCTCGCGCCGGATCGATGGTCGCGGCGCGCCGAGCGGGAATGAACCCGGCCAGGGCCGCCACCACGCAAA
This sequence comes from uncultured Acidobacteriaceae bacterium, assembly GCA_963787145.1. Classification (GTDB taxonomy): domain Bacteria; phylum Acidobacteriota; class Terriglobia; order Terriglobales; family Acidobacteriaceae; genus PALSA-350. Next base: position 174,216 of record CAWBBY010000013.1, read on the forward strand.
TCGTAAGAATGGCCGCCCCATACGCCGCTGGGTCGGCCACCGACACGCCGAACAGCTGGCTCCGCACCGCCTGCGTTCCGAGCATCGCCAGCGGAATCGTCGCCGCCATCGCACTGCCGGCCAGGACCAGCACTTCGCGCAGGATGAGCCCCATCACCGTCGAGCGCCGCGCCCCCAGCGCCATACGAAGCCCTATCTCCCGCGTCCGCTGCGCCGTCGAATACGCCAGAATGCCATACAGCCCAATACCCGCCAGTAGCGTGGCCAGAACGCCAAATGCCGTGGCCAGCATGGAGATCGCTCGCTCCGCCAGCAGGCTCGAGTCGATCTCCTCCGTCATGGTGCGTAAGTTGCCAACAATCAGCTTGGTGTCGAGATGCGCAACGGCCGCACGAATACTCGCTGTTGCCGCGTTCGGCGGCTGCCACGTGCGCACGTAAAACGTCAGCCCGGTCTGTCGCTCCGCCTGCGCGAACAGGGTATAGCAGGTCGGAACCGCCGGATCGCGCACGCTGGAGTGCTTTACATCCCGCACCACCCCCACGATCGTCGCGTCGGTGTTCGGCTTGTTCGGCCGATACAGCTGATGGCCCTGCGCCGCCTGGGCGCTGCCGAAGTAATGCTTCGCGAAACTCTCGTTCACAATCGCCACTCGTGGCGACGTTGCCGTATCGCCCGCATTAAAATATCGTCCCATAACCAGCGGCACGCCCAGCGTCTGCAGGTATCCGTTGCTTACCCACGGCAGTTCCACGTCAAATTCCTCGTCCGGTTTCGGCGTGCTCCCCAGTGGAACCATGTCTCCCTGGTGGTCGTCTCCCGCCAGGTCGGTATCGTCCGTCGCACCCGCGCCATGAATGCCTGGCAACGCGCTCACCGCATCCAGCACCCGTTGCTCTTCCGGAGCAACCTCCGCCGCCGGATATCCCGCCAGAGACGGGTCCAGATCAAACGCCAGCAAATGATCCGTCGCAAATCCCGTATTTACGCGACGCAGGTTATCGATCGTTCTCACAAACAGCCCCGCCGCCACAATCAGGAGCAGGCTGAATCCGATCTGCAGCGCCACGCAGGTGCGCCGGAACTTCAGCGACCCGCCTCCACCCGTTCCCATCTGCTGCTTCATCGCTGCCGCCAGCCGTGGATTCCTGAACTGCGCCGCCGGCGCCAGACTGAACAGCAAACTCGCCAGCAACGTCACTCCCAGCGTGAATGCCAGCACCCGCCAGTCAAGCGTCGCCGCGAACGGCATTTCGTTTCCCGACCCTTGCGACATCCAGTGGATAAGCAGCCGCAGCGCCTCTGGCACAATCGCAAGCCCCAGCGCCGCTCCCGCCAATCCCAGCAGCATTCCCTCGGCCAGCAGTTGGCGCAGAATCTGCGGCCCCGTTGCTCCCAGCGCGTAGCGTACCGAAAATTCGCGGGCCCGGCTTGCTGCGCGCACCAGCAGCAGGCTGGCCACGTTCACAACCGCCATGCCGACCACCAGCAGCACCATCCCCATGATGATCGTCAGCGGCATCTGCACATCGTTGCGCATCGGGCTGAAACCCTTCGCTCCCGCATCGACATTCAAGTGCGCCTTGGTGATGTATTTCTGCCTTGCCTGCTCCGACTGATCGTGCAGCAGCGTGAATTCTCCCGCGCGGAGACCCAGGAACAGCGTGTTGAGCGATGCCTCCGCCTGCGCTCGGGTCACATTCCGCTTCAGCCGCCCCGCTACGTCGATCCAGTAGGCCTTTCGATTATCCAGATACGGCCATTCCGGCGTCAGCACTTGCTCCATCGTCAGGGGCACAAATACGTCCGGCTTGTGCCCCCACACCATGCTGGAGAAGCCCGGGGCGGCCACGCCGATGATCTCGAAGGGCCTCCCGTTCACCAAGAGCGTTTTGCCGGCCACAGGCGCTTCCGCCAGGTGCGACTTCCAGTAGTCAAAACTGAGCACCGCGACCGGGTTCGCCCCAGGAGCTGTTTCGTCGCTCATTCCAAACAGACGTCCCACCGCTGGCCGCACCCCCAGCGTCGCAAAATAATTCCCACTCACCATCTCGGCCGGCACCGACTCGGCATGGTTGTTCCACTCCACGCCCAGGGTCGCCTTCGACGCGGCGATCAGCCCGCTGAACACCGTGTTCCGATCGCGCAAGTCGCGGTACATCGGATACGGAAACTCATGCAAACGCCCCGGGCTATCTCCGCCCTCGGAATACGTATGCCCAGGATGCGACCCTGCAAAGCTCAGTACCACCAGCTCATTCGGATTCGCCACCGGCAGAGCCCGCATCAGCGCCTGGTCGATCAGGCTGAAGATGGTCGCATTCGCCCCAATCGCAAGCGCCAGCGTCAGCACCGCCACAGCCGTGAATCCCGGATTCCGCCGGAGCCCGCGCAGTGCGTACTGCACATCGCGCCCCAGCGATTCCAGAAAGAACGACGGCCGCTCCTGCCGGCACTGTTCTAGCGCGCGCTCCCGGCCCCCGAACGCGATTGCCGCTCGCCTCTTCGCTTCCGCGGCCGGCAAGCCAGCGGCCGCATTGGCCTCGATCTCGCGCTCCAGGTGAAACTGGATCTCTTCATCCACTTCCGCGCGCCGCTTTCCCGCCACGAAATAACGCAACCGCGACCACCATTCACTCAACATAATGATCTCCTGCCAAAGCTCCGGGGCTACGTCCTCTGCAACACCAAATTGACCGCACCCGTCAGCCGATCCCAGTTCTCCAGTTCTGCGTTCAGTTGCTTCCGTCCTGCAGTCGTCAGCGAATAGAACCGCGCCCGCCGATTGTTTTCAGAAGCGCCCCACTCCGCCCGTATCCAGCCCCTGTACTCCAACCGGTGGAGCGCTGGATACAGCGACCCTTGCCCGATCTGCAACACATCATTCGACACCTGCTGGATCCGCTGCGCGATCGCCCAGCCATGTTCTTGCCCTGGAGCCAGTGTCTTCAAAATCAGCATGTCCAGCGTGCCCTGTAGTAGATCTGTGGATGGCGCCATCTTCCCCTCGATGTTCGACAACAGCATCGCTCAACCTCTTGTCGAATGTCAAGGGGGCCATACAAAAGGAGTGTCCGGTTACGAACACCTTCTAAGCGATTCCGGACAGGTATGACGTGGTGCATCGTTGCGGATGATCATGACTCGCCGATAAGACGCTTCAGTTGCGTCTCGCCTGAAGTGATGAAAGGATTGCATTCCTCTGGTGTGCGTCATAGGTGAATCCGGGGGTTCCATGCAGACGATGCTTAAGGATATTCGCTACGCGACACGGCAAATCCGGAATTCGCCCGGCTTCGCCATCACGGTTATGGCAACGCTGGCGTTGGGCATTGGCGCCAACACTGCTGTGTTCAGCGTGATGAACGCGGTATTGCTGCGCATGCTCCCGGTGCACGAACCGAAACAGCTCTTCTACTTGACGCACGTCAACATGCCGCCGAGCGTCGGGAACATTGCGGATTCGCGGTACGTTTTCGGCATCAATGTCTATCGCCGGCTCAAAGAAGACCATTCGGCGTTTTCCGATGTCATCGCCTATGCTCCGCTGTCTGAATCTAAGACCGCGGTTCGCTTCGCAGATACGCCCGAGGAAATCGACGCCAATGAAGTAAGCGGAAACTTCTTCTCGGCGCTCGGCGTGGGTATGGCCGCTGGCCATGCCTTTACCTCCGCCGATGAGGACCAGCACTCGCAGGCTGCCGTCATCAGCTACGGATACTGGACGCGCCGTTTCAACCGCGATCCCAACGTTATTGGCAAGCCCATCTTTGTCAACGGAGTACCGTTCACCGTGACCGGCGTAAGCGCCCCCGGCTTTTACGGAGTCGAATCCGGCGGCTCGGCGACCGATCTCTGGGTGCCGCTACAGAATCGACCCGAATTAAATGCGTGGGGGGTGCCTGCAACCAGCCAGAATACGCTCTACGCCAGCCCCAACTGGTGGAGCCTGATGCTGATGGCGCGCCTGAAGGACGGCGTCACCCAGCAGCAGGCACGGGCCAGAATGAATCCTCTTTTTGATCATGCTGCCTATGAGACCACAGGCGCCGAAGACAGGAAAACCGGGCAGAAGCTGGAGCTGACGCTGGTGTCCGCTCAAGGATTGGGTACTTCGAGCAGCCAGTACCGCGACCCTCTGCGCATTCTGATGGGTATGGTGGCACTGGTTCTGATCATTGCCTGTGTGAATATCATCATGCTGTTGGTCGCGCGCAGCTCCGTGCGCGAACGCGAATTCGCCCTGCGACTGGCCCTGGGCGCGGGCCGCGGACCGCTATTTCGGCAATTGCTGACCGAGAGCGGCGTTCTGGTCACAGTTGGGTCGTTGCTCGGCTGGTTCTTTGCCGTTGAAGCCACTCGGCTGCTCGCCATCTGGTCGGAGTTGGAAGTGAGTCTTTCACCAGACTGGCCAGTGTTCCTTTTTACTCTGGCCATTTCGGCACTTTCCGCAGTTCTATTCGGCGTTGCTCCCTTGCGGACAGCGGCCCGCACAGAGGTTGGACTTGTTCTTAAGTCTTCAGGCATGCAAACCACGACAAACCGGGGGCGCATGTTGACGGGAAAAGTCCTCATCGCTCTCCAGATGGCCTTTTGCGTCGTCCTGCTTTTCGCCTCCGGCTTGCTGCTCCGCACCTTGCGCAACTACCAGAACGTCGACCTGGGTATGCGTGCGGAGAGCGTCCTTGCTGTGGGCATTCGTTCCGTCGGCGCGCCCGATTACGCCCACTCGCTGGCTTTCTATACACAACTTACAGAACGTCTGCGGGCGCTGCCCGGGGTAAAGTCCGTGACGCTTGCTGAACTCCGTCCCGGCACCGGCTGGTCAGACAACGCGCCTCTCACCATCGACGGACATTTATACCCATGGGACAACGGCAGGAACATGCTGCGCAGCAATCTGGTCGGCCCAGATTTTTTCGCCACTCTAGGGATTCCAATAGTCGCCGGCCGCGACATCGGCCAACCCGACACACAGACGGCGCAGAGGGTGGTCGTCGTCAACCAAACTCTCGTCGATCGTTATCTCAAGGGTATTTTTCCCATTGGCCACACGGTCGGCGATGCCAAGCATGTGGCTACCATCGTGGGAGTCGCGCGGGACAGCAAGTATGCTTCCAGTGATGAAGACCCGATGCCGATGATCTGGGGTAGCTATCGGCAGCAAAAAGTGATTCAGAGTATGGATGTCGAAATTCGGGCGTCCGGCGACCCAATCAGCCTTCTCCCTGCGGTTCGAAGGACCGTCCGCGATCTTGATCCCAACGCTCCGCTCGGTAAGCCCCAGCTTCTGCGGACCGGCTTTGAGGAAACTTACCTGATGCCCGCTCTATTCGCACGGCTGGCCATCTTCTTCGGCGCTCTCGCAGCGACGCTGGTCGCGGTCGGGCTTTATGGGACGCTAGCCTACCGCGTCTCGCGCCGGACGATCGAGATAGGTGTACGCATGGCGCTCGGCGCAGCCCGCGCCGAGGTGCTGTGGATGATCGTTCGCGAAAGTCTATCCCTGATCGTCGCCGGCCTCATCGTCGGATTGCCGCTTGCCTGGTTCACATCAAGGCTGATGGCTTCCATGCTCTTTCGGCTTTCGCCCCACGACTCAGTGAGCTTCGTTGCCGCTGGACTGGGCATGTTGCTCGTTTCGCTCGCCGCCGCACTCATCCCAGCTCGCCGCGCTGCTTCGATTGAACCTATCCAGGCACTTCGTTCCGAATAGCAAACTGTAAAGCAACCCAACCCGGGCTGGTACGTTTGGCGAGGCGGCCATACAGAGTTTTCGTGAGAACTCAGGCCGGCAGGAGTCAGCCTCCTAACAGAACTCATAGGAACTGGACGGGTGCCCCACGTTCCCCCGGATTTCCTGTCGACTTTGCTTGCGTTGGCGCGCTTCATGCGGCTTTCCTTACTGAAAGCCGCACACGCAGTCCTGAGATGGAGCCACGTACAGGAAATCCGGGTCGCCTCAGCGTACGTGGGCCGAATAAGACGGGCGAAGCCGACCAGAGCTTTTGCGATTCGATCAGCTAAAAGCAGTCGAAACATATCATTTTGGCCCAGGTATCCGGATTTCCTGCACGGGTCGCCACCAACAGCCGCGTGTGCGGCTTTCAGTAAGGAAAGCCGCATGAAGCGCGCCAACGCAAGCAAAGTCGACAGGAAATCCGGAGTACGCCGGGGCGAACCTGGGGCACCCGTCCCTTTTAATCGGGCTTTATCACGATTTGATCTATATTGTATAAGAAATGGCTGATCGCGATTACCTCGGCGAATTTGAGCACATCATTGTCCTGGCACTACTGCGCCTGGCTGATCAGGCCTATGGGGTCACCGTACGGCAGGAGATCGAACTCCGCACCAAGCGTGAGGTGTCGATCGGCGCCGTCTACGCGACCCTTGATCGGCTGGAGGCCAAGGGGTACGTCAAGTCCCATCGCGGCGATCCTACTCCGGAACGCGGCGGCCGTGCGAAGCGTTTCTTCCGTGTCACAGCAAAGGGAATCGCGGCCGTGAACCGCACCCACCGGGCACTCGAAAGCATGACAGAAGGCCTCGGCTTCATCAGGAGCTACTCATGACGTCGCAATCACATTTCGTTGAGCCGCCACCTTTGGCTGTGCGGCTCCTCACTCTCTTCGCCCCTGACAAGGAAGCAGAATCCATCGTGGGCGACCTGCTTGAGGAATTCACCCTTCTCGCGTCAAAATCTGGAGTTCCTATCGCCCGAAGGTGGTATTGGCGACAAACCTTGAAGACCATCTTGCAGCTTGCGGTTCTGGGCTTCCGCACCTCTCCGTGGTTGACAACAACTGCGGTTATCGGAGGGTTCTTGCTGCGGAAGGTTGTCGCTCGATTGGTCGAGCCACCGATATTTGCAGTGCTTGAGAAGTACCATGTTTACGAACATCACTTCAACATGTATGTGTTCTTCGCTTCCACTGGGATCGACATCGGGCACCTCATCACGTTCCTGTTCGTTGGTTTCACCGTAGCCTTCGTGGCCAGGGGCAGGGAAATGGTGGCCACGACGACACTGGGTCTTATCTTCGGCGCGATGGTTGTCGTTGCCCTCCCGGTAGAGATGATGCGGTTTGGGTATGCTACACCTCTGTCGAGGCTGATGTGGTATTCCTCTGATTCCCTGGCGATCGTGATCGCTGGAGCAATCGTCCGAACGCATCGGTTACGTGCGGCAGCTCGACACCAACAAGCATAATTTGATCTCTCCCCCTTGACATTCGACAGGAGATGGCTTCATTCTCTTGTTGAGTGTGGAGGGGGGACATGCATGCTGAAGCAATGGCTGACGCGCCTCCGCTTCCTGCTAGCTCCCAAACCTCGTCATGAGATAGACGAGGAGTTGCAATTTCACCTCGAACAGCAGACCCAGGCGAACGTCGCCGCCGGAATGACGCCCCGGGAGGCGCGCAGGCAAGCGGTCATCGCATTCGGGGGAGTGGAGAGAACCAAGGAAGAATCTCACCAACAGCGGCCAAGCTTCTACATCGAAACTGTTGTTCAGGATATCCGCTACGCTCTCCGCGGCTTCGCTCGCAACCCGGCTTTTACCGTCACGATCCTTGTAACGCTAATGCTGGGCATTGGCGCGACGACTGCGGTGTTCAGCATTGTGGATCGTATCCTCTTTCGCAGCCTTCCCTACGCCCATGCGGACCGTCTGGTCTCTGTTGGTATGGTCCATTCGCTAGCGGATGAATTCATGCTGGGCTACTTCTATTATGATTGGGAGCGCGCCCAAAAGCCCTTCGAGGCCCTCACCTCCGAGCGTGCCGTGACAGGGGAGTGCGATCTGACGGAGAAAAACCCGGCGCAACTGAGCTGTACGTCGGTAGAGGGAAATTTTCTTCCCACACTTGGGGTCTCCCCGGTCCTCGGGCGAAACTTCCTGCCGCAAGAAGAGCTCCCCAATGGACCAAAGGTGGCGCTGATCTCCTACGGCCTTTGGCTCTCCCACTACAACCTGGATCGCGGCATTCTGAACAAGCCGATCGATTTAGACGGCGATCCAGTCCAGGTGGTCGGGGTGTTACCAAAGAACTTTGAGATGCCCAGGCTGCAACCCGTCGACGTGCTGTTTCCGTTGACAGCAGATGAAGCGGCCGACAAGAAATCAAACAGTGGACTTGGAGGTCCAAGACGAGCCTTCGCCAGGCTCAAACCCGGAGTAACCGTTCAGCAGGCTGAGGCGGAGCTGCAGCCGCTATTCCAGAACGCTCTGAAGGTGGTTCCGGCAGACATTCGATACGATTTCCACCTACGGGTTCGCTCTCTCCGCGATCGTCAGATGCAGGACGTGCGAACGACCGCATGGGTTCTTCTGGGCGCTGTTCTCGCGGTCCTGCTAATTGCCTGCGCTAATGTGGCAAGTCTCCTTATGGCGCGTGGCGCAGCGCGGCAACGCGAGCTAGCGGTCCGTTCGGCGCTGGGAGCGAGCAGAGGCAGGCTGATGCGCCAGGCGCTGACGGAAGCGCTTCTACTGTCAATCGCAGGAGCGCTCGCTGGATGCGCCCTGGCAGAGGGCTTGTTGCGCGTTTTCATTGCCATCGCTCCCTCAACCATTCCTTACCTCGACCAAACTCGGGTAGACTTGCGCATCGTCGGCGTCACCGTCTTACTGTCCATAGGCTGCGGCGCACTCTTTGGCCTCGCCCCTGCCATGCAGAAGCCTGGCGAGGGCATGTTGAGCGGACGTTCGTTTACGGCTATCTCCCATGCCGTCGTGCGACAGTGGCTGGTTGTGGCCCAGATTGCGGCGAGCATGGTTTTATCGGTTGCGGCGATACTCTTGCTCCGTAGCTTCCACAATCTCGAAGATCAAAAGCTCGGCATGCGAAGCGACAATACGCTCACCGCCAGCGTCACCTTGGGAGAACACGCGTACCCCACGCCTGCAAGCCGCCTCGCTTTCTTTCAACAATTGACCACGCGGCTCAAATTCGGACCCGGCATCTCTGTTGTCTCTGTTAGCGACTCTATTCCTCCTGGTGGAGGCCCTGGCGGCCGTCTCGACGAGATCGTTGTCGCCGGAAGACCGGCTTCTACGCCGCCCATCACCGGGGTAGTCGCGTCGCGGCTGGTTTCGCCCGAATACTTCCGCGCTTTGGATATCCCAATGATGCAGGGCGCAGGCTTTCGTGAAGAGGATATGACCGCAAGCCGACGGACCATTGTCCTCAGTAAACGTCTCGCAGGCCTGTTTTTTCCAAATACAAATCCTATTGGCCAACAGATGCGATTTGGGAAGGACGATCCATCTGAGCCCTGGAGCACGATCGTTGGGGTCACGGCAGACGTCAAAAACGGCGGCCTCACTAAGGAGGAGGTGCCTGAGTTCTACCGGCTGCGGAGAAATCTTGCAGATGATTGGGCCGGGGGTGGCACCTTTGGCAGGACTTCGGTCGTCGTAGTCCGAAGCTCGCTACCGCCCGATCAGACAAGTCGCTGGATTCGCTCCCAGGTAGCTGCGCTTGACCCGACGCTTCCGGTGGATATTGCGACCTTGCGCCAGCGAGTCGCCAAGCTGGCTGACCAGCCAAGGTTTCAGACCACCCTGGTGAGCTTCTTCGCCGCGGCGGGCCTGGTATTGGCCATGATCGGGCTCTATGGAGTGATCGCCTACCTGGTTGCGCAGCGGACACAGGAGATTGGAGTGCGGATGGCGCTGGGGGCTGACAAAGGCGATATTTTACGGCTGGTGATGGGGAGGAGTTTGCGGCTGATTGTGTCGGGAATTGCTGTTGGCCTGGTCGCTGCGCTGGCCGCAACGCGTGTGCTCTCGAGCCTCTTGTATAGCATCGGCCCCCACGATCCGGTTACGTTCGGGGTGGTCACGCTCCTGCTTGTGCTGGTCGCAATGGTCGCTGCCCTCATCCCGGCCAGATCCGCCACGAGCGTGAATCCGATCGTGGCTTTACGATGCGACTGAGATAAAGGGAACCAGTCAGGAGGCCTCAGCGTACCTCCTGCAAAGAGCTTCGCTTTCTACGTGATTTATGCAAAATTTGCTCCAAAACTTGCTCAAGGATCTTCGGTATGCACTCCGTAGGCTAACCAAATCCCCCGGTTTCGCGCTCACAGCTGTGCTGACGCTGACTATTGCGATCGGCGCCAACATCGTTGTCTTCGGCGTCCTGAATGCGCTGGTGTTGCATCCGCTGCCGGTGCCCGAAGCGAGCCGGTTGTACACGGTTCAAAGTGCGAATTCGTTCGCGATGTCTTATCCCAATTATCGTGATATTCGCGATCGCAACCATACTTTCTCTGAGGTTGCCGACGCGCGCCTCATGCGGCTCGGTCTCGAGGTGAGCAACAAGGCACAGGCGGTTTGGGGGTACGAAGCCAGCGGCAACTACTTCAACGCTATGGGTATCAAGCCGCTCCTGGGACGCTTACTTGCGCCTTCGGATGATGAGAAAGTGAATGGGAGCCAGGTAGTGGTGCTCAGCTATGCCACCTGGAAAGTACGCTTTGGCGGGGATCGAAACATCGCCGGCAAAACCGTCAAGCTCAACAAAGTCCCCTACACGGTGATTGGCGTGGCCCCGCAGTACTTTAACGGCACGGAGCGGTTTTTCTCGCCCGAGCTATGGGTACCGATCCACAACGAGACTCAGATCGAAGGCTACGAGTGGCTAGAAAAGCGAGGCAACAACAATGCCTGGCTCGTGGGCAGGCTCAAGCCGGGCGTCACGCCGCAACAGGCGACTGCTGACCTGAACCGGATCGCCGCCCAGCTGGCTAACGAATTTCCGGCGGAAGACAAGTATTTGAAACTGAAACTATCCCAAGCGGGCTTTCTTGGCGATACCTTGGGCGGCCCGGTGCGCGGCTTTGTGCTCGGCATCATGTTTTTGGCCGGCCTGGTGTTGGTCGCCGCTTGCGCCAACCTGGGAGGACTGTTTTCTGCGCAGACCGCGGATCGCTCGAAGGAACTCGGCATCCGCCTCGCAGTTGGCTCCAGCCGGGGACGCATTGTGCGCCAGCTGATCACTGAATCGGTCGTGGTCTCGCTGCTCGGCGGCGCCGCCGCCACGGTGCTGGCGAACATACTTTTACATGCTCTCTCGCAATGGCGCCTTAGCAGCGAAATCCCGATCCAACTCCTCGTCGAACCGGACTTCCTGGTATATGCATTTGCTTCGTTGCTGGCGGTGGCGACTGGAATGATCTTCGGTGTCATTCCTGCCCGCCAGGCATGGAAGACCGATCCCAACCAAACCATGAAAGGGGCTGGTGGTGTGGCTTCGGGTCCGCATCGCTTTGCGTTGCGCGATGTTCTGCTGGCGATCCAGATTGCTCTTTGCTGCCTCCTTGTGACCGCCTCCTTCGTTTCTCTCCGTGGTTTACAGAAGACTTTCACCTTGCCGCTGGGTCTCCGGCCCGAGGGCGTGGTCATTGCCTCGCTCGACTTGAACCTTGGAGGGTATAAAGACGATGATGCGAAGCTGAATGTACAGCAGCGGCTGCTCTCCGCGGTGCAACAGATTCCAGGCGTTCAGTCGGCCGCCTACGCCAACTCAACTCCGCTTAGCCTCAATCAGTCCAACACTGGCATCCACGCGCCGGGCACTACGGAATTCAGCAGTGCTACGGCGAAATTCGGAGCTAATTATTACGAGGTTTCGCCTGGATATTTTGCGGTAGCCGGCACCCGGCTGCTGGCCGGCAGAACGTTCACCGAGCACGACGACAAGCACACACCGAGAGTCGCCATCGTGAACCAGATCTTCGCCAAGCGGCTCTTCGGCACAGTGGACGCTGTGGGCATGCATTTTCCCTCGGGCCCGGGGAGTGAGATGGAGGTTGTTGGGGTGGTGGAAGACGGCAAATACAACACTTTGACTGAGGATCCTCAGCCGGCCATCTTCTGGCCAATGGCGCAAAGCCCGGATAACGATACCGTGTTGCTGGTGCGGTTGCAGGGTGCTCCGGCGGAAATGATCCCGGCGATCCGCCAGGCAATCCTCCGGGTGGACAGTGGTCTACCAACCTTCTCACTCGGTACCTGGAGCGAAGCGTTGTCCCTGGTCACCCTGCCGGCTCGCGCAGCGACGGTAGCACTTGGTGTGCTTGGTGGCTTGGCCATGATGCTAGCCGTTACGGGGATTTTTGGTCTCGCCAGCTACACGGTCTCGAAGCGCATGCGCGAATTCGGTATCCGCGTCGCCTTGGGCGCGCAGCAAGTGCAAGTCTTGCGCGCCGCCCTGCACCGAGTCGCCATCGTTCTCGCCGCCGGCTCGATCGCCGGGCTCGCTCTTGGAGTAGCAGCTAGTAAGCTGCTCGCAAGCATCGTGTACCAGGCCACGGCTTCAGACCCGCTGGTGATTCTGGCAGCCGTACTCTCCATGGCAGGTGTCGGATTGATCTCAGCAGCACTCCCGGCCCGCCGAGCTATCTCGGTCCAGCCGGCCCGGTTGCTGCGCGACGAATAGCGTGAATCAGGAAACAGAGGGAACCGGCGAAGGGGAATAAGCGTACATCCCACAAGAGAGTTCGTCACTGCTTCGCGGGGATGGGAAATGACAATCAATTGGCCGAGTCTCGCAATCGGGTCCGTATTGGGCGCAATTCTGGGCGTGATCGCTGATTGGAAAATTGGCACCAGATTACGGAAGTGGTCTGAATTGCGGGCACTCACCAAAGAGTATGGTTCTCTGGCTGGCCGGTACGTAACTTACCGCATCCGGGATGATGGGACGCATGAGCCGACCGGCGCGGTAGTAGACATCGCATGGCAGCCCAAAGACGGCTTACTTGAAGCGTCGTGCTTTCAAGCAAGCGGGAACCCGGAATGGCATAGCTACATCAAAATGAGCCGGGAATACACGGGGACGGGCATTGGCCACTACAACAACTCGAATTCAATTCACGGCGGAATTCAACAGGTCATCTACTCGAAACAGACCCGCTCCTTCAACGTCATGGGAACCAGCCATGCTCGAAAAGAGTTTGCCCATTGTTGGAAACCCAAGGAATCGATTCGGTAGACCGGCATTGGGCCGTTCACTCAAAAATCTTGTTGCGCCGCCTGCGCCGCGTGTATCGCCGCGTCCCGTATCGCCTTCCTTCGCCGCTCTAGAATCGTCCTCGCGTTGGGCGCGGCGAGTACAACGGCTTCCATGTCTTTGCAGAACTCTGGTTCTCCACTGGCGGCACGCAGCTCAGCGAGATGGAGATAGATTTTGCTAAATGTTGCGAAAATCTCATCGTTTGCGGCACAGAAGGCATCCGCCTCGATCGCGCCTGTTGTCACTAACGAAGCGGCCATGTTCCAGTAGCTAATGACCATACGAAACGAGGCGTTGCGCTTGCCGCGAACCAAAGTGGCCAGTTCGGCAAAGCTTTCCGGATTAAATTCGCGAATGAACCAATCTCGCGCCTCTCGTAACGCAGGCTCCCGGCGGAGATCGAAGAGCTTAAGGTTCAACTGAGCATTTTCAAAAGGCGTCGGCATGGATGGACCTCCATAAGCGATCTCCATAAGAGATCTGGGCATGTGGGGGCTGAAGAGCAGCCGCGGTTTCGTTACTCCTCGCCCGAAGTCAGTGTACGCGGAGTTTTGTTTCCGCGGCCGCTGTGGCCGGCGTTTTGGCGCCGGGGCGCCTGCGCGCTCCATTGCGAGGCCGAGGCGCAGGTTCGCTTACCTGGGCGCTTTCCGCCAGGCGCAGGTGTTGCTCCATTGCTTTGCGCGCTGCCACCGCATCTCTCGCTCGAATTGCGCGATAGATGGTGCGATGCATGTCTGCGGACTGTCTGAGATCGGAGGATTGTTCCACGGTCCGCCGGCGAGCATCGTACATCGCACTCACGACAGTCTCCATCAGTACCGCGAGGATCGGATTCCCCGCCGCCTCGGCGATCGCACGGTGAAAGCGGACGTCGTGGATCAGGTATTCCTGAGGGTCATCAAAGGTGGCGTACATTTCGGTCACTTCCTCGGCCATCATGGCGAAGTGTAAGTCGCCACCCCGTTCCGCCGCCATGGCCGCGAGGCCGCCTTCCAGTACCAGGCGCGCTTCAAACATCTGCTTGGGTTTGAATCCGTTGAGAGCGCTGAGCAGGTGCATGGAGAAAGAGTCGACGGCGCGCGCTTCCTCGGCTACGAACGTGCCTACTCCATGCCGTACCTTCAAGACGCCCATCGCGGCCAGATATCCGATGCCGGCGCGCAAACTGGCGCGGCTGATCTTCAGCTGGGTGGCAAATTCGCGCTCTGGCGGAATCTTGTTCCCGGCCTTCAGCACCCCTGTTTCGATCAGCTTCTGAATATGGCTGACCACCCTCATAGTCAGCTGCTTGTCGGCGGCGCCATTTGCTTCAGTCGGCATATCCCGGTGCCTCCCCGTGGTCCGGGTTTCTAAACACAGTTGCGAGATTAGCACTCCAACGTCCGACTGCTCAAGGTTTTTGGCCAGGCTTGTGTGCACGGGCGACGGCAAATGGTCGGACCTCTGGCGGCTGGCCCATTGTAGCGCGCCATAGAGTAGCACGGCACAACGGGGGCCCTAACGGAGGTTGTTGGCCGGTGTTTACAGGCGCTACCGAAAGAAAACGAGTTTGCCCTTGACAGTTCCATGTTCGCTCCGGGACACTGTTTTCGCTCTAGAGGTCAGACCTCATGGTAGCGGTAGTTTACAAGGTTCAACCATGGCCGGGCCGACTGGAGCCGGGGAAGTGAGCCGCCCGGGGGTAGCCATGACAGTGATGGCTGGCTACGGGCAATGGCGGCACTCGCGATTGCACAGATCTACCTTGGAGGCTGGAAAATGCAAACTCATCCTTTGACAAGGGGATGGCTCGGCCGCTCTCGCTTGGCCGGGATATTGTTGTCCCTGGCGCTTCTATTACCCACCGGGAATGCCCAGACAGCCGGTACGGGGAGTATTCAGGGCGCGGTCGCCGATCAAACCGGCGCTGTTCTGCAAAACGCCACGGTCACGATCACCAACACCGCCACCGAAGTACAGCATAAGACAACGAGCGGGGCCGATGGTCTCTACAGCTTTCCCAACGTGCCCATCGGCGTCTACACCCTGGATGTCTCGGCTCCCGGCTTTGAACGTTACAGCCAGGCTGGCGTTGACCTGGAAGTGGGCAGCAGCATTGCGATCAACGTAAATATGACCGTTGGTACAACCGACCAGAGGGTCGTGGTGCACGCGAACGGAATTGCCCTGCAGACAGAAGACCCTTCGTTCAAGCAGACCATTGACCAGAAGACGCTTACGGAACTACCCCTCAATGGACGCCAGGTAACCTCACTGATTACCTTGTCGGGCGGATCTGCAAACGCCAACGAGGGTAGCGACCTGCAGGGGAGCAAGACGTTTTACAGTTCGGTCGTCGTTTCCGTCGGGGGCGGGATGGGCAACGCAACCGACTATCGCTTGGATGGCGGGGATCACAACGACTACATGACCAACGTCAATCTCCCATTTCCGTTTCCCGATGCGGTCAGCCAATTCAGCGTGGAAACCTCGGCCCTGGGAGCGCAAAGCGGATTGCATCCAGGCGGACTGGTGAACGTGGTCACCCGGTCAGGGTCGAACGAGTGGCACGGGACGGCGTTTGAGTTCATCCGCAACAACTTTATCGATGCCACCAATTTCTTCTCGACCAAAAAAGATACGCTGCACCAAAATCAATATGGCGGCACCTTCGGCGGCAGGATCATTCGCGACAAGTTGTTCTTCTTTGGCGGATATCAGCGGCTCAAGGCAGATCAAAGCCAGGCATCGACGCAGGCGTTCGTCCCCACTCCCGCCAATCTCCTGGGCGATTTTTCCGCGACGGAAAGCGCAGCTTGCCAGGCAAGCGGCAAGGCAATTCAGCTCCTGAACCCCTTTACCGGGGCAATCCTACCCGGCAACCAGATCAGTCCTGCTCTATTCAACGCGAGTTCCCTCAAGTTGGTAACGTACCTGCCTGCGGCCACGAATGATTGCGGGGTGGTGAATTATGCGATCCCCTCGGAGCAGGTAGAGAACCAATTCATCGGTCGCGTCGATTTGACCATCAACCAAAAGAATAGTTTGTATGGCCGGTACTTCCTGGATGGCTATACCAGCCCGGGATTCTTCTCTCCGACCAATGTACTGATCACCACCCAACCCGGGAACTACGAGCGCGCGCAGGGGCTTACCCTCGGTGAGACCTACGTCATTAACGATCATACGGTGAATTCGTTTCATGCTACGGCTACTAGGCGGCGTAACAACCGGGGCGCCGCCGCCGAGGGCATCGGCCCCGCTACGATAGGCATCGACTCCTACGCGCCGAGTACCAACTTTCTGGAACTGACCGTTACCAACAAGTGGAGCACCTACTGCGGCACCTGTGCCGCGGCTCATTTCAATGTAAACACCTTCTCTTTTGCTGATGATGTGAACATGGTCCTGGGCAAGCACCAGCTTGCGTTCGGAGGGGAATACGTTCGTTCTCAGCTGAACATCAACAACCTGTATGAATCGAATGGAAATTTCGGCATCACCGGTGTCTACAGTCAAAAGGGACCGGCGGGAAACAGTCCAGGCGGCACGGGTGCGGATGCGAACCTCGACTTTCTTACCGGGGCGCTCAATACTTACCAGCAGAGCAAGGCGCAGCAGAACGCATTGCGCGCGCCCATTCCGAGTCTGTACATTCAGGACACGTACCATGCGACCAAGAGACTTGTGTTGTCCGCAGGTCTTCGGTGGGATCCGGAATATGTTCCCGTGGATAACTATTACCGCGGATCTATTTTTGAGATGTCATCTTTCCTCAGCAACACACACAGCACGGTGTTTCCCAACGCTCCGGCGGGAAGTTTCTACCATGGGGACGCGGGGGTGCCCGATGCATTTACGCAGAACTCGCCCTGGCAATTCTCTCCGCGCATTGGAATCACCTTCGATCCAACAGGGCAGGGCAAGACCGTGTTCCGCGCGGGTTCGGCGCTGGTCTACGACGAGCCGAATTTCTTCACGGCGCAGCGAGTGAACCAAAACCCGCCCTTCGCCACAGCCATCTCGAATGTTCCTGTGGCCGTTCCGATGAGCTTCAGCAGTCCGTGGTCCAACGGCAGCACGCCCAGCAACCCGTTCCCGCTGCCGTTCAATCCACCGCCTTCCACGACATTCGCGCATCAGGCGCAATTTATCGTTCTGCCCAAGCAGTTCCATCCGCCATACACGATGCAGTGGACGGCCAGCGTGCAGCAGGAGCTGAATCATGGTTGGCAATTCCAGATCGACTACATTGGAGCGAAGACAAGCTTCGACGGATACGGCTATCCTTTGAATCCGGCAGTCTATATCCCCGGGAACTGTGGGAAAACGGCGTGCTCGACCACTGGTAATCAGACTTCGCGTTTCTACCTGACTCTAGAGAATCCTGCGCAAGGCCCGGGATACGCGGGCGGTGGCGGCGGTTCGATTCTGATTGCCTCGGGAGCCAACGCTTTTTACGATGGGATGGTGGCTTCCATCCAGCATCGCTTTTCGGCCAATTTCAGTTTTCTTGCCAACTACACCTGGTCGCATTGCATCGACATCGAAGACAATCCGGGCGATATCGCCGCAACCACCGTGCAGAACCCAGCCAACATCAAAGGGGATCAATCGAACTGCGGGTTTGATTTCCGCAACATCTTTAACAGCACCATGGTGGTGTCGAGCAACTTCTCTCTGACTGGTTGGAAGGCGCAGGCGATCAACAATTGGCAACTGGCTCCTCTCATACACATCCAGGACGGTGCGCCGTTTACCGTGACCTCAGGGGTGGACAACTCACTCACAGATACTGGCAATGACCGCCCGAATGTTGTCAATCCATATGGCGTTTACACCCATAAACAGATTACTCAAGCCAGTAAGGGGGGCAACCGGTCGTGGGTCAACGCCTCCGCATTCGCGCAAAACCCCACTGGCACTTTTGGTGATTCCGGGCGATTTGCTTATCGCGGGCCGGGCTACTTCCAACTCGATAGCGCCGTGAGCCGGACGTTCCCTCTGCACGAAAGATTGGCGTTAGTTCTGCGGCTCGAGGTTTTCAATGCGTTGAATCATCCGGCGTTCGCAGCTCCTGGCAGCAGCGGCAACCTGGGATCCAGCTCGTCGTTGGTCTCGTCAACCTTTGGCCAAATAACATCCACCCTCAACTCGTACGGGGCGCGCATATTCCAGGGTGCTGTCAAACTTACTTTCTGAGTCCAGGCGCCGCCTTCGCCGGTATGCTCCGATGCAGCCGAGGGGCGGCGCCTGTTCCAGCCGGATATTGAGGTTGCCGGCTTGAGGGCAGGTCTCTCTGCTTCGTTTGATGTACGGGCTTTACGGCCGCCAATCCAACTCCGGAAATACCTAAAAGCTCACGGGGGCTCGCTTATCTTCCGCTGTCAGGATGCCGCCTTCGGCTAGTTTTTTCATGTTGCGGAGCATCTTCTCAAAGAGCAACCGGTAGGTTTTGACCTGCTTTTGCCGCGAGCTATCGTCTGGCTGCGTGGAGCTATCCCAGACCAGCGTGTAGTAGAGGGTCGTCCGCCCCGATCCCAGCGGGCGTGCCTCCAGCGTTCCGTGATACATCGGATACAGACCAGTGCCACGCAACGGCTGGGTGTAGGTGTAGCTATACCGCGTCTGCCCAACGATCACCGAATGGCCGATGGTGCGAACGGCGCCGATCTCGCCGTCCTTACCCGAGATCAGATCGCAGCTTCGAAAGCCCCATTCTCCGATGTCGCAGTACTTGCCGACTCGCGCCCAGACCTTCTCGACCGGGGAATCGACGACGATCGACATCGGCAGAGTGGCATAGTGGGAAGCAGGATTGAGCAGTGGCGTCGTAATCGGCGGACGAAGGCTCCCCTGGAACCGAGGGCGCTCGCCTGCGAGCCATCGCAACTTCAGGAGATCAGAGCCACCGCACAGCGAGAGCGATCTCGTGGATTCGGGACAACTACGCGAAACCGGTACGCGTGGACGATCTTGCACAGCTCGCTGGTATGGGCGTATCGACGCTGCATCATCATTTTCGCGTGCTGACTCATATGAGCCCCCTTCAGTATCAGAAGCAGTTACGGCTGCAGGCTGCGCGAGGGCGAATGCTTCTCGATGGGGTCGATGCTTCCACTGTGGCTTTTGAGGTTGGATACGAGAGCGTCAGCCAGTTCACTCGTGAATACAGTCGCTTCTTTGGCCAGCCGCCCATGCGCGACATTAAAGCCATAAGAGAGGGAAAAGTCGTTGAGATAGGCGCCGCTTGATGGCCTACATGTAATCTAGGCATAGGTGGAATGTCAACAGGTGGAATTAAGCAGGTGCACTGTTGCCCAGTTGACTGAGCAGTCGTACAGTGGACCCTTATGCAGAACAACCAAAGACCACTCGAACCGGGGATCGTGACGGATTTCGCAGGCCGGATGAACTACTCCGGATATCTGTGCCTGCCCGAATTGCTGGCTCAACAGCGCCCCTTGTCTTCGCCCCCTCATCACGATGAGATGCTCTTCATTATCCAGCATCAGGTTGCCGAACTATGGCTCAAGCAGCTGATCCATGAGCTGAGCGCTGCCATCCGCTTCGTGCAGCACGACGAGCTCGATCCGTGCTTCAAGATTCTGGCCCGGGCCAAGCTCATTCAGATGCAGCTGTTCGAGCAGTGGGGGGTGCTCGAAACGCTTACGCCGTCGGAATATCTGGAATTCCGCGGCGTGCTTGGCAACGCGTCCGGCTTTCAGTCCTTCCAGTACCGCACGCTTGAATTCCTGCTGGGGAACAAGAATCGGGATGCGATTCAAGTCTTCGAGCATGACCCCGTCGTACACGACACGCTGAAAGCCGCCCTCGAAGCGCCCAGCCTGTATGACGAGTTTCTGCTGCATCTGGCGAGGCGAGGATTTTCCATTCCACAAGAATGCACGGAACGCGACTGGAGCGAGCCTTATCGTAAGAACGAAGCCGTCGTCGGAGTCATTCGCGAGATTTACGAACACCCTCGCAAACATTGGGATACCTATGAAATGTGCGAGAAGCTGGTGGACGTCGAAGAGTATTTCCAACTTTGGCGCTTTCGCCACATGAAGACGGTAGAAAGAATCATAGGTTTTCGGCCCGGAACCGGGGGCTCCTCCGGGGTGGGCTTTCTGAAGCAAGCTCTCGAACTAACCTTCTTCCCTGAGTTACTTGCAGCGCGAACAGGGTTATTGCAGCGATGAACGCCAAGCTTCAACAGGCTATGTCGGGAGTGGGCGGCGGTTCTCTACAGCAGGACCCTATCCAGCAACATATTGCTCCGCTATTTTCCCGGGTCTTGTCGCGTAACACCATTTATCTTGCGAATCACTCCCTGGGCCGGCCCCTGGACGCGATGGCCGATGACGTCGCCGAAGCAACGGCAGTCTGGTACAGCAAGCTTGGGAATGCATGGGATGCGTGGCTTGAGGAGCGGCAGGCTTTTCGCACCCGTGTGGCAACGCTCATCGGCGCTGCCCGTGCCGACTGCGTGGTTCCCAAGACTTCAGCGGGACAAGGTCTGCGGACCGTGCTGAACGCACTGCCGGGAAAGCCGCGCGTGATCAGCACACGAGGAGAATTCGACTCGATCGATGTGATCTTGAAGCAGTACGCCGCGCTCGAACGCATAGAGCTGCGGTGGATTGAGCCGAATGCGGAGGGTGACTTCGCCATAGAACCGGTGCTCGATGCGGTGAACGATGGAGCAGAACTGGTGGTGATATCTCAAGTCATGTTCATGACCGGCCAGATCGTCAGGGGCCTGAACACGCTTGCGAAAACTTGTCATCAGCGCGGAACGAGGCTGCTCGTAGACTCCTACCATGCTGTTGGGGTCATCCCCATGGACGTGGTCCAGCTGGGAGCCGACTTCGTGATCGGCGGAAGCTACAAATATCTTCGCGGTGGCCCGGGAGCATGCTTTCTATACATTGCGCCTGCGGTGCTCGAGGGCGGCTTGCGCCCGCTCGATATCGGCTGGTTTGCCAACGCCGACACCTTTGGATATCAGCGGCCGGAGTTGCCTGTGCTTAACCGCGGTGGCGATGGTTTCCTCGAGTCCACTCCACCGGTGCTCACGTGGTACCAGGCCCGAAGCGGTCTGGAATTCACGCTGGCTATGGGCGTGCAAAGACTTCGCGCGTATAGCCTCAAGCAACTCAACGCTCTGCGTGGATATCTTGCCGATGCCGGCATAAATACGGTGAAAGGCGGCGACGAGGACCACGGAGCATTCCTTGCCATCCGCCTGGCAAAGGCGATGGAGTTCCCAGCCAGGTTGGAGCGCGAGGGCATCGTTTGCGATGCGCGGGGGCAGTGGCTCCGCCTCTGTCCCGATTGCTTGACCCTCGATGAAGAGCTGCGTTGCGCAGCCGCAACATTGGGCAGGTTGCTACGCGGCCACCATTAACCTATCTTCACGAACCTGGGCAATGGACCCCGCTTTAAAAATGTCTGTCATGGCTATTCCGGAGAAGATGTATCCTGTTCGCGAGGCGTCTTCCCATGCTGCGTGTCATGAGCATGCTTTTCGCAGTGGCGAGCGCTATCTCGGGTATGGTTCTGCTCTCTGGTGTGGCGGCCAGCGCGCAAACTAGCGTACCCCCTTCATCGCCTGGCTCGCAGGTCACGGCACTTTCCGTGCGCTCGAACCTGGTGCTCGTGCCCGCGCTGGTGAAGACCAAGGGCGGCGAGTTGGTCTTCGAGCTGACCGCGGACGATTTCATCCTTACCGATAACGGCGTTCCCCAGTCGCTGCGACTGGAGCCCGATACCGATGCGCAGCCGGTGGCGCTGGCCGTCATCGTGCAGACTGGGGGCCGGGGTGCATCACACCTGGGTGACTACCGCGACCTCGATGCGGTGCTGGATGCCGTCGTTGGCAATGTGCCCCACCGTGTTGCTGTGATCACCTTCGATAGCAAGCCTCGCGTGGAGAAAGACTTCACCACCGATACGGATGAGGCAATCCGGACCATTAACAACCTACAGGGGGGCGGTCCCGGAGCGGCGATTCTGGATGCGCTCAACTTCGGCATCAATCTTTTGCGCCAGCAGCCACAAGACTATCGCCGTGCCGTGGTGCTTTTCAGCGAGACGATCGACGACGGCAGCCAAACCAGCTTTGAGGAGGCCATACGCACGGTCGACGACACCAACACTGCGATTTACAGCTTTGGCTTTTCGAGCACGAAAATGGCGGTCAAGCACGAGGGGTCGAAGCTGCCCCGGCCGGGAGGCAGCGCCTATGAGAGTGAGCCGTACGCGAAGGGCGGGTGCATGAGCCACAGCCCGGATGCCGACCCGGACGCGCACGGCAGTCGCAGCGTTCAGGCACTGGATTGCGCGAGTGATCTGATTCCGCCGTTGCGATTGGGACGGATGGCATATCTGGCCGCGAAGGACGGGATGCAGCGCAACGTGCCCGAGTCAGTCGCGCAACTGACGGGGGGCGAATATTTCGCCTTCAAGGACGCAACGACGCTCAGCCGGCACCTGATAACCATCTCTAACGACGCGCCCAACTATTACGTCTTGAGCTTTCATCCGCAATCGCCGCTTCCCGGACTCCATGCGCTGAACCTGAGGCTCAAAGACCGCCCAGAGCTGCAACTGAGTGCGCGCAACTCATACTGGGTCGACGCCGTAAACACCGCGAGCACTAAGTAACTCGGCACGGCGCCAGCGCTAAAGAGTCTGCGTGGGAATTACTCTCTCCAAATTGAGTCCCGTAGGGACGGCTGAGAGTAGCCCAGGATGCAATCCTGGGGAGAGATTCCAGAGACGAACCAGTCCCGCAGGGACGGCTGAAAATTACCCAGGATGCAGTCCTGGGGTACCTCTAACTCTGAAATGGATCATCCGCGATCCGGGGCGGCCAACCCAGGACCAAGTCCTGGGTAACTTTCAGCCGTCCCTGCGGGACTACTCGTTGGCACATGCTGACCCAGGATTGCATCCTGGGCTACTCTCAGCCGTCCCTACGGGACTCAATTTGGAGAGGGTAGTTATCACGCAGACTCTAAAGCCCTGAATTTACATACCGGAGCGTTCTGGCGGGTTTGAAAACCCGCTTCCCCGGACTAAAAGTCCGAGGCTGGCACAGCGTGCGCCGGCCTCTTTTCCTTCTTTTTCCTACCCAGGGAAAATGACCATCGCAAACACAAAACAATCACTAAAGTAATTCCCCGGCTGGGCGATGACTTAGAGGGAGCGCCTCTCGCCTGGCGAGTCTCCATTTCGCGACGCGTCTCGCTGCAACAGGCAGGCGCTCGTCATTGTTGCCTGGCAAAAGAGGAAGTTTCTGTCATGTGCTTTTTGAAGAGTCGCTATTCTTCGGTCGTCACGTTGTGCGTGCTCTGCCCGTTGTTATGCGCGGCACAGGAGCCCGTTGTAAACGGCGAGGCTTCCTACCTTTCCTTCCAAGTTCCTGGAGCGCTCGGCACCTTCCCCATGAGCATCAACGACTCGATGGCCGTCACTGGTTACTACTACGTCTCATCCACGGTTACGCGCGGCTTCTTGCGCGACGCGGATGGAGCGATCACCACCTTTAACGTTTCCGGCGGCGTGTGGACCGAGCCGGAGAGCATTAACGCTGCCGGGGATATTACCGGATTCTACGAGACGGTCGCTGGGGTTCCGCAGGGCTTTCTGAGGTACGCCGATGGCCGCATCATTACTTTCGACCCTCCTTGTAATGGCGTGTGTCATGTTTCTGTTCCGGTCGGCATCAACGCTTACGGGGAGATTGCGGGGAATTATCCGTTTCTGGCGGCGGGCGCTTCGGCCGGCTTCAGCCGGTCGCGAGCGGGGGACTTCACCACGATTCGCTATGCACAAGGGGCCGACTACCCGACCGCTGTTTCAGGGCTTAACTCAAGTGGAACCATCGTGGGCTCTTTCTCAGATTTTGACTACGCCATAAATACAACGAGCTTTCTGTTGCACCCAGACGGGTTCTCAATCCAGTTTTCTGTTCCTTTGGAAGAGGGATATGACTACGAAACAACAATTGCGGAGGGCATCAATGCCGACGGGGTCATCGCGGGGTGGTACGGCGTCTGCTTTGATTCCTGCGCGAAAAAAAGTAGCGGCGGCTTTGTGCGATCGCCCGAAGGAGAATTCACTGTATTCAATCCCCCGGGGACACTTGTGACTCAGCCTGAGTTGGGTCCAGTGTTCAGCGGGGAATCGTTATCAGCCCCGCACCGGCTCAGCATCAACCAGGCTGGCGACATCACAGGTTCTTACACGGACCCAGAAGGCGCCCAACACGGTTTTGTGCGCAACCCGTACGGGACCATTACCTCATTTGATCCACCGAAGGGTAGGCAGACTACGGCCACCAGTATCAACGATGACGGCGTGATTGCAGGATCTTACTATTACACTTGGAACGCTCGGGTCGCGGAGGGCTTTCTGCGCGTGCCAAACCGGTGAGGGTGATCCAGATCAGTCAACGGTTCTCGCGTGAAATTCGATCCATCGCCTTCTGCTCGGCCCGTTCCTTGATGCGGCCGAGTTGATGGGTCCAATAGCGTTCATAGGGTTTCACCCAATCGTGAATGGGCTTGAGCTGCGCAGCGTGCAGGCGGTATAACCGGTGCTGCCCACGCTTCACAACCGTCACCACCCCAACCTTGCGCAGTACGCCAAGGTGCTTGGATACTGCCGGCTGCGCGATCTTTACCCGCGCAACCACGTCGTTGACCGCCCATTCCTGGCCGTCGTTGAGAAGGCCGATGATCTCGCGTCGCCGCGGTTCAGCAATTGCATTGAAGACATCAGTGGTTGTCGCCGCCCTAGCCATGCAGTTTAAATATAACCATATAGGAATATCTGTCAAGCCGATTTGCGCTAATCGCAAATTTCGGGAAACATAGTTCTCGATTGAGAAATTGAAAGGTTGCCTATGGCCATCCAGAGCAAAGAGGTGACGCGGCTTCAAGTGGGAGCGCTGAAACTAGAGATTCACCCAACTCGGAAAGCCGCGGGCGAAGCCGCGGCCCTGGCGGTGGCCCAGGCATTCCGTCAGTTCGGCTCTTCTGGCAAGGACGTCGCGGTCATTTTCGCCGCCGCTGCCTCCCAGATCGAAACTCTGCGTGCACTGACCGCAATGCCTGATCTTCCCTGGAAGCAGGTTCTCGGTTTTCACATGGATAGTTATGCCGACCTGCCCGAAGATCATCCTGCCTCATTCCTCCATTTCCTTCGCCAGCATCTGACCCAGCAAGTGGCGATGAAAGAGTTCTTTGGGATCGATGGCAATGCGCCCGACCCGGAGCTTGCCTGCCGGGACTATGCGGAGAAGCTGCGTTCGGCGAAACCGCAATTGTGCCTGGCGGGGATAGGGGAAAACGGGCATCTGGCATTCAACGATCCTCCCGAGGCGGACTTTAACGATCCACTCGATGTAAAGATCGTTCAGCTGGATAGCGTTACCCGGCAACAGCAAGTGGCCGAAGGCTGGTTCAAGCGTCTCGAGGATGTGCCGACGTCGGCCATTACCCTCACCGTACCCGCGCTCCTTCGGGTGCAGAAGATCATTGCGTCGGTGCCCGGTAGCCGCAAAGCCGAGATTATCCGGCGGGTTGTCGAGGAGCCGATATCCACGAATTGCCCGGCTACCATTCTCCGTACCCACCCGGATGCAACGGTCTATCTGGACGCAGAATCTGCTGCTCAATTGGATTCGGGTACGCTCGCCAACGCGGCCGTATGACGGCCGGCGTCCTATCTTCCAGAACTCTTCCCTGAGAGCTAGAATTAGTTGTCCTTCCTGATAGCGAGGTTCTTCATGCCAGGCACTGTTGTTCCGACTGAGGTTAGGATCTCAAAGACTCCGAATCCACCTTCCTTCGCGACCGTTGCGGAGGAACGCCTGCACCGCAAGCAGCGGTTGGCCTCCGCTTTTCGGCTCTTCGCAAAGTTTGGTTTTGGCGAGGGAGTGGCGGGGCACATCACGGTCCGCGACCCCGAACTGCAGGACCATTTCTGGGTCAATCCCTTTGGCATGCACTTTGGCCACATTCGCGTTTCCGACCTGGTCCTGGTGAATGAGAAGGGCGTGGTCGTGGAAGGCGACCGCGAAGTCAATGAGTCCGCGTTCGCCATTCACTCACGGCTGCACATGGCAAGGCCTGAGGTAGTGGCGGCAGCGCACGCGCATTCCCTTTATGGCAAAACTTGGTCCTCGCTTGGCCGCTTGCTCGACCCCTTAACCCAGGATGCCTGTGCTTTCTACGAAGATCACAGTCTCTTCGATGACTACACTGGGGTGGTCTATGACAACTCGGAAGGGGACCGCATCGCACAGGCACTGGGGCCCCGGAAGGCGATCATTCTGCAGAACCACGGGATCCTGACCGTGGGCCGCACGGTGGACGAAGCAGCCTGGCTGTTCATTACGATGGACCGTAGCTGCCAGGTACAGCTGATGGCGGAAGCTGCCGGCAAGCCACGTCCAATCTCCCATGAGAGCGCCCTGGTTGCACAGAAACAAGTGGGCAATCCCCGCGTGGCCTGGTTCCAGTACCAACCGCTATGGGACTTGATTGTCCGCGAGCAGCCTGATCTGCTGGACTGATCGAGTTTTTCAGCCCAGCCATTGCGGGTTGTTGGTTGTGCCGTCGTAAATTTGCGACGACTTGTAGGCTTCGAACTGTCCTTTCGCAGAGACCGGCGCCGTCTTTTCAAGCACCGCGAGTTTCTGCTCGCGGGTCATCGGCTGGAAATTTCGCGCCACACTAAGAGCCTGCTCCAGGTTCGCCATGGATTGGCATCCGGTAATCGTCACCGTCACAGGCACGCTCATGGCGTAGAGCAATGCCTGCGGAGCGGTGATGGTGCCGGTCTTGAGAATGGCGCCGTTGGCCAGGGGCTTCATCCCCAGCACTGCCATACCGCGCTTTTGCGCTTGCGGAATCACGTTCTGGCAGAAGCTTTCGTAGTGTTCATCGAGCGCATTGACAGGCATCTGCACCGTATCGAAGGTGAAGCCATGGTTGTCTGCCGTTTCAATCATGTGCAGGTGGATGTTGGGGCTCTTGTGGCCGGTGAAGCCGATAAAGCGAATCTTGCCCTCTTTCCTGGCCTGCTGCAGCACCTCGACGATGTTACCCGGTTGAAAAGCCTGCTCCGGGTCTCCCATGCGAATCACTTCATGAATCTGGACCAGGTCGATATGGTCCGTCTTGAGCCGGGTCAGGGACTGCTCCAGTTGCTGCTTTGCCGAGGGGCCGGTGCGTCCGTCGAGCTTTGTCATCAGGAAAGCTTTGTTGCGATAGCCATCGGCGAGGGCTTTCCCCATGCGCTCCTCGCTGGCGCCGTCGTTGTAGTCCCAGCAGTTATCGAGAAAATTAATGCCCCGATCCAAGGCGGTGCGGACGACGCGAAGGGCCTCCTGTTCGGTGACGTCGGAGAGGCCAATATGGTAGCCGCCGATGCCAATGATGGAGACTTCGACATCAGCGCGGCCTAATTTGCGCCGGCCGATGCCATTGGAGGTGCTTACGACAGGTAGCGGGGTAAGTGCAGCCGCACCCGTTAGTTCTGTGTTGCCGTTCGTGGCTTGGCCTGCGGCAGCTTTCCATCCCGCCAAGGCGGCTGCCGCCGCCGCTTGCTGCAGAAATCTTCGCCGTTCCATGCTGAGTCCCTCACCCGGGTAAGTGTACTGCTATTCCTGCGCATTTGGCGCGCGATAAGCAGCTGAGTAGGGATACAAGAGCCACCACGTTCTGTGGTGAGGAACGCGCCGTGATTCGTTAGCATGCTCGCGAAACACGGCGCTTAAGGATATCGTCAAGATCCTCTTCTATTCGTTAGGACCTTATCGAAACTGCCTGGTGTAAAAGCGGCTCTCAATGAATCCTCCAGAGTCTGTGACGATAGCTCGAAGCTCTGCCCCGTCGTTGTCGATCACAAGGTCTAAGTTTGCGACAAGACCCAAGGGGGGATACCTTGAGTGTCATGGTGCCTGTGCAGTTTTACGGTATACGAGCCTACAATCGTCACGGCTTGGATGGCGGACTGGTTGTCAAAGAGGACGGTGAGAGGGTCGAAACCATAAATCCGCGGCTCTCGACGTTGGTGGCCGTAACCAAGGCAGTGGGGCTAAGACTCACTGTCGAGTCTGCCACGTAGGACGCCGACAAGAAATCGTGCCAAGGCTGGGGGGGCCGGATTTCGACATGGTAGCGAGCAAGCCTCTCTCGTGGTCTACCATTGGAGGATATTTCGAATGGCTGCATGAAACCGAGCCGGCCCAATGTGGTTCCTCGGGAGGGAACTCAAGTTGTCGAGACTGAAATGGATCAGTGCACTGGGTGCATGCGCCGCCCTTTCTTTGGCTGCGCAGGTCGTTACTCCCTCTCCGGCAAAATCCGGGCAATCTGCAGGGGACGGCTCCGACCAATCACCGAGATTGGTCCCGCGATCGCACATGGACCGTGAACGAACCTATCAAATTCAGCATCGCATTATCTTGAACGTGCAGGTGACGGATGCATCGGGTAAGCCCGCTGCCGGGTGGAAGGCGCAGGACTTTACGCTACTTGAGGACCAGAGGCCGCGGACAAACCTGTCCTTTAAGGCGGTGGAGGGCGCCACGGCGACCGCACCTACCCACGTTATTCTGGTGCTGGATGCAGTAAACAACTCGGCACGGGATATTGCCAATGACCGCAAAGAGGTTCAGAGGTTTCTAAAGCAAAGCCATGAACTCCTAACCTACCCAACATCGATTGCCGCCGTATCCGATTCCGGGCTGACCGTGGGCAAGCCTTCACGCGACCGCGACGCTCTCCTGAATGAGCTGAAGGATCTCACCGGCAACCTTCAGGCGATTGGCTGCGCGGACGAGATGAACCCCAACGAAACGTTTCAGGCACTGATGATA
The DNA here is from genome assembly GCA_963787145.1 of uncultured Acidobacteriaceae bacterium. Lineage (GTDB taxonomy): Bacteria > Acidobacteriota > Terriglobia > Terriglobales > Acidobacteriaceae > PALSA-350. Next base: position 203,121 of record CAWBBY010000013.1, read on the forward strand.
CCTGGGGTGGTAACTACCGCCGAATCAGCTCGCCAGCTGAACTGCTTAAACCAGCGATTTATAGAGTCTCTGGCGGCCCTCAGTAAGCTGGCCGAACACCAGGTAAACGTTCCGGGCAGAGTCATCCTTATCTGGATTGGACCCGGATGGCCTCATCTTTATAATCAGCAATTTCGTCACGACGACGCAGCGCTCAGGCGAAACCTCTTTGCCCAGCTGGTGCATATTTCGACAGCATTAAGGGAAGGTCAGGTGACGCTGAATATGATTTGTCCGTCCGACTTTCTGCGCAAGACTGAGGCTCTCAACGATCACGACAAAGCATTGCTCGATGGTCTGCAGAAGGAAGACGAGGTAACGGCCGGCAACCTCAGTTTGCAGGCTTTTGCCCACCAGAGCGGTGGCCGGATACTCATCGAGAAGAAGAATATTCCCGACGGTATTGCCGCCTGCATTGCCGATGCCGCTTCGTATTACGTGCTGTCGTTTGATTCAGATGCTGCGGTGGCCGCAAGCGAGTACCATTCGCTCGAAGTGAAGGTAGACAAACCGGGAATGACGGTGCGTACGAACACGATGTATTACGCGGAACCGTGAACCTGCTTTTCAGCGCAGCCCCTTTAGGAGCTGCCCTAATTGATTCTGAACGGCGTCGAATGAGTCCTGGGCCTTCTGGAGTTGTGCTTCCGCCTGTTGCAGAACCGTTATACGATCTTGCTCCATGGTCTTGAAAGAGGCCAGTCCTCCCTTGGAGCGCTCGATGTCGGCCGCTAGTCTTTTCTTGTCAGCCTCATCCTGGGCATCTCGAAGTGAATCTTCGTCCCTGCTGATATCGGCTGCGATGCGGCTCTCTGCCTCTCGTACCCCAGACAACTGCGACCTTGCATCATCGGTTCGCTGGGTCGCTCGGTTAATGGCGGACTGATAAGTCTGCATTTGAAACAGCAGAACCTGCATCGTCTGGTCTTGTGCCTGCTGGTTGTGTAGTTCAGCGCGGATCTGGCGAAGCTCGGAGAGGATGGCTTGGAGTGTCTGCGAATCCGATGAATTCACTTGCGCGCCACATGCCGGCGTCATCGCGATACCAACCATTAGGGAAAGGAGGATTCGTCTCATATCACAAGCTCGCACTCTCGGGCCCGCAGGGCAATAGTTATTTGTTTCATGGGAGGAGCCTGCTCTCGGCGTGGAAGAAGCGGTACGCGGAATACTGGTGCAATTCCTCAACGACGCTGTCGGTTTGTGCAGTGCGGATAAGCACCTCGGAAGGCAGCCAAAGGTCGGTGCCGTAGCCGTGAATGCGCACGGAGTGGAAGTGGAGCTCGGTGGTCATTTGCCGCAAGTTGACGCTGGGGACGGGCGAGAGAAGATCAGTACGCAGCCGAACCACTTCAAACGTGGACTGATCGATCCAGGCAATTCCCTGAAAGAAGAACGGAGCTTCTTTTCCCGCCCAGTTGAATGTTCCGGGTACCTTGACCTGATCGGGGACCTGCACAAAACCCAGGACGAAGGTCTTATGATCGTCCATTCTCTGCTGCCCGAGATAGCGGAACCGTAACTCGGATTGATTTGCAGGCGATAACAGCAGCCACTGATAGGCGAATCCAAAGAAATGAGGAGCAACCCCATTCACAGATGAGCCCACCATCCGATTCTTGAAGTCGTCCGCAATTCCTTAATGGAGGTTGCACCATCCGCTTGGTGATCAAAGAGAAGAAGGTAATTGAACTCGATACTCCGGGATTGAAGTAGCTGCATTTCAAGGTCCATCAGCGCCGGTGTGTCCTCCATTCCCAGGACACTATTCGTTAATCCCGGGACCCGGGATAGCACGATGGAGTAGACATCTTCGTGGGAAGATAGATTAGGCACCGTGGACAATGACTTCACGGTCGCCTCACCAACTTTGGAGAGGATCCCAGCCAACTGATCCTGATCGGAATCGGCTTTCATCCCATTCAGGGTGGGAACCACCGCACTCAGCTTGCGCAAAGGATAGTCAATATAAGTGGGTGCATGGGTGAATGCCGGTGGAGCTACACTCGGGCCGGGAGAGCTCGGCTGGCTGCTGGTAAGGTCGTGAGACGCCGGTGGCTGGACGAGAGAGGTTGGCTGATTGCTTGCCAAGGCGGGAGGAGGTACGCAGCATTCTGTAGAAGCATTGACAGTGCGGGATACAGCAGTTATGTGATGCTGTTCAGAATCTGTCACGACCTCACGTACCCGGTAGATGCCTGGCTTCAACTCAAAAGTCGAATCCATCTTGAGGCCGGCACGCAGGATTGTTTGTAGCTCTGCGTCTGAGAGGTCCATCTTGGCTTGGCCTTGCTGCACCTGAATAAGGTTGTCCTTTGCATCAAAGATGGCAAAGACGAAGGTGACGTTATTCAGGTTGCGCTGTCCGTCCTTGCGGAATTGGAGCGACTTCGGATCGAGATGAGCGGTCAGCACAAGCTCGCGCGCCTCAGTTTTCGTCGAGGAGACTCTCACGTCCATCGCGACCGGCAGTTGCTGCAATTCAGTCTTCGATTGAACTGCCTCCCGGATCTGTTCCTGTGCCTGAGCATCGGACTCGGATGCACCTCCTTGCTTGGCGACGGCGTTGGCCTCAGCTACATTTTTGGGGGCAAAATAACCGCGGCGTGCCTGGACATTGAAACCCTTATGTTTCTCCGCCAGCTCCACTTTCAAGTCGTGAAATTTGCCGTCTAGCTTCATATCGGTGGGATCGAAGGCTAAGTAGTATGCGGGAGAGGGCGCCAGCGCGCCGAACCCGGCCTGCAGATCGTTGGTGTTGTGAACGAACTCGCCGCCCGTGCCTTGGGCGACCTGCGCCAGCACGTCACGCACCGCCGCCTCTCTCTCCGAGTCCATACCCTGCGTCTTACCAAGCGCCGGACCTGCCCCGGGTAGATGACTGTGGGACACGTCAGCTTCACGCATAACGTTAGTCAGGCCCTCAGGGTCTAACGAACTGATGACCACCTGCGAGCGCAACGCACGGTCTATGATCTCGTCCAACTGAGGTTGTTCACTTCGCGATAAGAAGCCAGGGGAGACCAGAAGGACGGTGCGTTGGCCGGGCATCTGAGAGACGTACTTCACCACTTGTCCCAGCGACTGCAAGTCAGCACGCACCTGCCCCAGGGTTTGCTCTATGACGTTGCGCGCCGACGTCGCAATGTATATTTCAAGTTCATGGGGATCCCGCGGCACCCTCCCGCACTTGGGATCATTCTTAGCTTGATCAATCGCAATTTGCCAAGCGTCGATATTATCGTCGAATTCGTAGTCGATAATCTGCTGGGCCTGGTAGTCGGATAGATCTGGGCAATCCTGGTCCTTGGCCGGAGATAGAGGGCCGGGATGGAGCTTGAATAAAGCATCATGGATTTGCTTAGGATCACTGGTAAAATCCGACAGAGTTTGCCCTGAAGTAAAGATGGCAACCCGGTCAGTTGGCTGCAGGTTGGCGGCTAGGTAATGATCGGCCGCGTCCCGCGCCAGGATCAGATCCGTGGCGGACGTATTCAGATCGTCGAAATACAGCGCCAGGAAACGTTGCGGCATAGCTGAAGTTGGCGTAACCGCAACAGCGGCCTGCGGCGGCGCGCCGGCGTGACGCTCGCCAGGGGGGTGCAAAACCGGGGCCTCCACCGCAAACTGCGTGATGGATTGCCTCTTGCCCCGGTCGAAAAGCTTGAAGTCTTCCTTTTTGAGGTCTTCAACTGGCTTGTTCTGTGCATCGCGTACGACGACCCGTACAACGACCAGATTGCTCGTTACTTTCAGCTGGAAAGGGGCTTGATTTTCGGTCGATGACGTGGCGGCCTGGCCGCCCGCCTGAGCTAATCCTGATATTGAAGTGGCCAGGACGGCAGCGATGAGGAAAGTCTTCTGTAGGACAAACTCCCTTGCGACGCGATGCCGCATATGACACCTTCCATGCGAAACTCTAGCACGGAGCCACCTTGGTAGAACGGTCAGTATCGCTCTATCGGGACGGGTGTACTATAGCGCTACTTCCGGCAACGTTCTGGTGCGGATTTGCGCGCCACATGCCGGCGTCATCGCGATACCAACCATCAGGGAAAGGATGATTCGTCTCATATCACAGGCTCGCACTCTCGGACCCGCAGGGCAATAGCTATTTGTTTCACGGGAGGAGCCTGCTCTCAGCGTGGAAGAAGCGGTATGCGGAATACTGGTGCAGTTCCTCAACAATGCTGTCGGTTTGTCCCGTACGGATGAGCACCTCGGAAGGCAGCCAAAGGTCGGTGCCGTAGCCATGAATGCGCACGGAACGGAAGTGGAGCTCGGTGGTCATTTGCCGTAGGTTGACGCTGGGGACGGGCGACAGAAGGTCAGTACGCAGCCGAACCACATCAAACGTGGACTGATCGATCCAGACAATTCCCTGAAAGAAGAACGGAGCTTCCTTTCCCGACCAGGTGAATGTTCCGGGTATCTTGACCTGACTTGGGATTTGCACAAAACCCAGGACGAAGGTTTTATGATCGTCCATTCTCTGCTGCCCGAGATAGCGGAAGCGTAACTCGGATTGATTTGCGGGAGATAATAGCAACCATTGATAGGCGAATCCAAAGCCATGCGGAGCAACCCCGTTCACGGATGAGCCCACCATTCGATTCTTGAAGTCGGTCCGCAATTCCTTGATGGATGTTGCACCATCCGCATGGTGATCAAAGAGAAGAAGGTAATTGAACTCGACACTCCGGGATTGAAGTAGCTGCGTTTCAAGGTCCATCAGCGCCGGCATTTCCTCCACGCCAAGGACGCTATTCGTCGGTCCCGGGTCACGGGATAGCACGATGGAGTACACATCTTCGCGGGAAGATAGATTAGGCACCGTAGACAATGACTTCACGGTCGCCTCACCAACTTTGGAGAGGATCCCAACTAACTGATCCTGATTAGAATCGGCTTTCATCCCGTTCAGGGTGGGAACCACCGCACTTAGTTCGCGCAGAGGATAGTCGATATAGGTGGGTGCATTGGTGAATGCCGGCGGAACTACACTCTTGCTGGAAGAGCTCGGCTGGCTGCTGGTAAGGTCGTGAGACGTTGGGGGCTCGCTGGGAGAGGTTGGGTGATTACTTGCCAAGTCGGGAGGCGGTACGCAGCATTCAGTAGAAACATTCACAGTGCGGGATACAGCGGTTATGTGATGCTCCTCAGAGTCCGTCACGACCTCACGTACCCGGTACATGCCCGGCTTCAACTCAAAAGTCGAATCCATCTTGAGACCGGCACGCAGGATCGCTTGTAGCTCCGCGTCTGAGACGTCCATCTTTGCCTGGCCTCGCTGTAGCTGAATAAGGTTGTCCTTTGCATCAAAGATGGCAAAGACGAAGGTGACGTTATTCAGGTTGCGCTGTCCGTCCTTGCGGAATTGGAGCGACTTCGGATCGAGATGAGCGGTCAGCACAAGCTCGCGCGCCTCAGTTTTCGTCGAGGAGACTCTCACGTCCATCGTGACCGGCAGTTGCTGCAACTCAGTCTTCGATTGAACCGCCTCCCGGATCTGCTCCTGTGCCTGGGCATCGGACTCGGGTGCCCCTCCTTGCTTGGCGATGGCGTTGGCCTCAGCTGCATTCTTGGGGGCAAAATAGCCGCGGCGTGCCTGGACGCTGAAACCCTTATGTTTCTCCGCCAGCTCCACTTTCAAGTCGTGGAATTTGCCGTCTTGCTTCATGTCTGTGGGATCGAAGGCTAAGTAGTACGCGGGAGAGGGCGCCAGCGCGCCGAATCCGGCCTGCAGATCGTTGGTGTTGTGGACGAACTGGCCGCCCGTGGCTTGCGCAACCTCCGCCAGCACGTCACGCACCTCCGCCTCTCTCTGCGAATCCATGCCCTGCGTCTTACCAACCGCCAAGCCTCCCGATGGCAGATAGCTATGGGATACATCGCCTTCACGAGTAACGTTGGTCAGTCCTTTAGGGTCCAGCGAACTGATGACCACCTGCGAACGCAATGCCTGGTCAAGAATCTGGTCCAATTGAGGTTGTTCGCTTCGCGATAAGAAGCCTGGGGAAACCAGAAGGACGAGGCGCTGGCCAGGCATCTGCGAGACGTACTTCACCACTTGTCCCAGCGCCCCCAAGTTTGCACGCACCTGCCCCAGGGCTTGCTCTATGACGTTCCGCGCCAACGTCGCAATGTATATTTCGGGTTCATGCGGACCCCGCGGCACCCTCACACACCTGGGATCGTTCTTAGCTTGATCAATCGCTATCTGCCAGGCGTCGATGTTCTCGTCGAATTCGTAGTCGATAATCTGCTGGGCTTGGTAGTCGGACAGCTCTGGACAATCCTGTTTCTTAGCCAGAGCCGGAGACAGAGGGCTGGCATGGAGCTTGAAAAGAGCGTCATGGATTTGCTTAGGATCACTGGTAAAATCCGACAGAGTTTGCCCTGAAGTAAAGATGCCAACTCGGTCAGTTGGCTGCAGGGTGGCGGCCAGGTAACGATCGGCCGCGTCCCGTGCCCGGATCAGATCCGTGGCGGACGTATTCAGATCATCGAAATACAGCGCCAGGAAACGTTGCGGCATGGCTGAAGCTGGCGTAACCGCAACCGAGGGCTGCGCGGGCGCGCCGGCGTGACCCTCGCCAGGGGGCTGCGAAACCGGGGTCTCCACAGCAAACTGCGTGATGGATTGCCTCTTGCCCCGGTCGAAAAGCTTGAAGTCATCCTTCTGGAGGTTTTCAACTGGCTTATTCTGCGCATCGCGTACGACGACCCGGACAACGACCAGGTTACTAGTTACTTTAAGCTGGAAAGGGGCTTGATTCTCGGCCGGTGGCGTGGTGGTCTTGTCGCTTGCCTGGGCAAATACTGATATTGAGGTGGCCAGCACGGTAGAGATGAGGAAAGTCTTCTGGAGGACAAAGTCCCTTGCGACACCATGCCGCATATGACACCTTCCAAAGCGAAACTCTATCACAGAGGCACCTTGGTAGAACGGGCAGTATCGTAGCTAGCGAGACGGGTGTACTATGGCGCTACTTCCAAAGCCAAAAGGTTCAGCACCACCTGCGCGAGGTTGACACGTGGCTTTTCGGCCAGTTTCTGTCAGTCACGGTTTGCAGGCCGACGCTGTTGCACACGATGCCGGGCGGCGAGCGTTGCGCGCCGCTTTCGTCGGATTCTTCGTTGACATGTTCGACATGTATCTGCCCATCGTGGTCTTGGGGCCGGCCATGTCTTACTTTCAGCCAGCGACCCTGAGCCCGGCCCTGAAATCGACGTTGTACTATAGCGTCTTTGCCTTGTCCCTGGTGGGTCGTCCGGTAGGAGCCACGCTCTTTGGCCATTTCGGCGACAAGCTTGGACGGCGGCGGGTCACGATTATTTCCATGGGTGGCTTCGCGGTCGTGACCCTGCTCATTGGACTGTTGCCGGGCTATGAAAGCTGGGGGATCGCCAGCATCGTGGTCCTTACGCTGCTCCGTTTCGTCGACGGCGTTTTCCTGGGAGGTGAATTTACAGGCGCTAATCCCCTGGCTATGGAGTATGCGCCGAAGGAAAAGCGAGGAGCATGGGCGGCCTTCATCCATATTGGGTTTCCGCTGTCTCTGGCCGCCATGTCCTTGATCACCACCGGCCTGTTGCGCGTGCTGCCGGCAGGAACTCCCAATTCACCGTACCTGCAGTGGGGCTGGCGCATCCCGTTTTTCCTCGGGTCCCTCTTTGCCAGCGGGATCTTCCTTTACTACGTAAAGAGAGTTCCGGAGTCGAAGGTGTGGGCCAAAGCCGAAAGGGCTAAGTCTCCCCTGAAGGCCCTGTTCCGCGGAGACAATTTCCGCTGCCTGGCGCAAGTCTTCCTGGTAATGAGCGGGGTCTGGTTCACGCTGAACGCGGTTACGTCGATTCTTCCTGGCGTTCTTTTGACTGTCCTCCACGTGAACAGCATGGTCGTCACCAACGCGCAGTTGGTCGCGAACCTGCTATTGGCGGTTTGCTTTGTTCCTTTCGGCATGTTGGGTCAAAAGATTGGCCGCCGGACCATCCTGGCGGTGATGGGTCTCGCAGGGATGTCCGCGGGGCCCATCCTGTACTACGTGCTTGTCCGGTCGGGCTACCGGAGCCCCTGGCAGCTGATCCTGCTGGTGAGCTTAATCAATCTGTGCGCGACGCCCGCATGGGCGATCGTCACCTCGTATATCAACGAGCGTTTCCCCACTGTGGTCAGGGCGTCCGGCTATGGCATTGGCTTCAGCGCGGCGGCGATCCTTCCCGCATTTTCCTCCTTCTATATGCTGGGCCTGAAGGCATTGGGAATGCCCTATGAATACACTGAAATCGTCATTTTCGCAGTCGGAGGCGTGCTCTTGTTGCTGGGTGCGCTCGCTGGACCGGAGACTAGGCACGTCGAGTTGTCATGAGCTATTGAGCGGAGGAATCGACCATGCCAGGTGATGTGGGGATTGACCTGCGAAAAACCTACTAAATTCGTGGCAACGCTCTGGTGCGGAGACCCCATAGAACAGCCACAGACGAGAGAACCATCGTAATACCCACCGTAAGGAAGCCAATCGTGACCAGGCTCTCCTGCCAGGGCAGCCCGCTATGTCCAGCTCCTGTGATGGGAGAAAGGGCCGCCGTACCGAAGACCGCGGCAAGCGTGGTGAAGAGCCAGTTTCCATAGGTGCCATAAAGGGTAATCCAGAATACGACTGAGGCAGCGGGAGAGGGAAGTCTGACCTCATGCCAGATGGCACCTAGCCCGATTAGGAAGATGCCATTCATCAGGCCTTCCAGGTGTGCGGCCAGGCCCATGCGCACGTTGGCGAAATGCTGCTCAGCGAAACCGGTTCCCAGCCCGAGTAAGAACAGAACCATGCCATGAAACATCAGACGCCGGCCAAAGCTTTCCATGTCTTCATTTCCCTCTTCGTTTGTTTTGATCCCGCTGTCGTGGCTGGGCAAACACGGCTATCAAGCATACTCTTTCCTCAAAAGTTGACAGGGCTCTCATTCAGACCACGGGACTGTCAATTCGAGTAGATGAGGTTCAAGTTCGGGTGGACTGGCGGTGATCTGGCGGGCTTCATGCAATAGTCCATCGATAACGCACGCCAAAGCGCGCAGGAGTTCAGCGCGATCCAGAGACTTAACCAGGGACTGCTGCGCTTGCATTTGAATTTCGGCAGGGAGTTGGTCAAAGCCCCTTCCGTAATGAGGAGACAGATTACGCTCGAGGCAAGCAAGGCTCAGAGTGTAATCGCGAGCGCCGCTTATCCAGTATTCCGCCTGCCAAAAGCGGCCGCGTTCGATGCAGAAGCGGGCACGCGCCGCATGATGCGCGGCGTACCCGAGCAACTGCCCAGCAGGCGGGGCGGGGACAGGTGGGTTTTCCGTAGAGTTGCCAAAAAGAATCCTGAAATTGGGGCCAATAGGACCGAAACTGGATGCCGGCGTAACCGAAAGGTCGACCTGAAGACAGCCTTGCAACAATAGGACCCGAAATATGCTTTCGCGGTACGGTAAATCGAAGAGAGGAACAGCACTGAACTCTTTCACCAGCGGCGCCGTTAGGCGGTCAAGCACGTCGAGGGCTTGATTCTCTGGAATGACACCGAACGTCAGGTCGAGATCAGACCATCGATCGCCTTCGCCGGTCGCCAATGAGCCCACCACGGCTCCGGCAACGATCCGTTCGTCCGAATTTGCGATTTCCAGAATACGGTCCCGGATGCGGTTTCGCTCATCGACTGTGAATACTCCACTTCTCCGCGAGTTCATTTCCAGACTCTCAGTGTCCTGTTTTGGCTACAGCTTGGAAGGTTGGGATATTTCTCATGACGGTGAGGAAATACAGTGAGAGCGCGATGAGTATTCCGCCCGAGCCGGCGAGCGCCCAGGAGATGCCAACCATGGGGATCAGCTTTCCCAGCGCCAGGCTCCCCAGTGGTATTCCCGCGCGGAAGGCGAGATTGTAGACGCTCATCACGCGACCCCGCATCTGGTCGGAGACGATCACTTGGACCAGCGAAAGCATGAGCGATGCCGACGCCATGATCGCAGCGCCGGCGAGGAAGATCAGGACGCAGGAAAGCGGAAGCCAGCGGGAAAAGGCGAAGGCGGCGGTCGCGGCGCCCAGGGCGAGAAGGGCCAGCAGCGCCACATGACCTTGTCCCTTCAAGCGTTCCATGGCGGCCACCATCAACGCGCCGGTGATCGACCCGGCGCCTGAAGATACCAGCAGCACTTGATACGTCTCCGGGCCTTTGTGGAAGATCGTCTGCACGATGACGGGCAGAAACCCAGTGATGGAGAAGCCGAGCAGCGTAGTAAAGAAAGCCAGCACAACCAGCGGACCCAACCCCTCGCGCTGGCGTATGAATCGGATGCCCTCACCCATACTTTTCAGGATGGACTCGCGGGACGTGGGAGGCACAAATTTCACCTGGATCATGAACAGCGAGAGGATCACCGCAATATAGGAGATTCCATTCAAGGTGAAGCACCAGGTGGCGCCCAGGGTCGTATACGCGAGCCCCCCCAGCGCGGGACCGAGGACCCGCGCCAGGTTGAACTGGATCGAGTTCATGGCAATCGCATTGGAGAGATCCTCGCCCTTCACCAGTGCCGGCAACAAAGCGGAATAGGCGGGTCCGCCAAAAGACTGCCCACAGCCGACGATGAAGGAGAGGGTGAGGATCACCGCAATAAAGGACATCCCATTCAGGGCGTGGGTTACGAACAGGCCTGCCAGAACGAACGCGCAGGTCATTTGGATGTACTGCGAATACAGCAGCATCCTTCTGCGATCCATGCGATCCGCGAAGACGCCGCCAAAGAGCGAGAACAGCATGATAGGAAGCTGGCCCAGAAACAGGTCCAGGCCGAGATAAAACGGGTTCTTGGTCAGATCGTAGACCAGCCAACTCTGTGCAAACTGCTGGACAAACGTGCCCGTCGTGGAGACACAGGCCCCGATCCACATCAACCGGAAGTCACGATGGCGGAACGCGCGGAAAATACGACGGAGAAAGGAAGATCCGACCACTAGCAGCAGGTTCCTTTCCACCGACATCGGGGCCCGTCAGCGTACAGCGAACGAGCGAGCGGCACACGTCTAGTCATGTACTGAGCTTAGCCGAAATGGACGAGATTCCGGACCCTGGTCCCCAAAGCTGGGATTCATGCCATTCTAGGACATGCTCTTACGGCCGGCTGAACCAGAGGATGCAATGGCGGTCGCGCGTGTGCACGTGCGGTCATGGCAAGCAGCCTACCGTGGGCTCCTTCCTGATGATTATCTCGATCAACTTCGCCCCGAGGATCGAGCCCAGAGCTACGATTTCGCGAGCCTCGACCCGCTCAAGCCGCGGACGATCGTGGCGCTCGAACCCGGACTTCCTGCTACTCAGTACTCACCAACGGCCACGTGTGCGGCTTTCAGCAAGGAAAGCCGCATGAAGTTTTCCAACGCCACCGAGCTCAACACGAAATCCGGCGTACAGGGGTTGATCCATGGGTTTGCCACCACTGCGCCGTCGCGCGACCTGGATTTGCCGGACCATGGAGAGCTGTGGGCGCTCTACGTGGATCCGGCACGGTGGGGTCGAGGCATTGGCGCCGCCCTGGTGACGGCAGCTCGTGCCCGGCTTTTCGAACTCGGATTTCGCAAGGCGTTTCTGTGGGTCCTGGCGGGTAACGTTCGCGCGGAGCGCTTCTATCAAATGGACCGGTGGGTACCCGATGGTGTGAGCCGAACCGACTCGGTGTGGGCTGTAACGGTCAACGAGGTCCGCTATCAGCGAGGACACCTTCGTGATCCATAACTTTCACGCCGAGAGTGGGTCACGCTGCCCGAAACGAGGAACGTCTACGGCACCTATGGACGTCTGAACGCGGCCGGCGAAAATTCCATCCTTCTGCCTTCGCACACGTGGCCGATATGCGCGGTTATGAGTGGCTGGTCGGGCCAGGGAAGGCACTCGACCCCGCGCGCCAGTTCCTGATTACCTCCGAGCTCTTTGGTAATGGGTGCGCTCCTCGTCGCCCTGCAAGAAGCGCCGTTCATTCCTCACTGCATCCTGGAACCCATTCCATCGCTCTGGGGGCACCCAGCCGGCGCCGGCGCGAGGGCGGCAGACGGAATATTTCTCAACCAACTTATCGCAGCCTTGTTAAAAGGCCTAATCGCGTTATTTCAATTCGCCCTGGAAAGATAGGGAAATTCGGCCCTGATTGGGCCGCGAGCGAAGCAGAAACTCCGCAGATTCCCGGCAGCAACACTGGTAACCAATGTGGTGAGTTACCAGCGAACCCTCCCAGTTACTAAGACACATGGACGAGTTACTGATACAGATAACTAGTGCGTTCTTATTTCCAAATCTGTAGAAATAAATGTTCAATATTGACCAATTTGGACTTGAAAATAGAAAAACCCGGGCCTAAAGTTAGCTCTCAAGAGATCAATTGTACCGGGAAGATCGTTTTCCGCTAGGGCTAGTCGATTGCCCAACGAATCTTTGCCACTTAACAATCAAGCGGTTTGGCAGGATCTTTCGATACCCGGCCGATCGATCATCGACAAATAAAGGATGGTTTTATAGGTGCCGGCTAAACGGTTAGCAGAGCCCTCTCACGGTTTAGGGAAAAGAAACACTTGTGCATGCTCTGCGCATTGCCAGGTACACGCAATCTTTTACACTCCCACCCGACTCCGAGTCGAAAGCCTCGGCTCGGGGGGATTTGTGGCGTCAACGCAATCGATACCATGAGTTAATCACCAGGGAAACCAACGAAATGTGCGCAACCGCTCACACCCCCGAAAGCTTCGTTGCGAACCCGCGGGAAGCGACCATAAACATCGCGCTTGCCGACGACTACCCATTGCTGCTGGCTGGGATGCGGCAAATCCTGGCCCACTGTGATGACATTGTCGTGGTGGCCGAGTGCACCCGGATGCCTGACCTGCTCGCTCAGGTAGCTTTGAAGCGGCCTGAGATCATCCTCTTCGGGTGCGAAACCAATCGCGACAACCTCGCGCACCACTTGCATAGCATCTCCGAACGTCATTCCGACGTGAAGGTCATTGTGTTTACCGGCAATCCCAATCTTGACTTTCACGAGGAGGCACTGCGGAACGGGGCAAAGGGCGTCTTGTTGAAGCACTGTGCGCCGGAACTGGTCGCCAAGACCATAAGGAGAGTCTCCAGAGGAGTCCTCTGCTTTGACCGCGCTTTGACCGACCGCATGCTGAGCACCTTTGTACGACGCAAACAGACTGAACCTCCACCTGAAATTGCCCGAATCTCATCTCTTACCGAACGCGAGAACCAGATCATCGGCCGCATATGCGAAGGCCTGCGCAACAAAGAGATTGCGAACAAGCTTTACATTAGCGATGCCACGGTTGCCCACCACCTCACTTCCATCTATCGCAAACTCGGTCTCGCGGACCGCATAGAACTTTTGCTCTATGCTCACCATAATGGGATCTCGTCGCTGGGATGACGTCCCTCCTTGTCACCTATTGAGTATCGAACGATGGATATTCGGCTTCAAACGTGGCTAGTGTTATGTAATGCGTACTATCTTGCGGTGAAGTAGCACCCCAGAGAATCCAGGGAGTTAGTGAGTTGACAGTCATGACATTGTCGCTCATCGTTATACCGCCGGCCAGGGAAATATTTGTTATATAGAACGGGGTCGCAACATTTACGCCCGCCGGCTTCGCTCCGTTGTAGGCCAAATTTTGTGAGGCATTAAAGGTATTATTGTTTACCGTCCAGCCGGAGGAGGCAGCGGTATCAGATTCCAAAGTCATGCAGGCTTGTAAGACGGCGTAAATATTGTTATCGATCGCTTTACCATTTGTCGCGTGATTGACGTCGATTCCATTATAGAGTCCGTCGCTATACGCAGGGCTCATGTTATGGATTACGTTGTAGGCGATATAAGGCTCGTTGTTATTTTGATCGCTGGTCTGGAAGCCCCCGCCGATCTCTATTCCATTCCCGTAACTGTTGGAAACAGTATTGCTGACAATCGAAGCTGAGGAGCAGCCTATGATGAAGATGTTGCCTTGGCTGTTAGAGAATACATTATTCTCGATGAGTGGGCTGGCGCATGTGCTGCCGTACCCATCTGTGACCTGTAGGCCGGCTCCATGAACGGAAGCAATACTATTTCCGGAGATCGTCGCACCAGAAGATGAATACAACTGGATGCCTGCCTGATTGTAATTGAACACGCTGCTGCTGAAATCAGACTGGCCTACCACGTTTTTCTCGATCACCCATCCCGTCACTACGGCTTCGTACGTGGGAAAGACAAAAATAGCCCCTTCCCCTCCGTTACCGCTACCCAACCCGGTAGACGAATCTCCGAGTGTGTCACCATAGTTGAAGAAGACGTTGTTCTCCACGGTGATGTTATTCGCGGTCGTGTTGTTAACATCGATTCCGGCCTTTGTGGTCCTGATGATCTCCAGTCCATTTATGGTCACATTGCTTACATTGCCGATGCTTATCCCATAAGCTCTGGACCCGCATATCTCTATTGTGTAGCTCGAAGGATTCGATCCATTTGAAAGGTGAACGTAGACGTATCCTCCCTTCGAATACACACTTCCGGCAGTGCTCTCCACTCTGCTTGTACTTGTCACTATAGTGAGTGGAGTGGTTTGCTGGTAGACTGCACCAACAAAACCCTTGGTTGCCGTGTATGCGTAGGGCGCGCGGTAAGTTGAGCCGCTGTAGCGAGACCATCCTGTAACAACATCTGCGCCGTCAATGACAGGCATATCTGTACAGGTCGCTACGAGCGCAGTAGACAGGCTGCAGGCGCTTGAGCCTCCATAAGAACCATAAGTCACGCCGGCATGAGCAGTGAGCTGCTCATGCCATGTTCCGGTGCTCTGGAACAGCACAGTCGAGCCCGAGGCTTCGGAAACAGAGTTGACCTTGGCGATAGTCTTCCACGGGCTTGATGAGCTCGTGCCGGCATTGGAATCACTTCCGGAATTAGAGACATAGTAAGTGGCGGCTTGGGAATGGGCTAACCAGCTGGAGAACAAAAGCAGTGCGAGGAAGAGTTTCATTGCAGTCTTTCCTTTCTTCACTTTCTGTCGCAACGAAACCCTGAGAAGCCTTAGACGGGGGCATGCGCAGGCGCAAAGCTATCCTGAGACGCCCTAAGTCAGACCATGGGCGAGTCGAGAGCCACAGAACGAGACTTCAATTTTGGGTTTGGACTTGCACGAGTCTGAGGGTATTGGTCGGGCGGAGTAGTTGAATATTGGAAGGTTTGACCATTTTCATAGCAAGGGCTTCGAGCGCAATTCGAAGGTCTTGCTCTTGATTGCTCCTGGGAGATCGTGTACTATAACCAGCCCCTCGAGATCTGTTCAGCAATCAGAGAATCAGAAAAGCCAGCACGCTCACAGTTCTATGGCAACCCCGGGACTGAGTCCGCTCTGAACTCGCCTCTCAGGCAGATTCATTGGATCAAGAATCCGGCTTCATGGTTAAGCTGTGTCTGCAGTCACTCTCACAGTTGCGAACCAATATATCCTTATCTACATCGATAACATTTCCCAACAGCCGCCCAACTCTGCGCGTTTAATTCCAGTTTAATCCGTTAGTGGTAGCGTTCCGTGTCCCCCCAGAGGTAATTCTGAGTTATCTCTCTGCTCGTTTCGGCCATAATAGGATCACTCAGCGAGACTATTGGCCGGATTGAGCGAGCTCGCCAGTACAAAACTCCGGGTTCTTGAGGTTTCTGGATGGACACACAAATCGGGAGGAATACCGCAGGTATAGCTCCCGGAGCACGGTGTGTTGTTGTGGTCCCCTGTTATAACGAAGCAGCACGCCTGCAACCCCTCCTTTTCTCCGAATTCCTGGCGGAAGAGCAGCAAGTGGACTTCCTATTTGTCAACGATGGCAGCACGGACCGAACCCTGGACGTGCTCGAGACATTGCGGAAGAAACATCCAGACCGTATCCGCGTCCTGGATAAGCAACCAAATGGCGGTAAGGCCGAGGCGGTACGCTCCGGTATGCTGGCTGCCATTGCTCTCGAAGGCGTCGCCGTCACGGGTTTCTGGGACGCAGACTTGGCTACGCCATTGAGCGTCATCCCTCAGTTGCTGAACAGATTGATCGAAGACCCTGATCTTGAAATGATTTTCGGCTCTCGGGTGCGGCTTCTCGGCCACTTCATCCATAGAAAGGCCCTTCGCCATTACCTAGGGCGCATGTTCGCGACCGCTGTTTCGATCATATTAGCGCTGCCGATTTATGATACGCAGTGTGGCGCAAAGCTCTTCCGCGTTACGCCCGTATTGAAATCCATTCTGGCTTCGCCCTTTCAGTCGCGCTGGATCTTTGACGTTGAGATCATCGCGCGCTTTATGGCCCTACATAAGAAGGACGCGTCCTTCGCCGATCGGGCAATTTTTGAGAATCCATTGCCGCGCTGGGAGGATGTCGCTGGTTCGAAGGTGGGACCGCTCGATTTTTTTACCGCCTTCTATGAACTAATGAAAATTCGCAGAACTTTTCAGCGGACCAAGCGATCTTAAGTATTAACAGCTATGGCAGCGACCCAAAACCAGAAAACTGGGCCACGCGCGATCATCTTCTTCGCCCTCGCGTTTACGCTTCCCGCCCTGGGCCAGCACGTCGCCGACCCTCGCGCCTCGGTGGTGGATGTTCGCTCCCGCCAGGCCACGCTGAGGGCCACCACGGATCCGCTTCTGCGGGCAGCCATAAACGGCCTGAGCTCTTGTGTCGCCACCCCATTCGTCGCTGCACCGATCGGCCGCATGAATATCCCGCACCACTACCTTTCCGGCTCAAGCGGCCCAATCAATCCGGCAGAGGCGCCCGTCACCCATATCTACGAGATGTTCGAAAGACGGATCACTGCCGGTATGAACCAGTACCTGGCTACAGGCAGTCACACCGAATCCGCCTGTGCGCTGGCCCAACTCGACGCCTGGGCTCAGGCCGGCGCCCTACTCGACTACGACCGCCAGGAGTCCCAACAGGCCTGGTATCAAGTTGAGTGGACGCTCAGTTCCGCGGGCATCACAGAGTCTGTGCTGGTGAACGACTCAACTCTGGATCCCGTCCAGAAGAAACGCGTCATTGCCTGGCTCGACACCGCCGCCCACAAAGACATCTCGTTTGAAAAACCCGGGGATACCAATAACAATCACCACTACTGGCGCGCTCTCGCCGCAACCGCCACCGGGGTTACTTCCTCCGACGACACGCTCTTCGGCTTCGGCGTCAAGACCTACCAGCAAGCCATCGCTGAGATCGACGCCAACGGCGCCTTCCCTAAGGAGATGGCGCGCCACGAGAACGCGACCCACTACCAGGGTTTCGCACTCCAGCCCCTCATCCTCATTGCGCAATTCGCCACACGCCAAGGCATTGACTTGTACGGCTACCAGGTTCAGGGCCATACCCTTCGGGACGCGATCGTTTTCTTTGGGCGCGCCGTCGACGATCCCGGTCTGATCAAGCCCTATACGGCCGACACTCAATCCGGCCACATCAGTTCCGGCGACTTCGCGGCATTCGCCTTCTACACTGCCCGATTCGGCACCAACGGCCTGCCACCGGCCATCGTTAGTGCGCTTAAGACTCCAACCGAAGAAACGCGCATCGGCGGCAACACTACCATCATGGCGGCTAAGTAAACCTGCCGCGCTAGTGTAGTGCGTCACTCCTGGTCGCGCATCTGGTTGAGTCGGAGCACTCGCGGAGCCAACAACAAAGCCCACTTCCCTGGGGCACCCGTCCAGAACCATAGACCGTAGCTAGGAGACGAAATCCGAAAGCCCCTCGCCATTCTCATTTGACAAGGATGATTATCAGCCGTTCCCGTTCGACAAGCTCAGGGCAGGCTCTGCACCCCGACTTCGTGGCAGGGCAAAATGAGGAACGCTTGGTTTACATGGCTGGATAAACATCTGTCTGTGTGGCGCACTACACCGTTGCTCCTCCTCGGCGAAACTGCGTTAGACGCAGCCACTTGCTGCGAGATAGCAGAGGATCAGTAACTTTATTGCAAAATAAATAAACCAATTTGAAGCAATTAAGGTGACATTCATTTGACAATTCCCTGACAACCAACATCATCTGGCGCGCCTATGGTGAGTTTCGGGTCACCTCCTCAAGAGAGACCCATTTCACTCAAAGTCGGGACAGGAAAATATGGAAAATCCAGTGAGCAACATCAAGCGTCCAGTGAACCGCCGCTCTTTCATGAAAAGCGGTCTTCTGGCAGGAGGCGCAGCAGCAGTGGGCGCCGGTGTGTTAGCAAAGGGAACTTCGGCGCGTGCACAGGAAAGCGGTTATCTTTGTAACGGTGATGTCGCCATCCTCCGGTTTCTGGCGGCGGCGGAGATAATCGAGTCGGACCTCTGGACACAGTATGCGGAACTCGGTGGTATCGGAAATAACCCACCCATTGAGGTAGCAAACCCGAGCACCCCGTTGAATAACTACCAGATAGCCTTGTCGAATCTCGATGGCGACGGCCCACAATACATCACCAGCAACACATTGGATGAAGTGAGCCACGCAGCATTTCTCAATGCCTATCTCGAGTCCAGAGGAGCCGAGCCGGTTGACTTCGACGAGTTCCGCACTCTGGAGGGAAGCACGGCTACGGGATCATCAGGCATCAAGCGCCTCACGAATCTGATGCATCTCAACGTCGACACCAGCTGGTATGTCCGCTACCGCAGTACAACCAATCCAGACTTCGGCGCCACCTTCCCTCAGGCGATCACTCTTAAAAATGTCACGGCCATTCCCCGAAACAATAACGATTTCAACGGGACTACCAACCCCAATTTTCTCGGTAACGAGCATGTTCAGGCGATCGCGAATGTGGCGGGCTTTCACTTCGGGTACATCGAGCAAGGCGGATCGAGTCTTTACGCGGTCATGAGTCAGAAAGTGACGGACCGGGAAGTGCTTGAGATTACCCTTGGCATCGGTGGAGACGAGATCGCACACTTTCTGGAATGGGTTGATTTTGCGGGTAACGGAGTACAACAGCCTGTGGCTCCATTTAAGGATCCCATATCCGGCCTGTCGTTTCCCGATTTTTTCAACAACCCACCGCTGCAACCCCCCAGCCTGGTTCAGCCCAGCCTGATCTTCCCCGTTCCTTGCGAGTTCATCAGCCCCAAACTGCCGCATGTCGCGATCATTCGTCCGCTCACCGACAAATTTGGAGGCGCCGTACCTACGATCGCAAGCTTCACCGCCGATGGCCTCTTCTACGGCCAAAACCCTGAGTTCCTCAAAATACTGCAAACGATGGCCGTCGAAGCGGATGCAGCCGTCCGTTATGCGTAACCTTTGCACTGCAGTCCTTGTTGCATCAAAAGTCGTGGCCTTTGCTGGTTCAGGAAGGCCCCGATAAGAACCTAGTTACCTGCGTTTGAGGCACCGGACGGATTGGCAACAAAACGCGGCGGAGTGGGCTCGGTGGCAAATTGCCAGGCCGTGAGATAAGCGAGCTCGAGTATCTTCTGCATCTTGGCGAAATCAATCATGTCTACGGTGTCGGTTGTGTGGTGATAGTCAGGATGAAACCCAGTGAACCACCAGAAAGCTGGGATGTTATGGAGCACAAAAGGAAGCTGGTCGGAGCGGAAGAACACGTTTAGTGCCGATCGTGGTCGAACGGTCATCAGCGTCAGGCCAATATTGTTCTGTGCTTGACGGTGCGGTCATAATCGGGCGAGTAGAGCGCGCCGATCAGGTGAGACGGTCGTGGTATCGCTCGGGATCGTGATCACTCGTCGGTTTGCGGACTGGGCGCTCGTCACGGCGATGATGTCGAAGTTGATCTGGCGCGCGTGGTGGAGGGACGAGCGGATGAGCGGCCATCCAGTAGGCGCCAGAAGGCCGCGCTCTCGCTAGCGAACACGACAAACAGAATGGAGCGCCTGGGTCTGGCGGGGTTGGCGGCAAAGGCGCGCGCCAGGGCGAACCACGCGACAGTGCTGAACCGTTGTCATCGGCGATGCAAATCTGCGGGCACGGATGGGGTGGGCGGTGTGTGGGGGAGGGGGATCAGACGCATGGAGCTGCCAGGTCAAGCTAAGACGTATTAGGATGTTCGAACTCAAGCCGCGGGTCACTGCAGATTCTACAGAACCTCTACTTTGGTTTCCACCGGGCGCACAGAGCTGTTCCCCGTGAAATTGTGCCCGTTAAAAGCGGTATTGCTTTACGGCCGCCACCGCGTTTGTCGTCGCAGAGTGATACAGCGGTCGCAAACAGCTGCGCTGCCACGGCATCAAACAGTTGCGGATGGGATATGCACCTCGTATCTGGAGCTGGAGGGAAGGGGATGGGGAGGACGGGCGAGCGCCCAATGCGATCGGTTGCTTGCGGTTGGGCTCAGCACGATAACGACGGCTACAGCCCATGAGCCTGGCGTCTGACCTCACCGTGTGGTGGCGTAGCGCGTGTTCCAGTTCCGTTAAAGATCGAGCGGGGAACGTCTCTGTGGTTCTGACAAGATAAGCACGATCGCCATGGGCATCGATGGGGAGTAATCTCGTAGCCGAGCTCGGGGCGGTGATACCGGCCGGCAAGAACGGGCGCGTAAGATCACTTCTTGCTTAACGTCCTGCGAAACGGGAACGAGCAACGCGAACGTCTTGACGGTGCGTTTCGGGACTGCATCGGGGCATATCGAGACTGTCAAGGCTCATGACCACCGCTTCCCCCCAATCTAGCTTGAAGGCCGGCTTGGCGACCTGGTCGGTGAATTCCGGGTCGTGGAGCAAATAAAAGCTGGAGGAAGCGGAAACCGCCATCGCCCAGATGATATTTGCCGCGACGCATCTGGATTAGTGTCTTGTGGAGGCCGGCCTGGGGAGCCGCTCCTGTTTCCTGCCCCGGCAAAGCCCTCGCGGTGCGATAGGTTCCACGATAGCGCATGGAGCCTCACGGCAAGATGTTGCATAGGACGATCGACGGCATAACGCATGGTGTAAGAGAGAATGAGACAGGGGGGTGGGAAGGCGATTCTCCTTTGAGCGAGGATGTATCTCCAGCGAAAATTATCGCCCCTCACGATCGATCTATCCTTACCGTTAGGGGCGAAAATTATCTGGAGGGCTGGACCTGATGCGAAACCTATTGCGAGAGCTGCGCTATGCGCTGCGCCAGTTGCGCAGCTCGCCAGGATTCACCTTGACCGCGGTGCTTGACACTGGCCTTCGGCATCGGCGCCACGACTGCCATCTTCTCGATCGTGGAAGGCGTCCTGCTGCGGCCGTTGCCGTTTCCCGATCCGTCCAGGCTGGTGATGCTGGCGGACATCGTTGAGGGGGTGAACTACGACGGCGACACTCCCGGCGTCACTGCGCCCGGGGTCCGCATCTATATGCGCGACACCAACGCCTTTTCCGGCCTGGGCGGTTATCAGCCCTCTACGTTATGAGCTTTCGGGCGTGGGCGATCCCGCGCAGATCAACGCGGCTCGGCTCACTGCCAGTATCTTTCCGTGCTCGGCGTCTCGCCCTTGATGGGCCGCGCCTTTACCCAAAGGAAGACGATTCAAGCGTGCCGGTTACTGTGCTCAGCTACCAGATGTGGCATAGCCGCTTCCATGGCGAAGCTAAATATTCTTGGCCAGAAGATTCTGCTCGATCGCAAGCCCTACGAGATCATCGGCGTGATGCCCCGTGACTTTGAGTTTCCCCTGGTTCCCGGCCAGTTGAACCGCAGCGAGCTTTGGGTGCCGATGAGCCTGACCCCAGACGAGCTTCCAGGGCGCGGGAGGATGGAGCTTCTACATGGTGGGACGGTTGAAGCCCGGTGTGACTCCCGCCCTGGCACAGCAGGATGCTGCTGCAGCGGCGCAGGAGATCATGCGCAACTTTCCCCCGGCGCTTTCCCGGCGCCGCATTCATCCGCTGGTTCAACCGCTGGACGAGGCCACAGTGGCGCAGGCCCGGCCGCTGGTGCGCACGCTCTTTCTCTCAGTCATGGTGGTGCTGTTCATCGCCTGCGCCAATCTCGCGGCATTGTTGCTGGTGCGCGTGATTGGCCGGCGGCGCGAGATTTCCGTGCGCCTGGCGCTGGGGGCGAGCGGAGGCGGCGGTTTTGCGCCAATCCCTGGTCGAGGCTCTTGTTGCTCAGCATCGGCGGCGGCCTCATGGGGTTGGCTCTGGCGTGGGTAGCGCTCCGTGTCGGCGTCAGCTTCTCTTCCTGAGACACTGCCGCGCGTGAGCTCCATCGTTCTTGACTGGAAGGTAGTGGCTTTTGCGTTTGGACTGGCTGCTGCTTACCGGGCTGCCTGTGCGGACTTGATTCCAGCCGTAGCTGCGGCGCGCACCGAGCGTGAACGACGCACTGAAAGAAGGCGGCCGTACCGGCACCGCCGGCGGCGGCCATGCGCGCCTGCGTTCGGCGCTGGTGATTGCTGAACTGGCCGTGGCTCTGGTGTTGCTAACCGCCTCCGGCCTGTTGCTGCGCAGCTTTGAGAAGATGCGCTCCGTCGATCTGGGCTTGCGCACCGATCATATGCTGACCGCCCGCTATAACCTGCCGCGCCAGCAATACTCCACGCAGGCCGCAATCGACGCATTCAACTTGCTGCTCCGCAGCAAGCTGGAGCAGCTCCCCGGCGTGCAGGCGGTGGGAGTGACTACCATTGCTGCCCGCCTCCGGCCAGGACGTGCGCGCTACCTTTACTCCCGAGGGCTACATTCCACCCAAAGGCGCCGGCTTGAATCTTGTCTGGCTATCCGAGGTGATGGGCAACTACTTCCGCGCCGCAGGCATTCCCATCCTTCGAGGTCGCGACTTTACTCCAGCCGACGACCGTGCGGGCTGCTGCGCTGGTGGTCATCGTCAACCGAACCCTGGCGGAGCACTACTGGCCGGGCAGGACCCTATCGGCAAACGCCTGCACCGCGGACCGGCGGAAGCAACGACGATACCCTGGGTAACCGTTGTGGGAGAGATCGGCGACGTCAAAGAGCTCGCGGCCGATGTGCCGACGATGAACCAGTTCTACTTCCCGGCCAGCCAGGCCAAAGCCGATGCCGGCCCATTTGCGACTCCTGACATGCTGGTTGGCAATGGAGGATCGATCGTGTTGCGCAGCCAACTGCCCCCGGAGCAGATGGCGGGGGCGTTGCGCGCCGCCGTCCGTTCCATCGATCCTCAACTTCCGCTCACCCAGCTTGAATCGATGGAGCGCGTCGTCGATGAGGGGCAGGCCCCGCGCCGCTTCACCACCGCGCTCGTCTCCAGCTTTGCGGCGGCGGCTGTGCTGCTGGCACTGCTCGGCATCTACAGCGTCATTGCCTTTTCCACCGCACTGCGCACGCAGGAGATGGCAATCCGCCTGGCGCTTGGCTCGCAGCGGTCCAGCGTGATGCGGCTTATCCTGATCTCGAGCGCCAAGCTGGGCCTGCTCGGTTGCGGCATCGGCGCCCTCGCGGCTGTATTTGCCACCCGGTTGCTCGGCTCGCTGCTGTTTGCCGTGGATCCGCTGGACCCGATCGTCATCGTGCTGGCAGCGCTGGCTATTTTTCTGCTCACACTCGCGGCATCGGCCATTCCTGCGTACCGTGCCGGCTCGATTGAGCCAGTAGAGGCTCTGCGGGCCCAATAGGGTCGCTCACGCAAAAGGCGGCGCTGGTCTATTTCACACCCTTGCTGGGGTCCCAGACACCTTGCAGCTTGCGGACGTAAAGAATCTGGCCAAGATGGTAAGCGTTGTGTGCTCCCACATGGGCGATGAGGGAGGCATTCTCGGCCAGCTTCTGGTCGTCGGCTGTTTCGACGGCCTTCTCCCAGTCGGTCATCACCTGGTTGAGCTTTTTCACCAAATCGTCCCATTGGGCTGGTGTGAAATTGTCGAAGGTCTCGTTGTTATTTCCATCGAAGGGAGCGGGCTTTTCGCCTTTGAATTTGGTCAGCGAGCGGTCATCCCAGTACCACAGATGGTAGGCCAACTGGCCGACTGAGTGGTTGCCTTTGCCGGGGCTCCATTTGGCCTGTTCGGCGGTGAGGCCCGCGACGGCAATGCTCGCGGGGACGAACCAATCTTCTTCGTTGTGGGTGGTGCGGAGCTGCTCCAGCAGCACGCCGCGAAGGGTGGTAGGCGGCTTCTTGTCCTGGGCCGGAGCAGCAAGCGGTAGGGCAATGAGCAGAAGGAAGGCCAGTCTTCTCATGGGTAGAACCTCGCGAGGCGAATAGGTGTGTGGGAAGTATACCGACGAACGAATACTGGATGGAAAGAGTGGTAAGTGCTATTGGGCATGGAAGGAACGAATGTGGCTATGCTGAGCCGTTCCGCCTAATGGATGGAAGATTCGAACATAGCGAAGCGGCGTTCCAATTCCCATTGCGCGGCGGCACGGTCGCTCGACTTGAGCAGCGCCGCACAGGCAGCGCCGGGGTTGCTCCTGGGCGTAATCGGCCCGGCGCAGGCTGGTTTGCGCCGGGTGAAGTTATCCGGCGCGGCCCACAGACTTTCACCCGGTATGAATGCGTGTTCCAGCGAGGTACGGGCCATGTTCTTGAGGTCGAGGTAGCCGAGTTCCTGCTCCTCGACAGCCTTTTGATACTCATGCGTGATGTCGATACGAGAGACACCTTCGTCATCGGTCGAAAGCGCCAGCGGCACATGCGCTGCGCGATAAACGGAGAGCGGATTGTCTTTGCCCTTGATGTTTAGAATTACATCGTTGGAGGTGAGATTGATCTCCACCATGATGTGTTTCGCGGCAAGCTCCTGCAACAGCTCTTGGGGACGGTCTTCATAGATCACATCGACCCCGTGACCGATGCGCTCGGCGTGGCCCAGGTCGACGGCTTCGCGGATATGGAATTTCAATCCATCCGGTGGCACCAGTCCCGGCGCGAGCTCGCCCGCGTGCAGGGTGATGCGAACCTTGGGATAGATGCTGTGCAGGTAGTCGAGCATCTTCATCTGCAGGTGATAGTCGCGCATGGAAAGGTAGCTATCTTCCGGCATGACAAAGTTCAAACCCACCACGCGCGGATCGACAGACGCGAGTTCGAATCCCAGCAGTGTCTGAGCGAAGACCTGCTGTGGTGGAAATCCGCGCAACACCTGAAAGAGATACAACACCTTCACAGAACAGGCGGGTTTCGGCTGGGTTTGTCCGCACTGTTCAAGCTGCGCACGGGTCGCCTCGATGGTGTCGATCTCCTTTCGATCGGTGACCATCTCGTTGCGTAGTCCGGCGGCAAGCAAAGCATCGCGTGTCCTCTTCATGCTTTCTACAGAGTCACCGTCCCAGCCGATCTGATATCCAAGCCTGGCCGCGTTGGAGAAGACGGGGGTGTACATGGCTTCGATATATTGCTCGTTCTGCTGCGCGGCGCGGGTCGCAATCTCATCCACCCACTCACCGACATGCGAGGTGCCGAGGGCCTGGAAGCGATCGAAGGTGGAAAAGAATTGATCGTGGCCACTGATTCCGGATGAGGGCACAAAGTTGCGCATGGAGAAGGCGTTGACGAGGGCGTCGTACAGATGCTGGTCTTTGAACGCGTCGCCGGCGGGGACAGATCCTTCGCCACAGCTATCCTGCGGTTTGAAAAGAGTCATGCTTGCGGTCTTCACACAAAGCCCATCCTGCACGGCATCGCGAATGAGCGTCTCGGAATAGACTGTGCCGCCGCTCAGGTGCAGATGAAGGTCGCCGCCCTTGGGCATACCCTGCAAGAACACGCGGAGTTCCAGGGGATTTTTCCTGGCTTGCTCGAATGCGCGCATCGTGCGCTGCTCGGCGCTATCCTGCGCGACCACAAGCGAGGCATTCGATATGCAAAAACACAGCAGGAAACAACGAACCGACTTACCAGATGTCATGGAGACTCCCTCGCCCCTATCGCCGGTCAGGGCGAAATCGTTGGCGTAGATGTTTGTAGTTGGTTGTCATTCTCGCATGGGCTGATAACATCAGCCTCATCCACGTGCCAGGACTCCACTATGAGAAAGCAATTGCGGTTGGGAATCCTTCTTGGGCTGATCGTGTTCTGCGTGTCTTTGCTCAACGCACAGGACAAGCCTGGCTACTACACCCCGAGCGACAGAATCCTTATTCTCGGCGCGGTGCCGCAGGAGATCACTGTCTTCGTCTCAGCGATGAAGGACGCGGCGAAGAAAGAGCTGTGGGGAATCCCCTACTGGCAGGGGGAAATCGAAGGGAAGCCAGTCATCGTGGCCATCACAGGGATTGGCAAGGTCTACACGGGAATGACCACGACGCTGTTCCTTACCGAGATGAAACCGCGGCTGGTGCTGATGAGCGGAACAGGCGCACGCATTAACCAGCAACTGCGAACCGGGGACGTGATCGTTGCCGGTACCTTGTATGAGCATGACTACGGCAGCTTGACGCGCAATGACATGGTCTACCGGGCGTTTAATAGTCCGATCAACGGCGCCGAGGTGGAAAATAAGTTTTCACCGCCCACCGCACTGCTCAAACTCGCAGACCAGGCCATGGCGACCTATCGCAGCCCGCAGGTTACTGCGAATGGCGCCACCTATGAAGTAAAGGTGCGGCGCGGTGTAGTGGCATCCGCCGACCTGTTCGGCATGACGCAGCAACGCATCGACTCGCTGCGGACTCACTTTCACACAGATATCGTCGAAATGGAGTCGGCGCCCCTGGCCAGGGTCTGCCAGACATTTGGGGTGCCTTACCTGGTGATCCGCGCGGGCAGCAATGTCGCGCAGGAGGCACCCAACGATGACTACCTCCGGCTGAGCCCCATCGCCGCCAGGCAAGCTGCGCATTTCTGCCTGCATTTACTCAAATACTTGTAGGGTGCCTAAGCAACTCCGCAGCCTTTAAGCCTTCACCCTTTGCAGTTGCGTTCAGGAAGGACGCACTGCAGGTCCCTCGGCTGCCCCGGATTTCCTGTCAAGGTTGGTGGTGTCGCGAACTCCATGCGGTTTTCCTTAAAGAAAACCGCACACGCCGCTCTCTCTAGCGCCGCGAACAGGAAATCCGGGTACGCTCCTAATGAACAACCTCCGGTTGAGGTAGGGGGACGAGCTGGAAGCCGAGGGCGCGTGCTTGTTTGTGCAAGCGATGTTGGTTGCGAAGAGCTAATTTTTGTTCTTCGAGGGCGAAGATGCTCTCGTCGTAAGCGGTGCGGGTGGTGATCAGGTGATATACGATGCGGGCCAGTTTATGGGCCGCAGCGGTGATGGCTTGCGGCGCGCCCAGGCGCGCCGCATGCGGCGATAATACGCGGCCAGGTAGGAGTGACTTTTATGTAGCGTCTGCGTGGCCAGTCGCAGGGCAGCGGCGAGACGGCTGTTGGACTTGCGCGTCTTTGAAGAGAGAACCTTGCCCCCACTCTTCTGCTCCCGGGACACAGCGTCAGCCAACTGGTGAACGCCGCCACATTGGGAAAACGACCGAAATCGGTTCCGATCTCCGTCACCAGCGTATGCACCGTCAGCGCACTCAACCCGGGTACGACCGTTAAGTCGGTGCCCAGCACGCGATACAGTTCCTTGCCCATGTCGAAATGGAACTGGTTTTTACGCCGTTTGCCCCGCTTATGGCGCTCCAACGGTTGGCCTCCGTTGGGTTGGTTGGGCAATTGGCCCATGCGCTGCTCGATCTCCCGATCACAGTCCAGCAGCATCTTGTGATAATGCCGGTAGGCTTCCAGAGACTGACGCAGCGTGAACAAATGCTCGGAACGGTAGTTACCCACCAGCGATTTGATGACGGTTTCCCTTTCCGCACGAATGCGCCCGTCGGCCAACCTGGCCAACTGTTCGGGATCTCGTTTGCCCGCCAGAATGGCGTCTACGATCGCCAGAGCGCTCTTACCAGTGATGTCGCTGAGCACATGATGAATCTGCAGATTCAGCTGCGTCAGCGCTTTTTGCATGTGCTGCACATGCACCGCAGCCGCTTCCACCAGGTTGGACCGATGACGGCTCAGCGCACGCAGGGCGCAGATCGCTGCCTCAGGACGGAACGAGCCACGCAGCAGACCCACCGAATGCAGGTACTGCAACCACTGACAGTCGCTTACGTCAGACTTGCGTCCCGGTAGATGCTTGACGTGCCGTGAGTTGACTAGACACACCCGCAGCCCGGCCTCTTCCAGCACCTCGTAGAGCGGTATCCAATACACCCCAGTCGATTCCATCGCTACGCTGGCCACGCCGCACTGCTTTAACCACGCCGCGATAGCTTGCAGCTCCTCCGTAAAGGTGGAAAAACAACGTACCGGCTGAGGGTCTCGATCCCGCCCCACAGCCACGTAAATCTCTCTCGCCCCTACATCAATCCCAGCCGCGTTGGGCTCAATACACTCCAAACTCAGCTCCCGGAACTCCTTCTCTCTTCTCATCCCCTCTCCCAGACTGGGCCTAAGGCCAGGCGGCCGATATCAGTAATCTCCTAAACGGGATCGCTACCTAAAAAAGGCAACCTCACCAATCGTCCATCACGCAGCCTGGGACCATCCTCGGGATCGGGCTACTACGCTCCAATCGAACGCCGGCCTACTTCCTCCAGCCTCAGTCCCCTCAAGCTTAAACGCTCTCACCCTAACACCCGTTCATTGCTCCCTTAACTGGCCCCAGCCAAGTCAGCTCCTCGGGATGACAAAAGGGGAGGGCAGCGTTCACCTGAGCAGCTGTTATAAGGGATTGAGAGAGCTGTCCGCAGAGCGCGAAGCGAACGATCCTTCCATCCACATCACAAACTGTAGAGGAAGGAACAAATCTACCCTTTGTCATCCCGACCGGAGCGTAGCGTAGAGGAGGGATCTGCAGTTTGCGTCGATGAAGAAACGGAACCCACGATTCGATTCGCCCACGACACTTTCGCTGTGCCCGGCGCTGGCGAACTTCATGCGGCTTTCCTTACTGAAAGCCTGCTACGCGGCCTGGTTAATGCCGCATAGCGAGAAATCCGGGTACGTTACGCTCGGGATGACAAATTTCAGGGTGGCGGCCCACCTCGGCATGGGCGGAGGTGGATGGACAGTGTCAGCACAACAGCAACCCACCTGGTTTCGTTTGCCCGCGTTCTGTTCAATCACGTTCAGCAAGTAGGCCGCGCGCGCCGATGTCGTCCTCCTGCCCGCAAATGTGTGCAGCACAAGAACCCATATCTCCATGTTTTAGTTCAAGTATTTCCTTTAAGCGCATGAGGGGACAAACCTTGGCGCGCTTCTCGCTCAGCTTGCCGGTTCGTCCCCCTATTCGCCAGCATCGGCTCCACAGTCATTCGGAAGGCGGAAAAGACAATGAAATTTTTAGGGAGGCAGCGCCGGAGCTATTTTAGAGTATCCAATACACGAGGAACCTATGAGACCATCTTTCGTCTTGTGTCTCGTTTTATCTGTGAGCTTCGCCTCCGCATTCACTCCGAGGGCCAGGGCGGAAGCCGGGCGCAAGGCCGTCCGCGAATTCGCCCGTTGGGCGGTGGAAGACCGTTGATGACGTCACCGGCAAACCTAAGTCGGTGGTAGTTATCTGGGAGGAAAACGGCAAGTTGTTCGGACGGGTTCAGAATCTGGTGGACCCGGACCCCAAGGACCCAAATCCCACGTGCGATGACTGCGAGGGCGACCAGAAAGGGCAACCGGTGGTTGGGCTGCGGATTCTCTGGGATCTGCAGAAGGACGGCGATGGATGGTCCGGAGGCACGATACTCGACCCGGCCAACGGTAAGACCTACAAGTGCCTGCTCTCCGTAGAGGAAGGCGGGGCAAAGCTGAAGGTTCGCGGGTTTGTCGGTCTCTCCATGCTAGGCCGCACACAGTATTGGCTTCGCGAATAGCCCCGTCACACCGGTGATAAGCTCTTAGTGAGGAGTTGTTCACCGGTGATGGGAGCAACCGGCGCATCGACTCCCTTTTCGCTGGTCAGGCGCTTCCAGAGAATGCGTAAGGTAGCCACGGCCGGGACCGAGACGAGAGCACCGACGACCCCCGCAATCTCTCCTCCCGCAAGCACAGCCAGGATCTGTACCAGAGGCGAGATCTCGAGAGACTCGCCCATGATGCGCGGGGCATTTACGTAGTCCTGCAGCAAACGCCAGACGCCAAGAAAGAGCACAATCCAAATCAAGTGAGGGTAACTCGTCAGCACCGCGATCACGAAGACAATGATCGCGGCCACGGCCGGCCCCACCACAGGAACAAACTCGAAGATGCCCGCGAGAGGGCCGAGAATCAAGGCGTAGCGCAGGTGCAGAGCGCTCAGCACCAAGGTGTAAACAACTACGGTGAGCGAAGCAAGGATCAGCTGCGCGCGATGTAGCTGCCGAGCATGACATTCACGTCAGCTACGATCCCGCGAAGCGTCTTCCTCTCTTCCGGGTCGCGTCCCATCGCGACCAGGTTCTCACCGATAGATGTGCCATCTTTGAGGAAGAAAATGCTGAGAATGGGGATAAGAATCAGCCACCAGATATGTTGCGCGGGCACCGCCAGCCTCTGGCCGATAGCCGCACCATAACCGAGGATGACATCTTTGTGCGACTTAAAGAAGCTCTGGATCTGGGCTTGCCGGGCTCCACTCCATCCATGCTGTTGACCCACCTGTGAGACCAGTTCGCCGGAACCTGCCTCGCTCAGCAGTAACGGAAGGCTGGTGGCAAGCGCTTTGCCTTCACTGGCGATCTTGGGCCCCACCAGAAAGCCCAGGCCAACCAGCAGCGCAATCAAGACGAGGTAAACCACAGCGATCGCTTGTATGCGGCCGCGCAATGGTTTCTCCAGCCGGGAGACCAGAGGAGCGACAAAGTATGCGAATAGGATGGCAAAGAGGAAGAGAGTGAGGGTTTCACGCGCGGCGTGTAGAAAAGCCAATCCAAGAGCAAAGATGAGCGCCGTACACAGGATTCGGGCGGTCTTCGGATCCCAAACCTTATTGAGCATGTCTCATCTTAGACCCTCGAATACTCGGTTCTGGCCATAGTCGTCCGCTCCCTTCTGGCCGGGTGGCTGCTTTTGCTATCCTGTGACGTATCCCCTGGGTCAAGCCGGCAAAGAACACAAGGACTTCACATGGGTTCAGCGTTTATCTGGGGATCGTCTTATCGATGCTGTTTGGATCCGTATTCGCCTCGGGGGCCAGGGGGAGCTCGGCGCAGAAGACTCGTCCGTGAATTCGCCCGTGGGCCAGTGGAGAACCGTTGACGATGTCACCGGCAAGCCTAAGTCGGTGGTACGTATCTCGAAGAAAACGGGAAGTTGTACGGAAGGGTCCAGGAGCTGGTGGACCCGGACCCCGAGGACCCAAATCCCACGTGCGATGACTGTGACGGTGACCAGAAGGGGCAACCGGTGGTTGGGCTGCGGATTCTCTGGGACCTGCAGAAGGATGGCGACGGATGGTCCGGAGGTACGATTCTCGACCCGGCGACCGGTAAGACCTACAAGTGCCTACTCTCCGTGGAGGAAGGTGGTAGAAAGCTGAAGGTGCGCGGGTTCATCGGCCTCTCCCTCGGTCGCACTGAGTATTGGCTTCGCGAATGAGTATCCGTTCCGCTGTCAGCTCAATGCACGGCTATCTACTGTGCCCGGCGCAGGCCCGGTAGGCAGCTGCAAAAAAGCCATGAGGACGCCAAAAACACTAAGGCGCAAGCGAGGGTAACCAGTTCATAGCCTTACAGCATAGCCCCCGCATACAATTTGGGGTCGACCTCTGGCGGTCCTGGAACCGTTTCCATTCCACGCCTTTTGGGGGTCATTTCTGTGGGAGCGTTGCTAAAATGGCTATTGTCTATTCCGCTCGCTGAAAGGGCCAATGGCTCCTCCGGGAATGAACTTTCGCGGCTTGTCGATGAATTAAATCGATCGCGGGCTACAACGATAAGCGGCGGAAATTCTTCGATCGACCGCCCTATTGGCGCTTGCCTCCCAACGAGGCGCTTCCGACATTGTTTTGGTAGCTGGTTCGGCGATCGCGCTGCGAGTCAAGGGCTCTCTGACGCCGGCCGCGGGCAAGGCCTTATCGGCAGAAGAGATACGAAGCTTATTGCTTCCGCTGTTAACCGCCCGTCAGGCAGAGGAGTTAGAAGGGAACAAGTCGTTGGACTTCTGCTTCGCGCGGGGGCAGATCGGGAGATTTCGAGCCAACTTCCACCATCAGCGCGGTACGCTGGCTGCCTGCATTCGCCTGCTACCGGCGCAGATTCCAGTCACTCGAGTCGCTGCACCCTGCCGGCGGCACTGGCACAGCTAGCGGAACGGCGACAAGGGTTGGTCCTGCTCACGGGTCCGACTGGTTGTGGCAAGACTTCGACACTCGCTGCGCTACTCGGCCTGATCAACATCCGTCGCCGCGATCACATCATCACGATAGAGGATCCTGTTGAGTATGAGCACGCGAACCATAATTCCATTGTGGGGGGCGAAGAAGTGGGCCATGACACGCCCTCGTTTGCGCAAGCAGTGAGGGCTGTATTACGTCAGGATCCCGATGTGATCCTGGTGGGAGAAATGCGTGATGCCGAGACCATGTCTGCAGCGCTTACGGCAGCCGAAACCGGGCACCTGGTGCTCTCTTCTCTGCACACCAACGATACTTCTCAGAGCATCTCGCGCATCCTGGATATTTTTCCCGCCGGGCATCAGTCTCAGATTCGGCAGCAGCTATCCCTGGCCCTCGTGGCCATCGTCACGCAACAGCTCGTACCGGCTGCAGATAGCGCAGGCCGCTACCCCGCCGTCGAGATTCAATTGGCCACGACAGCCATCCGCAATCTGATCCGAACCGGTCAAGACCACCAGATCCGCTCCCACATTTCTACCGGGCGTGCCGAGGGCATGATGACCATGGAGCAATCGCTGGCCGAGCTGGTTGGGAGCGGACGCATTCTGCGTGATTCAGCCTTCTCCCACTGCTACAACGTCGCCGAGTTGCGACAATACCTCAAAGAATCGCCAAGCCAGCCCTGAGAGTTGGAAGAGCGCCGAACCCCGCGAAATTTCTCATACCACTCCGTCTTCGTGGTCAAGCAGAGGCGAGCCCGAATCGTGGCTTCGATCTCGCGACGAAGCCCTCGTTAACGCAGCCGAGTTGATCCAAAACGGTGTGCTGCATTCCACCTCCAGGACCTCCGACTGCGGGTCATCGATCCAGTGAATAAAAAATCCATCCTTCTTCGCGCTGCCAACAGGCTTAGCAACGGGGAAACCGATCCTGGAGGCCTTCTTGCGTAAACGCGCAAACACGGCGCATGTTATCCCCCGAAATGTCTGCTTCGCCAGAAAAATCAGCAACAATTCCTCCTGCTCCGTGCTCCTAGAGAACTGGACGCAACAATCATCGAAATAGTTTTAACGAATTCGCCGACGAAGCTACAGAATACAGGCAGCGTCTTTCAAATGGCGGTCGCGGTAGCGCTTGCAGGTCATGACCCAGCCACTCGGACTGACACCGATCGGCAGTCCGGGCAGCGTGACAATGTCATACACAATTTATCCAGACGGGGGCTCGCGCTCACCCCACAGGCAATTAGTCCAGCTTCAGATTGTGCCGCGTTCGCCAGGCAATTTGTAGTCCGGGCACGAAGAACCGCCGCTCACGCCGACCCCACGAATCAACTGACCCTGCGCTAGATAAAGAGCCAACCCGCCGCCAAAGACGTTTACGCCGCCGATCCTTCCGCCAACCATCGGATCGTCGGCCTGACCATTCTGCGTCGGGATTATTTCCCGTAGGCGACCTTCGTGCTGACAGGATTACTCGCCTGCAAACCAAACAAGCTGCCTCCTGGCTGTGTAGCACTGTACGAATTGGCCGTCGAAAGCGCCAATGCAGGCAGGCTGAATGCGTTGGCTGTGTTCGCCTTCTGTGCCGGGATCACTCGGCTACCCGAGAAACTGGTCACCGCGAGCACTTCCCGTGAACGCAACGGCACACACGATTCCATCCCAATTAACAGAGCATACCCGCCTTGTCGGGGTCAATACCGCCATTCTTCTGCATCTGTGCCGCAACCAGCGCCGTATGCAACGCATCGTGCGTCGGCAGCAGTTTGCACGCCGACTCTACATCAACATCTCCATCCGCAGCATGAACAACCATTCCTTCGCCGGTGAACAGACACACGGCAACCACCATAGCGATGCTTATGAATTCGCTATTTCTCTCATAGCGACCTCCTCTCTTTTTCTCTAGCGTCGGATTGTGAAGGATATTCCGAACACAGGGTGGGCCCTACAAAAATGCGCCGAAATCATACCACCGGTCATAAACGGATGTCGACGGCGCGGTCGGCGGCAGGAAGGTCGCAGACTTGGCCTCGCCGCGCAATCAGGCAGAGGGCTGCGGGCTCGTGGTCATGCGATGTTCTTTTCAGCAGGGCAAGTGCAAATCGCCACGGAGTGTGGTTTGCCGGGGCTGCTGGTCACCATAGGGAAAGGGTTGGGTTTCGCCCGCCGGAGGTAACCTCGGCGTTCATACCAGGCGATCAGAGTCTTTCGGACATTCGCCGCCGACGTGCGGATTCGGCAAGCGCCGCGCTGCTCACGAAGCTTTCCGCGGCGGCTAACAGGGCTCGGCCCATCTGCCTCTTTCCAGCTCGACCAGACAGTGAGTAGGCCAAGATACCAGACGCCGTCGTTGTTTGGCTGCCGGCCAAACCGTCCCCAATAACTCGCCGTTCCGGTCTTCGCAATCCATAGCAATAGAGCGTGAGGCTTTGCCGTGCAGGTCTTCTAGAAAGATCGGTCAGGCGCTGCCCTAATGAATATCAACTCGGAGTTCCAGCTGGCTAAGGGACCAACGCCGCGAAAGGCCAAATTAATAAGGTCGATGATCTGAGAGTAGTCAGCTTCCACAGCCCGATCCAGGAACATGATTCAGTTTACCGTGCGCAGAATTGCGCTCGTCTTCTGAAGAGGGATGCGCCATTCGCAGCGGAAAATCTCACGATTCTTTTTCGCTCGCGCTCTGAATGCGCATGTGGAAGTTGAAGACGAGGACGGTCAGGATTCCAAAGACCATCGCAAGCAATGCGAGCAGCGCGCCATAGGGATTTGGCTCTGTCAGCGAGAGGCGAATCAGAATAATCGAAGCCACGAAGGCCGCGTTACGAAAGACCATCTCATAGCGCCCATTTACAACCAGCGACAGTATCAGAACGAGAACATCGGTAAAAATCATCACGCTGAACAGGTCGTTATAGAACGTAGTTGTAGGTTGCAGCCCGTGGCCTGTCGCAAGAACCCTGCCGGTTGGAGGAAAAGAGGGCAAGGTTATAGGCGGCCATGCCCAAACAGCAACGTGCCTAAACCAAGGGTAACTACCTTCTTTTGGGCGATAAACCGTTCCAATGCCGGCAAGTGCTCCGGCGTTTCCGGCAGCCGTACTCGATGGAGCGCGACATATTGAAAGACGGCGACCAGCAGAAACATCAGAAGAGCGGCCCACATATCGAGAAAGACGGGAACCGCTTCATGGGTTGCCTTTAATCTATCATCACGTCGACGGCGTTGGCGATCTCTTTGAAGACCTGGAGAATGAAGATCAGAGAGACGATCTCAAACTGATTGACGATGGAGCGGGTGGTCAATGCGCTCCAGCAGAGCCGCGATCAGCGTCAACACCTCATCAACAAAATGAGGCTGAACGGCGTGTAGATGGCGGTCAGGTCATTACCACGACCCTGCGATAAGAGTCGAGCGGGGGTGGGGAACGATGGAACGGGATACTGAGCAGGTGGATCACAAAGCCGGCGATACTCAACTTGATGACCAGATGATTGAGTGCCGTCTTGTTGGCTTCGGAGAAGATTAGATCATGCGCGGCAATCAGCTTTAGCCATACACGAGCAAGTTCGGGGGATTACCGCGTCGAGTTCTGTTTGCGCGCTGGTCATAATTTACCGGATTGAAGAGCGGGCCTCCTCAATATCGGGGGTACCACGCTGGGCCCTCGATCCCCTAGTCTACCTCCGGGAAGCCGGATAAGAATCGGTATGATGTCACCCGTAATACCGACCGTGTTGAGGCTGCGATTCAAATTGACGACGGCGTTGTTGCTGGCCGGAGGAGTGATGGCGAGTTCGCTAGCGGGCGAGGCCGCTACGGAACCGGTGAAGGAACACATCTTCGCGCCGGGCTCAGCGCCGTTTGCGGCCAGCCACGCCTCGACCGTGGTGGAACTGAAGAACGGCGACCTGATGTCGGCGTGGTTCGGAGGAACGGCAGAAGGAAAGCCGGACGTGGCGATCTGGGGGTCGACCAGGACCCGGGCCGGATGGAGCGCACCGGTGGAGCTGGCACGGGAGACAGAGGTGCCATGTTGGAATCCGGTGCTGTTCCACACCAAGGACGGCAAGCTCTGGATGTACTACAAGTTTGGCCCCAGCCCGGAGACATGGACAGGCGCGCGCAAGTGGAGCACGGATGAAGGCAAGACCTGGAGCCCGGCCGAGCATCTGCCTGCCGGTTTGCTGGGGCCGATTCGGGCCAAGCCGCTGGTGCTGAATGATGGCACGATCATCAGTGGGACGTCGATCGAAGCGTACCGCTCCTGGGCGGCGTGGATTGAGCGCAGTACCGATGGCGGCAAGACGTGGGCGAAGATTGGGCCTATCGTCCCGCCGGTGGGGCCGGATAAGCAGGGAACTGGGGATGCTCATGCGGCGACTGCTTCGCAGGTGCCGGGCTCCTCGGATTGGAAATATACGGACGGAATCATTCAGCCGTCGGTGGTGCCACTGGGGAGAAATCATCTACGACTGTATGCGCGCTCGACGGCGAAGACGCTGCGGATTTGTGTGGCGGACTCGTATGACGATGGCGTGACCTGGACGCAAGCTCGTCCACTGGAGATGCCGAATCCGAACTCAGGGATCGATGCGGTGGCCCTAAGAGATGGGCGAGTGGTCTTGATTTACAACAACACTACCAGCGGGCGGACTCCGTTGAACCTGGCAGTGTCCAGCGACGGAGAGCACTTCAAGATGTTCTACACGCTGGAAGAGTCGCCGGGGGAGTACTCATACCCGGCGATTATCCAGACGGCGAACGGCGACCTGGAGATGACCTACACGTGGAACCGCAAGACGATCGAACACGTTCACTTTCCTCTGGCGGAAGTTCCAAAGTAGAAATTAAGGAGATTTGCTTCGTGCTGGAGGTCGACGGCCGTTACGCTACAGTTCGGCTGGCTCTCCGCCCCATTCTCTTGGATCAACGTCCGCGATGGATTGCGAGAAGCACCAATGGTGCCCGGCGAAGTCCTCGACGTTATATTGTCGTTCGCCATAAGGAAAGTCTGTGGGTTCTCGAAGAATCCTTACACCGCTTCGCCTGGCATGGTCGTAGTGCGCTTTGACATCCTCGACCCTCACCATGAGTGCAGTCCGCAACGAGACATCCGCGCTCGGTTCGATCAAGACAACAGCGCCCCCATCGCCGACATTCAGTTGAGCGCGGTGATCCCCCATTCGAATGCGGAGGGTAAATCCGAATGCATTGCACAACCAATCAATTGCTTTCCCGATGTCTGGGTACGCCAGTTCCGGAATCACAATGCTGCGAGGCATGGATCGATTGGAAAGCATCCTTGCGATTTTACCAACACCCGGACAGGTATACCGGCCTACCTCGACGCGCACTCTTCTAATGGTTTACCGGCGTTAGCGGATCGAACCCCGCGCCCGGCGACAGACCTGACTCGACCACTGTGTTGTTTCCGTTGACCCACTGCTTTCCGCCCTGGCCCAGCGGCACGATGTACCGCTGTCCCGTCGTAGTGTCCACCGTCTGCTGAACGCCATTGATGACATCGTTGAAGCTGTCATTCTGGAGCGCGCTGATCATCGCCTGTTGATGTGCAACCGCCGCATTTGTCGCCGCGATCGTCGCCTGCGTCGAGGCGTTAATCTGCCGGATCGCCTGGTTGTTCAACTGGTTCTGCATATTTATCCACGCCGGGTTCATTACCAGCGATTCCCCCGAGTGTTGCAGCATCGCGCCCGCAGCGGTCGCCTGCTCCGCCGGAGCAATCAAACTCCCAAGCGCCACCACCAACCAGCTCGAGCCCGGCCCTCCAGGCCCCAGCAGCGTGGTCTCCGCATACACGTATGCGGACATTGGCACGCCATTCCTTGTGCAGTTAAAGAACGCCTCGCCGCCCGTAGTTCGGGTGATCCCGCCTGCCGCGGGATGATACTTTGGCGCCCGCGCATCGCTTTTCGTCAACTGAAGCCCCTGGCACATGGCTGCGAATCGCGCCTGACCATACTTGGTAGCGAACACATTGCCCGCGGCATAAGCAGCCACACCCGGTCCCGGCCGCAGGAACGGGCCCGGCACCCTGTATGGAGGAACCGTCGAGTCTCCCACGCGGAGATTCGTCAGCCCATCCGGCGAAGTCATGTCTACAATCATCCGCGCGTCGATCGTGCTGAAACGGAACAGCCCACCATAGGTCTTCCAGCCCTGCGGAACCTGGATCGAGAATGCCTTCTCCCGCGTATCGCGCATCGTCACCCAGCTGATGCCGGTTGCTGCTGCAGCGCCGACGCTGCTCGAAGCAGAAACATGCACTCGATTGTATGCAACTCCCAGAGCCACCAACACCAGAAGGAATCCAGCCAACGCAACCTTTTTCACATGTCGCCTCCGCTGACTCAATGAATTGTCGACTCGGACCGGCCACTCAAGAACTGCCACATTTTTATCGGAACCGATTCTCTCGAATTTTACCGCTGCCGATGAGCGCACGCGATCTCAGGAGCGGTATAATTCTCGCGAATCGGCGTGGAGGGTTTCTATGCCGCACTATGAGTTCATCTGCAACGCCTGCAAGAAAACATTCTCGAAGATTCTGACCATCACACAGCATGACGCGGAAAAGACCGCCTGCCCGCACTGCGGCAGTCAAGAGGTAGAACAATGCTGGTCTACCTTCTCTGCCGTCACCTCGAAGAAGAGCGCCTGAACACAGCCGCACGAGCAGGCGCGTACGAACGAATTTTCCCCCTGGAGGTGTCCCATGGCACAAAACCTAGCGGACGTTATGTGGGAGATGTGACGGCGCACGCGCAGGTGATGATCCCTTCCTACGGGCAATCTCTTATCGACAATGACCAAGCCCGTTCCCCGCAATGTGTCTGTCCCCGCGAGGTGAGGAATCATTATGATGTTTGCCAAACGGCTTCGCGAGGGAGTTCGTCGCGGAGAGATTACGTGCAGCGTCCGATTCTGGATGCGTCCTCACGTTACGGTGGGCGCCCGATACCGCATGGAGAGTGGCGAGATCGAGGTGGACTCGATCGAAACAATCGGCTTTCCGGATATTACTCCAGATGCTAGCGCGCGAATCGGGATTTTTGGGTGTTCTGGACCTGCTCAAGGTAGCGAAGCACGGGAAAGGCGAGAATATCTATCTAGTACGCTTTCACTATGTGCCGCCACCTAAAGCTAAGCGATCAGGGGTCAAAAGTAAATCAAGGGTGGCTAAGACTTCGCCTTAGATGCCACTGCCGGCGGGCTCGCTGCTTATAGTCTTCCGTTAGCATCCTATTGCACAACAAGGGTGCAGCTGGTTTTGGCTCGCGTCGTTCCTGCCGTCGTAACCACCTGGAAGGTGTATGTGCCTGCAGGTGTGTTATTCGACTTCCGGGTCGATGATCCATTGCCACCACAACCCAACGGCAGCAAAGCGAAGCCAGTGAGCGCGAGGAACATCCAGTAAGCGCGACGGCGTTTCGGCCAGAGTAGCAGCAGACTGCCGGCAAAGATCCCGCAACTCAACGTTGTCATGCCGGGCCCCAGAAAGAGTTTGACCATGCCTGCCATGTTGCCGGCTGTCGTGGAAACAGTCAGCGTCGACGATTGGGCCGTGCCTCCGGCAAGGTTGGGGGTGGCGGGATTGGAAGTGCACGAAGCGCCTGGCGGCAATCCTGTGCACGTCAAGGTGACGCTGCCGGTGTAACTTGCCGCACCCATCACGCTGAGCGGAATGCTCGCACTCTGCCCTGAGGTGACAGTGACACTTGGGCTTCCGCCGCCGCTCTGCACCAGAAAGGCTGAAGAGGTGGAAATCGCTACCAGAGGAAACGGCGCCGAAAACCAGAGGGTGCGGCGAAGACAAGCTCCGGGTAAATACTTCCAGCAGGTTGGATGGTTCCCAGAGAAGCGGCGTTGAAGTAGTTGATCGCCGCTGGAAGACTCGGAATAGCAACTTCCACCACCGGCGTCCCCGCAGAAAAATTGCCCTTGCCATCTCCCACCGCTACCGCTCCACTACCAAACACGAGATCGGGTACGCCATCCAGATTGTCATCAGATAACAACGGCATTGCCCACCGGCGGCTGCGCGCTCGTGGCGCCCGCTTGCACCGTGGTGCTGATGGTTGAATTGACCCCTGCCCCAAAAGTGCCGTTGCCATTGCCTGGCAAGAAGATAATTTGCGAAAAGATGAGTCAAGCTTGTCTGGAGAGGAGGTGGATAGATGAGCGCGAGATCTACCTTTTCGTCACCATTGAAGTCCGCGGCCTGAACACCGAGCAACTCGATCGAACCACCGTTCCTTCCGGCGTGTAACTTACCGGCACGGCGGTCGCAAAGGTTCCGTCGCCATTGTTCAGCAGGGTTGTAATCGTGGCCGGTGCCTCTGCATTGCCCAATGAAACGAAGTACATCTGCGCTACCATGTCCAGTTTTCCGTCGCCATTCAAGTCGACAAAGCTGAGCGAGGCAAGTGCCGTGGATCCCGGGTACCCTCCTGTCCCGAGCGTGAAGGTCCCGAGCGACTTGAAGTTGCCGCTGCCCTGGTTGGCAAACACCGTCACCTCTAACGGAATGTTGGCCTCTTGGCCGAGGGATGCCAAGGGAATCGCATTCACCGCGATGATGTCCGGTTTGCCATCTCCCGTCACATCCGCCGCGTAGGTTCCGATAAATCCCGATGAGAGAAATGCGGAGGGCTGAGGCTGTTGAAAAGTCCGATCGCCATTACCTTAGGCTATGGCTGTGCCGATCAGCAGGTCGAGCTTGCCGTCGCCATTCACAACGATCGCAGGGGGTGTTGAGGTGACCGCCAAGTTGACGGAAGTTGTCGCGGGCGGCGTCAGCTGCTGGGGGCGCGAGCGGTGAAGCCACCTTTCCCGTTAGAGATGAAGCTCTGGACGATCACCGGGTTCGAGCTTGTGCCGTTGTCCATTATTCCATAAACCAACAGGTCCGGAGCCCCATCACCATTCAGGTCTGCCGTCAGCTGACCCTGTACGTTGGTAAAGGAGTGGATCAAGTGGCGCCCCAAAATATGTGCTGAAAGGCGTCGTGTTGAAAGCCGGACCAGGGGGGAAGCAGGAAGTAGTTAACAGAGCCGTGTCGTCGAGGAACTGCACGGTTGCGGTGGTTGTGTGGGAAGCGGTTGTTTGCGCACCGGCGATCGAAGAAAGAAGGGGACATGCACAGAGAACTGCAGAGCGGAGTAACCGGGGAATGAGCATACCAGGGTCAGTTTGGGCAATTCATCAAATTGAATGCACGCGCAGTATAGCCGTTGGAACAATAATTCGCTCGTAAATTCGTTCCTCGATTTCGCCCAATCGTCATATGTTCGAAGATGACTCCCCGTGCAGTTCCACACGGGTGATGCCCCTTCACTGCGCCGGGCACTTGTCGCTCAGCGAGTCGGTCAGCCCCTGCTGCGCGACGCTGAACGTTAAATCCTTCCTTCCGCCCACGTCCTTGATCTGGAAGACGTAAATCCGGTCATACTCGTCATTCGGCCAGTCAGGAACAACCGACGGATCCTTCCCAAAAGCCTCGAGTAGCCGCTTCGCAAATTGATTCAGATACACATGCTCCCAGGCCAGATAAATTACCGAATTCGCATCTCTTGGAGTAACCAGCTCTTTTCTAAGCTGTCCGACGTTTTTGAAGCCGATCAGCGCGTTTACTGGCATTTCCCAGCTGGATCGCTGTCGGCTCAATCGTGATCAGCGGCCGCACATAGGAATAGTTCCAATTCCCCAGTCGCCCGATCCGCGTACCGGGATCGGGCGCATAAATCCGGTCTGGCTTCCCGTAGCGTGGAATGAGCACCTTAGGCAGCGCCAAGCGCGCGGTTCGGGCCCTTGCAGGTAAGCTGCCCAAGGCTCGCCGGAGGTTTCTCGGCGTGACGGATGGCAACGATCGTCTCCTGCGCGTGGGCGCAATGGATCGATAGCAGTAGACAAAGAGCGTCCAGCAGAAATCGCGCTGGCTTTCTCATTGGTTCCATGCGTGAAGTCTCTCAGATTTTTCGACCCGTAGGTCCGCTGGCGAGCGGTCCACAGGCCAAGAGCTGTTACAGCCGCGATCGCCGGCGCTAGCTGGAACAGCCAATGCGGATCGGCCCCAGGACAAAACGAGGCTCCAATAGTCACACTTTTTGTGTTACCCACGACTAGGAGAATCCCACACAAACAAACGGTTTTCTGAACGAGTATCGTAAAGTAATGACCACCACCTCCTTCGGTTATGGAGTCTTAGTTACGCCCGGCGAAAGGCTTAGCAACTTGAACGAGGATGGGGCGCAACCAGGCCGAGCCGATCAGGCATTTGCGGCCTATGCCATACAGACCCATCGTTAAACCCTTGCTTGCGATGCACTCTGAAAGCCTTAAAATGAGTTGGGCGCCAAAGGAGGTTCAGTGTGGCGAAGGATTTCGATTTGCATTCCAATGACAAAGGCAAAAACGGCCAACGACCTCCCAGGCAGGATGTAATTCCGTTCGATTCTGTGCGGAGGGGTAGAAACGATTTCCAGCCGATAGATTCAATTAAGGCAGAGACCGGAGTCTCACGGCGGGGATTCTGGCCACAGAGTTTGGCAGGCGCCAGGACCCATATTCCTTCTGTGGATCGCTATTTTATGCGGGCTGTATACCGCCATAAATTTTAAGAGGTCCACTGCCGCAAGTCTAAAGTCAGATAAACAACTCCGGCCCGGGCCCGGCATTTCAACCGTCTTCACCAGTGCAACTTTTGTCAAAGCCATCTCCAAACCCTCCAGCCGTTACAGCGCAGGCCGAGGATTCGATCATGCCCGAGAAGGCTCCAAATGCGGTGTCGAAGTTACCTGGTTTCTCGGCGCATTACCATCCCATCAGATATGAGGCTACGCATAAGAAGGTGTTCGGCGGTTGCAAGGGACAACTTGAACTTACGAATGTCGGACTTCATTTCAGATGCCAGAATGAGGCTGACCTGAACATTCCAGTGGGTTCCATTGCAAAAATCCATAAAGACGGTGTCGTTCTTGAATCGGGAGAGAAGTATCACTTTCTGATCGCCAATCACACGAAAGATCAGGCGGAAGCAATCTTCATCCTTTGGCTGAACGGGGTCCAGCAGTCTCAGCAAGAGAGCCAGAAATCATCGTTCTGAAAATCCAGCAGGCTTGACCTCGTCACCGGGTTAAGGGCCCTGGGGGTGTCTCAGCTGAAAATGAACAGGCTTGGACCCCAAGTAGCCACAAGCTTTTTAACATCATCGAGAGACCCGCCGGACAGACCGAGCACCGACCGCGCGCTAACGGCAAGCCAGGCACATAAGCAGAGATCCGAATGTGGATCTCGAATCCAAGACCATTCATACAGGTTATCGACTAGTATTAGGGCACAGAAGCAAGGTTTACACGCTATGGCGCCTCCATCGTGGCTACATCCGCTGGGCGAGAAATAGCTTCCACCGGGCCCATGGTTGAGAGCTAAGAACAGGTCACATCGGCGACTATGGCGACACCTACGAATTCCCCTAAGCATGACCTCGGCTCCTTGCACATACCCGAGCGCCAGCGCAGGGACACCCGTACCGTCAAACGCGTCATCTTTGCCGTAATCCCTCTCATTCTCCTGGCCGCCATCGTGGTGGCCCGCTTATATCTTCCGCTTGCGAAAGCCCTTAGTCGACGTCGCGACGGTGGCAACGCCCAAAGCGGCTGGCGGCCAGACTCTCCTGAACGCCAGCGGCTACGTCACTCCCCGCCGCCGCGCCACCATTGCCGCCAAAATTACCGGCCGCGTCACAGGCGTCTTCTTCGACGAGGGTACGCACGTGCACGCAGGCCAGGTTCTTGCCACTCTCGACGATTCAGATGCCAGGCGCGCTCTTGATGCTGCCAAAGCCGACCGCGACGCCTCGCAGGCCGCGATTGCGGACTATGAAGTACAGCTCAAGAATGCGCGAGATTGAGCTTTACCGCGCGCGCGAATTGCAAAAGGCCGGCGTTCAGACCCAGCAAGCGCTCGACAATGCAACCATGCAG
Source organism: uncultured Acidobacteriaceae bacterium (assembly GCA_963787145.1). Classification (GTDB taxonomy): domain Bacteria; phylum Acidobacteriota; class Terriglobia; order Terriglobales; family Acidobacteriaceae; genus PALSA-350. The sequence continues at coordinate 247,417 of CAWBBY010000013.1, forward strand.
GCCGACAGCCTGAAGGCCAAGATCGCGCTGGCCAAGGAGCCAGGTGGCGGCTTCGGCAACCCGCATCGAGCGAGGCTCAGCAGACCGTCGCTAATTGCACCATCTCGCGCTCCGTTTCGACGGCATCGTCGTTTCCAAGGACGCTCAGGTCGGCGAGATGGTTTCGCCGCTTTCCGCGGGCGGGGGATTCACGCGAACCGGCATCGCCACCATCGTTGACATGAATTCGAATGAAATCGAAGTGGACGTCAACGAATCCTATATCGCCCGCGTGACGCCCGGCCAGAGGGTAAAGGCAACTCTTGATGCCTATCCCGACTGGAGAACTCGACGCCAAGGTGCGCACCGTTATCCCCACTGCGGATCGCCAGAAGGCGACCGTGAAGGTGCGCATCACCTTCGACAAGCTTGAAGATTTCAATTCTTCCCGATATGGGCGTCAAGGTGGCTTTCCTGGAGCGAAGAGCCAGCGAGAAGAAGCAAAAGGCACGGAACAAGCGTCCGCGGCCAGTGGCGCTACATTCCCAAAGAGCGCGGTGCGCAGGCGAGTGCCGCTTCCTCGTTTGTGCTGCTGGTTCACGACGGCAAGGTCGAGCGCCGGGCAATCAGCCTGGGCAAGGACCGTGGAACAGATGTCGCAGGTCGTTGGCGGGCCTGTCGCCCGGCGACTCGCTTGTGGTAACAGGGCCCGAGAGTTTGCACGATGGTGACAAAGTCCAAGTCCAGCCAATAGGAGTCTGCAACATGATTCGAGTGGATGGTCGCGTCAACAATTGCATTCCAGTCTCGTCCGGGTCCGCGGACTGGACAAGAAGTATCAGCGCGGCAGCGAGGAAATCCACGTTCTGCAGGGGCTGAACCTCGATGTGGATGAGGGCGACTTCGTCGCGTTCATGGGCCCCAGCGGCTCCGGCAAAACCACATTGCTGAACCTGCTCGGCGGCCTCGATCTGCCTACCGCCGGAACCATTACCGTAGCGGGCGACGAGATTACCCACTTATCCGGCAGCCGCCTCACGCAATGGCGGGCCCGCCACGTCGGCTTCATCTTTCAGATGTATAACCTGATCCCCGTGCTCACCGCCTTTCAAAACGTCGAGTTGCCGCTCCTGCTCACCCGCTTGTCGAAAGCGGAACGGCGCAGCCACGTCGAGGTCGCGCTCGAAGTTGTCGGCCTCAAAGATCGTATGCACCACTATCCGCGCCAGCTCTCCGGCGGACAAGAGCAGCGCGTAGGCATCGCACGGGCCATCGTTGCCGATCCTACCTTCCTGCTCTGTGATGAGCCTACCGGAGACCTTGACCGCAAGAGCGCCAACGAAATCATGGACCTGATCTGCCAACCGGTCGGGCGAGCACCACAAGACCGTGTTGCTGGTGACCCACGATCCCGTCGCAGCCGAGCGCGCGCAAGTCCTTGCTGCATCTCAACAAAGGGGTGCTGGTCGAGGGGAGCTCAGGAAAAGCGGGAGGCCTGGCCGGAGCGCCTTCATGAAATACTCCGCCCTTATCCTCACGATCTTGTTCGTAAGAAGATTCGCACCGCCCTGACCATCGGCTCATTTGCAGTGGCGCTGTTTCTCTTCGGCTTGCTCGCCGTGGTTCAGGGAGCATTCAACCAGGGAGTCAGAAGTAGCGGGCGCAAACCGCCTGGTGGTGATCAATAAAGTCTCCATCATCCAGCCGCTGCCCATCTCCTACAGAAAAAGATCGTCTGCTGCGCATTCCAGGAATCAACAGAAGTAACGCACGCGAACTGGTTCGGCGGAGTCTACCAGGACGAGCGCAACTTCTTCCCTCAGTTCGCCATCGAGGACGATACTTATCGCTCCATTTGTTCCCCGAGTTTGTCATGCCCGACGATCAGTGGCAAGCATATTATGGCTGGGGGACCGCGAGGGTGCCGTCGTAGGAAGCCGACCTCGTTAAGCGCTTCCACTGGAAGCTCGGCGACCGGATTCCGCTGAAAGGAACTATCTTTCAGGGAAACATGGGATTTCAACATCCGCGCCATCTATCAGGGCAAACGCACGGCCGGGGGATGACACCACACAGTTCTGGTTCCACTACAAGTATCTGGAAGAGCGGAAACGAAAACCCATACTGGAAGGGCTTGATCGGCTGGTACACCGTGAAGGTGGCAAACCCCGACGACTCCGTAGAGGTAGCCAAAACAAGATCGACGAGACTTTCTCAAATTCTCCATGGGAGACCAAAACCGATACCGAGAAGGCCTTCGCGGCGTCATGGGCAAAACAGGCGGGCAATATCCAGTTGCTCATCCTCAGCATCGGCGCCGTTGTCTTCTTCACCCTGCTGCTGGTCACCGGCAACACCATGGCCATCTCCGTCCGTGAGCGGACCGGGGAACTTGCGGTTCTAAAGGCCATTGGTTTCACCGACCGGTCGGTACTCTTTTTCGTTCTCGGCGAAGCGCTCCTGCATCGCCCTTTTCGGGGGCCTCATCGGTCTGGCTCTTGCCATCTTCGCAGTGCCTTTGATCGCTACGGCGCTGAACGGTTTGCTGCCGCCCCTGATTCTTTCCTACACCATGCTGGCCTTGGGGTTAGGATTTGCTCTGATCGTCGGCGCGGCCAGCGGGCTGCTTCCCGGCATTGGCGCGATGCGCCTGCGCGTCGTCGACGCATTGCGGAGGGTCTGACATGGCTATTCCCGTTGTCTACAATTTCCGTAGCGTGAGAGCCCGGTGGACTTCGGCAATCGTCGCAGTTGCCGGAATCGCAGGAACCGTTGGTGTATTTGTCGCCATGCTGTCGCTCGCGCGAGGCTTCAGGGCAACACTTGTTTCGTCCGGCTCCGAGGACAATGCCATCGTCATGCGTGCCGGAGCGACGGCGGAAATGATGAGCGGTGTCGACCTCGACGCGGTAAAAATCATTCAGGACGCTCCGGGAGTCGCGCATGATTCTACCGGCCCTCTGGTAACTTCGGAGGTAGTTGCGATCGCGCCGTTTCCTCTGCTCTCGACTGGCACCGATGCAAACGTACAGGTTCGCGGAGTTTCCGCGAATGTGCTCACCATTCGCAAGAACGTAAAGATCATTGAGGGGCGCATGTTCCAACCGGGTCTTTCCGAGTTGGTCGTGGGCCGCAATGCCTCGCGTACTTACAGCGGGTTGACTCTCAACAACACGGTTCGGTTTGGCGGCGGCGACTGGACCGTAGTGGGCATCTTCGATGCCGGCGGCAGCGCCTTCGATTCTGAAGTGTGGAGCGACGCGCGTGTGCTCGATGATGTTTACAAGCGGCCCACCAACGTCTTTCAGTCGATCACCGTGCATCTGACTTCTCCCCAGGCGTTTCAGCAGTTCAAGGATTCCGTCACATCCGATCCGCGCTTGAACGTTCAGGTGAGCCGCGAGATCGAGTACTATGCCAAACAGTCGCGCACCATGACCACGCTCATCACCGTGCTCGGCGGACTCGTCGCAGCCGTGATGGCAATCGGCGCTATCTTTGGCGCCCTCAACACGATGTATTCCGCAGTTTCCGAACGCTCCCGCGAAATCGCGACTGATGCGCGCTCTAGGCTTTGGTGGGCCGTCGGTTGTCATCTCGTTCTTGATCGAAGCGCTACTCGTTTCTTTTATCGGCGGCGTCCTCGGCTGTATTGCTGTCCTGCCGTTGAATGGCCTCACGACCGGCGCAATGAACTGGCAAACGTTCTCCCATCTAGCTTTCGCCTTCCGTATCACGCCTGGACTGCTTGTCGGCGGCATCATTTTCGCCTTGCTCATGGGCATCCTGGGCGGTCTGCCGCCGGCCATCCGCGCCGCGCGCCGTCCCATCGCCTTGGCGCTGCGCGAACTCTAAGGCCGTAACTTGATGTTGACATCCATGCAAGCGCTGAGAATGGAATGATGGAATATACATCGGTCGCCTCCGATCCGTTTTCTATCCTCACAGTTGTGGTAGCCCCGGCAGTACTCACCAATGCATCGTCCGTTTTGGCGCTGGGCACGAACAATCGCCTCGCACGCGTGGCCGATCGTTCTCACACCGTGACCGCGCAATTAGCGAAGCTTGAGCCGGGCGCCAGGGATCATGAGGTCGCGGTCGCCAGGCTCGCCACGCTGCAAACGCGCGCTCAACTGCTGTTACGAGCGCTCCGTTGCTTTTACTTGGGTCTCGGACTGTTCGCCAGTTCGGCGCTCATCTCGATCGCCGGTTCTATCGTGGTGTATTACGGCCGGCCATCGGTATTCCAGATAGCAGCTGGAATTGGCGTCGCCTGTGGAGCGTCAGCAGTCATCGCGCTGGTCTGCGGCTGTGTCCTGATGATTCGCGAAACGCAGCTTGCAGTCAAAGGCTTAGCCTTCGAAGCAAAATCTCACATCGACTAGTCACCGGATGCAGCCGGCGATCATCGAGTCGGGCAGCCCGGTTGAGAGAGCTTCGCAGGAGCTCTTGTGCTGCGTCACTGGTACTAAGGAATCCAATGGATGAGTTACGTATCGCCTGTCCCCAGGTTTCTCTCGGCGATGCGCGGAAAAATGGTAGATAAAGGGGATACGGTACGTATACCCGCAAAATTGAGTTCAAACTGACCCACGCCGAAGCCCAAACATGAAGAAGAATATCTGGAGAGCGATTATAAGAGAGTGCGGCTATAAACATTGTCTTCCTGTTTTATTCAAATCTCCTAATGGGCGAATTTGAGCGCTCAGGCATGGGAGAGAAGAAAGGGCTAGTGTGGGCAATGGCGGATGTTTTTACCTCACAAAATTTTGCGATTGCTCTGGATTGCGGCCCTCATAGGCTATATCCTGTTTGAATTTCTCCGAACAAGGTATAGACGAACGCGGCTCTTAGATATTCTTGGCTGTAGAAGAAACAGCAATAATGCACCGGGAGCGATGATGACGCCAGTTCCGCCGCGCAGCAAGTCGCCCTTGACGAAGCTAACGACATCCCCTTAGAACCTGTGTGGCGATGATTGCAACCGCTAATCTCCATCCCCAAAGGCGGCGTCGGAGACCAGCCGATTCCTGCCGTAGTGAGGGTCGCGCCGGAGCAGACAGGAAGAGAAGCCCAACCGTACCGCCCAGAGGCGCGAGCTACTTGTAGGCTATCGGATTGAGAAGCCCAGAGACGATCGAGAACGGTGCCTCGCCAAAGCAAAGTAGTTATGCGGCGAGACTCGCCGCGGACGGAACCGAAGAACCAGAAAATACCCATTGCTGTGAATCCTGGCGTCTTAGGCCAGACAGGGTGATCGAGGCCAGAGTGCAAAGATCGTTTGTCCCGCATCTGCTGAATATAGGCCAACACCGCAACCCGTTCGCACAATCCGAGGCACGACGAAACGCACCGGGCGGCTGCGGCCTCAGTGGTCGGCCAGTTTCCCGGCGATATTTGCTACATACTTTTTTGGTTCATCACGCCCTCCCTGGAGCAGGTTTCTGCTTCATAAGAGGTAAGGATGTGAGTTGTAGGTATCGATCCGAACGCCACTCCGCTCCTAAATCTGCGCCAACTAACCAGAAATCCTTAGAGGTTCAGTTGTGGCACGTAGAGATCGTGATTGCTCGCAACGAATGGCAGTCTGGTGCCTTCTAGCGATGGCACTGCTCGCTGTTTTTCTGTTCAGCGGTTACGTCCTTTATCATTCACCTGGGAAAAGGCCGCCCATTCAGAAACAGGTCCGTACCCCAGCTCAGAGCAACCGCTAGACGCATCACTCCGGGAAAGGGCGGAGTAATTTTCCTCGGTCTGCGGCGCTGTAATGATTCTGCGAAGAGCGGTCCGATCCGGCAAGCAAAGGGCGTGACCTAATGAAAGCAAACGTTGGCCCTACTATTAACGGTGAGAAGTTGCGTGAGACCGGGAATCCGCAGCTCTGCCCAAGGTGTGGATCGCCGATGAGGAAGAAGATTGTCCCGAACGCCACTCCTGCAATAGATGAACAGCCACCGGTAAGCCCAGAACGCATCGAGCCACTTGCGCTCTTGGAATGTCCAAAATGTCCCCACGCTGAGGGGCGGCATTTGAAGGCTGGAGAAGCAGGGAAGGAGGATGTCTGAACAGATATGGGCTCGTCGGTGGGAAAAGATTTAGGGAGGTCCCCGAAACCCCATCCTGGTCTTGCAGGTTGCGGTAGCAGCGGGATTCTCGGTGCGTGTAATAGAGCGTCTCCACCCAGTTCGTCTTTTCGAGGACCACAATGATCGCGAAACTTCCGTCACCGAGAACCTGATCCCGATAACTTTAAATACGAAATCACGGTGAAAGAAATCAGCTAGCCGTGCACCTTTTCCGGGACGGCGAACATGCGACGCTATTAGGGGAAATTCCGTCCGTCCTCGAAACGGGATTCTAGTCCATTCTCAGCACGCGCATCGGGTCGGTGGATGCTGCGCGCCGGGCCGGTACAATCGCCGCTATCGAAGCGGCAACCAAGAGCAGCAATATGCTGCCGCCCACTGCGATCGGGTCCATGACGGGCGTTTGATAGAGAAGACTGCGGACCCAGCGCAGCGCGATCAACGCCATCATCAGTCCAACACCTGTGCCCAACAGAACGGGATACGCAGCCTGCCGCATTACCAGCCCGATCATCGCGCTCTTGCCCGAACCCAAGGCGATGCGGATGCCGAACTCCTGCCGGCGCAGCGTGACCGAGTACGCAAGCACGCCATACACTCCGAGCAAAGCCAGGAACAATGCGGACACGCCAAAACCGCTGAGCACGATGGCCTGGAAGCGGTCGCCCGCCACGGAATCGCTGACCTGGTCAGCCATGGATTTGAGCGTAGGAATCGCAATCTGGGGATCGATCTGCCAGATCGCACGCCGCATCTCTGGAATTAACACCTCGCTAGACTGAGAGCTGCGGACCAGGAACGACAGCGTAAGCGGTGTGTAGGCCCAATAGGGCAGATAGACCATGGCGGCATCGTCCTTGAGGCCATTGATGCGTGTATCGGCGACGACTCCAATGATTATGACGGTTTGGTCGTCCGGAACAATGTCGGAGACCTTTCGTCCGATTGGATTCTTGTCGGGAACAATGTCAGAGATCTTTCGTCCGACGGGATTCTCGCCAGGAAAGCCTTCGCGCGCTGTTCTTTCCGAGATGAGCGCGACATAGGGATGGGTGCGATCGGCGGCGGTGATGTTGCGGCCAGCGACAAGCGGACTGAGCATGGTGGGTAGATAGCTGGGGTTGATCCAGCGCACGTTGATCGGCGGCTGCTTTCCAGCCGGCACGGGATGGTCCGGCCGGGAAAGAGTATCCACCCAGGTTTCACCGGTCAGCGGCGTTACGCTGGTGAGGGCGACCGAGTGCACGCCCGGCAGTTGACCGAGAGCTGTGAGGGCACTATCGGCAAAGGCCAGCCTGGCTGCATTTCCCTTGGGACCTGCATTGTCATATTGCGACGCGTAGAGGTCGGCCTGCGCGAGCGTGACATGGCTTGTATCGAAGCCTCGATCCTGCCGCAGAAGGTGAGAAAGACTACGCAGCACCAACGACGTAACGATGAGCAGGACCACCGTGCAAGCCACCTGCGCCGCCACCATCAGGCTGCGCGTACGGCGGCTCCGTTGCGTGCCGGCCGCCCGGGTGGAGTTTGCTTGCAGCGCGGCTTGCGGAGCAACGCGAAGGGAGTGCAGGGAGGGCAAGATACCGAAGATGATTGCCGCCGCAATCGACAAACCACCGCTAAAGATGAGGACGGGCAGGCTTACCCGCACCTCATCGAGACGAGGGATATTAGCCGGCGCCCATGCGATCAACAGCCGCACGCCGCCGAAGGCAAGCGCTGCTCCGGCCGCGCCGCCGGTGAACGCCAACACCAGGCTCTCGGTGAGACGCGACCTTACCAGCTGGCTGCGGCTGGCGCCCAGTGCAGCGCGCACGGCAGTCTCGCGTTCCGCATTGACCGCGCGGGCGAGTTGTAGATTGGCAAGGTTGACACATGCGATCAGCAGCACCGCGCCCACCGCCGCAAGCAGCAGCCAGAGCGCGCCACTCACCACGGAGGCGACGTCCTTCTCGAGCGGCGTAAGCGCAATGCCGAAATGAAACGGCAGGTGCGCGGAGAGCGTGTACGCCTTCTGCATGGCCTCCAGTTCAGCGTTCGCTTGAGACAAGGACACGCCCGGCTTGAGGCGCGCGATCGCCTTGTAGTTGAAGTTGCCCATATCTCGATTCAGGTCGTACTCGCTCGGCGCCAGCGGCTGAAAGAGCAGAGCATCGCCTCCTGCGGTGTCCTGAAAGGCAATCTTCGGCGCCAGCGCGATTTGCGGAAATCTCATACCTGCCGGCAGCACACCGATGACGGTGACCGGATGGCCGTCGATGCGCAGCGTTTTGCCAATCACCGCGGGGTCGCCGGCAAAGAATGTCTGCCAGCCGTCATAGCCCAGAATCACGACGCTTTCGGCATTTTGCCGGGCGTCATCCTCGACGAAGTCCCGGCCCAGGATGGGTTGAATACCAAGCAGGCGGAAGAGGTTCGGCGAAGCGATCACTGCGCCGACGATGCGGGGGTGATCTCCGTTGGGAGAGACGCTCTTTCCCCGTTGAGCAAAGATCGCGGCGTCTTCGAGGGTCGCCGCGGTTTTTTTCAGGCGCTGGAAATGCCGGTAGTTATTTGGAATCGACTCCCGCTCGGTGGGCACCGTGTCTTCTACGGCCTCGCGCATCACGACCAGACGATCGGGGTCGTGAAAGGCAAACGACTTGAGCAGAACCGTATTGACCACGCTAAAGACCGAAGTAGCCGCGCCGATGCCCAGCGCAAGGGTGAGGATGGCAGTGAGCGCGAAGCCGGGCGACTTGCGCAGTTGACGAACGGCATAGCGGATGTCGCGAGCGGTCTGTTCCAGCCAGGGTAGGCCGCGCTGGACGCGGTAGGTCTCGCGGATCTGCGTGATGCCGCCAAATGCGCGCACAGCGGCGTTGCGCGCCTGCGGCTCATTCATCCCGCGCGTGCGATTTTCTTCGATGGCCAGTTCGATGTGCGCGCGCAGCTCTTCATCGAGATCGGCATCGAGCTTTTTGCTGCGGAAGAGTGCTGCGCCGCGGCTAAGGAGAATCCGGATCCAGTCCATAATCGCCTCCTGAATTCGACTTCAGGCGTCATCAGGGTCAGATCAAGCGTTCCTGGCAATCCATCGGGGGCCGTTCATCCTCATGTTGAGCGTCTACCTATAGATTGAGCGTGTTATAGGTAGAATGTCAACAGAGGAGAGGAGGGCAGAAGGGACTGGAGGGGGAGGGGGGGGTGTAGCTGGGCCACTCCAGAGAAAAAAAAAGGAGGTGGGTACGCGCTACAGTTGCAGGTCAGACCCGTCGGGTCGCCCGCAGTAGCAAGATTGAGCATCACTGGCCAGAGTTTCGGGGACCGCACGCCTAAGCCGAGACCTGGCTAGGGAACCATGCGCTTGAGCAATAGCATTGGAGCTCCGCAGCCTCCAAATCCTCGTCATTGGTCAGGAATGAACCTGCATAACTTTGTGCGCCGTCGCCAGTTGGATCGCGTCAGGAGTGCGGATACGTGCAGCCCGGAGGCGTGCCGCCGCTGCGATCTCTGACGAGACCGGAAACGTGGTAACGTCCGGGCGCGTAACAGAATGTCAGAGTACACGCGCCAGCGCCTCAGCCAGCCGGTAGGGACGCACCAGAACCTCGGCCAGCGTAAGAGTCGAGGTGACAACCTAATCTCGCCGCGCTCCACGGCGCGAAAAAAGGTCCAACCAGCGGGTAGTACAAAGGATGATCTCGATGAAGTAGATGAGAGGGGCCGTGTCCAGACCCACAGTGCCCCGTGAGACGCTATCCACCATGAAGCGCGCGCTACGCCAACCTGGGCGTCGACACCAGATCCGCGCCGAGGCCGGACAGCTCAAGAAGCCCGATCCCGGTCCGGCCCTCGGAACCCGTGCGCGCCCAGCCAGGACAGACGCAGCCCACGACTGAGCGAGCAGCCAGATGAAGAATACCGTAGGCAGCGGCGCCATAACTACTCGCGTACCATAATACGCCTCTGCAGCGGGACCGGGAAAGGCGCGAGGGTGTACGCGGCAGGACGTCTCCCCTGGCAAACGCCGATGATCCGGCGTCCCCCACGAGCGGGTGACCCCCAAACCTTATGCGAGCAGCTGGCGAGGACGAACAGGTGAGACGAACGGGCGAAGTTAAAGGGGCAAGTTAAAGGGCCAGAGCGCAATCACTACTCGAAACAAAAGACGCCACAGAATGCGGGAGAGCCTGAAATACCCTAAAGGAGTTGCCCGCATCCGCGAAGACCGAGGCTGTCACGCGGTCCGGTCACTACGGAAAGGGCAGACGAGATGTTCCGCCATCCGTTAGGCCCAGCAGAGGTATCTTCTGTCGCCGACACCAAACTCGGTTCTGGCAGGGAGTCCCCGGACGCCGGGGTCTGGGCCGCAAGCGATACTGATCACATGATGATGCGCAGGTCTGCAATATTCGATCTCGACGGCACGCTCACTGATTCGAAACCAGGCATTCTCGGATGCCTTACCAGCACCCTTGAAGCTCATGGCATCGCCTGGACCGGGCCTCTTGACTGGTTCATCGGCCCTCCCGCCGATTATTCCATGCACCGCCTCATGCCGGATGCGGACGAGCCTCGCCGTGCCGCTCTCCTGCACGACTACCGCTTGTGTTACGCCGCCACCGGCTGGCAGCAGAACTCCGTCTATCCCGGCGTCCACGCGGTGTTGCAGAGCCTCCAGGTCATCGGGCTGGCAACTCTTCGTTTGCACCTCCAAGCGCGAAGATTTCACCGTGCGGATCCTCGAAAAATTCGCCCTGAGCCGCTATTTTCTTGCCGTGTACGCGGACACGGCCGGATCGCTCCATCACACCAAGACGGCCTTGCTCCGTCGTCTACTCGAAGAGCAGTCCCTCGATCCCGCCACCACCTTCATGGTTGGTGACCGCAACTTCGATATCGAAGCCGCCCGCGCGAACGGAGTCACTTCGATCGCTGTCACCTACGGCTACGGCACGTCCGAGGAACTCGCATCGGCTCGCCCCGGCCACACATGCAATGCAGTCGAAGATCTACTCCCGATTCTTTCTGCCCTCGCTCCATCCCCGGGGCTTCGGTAATCCAAAAAGGGCCGTCGGTCCCGAGACGGGCAAGTTCGATAGGATTGGAATTTGTTTTTGTCACTCCGTTCCTCAGCGGGCGGTCTCATTTGTTATGGTGACGGTACCCTATCGACATATTTTTTGGGGGGGAGTATTTTTCGATGATGGGAGTTTTTTTCCTCATTCACCCGAAATCGGGCGGCGAGGACGACACGGTAGCGATTCGCCCCTTTTGGGCCAGGGCACTCATTTTTAAAAAGACCGTAAAAAAAAAGCCCCAAATCAGGTTCTTGATGACATAAGATGGTTGAACCCACGGACGTCCCCGTGTTTTTCCGGCCCAAAAATATGGAGCATTGAACATGATGCCCCACCGCTCAAGCTCCTGATCCGCACACATTCGACAGGCTGCGGAGCAACCAAGTTCGAGTGGTACATCTCTACGACAGGATAGGCCGCAAGCAACGCAAAATGAACCGCACGCGATATTGGAGAGGATCTATGTGGAAAGATTCCACCGCTACTGAACCACTCAAGACCACCGCGCCGGCCGTCAACACGAAACCGGTCACCGAAGACGAACTGCGCGCGATATTGGACCGGTTGGAAGCAACCCGGGACGTTTTCCGCGAGAACCGGGAATTGCGGGGTGTTTTGTCCCGGCGCGAAGGCGAGGCCCAGGCATTGCGGACCCGCAACGCGGAGTTGGAAGAGATTATGCGTCAATTCGCCCCGACGCTGTTGAACATGGCGACCACTATGGGATTGGCGGCAAAGAATGAAATGACTGGTGGCCGGCACGAGGCCTAAAAATCTACGTTCCCTGCCGTTCACCGCCGTTCACCGCTTTCGATCACCTGCTTGGAACGCTGCGCGACTGCATCTCGCAGCAGAGCGCAGCAAGCTGCAGCGACCGCAAAGCCGCCAAGGACCCATAGCACATCTGCCGTTGCCGCCAGCAGGATGCGCGTGGGGACGCCTATGGTCTTATGACCGTTCCCGGTAAACACGCGCAGACGCCATGAGAACGTAACCGAGGCGGTCGCGATTCCGATCGCGCAACCCAAGGCTCGCATGAGATTGAGCATGCCTCCAGCCTCGCCGGTTCGAGTCCGGGGAGCGGCGGCGATGGTCGCGCTGTTGTTGGGCGCGATGAACATGCCCAGTCCCACGCCGAAGAGCGCCAGCGCACCCATGACTCCGTAATTGTAAACAGTGAGACCCGCCAGGCTGCGCGACAACACCCCCAAGGCGCAAATGCAAAGCAGCATGGCGGAGGTAGTCATCGTCCTGGCCCCCACCCGCGCGTAGATGCTTCCAGTGACGGGCGCTACCAAACCAAGGGCGATCGGGATCAGGGCGAGATGCAGGCCTGCCAAAGTTGGCGATTCGTTCAATCCGTGAATGAACAGGAACGACATCAGAAAGAACATCGAATAGAGGAGAGCGTAGGAGAGGCTGACAGCCGCCAGGCCGCCGGAGAACGCGGGAGAGCGAAAGAGGTGAAGATCGATCAAGGGGTCGGGCTGTTGCCACTCTCGCCACACGAAAAGGGGCAGGAAGATGACGGCCACAAGCATTACGCAAAGCATTGCGGCTGACTTAAACCTCCAGGCTTGCCCTTCATTCAGCATCAGAACGACAGAGGTGAGCGCAGGGGTCAGCAAAAGCGCGCCCTGCCAATCGAAGCGCTTGCTTACCGCGGGCTGAGGCGTTTGCGGCAAGGCCAACCATCCCACAATTACGCCTGCCAGTCCGCAGGGAACCGAGACAAGGAATATCCATCGCCAGCCCAATTTCGCCAGGATCAGACCGCCGATCACCGGGCCGGCGCTGATACCGACTGCCTGTGCCGCCGCGAATAATCCCATGGCCCGCCCCAGCCTGTTGGGCCCCGCGGCCTTGACCAGGATGGTGATGCTATTTGCTCCCAACAGAGCGCCACCGATGCCCTGGATGGCTCGGCACGCGATGAGCAAACGCAGATCAGATACCAAACCGCACAAGGCGGAAGCCAGAGTGAATAGGACATAGCCGGCGAGATAAAGAAGCTTGCGGCCCTTTGTCTCTGATAAACGAGCGAAGATGGGAAGCGAGGACGCAAAGGCCAGCAAATAGGCGATGGCCACCCAGCTCACTGCATCGAGATTCGCTCCGAATTCCCGTTCAAGGGTGGGCAGCGCCAGTTGAACTATGCTGGCGTCGAGTTGGCCAATGAAGCCTCCAATGCAGGTGACGCCAACCACGAGCCATGGATACCAGGATCGCCGGGTGACGAATTGGAGTGGTGCGGGTTCATAGCTGCTCACGTGGCGTCCTCAGACAGCCTGTCCATGTTCGCATAAGCTCCCCGTCGAGGCGGTCGAGACACCTCTTCCACGGCGAGCTGCAGGCATCTTTTTTGTGTTTTCTGTATTCGTAAGGAAGGAGGGAGTCTCGTGAAACCTCTTAAGTTCTCTCTAGCTAGTTCAATTTGTACGACTTCGATCCTTAGTGTATGTCTGGTTTGCGGTTGTAACAGCAGGTCCGCAGTAAGGCAGCATCCTGACGAGGTTGACTCCGTTAACAATGCACTTGCATTCAACGGTTTTTCCAACGTCAAAGTCTGGCAGAACCGCATCAAGGGTGTGATGACTCTGACGGGCGCCGTTGCATCACCCGATGAAAAGGCGCAGGCTGCGAATATTGCCTCTATCAATGCAAGCGGTTACAGCATTGCTAATGACATTACCGTGACACCGCCCGCGGGCCAGGTGAAGCCAGCGTCCGACAGCCAAATCAAGGACAAATACCAGGCCATGCTGAGGGCACACAAGGATCTCGATCGTCAGAATATCGACTATAAGGTCGATCACGGAACCATCGTTCTTTCAGGTAGAGTACATAGCGCTCCAGAACGAATGGAAGCCGTGAAGTTAGCGAAGTCTGTGCCTAACGTTCAACGTGTGCTCGACGAAATCAAAGTCCGGTCCTAGTGGATGGGGAGATCGAGGAGACCCCCAATATCAGTCTTCCGGGGGGGGGATGGCAGGGCTTAGGTATTGGCCCGGGCGTTTTACACGCCAAGGGAATTACCCAGCCCCGCAAAGCACCGCTTAGGCGTGTTGGTGGGTTTCGGCTAATTCAGCAGAACCCATGCTTGCGTCAGGTGACGCAGGCATTGTCTGTTCTCGCCAAACACGAATTACTTCCAGGAGTTGGGGCCGGTTAAACTTAGTGAGCTTGGTAAGTGGCTCCCCTGCCTTTGCGTTCATTGGACGCACAACCGTTGCTTCGTTTACCCCAGGCCGGATGCGTAGGAACACGCCGTGCTGGCGCCTGGGTCCTGGAATCGGTGGTGTTGAAGCCATTCTTAACTCACCATTTGGTTTTATGTGGGAGACTGCATAGACAGCGCAGTTGCCGTCCTTGAGCAGCTCTCGAACTATATCTTTCACTAGCTCAGACTGATTGGCATTGAATTCAACACCATGTACATTCGGCATTGACGGTACCTCCTATCCAACGCAATTCAATCCTAGCGTTTAAATGCTAAGGAAGGCATAAGGGTCGCAACGGCCGCCTCCGATTTGCGATCCGATTTGCGATCTTGGATCCAGCCATCAACGGCGGCACTGATAGGTTAAGAACTGCAGTGGTTGCGGAAGAGAGATTGCGGGCGAGGAGGCGCCTTCTCATGTGTTCATGCGGACATGAGAAGGCGGTTACTCATTTACAGCATATTCAAGTGATCTAGAAGCTGGACACCGAAGGCTGCGTTAAGTCGGGGTTCTCGTATTCCAGTCTGGATCGGGTGGGGTTGTTCTTGAGCCAAGGTGCCGGGCCGGCGGTAGAGCGCGTGAGGGGTTTTGCGGGTGGTTTTACCAGGCCGAAGGTCACAGGTTTGGGGCCGTTGGAACTGGGAACATGGATTTTGTGGGGGATCATAAATGCTCCATGTGCTGGGTTCGGCTGTCGAAACTGCTCTGCGGAGACAGCTGGGTCGTGGATCGATCGAAGACCAGAAACCATTCTACCCCGGTTTATACAACCGCGTGCGCCGGCGAATGCCTTTTGTCACTCCGGTAGGCGTGGGCGGAAAGTTACGTTTATCCCTGGTTTCTTGCTTTGCGCGTTTAGACGTTGTGGGGCCTCTATGGCATCCGGCACATCATTCGTGCGCGCATGGAATGGGCAGGCGCTCGTCTCTGGTTCGTTGTCGTCGGGAAGCGCATACTGCTTCCATTCGCGGTTGCCATGGTCTCCATAGAATCCTATGTCGGGATGTACCGTCATTCCGTCATAGGCCAGCATGCGCTTATGAATGCGTTGCCGGACCGGCGATGCGATCGGCTGCGAGGTGGCCGGATCGATGAAAAGAGACCTGGGCTGGAAGATGAGCACCATTCCTGGACCGAGATTTCTGCTCCGGCGGCGCTGATAGGTGGGCGACGCTCCGACGACGAACATCTCGCAACCCGCAAACGCGAATTCCCAAAGAGGATCGTCGGGGGTCCTGTCTGAGGTCGGATGCCGGTCGTGCTCATGAAGGAACTGCAGCACCTGCCAAAAACGCGTGACAAAGGACATGTGATCCGTAATCGACCGGTCAGGCTCGAAGAACGCGGCCAGGCTCGAGCGTGCATGGCGAGCAGTACTGATAAGGCTCACAAATTGCAGCATGTTGGTCGCCATTTCGTGAAGCTTGCTCCCCGCAACGAACGTGTAGAGCATCTCACCGCGCGCCTCGCTGCTCTGGCCGAAGAAACATGGATACGTAGGGGCGTCAAGCCTCGCCTGATATTGCTCGTACGCCTCCAGCTTCCAGTTGTCTTTGACGGGGGACCCCAGCGTGCCTTGATCGAGAACACGGCCCATCCAATCATGAAGAATGGCAGTGATCATGCCGCCCTCATGGCCGGCGCTTTCCTCCCTCGCCGCCCCAGGCGGACCATGCGGCGAAAGCCGGCGAGCTGCTGTGCGCCCCAGGAGCCGTTGACCAAAGCGGGTTCGGCTCCGGCATCGCCTGTCTCGATGGTGTTGTCGCGGAACCTGGCGGTGCCGAAAGAAATGTCCCACACCGACAAGGTGGTCCCGTAGTTGCAGCTGCGCCTTCCAGCGGCGCGCAACGCGTGATGCGTGCGATGGAATTGCGGAGAGATAAATATGTGTTCCCCAAGCCATCCATAACCGACCCGGGTGTTCGCATGTGAGATGCTGCCGAGAAGCCGGAAGCAAAGAATGAGAAAGGGAAACTGCATCGAGGGCACTCCAACGACCAGCCCCACAGTGATCAGCCACACGTAGGTGATGGCGTCTTCAAGAACATGCGACCGGTCATCGGACCAGAAAGTCAACTGCTCTTCGGCATGATGCAGGGAGTGGATCCCATACCACCAGCCAACCCTGTGAGAGATGCGGTGACGCCAATAGTCGGCGAGATCGAGAATGGCGAAGTTGGCGATGAACACCACGGCGGGCCACGAAGCAAGTACAGGGACCAGCGCCGGAAGCGACGGCGGGGTGATGCTGTGGGCCTGTAGAAATCC
Organism: uncultured Acidobacteriaceae bacterium; assembly: GCA_963787145.1. Classification (GTDB taxonomy): domain Bacteria; phylum Acidobacteriota; class Terriglobia; order Terriglobales; family Acidobacteriaceae; genus PALSA-350. The sequence goes on from CAWBBY010000013.1 coordinate 264,034, forward strand.
GTCCAGGCTCTGACGCAGCCAATTGAATTCGAAGTATGCTACGAGCGGAAACAGGACGATGCGGACGAAAAACGCATAGCTTACATCGGCGGTGATGGAATTGCGTTTCGGCCAGCCGGTCAGGGGCCAAAAACGCTCCAGGGGCGTACAGATCAGGAAGCTGATGGCCAGTTCGGTGACTCCGCATGCCGCAAAGAACGCCCACAGGGCAGCAGCGTGGCTGGATTGCCCGAGGCCAAGTCCTGACAGAAACGATTGAATGGAACCGAGGAAGCAGTCAGCGTTCGCCGCGCTCGAGGGACTGGTGTGAGGTGCCCAGATCATGTTCTGCTCCACATATCCAACTCTGGACTTGCCTGCTTCCGTTACTCCAGAAATTGCGAATCATTGCTACATTGGCAGGTTTTAGGTAGGTGCTCCAGATGTTTGCAGGGAACAGCGGGGTTGATGCAGCCAGCGACATCCTGCGGGTAAACGCCCGATAAACAAATCGGCGTTCGCGTTTGTGTCTGCGCCACTCCAAGCCCACAAACTCCCTCAACGGTTAGACGAGAGGGTTGGTGAACATGGTTTCGTCTAAAGAATTAATCCGCCGTTGGAGGGAGCGACTTCCGTCTCTTGGCACATGCGCGAGCAACAACTCTATAAGGTCCGGGGCCACATGAGAGTTGGTTGCTTGTAAAGCGGCGAGTGCCTGCGGCAGGTCAGATGGAAAATAAGGTACAGAGGGGAACGAGTTGTAATCGGGCGGATTGTTGTGTCACGTTTCGGTAATACGGACGTGCGCGTCGGTGATGTGAAACCCATACTTCTCGATGTCGTCCAGACATTCCATGGTGTTCACCCCCGGAGTTGGCTCGCCTCCCCGATCCAGCTCTAATGTCTTGAACGCACTCCAAGGGCCATATTTCGCGGGCAAGTTTTCCCCAGTCGCTTGTTCCGTGGTGCCAAACACCCGGCCAATGCCTCTAAAAACATGAACTCGCGTCAATCTTGTTTCCTCGCGCTAAGCGAAATTGGAGAGCGTGGAGGTCCGCGCCAACGCCCTCTAGTAATAGTACTCGCCGTGTCTCAGCTTGAGGGTGCAAGACGCAGACACTGAAAGCCAAGGAACGTGAGCCGGGGAGAAGATCTACAGAAGATCTCGTGGATCAGCTGGGACCTCACTTCAAAAACCCTTGTGCTTGAACACCGTGAACAGAATCTGTAATGGTGCGTCGAACAGATCGGTGATCTCGTAACTGAGAAGAAACAGGGCTCCGGCGGAAATCCCCGGGTAAGACCGCCAGGCTTTCTCCACGCACCGCCAAACGAAATCCCGATATGCCGGGATGATGGCGCCGGCGGCGAAGGCTATCCCTAACAAAACCCCCGCCAGTACATCCGTGGGCCAGTGCCAGCCTAGATAAACTCGCGGGCCGATAATACATAGAACCACGTAGCCGAGCGCGAGTACGCCCAAACGGCGGGAGGCAAAGAACACTCCGACGGCCAGCGCCGCAAAGAGGACTGCGTGGTCACTGGGAAACGAGCTCCAACCGTAGAGCCTTTCCGTGGACATACCATGGGGCAATTGGAAGTGCAGGGCAGCGGTTCGAAAAGGCCTTTCCCGAAAAGGAAGAATCTTGGCCAGAACCCGGGCAGTCACCACGCCGACGATCGCCAGCGGAATGGTGCCGGCCATCTTGGCGCGGTTCTCCATGCGGTTACTTGGGTTGTGCCCCTTTTCGTAGAACGCAGCCCAACACAGGAAGACGATAGGGCCGCCCTTGAGTAGATTCTTATTCACGAGAAGTAACATCGTCGCATCAAAGCGAGGCCAGCGGTTGGCGTAGCGATTTAGATGGGATTCGATGGTCAGGTCGAAATCGTTTTGCCACGCCTGATGGGCCCCAGCAATTGGAGCGACATTGCGCCTGGCCGCTAATACGCCGGCAAAAAGCATGACCACACAAATGGTGGCGGCGAGAAAGATTGTTCGATATCTGGAGGGTGAGTAAGGTGATGGATAGAGGCTGGATGCCCTTGACATTGACGGAATCCCCGTTCTTGCACAGAATTAGCCGGGAGAGTCACGAGGACGATTACAACATAAGTTGCACCAAAAGCGTAGCGGAATTGACCTCCTATTCATAAATAGCGGCAGAGCCTTGCGTCAGAGAACGACAGGTAACATAAATTGTACGTAACTAAGGTTTTATCGACCAGGTTACCCTCGGCGATCGGGTGACGGCTGTTATTGGGTCTTCACCATCATGAGTGCGACGGGAACAGTGATCGAGCCCATTCGGCCGGAGTTCCCATCCACCACAACGATTCGCAAAGACCCGGCGTCTTGTACCTGGGGAATGGCCTGCTCGAAGGGAAGCCCTTGCGCCAGCAGCTTCTGGTAGGTTGCGGGCAGTAGCGCGAGACCGATGCTCTGGCCGGTGACATGTGCGTGTACTTCCTCGCTGTCTCTTTGGATCAGGAAGATGTCCAGCTTGTCTACCAGGCGGTCATGATCCTGCTTCAACGCGAGGTCGCCGGTCGCAATGTTTAACCTGAGCACGACTCCGCCCGCGGAGGCCGCGGGGTGCGCGCTCAACGCGATCTCGTTGAGATCAACCGGCTGCCACATCGCCCGCTGGAAACGCTCCTTGAGCGTGGTAGCTTCTTTGGCGTAGAAATATCCGTTGCGGTAGCGCAGAGTGGTGCCGCGTCGAGTTGTGAGTCGAACGGTCAGCAGATGGTATTGATCGTCGGCCGCTGTATCGGGCGAAAAGCTGAGCAGATAAGTGGCCAGGCCGTCCTGAACCACGCTGTTCAACGCGCTCGTGATGTCGCCGGAGCGGCCGATGGCGCGTCCGCCCGTGCCTTCAGCCAACTGGCGCATCGTACCCTGGATACCATGAACATCCTGCCGCATCTGGGCGGTGTTGCGGCCACCTCGCGCGTCTCCTGACACCGGCAAGTTATCCAATGCCGGCTGTTTACCCTGCACAGGAACGTTCACCGCCCCCGGTTCCACCTGCACGTTACGGGTTTGCAGGTCGGCGTTGATGCCGGAGCCTTCGAGGTGCGAGGCATCTAGCGGATACAAGGCGACGTGGGCTTCATTCATCGCCTCCTGAACGCGCAAGGCGAATCCCTCAATGTGCTTGCTTCCTTTGTCACTGCCTACGGCCTTATCCGTCCAGTCGCCCAATACGTTATCGCTGGTCACCCACACTGCATTTTTGTGGCCCGGAACCGTGGCCAGATGCCTGGCCACCCCTACAAGGATCAATAGGGAACCTCGCGCAGGATTGCTCTCGTTATCGCGCAGTTGGGGATCGGCTGCCATGATCGTCTCAGGCGCACTGGCGGTGTTGCCGTTCACGTACTGCAGGTCGGATTGGTGGCGAACATAATCTATTTGCTGCCGGTTGCGGCGTTCCTCCTCCTGCGCGCGTGCCAGATCTTGCGCGCTCGGCATCCACTGGGCCAGCTTCGCTTGGAGCAGGGCGTGATCGGCCGTTGGCTCCTCAAGTATCTGAAAGCTGCTCGTTTTCAGCACGTAGATGGCTGCCCGGTCGTTGGCGGGAAGCCCGCGCAGAAACCGCAGCATTTGCTGGCGAGCGGAGGTAAGATCCGTCCATGCAAGGTTGCTGGAGTCGATCAGAAGAACGGTGACGCTGCCTTGCTGGTCCGCATTCCGGGGTGTTGTATCTGCGTCCGTGGCGGGACGATTTGAAAAGGTAGGCTGCTTTCCCAACCGCTCTGTTGCAGGGCCAGATAGCTGATCCGTGAGATTGGCTGCCTGGCTGGAAAATTGCACTTTCTGCTTGCGTCCGTTGTCGTAGATCTCGAAGTCTTCCGGCTTCAGGCCGCTGACGGGATGCCCCTTTGCGTCATAAGCTACTACGTCAACGTCCACCAGGCGCGCCGACTCGCGCAACACGAAACCAGTGTCCGGGATCGGACTTGTGGGCAAGGCGGTTGCAATCGCATCGGTCATCTCAGGAGCTGCGGGCTGTATTGCCACCGCTGGCGTTGGCGCGGGCGCTTCTGCAACCGGAGCCGCCGAAGGGGTTGGCAGCGGCTTATTTGTCGGAGCAGCCTCCGTCCGGTCCACGGTCGTGGGAGCCGGGCTGGCCTTTCCTACTTCGGTGTGGCCTGTGTCCGGAGGAGGAGTGGAGTTTGCGCCATGACTGGACGGGATCGAATCGGTGCCTGTCCCCGCCAGCATGCGTGTGTCGGCATGAAACAGGTGATATTCGCTGAAGACCACCTCATTCAGCTGTTTCTTCGAAGCTCCCGGAGCAGCTTCTACGACAGTGCTGTCAGCGTCGCTGAGCTGAGAGGTACGCAGCTCCCCGGATTGCATAAGCGTGCCCAGGCCCATCGACGCCGCGGGTGAACGGTACGTGTCCGCCGGTACGACGGACATGGAGATACTCCGTGTGGGGCAGATATAGGTCTTGTCCCCGATCTCCACCTGCCCGTATTCGACCATGATGTCTGCCCTGGTCATCGAACCGTCTGCTTTGAGGTCGGCCGCGAGCGTCAGGCGCAGAACGGCTCCAGTTGCCGGGTCGACGGCGATCTCCCCGTGGTAGCCGGAATATCGTTGAAGAACACGGTTAGCGGCGCCCTCTGAGAGGCAGCAAAATGTTAGCTGGTAATGCGACTTTCCCTTGGGCACTTCAAAGGCGAAAACCGCCTCTGGTCCGTGCGCACCCTGTTCCCAGTGGCTCCAGGCCAGCTTGCTCTGGGCGCCATCCAGCAGCGCAGTCTGCAGGATGCCGCCGAACTCACCGGAGGTCTTCAGACCCACTGTAGGCTCCTGTGGTTTATTGCCCGTACTTGCGTCTGCTACTTCCTCACCATCGCGATACATCATGGTGGCGCTGGAGCTGCCTACGGCGTGCAACGGCTGGTATGGTACGAAAGACCCGTTTCGCCCGTGTCCTTGCGGCGTGTCCTCAAAGCGGGTCGTCTCCCGTGTCGCGTAGAAATTTGGCAGCTGGTGGGTCGTCTTGCTGACGTAATCCACAGTGAGAGTCATGATGCGACGCTGCTCTGGGAGGTCCGGAGGGGGCAGGGTAGGAAGCTCCCCCCGGGGAAGATCGAGGAAAACTGATTCCCGAGCCAGGTTGGTCAAGCACAGCCGAGCCTCAGGGCCGGGCAGGTCTGCTTGCCAGAGCGCAAGCTTGTCGCTGCTCAAGCGTTCTACCAGTTCAAGATTGGAAAGTTGGCGAGCGGCTTCGTCGTCACGCTTGCCATGCATCCCCGCCAATATCTGCTGTAGTTGTTCAACCGTGACCCGTTTAACCGCCAGGGCCGGCATTGCAATTCCCAATAGAAAAATCAGTAAGGCCAGCCTACGCATCTCAAAAAGGACCCCAAGGCCGTGCGATGTCATGCTATCTGTCTCGCAGAAGACATGTAAAGCGACCCTAATCCTGTGAATTCACAACTTTTTGCAATTTGTTGCGTCGCCATGACATAGCGCCCAATCTGTGGCCTTATCCTCGATTCAGTGAGCAACTCTCCGGAAGCGGACCTATGGTGAAGCCTACACTGCGACATTGGCGCAAACCGCCACCCATGTTGGTGTTCATGCTGGCAGTGATGTTGCCGGCAGCCGCGCTGATCGTCGCCAGTGCCGTCTATCTCAGGCACGTTCAGCGCGGCAAGATGCTTGAGGCCGCCATCCGGTTGGACTATGAACACACGCTAAAGATCGCCGAAGAGCAGATCGTCGATCGCGCCTACGAGACATCAGAGAAGGCCAGCGCGAACTTCCCCGATGTAGGCCATCCTGAACAACTCGATAATTTTCTAACCACCCATCCGGAGATCACCCACGCATTTTTTTGGACTGGGAAGGGCAAGTTCGATTTTCGATCTCAACCTGGCAAGATGACCGATCCCGATTTTCAAGCAGAACACAAAGAGCTCTCCTCCGATCTCCAGGGTATTTTTGACATGTGGCCCGGAGAATATATCGGCATGGTGAAAAAGAATAAAGCGATGGAAGGGCGGCACGTCTACATCACTGCCGAGCCGTCGGTGTCCAGGGGTACCAAAACGCAGTATGAGTCTCTCGTGTACTTCCTGCCTCGCGGCTCGAATCCTGAGCATCCTTCGCTGGCCGGTTTCATCTACGACGAGGACTATTTGAAGAGCAGCTTTTTCCCGCAAGCCTTGAACGAGGTGTTGCCGGATCAGAATCGGAACGATCCGTCACATCCTGCACCCGCGATCACGATTCGGAAGGAAAAAGAACAGACTCCTTTGGCCGCTTCCGTTTGCTGGAATGGAGGGGCGCCCGAAGTGGAGCGTCCCATCACTAGCGTTTTCCCACACCTGATTCTGGGTATCAGACCGTACGGGACCACGATTGCGGAAATCAGCAATCACTGGACGCATTTAGCGTTTGGAGGCCTGGGGGCACTTTCGCTGCTGATGGGTGGCGGAATGATATTCGCTTATCGAAACGTCTCTCGCGAACTTGCCTTGGCGAAATTGAAATCCGATTTTGTTTCCAATGTCTCGCATGAGCTGAGGACACCCCTGTCGCTCATCCGCCTTTATGCGGAAACCCTGGAGCTGGGACGCATCTCCACTCGTGGCAAACATCAGGAATACTACGAGATCATCCGCAAAGAGAGTGAGCGTTTGACATCACTGATCAACAATATTCTTGATTTCTCCCGCATCGAGGCGGGCAAGAAAGAGTACAGTTTTCGCGAAACCGACATGGCCGACCTGGTGCGGAGCACGCTCGACTCGTATCGTTTTGAAATTGAGCAGAACGGGTTCCAGTTCGAACAGAAAATCGACAACAATCTTCCTCAACTGCGAGTGGATCGTGAAGCGATTGCCCGTTCGTTGCTGAACCTGGTGAATAATGCGGTGAAGTACTCGGCGACAGAGAAATATCTCGGCGTCCATCTTTACCGCCGCGACGGTGACGTCAACCTCGAGGTCGTCGATCACGGAATCGGCATTCCCGCAAAGGAGCAGCTCAAAATTTTCGAGAAGTTCTATCGCGTCGGCGATCCTCTGGTGCATAACACCAAGGGCAGCGGATTAGGGCTGTCTTTGGTCCAGCACATCGTCCAGGCTCATGGGGGCGAAGTGGCGGTTGAGAGCGCGCCCGGGCGCGGCAGTAAATTCATCATCACATTGCCGATACAAGATTCCGAGCTCCAGCAGGTGCCAGCATGAAACCAGAAGAGAAAGTAAAACGAATGGAAACACATAAGCCGGTGAAGATTCTTGTGGTGGAGGACGAGCCGGCCATGGTGGGTGGACTTCGCGACAACTTTGAGTTCGAAGGCTACGAAGTCATTACAGCGCACGATGGGGTCGAGGGGCTTCAGCGCGCGCTCGAAGAGTCTCCCGATCTTGTGGTTCTAGACGTCATGATGCCCCGGATGAGCGGACTGGAGGTATGTAGGCAACTACGCGCCAAACGCGCTTCTATCCCCATCATCATGCTCACCGCTCGCGGCCAGGAAGTAGACAAGGTGGTAGGCCTTGAACTCGGGGCGGATGACTACGTGACCAAGCCATTCTCGATTCGCGAGTTGCTGGCGCGCGTTAAGTCCGTCCTGCGGCGCACCGCGGTCCTACCCAAAGATCAGGATCAGCACTCTTTTTCTGACGTGCAAGTAGATCTGCGCCGCTGTCGTGTGCTCAGGTCAGGCAAGGTGCTCGATGTTTCGTCCAAGGAATTCGAACTGCTGAAGTATTTCATCTGCCATTCTGGTGAAACGCTGAGCCGCGATCGACTGCTGGAGGATGTCTGGGGATACGAAAATTCTCCAACCACCCGTACAGTCGATACGCACCTGGTGCATCTGCGCCAAAAGCTCGAGCCCGATCCTGAACAACCGCAATACTTTCTCACCGTGCATGGAACCGGCTACCGGTTCGTAGGATAAAACGAACGATCAAAATCGAAACGAGGTGGATGTTGAACACCTACCGAGTAGTGCCATTTGACTCGCGGTACGGGAGCGGCGGCACGCACCAAAATGGAAACACAGTTCAATTACTGTTTCAACCCCTGGTGATGTCCTCGACCATGGCGCCGTCATCGACGGCGCCCGTGCAGGAGGACGTGTACTCGCTCCAGCGAGAGAGAATGGATCTCCGTGCACAGTTGTTCGACGCCGTACAGATCCAGCGCAAACTCAGCGGTCCACGTGCGTTGCGCCACGGCGACTTACAATTTGCCAGCGAGGTCTTCGCCGCGCGTTTTCTCTCCGGGGACTTTACAACCTTGTCGCAGGATGGTTCAAAGGTTCTTGCCGTGCTTGGAGATATCGCCGGTAAAGGCGTGGCTGCTGGCATGTGGTTCACTCATCTGGCAGGCCTTTTGCAGAGTTATGGCCGTCCAGACTTTGACCCCGGAAGAATCGCCTGGGAAATCAATCGCCACCTGTGCTATCTGCGGCCGGTAGCACCGTTTGTCACGGCGTTTTTCGCGCAAATTGACTGCGATTCAGGCGCGATCACCTACTGCAATGCCGGCCACTGCCCGCCGATAGTGCTTCGCCAGGATGGACGAACGGATCTGCTCGAGGAAGGCGGTCCGCTGCTGGGTGCGCTCGAAGGTGCGGAGTTCCAATCAGGCGAGCTGATGCTCGAACCCGGTGACACGCTTGTCGCATACTCCGACGGCGTACTCGAATGCCGTAACAATGCGGGAGAAGAGTTCGGATTGGACCGGTTAATGGCATCATTTCTGGAGACCAAACAGCAGTCTGCTCAAGCCACGCTCATGATGCTCCTCGCCGCCGTACAGGACTTTGCGCAGGGTAATCCACTTTTGGACGATGTAAGCTTGACACTGATTCAGCGCGACGCGGAAACAAATATCAGTCCAAGCAGCGCGCAGTTGGTTGCTAATTAGAGGATATGGGGGACGCGATCTTACCTTTACAGGCTTCATTTGCGCGCGAGTTTGCTCAAGACTGGGTTGACGCCTGGAACAGCCACGACCTGGAACGAATTCTGAGTCATTACGATGATGAGGTGCTCCTTGTCTCGCCGATTGCCCTGAAGATACTGAGCGGCGATGGCACGGTGCGGGGAAAAGCTGCATTGCGGGATTATTTCCTCCGAGGTCTTGAGACCTTTCCGGATCTGCGCTTCGATCTGATCGATGCGCTTTGGGGCACAGAGACGATCGTCGTCTATTACATCAGCAATGTTCGCGGCAGCAAAACCGCCGAGGTGATGCTACTGAATTCCGCTGGAAAGGTTTGCCGCGTGTGGGCCAACTACGACCAGTAGGACTCGGAAAGCAGCACAAAGCAGGCGCCAGGTCTCAGAATAAGGCGACACACTTGTCCAAGTCCCTGGCACCCGTCCTTCGTTACGGAACGAGAGGCTGGGCCTGCATAACCCCATAATTGGCTAGGTGGCCGGCGGCAGGTATGCTATTGCGGCAGGTTGCCACTGTACGGTGGCGACTGTACACTCTGGGCCGGGAGCCAACACATGCCAATGCCAACGTGGACGCTGACGCACGGGATCCCTTTCTGGTTTCTTGTTTTAGCCTTGTTTCTGCCCAGGCTTTCGCTGTTTATCGGATGGATTCACATGTGGTGGTTTTTTGTCCCTCAGCCCTGGGCTGCTGTCGTGTGGCTTTTGCTTCCAAGGGTGCTGGTCCTGATCTTTATTCATGCGCATCAGGGGTTCGACTTGTGGTTCTGGATACACCTGGTGACCGCGATCGTGGTATGGAGTGGATCTGGGGCTTCTCACAACAGGAGAAGGATGCGAAGAAGGCAAATCTAGCGCGCTGGTCTCCTCATCATCTTCCGGCTGGGCTCTTTCTTGTGTCAAAGAAGGCGTCGATCTGTTTGGCGTATTCCGCCGCCTTTGCCAGGATGGCCGGCTCATCGAGCGTGAGCATGCGCCGATCTTCCATCACTACTTTGCCGCCAATGACGGTCGTCCTCACGTCGGAGGACTTGAGTGCATATACGATGGCTGAATAGACGTCATACATCGGAGTGGCGTGCGCAGCGCTGGTATCCACTACGATGAGATCCGCCTTCTTGCCCACTTCCAGAGAACCGATCTGCCCCTCAAGATGCAGTGCGCGCGCGCCGGTAATGGTAGCCATCTCTACGACCTGTGCCGCCGACAGCGCCTTGGGATCCATGCGGGCGAACTTTTGCTGCTTGGCAGCCAGGTCCATCTCCTCGAACATGTCCTGGTTGTTATTGCTGGCCGCACCGTCGGTTCCGATACCGACGGCGACTCCCGCCGAGAGCAACTCCACGGCCGGCATCAGGCCGGCAGCCGTTTTCATATTGCTGGAAGGGTTGTAGGAGCAGCCTACTCCGAAGTGCGCCAGCGTCTGCACGTCCGCCTGATCTAACCAGATGCAATGCGCGCCCAGGACATTCGGTCCCAGCAGGCCGATGCGCGCAAGATATTGGACGGTCGTGAGGCCATGGTCGTGCCGGCTCTTCTCGATCTCGAACGGAGCCTCGGCTACGTGGATCAGAAGCGGCGCCTGGTTGCTCTGGGCGAGCGCTGCAGCAGCCTTGAGAAGCGTCTCCGGGCAGGTATAAATGGAATGCGGCGCCACCGCAGGCGTGATCAGTGGGTCGCCCTTCCAATGCTTCAGAAATAACTCGGTATAGGTGAGCGCGGCGGCAGGGGTTTGGCTATCGGGAGAAGGGAAGCCGATCAGGGTTTCTCCCAGCACGCCACGCATTCCGGCGGCTTTCGTGGCTTCTGCCACTTCCTCTTCAAAGTAATACATGTCGGCGACGGTGGTTGTGCCACCGCGCAACATCTCCAGCAGGCTAAGCCGCGTCGACCAGGTAACGAAATCCCTGGTGACATAGCGATGCTCAGCAGGAAAAATATACTTGTTCAGCCAATCATCCAGAGAAAGATCATCCGCCAGGCCGCGGAACAAGCTCATGCTCATATGTGTATGGGCGTTGATCAGTCCCGGTAGAATGAGGCCCCCGCGTGCATCGATGACGTTACCCGATTCATACTTGGCGTCGATATTCGCGGTTGTGTCGACGGCCGCGATGGCATCTCCCTGAACCGCGATCGCGCCATCTTCCAGGATGCGGCGCTTTCCGTCCATCGTGACCAGGGTGCCGTGTGCCACGATCAGATCCACTCGCTGTTTGGCGAACGCCGGCGTCGCATGGATGGCGACAGCCAAACAGCAGATCAAGAGCCAACAAAGGCTTAGCCATCCCCCGGATTTCCTGTGAAGCTGGTTGGCGTTGGCGAAGTTCATGCGGCTTTCCTTAAATGAAAGCCGCACGCGCGGTCGTATCCAGGCAGCGTACAGAAAATCCGGGTCGAAGACGACTGGGCATAAAAAGTCTGCGTGAGAACCGTCTCTCTAGTAGAACCCAATAGGAACTGGACGGGTTCACCCACCAAAGCGAGACCGCATCCGGCAATAGCTTCAGCGCCACAAAGCGGTGCAGACAGGTGTCTTCCGCCTTGTAAACCACACCCATGCCGCCGCCCCCAATTCGCTCGATGATGCGATAGTGAGAGATTTCCTGGTCTAGCAAGCAGGGCGGCTCCGAACGATGGGAGTTGTGGCTTCGCTGAAACTCACATCATCATATATGCAGCCTGTACCCCCCGGATTTCCTGTGGAGCTCGTTGGCGCTGGCGAAGTTCATGCGGCTTTCCTTACTGAAAGCCGCACACGCACTCGTGGGATGGAGCCACGTACAGGAAATCCGGGTCGCACCCATGACAAGTCGTGTTAGCGTGAAGCATGGACCAGACCGCTATCGTCCTGTTTTTCAAATTCATCGTTGTAGCGGCGCTATTGCTATGGTTCTGGCGTCACTTCCGGGGAGGTCGTCCTCCCAATCCGATGCATCCCTCTGTGGCAGATGACGCAGCTCTACTGCTGAAGCCGCGGAGCAAAATGCGAGGTTTGGAGCACCCCTGAGTTCCCTTGGTTATCGCTTTTTGAACCCGGGCTTAGTTGCAGCCCATTTTTTCTCTTGATCTTGATGTACGGGCTAAAGAGTCTGCGTGAGAACTACTTCTCCAAATTGAGTCCCGTAGGGACGGCTGAGAGTCAGAGCTGTCCAAATTAGCGGATTGGTCGACCCTGTAGCGTTGATTTTATTGGACAAACGAGTGCTGCAACCGGTCATTGCAAAATCAGGTTGGGGTGAGGGGAGCGGTAGATTGAGAAACGTGCTGTCCAAGTGTTTTGCTATAGAGCTCCCGATTGTAGGGCGATTTAGGTTTTTTGACGGTCGGCTAGGTTTCAGCTGTCCTAAAGAAAGCTAAGAAAATTAGAGCGCCAGCCGAAGCTGATCATGAATTCCTGCCAGGGCAGGCGGCGGTTCAAAAGGACAATCTAACCAAGCCCACAAGTCGCGGTATACGAACAACTGCTGGCGCAATAAGGCCACTAGATTGGAGAGCGACCAATCGAAGGTTGATTTCAGCTTCAGATATTTCAGAATCAACATGGCGATCAAGGCGGTCCAGATCTGCGTCTTTAGGGCGTTGGCGCTGGTGCCTACAAATGTCTTGACCCGCAAAGACTGCTTGAGGGCCTTGAAAAAAGTCTCGATCTGCCAACGATCGCGATAGATTTTCGCAATCGTGCTGGCAGCAAAATCCAGTTTGTTGGTAAGAAATTCGAACTTCTTGCCTGTCTCTGGATCGCGCACTGCCACCCGCCTGACCGGCACCCCGGTGCGGTAACCGCGGTGGCCCAACAGCACCATCTGATCGGCCAGGATGTTGCCCTTTTCCGGGATCGGCAGCTCCTTGACTACCTTCCGATAGCTGTTCCACCGTTGCCGGGTCACGAAGTACACACCTTGCGCGGTCAAGCTGGCGAACCACTTGTAATCGGTATACCCACGATCGAACACCAAAATCGTGCCCGGTTCTAAAACCAGCTTGCGCGCTACCTGGATTTCCGCCTTGCTGGCTGGCTCGATCACCGCGTACTGGGGCAGATATCCGTCGTGATCCAGCAACAAATGCAGTTTCACTCCACCTTTGGTCCGGCGGAACCGGGCCCAGTCATACATCGTCGCGCTGAGGTCAATCACACTGCCATCCAAACTCAGCAACTTGTTCTTAAAGCGGAATTTCTTCCCTCCCCGCACCTCCCGCTGACACTTTTCCAGCAACTGCTCAAACACCGTCTGGTACAGCTCCCATGGTCTATGTTCGTTGGCGTAGGCCAACGTCGAACGCTTAGGGCACTGATCCACCCCCAGATGCCTCAACTTGCCTTCGCAGGCCGCCAGCCCTCCGCAGATCTCTCGCAACGACTGCGCTCTGCCCAAATGACAGAACAACATCGCCACCATCTGGCTCCAACTGCTAAATCCACGAGCGTGATGCTCCGCTCGATGCTGGCAAACCGCTTGTTCAAACTCGACCCGAGAAAATACCCCCAAAACCTGCGAAAAAATACTGCATACTCCACTCATGGCGGAAAGCTCCTCCTGATTGAGATTGGTTTTCCTGGAAGAAATCCCAACCTCAACCTAGCAGGCTTTCCGCCTCATTCATAAAACCTAATTTGGACAAGACTGGCTGAGAGTAGCCCAGGACGTGAGTCCTGGGTACTATTTGCAAGGATGATCAGTCCCGCCAGGGACGGCTGAAAATGACCCAGGATGTAATCCTGGGCGCCCTTAACCATTCTCCAAAGTCCAGGAAAACCCAGGACTAGCGTCCTGGGCACACTCAGTCGTCCCTACGGGACTGGTCTCAGTGGGAATGTACACCCAGGACTCACGTCCTGGGCTACTCTCAGTCGTCCCTACGGGACTCAATTTGGAGAGAGTAGCTCTCAGGCGGACTCTTTAGTCCCTGAGGCACGTTTTTTCTGAAGCGTAGGGGGCTTCGCTCCAACGCGATCCTTCGATTCTGGAGGATATTCGCGACGCTGCCGCCTTGCGGATGGTGCAAGGCGGGGGTACTCCGTGCGCAGATTGTTGGTA